>NZ_JBJDPS010000017.1:0-121650 GCF_044901685.1 Micromonospora sp. NPDC050397
AACAGCCGCCCACCCGGCAAGCACCCATCCCGCTCCGCTTCGCTACGCGGGATGCTGCCGCGCGTCTGCCTGCGGTTCGATTTTCGAGTTAGGGGCGTAGGCGCCAGCGGGTGGCGGAGGCGGGTTCCGGGGTTGGGGCGACGGTTTCGGGGTGGGGGGTCGCCTGCGGATCGCGGTCCGTTTCGGGGTGGGGGATGGGCTGGGGGTCGGAGCCGGCTTCGGGGGCGGTGGACGCGGGGCGCAGCCGGGGCTCGCTGGTCGGGTCGGCCGGTGCGTCGGGTTCGTCCGCCTCTGCCGGCTCGGGCTCGGGGTCCGCGTTCAGGGTGGCCGGTTGACGGCGGCGGGCTATCGCCGCACCGGCGAGCGCGGCGGTGACGAGCAGGACGATCAGCAGCCCGACGCGCAACACGTCGGAGAAGCCGTCCGTCGCGGGTTCGTCCTGCGCCGTCGCCTCGGGGCCCGCGCCGGGGTCGGCCGGGGCCGGTGCCGGCGGCGCGGCAAGGGCGACCACCGGGGCCGGGCTCGCTCCGGCGACCGCCGCGCCCGGCAGCGTGTTCCAGCGCACCTGGGTGCCGTCGGAATAGGTCTGGGTCACGTCGAAGACGAGCCATTCGGCCTCGGGCATCGGACCCAGCGACAGCACCAACTCCGCGACCCCGGGGGTGGCCGGTGGTGCCGTACGGACCCAGGTGACGGTCGAGGTCACGTCGGTCACCGTGCCGTGGTGCACGCCGCGCAGCGGCTGGTCGAGCGAGCGGGTGGTGGTGCTCGGCCCCCAGTCCGGCACCGACATCGGATACACCTCGGCGATCGGCGTCGACTCGGGCAGCCGCAACTCCACCTTCGTGGTGTACGCGCCGGCCCGCTCGTCCGGCACCCGGAAGGTGAGCCGGGCGGCGTCACCCCGGTACGCCTGGGCCGGTGTCACGGTGACGTCCGCGAGCGCCGGGGCGGCGAACATCAGCCCGCCGGCCAGGATACCGGCCGCCGCCCCGCCGACCAGGGCGGCACGTACCGCCGGGACTGCTCCGCTCCGTACCGATCCCGCCATCAGCGGCCTCCTTCGACGCGTACCCGTGCCCCTGCCCTGTAGTTCGGACCGGGCCCGGGAAAGGTTCAATCCCCGGCCGATCCGCCGCCACTGCCGAGGTAGGCGAGCACCGCCAGCACCCGGCGGTTGCCGTCCTCGGTCGGGGGCAGGTCCAGTTTGGCGAGGATGTTGCCGACGTGCTTGCCCACCGCAGCCTCGGAGACGACCAGCGTCCGGGCGATCGAGGCGTTGGAGCGTCCCTCGGCGATCAGAGCGAGCACCTCGCGTTCGCGTACGGAGAGCCGGGCCAGCGGGTCACGGTGGCGACGCAGCAACTGGCGTACCACCTCGGGGTCGACCACGGTGCCGCCGGCCACCACCCGGCGTAGTGCGTCGACGAACTCCGCCACGTCGACCACCCGGTCCTTGAGCAGGTAACCGACCCGTCGGCCGTGGCCGGAGTCGAGCAACTCGGCGGCGTAACCCGGCCGGACGTACTGGCTGAGCACGACCACCGCCAGGTCCGGCCGGGCGCGACGCAGCCGTACCGCCGCGCGTATCCCCTCGTCGGTGAAGGCGGGCGGCATCCGTACGTCGGTGACCACCAGGTCGGGGTCGTGCTCGGCCACGGCCGCGACCAGTGCCTCGCCGTCCCCGACCGCCGCCGCCACCTGGAACCCGAACCGGTCGAGCAGCCCGACCAGCCCCTCCCGCAGCAGCACGCCGTCCTCGGCCAGCACCACCCTGGTCGTCGCGGCCCCACCCACGGGCGCACCCGCGACCGCACCGGTCACCGGGACATCATCCGTCATCGGGGGCACGGCAACTCCACCTGGAGCAGCGTGGGTCCGCCGGGCGGGCTGGAGAGAAGCATCCGGCCGCCGACCACCGCGACCCGGTCGGCCAGCCCGGTCAGTCCGGTGCCGCGTGCCGGGTCGGCGCCGCCGTGGCCGTCGTCACTGATCTGTACGGTGAGTCGACCGCTCCGGTGAGTCGTGCTCACCCGGATGCCGGTGGCGTCGCTGTGCCTGGCCGCGTTGGTGAGCGCCTCGGCGACCACGAAGTAGGCGGCGGCCTCGACGTGGCCCGGCAGCCGGTCGGTGAGTTCACTCTGGACGGTCGTGGGGATCGGGCAGCGATCGGCGAGTTCACCCAACGCGGCCGGCAACCCGCGTTCGACCAGGATCTGCGGGTGGATCCCGTGGATGATCTCCCGAAGCTCGACCATCGCCTGCTTCGCCTGCTCGTGTGCGCTGGCCAGGGTGTCGGCCGACGGTGAGTCGGCGGGCAGGTCGAGCCGGGCCAGACCGAGTTGCAGGGTGAGGCTGACCAGCCGCTGTTGGGCGCCGTCGTGCAGGTCGCGCTCGATCCGGCGGCGCTCGGACTCGAACGAGTCCACCAGCCGGGCCCGGGAGTGGGAGACCTCGACCAGCGCGGCGCGCAGCGGTTCGGCGCCGCTGTCGTGCAGGAGCAACCGGGCCACCGAGCCGTGCGCGCCGGCCAGCACCGCCAGCAGGTACGGCACGACGGGGAGCAGGACCAGACCGGCGAGGGAGTACCAGAGTGCGGAGTCGACCGAGTCGACGGTGTCGAGTCCGAGCGAGACCGGACCGGAGTCCTGTCCCACCAGGATCGGACTGACCAGGAAGATCACGATCAGCAGTGGTACGGCGAGCAGCGCGCCGTACAGCACCGGGACGGCGGTGACCAGCAGGAAGGTGTAACCGACCGCTCGCCAGGTGGCCGGCTCGGCGTACCGGGTGCGCAGCCAGGGCCAGAGACCGGGACCGGTCGGAGCGCGGTGCCCGGTGTCGAGCTGCTCGGTCTCGACCAGTCGCAGCCGCTGCCGCTCCACGACGGCCACCGGCAGCGCGACCAGCGGCCCGAACGCCGCGACCAGCGCGATCCCGAGCAGTACGGCCAGCAGCAGGCCACCGGCCGGCGGCCACTGCCCGGTGTGGAAGCCCCGGGCCACGACCAGCCAGGGGGCACCGAGCACCAGCGCCGGTAGGGCGACGACGGCGACCACGACCGGCGTGGTCAGCAGGTAGGTCAGTGACCGCCACGGCCAGGAGCCGAGCAGGAACCGTCCACGGGTCACCGATTCGAACGGGTTCCCGGGTCTGCCGGCCGGATCGCGGGGTCGGTCGGCCAGATCGCGAGGTCCGCCGGCCGGATCGCGTCGTTGGTCGATTGAGTCGTGGAGGCTGTCGATCGGGTCGCGTGGTTGGTCGATCGAGTCGTGGGGGCTGTCGATCGGGTCGCTAGGCGCGTCGGGAATCACGGTGACGACGCTAATTCGCAGCCCAGGGCGGATCCATCGGGCTGGCGCTAGACCTCCGGTATGCCCAGCCCTACCCGTTCCAGCAGCGGCACCGCGTGCTCCGGTCCGGGAAGGGAGGCCGACTCGTCCCGGAGTCGCCGGGCGGCCCGTCGGTAGGCGGGATCGGCGAGCACCGCCGCCACCGCCGTCGCGGCCTCGGTCGGGGTGACGGTGCGGGCGTCGAGCACCCGGCCGACGCCGAGCGCCGCGCAGCGTTCGGCGTTGTACGGCTGGTCGGCGCCCATCGGGGCGAGCACCATCGGCAGGCCGTGTTCGAGCGCCCCCATCACGCTGCCCGAGCCGCCGTGCGAGACGACCAGGTCGCAGCGGGGCAGGACCAGCGCCTGCGGGACGTAACGCTCGATCCGTACGTGCGCGGGCTGGGGTCCGAACTCGGCCGGATCGATCTGCCGTCCCACGGTGACGAGCAGGTTGACCTCCAGGTTCCGTACTCCGGCGATGAGCCGTGGGAAGAGGTCTCCGGATTCGACGTTGAACTCTGTTCCGAGGGTCAGGTAGACGCCCGGTCGCCCGTCCCCGCGCCCGATCCAGGGTGACACGTCCTGGTTCTCGACTGCTTCGGGACTGACCGAGCGGACCGAGTGTGCCGTGGTGGGCAGCGGAAACGCGGGATCGCGGAAGCTCGGCGGAAAGGGGGAGAGGACCAGGTGGCGGCGGAGCATGGCGAGCCCGGGATCGGGCGGCAGACCGTACGCGGCGCGCAGCTCGGCCAGCGGTTCGGCGACGAGTTCGGGCCGGATCAGCGAGCCGGCGGCGAGCACCAGCACGGTCGCGTACGGCAGGTTGTGGTGTTCGGCCGCGACCATGCTGCCGAAGTCCGCCTCGTCGCAGACCACCAGGTCGGGCCGCCAGGCGGGCAGCAGGTCGGACATCCTTGCGGCGCGCTCGCGGGCGGCCCGGCCGGCGAAGATCTCCCGGATCTCCCGTTCGATCTGCGCCACGTCGACCGGCTGCAACGGCGGGCGGTCGGCGGCGATGTCCGGTCCGGCGGCCCGCGCGCCGCCAGCGGTGACGGGGGCAGATGGGGTCAGCACCGTGAAGCCCTGCTTCTCGACCCTGGCCGCCATGGCCGGCGAGCAACCGAACGCGACGGTGTGACCGGCCGCCTCGACGGCGCGGGCGATCGGTACGAGCGGGAGCAGGTGTCCGGGGCCGCCGACAAAGCCGAAGAGGACGCGCACCCCGTCGACCCTTGACGATCCGACCGATCGAATCAACCGTATTCGCGATCCCCGGTGGCGGCTGTGGCCGGCATGGTCGGTGACGGCTGTGGCCGCTGTGGTCCAGCTTGGTCGCGGAGCCGACGATTTTATTTCGCACACTTGTGTTGAAACCCGGGCCGATGGCTGCTACAAAGGGGCGTGCCCAAGGTTGTCGACCATGATCAGCGTCGCGAGGAACTGGCCCGCTCGGTCTGGGCGGTGGTCGCCCGAGCCGGCGTCGAGGGCGCGACCGTGCGCGCGGTGGCCGCCGAGGCCGGCTGGTCGATGGGGGCACTGCGCCACTACTTCGCCACCCAGGACGGCCTGCTCCGGTTCGCGCTGGAGGTGATGCTTCGCCGTACGCCGGAACGGCTCCAGGCCCGTCTCGCCACCGGGCGCGGCGGTCTCGAACTGGCCCAGGGCCTGCTGGAGGAGTTGCTGCCACTGGACCAGGAACGGCTCGGTGAGGTCCTGGTCTGGCTCGCCTTCCTGGGCCGGGCCCGGGTCGACGCCAGCCTCGACGACCTGCGCCAGACCGCCTGGCGCGGCGAGCGGTACGTCAGCCGGGGCGCGGTCGCCGAGCTGGCCGGCTGCCCGTGGCCGGCGGACCTGGTCGCGCCCCTGCCCGACGGGCGCCTGGAAGCCGAGGCGGCGGAGCTGCACACCTTTGTCGACGGCCTCGCCCTGCAGGGCGCCACCTTCCGCGAGGAGTTGCCGCCGCAGCGGGTGCGTCACCTGCTGCGGCGGCGGCTCGAAACGCTCGAATCCGCCCTGCGAGACGCCGCCCCACTAGACGCCGTCCCACCAGACGCCCCACTAGACGACGCCCCACCAGACACCCCACGAGAGGATGGTTGATGGACCCGGCCCTGATCGGTCCGCTGGTGCTGCTGGCCCTGATCGACAGCACCAGCTTCGGCACGCTGCTGATCCCGATCTGGATGATGCTCGCCCCCGGCCGGCTGCGCGCCTCGCGACTGCTGGTCTTCCTCGCCACCGTGGCGATCTTCTACCTGGTGCTCGGCATCGCCCTCACCGCCGGTGTGCTGGCCTTCCTGGACGACCTCCAGCCGGTGCTGAGCAGTGGACCGTTCCAGGTGGCGCAGCTCGTCCTGGGCGTCGCGCTCTTCGCCCTCTCCTTCCGCTTCAACAAGAAGCGGTCGGGCGGCGAGCCGGGCCGGCTGCTGCGCTGGCGGGAGCGGGCGATGAGCGGCGAGGGCTCGCCCCGGGCGCTGATCGCGCTGGCGCTGGCCGCGGTCACGTTGGAGGCGGCGACGATGCTGCCCTACCTGGCCGCGATCGGGCTGTTGAGCGCGGCCGACCTGGGTCTGCCCGGCACCGTGGCCGTGCTCGGCGGGTACTGCCTGGTGATGATTTTGCCAGCACTGCTCCTGCTCGGCCTGCGCCTGGTCGCGGCGAACGTGGTGCAGCCCGTACTGGTCTGGGTGAACGGGTGGATGACCCGCAACGCCGCCGAGACCACCGGCTGGATTCTCGGCATCGCGGGTTTCCTGCTCGCCGCGAACGCGGCCCAGGAACTCGGCCTCTTCGACGCCATCGACCGCCTCTCCGGGGCGGAGTAGCCGGTCAACGACGACTCGGCATTCGACAGTCACTCAGCGGGTGGCGGTGACTCGGCATTCGGCGGTGACTCGGCGGGCGGCGGTGACTCAGCGGGCGACGGCGAGCCCGAACGGGACCGGTCCGAGAGCGTGCACCAGGGGGCGTACGGCAAGCGGGAAGGTCTCGGTCCACCGGGCCGTGACCAGGCCGCCGAGGTCGACCACCCACTCCCGCCGCCAGCCCAGATCACCCAGGAGCCGGCGGACGGCCAGGCGGTTCTCCGGGTCGTCGCCGGAGACAAAAACCGTGGGTGGGTTGGGCAGGCTGGCCGGGTCCGCCATCAGCGACACGTGCATGGTGTTGAGCGTCTTGACCACCCCGGTCGACGGCAGCGCCGCCTGGAGCCGCTCGGCCAGGCTGCTGCCGGGGTGGAGCAGTTCGCTGGCGAAGCCGTCCGCGCCGGTCCGGACCGCGTTCGCCACGTCGACCAGGGTCCTGCCGGCGAGTGCCGGGCGCAGGTCGGTCAGCGTCCGCAGCGAGACCGCCCCGGGCAGTGCGTTGAAGACGATCTCGGCCCGGTCGGCGGCATCGGCCGGGAGCGCCACGTCGACGCCGTCGCCGGCCCAGGTCACTCCGGCCGGGGTACGGGAGCCGATCGTCACCGGGTGGCCGTGGGCGGCGAGCGGGCCGGCGAGCGCACGGGCCACGTTGCCGGAACCGAGAATCGCGATGCGGGTCATCCGCGTCTCCTCAGGTGATGTGTCGGGGTGGGGGGAGGACGTCGCCGACGTTACGGTTGGTCTCCGGCCGCAGGTAGTAGGCACTTTCGGGTGCCCACGACAGATCGGAGGAGGCGGTGGTGACACGCGGTGCCGCGCAACGGCGGGAGGCGGCACGGGAGTCGCACCGGGCGGCGGTGGCGGTCTGCCCGGGGCACCGGGTGCTCGACCGGCTCGGTGACCGGTGGGTCAGCCTGCTGCTCAAGGAACTCGGCGACGGTCCCCGGCGGCACGGCGAGCTGGCCCGTTCGGTCGCCGGTGCCAGCCAGAAGATGCTCACCCAGACCCTTCGCGGCCTGGAGCGCGACGGACTCGTCGCCCGTACGGTCGGGGCCGGCACGCCGCCCCAGGTCGACTACCGGCTCACCCCGCTCGGCGCGGGTCTGCTCCAGGCCATGCTGGTCGTGGTCGACTGGGCGGACCGACACGTACCGGAGATCGACGCCGCCCGCGCCGAGCACGACAAACGGTGAGCCTCGGCCGGCGACGCCCGCCCGGCGATGGTCCCGGGTGTCCCGGCCGCCCGGTGCACGGGTGGGGGATGCTGGGTCCGTGCAGATCACGATCCTCGGCCCGCTTGCCGTCGACGGCCTGCCGGTCCGGGGGGAGCGGCTCGCGGCGGTGGTCCGCGCCCTCGTCGACGCGCGCGGGCGGGCGGTCAGCACCCCGCTGCTCGTGGACGCGGTCTGGGACGGCACGCCGCCGGACGACGCGACCGGGGCGGTCCAGGCTCTCGTCTCCCGGGTACGCCGCCTCGGCCTGCCCGTGGTCGCCGTGCCGGGCGGGTACCGCCTGCCCGCCGACGAGGTCACCGTCGACGCCGTCGAGGCGCGGGCACTGGTCGAGCGGGCGCGGGCCGCTCTCCGTACGGGTGACGTCGCCGCCGCCCGGCGCGTGGCCGACCAGGCCCGCGCGCTCTTCCCCGAGGTCCCGGAACTGCCCACCGCCGAACAGACCCGCCTCTTCGCGGACGTCACCGGGGTACTGGCCCAGGCGGCCCTCGCCGGAGCCGGGCCGTTCGCGGAGCCGGACCTGCGCCGGCTGGTCGGACACACCCCGCCGGACGAGCCGTCGGCGGCCCTGCTGGTCCGGGTGCTCGCCGCCCAGGGGCGCGACGCGGAGGCGTTGGAGGTGGTCGAGCGGCTCCGCGCCGAACTCGCCGACCGGTACGGCACCGACCCGTCGCCGGTGATCACGCAGGTCCACCTGGCGCTGCTGCGCGGCGAGCTGACCAGCCCACCGGTCGCGACGTTCACCGAGAACGTCAGCGGTACCCCCGCGCGCCGGCAGTCGGCCCGGATCAACCTGCCCGCCGCCTGGCGCCGACCGGTCACCGCGCTCGTCGGCCGGGAGCGGGACGTCGACGCCGTGGACGAGGCGATCGCCGAGGCGCCGCTGGTGACGATCGTCGCCACCGGCGGTGCCGGCAAGACCCGGCTGGCCGCCGAGGTGACCCGCCGGGCGGCGGCGACCGGCCGATCGGTACGCGTGATCGAACTCGCCGGCCTCCGCTCGCCCGACGAGGTGCTGCCCACCGTGCTGGCCGCACTGGGCGGCGCCGACACCTCGGCCACCGGCGGCAACCTGGGCCTCGAACGCCGGGTGCTCAGCCCCGAGGACCGGTTGCGCGCGGTCGCGCCGGACCTCGACGGGCTGCTGGTGCTGGACAACTGCGAACACGTGCTCGACGCGGTGGCCGTCGTTGTCGCGGACCTGCTCGCGGCGACCTCGCCGGAGGTGGTGGTGCTGGCGACGAGCCGGGCCCCGCTGGGGCTGGCCGGGGAACTGGTGCACCGGCTGGCCGCGCTGCCCGACGCCGACGCGCTCGGCCTGGTCGAGTCCCGGGCCAGAGCCGGTGGCGCCGTGCCGACCTGGGACACCGTACGGGCGCTCGAACTCTGCCACCGGCTCGACAACCTGCCGCTGGCGCTGGAACTCGCCGCCGCGCGGCTGCGCCACATGCCGATCGACGACGTGCTCGCCGGCCTGACCGACCGGTTCGCACTGCTGGACGACGCGTTGCGCGGGTTGCCGGAACGGCACGCCAGCCTCTGGGCGATGGTCGACTGGAGCCGGGAACTGCTCGCCCCGGACGACCGCGAACTGCTGCAACGTCTCGCGGTGATCCCGGCGCCGTTCACCGCCGACCTGGCCGCCGAGGTCGCGCGAACCCCGGACGTACGGCGCGGGCTGGCGACACTGGTCGAACAGTCCCTGCTGACCCTGGTCGAGGGGGACGGCCCGCCCCGCTACCGGATGCTCGAAACCGTCCGCGAGTACGGCGAGGCCCGCCTCGACGCGGCCGGTGACCGGGGCCCGGCGATGGCCGGTCTGGTCAGGTGGTCCCGGGACCGCTCCGTCGCGCTCGCCGCCCGGTTCGTCGGACCCGGCCAGCTCGACGCGCTCGCCCGGTGCGCCGCCGAGCAGGACAACCTGGTCGCCGGGCTGCGCTGGGCGAACGGGTACGACGACGAACCGGCCGTGGTCGACATCGCCGTCGCGCTGTTCCACCTCTGGTCGGTGCGCGGCCTGCACCTGGAGGTGATCGGGTGGGCCCGGGACCTGTTCCGGGTCGACGACCCGGACCGGCGGCGCCGCTCGGCGATCATGCACGGCCGGCTCAGCGGCAGACCACTGCCGAACGCCGACCGGCTCGCCTGGCTCTGCCTGCTGGTCGGGGTCAACTCCGGGATCAGCGGGCTGCTCCGGCTGGCCGTACTCGCCCGGCGGGCGCTGCGGGTGCTGCTCGCCGAGCGGCCGGAGGAGGTGTCGCCCCGGCAGACGGTGCTCGCCTCGGCGCTGCCCGGCTTCGACGCGTTCGACCCGGAGGAGAGCCTGAAGGGCGCCGAGGAGATGATCGCCCACCCGGACCCGTACGTGCAGGGGCTCGGCCTGTTCGCCCGCGCGGCCGTACGCGAGAACGGCGGCCAGCCGGCGGAGTCGATGGTCGACGCGGAGCAGGCGTACCACCGGTTCGAGCAGGCCGGCGACCACTGGGGCATGGCGATGGCGGCGCAGGGGGTCGGACACTTCTACACCCCGTGGGGCGACCCGAGGGCCACCGAGTGGCTGGCGCGCAGCGTACGGCACATGGAGCTGGTCGGCGCGGCACAGGACGCCCGGTCGATCCGGGTGCTGCTCGACGTGCAACTGGCTCTGGGCGGTGACCCGGAGGCGGAGCGACGGCTACGGGAGACGGCGACGCCGGGCCAGGCCGACGAGATGGACGCCGCGCAGGCGTCCCTCGGGCTGGCCCACCTCGCCTGCCGGCGCGAGCGGTACGACGAGGTGCTCGACCACGCCGACGCGGTGGTCCGGGTGGTGGCCGGCTCCACCGACCCGCAACCCCAGCCGCGGGTCGTGCTCCGGGTCGCGGTCGCGGTCCTCTACCTGCGGGTGGCACCCGCGCGGCCGGATCTGGCGTACGACGCCGACGCACGGGTGACCGCGTTGCTCACCCTGACCCGGGAGGAGGCCCTCTCCTCGAACGACCTGCCGGTGATCGGGACCTGGGCGCTCGGCGGTGCCGAACTCGCGGCGTACCGGGACGACCCGGAGACCGCCCGCGAACTCTGGGCGCTCGGCACCCGGGTCGGCAGCAACATCGGCATGTTCGTGCCACCGAGGGAGGGTGAACGGCTCAGCGCTGCCCTCGGCGACGAGGAGCAGCGTGAGCCGTTGCTGGCCGGGTGGCGGGACCGGCCGGTCGGCGCGGTCGGCGCCCGCATCCGCGAACTGATGGACGACCTGCTCGGCTAGATCTTCGCTGGTACGCCAGGATCGCCGGCCCGGCCAGATCGACCTTCCGCCGGCCCGGCTAGATCTTCCGCCGGTAGGCGCGCAGCGCGAGTGGCATGAAGACCGCCACGAAGCCGGCGCACCAGAGCAGCGTCCACCACACGTGCGCGCCGACCGGCGTGCCGAGGAAGAGTCCGCGTACCGACTCCACCAGGTGCGTCATCGGGTTCACCCGGACGAACGCCTGCATCCAGCCCGGCAGGGTGCCGGCGTCGACGAACACGTTGGAGGCGAAGCTCAACGGCATGATCAGCGCGAACATCAGTCCCTGTACGGCACCCGGGGTGCGTACCTTCATCGACACAAAGACCGGCAGCCAGCTCAGGCAGAGCGCGAACAGCACCGCGAGCAGGCAACCCGCGATCGCGCGGAGCGGATCGGTCTCGATCCGGAAACCGAGCAGGTAGCCGATCGCGAGGGTCGATACGGTGACGATCACGTACCGTACGACGTCGCCCAGGACCGCCCCGACCAGCGGCGCCGAACGAGGGATCGGCAGCGACCGGAACCGGTCGAAAATCCCCTTGGCGATGTCGGTGTTGAGGTTCACCCCGATCGCGATCGCCCCGGTGGCGATGGTCTGCGCCAGGATGCCGGGCAGCAGGAACTGAAGGTAGTCGTGGGTGGATCCGGCGACCGCGCCGCCGAAGATGTAGACGAAGATGACCAGGAACAGCACCGGTTGCAGGGTGACGTCGATCAGCGCCTCGGGCGTACGCCAGGTCTTGATCAGGCTGCGCTTGGCCAGCGCCAGCGAGTGTCGTACCAGTCGGAACGGCCGTGGCTGGGTGGCCGCCGCCGGGATCGCGCGGCTCGCCGTGGGCGGTGCGCCGACCAGGGTGTCGCTCATGCCGCCACCTCCTTCGCCTTGCTGCTGCTGTTGTCGTCCTCGGTCCGGGTGGTGTCGTCGTCGGAGGCCGTCCGCCCGGTGAGGGTGAAGAAGACCTCGTCCAGGCTCGGCAGGTGGAGCGAGAGTTCGGTGACCGAGATGCCGGCGGCGGCGAACCGGGCGACCGCGTCGGTCATCGCCCGGTCGTCGGCCACCGGCACCGCCAGCACACCCTTGCGGATCTCGTCGGCCGGCGCGCCCGAGCCGACCTCGGAGAGGATCGCCGAGGTCCGGGGCAGTTGGGCCGGGTCGGACGGGCGGACTTCGAGCGTCTGTCCGCCGACCACCCGCTTCAATCCCTCCGGCGTGTCGTACGCGATCACCCGGCCGTGGTCGATCACCGTGATCGCGTCCGCGAGCGCGTCCGCCTCCTCCAGGTACTGCGTGGTGAGCAGCACGGTCGAGCCGTTTGTCACCAGCGACCGGACCACGTCCCACATGTCCTCGCGCTTGGCCGGGTCCAGCCCGGTCGTCGGCTCGTCCAGGAAGATCACGTCCGGTGAGCCGACCAGACTGGCGGCCAGGTCCAGCCGCCGCCGCATCCCGCCGGAGTAGGTCTTCGCCGGCCGTCCGGCGGCGTCGGTCAGGTCGAACCAGTCGAGCAGCTCGGTGGCCCGGCGCCGGGCACCGGCCCGTCCCAGGTCCAGCAGCGTGCCGAACAACTCCAGGTTCTGCCGCCCGGTCAGGTCCTCGTCCACCGAGGCGTACTGGCCGGTGAGGCCGATGCTCTGGCGGACCCGCTCGGCGTCGCGTACCACGTCGAAGCCGCTGATCCGGGCGGTCCCGCCGTCCGGGGTCAGCAGCGTGGAGAGGATTCGTACGGCGGTGGTCTTGCCGGCGCCGTTCGGGCCGAGCACCCCGAGCACCGTCCCCCGGGGCACCGCGAGGTCCACGCCCCGCAGCGCCCTCGTCTTCCCGAAATTCTTGACCAGGCCCTCGGCCTCGATCACCAGATCAACTGTCATGCCGACCAGCGTGCGCGGCCCGGCTGACACCGCCCCGACACGCCACCGACACCGCCCCGACCCGGGGCCGCTCCGACCCAGGGCCGAGACTCCCCGGACCCGGATCGGAGCGGCTGCCGCGTGCGGCCTCAGTCGCCGTCCGGCGCCGCGATCTCCGTCAGCCGCCCGTCGGTCAGCCGCAGCCAGCGATCCACCCCGATCTCGGAGAGGAACCGCTCGTCGTGGCTGACCACCACAAAAGCCCCCTGGTACGCGTTGAGCGCGCTCTCCAACTGCACCACGCTCACCACGTCGAGGTTGTTGGTCGGCTCGTCCAACAGCAGCAACTGTGGCGCCGGTTCGGCGTACAGGACGCAGGCCAGGGTGGCCCGCAGCCGCTCGCCACCGGAGAGGACGCCGACCGGCAGGTGCATCCGGGGTCCCTTGAACAGGAACCGGGCGAGCAGGTTCATCCGCCGCTCCTCCGGCATCGTCGGCGCGAACGCGGCCAGGTTCTCCGCCACCGTCCGGTCCAGGTCGAGCAGGTCCAGCCGCTGGGACAGGTACGCCACCCGGCCGACCGCCCGGGTGGCCCCGCCGCCCTCCGGCTCCAACTCGCCGTTGACCAGCCGCAACAGGGTCGACTTGCCGGCACCGTTCGGCCCGGTCAACGCGATCCGCTCCGGCCCCCGGATGGTCAGGTCCGCACCCTGCCCGGCGAAGAGGACCCGGTCGCCGTACCGGACCCGCATCCGCTCGCCGAGGAAGACCGTCCGTCCCGCCGGTACGTTCGTACCGGGCAGCTCCAGGCTGATCTTCTGCTCGTCCCGCAGCGCGCGGGCGGCCTCGTCGAGCCGCGCCTTGGCGTCGCTGACCCGGGCGGCGTGGGTGGTGTTCGCCCGGCCCGCCGACTCCTGGGCGCCCCGCTTCATCGTCCCGGCGAAGATCTTCGGCAGACCGGCGTTCTTCAGGTTCTTGGAGGCGTTGCTGGCCCGACGCTCGGCCCGCTCCCGGGCCTGCTGCATCTCCCGCTTCTCCCGCTTGACCTCCTGCTCGGCGTTGCGCACATTCTTCTCGGCAACCTCCCGCTCGGCCTCCACCGCCTCGGTGTACGCGGTGTAGTTCCCGCCGTACGTGCGGACCTCGCCCCGGTCGAGTTCGAGAATCTGCTCCATCCGGTCGAGCAGCTCCCGATCGTGGCTGACCAGCAGCAGGCAGCCGTTCCAGTCGTCGAGCACCCCGTAGAGCTTGCGCCGCGCGTCCAGGTCGAGGTTGTTGGTCGGCTCGTCCAGCAGCAGCACGTCGGGCCGCCTCAACAACTGCGCGGCCAGGCCGAGCGAGACCACCTGGCCGCCGCTGAGGGTCTCCAGCCGCCGCCCGAGCGACACGTCCCCGAGACCGAGCCGGTCCATCTCGGCCCTGGTCCGCTCCTCGATGTCCCAGTCGTTCCCGATCGCGGTGAAGTGCTCCTCGCTGGCGTCCCCGGACTCGATCGCCTCCAACGCCCGTAACGCCGGGGCGATGCCCAGCAACTCGGCCACGGTGAGGTCGCCAACCAGGGGAAGCGTCTGCGGCAGGTAGCCGAGCACCCCGTTGACCGAGACCGAGCCGCCGCCCGGCCGCAGGTCACCGGCGATCAGCCGGAGCAGGGTGCTCTTACCGGCCCCGTTCGGCGCGACCAGCCCCGTACGGCCGCCGCCCACGCTGAAGGACAACTCCTGGAAGACCGGGGTGTCGTCGGGCCAGGAGAAGGAGAGGTTCGAACAGATGACAAAGGATTCGGACATGACGGAAGTCCTCGGATGTGATGCGGGCGCGACAGAACCGCCCAGCGGAAGGGGGACTGGTGGAACGACGACAAGGCCCGGCGCCGACGCTCACTCCGCGTCCGCCGTGGCCGCTCACATCCGGAATAACCCGGAGATGTCGACGTCACCCGCCATGTCTGGTCTCCCCTTACTTCCCGATCACTCGCCACCCACTCTAACAGCCGCGACCTCGACCCGCTCTCGACCGTAGTTCGCCGTCCTGCCGCCCATCGGGCACGCGCAGCCACTACCGTCGATCACTCCTGGTGAATGCCGGTCGACTAGCTACGCGCCAAAAAATTTGAATCTGTCGATCTATCGGGTCCGTCGGGTCACGACCACGCTTTCGCGGTACGGTCCTGGCTCGCAGCTCAGCAGGTATCCGAAACCTAGTCGCCCCCGCCATTTAATGTGATTGAAGTGCCGGTACACCCTCGACCATGGCGAAAGTCGTCCGCCAACTGCCGCAGGAACAGTCCGGTCCGGAGCACGGTGGGATCGCGCCCACGATCGCCCGCCGAGGGTCTTTTCCGGCCTGCTGAGCCGCTTGGCCAGCGGCAACATGGGCTCAATGATGTCCCACTGCTCGTCCGTCAGCTCCAAGGGGCGACGAGGGATACATTCCACAGCCTGCTCGCCGACTCACCCCTGCCGACGGACACACTGTCCGACATCGAGGTCATACACCCTCTAAATTTGCAACATGACTCGTGTTCGGTCGGGCGGCGCAATTCCGCCTAATCTTTCCCGCCGGCAAGCGGGCGGGTATGTCATCGAGGCCGTTCTGTCTGCACTGGACATGCGACCAGCCGAGTTGTCCAGGCTGACCGGACATGCCTCGGTAACGATTTCGCGCTACCGAGCCGGCAAGCGCGTGCCGACGAAGGTCTTCCTGCTGGACCTCCTGGACAAGGCCCCCAACGCGGGCCTCACCTTCGATCAGATCGCGCCGAAGCTCGGCCATTTTTGGAACGGCAGCAGAGATCCGGGCCGCTATCGGAGCTTCGCCGACTATTTCGCGGCCATTCGGATCCTGGAGCGGCGCAGCCGGGACCAGTTTGCGATCAAGTTGGGTCTCGCGATCGAGGAGGTGCGGGAGATGGAGCACGGGGTGCTGCCCGACGAGGTCGTGATCAGGAAGTTCGTCAGGACCTTCCTGCGACCCGAGTACTCGCGCAAACATGTGATCGCGGCGTTCCCTCAGTTGCGGCCAGACGCATGGGAGCAAGAACTTCGGGAGCGGTTCCTCAAGTTTCAGCATCTTCCGAAGAACGATCCAACGAGAAGGGCGATGGAGAACGCCATCATCGAGGACTGCATACCGATGGCTAAGGGTATCGCCAATGCAGTCGCCTGGCGATACCGGAGACGAGAGCTGGCCGAGGAGATATGGGGTGAGGGCGTGGTTCGTGCGGTGCGGGATCATGATCCTCGGCGAGGATACCTGCCTGGCTACCTGAAGGCCCGGATTGAGGGGTTGGCCCGAGGGATTCTGTGGTCTCGGAGACAGACCGGCGTGAACACTAGCACTGTTCTGTGTGACTATAGTCTCATGGTCAGAGAGGCTGAGGAGTTTTTGCTACAAGACTTCGGCCGGAGCCCGAGCGAAGCTGAGATCGCTCAATATCTAGACGTCCCCGCCGAGGTGGTTCGCGAGGTATCCCAAGCTCTCCTCGTGAGCGATACGGTCCTGACTGACAACCTTGAACTCCTGTTGCAGGACGTTGCCGAGATGAGCATTGCCAGCCAACTGTGGGTGGAAAACGACGACCCGCTTATCGGCCGCTTTCGCCGGCTCGCCGCAGAGGAAAAGGAACTTCTATATCTCTACTACTTCGATCAGTTCCCGAAATCTGAAATCGCCCTCGCTGTCGACTTATCGGAAGTCGAGGTATCTTCCGGTCTCAAGTGGGCGTTGGCGCGCCTGTGCTCGGAAGTCGAGTAAACCACGTACGGTAACGATGTCTGTATTCCCTTTAGACGCTGGAAGCGTCGACGGGCTGCTGCGCTCGGGCGCTAATTTGTGAGCACGCGTTGGTCCCGTTCGACGACATGGGGCAGCGACCCCCTTTCAAGATCGACAGGGAGTCGCTGACAGTTGAGGCCGGATGGGGACGACCTTACGGGGTGATCACGCCGTCCTTGATGCTTCCGGTGAAGGCGGCCCAGGCGGCTGGACTGAAGGTCAGCATCGGGCCGCGTGGATCCTTCGAGTCGCGTACGTCGATGGCAACGCTGCGGTCGCGTACCTCGGTGCACTGCCCGTTGGATGATGATCTGCTCGACTTCCGCCAAGCTGCATGAGTAGGGATAGATCCCATATCAGTTCCTCCTTGCCTACTTCATTCTGTCGGCTACCTCGCGGATCAGTCGAGCGGAATCCACGGGGCTGAGTGCGGCGGCGCGCAGGTGCTCGAAGATCACCGTGAAGCGCCGGACATCGGCGTCACGCTCCAAGAACAGCTCGCCGGCCATGCTGTCGATGTAGACCAAGTCGGGGTCGGCGGTCTCCGGGAAGTCCATGATGGCGAACGAGCCTGGCATGCCCGGGTGAGCGCCGACGCTGAACGGGACGACCTGCACCACGATGTGCGGCTGTTTCGAGGCGTTGGCCAGGGCGGTCAGTTGTTCGACCATAACCTTCGTGCCGCCTACCATGCG
Organism: Micromonospora sp. NPDC050397; assembly: GCF_044901685.1. Lineage (NCBI taxonomy): Bacteria > Bacillati > Actinomycetota > Actinomycetes > Micromonosporales > Micromonosporaceae > Micromonospora > Micromonospora sp. NPDC050397. Next base: position 17,019 of record NZ_JBJDPS010000017.1, read on the forward strand.
GTGAAGCACCGCTTCGTCCATGATCGCCCAAAGGTTCAGCGGGTCGTCTTTCTGGAGCGATGCCTGGCGCTTGAGTCGCGCCTCAACTCGCCGCTCGACGTACCCATCGTCAGCGATCGGCACTGCGCCGGCGATGACGGCGCGGGCGTAGTCCTCGGTTTGAAGTAACCCCGGAACGAACAGGCACTCGTAGTTGCGCACGCCGCACGCTTCGGCCTCGAAGCTGATGTAGGCCGTGTATTCATCCGGCAGCTCCGACTCGAACGCCTGCAACCAACCGAGCTGGGTGGCCTGCTTCGACAGGTCGATCAATTCGTTGCGTCTGGTTTCATCGGTTACGCCGTATTTATCGAGGAGTGCGAGCAACGTGCGTCGCTGAGGCCGGACTTTGGCTGTCTCGATCCGGTAGAGCGTTGCGCTGTTGATGTTGGTCTGCTCGCTGACTTCCTCGCGGGTGAGGCTGGCGGCCGTGCGCAAACCGCGCAGCTCAGCGGCGAGTCTGCGTAGCCGCACCGTTGGTGGTTGCCGCCTGGCCGACAAGTCCATCCCCTTTGCTCCGTCCTACTTGAGAGTGTCCCTGCCGTGCATCTGCACAGACAAGCCGGGGTGTCAGATGATCGAAGCGCAAATGCCTACCTTGCATTTTCCCATGGGCAGTAGCACGATAGGCACAGCATGTCACAGGGCAACCGCCCAGGGTGGCATGGGCTGGTGGTGCGTGTTTCCGCTCGAACACGATCCGTCCGGCCGCTCCCAGGTGGGGGCTCCGGCCTCAGCTGGCGGCAACCGGCCGCCGGAGCCCCCTTGAGAAGGAGGTCGTCGTGGCGATCATCGGTGCCGTCGTCGGATGCGTACTTCTGGGGTTCTTGGCGGGGCTGTTCAGCTTCCGCGTCAAGAGCAGGTGGTGCCCGACCTGCGGCCAGACAACAAGCAGCTCCGCCTACAAGGCCACTCATGGCCGGCCTTGACCCCAAGCCGGGCGATGCCCTGCTCATCGGCGGCGCGGCTAACCCTGAATTCCGCAACGGTCAGATTCTTCTGCGTGTCATCCGCGCCGAAGCAACCCAGCTGGGGCGTGTCTGGCTGTACGGCTACGAGATCAACACGCGCGGCACAGCCAGCAGGAAGCGGCAGGTTCACGCGTTCCGCGCCGGGTTACGCCGGGCGGAGATCCGGATGCTTCGTCCTGAACTTCGGAAGGGTCACAAGTGAGCGACCCGCGTACGTACGTGGCACGCGTACCGATGAGCGTCAGGATCAACGGCGATGTCTACCGAGGGGGTGCCTCGCCGTTGATCCTGACCCCGAAGCAGGCCGGGGACGTCGGGTTCGCCCGCCAGCTCATGGGATTCAACCGACAACCGGTTTGTGCCTACGTAGCTCATGTCGCAGCAGTTGACGGTGGATCAAGGTATGGCGAGCAAGCAGACTCCCGGCCGCCAGCCTGAGCCGGGCGACCTGGTGATCGTCAGCAGGGCGGCGAGTGTCCAGTTTGGCGAAGGCCAGGGGTTTACGTTCCGCATCACCGCCGTTGACAAGGGGATTACCTACGACGGCTGGGCGTGGTTGACGGGCTACGTGTTGAACGACAAGCACGAGGCCGTGACCCGCCGGGAGATCTTCGTCTTGATTTCGGGGCTCAAACGATTGATACCCAAGGGGAGCAAGTGAACCTGCTCCAAGACTTGACTGTCGAAGCCAACTTTTACGCCGCCATGCACCGGCTCGCCGCCGAGGCGTGGCGTCGGAACCTGACCGTAGACGCCATGCTCGCGCTCACCATCGTCATTGACCAGCCCGAAGAAGCTGAGGTTCAGGCGGAGCCACCGTGCCCGACGTGAGCAGCATGCTGAAGGTGACGACCAACCTGACGCCGCAGGCAGTGGATGTCCTGGGCGCTTCAATGGCGTGTACCCGCGACACGAAGACCGACATCATCAACCGCGCTCTGCCGGTCTACAACATCGTGTTCGACCTTTTTGACCCTGGTGGCGGGAGTATTGCCCTCCTAAAGCCTGACGGCTCCGTAGACCGGCTCTACCTTGTCTAGCGACATGGAGATCCCCGCGTGGCTGTCGTGGGATGTCGGACGCCCGCCAACTGATCCGCCTGCGGGGTGTACGAACCCCGCAGGTTGGATCGAGGGCTACCGCACGTACGCCGCTCACCAACCTCACCGGTTGGGTCACTGCGGCACCTGCTTCCACCGCTGGCCGTGCCGGCCGTACGAGGACGCGGTATGCATGCTCGTTGACGCCTGCCGCGAGGTTGAGCCGCTCGTTCCGAGCCGCCTTGGGGATGATCGGGTCATCTATCGCTCAACGTGTCGCTGGTGCAGCCAAGCGATCGACTTCCACAGCCGATGGGGTTGGCTACACAGCCCTGGACTCTTTTTGTGCCGGGCGCCTGTGATTGGTGCACCCCCGCTGAGCGTTGCCGAACCCGTGGCCTAGCCGGAACGACGTGAAGGGCTCCGGAACTTTGGCGTATTTGGCGTGGCTGGTCGGTTAGAGCCGTAGACAGCCGGACAGACGACTAAAGCCCCTGACCGGGTCTCCGCCTGGTCAGGGGCGTTCTCGTGCTGGTTGAAGCTTCTTTAGCAAGTGTGCCCCCGGCAGGATTCGAACCTGCGCCCCCGCCTCCGGAGGGCGGTGCTCTATCCCCTGAGCTACGGGGGCTCAGCGACCGGGAAAGAGTAGCAAACACCCGCCCCGATGACCGAATCGGTATCCCTCAGGCGGTGCTGCCCACAGGTGGTGGGGGGCGGCGTGCCCCACGACGGGATCAAGCCTGACCGCCCAGAGTGGGGTACGCCGCCCCCCACCACCACCCCACACCCAAACCTAAGACCGACCACAAGAAGGCAACGCGTACGGCGCGATCCGAGGCGGCAACCGACGAGGCCACTCACCCCGCCCCCACGACCCGTCCACCACCACGTGCACCAGCCGCCCGTCCGCCCCGCTCAACCGCAGCAGGAAGTCCCGGGGCAACGGCGGGTCCACCGTCGGCGTCGTGATCATGAACTTGACCCGTCCCCGCTCGGACATCGCCGAGATCACGTCGGCCGCCGGTGCCACCCCGTGCAACCGGGTACGCCCGAGCCAGCAGAGCTCCGCCCGGTGCTCCAGGGCGGAGCGGACGATGGCCGGATACTCCTGGCGCATCCAGAGGCGTACGGCGTCGACGCAGAGGCCACAGGCCCGGTCCGTGGGCTCGCGTGGTCCCAGGCCCCAGGCGTGCAGATACTCTCCCACCACCGCCGGCTCGATGACCAGCCCGAACAGGCGCTCGATCAGGGCGGCCACGCCCTGTCGGGTCCAGAGCGGATCGTCGAGACCGAACTGGTCCGGGTACCGGCCCCGCAGCGCGTCGATCAGGTCAAGCTCCTGATCGCGGCTGAGCGCCTCCGCTGGGCCTGACCGCTGCCCGCGACGAGCGGCCACCGCGCCGTCGCCACCGATGGTGTGTCGCCGGCACCAACTGGTGACCGAACGTCGCGCGTCTTTGAGAACAACCCCCACGTCTGGGGCAACGAGCCCGGATCATGACTGGTCACGATATCTACGGAGAAAACTCCCTAAAGTGCACAGCCGGGCATAACGCCCCGTATCGGGCCAGAAGGGACTACTTCGCGCCTAGTTTGTCGAGCAGTGCCTGGATTCCGGCGATTTCCTTCTTCTGGCCGGCGACCATGGTCCCGGCGAGGTAGCGGACCTCCTCGTCGTCGGAGAGATCCGTCACCTCCTCGGCCATGTGGATGCCGCCCAGGTGATGGTCGAGCATCAGCCGGAGGTACATCACGTCGAAGTCCCGACCGGTTGCGGCACGCAACTGGGCCCGCTCCGCGTCGGTCGCCATGCCCGGCATCAGGCCGTCGGTGATCGTGCCGCCGCCGTCCGGCATCCAGGCCATCCGGGGCTGCGTGCCGGTCGGGCTCAGGTGCCACTCCCGCAGCCACGCCTGCATGGTGCCGATCTGGCCCTGCTGGGTCAGCGCGATGTCCGCGCCCAGGGTCCGTACGTCCGGGTCGGTGGCCTTCTCGTGGGCGAGCAGGGACATCTCGACAGCCTGGGCGTGGTGGGTCGACATGTCCCGGGCGAAGCCGGCCTCGACCGAGGTGTCGCCCGGCCGCATCAGGCCCGGGACGAGGAGGCCGACGGCGACCCCGAGGACCAGGCCGACCACCAGGCCGACCGCCACCCAGCCGGTGCTGAACCGGCGGCCACCCTCGCCGACCGCCGAGCCGTCACCCGGGCCGTCGAAGTTGTCGCCACCGTCGTCGGTGGTGTCGTACGCGTTGTTGTCGACGTCGGTCTCCCCGACCTCCGACGCGCCGGCCGGAACCGGCGCGTCGGAGCGAGTTGGTGCGCCCATCGGTGTTTCCCTCTACCTACTGCTCGGACTGGGTCGCGCCGTCTTTGCCCAGGTCACGCGGGGTGGTGCCGGTCGCGGTGATGCCGCCGGAGCAGGTCGCGTTCGGCTCGATGGTGGCGTTGGTACGCAGCGCCCGGATGAACGTGTCGATCCGGCCGTCGTCCGCGTTGTCGACCTTGAGCTGGTACCCCCACGCCTGGAGCGAGATCGGCTTGTCCAGGTTGTCGACCGGGCTCATCAGCATGTACTCGTTGCCGCGCACCTTCTCGGCCAGCTTGGAGACCTGCTCGACCGGGAGCCCGCTCTTGTACGTCACCCAGACCGCGCCGTGCTCCATGCTGTGCACCGCGTGCTCGCTGGCGATCGGCGCGTCGTAGACGTCGCCCATGCAGTTCTGCCAGTTGAAGTTGTGCTTACCGCCGACCGGCGGGTTGAGCGCGTAGGTCAGCGGACCCCACGCGTGCTCCGAGGCGGTCAGGGACTTGTCCCCCGACTCCCGGTAGTTCTTGATCCCGTCGATGCCGGCGGCCTGGTCCTCCCAGGGCTTGGCGCCCTGGTACACGGCCACGGCGCCCCAGCCGATGATGCCGACGGCGAGCACGCCGACGGCGACGATGAGGGCGATCGGACCCCAACTGCGGCCCTGGCTCACCTTGACCGGGGTGATCGGCTTGCGCGGGCCCTTGCCCCCGCCGGCCGCGCCCCGACCTCCTCCGCCGGGCCGAGCGCCACCGGAGTTCCCGGCCGCTGGCTTGCCACCCGCTGCCGGCTTTCCACCGGCCGCCGGCTTCTTACCGGTGCTGACCACGGACGGACGGCTTTGATCGCCACCCTGGGTGCTGATGCTCATGGTGCCTCGTCAGGTCGGTCGGTCAGGGGGTGGCGGGTCACGAAGGCGCAGGGTGTCCGCCGAGTGACCGAGTCTACCCCCGGTAACATGTTTCGGTGACTCCCGCCAATCTCGCCGAGGTCGTCCGTACCGCCGCCCAGGCGGTCTTCATCGCCCGTGGGCTCGATCCCGCCCTGCTGCCGGACTCGGTGGTCCTGGAGCGACCCCGAAACCCCGAGCACGGCGACTACGCCTCGACGCTCGCCCTCCAACTCGCCAAGCGGGTCGGGGTGCCGCCGCGTGACCTGGCCGCCGGCCTGGCCGACGAGCTGAGCCGGGCGGTCGGCATCAAATCGGTCGAGATCGCCGGCCCCGGCTTCCTCAACATCCGACTCGACGCCGCCGCCGCCGGGCAGTTGGCCCGCGTCGTGGTCGAGGCTGGCCGGGAGTACGGCCGCAGCGACGTCCTCGCCGGTGAGCGGATCAACCTGGAGTTCGTCTCGGCGAACCCGACCGGCCCGGTGCACATCGGCGGGGTCCGGTGGGCGGCGGTCGGCGACGCGCTCAGCCGGCTGCTGCGGGCCACCGGTGCCGACGTCACCACGGAGTACTACTTCAACGACGCCGGATCCCAGATCGACCGGTTCGCCCGTTCCCTGCTGGCCGCCGCCAAGGGCGAGCCGGCGCCGGAGGACGGTTACGGCGGGGCGTACATCGCCGAGATCGCCGAGGCGGTCCGGGCGCTGCACCCGGACGTGCTGGACCGTCCCGACCCGGTCGCCCAGGAGGTCTTCCGGGTCGAGGGGGTCGCCCTCATGTTCGACGAGATCCGCTCCTCGCTGGACCAGTTCGGGGTCCGGTTCGACGTCTACTTCAACGAGAAGGACCTGCACGACCGGGGCGAGCTGGATCTTGCCCTGGCCCGGTTGACCGAGCAGGGTCGGACGTACGAGTTGGAGGGCGCGACCTGGCTGCGGACCACCGACTTCGGTGACGACAAGGACCGGGTGCTGCGCAAGTCGAACGGCGAGTGGACCTACTTCGCCGCCGACTGCGCCTACTACCTGGACAAGCGCGAGCGGGGCTTCGGCCGGGTCGTGATCATGCTGGGTGCCGACCACCACGGTTACATCGGCCGGATGCGGGCGATGGCGGCCTGCTTCGGCGACGACCCGGAGCAGACCCTGGAGATCCTGATCGGGCAACTGGTCAACCTGGTCCGGGACGGTCAGCCGGTCCGGATGTCCAAGCGGGCCGGCACCGTGGTCACCCTGGAGGACCTGGTCGAGGCGATCGGGGTGGACGCCGCGCGGTACGCGCTGGCCCGCTACTCCAGCGACTCCCCGATCGACATCGACGTGGAGCTCTGGACCCGGGCCAAGAGCGACAACCCGGTCTACTACGTCCAGTACGCCGCCGCCCGGACCGCCGGGATCAGCCGGCGCGCCGTCGAGCGGGGGGTGACCCGGGGAACGCCGGACGAGTTCCGGCCCGAGCTGCTCAGCCATGACAAGGAGAACGAGCTGCTCAAGGCGCTGGCCGAGTACCCGGCCGTGCTCGCGACGGCGGCCGAGCTGCGCGAGCCGCACCGGGTGGCGCGTTACCTGGAGCAGGACGTGGCGCAGTCGTTCCACCGGTTCTACGACAACTGCCAGGTGACGCCGAAGGGCGACGAGGAGATCACCGACCTGCACCGGGCCCGGCTCTGGCTGGTCGACGCCACCCGTCAGGTCATCGTCAACGGCCTGGAACTGCTCGGGGTCTCGGCCCCGGAGAGCATGTAGCGGTCATCCGAGCGTGGGGCGGCCAGTCCACGGGTCACCAGTGAAAGGACAATGATGCGTGCTCACGAGGCGGGGGCGCTGCACGGCGACCTCGGCAGTCGGGGACCGGCCTGGCTGCGTACGCCCGAGGACGTGAACGCCCTCCTGCCGCAACTGTGGCCGCGGACCGTGACCCGCGACGGCGACGGTGAGCTGACCGTCGGCAAGCTGCGGATCGGCGAGCTGACCCGGAGGTTCGGCACGCCGCTCTACGTGCTCGACGAGGACGACCTCCGCTCGCGCTGCCGCGACTTCCGGGCCTCCTTCGCCGGTGAGGACGTCTACTACGCGGGCAAGGCGTTCCTCTGCAAGGCGGTGGTCCGGATCATCGCCGAGGAGGGGCTGCACCTCGACGTCTGCTCCGGCGGCGAGCTGGCGGTGGCGCTCGCCGCCGACATGCCGGCCGAGCGGATCGGCTTCCACGGCAACAACAAGTCGGTGGCGGAGCTGACCCGGGCACTGGACGCCGGGGTGGGCCGGATCATCGTCGACTCGTTCGACGAGATCGACCGCCTGACCGCGCTGGCCCGGGAGCGCGGGGTCCGGCCCCGGGTGCTGATCCGGGTCACCGTCGGGGTCGAGGCGCACACGCACGAGTTCATCGCCACCTCGCACGAGGACCAGAAGTTCGGCTTCTCGCTGGCCGGCGGGGCGGCGGCGGCCGCCGCGTTCCGGATTCTCGACGACGACGTGCTGGAGCTGCGCGGGCTGCACTCGCACATCGGTTCGCAGATCTTCGACACCAGCGGTTTCGAGGTGTCGGCCCGGCGGGTGCTCTCCCTCCAGGCGCAGATCCGCGATGCCCGTGGCGTCGAACTGCCCGAGCTGGACCTCGGCGGCGGCTTCGGTATCGCGTACACCACCCAGGACGACCCGTCCACGCCGCACGAGCTGGCGAAGCGGATCCACAAGATCGTCGACGGTGAGTGCGAGGGGTTGCGGCTGGCCAAGCCGCACCTGAGCTTCGAGCCCGGCCGCGCGATCATCGGCCCGGCGGTCTTCACCGTGTACGAGGTCGGCACGGTCAAGGACGTCGACGGGCTGCGGACGTACGTCAGCGTCGACGGCGGGATGAGCGACAACATCCGTACCGCGCTGTACGGTGCCTCGTACTCCGCCACGGTGGCCAACCGGGCCTCGACGGCGGAGCCGATCCTCGCCCGGGTGGTGGGAAAGCATTGCGAGTCCGGGGACGTGGTGGTGAAGGATGAATTCTTGCCCGCCGACGTACAGCCTGGAGATCTTCTCGCCGTGCCCGGCACGGGTGCCTACTGCCGGAGCATGGCCAGCAACTACAACCATGTGCCGAGGCCCCCGGTGGTGGCGGTCCGCGGCAACGAGGCACGCGTGATCGTCCGGCGGGAGACCGAAGACGATCTGCTGGCATTGGATGTGGGATGACAAGACCTCTCCGCTTGGCGCTGCTCGGCTGTGGCACGGTCGGCGCCGAGGTGGTGCGGCTGCTGCACGAGCAGTCGGCCGACCTGGCCGCCCGGATCGGCGCCCCGCTGGAGATCGCCGGCATCGCGGTCCGCCGGCAGGGGCGGGACCGGGGCGGTCTACCGGTCGACCCGGCGGTCTTCACCACCGACGCGCTCGGCCTGGTCAAGCGGGACGACGTTGACGTCGTGGTGGAGATGGTCGGCGGGATCGAGCCGGCCCGCACCTGGCTGGTCGAGGCGTTGCGGGCCGGCAAGAGCGTGGTGACCGCGAACAAGGCGCTGCTTGCCGAGGACGGCGGGGCGCTGCACGACGCCGCCGCGGAGAGCGGTGCCGACCTCTACTACGAGGCGTCGGTGGCCGGTGCCATCCCGCTGCTGCGCCCGCTGCGGGAGTCGTTGCAGGGCGACACCATCACCCGGGTCACCGGCATCGTGAACGGCACCACCAACTTCATCCTCTCGGCCATGGACGCCACCGGTGCCGGCTTCGCCGAGGCGCTGGACGAGGCGACCGAGCTGGGTTACGCCGAGGCCGACCCGACCGCCGACGTCGAGGGTTTCGACGCCGCCGCCAAGGCGGCGATCCTCGCCTCGCTGGCCTTCCACACCCGGGTCGGCGCGGCCGACGTCTACCGCGAGGGCATCACCGAGGTCACCGCCGCCGACGTGGCCAGCGCCAAGGCCATGGGCTGCACGATCAAGCTGCTCTGCATCGCCTCGCGCGGCCCGGACGCCACCGGCACCGAGTCGATCAGCGTCCGGGTCTACCCGGCGATGATCCCTCGCAGCCACCCGCTGGCCAGTGTCGGGGACGCGTTCAACGCGGTCTTCGTGGAGGCGGAGGCGGCCGGTCAGCTCATGTTCTACGGCCGGGGTGCGGGCGGCAGCCCGACCGCGAGTGCGGTGCTCGGCGACGTGGTGGCGGTCTCCCGCAACCGGCTGGCCGGGGTCCGCGCGCCCAGCGAGTCGTCGTACGCGGCGCTGCCGATCCGGCCGATGGGGGAGGCGGTCACCCGCTACCACATCAGCCTCGACGTGGCCGACCGCGCCGGGGTGCTCGCCACCGTGGCCGGGGTCTTCGCCCGGCACGAGGTGTCGATCGCGACCGTCCGCCAGGCGTCCGCCTCCGCCGCCCCGAACACCGCCGGGCCGGCGCCCACCGGGCGGGGCGGTGACGCCATCCTGGTGGTCGTCACCCACGCCGCGCCGGAGGCCGCGCTCGCCGCGACCGTCGAGGAGCTGCGTGGGCTCGACATCGTCCGTTCGATCGCCAGCGTGCTCCGGGTCGAGGGTGGCGTCTGAGCCGGTTCGCGCTGTGTCGAGGGTGGCGTCCGAGCCGGATCGCGCCGTCCCGCCAGGTGGGTAACCACGGGTGCGTGGGCGTCGCGACCGGCACCCTGGGTCACGCTTGACCCACCTGCACCCGGTGTCCGTCCGCGCGGGCGGCAACGCATCGACGAGGAGTTCGACATGTGGCGGGGTTTGATCGAGACCTACCGGGACCGGCTGCCGGTGACCGACGCCACCCCGGTCGTCACCCTGCACGAGGGCAACACCCCGCTGCTGCCCGCGCCGGTGCTCTCCGCCCGCACCGGCTGTGACGTCTACCTGAAGGTGGAGGGGGCCAACCCGACCGGTTCGTTCAAGGACCGGGGGATGACCGTGGCGGTCTCCCGCGCGGTCGAGCAGGGCAACAAGGCGATCATCTGCGCCTCCACCGGCAACACCAGCGCCTCCGCCGCCGCGTACGCCGCCCGGGGCGGGCTGAGCTGCGCGGTGCTGGTGCCCCAGGGCAAGATCGCGCTGGGCAAGTTGGCCCAGGCGTTGGTGCACGGGGCGAAGCTGTTGCAGGTCGAGGGAAACTTCGACGACTGCCTGGCGCTCGCCTCCAAGCTCTCCCAGGACTACCCGGTGGCGCTGGTCAACTCGGTCAACCCGGACCGGGTGCACGGGCAGAAGACCGCCGCCTTCGAGATCGTCGAGGCGCTCGGCGACGCCCCGGACATCCACTGCCTGCCGGTCGGCAACGCCGGCAACATCACCGCGTACTGGCTGGGTTACCGGGAGGACGTGGCCGCCGGCAACGCCACCCGCCACCCCAGGATGTACGGCTTCCAAGCGGCCGGCGCCGCGCCGATCGTGCACGGCGAGGCGGTCCGGGAACCGTCGACCATCGCCACCGCGATCCGGATCGGCAACCCGGCGAGCTGGACCGGGGCGCTCGACGCCCGGGACGCCTCCGGCGGGCTGATCGCGGCGGTGACCGACCGGGAGATCCTCTCGGCGTACCGGTTGCTCGCCCGGGAGGTCGGCGCGTTCGTGGAGCTGGGCAGCGCGGCCAGTGTCGCGGGTCTGCTCCAGCAGGCCGAGGCGGGCAACGTGCCGGCCGGGTCGACGATCGTCTGCACGGTTACCGGGCACGGGTTGAAGGATCCGGAGTGGGCGATCTCGACCGCGCCTTCGCCGATCACGATCCGGAACGATGTGGTTGCGGCGGCTCGGGCGCTTGATCTGGTTTGACCTGGTTTTTGGGGTGGGTTCGGGGGCGGCGTGCCCCACTCGGGGCGGTCAGGCTTGATCCCGTCGTGGGGCACGCCGCCCCCGAACCCCGTGCCGGTCGCGGCAGCGGTGACCGTCGCGGTCAGCGGTGGTTTGGGGCGGGGTTAGTTCTCGGTTTCGCGCTGGGTCTCGGCGGCGGTGGCGAGCAGGCTGGTGGCCCGCTCGACGGTCGCCAGTTCGTCGACTGAGAGCCGGCTGAGGATGTTTTGCATCCGTGCGTTGCCGGCGGTCACGATGCCTTCCATGAGCGTGCGGCCGGACGGGCTCAGCTCGACCCGGCGGACCCGCCGATCGCGCGGGTCCTCACCCCGTACGACGAGATCCTGCGCGACGAGGCGGTCGACGATGCCGGTCATGGTCGCCAGGCTGACCCCGACGGTCTCGGAGAGTTCCCGGCCGGAGGCGCTGCCGCGCATGGCGAGCAGCAGGAGGATCTTGAGCTGCGGCAGGGTCAGGTGGAGCGAGAGGAGCGGATCGGAGCGGTCGGAGGCGAACAGGTGTTGCATCCGGCGTTGACCATCCATGATGGCCGCGATGAGCCGGGCCCGGTCGGTCAACTCTTCCTCCGCCTGCTCGTTCTGACGTGGTGGCGGTGACGGAGGTCGCTGCCACTGGCCACCGGACGTTAGCAGTCACCCCCGGCCCCACGCGAATTGTTCACGTCAGGCAAAATGTTCGTGTCGCGCCCTGACTTTCCCCAGGAGAGCTCGCCCATGTCGTTGTTTGCCAGACTCAGTCTTGCCAACCGAGGGCTGGTCGCCCTCATAGCGGTGGTGATCACGGGCTTCGGGCTGTTCGCCGTCCCCTCGCTGAAGCAGCAACTCCTCCCGTCGCTGGAGTTCCCGGCGGCCTTCATCATCGCCAGCTACCCCGGCGCCTCGCCCGAGATCGTCGAGGCGCAGGTCGCCGAGCCGATCGAGAACGGCATCCAGGGCGTCGCCGGCCTGACCAAGGTCTCCTCGACCTCCCGGGAGGGCGCGGCGACCGTCCAGGTCGAGTACGAGTTCGGCACCGACCTCGACGCCGTGGTCAACAAGATGGAGACGGCGCTCAACCGGATCGACGCCCAGTTGCCCGAGGGTGTGGACCCGATGGTCTTCGCCGGCAGCACGGACGACCTGCCGGCCGTGGTGCTCGCGGCGAGCGGCAGCCAGGACCCGCAGGCGCTGGCCGAGAAGCTGCGTACGTCGGTCGTGTCCGAACTGGAGGGCATCGACGGCGTACGCACGGTCGACGTGACCGGCGCACCGGAACAGCAGGTCGTGATCACCCCCGATCCGGCCAAGCTGGCGGCGACCGGCATCGCCCCGACCGCCATCGGTGCGGCGCTGAAGGCCAACGGTGTGGCCATTCCGGCCGGCACCCTGGTCGACGGCGCCCAGGCCCGTACGGTCCAGATCGGCACCCGGATCGCCACCATCGAGGAACTGCGCGGCATCTACGTCAGCCCGACCGCGCCCGGCGCCCCGGCGGCGAAGCTCGGCGACATCGCGACCGTCGACGAGCAGCTCGCCCCGGCGACGGCGTTCACCCGGACCAACGGCAAGCAGAGTCTCGGCATCCAGGTGACCGCCTCGCCGGACGGCAACGCGGTGCAGATCTCGCACGACATCCGGGAGAAGCTCGCCGACCTCGGCAAGGCGTCCGGCACCGAGCTGACCGTGGTCTTCGACCAGGCGCCGTACGTGGAGAAGTCGATCGAGAGCCTGACCACCGAGGGCCTGCTCGGCCTGGTGATGGCGGTCCTGGTCATCCTGGTGTTCCTGCTCTCGGTGCGGTCGACCCTGGTCACCGCGGTCTCCATCCCGCTGTCGGTGCTGGTCGCGCTGATCGCGCTCTGGATCGGCGACTACTCGCTCAACCTGCTCACCCTCGGCGCGCTGACCATCGCGGTCGGCCGGGTGGTGGACGACTCGATCGTCGTACTTGAGAACATCAAACGACACCTCGGGTACGGCGAGGACAAGCGGAAGGCGATCATCACCGGCGTCCGGGAGGTCTCCGGCGCGGTGACCGCCTCCACCCTCACCACGGTCGCGGTGTTCGCACCGATCGCCCTGGTCGGCGGGTTCGTCGGGCAGATCTTCGCCCCGTTCGCGATCACCGTCACGGTGGCCCTGCTCGCCTCCCTGCTGGTCTCGCTGACCGTCATCCCGGTGCTGGCGTACTGGTTCCTCAAGCCGGCGGCCGGCGGCGCGGGCGAGGCGGCGGTGCGCGCGGCGGCCGAGGAGAAGGAGCTGCGCAGCCCGTTGCAGCGGGCCTACCTGCCGGTGATCGCGTTCGCCACCCGGCGGCTCTGGACCACCGTGGCGATCGGTCTGGTCGTGCTGATCGTGACCGGTGGACTGGCCACCCAGCTCAAGACCAACTTCCTGGACGACTCCGGCCAGGACACCATCAGCATCAGCCAGAAGCTGCCGGTCGGCACCAGCCTGGCCACCACCGACGCGGCGGCCAAGCAGGTCGAGACGATCCTGGCCCGGCACGACGGGATCGAGACCTACCAGGTGACCGCCGGTGGCGGCGGGGGCCCCTTCGGAGGTGACGGCGGCGCCGCCAACGCCAGCTTCTCCGTGGCGCTGAAGGAGGGCACCGAGGCGGGTCCGCTCAAGGACATCCTGCGGGCCGAGTTCGACAAGCTGAGCGACGTCGGTGAGATCACCTTCGGCGGCGGCGGTCAGTCGACCAACCAGCTCGCGGTGGTCGTGCAGGCGTCCGACAACGACGTACTGGCCCGGGCGACCGAGCAGGCACGGCAGGCGATGGCCGCCATCCCGGACGTGGAGGACGTCGAGTCGGGTCTGGCCGACAGCGCTCCCCGGATCGACGTGGCCGTGGACCGGGCCAAGGCGGCCCAGTTCGGGCTCTCCGAGGCCGCCGTCGGACAGCTTGTCGCCCAGTCGTTCCGGGGCAGCCCGCTCGGGCAGGTCTCGTTCGACAACGAGCAGCAGGACGTGGTGCTCCGCTTCGGCCCCGCCCCGGCCACGGTGGACGCGCTCAAGGCGCTTCCGGTCGGCCCGGCCCGGCTCGGCGACATCGCCACGGTCAACGAGGTGGCCGGTCCGGTCTCGGTGACCCGGATCGACGGCGAGCGCAGCGTCACGGTCACCGGCACGGCGGCCGGCTCGAACCTCGGTGCCACCACCGCCGAGCTGACCAAGAAGCTGGACGCGCTGGACGTACCGGGTGCCAGCTTCACCATCGGCGGGGTCAGCGCCGACCAGGCGGACGCCTTCGCCGACCTGGGTCTGGCCGTACTCGCCGCGATCGCGATCGTCTTCGTGATCATGGTCGCGACGTTCAAGAGCCTGATCCAGCCGCTGATCCTGCTGGTCTCGATCCCGTTCGCGGCGACCGGCACGATCGTGCTGCTGCTGGTCACCGGTACGGCGCTGGGCGTGCCGGCGATGATCGGCGCACTGATGCTGGTCGGCATCGTGGTGACCAACGCGATCGTGCTGCTGGACCTGATCAACCAGTACCGGGAGCAGGGTCTGAGCGTGAAGGACGCGGTGGTGGAAGGGGCTCGGCGGCGGTTGCGCCCGATCCTGATGACCGCCATCGCGACCATCTTCGCCCTGCTGCCGATGGCGCTCGGCCTCACCGGTGAGGGTGGCTTCATCTCGCAGCCGCTCGCCGTGGTGGTGATCGGCGGTCTGCTCAGCAGCACCCTGCTCACCCTGGTGCTGGTGCCGACCCTCTACACGATCGTGGAGGGCCGCAAGGAGCGGAGTCGGCTGCGTCGTGCCGGTGGCGGCGAGGCTGCCGTGCCGGCCGAGGCGGAGCGGGAGCCGGTGCTGGTCGGGGCGGGTGCGCCGGTTGCGGCGGCCGACGGTACGACGGCTGCCTCCGGCTCCGCTGCCGAGCGCTCCGGCACCGAGCCGGCGCCCCGGCCGTCCGGTGCGCTGGTGGACGGCACCGACCAGTTCGAGGTGCTCCGGCTGCCGAGGACGAAGCGCTCGCCGCTGCCGCCGGCGGAGTAGCCAGTTCAGCGTTGCGTGAAGTCGTCCCGGGCCGGTGATCCACCGGCCCGGGACGACCCGTCTGTGGCGTCGCGGGGCGCGGGTAGGGTGCCGGTACGTGTCGTCGTCTCCGCTGCGGGTGCTCGCCCGAAACCGTGACTTCCGGAACCTCTTCCTCGCCCAACTGGTGGTGTTCGGCTCCGACTGGTTCGTCATGGTGCCGCTGCTGGTGCTGTTGCCCCAGCTCACCGGCAGTGGGGTCTGGGGCGCTCTGGTGCTTGCCGTCGACACCGGCCTGACCGCGCTGATGCTGCCGTACAGCGGCATGATCGCCGACCGGATCGACCGCAAGAAGATCATGATGGTGGCGAACCTGAGCGCGCTGGCCGCGATCCTGCTGCTGCTCGGGGTGCGTAGCGCCGGCACCGCCTGGCTGGCACTGGTAGCGGTCGGTGCGGTCGCGGTGTCGAAGGCGTTCTACTCGCCCGCCGCACAGGCGGCCCTGCCGAACGTGCTGGCACCGGAGGACCTCGCCACCGGCAACTCGGTCGCCGGTGCGGCCTGGGGCACGATGGCGGTGGTCGGGGCGTCGCTCGGCGGGCTGCTCAGCGAGGCCGTCGGTCCGTACGCCTGCTTCTGGATCGCGGCGGTGGCGCTCGCCGTCGCCGCCGGCCTGGCCGGGCTGATCCGCCGTCCGTTGCAGGCTCCGCGCGACCACGCCGAGCCGACGCAGCGGGGTTGGGCGGCGCTCGGCGAGGCGCTGCGTTACATTTCGGCCCGGCCCCGGCTGCGGGCCCTGGTCACGGTGAAGTCGGCGGTCGGCCTCGGCAACGGCGTGCTGACCGTGTTCCCGCTGCTGGCCGGCGTGTACGGCGTCGGCGCGCTCGGCGCCGGCCTGCTCTTCGCCGCCCGGGGAGCCGGGGCACTCGCCGGCCCGGTGCTGATGCGCCGGGTGCTGACCCGGCGGTCCTGGCTGCTGCCGGGGCTGGCGCTCTCGATGTCCGGCTACGGGTTGGCCTATCTCGGCGTCT
The DNA here is from genome assembly GCF_044901685.1 of Micromonospora sp. NPDC050397. Taxonomy (NCBI): domain Bacteria; kingdom Bacillati; phylum Actinomycetota; class Actinomycetes; order Micromonosporales; family Micromonosporaceae; genus Micromonospora; species Micromonospora sp. NPDC050397. Next base: position 33,042 of record NZ_JBJDPS010000017.1, read on the forward strand.
CGTTGGTCAACTGGTTCCCGCTGGTCCTGGCCCTGATCTTTGTCGCGCACTTCGCCGGCGGCAGCAACTGGGTGCTCTCCAACTTCGCGCTCCAGGGCGAGGTGCCGGACCGGTTGCGGGGCCGGGTCTTCGCCACCGACCTGATGCTCGCCACGTTCGCCATCTCGATCAGCCAGCTCGCGGTCGCCGCGATCGTGGACCACGTCGACGAGCGGGTGGTGCTCGCCGGCTGTGGCCTGGTCACCGTGGTCTACGCGGTCGGCTGGCGGATAGCCACCCGCCGGCTCTCGCTGAGCAGTCCCGACGCCGAGCCGGTCGCTGGGGCGGTCGAGCAGGTCACCGGGGCGGTCGGGCCGGTCGCCGGTTCGGTCGGGCTGGTCGCCGGGGCGGTCGAGCCGGTTGCCGGGGCGGCTGGGCTGGTCGTCGGGGCGGAGTCTGAGCCGGTCGAGGGCCGTCCGGCGTAGCCGGGTTTCTGTCGGCATTCTGCGCGTACCGGTCCGGCCATTGCCAGGTGGTCGATGGATCGCTATCTTAGTGATATCACTTTGCTAGCGAGGAGATGTCATGGAGCGAGCCGTCTTCCGAATGTCCGGTTTCCTCATGGTCGGTTTGCTGCTGGTGCTCGCGGGTGCCGCCGCCGGTGCGGTCGCCGCCAGCGGCGCGGAGGCGACCGCGCTCATCGCGACCGCCGTCGGCTACCTCGTGGTGCTTGCCGTCGTGGCCACCGGCTTCATCATCGTCAACCCCAACAACGCGCAGGTCATCCAGTTCTTCGGGCGCTACCTCGGCACCATCCGGGAGGCCGGGTTCCACTGGACCTGGCCGCTGACCGCGCGCACCGAGGTGACCCTGCGGGTGCGCAACTTCGAGACGGCGAGGCTGAAGGTCTCCGACGCGGACGGCAACCCGGTCGAGATCGCTGCCGTGGTGGTGTGGCGGGTGGTCGACGCGGCAAAGGCGACCTTCGCCGTCGACGACCACGTGGAGTACGTCGCCGTACAGGCCGAGGCGGCGGTCCGGCACCTGGCCACCAGCTACCCGTACGAGGCGCACGACTCGGGTCGGGCCAGCCTGCGCGACAGTGCCGTGGTCAGTGACGAGTTGACGCACGAGCTGCGGGAACGGTCCGAACTCGCCGGTGTCGAGGTGCTCGAGTCGCGTACCACTCACCTGGCCTACGCTCCGGAGATCGCCCAGGCGATGCTGGCCCGGCAGCAGGCGAGCGCGATCGTCGGGGCCCGGTTCAAAATTGTCGAGGGTGCGGTCGGCATGGTCTCCAGTGCTCTGGAGCGGCTGCGCGAGGAGCACGTGGTCGAACTCGACGAGGAGCGCAAGGCACAGATGGTGGCGAACCTGCTCGTCGTACTCTGCGGAGACCGGGCGGCCCAGCCGGTGGTCAACGCCGGGTCTCTCTACAGCTAGAGGCGGTCCGGCTGATGGCCGAACGCAAGAAACTCCTGCTCCGACTGGATCCGCAGGTGTACGACACCATCGCCCGCTGGGCCGCCGACGACCTGCGCAGCGTCAACGCCCAGATCGAGTACGCGCTCCGGCTCGCCCTTCGTACGGTCGGCCGCCAGCCTCGGCCGTCGGCTGGCTCGGCTGGCTCGGCTGACTCGGCTGACTCGGCTGGCTCGGCTGACCGTAGCGGCTCGGCCGGCTCGGCTGACCGTACCGGCTCGGCCGGCTCGGCCGGCTCGGCTGACCGTAGCGAAGCCGGCGACCGTACCGAATCGGACTCCCCGGCCGGTTCGGACCCGCCGGTCGGGGAGTCCGACGAGTAGCGAACGTGGCGACTCGCCGTCCGAATGCTGATCACGTGCGGGCGACCGGCAGTTGTGCCGGCCGCCCGCTCTAGCATGTCCGGATGGGGTTGTCCTTCGTTTCCGAGCCGGTCCGGGTGCGGGTGCCCGCGACCAGCGCCAACCTCGGGCCCGGCTTCGACGCGCTAGGTCTCGCGTTGGCGTTGCACGACGAGGTCGGCGCCCGGGTGGCACCCCGAGGCTGCCAGGTCACCGTGACCGGGGCCGGCGCCGGCGAGCTTCCCGAAGACGACACCCACCTGGTCGTACGCGCCATGCGCGCCACCTTCGACCTGCTCGGCGGCCAGCCGACCGGGCTGGCCCTGGACTGCCTCAACCGGATTCCCCAGGCCCGTGGACTGGGCTCGTCGTCGGCCGCGATCGTCGCCGGGGTGGCACTGGCGAGGGCGCTCGTGGTCGACGGTGACGAGCGGCTCGACGACGCGGGCGCGCTCCGGCTGGCGGCCGAGATCGAGGGACATCCGGACAACGTCGCGCCCTGCCTGCTCGGCGGCTTTACCATCGCCTGGACCGAGAGCCCGGCTCGGGCCGGCATCCCGACTCGGACCGACATCCCGACTCGGACCGACACCCCGACTCGGACCGACACCCCGGCCGGGACTGGAACTCCGGCCCGGACTGAGACCCCGGCCTGGACTGCGGGCGCCGTGAGCGGATCTTCCGATACGCCTGCGACCAGTGTGAACAGCGTGAGCGCCGTGACCAGCGGGACCACTTCGGGTGCCGGGACTCGATCGACGTTCGGGGCCCGATCGACCGACGCGGCTTCTCCGGCTGGCGGGGCTGGATCGGTTGACGGGGCGCGATCGGTCGGCGAGGCCGGACCGGTGGAAGGGGCGGGATCGCTCGCTGGAGCTGGATCGGTGGACGGGACGCGATCGGTGGACGGGACGCGATCGGTCGGCGGGGCTGGATCGGTCGGCGGGGTGGGATTGGTCGGTGGGGCGCGGGCGGTCGTGCTGCGGCCGGCGCCCGAGATCGCGCCGGTTCTCTTCGTGCCGGAGGAACGCGGGCTGACCTCGGTGGCCCGCGCGTCGCTGCCGGCGACGGTGCCGCACGCCGACGCCGCGAGCAACGCCGGACGGGCGGCTCTGCTGGTGTACGCACTCACCGCCGACCCGTCCCTGCTCTACGCCGCGACCGAGGACCGGCTGCACCAGGACTACCGCGCGGCCGGGATGCCGGGCACCGCCGCCCTGCTCAGCGCCCTGCGTGGGGCTGGTGTGGCCGCCGTGGTCAGTGGTGCCGGCCCGACCGTGCTGGCGCTCTCGACGCCCCCGGCCGGCTTCGACCCGGGAATGGGCTGGTCGGTCCGCTTGTTGCCAGTAGACGTGACCGGCGCCCTGGTTGATAGGGTTAGACTTGGACACGCCGAGCGGGACCCTGTTGCCGCAGGTCGGAAGAGTTGATTACGCTCTAGACTTAGCACAGCCGCGAAGCATGCGATCTCCTGCGGGTCGGTGCACCCCCGAAGCTTTCGGCGGTTAGCCCGTCTCACCCTTGCCTAGGCCCACGCCGCACCGCAGTTTTTCCAACCGGTCGCCGCAGACGGCGAGACTGCTCACCGACGTTGGTGAGTCGGAAAAACCGGCTGCTGTGTTACAGACTCCCGTTACGCGCGACGCGAGGCGGGTGTACCGAGGCCGCCCGGCCACCTTGTTAGTCGATCCCGGGCAGCCCCGGCCTTATCGAGGGAAGGAATCCATTGAGCGACACCACCGACGTGACGTCGGATGTTTCCAACGTCGCTGGCGAAGCCACCGCGGGTCCCGTCCGTCGCCGCCGGACTGGCACCGGCCTGTCGGCCATGCTGCTGCCGGAGCTGCAGAGCCTGGCCGCGTCGCTCGGCATCTCCGGCACCGCCCGGATGCGTAAGGGCGAGCTGATCAGCGCTATCTCCGAGCGACAGGGCGGCGCCGCCGCGGGTAGCCCGCCGCGTCCCCGGGCCGAGGTTGCGGCCGCGGCCGCCCCGGCGCGTGATGAGGTACGCGCCGAGGTGCGCGACAACACCGAACGGCGTGGCGCGGACGAGTCCCCGGCCCCGGCGACCGCCGAGCCGACCGGACGCGAGCGCTCCTCCCGTCGGTCCAGCCGTGCCGCCGCGGCCAACGCCGCCGCCCCCACGGCGGCCGAGCCCAAGGCCGAGGAGCCTGCGGCGGAGAGCACCGACCGCGCCGAGCGGGGCGAGTCCCGCGGCGGTCGGGAGCGCGACCGGGCCGAGCGTGGCGACCGGGCCGAGCGCAACGACCGGGCCGAGCGCGGTCAGCGCAACGGTGACCGGAACAACGAGCGCGGCAGCGACCGGAACGCCGAGCGGGGCAACGACCGGAACAACGAGCGCAACGACGACGGCGACGACGACGGCGAGAACGGTGGCCGTCGCAGCCGCCGGAGCCGCTTCCGGGACCGGCGGCGGGGCCGCAACGACCGCCCCGAGGGCACCGAGCAGACCGGGGGCCGCGAGCCCCAGGTCAACGAGGACGACGTGCTCGTCCCGGTGGCCGGCATCATCGACGTGCTCGACAACTACGCCTTCGTACGGACCACCGGCTACCTTTCCGGCCCGAACGACGTCTATGTGTCGATGTCCCAGGTCAAGAAGTACGGCCTGCGTCGCGGTGACGCGGTCACCGGCGCGGTCCGCGCGGCCCGGGACGGCGAGCAGCGGCGGGACAAGTACAACCCGCTGGTACGGCTCGACACGATCAACGGGATGGAGCCGGACGAGGCGAAGCGGCGGCCGGAGTTCTACAAGCTGACCCCGCTCTACCCGCAGGAACGGCTCCGCCTGGAGACCGAGCCGCACATCCTCACCACCCGGGTGATCGACCTGGTGATGCCGATCGGCAAGGGCCAGCGGGCGCTCATCGTCTCCCCGCCGAAGGCGGGTAAGACCATGGTGTTGCAGGCGATCGCGAACGCGATCACCCACAACAACCCGGAGTGCCACCTGATGGTGGTGCTGGTCGACGAGCGGCCCGAAGAGGTCACCGACATGCAGCGCTCGGTCAAGGGCGAGGTCATCGCGGCCACGTTCGACCGGCCGCCGCAGGACCACACCACGGTCGCCGAGCTGGCGATCGAGCGGGCCAAGCGCCTGGTCGAGCTCGGCCACGACGTGGTCGTACTGCTCGACTCGGTGACCCGGCTCGGTCGGTCGTACAACCTGGCCGCGCCGGCCAGCGGCCGGATCATGTCCGGTGGTATCGACTCGACGGCGCTCTACCCGCCGAAGCGGTTCCTGGGTGCGGCCCGCAACATCGAGAACGGCGGCTCGCTGACCATCCTCGCCACCGCGCTGGTGGAGACCGGATCCATGATGGACACGGTCATCTTCGAGGAGTTCAAGGGCACCGGCAACGCGGAGCTGAAGCTGGACCGGAAGATCGCCGACAAGCGGGTCTTCCCGGCCATCGACATCCACCCGTCCGGCACCCGTAAGGAAGAGATCCTGCTCGCGCCGGAGGAGCTGGCGATCACGCACAAGCTCCGCAAGGTGCTGCACTCGCTGGACTCGCAGGCGGCACTGGACCTGCTGCTGGACCGGCTCAAGCAGAGCCGTACCAACATCGAGTTCCTGATGCAGATCGCGAAGTCGACCCCGGGGGAGTAGTCCGCCGCGACACGACAGCGAAAGGGCACGGCCGCTACCGGCCGTGCCCTTCGTCGTACGCCCCTCCCGGCCGCCCCCGCCCCCCGCACCAACTCCCCACCTCAGCTCGCGCTGCCCCGCCCGCAGGTTAGGAAGGGCCCCTTCCTATACAAAAAGCGATAACAAGGGGCCCTTCCTTACACCTCAGAAGTTGCCTTCGGCTACTTGGAAGACGGTCAGGCCGAGGGCGCGCCACATGCGGACCACCTGCATCCGGTCGTCGAAGACGCCGACCACCCGGTAGTGCGGGTGAATGTCCCGCTCGAAGATCTCCCGCTTGACCACCGCGTCCTTGCGGCTGTCGCCGTACGGGCGCATGTGCAGGGCCAGGTACGGCACCGCCACGTGCAGGTCGAGCCAGGCTTCGGTCTCGGCTCGGCAGGAGTCGTCCCGACCGGAGCAGAAGACGATGCCGTAGCCGGCCGAGTGCATCGCCCGTACGGCGGCGATGACGGGTGCGTTCGGCAGGTCGTCGCCGACCCGGCTCATGTCGTACGGGCTGCGGTCGCCCATCAGCGCCACGGTTCCGTCGATGTCGACCAGCACGATCTCGGGTACGTCGGCCGTCGGCCGGTAGACCGTGGCCGGGCCGCCCGGCTGCACGTACGGCACCGGCAGGGGCAGGTTGCGCCCGGCCAGGTACCGCTCGTGCATCCGCCGGATCGCCGGCTCGCCGACCCGGTCGACCTCCGGCCGCTCGGCGTCGCGCCGGACGCACTCGTCCACCGGCACGTCGGTGAAGTCGTGCACCTCCAGCGTGGCGCCGAACCGGGCGCCGAGTTCGGCCCAGTCCCGTACGGTCTTCGACCGCAGGTTGGTGTCGTCCACGCAGATGTCGACCTTGGCCTGGAGCAGCGCCTCGACCTGTGCCCGCTGCGCGGCGGTCACCTGCCCCTCGGCCCACTGGGTGAACAGCCGGCTGCCGTGCAGCATGCGCCGCAGGTCGTCGCGGTTGACCCGGACCACGCCCGGCTGGAGCTTGCGGGCGAAGGTGGTCTTGCCGGAGGCGGGCAGCCCCCGGGTGAGGATCAGTCGGGTCATCGTTCACTCCGGGTTGTGCGGGGTGCGGTCGCCGGCCGGCTTGGCCCGCTGCCAGAGCAGCGAGCGGTAGTCCTTGCCGTCGAGCCGGAGGAAGAGGGCGGCGCGTTCCGGGTGGGCCAGTGCCGCCCCGGCGAAGTCGCGCCGGGTCCAGCCGTCCGGCAGCCCGGCGACGATCTCACCGTACGTGGTCTCGATCGCGGCGGCGTGGGCGTCGACGGCCTCGACCAGCCCCTCCGCGACCCGCTCCACCCAGTCGCGGAACTCGTCCGGCAGCGGCTCGACCAGCGTGGTCAGGCTGCCGCCGTGGGCCAGGATCTCCCAGACCGTACGGGCGCTCAGGCCGAACACCAGCCGGTGCAGGCGTACGTAGTCGGCGTACTTGACCTTCACCCGCTGGTCGGTGTCCGGCCAGTGCACGATCAGGCCCTCCCGGTTGTCCCGGGGCGGCGCGGCCAGTGCCTCGGCGAGGGTCCGGTAGGGCAGCTCGTCGACCACCGGACCGGGCCACCGCGGGACCGCCGCCGGCCCGTGGCTGTGGCCGGTATCGATCTCCACCGCGCCGAGCAGGACCAGGTCGTCCAGGCCGACGTAGTCGAGCACGATCCGGTTCGCCGGATAGATGATCTCGACCAGCACGGTCAGGCCGGGTGGCGGGACAAATCCGGGGTAGCGGGCGCGCAGCAGCGCGGTGGCGTGCCGGGCCTGGTCCGAGGTGAACGAGCCCCGGGTGGCCACCGCGTACCCGTCCGGGGTCGGATAGATCACACCGAGCGAGCCGTCGGCCTTGTCCGTCACCGTGGCCGGCGCGTCGAGCCGGAGGTCCGGCGCCTGGGCCTGGTCGTGGTTGAAGAACTTCGGGTACGGCCGGGCCACCACCGTGCCGGTCACGTCGTCCACGATCAGCCCCCGACAGGCCAGCGTCACCGGTGTCCACGCCCCGGCGTAACTCGCCGCCTCGGTGTAGTTGTAGACGCTCAACGGCAGCTCGGGGTGGCGTTGAGCGCGCACCTGGCCCTCGGCGAGCGCGGCGGCCAGGGCCGAGGGGTCGAAGAGATGGGCGAGCGGGACACCGGGTACGTGGACAGGGGCGGTCACGGGGTGTGCCTTCCGGCGGGAGGGGAATGCGTAGGGGTGCGCACACGTTAACCACCACGGATCCGGTGTGCAGCCCGATTTAGGGGTGGGTCGAGGCCCATGGCACACTGGTCAATCGGCCACCGGTTCCGGTTCACGCCCGAGCGCGCCACGCGATCGTGACGAGCGGTGACGGCGACCCGGCGACCACTTGACGAAAGGGACCGAGGCGACATGAAGCCCAATATCCACCCGGAATACGTCACCACCGAGGTGACCTGTTCCTGCGGTAGCACCTTCACCACCCGCAGCACCGCCAAGGGCGGCTCGATCCACGTCGAGACCTGCAGCGCCTGCCACCCGTTCTACACCGGTAAGCAGCGCGTTCTCGACACCGCCGGCCGGGTTGCGAAGTTCCAGCAGAAGTACGCCAAGGTTCAGGCCAAGAAGGCCAAGTAGCTGCGTCGACGGCGCCCGCGTCCCGGTTCGTACCGGGTCGCGGGCGCCGTCCGTATCTGCCCGCGGAAGACCCCGTCTTCGCGGTTCCCCCGGCCGGAACCGGCCGCGTTCCCCCGGTCGTCCTAAGGAGTACGGGCAATGAGCAGTGAGCGGTTGGCTGGACTCCTCGACGAGTACGCGGAGCTGGAGAAGCGGCTCGCCGATCCGGCCATCCACGCCGACCAGGCCGTCGCCCGTCGGGTCGGTCGCCGGTTCGCCGAGCTGACCCCGATCCACAAGGCGGCCGGCGAACTGGAGCAGGTCCGTTCCGACCTCGACGCGGCCCGGGAGCTCTCCGCCGAGGACGCCTCCTTCGCCGCCGAGGCGGAGACGCTGGCCGCCGCCCTGCCCGCGCTGGAGCAGCGGCTCGCCGAACTGCTCGCGCCCCGCGACCCGCACGACGCCAAGGACGTGATCCTGGAGATCAAGGCGGGTGAGGGCGGGGACGAGTCCGCCCTCTTCGCCGGTGACCTGCTGCGGATGTACACCCGGTACGCCGAACGGCACGGCTGGGTGACCGAGGTGCTCGAGGTACAGGACTCCGACCTCGGCGGGGTGAAGGACATCTCGCTCGCGGTCAAGACCAAGGGCGTACCGGAGGGTGGCAACGGCGTCTGGTCCCGGCTGAAGTGGGAGGGCGGCGTGCACCGGGTGCAGCGGGTGCCGGTCACCGAGTCCCAGGGCCGGATCCACACCAGCGCCGCCGGGGTCCTGGTGCTGCCGGAGGCGGAGGACGTCGACGTCACCATCGACCCGAACGAGCTGCGGATCGACGTGTTCCGTTCGTCCGGTCCCGGCGGCCAGTCGGTCAACACCACCGACTCGGCGGTCCGGATCACCCACCTGCCGACCGGGATCGTCGTCTCCTGCCAGAACGAGAAGAGTCAGCTCCAGAACCGCGAGCAGGCGATGCGGATCCTGCGGGCCCGGCTGCTCGCCGCCGCCCAGGAGCAGGCCGACGCGGCCGCGTCCGACGCCCGCCGCTCGCAGGTGCGTACGGTCGACCGCTCCGAGCGGATCCGCACCTACAACTACCCGCAGAACCGGATCACCGACCACCGGATCGGCTACACCGCCTACAACCTCGACCTGGTGCTCGCGGGCGACCTGGAGGCGGTCCTTGGCGCGCTCACCGAGGCGGACCGGGCCGCCAGGCTGGCCGGCGAGAGCGAGCTCTCCCGCCGCTGACCCAGTGTTAGGAAGGGCCCCTTCCTATACAAAAAGCGATAACAGGGGGCCCTTCCTTACCTCGGTCAGGGCAGTGGGGCGCGGGGGCGGGTGGTTTTGGCGCGGAGCATCTCGCGATCGGCGATCTTGAAGGCGGTGCCGAGGGCGTCCCGCAGGCCGGTGCCGGTCCCGCTCACCTCGGCGAAGCCGACGCTGACCCCGACCGGGGTGCCGGGCACCAGCGAGGCCCAGTCCTCGGCCTGCACCGCCGAGCTGATCCGGCGGCCGACCTCCTCGGCCTCGGCCATGCCGGCGCTCGGCAGCACCACCACGAACTCGTCACCGCCGAACCGGGCGACGAAGTCACCGCGCCGCATCACCCGGTTGATCACCCCGGCGACGCGTTGCAGCACCAGGTCACCGGAGTGGTGGCCGTGCGCGGTGTTGACCGCCTTGAAGCCGTCGAGGTCGCAGACCCCGATCACGGCCCGCTCGCCCCGGCCGACCATCGTCGCGATGTAGCGCTCCAACCGGCGCCGGTTGGGCAGGCCGGTGAGCGGGTCGGTGAGCGCCTCGTCCTCGTACCGGGCCGCCTCGCGGCGCAGCTCCTCGTGGTCGATCCGGGCCGCGATGCCGTCCACGTAGACATCCCGCAGCCGGTCGTTGCGCTGGGCCGCGAGCCGGAACGCGAACCGGTCCGCCCGGTGGGCGGCCGGGTGGTCACCGGCCCGGCTGTACGCCAGACTGCGCAGCCGGGCGTGCTCGGCCGCGCCGAGCGTCTCGGCGGCGACGGTGACCCGTTCCAGCCGGGTCATCGCCTCGATCGGCCGTCCGGCCGCGATCGCCAGACACGCCTCGCCGAGCTGGCGCATGTCCCGGGCGCGGGCGCTGTCCCCGCCCTGGCCGAGCAGTGCGGTCGCGGAGATGCCCGGCGGCAGTTCGGTCGGCTCGCCGAGCGCGGCCCGACGGGCGACCGCGTAGCCGTACGCCACCAGGCTGCTCGGGCGGAGCCGGTCCCGACCGCCGATCGAGACGAACCGGTCCAGGTCACCGCCGATGTCCCGGAGCACCCGCAGGCAGCCGTCGCTGTCGCCGTGGTGGTCCAGGGTGACCGCGTTGCGCAGCCGGATCCCGGGCGCCGCGAAGGTCTCGTCCGGAATCCCGGCGGCGGCGCCGAGCTGTCGGGCGCGTTCGATCGCGGCCAGGGCGTAACCGTGGAAGCTGAGGTACGAGTAGGCCATCGCCAGGTCGTGCCAGCCCCACGCGGTCTCCCGGTCCGGGTCGTCCACCGCGGTCAGCGCCTGGGCGCTGCGGACCAGGTGGGTGACGCAGCGGTCGAGCGCGCCGTGGTCGTGCGCGGCGAGCGCGGCCAGCGCGTGCAGGTGCCCGTGCAGGTACGGCTCGGTCAGGTCACGGGCGGCCTCGAAGGCCCGCTCGACCGCGCTGGTGTACTCGGCGGTCCGGCCCAGGTTGATCAGGGCGGAGAGGCGCTGGACCAGCGCGTCGGCCCGGGTGTAGGGGTCCTCGGTGGTCCCGATGACCTGTTCGAAGGTCTGACACGCCGCCGCGGACCGGCCGCCCTCCATCAGGGCACGGGCGTGCATGAGGACCTCGGCCTGGTCTTTGACCTGGTCGAGCCAGCTCACGCGGAACCTCCTACGAATCGCGGACGGCCGGCACCCGTCACCGGTGCCAGGTCCGACGTCCCATGATTATGGCGTGACAGATTTCCTGGAGCAGCCCGCCGAAGGGTCAGAACGGTTGCGGCCCTCGGTCGCGGTCGCCGACGCGACCGGGGTGCTGACCGCCGCCGGGATCGAACCGGCCCGGGCCGAGGCGGAACTGCTGGCCGCGTACGTGCTGGACACCTCGCGTGGGCGGCTGGCGCTGACCGCCCGGCTCACCCTCGCCCAACTGGAGCGTTACCGCGAACTCGTGGCCCGGCGGGCGGCCCGTGAACCGTTGCAGCACCTGCTCGGCTCGGCCCCGTTCCGCTATCTCGAACTGGCGGTCGGGCCCGGCGTCTTCGTGCCCCGGCCGGAGACCGAACTGCTCGCCGGTTGGGGCGTGGACGCGGTTCGGGTCCTGGCAGGTGGGACGGGAGGGTCCGGTGCGGCCGGTGATCCGATCGTGATCGACCTGTGCAGCGGCAGCGGTGCGATCGCGCTGGCCGTCGCCGAGGAGGTGCCGGGTGCCCGGGTGGTGGCGGTCGAGCGTTCCGTCGAGGCGCTGGTCTGGCTGCGTCGCAACGCCGCCGAGCGGGCCGCCGCCGGGGACCGGCCGATCGAGGTGGTGGCCGGCGACGTGACCGATCCGGGTCTGCTGGCCGAGTTGACCGGTCGGGTGGACGTACTGCTCTGCAACCCGCCGTACGTTCCGGAGGCGACCGCCGTACCGCCGGAGGTGGCCGACCACGACCCGGCGGAGGCGGTCTTCGGTGGGGCGGACGGTCTGGCGGTGATCCGGCCGGTGCTGGACCGCGCCGCGGTGCTGCTGCGCCCCGGCGGGCTGCTCGGCATCGAGCACGATGACACCCACGCCGAGGCGGTGCCGGCGCTGCTGCGCGCGCACGGCCGCTTCGAGGAGGTACGCGACCATCCCGACCTCGCTGGTCGGGCCCGCTTCGTTACCGCCCGCCGGTCCGGCGGCACCCGTGCCGACGACGCCGCTCCGGCGTGGCAGACTGGCTCCTCGTGATGCTCTACGACTGCCGGTCCCTGGCCGAGCGTGACCGTGGGATCGCCGCCGCGATCGAGGCGGTCAAGAACGGCGAACTGATCGTCCTGCCGACGGACACGGTCTACGGGGTCGGCGCCGACGCGTTCACGCCGTACGCGGTCACCGCGATGCTCAACGCCAAGGGCCGGGGCCGCAACGTGCCGTCGCCGGTCCTGGTCGGCTCCCGGCACACCCTCGACGGGCTGGTCTTCACCCTGCCCCAGTCCGCCCGTGACCTGGTCGCGGCGTTCTGGCCGGGCGCGCTGACGATCATCGTGGAGCACTCGCCGAGCCTGCAGTGGGACCTCGGCGACACCTCCGGCACGGTCGCGGTGCGGATGCCGCTGCACCCGGTGGCGATCGAGGTGCTGCGCGAGACCGGCCCGATGGCGGTCTCCTCGGCCAACAAGCACGGGCAGCCGGCGGCGGTCACCGCCGAGGAGGCGCGCGACCAGCTCGGTTACGCGGTCCGGGCCTACCTGGAGGCCGGGCCGTGCCCGGATCCGGTGCCGAGCACGATCGTCGACCTGACCGGTGAGGCGCCCCGGGTGGTGCGCCAGGGCGCGATCCCGCTGGAGAAGCTGCGCGACGTCGTACCCGACCTCCAGGCGCAGGGGGCCTGAGTGCCGCCGTTCACCGTCCTGCACGTCTGCATGGGCAACATCTGTCGCTCGCCGATGGCCGAACGGCTGCTCGCCCACGCGATCCGGGAACGGCTCGCCAGACACGCCGACGGTGCGCCGGTCGACCAGGCACTCGCCGACGGGCTGCTGCACAGCCACAGCGCCGGCACCGGTGGCTGGCACGCGGGGGAGGAGATGAACCCGCCCGCCGCCCGCCAGGTGCGGCTGCGCGGCGGTGACGTCGAGGGTTTTGCCGCCCGCAAACTCCGGTCGGACCAGATCGACGCGGCCGACCTGGTGCTGACCGCCACCGCCGACCAACAGGAGTACGTCGTCGCGCTCCGCCCGGACGCGGTCGCCCGTACGTTCGTGCTCGGTGAGTTCGGCCGGCTGCTCGGCACCGTCGACCTCTCCCGGCTGCCGGCCTCGGCGGCCACCCCGGAGGGGGTGTACGCCCGGGGCGTGGCCCTGGTCGAGGCGGTGGACGCGGCCCGGCAGGGCGCCGAGCCGCTGCCGACGGACGACCTGGACGACCCGTGGGGGCGTGGCGACCAGTCCTTTCGCCGGGTCGCCGACGAGATCGAGGAGACGGTGGAACCGCTCGCCGCCACGCTGCTGCCCTGAGCGCGCCGGGCGGACGATCCCGGCGAGGCCGGTCGGGGCACGTCCCTGAGCAGGGCATGCGTGGATCACCCGGGCCTGCCTCCGTACACTCCAGTGCGGTGGCGCACCCGACGAGGAGACCACGATGAGCAAGTTCTTCGGCCCCGACTTCGACGAGTTGGCGGCCACCGACCCGGAGATCGCCGGCGTGGTGCTCGGTGAGCTGGACCGGCTGCGCGGCGGCCTGCAACTGATCGCCAGCGAGAACCTCACCTCACCGGCGGTGCTGGCCGCGCTCGGCTCGACCCTGACCAACAAGTACGCCGAGGGCTACCCCGGCCGCCGCTACTACGGCGGCTGCGCCGAGGTGGACCGGGCCGAGGAGATCGGCATCTCCCGGGCCAAGGAGCTGTTCGGCGCCGAGCACGCCAACCTGCAACCGCACTCCGGGGCGAGCGCGAACCTGGCCGCGTACGCGGCGCTGGTCCAGCCGGGTGACACGGTGCTGGCGATGGAGCTGCCGCACGGCGGCCACCTGACCCACGGCAGCCGGGTCAACTTCTCCGGCAAGTGGTTCGCGCCGGTCGGCTACACCGTCCGCCGGGACACCGAGTTGATCGACTACGACGAGGTGCGGGACCTGGCGATCGCGCACCGACCGAAGCTGATCATCTGTGGCGCCACCGCGTACCCACGGCTGATCGACTTCGCCCGGTTCCGGGAGATCGCCGACGAGGTGGGCGCGTACCTGATGGTGGACGCGGCCCACTTCATCGGCCTGGTGGCGGGCGGAGCCATCCCGTCCCCGGTCCCCTATGCCGACGTGGTCTGTTTCACCACCCACAAGGTTCTCCGGGGGCCGCGCGGCGGCATGATCCTGTGCCGGGAGTCGCTCGCCGAGCGGATCGACAAGGCGGTCTTCCCGTTCAGCCAGGGTGGGCCGTTGATGCACGCCGTCGCGGCGAAGGCGGTCGCCCTGCGCGAGGCCGCGCAACCGGAGTTCAAGGCGTACGCGACCCAGGTGGTCCGCAACGCCCAGGCGCTCGCCGCCGGGCTGGCCGCGGAGGGGATGCGGCCCGTCTCCGGCGGGACCGACACCCACCTGGCCCTGATCGACCTGCGCGAACTCGACGTCACCGGGCGGGACGCGGAGGAGCGGGCGGATCGAGCCACGATCACGCTGAACAAGAACGCGGTGCCGTACGACCCGCAGAAGCCGATGATCGCCTCCGGCATCCGGGTCGGTACGCCGAGCGTCACCACCCAGGGAATGCGGGAGGGCGAGATGCGGCAGATCGCCACGTTGATCTCACGAGCGGTCCGGGCCGACCCGGGCGCTCCCGGTGGCGCCGACACACTGACCACGGTCGCCCGCGACGTCGCGGAGCTGGTCGCCGAGTTCCCGGCGTACCCCCGTGGCTGAGCTGACGCGCGACCGGGCCCGGTCGGTCCCGGACGAGACCCCCGACGGGAACCCCGACGCCGCGGTCTCCGGCACCGAGGCCCCCGGCACCGAGACCCCCGGCGGCGCGGTCCCCGACCTCGGCACGCCGGACGTCGAGGGGGACGACGCGCCGGTCGGCGACGGCGCCGGCCCGACTCCGCCCACCGGTACCCGGTATCCGGTGCCGCCGGCCGATCGGCACTGGCGGCTGCGGCACCTGCCACCGCTGCTCGGTGCCTCGGCCGCGCTGATCGTGCTGGCCGCGCTGGTCGGTGGCCTGACCGTCGGTACGGCCGGCGCGCTCGGTGCGGCAATCGGCGTTGCCGTGGTCACGTTCAGTTACACATCGTCCACGCTGGTGGTTGCCTGGGCCGACTCGGTGGACCCGCAGCTCGTCCTTCCGTTCGGCCTCGCGATGTACGTGGCCAAATTCTCGGTGTTCGGCGTGTTGATGGCCGCCGCAGCGGCTACGGGCTGGCCAGGGCTGGTGCCGCTGGCGCTCGGACTCGCCGTCGGCGTGGCGGTCTGGACCGGAGTGCACATCTGGTGGATCAGTGCCGTTCACCTGCGACGGCTCGCCGAGACGACCAGCGCTTAAAAAACTGTCCGTGATCGGTCATTTCTTAGCGGGCCGAAGCGGAGTACCGTGCCTCCAGACGACGCTGCGCCCCAGAACGCCCACACACCACGGTTGTGCGGGGGGTGCCTCCTTGCCTCGTATTTCTGGCTGATATCGTTCGCCCCGTCATGGCCGGTGACCAAACCCCCCAACCCGCTGACGGCTCGGGCGACTATCCGCCGCCCAACGCCGGACAGGGATGGACCGCGCTCGCATACCTGATCGCAGGGATGGGGGTGTGGGGCCTCATCGGCTGGCTGGTCGACCGGTGGCTCGAAACCGATGGCGTCGCCATCGGGATCGGGGTAGTGCTCGGCGCGGCCGGGGGGATCTACCTGGTCATCCGCCGGCTCGGCGCGCCGCCTAACTAGGGAAGGGACGCGGTGATCGGACAAACGGTCGTCCTCGCGGAGGGCGATTCCCCGTTTCCACCCAGCGTGGGGGACTTCTTCCTGCCCAGCATCGCCCCCTGGGGCGAACATTCGCTGTGGGTCACCAAGGTCACCCTGCTGGTCTGGGTCGCGGCCGGCCTGCTCATCCTGTACTTCCTGCTGAGCTACCGGAACCCGCAGCTCGTGCCGACGAAGAAGCAGTGGCTCGCCGAGTCGATCTACGGCTTCGTCCGCAACAACATAGCCGTGGAGATGATCGGACACCGCGGGGTCGCCTTCGCGCCGTACTTCACCACGCTCTTCTGCTTCATCCTGCTGACCAACCTGTTCAGCATCGTTCCGCTGATCCAGATCTCGCCGAACTCGCACATCGCCTTCCCGGCGATCTTCGCGGCGGTCAGCTACGTGATGTTCATCTGGGTGGGCATCCGGCACCACGGGGCGGGCAAGTTCTTCAAGCACTCGCTCATCCCGCCGGCGCCGTGGTACATCCTGCCGCTGCTGATCCCGATCGAGTTCTTCTCGACGTTCCTGGTCCGCCCGTTCTCACTGGCCGTGCGTCTGTTCGCGAACATGTTCGCCGGCCACATGCTCCTGCTGGTCTTCACCCTCGGCGGTTTCGCGATGCTCAACGCGACCCCGCTGCTGGCGCCGGTCTCGGTGCTCTCCTGGGTGATGACCGTGGGCCTGACCTTCCTCGAAGCGCTGGTCATCGTCCTGCAGGCATACGTCTTCGTCGTGCTGACCGCCAGCTACGTCCAGGGCGCTGTCGCCGAAGAGCACTGATCCACAAACGCACAACCGTTGTCGTCCCGCGTGACCGTCACGCGTGATAACCAGGAGGAACCAACTAATGGACATCGCCGCAGTAGAGGGCAGCGTCGCCGCCATCGGTTACGGCCTTGCCGCCATCGGCCCGGGTATCGGCGTCGGCCTGGTCTTTTCCGCGTACATCAACTCGACCGCGCGCCAGCCGGAGTCGTCGCGGATCACCCTGCCCTACGTCTGGATCGGCTTCGCCGTGATCGAGGCGCTCGCCCTGCTCGGCATCGCGTTCGGCTTCATCTGGGCAGGCTAGATCTAGTCCCGTCGGCCTTCGTCAACGGAGGGTTCACATGCTTTACATCGCTGCTGAGGGTGCCACCGAGCACAACCCGATCCTGCCGCTCTGGCAGGAGATCGTGGTTGGCTCGGTCGCCTTCGCGATCCTCTGCTTCGTACTGATGAAGTTCGTCTTCCCGCGGATGGAGCAGACCTTCCAGGCGCGGGTCGACGCGATCGAGGGTGGCATCAAGCGGGCCGAGGTCGCACAGGCCGAGGCCAACGAGCTTCTGGAGCAGTACCGGGCACAGTTGGCGGAGGCGCGTACCGACGCCGCCAAGATCCGCGACGACGCGCGGGCCGACGCCGAGGGCATCCGTCAGGACGTCCTGGCCAAGGCGCGCGAGGAGTCCGACCGGATCATCGCGCTCGGCAAGGAACAGCTCGCCGCCGAGCGGCAGACCATCGTGCGCGAGCTGCGCGCGGAGGTCGGCACGCTCGCCGTCGACCTGGCCAGCAAGATCGTCGGTGAGTCGCTGGCCGACGAGGCGCGTCAGAAGGGCACGGTCGAGCGGTTCCTGACCGGCCTCGAGAGCGCGGGGGCCCGCTGATGCAGGCCGCCAGCCGGGAGTCGTACGCCGCCGCGGCGGAACGTCTGGACGCGTACGCCCAGACCGCCCAGCCGTCGGCGATCGCCGACACCGCCGACGGGCTCCTCGCCGTGGCCGACCTGCTGCGCCGAGAGGTGCGGCTGCGGCGGGCCCTGTCCGATCCGGCCCGCACCGGGCAGGAGCGGGCCGGGCTGCTGGACAGCCTGCTCGGCGACAAGGTCACGTCGGACGCCAAGGAGCTGCTCACCGTCCTGGTGACCGGTCGCTGGTCGGCTCCCTCCGAGTTGCTGGAGGGAATCGAGCGGCTCGGTGTCGAGGCCGTGCTGGCCGGCGCCGACCGGGCCGACGACCTCGGCGAGGTCGAGGACGAGCTGTTCCGCTTCGGCCAGGTGGTCGGGGGAGACTCCGGCCTGAGCAACGCCCTCTCGGACCCGGTCGCGCCGGTGGCGCAGCGGTCCGAACTGCTCGGGGCACTGCTCTCCGGCAAGGCGAAGCCGTCGACCATCCGCCTGGCCGAGGTCGCCCTCGCCGGGTTCGGGGGACGGTCCTTCTCCAACGGGCTCACCCGCCTGGTGGAGCTGGCCGCCGACCGCCGGGACCGGCAGGTGGCCTACGTGACCGTCGCGGCGCCCCTCGGTGAGGAAGAGGAGCGCCGGCTGAGCGCCAAGCTGACCGAGATCTACGGTCGGGAGGTCACCGTCAAGCAGACGGTCGACCCGCACGTGCTCGGCGGGCTGAGCGTCCAGGTCGGTGCCGATCTCTACGACGGCACCATCCTGCGCCGACTCACCGAAACCCGTAACGCGCTCACCAAGCGCTGAACGAACAACGCCGTACTTAGCCTGCCGCTCTGAGTTAACTCCGGGCCCTGAATAGAGGAAGCAGAGGATGGCCGAGCTGACCATCTCGTCGGAGGAGATCCGCGGCGCCCTGGAGCGCTACGTCTCCTCCTATTCGCCCGACATCTCCCGCGAGGAGGTCGGCACCGTCGCCGACGCCGGTGACGGCATCGCGCACGTCGAGGGGCTTCCCTCGACGATGGCCAACGAGCTGCTGGAGTTCGAGGACGGCACGCTCGGTGTGGCGTTGAACCTCGACGTCCGTGAGATCGGCACCGTGGTGCTCGGCGACTTCGCCGGCATCGAGGAGGGCCAGCGGGTCAAGCGGACCGGCCGGGTGCTCTCCGTCCCGGTCGGCGACGCCTTCCTGGGTCGCGTGGTCAACGCGCTCGGTGACCCGATCGACGGTCTCGGCGAGATCGCCAACGAGGGCTACCGGGAGCTGGAGCTGCAGGCGCCGAACGTGATGGCCCGCCAGGGTGTCACCGAGGCGCTGCAGACCGGGATCAAGGCCATCGACGCGATGACCGCGATCGGCCGGGGTCAGCGCCAGCTGATCATCGGTGACCGGAAGACCGGCAAGACCACGGTCGCCATCGACACCATCCTCAACCAGCGGGACAACTGGCGGTCGGGTGACCCGGCCAAGCAGGTCCGCTGCATCTACGTGGCGATCGGCCAGAAGGCCTCCACCATCGCCTCGGTGAAGGGCCTGCTGGAGGAGCAGGGCGCGATGGAGTACACCACCATCGTCGCCTCGCCCGCCTCGGACCCGGCCGGCTTCAAGTACATCGCCCCGTACGCCGGCTCGTCCATCGGACAGCACTGGATGTACGGCGGCAAGCACGTCCTGATCGTCTTCGACGACCTGACCAAGCAGGCCGAGGCGTACCGGGCCGTGTCGCTGCTGCTGCGTCGCCCGCCGGGCCGTGAGGCGTACCCGGGTGACGTCTTCTACCTGCACTCCCGTCTGCTGGAGCGCTGCGCCAAGCTCTCCGACGAGCTGGGTGGCGGCTCGATGACCGGCCTGCCGATCATCGAGACCAAGGGCAACGACATCTCGGCGTTCATCCCGACCAACGTCATCTCGATCACCGACGGACAGATCTTCCTCGAGGGCGAGCTGTTCAACCAGGGTGTCCGGCCGGCGATCAACGTCGGTACCTCGGTCTCCCGGGTCGGTGGCGCGGCGCAGGTCAAGCCGATGAAGAAGGTCGCCGGCCGGCTCCGGCTGGACCTGGCCCAGTACCGCGAGCTGGAGGCGTTCGCCGCCTTCGCCTCCGACCTGGACCGGGCCTCCCGCAACCAGCTCGACCGTGGCGCCCGCCTGGTCGAACTGCTCAAGCAGCCGAACTACTCGCCGTTCGCGGTCGAGCAGCAGGTGGTGTCGGTCTGGGCCGGCACCGAGGGCAAGCTCGACGACATCGCTGTTCCGGATGTCCGCCGCTTCGAGACCGAGTTCCTCGACTTCCTCGGGCGCAACTACGCGCCGACGATGCAGTCGATCGCGGCCAACAACTGGAACGACGACATCACCACCGCCCTTGACGAGGCCATCGGCCGGTTCAAGCAGCAGTTCCTGGGTAACCAGAACGAGGTGAAGGTCAACGAGGCTGCCGCCGAACCGCTCGAGGGCGACGAGAACCGCGAAACCGTGACCCGGTTCCGCGACGGCGGGACCGATCGTCCGGTAGAGAAGTAGGGCTGAGCTATGGCGGCCCAGGTTCGCGTTCTTCGTCAACGAATCCGCTCGGCGAAGTCGATGAAGAAGATCACCAAGGCGATGGAGCTCGTGGCGACGAGCCGGATCGCCAAGGCCCAGGCCCGGGTGGCGGCGTCCCTGCCGTACGCCCAGGCCATCACCGGTGTGCTCACCGCGCTGGCGTCCAACGCGGCGATCGACCACCCGCTGCTCACCGCCCGTCCCCGGGTTCGGCGGGCCGGGGTGTTGGTGGTCACCAGTGACCGCGGCCTGGCCGGCGGTTACAGCTCCAACGCGATCAAGACGGCCGAGTCGCTACTGGCCCGGCTGCGCAACGACGGCAAGGAGCCGGTGCTCTACGTCATCGGCCGTAAGGGTGTCGGGTTCTACAAGTTCCGTGGCCGCCAGGTCGCGGCGAGCTGGACCGGCTTCTCGGAGCAGCCCACCTTCGCCGACGCCCGCGAGGTGGGTGAGACGCTGATCAAGGCGTTCACCCACGGCGCGGACGACGAGGGTGCCGGTGCCGGGCTCGACGGCGTGCTCGGCGTGGACGAGTTGCACATCGTCTACACCGAGTTCAAGTCGCTGATGACCCAGAACCCGATCACCCGGATCATCGGCCCGATGGAGGTCGAGGACCGTCCCCGGTCCGAGGCCCAGGGCCTGCTGCCGGCGTACGAGTTCGAGCCGGAGGCGGAGGCGCTGCTCGACGCGCTGTTGCCGAAGTACATCAACACCCGGATCTACGCGGCGTTGATCGAATCGGCGGCGAGCGAGTCGGCGGCACGTCGGCGCGCGATGAAGAGCGCGACCGACAACGCCGAGGACATGATCGGCAGGTACACCCGTGAGATGAACTCGGCCCGCCAGGCCGGGATCACCCAGGAGATCAGTGAGATCGTCGGCGGCGCCAACGCGCTGGCCGCGTCGGGAAGTGAAGTGTGATGACTGCACCAGTAGAGACGAAGACCGCCACCGGTCGGGTGGTACGGGTCATCGGCCCGGTCGTCGACGCCGAGTTCCCGCGCGACGCGATGCCCGACATCTTCAACGCCCTCAACGTCACCGTCTCGCTCTCCGGTGGAGAGAAGACGCTGACCCTCGAGGTCGCCCAGCACCTGGGTGACAACATGATCCGGGCCATCTCGATGCAGCCGACCGACGGTATGGTCCGCGGCGCCGAGGTGCGCGACACCGGCAGCCCGATCACCGTTCCGGTGGGCGACGGCACCAAGGGTCACGTGTTCAACGCGATCGGCGAGTGCCTCAACCTGAAGGAGGGCGAGAAGCTCCAGGTTTCCGACCGGTGGGGTATCCACCGGAAGGCACCGGCCTTCGCCGACCTGGAGCCGAAGACCGAGATGCTGGAGACCGGCATCAAGGTGCTCGACCTGCTCGCCCCGTACGTCAAGGGTGGCAAGATCGGCCTCTTCGGCGGCGCGGGCGTGGGCAAGACCGTGCTGATCCAGGAGATGATCATCCGGGTCGCGAACAACTTCGGTGGTACCTCGGTCTTCGCCGGGGTGGGGGAGCGGACCCGTGAGGGCAACGACCTGATCACCGAAATGACCGAGTCGGGCGTCATCGACAAGACCGCCCTGGTCTACGGCCAGATGGACGAGCCGCCGGGCACCCGGCTCCGGGTCGCCCTCTCCGCGCTGACCATGGCGGAGTACTTCCGGGACGTGCAGAAGCAGGAGGTGCTGCTCTTCATCGACAACATCTTCCGCTTCACCCAGGCCGGTTCGGAGGTCTCCACCCTGCTCGGCCGGATGCCGAGCGCGGTGGGATACCAGCCGACCCTCGCCGACGAGATGGGCGAGTTGCAGGAGCGGATCACGTCGGTCCGGGGCCAGGCGATCACCTCGATGCAGGCGATCTACGTGCCCGCGGACGACTACACCGACCCGGCGCCGGCGACCACCTTCGCCCACCTGGACGCGACCACCAACCTGGAGCGGTCGATCTCCGACAAGGGCATCTACCCGGCGGTGGACCCGCTGGCCTCCTCCTCGCGGATCCTCGCGCCGGAGTACGTCGGCCTGGAGCACTACACCGTCGCCTCCGAGGTGAAGCGGATCCTGCAGCGCTACAAGGACCTGCAGGACATCATCGCCATCCTCGGTATCGAGGAGCTCTCGGAAGAGGACAAGGTCACGGTCGGCCGGGCCCGTCGGATCGAGCGCTTCCTCTCGCAGAACACGTACGCGGCCGAGGTCTTCACCGGCATCAAGGGTTCGTACGTGCCGGTCAAGGACACCGTCGAGGCGTTCAAGAAGATCAGCGAGGGTGAGTTCGACCACTTCCCCGAGCAGGCCTTCTTCATGTGCGGTGGGCTCGACGACCTGGAGCGCAACGCTCGCGAGCTGATGAAGGACTAGTTTTTGTACCAAGGAGGGGGACCCTGTCGGCTGTTGCCGGCGGGGTCCCTTTTTTCGTGCCGGCCCGATCGCGCCGGGGTGAGTTGATCTTCCGAGGTGGCGCTCAGAAAGCAGCGCTACGCTCTGCCACGGTCGCGTCCCGCCGGAGGGCGCCCGAGAGCAGGCGACGACGGGAGATGCCGGGTGACCGACCTGGGTACGGCAACCACGCACGGTAGGCGCCGCAGCGGGTCGAGGGCGCCGCGCTGGGCACGCCTCTCGGTCGTCTTCGGTACGGTGCTCATGCTGCTCAGCGGTGTCGTGCTGATCGGGTTCGAGGCGCTGCTCTCCCGTTACCAGGGCGCGGTGGCCAGCGCCGACCTCTTCGGTGACGAGGCGTCGGGCACCCCGCCACCCAAGGTGTCGGACATCAAGGGGCCGGTCAACATCCTGCTGGTCGGCATCGACCCGCGACAGCCGTCGACCCCGCCGCTCGCCGACTCGATCATGATCCTGCACGTACCGGCCGGGATGGACCGGGCGTACCTCTTCTCGCTGCCCCGGGATCTGCGGGTGGACATCCCGGCCTTCCCGAAGGCCGACTACCCCGGTGGCAACGACCGGCTCAACTCGGCCATGTCGCACGGCAGCATCGTGGCGGGCAAGAATCCGGACGCCGCCCGCGGCTTCGAACTGCTCCAGACCACGATCAGCGAATACACCGGGATCAAACGGTTCGACGCGGGCGCGATCCTCAACTTCAACGGGTTCAAGAAGATCGTCGACGCGATGGGCGGCGTTGACATGTACATCGACGCCGACACGAAGTCCGAGCACCTCCAGCCGGACGGCACGCCACGACCCGGCAACCCGAACGGCGAGGGTTACGTCGGCCCGCAGCGGGAGTACAAGAAGGGCGAGGCCCACCTCAACGGTTGGCAGGCGCTGGACTACGTACGTCAGCGCAAGACCCTGGTCGACGGCGACTACGGGCGCCAGCGGCACCAGCAGCAGTTCATCCGGGCGATGGCCAGCCAGGCGTTGAGCCGGGACGTGGTGACCAACCCGCTCAAGCTCGACTCCGTACTCCGCGCGGCCGGTCAGTCCCTGATCTTCAACGGCCGGGGGCACAGCGTCGCGGACTGGGCCTTCGCCCTGCGGGATCTCCGGTCCGACTCGATGACCCTGATCAAACTGCCGCACGCCGCCCTCGGCTCCAGCAGCAACTACCAGGGCGAGGAGCTGAAGGCGCCGGCCGAGGAGTTCTTCGCCTCGGTGCAGGACGACAGCGTCGACGCGTTCGTGGCCGCCCACCCCGATCTGATCAACAAGGACAAGTGAACCGGGCCGGGTTGGACGTCGGCGGGAACCGGCCGGCGGAGCCGCAGGGGCACGCCGACGGTGCTTACGACCACCCGGCGTGGGTGTCGGTCGGGTACGCGACTAGACTCTTAACAATCCCGTCGCCGCACAAGGAGACAGCGTGGCAAATCAGCTACACGTCGAGCTCGTAGCCGTCGAGGAGAAGGTCTGGTCCGGCGAGGCCGAGATGGTCGTCGCGCGGACGACCGAAGGCGAACTCGGAGTGCTGCCGGGCCACGCCCCCCTGTTGGGGCAGTTGGCCGAGCCCGGTCAGGTCCGGATCAAACTTGCCGGTGGCGAGCAGGTCACCTACGAGGTCGCCGGAGGCTTCCTCTCGGTGACCGGTGAGGGCGTCACCGTACTGGCCGAGAGCGCCACCCCGGTCACCGCCGCAGCGACCCGCTGACCCGGCACGTCGGTGCTGGTTCTGGAATGGATCGGGGTCGGCGTTCTGGTCGTGCTCGCCGGCCTGTTGGTGCTCTTCGTCCGGCGCGCACTGGTGACCCGATCGGGTGGCATCATCCGGCTCAGCGTACGGGTGTCGACGATGCTCGACGGCCGTGGCTGGTCGCCCGGGTTTGGCCGCTTCACCGATGACGAGCTGCGCTGGTACCGGATGTTCAGCTTCGCCATCCGGCCCAAACGGGTGCTGGCCCGGCGCGGCCTCGCGGTCGAGCGGCGTCGGCTGCCGGAGGGGCAGGAGCAGTTCTCCATGCCGGCCGACTGGGTGATCCTTCGCTGTACCAGTCACCAGGCACCGGTGGAGATCGCGATGGCGCAATCCACGGTGACCGGATTCCTTTCCTGGCTCGAGGCCGCCCCTCCGGGGGCGGTCTCGCCGCGTCTCGGGGCTAACGACTGGCCGGCTGCCTGAGGGTTGTCTTGTGGAGTGCGGGTTTGGTCCGCGTGCTCGCTCCGGGTGGTGCGGGTTTGGCCCGCCGTGCCCGGCTCCGGGCGGTCAGGCTTGATCCCTCCGCCGGGCACGGCGGGCCAAACCCTGATTCCAGCGTGATTCCGAGACGTGAGCGCCCGGCCTCCGGGGTGGAGACCGGGCGTTGTTGTGTTGGCCGGAGCGGGTCTGGGTCAGTCGGTGGTGGTGGCGGCGCTGACGGGGTCGTGGGCGGTGCCGTGGGCGTGGGTGCGGATGGGGCGGCGGCAGTGGTAGACCAGCGCCGGTGGGACGTTCGCCCAGACCGTACGGCCGAGGGTGACCTCCTCGAACCGGGCCCGCAGCGCGGTGCGCAGCCGAGCGGCCGGTGGGGTCCAGATGGCGAAGAGGTAGGCGAACGTGGTGAACGCGCCGTCGTCGGCGAGGCCGTCGGCGACCGCGTCGAGCAGGTTCTGTTGCAGGCGCTCCTGGAACGCCGCCCAGGGTAGGCCGCTGACGATCACGTCGGCCTGGCGGTGGCCCCGGGCAGCCAGCAGTTCCCGCAGCTTCCGGGCGTCGTCGGAGATGACGTCGACCGCCGGGTAGCGCCGGCTGAGTGCCTCCGCGAAATCGGTGTTGATCTCGATCGCCAACTGGTGGCCCCGGCCACCGAGCCGGCGCTGGATCTCACCGGTGAAGGAGCCGGTGCCCGGCCCCAGTTCGACCACCACCGGGTCACCGGTACGGGGGACCGGAGCGGTGATCTTGTCCGCCAGAGCCGCCGAGCTGGGGGCGATCGCGCCCACCGACATCGGCTGACGGACGAACTGGGTCAGGAACGTTAGCTTCTCGTTGGCCACGGCCACCAAAATAGGCGATCGACGTGGCGGCCCCTTCGTCCGGATGGCCCGTAGCTCGGCCACCCGGAGGAGCCGCCCCGGCCGGTGGCGGGATCGCCCGGCCGGTCGGCGTTCGTATGGTTGGCAGGTGCGGACGGGGCGGTGGCGGCGGGGGCCGGATCTGTTGCTCGGACTGGTCGGCGTCGCGTTGATCGCGGCGAACGGCCTGCTCGGTTGGGCCGAGATCCAGGACAACCCGGTGGTCGCCACCCTGGCCACCGGCGCCGGGCTCGCGCTGTTCGCGGTACGGCGCTGGCCCTGGCCGACCCTGGTGGTCGAGGCCACCCTGCTGGTTGTCGCGGACGCCGTCGCCCCGCCCAACAGCATCATCACCCAACTCGGGCTGGCGGTCGCGCTCGCCGTGGTCGCCTACCGGGCCGGCTGGCTCGGCACCGGGTCGGCGTTCCTGCTGGCCTTCGGCGCGACCCTGGTCGACGTGATGGATCCGGACGTGGAACCGCTGCCGGTCTCGGACAAGGACGCGGTGGCGCGGCTGCTCGCGATCGCGGCACTGGTCGCCGCGCCGATCGTGTTCGGTCGCTACCTGCGGCGTCAGCGGGATGCCGCCCTCGTCGCCGAGGAGCGGATCTGGGAGGTGGAGAGCCGGCGGGCGGCCGAGAACCGCGCGGCCCGGCTCGCCGAGCGCACCGTCGTCGCCCGCGACCTGCACGACATCGTCGCCCACCATGTCAGTGCCATCGCGCTCCGGGCCGGTGCCGCCCAGTTCGCCGCCCGGCACACCGGCCGGGTGGACGACGCGGTGGCCGCCCTGGGCGAGGTACGGAGCACGGCCGGACAGGTGCTGGACGAGTTGCGGGAGCTGCTGGAGGTGCTGCGTGACCCCGAGGCGGTCGACGCGACCACGGTGCTGGTCGAGCCGGAGCAGATCTTCCGGGACGCCGTACGCCGGGTCGAGGCGGGCGGCCTCGCCGTGGTGCTCACCGGAGCCGACCTGGTGGCCGGGGCGCCGCTGGTGGTACGTACCACCGCCGCCCGGGTTGTCCAGGAGGGGCTGACCAACGCCCTGAAGCACGCCGGCTCCGGTGCCTCGGTGTCGGTGCGGCTGGCCCGGGAGGAGCGCGGGTTGCTGGTCGAGGTCGTCGACACCGGCCCGCCGCGGGCCGATCCGGAGCGGTCGCCACTGCCGCCGTCCGGGCACGGCCTGGCGGGGATGCGGGAGCGGGTCGGGCTGCTCGGCGGTAGGTTTGCGGCCGGTCCCGCCGCCGAGGGTGGGTGGCGGCTGACCGCGCACCTACCGGTCAAGGAGTTCTCGTGATCCGCGTCCTCGTCGTGGACGACCAGGCGCTGGTCCGCGCCGGTGTCTGCCTGCTGCTGCGAGCGGCCGGTGGGTTCGAGGTCGTCGGTGAGGCCGGTGACGGGCGTGAGGCCGTACGCCTGGCCGAGCGGTTCCGTCCCGACGTCGTCCTGATGGACCTGCGAATGCCGGGAATGGACGGCATCGAGGCGACCCGGCGGATCGTCGAGCACCACCCCGCCAGCCGGGTGTTGGTGTTGACCACGTTCGCCGACGACGCCGACATCTACGGGGCGCTCGGCGCGGGTGCGATCGGCTACCTGGTGAAGGACGGTGCCCCGGAGGATCTGGTCGACGCGGTGCTCCGGGCGGCCCGGGGCGAGGCGCTGCTGGCTCCGCCCGTACTGGCCCGGATCGTCGGTCGGGCGCTGCGCGCGCACCAGCGGGACGTACGGCGGCCGGCGGAGGAGCCGAAGCCACGGCACCGCCTGCTCACCGCCCGGGAACGGGAGGTGCTCGCCCTGGTCGGAGCGGGGTTGTCCAACGCGGAGATCGCCGGGCGCCTGCACCTGGGCATCACCACCGTCAAGACCCACGTCTCGGCCGCGATGGAGAAACTCCAGCTCCGCAACCGGGTGCAGGCAGCCGTGGTGGCCCACCGGCTGGGCCTGGTGGACGACAACTTCCATCCGGTCGTCCAGCAGCCGGACGGGCACCCCGAGCCGGACCCGTACGGCCCCTAGGGTCTTTGCCGGCCACCCGGAGGAGGCGCGGCGGCTGGCCGGACGACGCCGGACCGGGGCGCCGACGGCGACGGTGGTGCGATGGAGATCTTCGCCGTCTTTGTCGACTGGCTCACCGGCCTGCCGACCGGTTGGCTCTATTTCACCGTGTTCCTGGTGCTCTCCGCCGAGGTCGCCATCCTGCCCGGAATGGTGCTCCCGGCCGCCACCACCATGCTCACGGTCGGGTTCCTGGCCCGTACCGGCGCCCTGGAGGTCGTCACCGCGCTGGCGGTGACGAGTGTGGCCGCCATGGTCGGCGACCAGGTCGCCTTCCTGGAGGGACGACTGGTCGGCCCGCGCCTACGG
Source organism: Micromonospora sp. NPDC050397 (assembly GCF_044901685.1). Classification (NCBI taxonomy): domain Bacteria; kingdom Bacillati; phylum Actinomycetota; class Actinomycetes; order Micromonosporales; family Micromonosporaceae; genus Micromonospora; species Micromonospora sp. NPDC050397. Next base: position 60,724 of record NZ_JBJDPS010000017.1, read on the forward strand.
CACAGCCGGTTCGGCCGGCGGATCGCCGACCACCGGTGGGAGCGGGCGGAGCGGCTGTTCACCAGCAGGGGTGGGCCGGCGGTCCTGCTCGGCCGCTGGACACCGTACGTCCGGACCCTGGTGCCCCGGGTGGCGGCCGTGGCTGGCCTGCCCTACCGGCGGTTCGTGCTCTTCGACGCCGCCGCGGTGCTGGTCTGGGTGCCCGGCATCTTCCTGATGGGTTACCTCGCCGGGGCGTCGTACCTGAAGATGGGCGGGATGGTCACGACGGTGGCGGTGGTCGCGGTCGCGGCGGCGGCCGGGGTCGGGGCGGCGGCGTGGCTGCGCCGACGCCGGCCCGGCGTCGGCGGTCGCCGCGCCGGCAAGGCCACCCGAACCGACCGGGACCCCGCCACAGGTTGCCGAGCAGCGGTACGCGACGGCCGCTCGCCGCTGCGCCGGCTCGACCGCGACCCGCGTCGGACCCACCCGGTCAGTCGGATCGTCCGCCCGCTCCGGGACCGGGCCCACCGATGACCAGTCACCGCCCACCGGGATCGGGACACCCGCCCCACGGTCACCAGTCCACCGCCCAGCCGTGACCAGGTGGATCACCAGCGCATCGGCAACCAGGACTCCACCCGGCACCGATGATCATCAGGCTCAGCTAGCTTCACCTCGACGCAACTCAAGCCTCCCTCCGATTCACCCGCTTGCCGCCGGGCACCCATAGCACATCGCCCTCCGGATTGGCCGTTCTTGCCAGGATGAACAGCAGATCGGATAACCGGTTGAGATACTTTGCCGGAAGAGTGCTGGTTCGGTCCTGATCGTGATTCACCAGTGCCCAGGCGGCACGTTCGGCTCGTCGAGCCACGGTGCGCGCGACGTGCAGCAGAGCCGCTCCCGGGGTGCCGCCAGGCAGGATGAAGGAGTCGAGCTTGGCCAGTTCCGCGTTGTACTCGTCGCACCAGCCTTCCAGTCGGGTCACGTACTCCTCGGTGACCCGCAACGGCGGATACGCCGGTTCCGGCTCGATCGGGGTGGCCAGGTCGGCGCCGACGTCGAACAGGTCGTTCTGGACCCAGGCCAGCACCCTGCGCAGGTCGTCGCCGAGTTGGCCGAGCGCGATCGCCACCCCGATCGCGGCGTTGCACTCGTCCACGTCCGCGTACGCCACGATTCGTGGATCCGTCTTCTCGACCTGCTCGTTGTTGCTCAGCCTGGTCTGGCCGGCGTCGCCGGTCCTGGTGTAGATGCGGGTGAGGTGAACGGCCATGACGGACAGCGTACGGAGGTCCGACGGTGAGCCGCCCACCCAGACCGCGACGGGTGGCGAGGTCGACCCCGCCGCCGCGCTGACCGCCGGGCGGCCGACCGCCGATGCGGCCGGTGTGACGGCTGACATGACGGCGGGTGTGACCGCCGACCCTACGATGGCCGACGTGGACGTGATCAGGGTCAGCGGCGGCGCCCGGCTCGCCGGAGAGGTACATGTCGTCGGTGCCAAGAACTCGGCGCTCAAGCTGATGGCGGTGGCGCTGCTGGCACCCGGACGCACCGTGATCACGAACGTGCCCCGGATCACCGATATCGCGATCATGGGAGAGGTGCTCCGCCGGCTCGGCTGCCAGGTCTCGTTCGGCGAGGACAACGGCACCTCGACCGGCACCATCGAGGGCATACCGGTGGTTGGCGTGGGGGACGGCGTACCGGCGGAGGTGCCGCCGGTCGACGGCGCCGGACCGGTCCGCGACGTCGCCTCGACGCCCACCGGCGAGGCGCAGGCGGCGGTCGACCTCGACACGGCACCCGGCCGGGCCCGTACGGTCACCATCGACGTGCCGGACGAACCGGGCACCGACGCCGACTATGACCTGGTCCGGCGGTTGCGCGCGTCGATCTGCGTGCTCGGACCGCTGCTCGCCCGGCGCGGATACGTCCGGGTGGCCCACCCGGGCGGCGACGCGATCGGGTCCCGGGGTCTGGACATGCACGTGTCGGGTCTGGCCCGGATGGGCGCGGAGATCGCCGGCTCGCACGGCTTCGTGATCGCGTCGGCCCCGGACGGGCTGCACGGCGCCACCATCTGGCTCGACTTCCCCAGCGTCGGCGCGACCGAGAACCTGGTCATGGCGGCGGTGCTGGCAAAGGGGACCACCGAGATCGACAACGCGGCCCGGGAGCCGGAGATCGTCGACATCTGCGCCATGCTCTCCGCGATGGGGGCCCAGATCGAGGGGGCCGGCACCTCCACCATCCGGATCGAGGGCGTGAGCGAGCTGCGACCGGTGCGCCACCGTACGGTCGGGGACCGGATCGTCGCCGGCACCTGGGCCTTCGCGGCGGCGATGACCCAGGGGGACGTGACCGTGACCGGGGCGAGCCCGAGCTTCCTGGAGATCGCGCTGGACAAGGTGATCTCCGCTGGCGGGCTGGTCGAGACCCGTACCGACGCCTTCCGGGTACGGATGGACCGGCGCCCGACCGCCGTGGACGTGGTCACCCTGCCGTTCCCCGGCTTCGCCACCGACCTGCTGCCGATGGCGATCGGGATGGCCTCGGTCAGCGAGGGAGCCTCGCTGATCACCGAGAACATCTTCGACGGCCGCTTCATGTTCGTGAACGAGATGGCCCGGCTCGGCGCGGACATCAAGACCGACGGGCACCACGCGGTCGTACGCGGTCGCGAGCGTCTCTCCAGCGCCCCGGTCCGCGCCACCGACATCCGGGCCGGTGCCGGTCTGGTGATCGCCGGACTCTGTGCCGACGGGGTGACCGAGATATCCCACGTGCACCACGTGGACCGGGGCTACCCGGACTTCGTCGCCGACCTGCGCGCCCTCGGCGTCGAGGTGGAACGGACCACCGCCCCCGCCGAACAGAACTTCACCCTCTGACCCCCGAGCCCTCCTGCCTCCCACCCCTCCTGCCCTTTGCCCCCTCCCACCCCTCACGCCGTTCTTTCCCCCTCCCGCCTCTCCTACCGTTTGTCGCCCTCCCGCCTCTCCTGCCGCTCGATCCCCCCTCCCGCCTCCCCTGTCGTCCCGTCCCCCTTCCCTGCCGTTCGCCTCTCCTGAGGTGTCGTTCAGGTAGACGGATAGAGTGCGATGGACAGCAGGCGTACCAGGGGAGGAGCAGGCGGATGGCGGGTCGACTCGCGATCATCGGGGCTGGCTTGATGGGCTCGGGCATCGCCCAGGTGGCGGCGCGGGCAGGGTGGCAGGTGACGCTGCGCGACCTGGACGACGCGGCGACCCGGCGCGGCCTCGACGGTATCCGTGCCTCGCTGGAGAAGTTTGCCAGCAAGGGCAAGATCGAAGCTGGTGAGGTTGAGGCGACGCTGTCCCGGATCACCCCGACCACCGACCTGGAGGCTGCGGTTGACGCCGACCTGGTGGTCGAGGCGGTGTTCGAGCGGCTGGAGCTCAAGCAGGAGGTGTTCCGCGAGCTGGACCGGATCTGCCGTCCCGAGGCGGTGCTCGCCACCAACACCTCGGCCATCCCGGTCACCCAGATCGCGGCGGTCACCGAACGGCCGGAATCGGTCGTCGGCACCCACTTTTTCTCACCGGTGCCGATGATGCAGCTCTGCGAACTGGTGCGCGGCTTCAAGACCAGCGACGAGACGCTGGCCACCGCCCGTGCCTTCGCCGAGGGGATCGGCAAGACCTGTGTCGTGGTCAACCGGGACATCGCCGGCTTTGTCACCACTCGGCTGATCACCGCCCTGGTGATGGAGGCGATCAAACTGGTCGAGTCCGGCGTGGTCTCGGCCGAGGACCTCGACACCGCCTGCAAGCTCGGCTTCGGGCACGCCATGGGTCCGCTCGCCACCATCGACCTGACCGGGGCGGACGTGCTGCTGCACGCCACCCGGAACATCTACTCCGACACCGGCGACGCGAAGTTCTTCCCGCCCGAGCTGCTCCAGCGCATGGTCAACGCGGGGGACCTGGGTCGCAAGACCGGACAGGGCTTCTACTCGTACTGAGCTTGCGGTCCGGGTTGTGGCCCACCGTGCCCGGCGCAGAGATCAAGCTTGACCGCTCGGAGCCGGGCACGGTGGGCCACAACCAACCCAACCTACGTTCTCAACCGTCGCGACGGGTCGTCCAGCGGAAGGTGCGGAGGCAGAGGACGAGGCCGACAACGCACCACACGGCGAGCACCAGGGCGACCTTGCCCAACTCGTACGAGCCGGCGGGTTCCTGGGCACCGAACGAGGCGGGCAGGAAGACCGAACGCAGGCCCTGGCACATCCACTTCAGCGGAAAGATCGCCGCCACCTGCTGCATCCACGTCGGCAGGTCGGTGAAGACGAAGAAGACGCCGGAGATGAACTGGAGGATCAGGGCGACCGGCGTGACCGTACTGGGTGCGCTGCGGCCGCTGCGGGCCAGTGACGAGAAGGCGATGCCGCAGAGGGTGCAGGCGGTGATGCCGAGGACGGAGACCCAGGCGAAGGTGAGCCACTTCGTGCCGGTGTCGGGCAGGTCGAGGTCGAACAGGAGGACCGCGACGGCGAGCAGGAGGACCGTCTCGGCGACGCCGATCACGGTCACCATAATGATCTTGCCGACGAAGTAGACCCACTTCGGCATCGGAGTGCCGCGCAGGCGTTTGAGCACACCCCGGTCGCGTTCGATCGGGATCTGGATGGCCAGGCTCTGGAACCCGACGGTCATCAGCCCGGTCGCGATCATGCCGGTGACAAAATACTGGGTGAACCGGACCCCGCCCCCGATCTCGCCCTCGAAGATCGAGGCGAAGATCAGGATCAGTACCACCGGGAAGAGCATGGTGAAGACCACGGACTCACGGCTGCGCAGGAACTGGCGCAGCTCCAGCCGTCCCTGGCGCAGGCCGAGCGCCGCCGGGCCGGTCCGGCGGGGCGTGGTCGCCACGTCGGCGGTCCGCGTGGTGGTGGTCATCGCTGTCCGATCATCCGCAGGTAGACGTCTTCCAGGGTCGGGCGGGTCACGGTGAGGCCGGGCACCTCGCCGCCGTACCGCCCGGCCAGTTCGGCGATCAGCGCCGTCGGCGTCGCGCTCTCCGCGTGCTGCGGCGTCCCGTCCGGGGTACGCCAGGAGACGACCGGAAGCGCCTGCTGGCGGTTGCCCAGCTCGGCCGGGGTGGCCACCTCGACGAGCTGACCGGCGGCGATCACGCCGACCCGGTCGGCGAGCGATTCCGCCTCGTCCAGGTAGTGCGTGGTCAGCACGATGGTGGTGCCGGCGTCGGCCAGGTCGCGGATCAGCTCCCAGAACTCGCGTCGCGCCTCCGGGTCGAATCCGGTGGTCGGCTCGTCCAGGAAGAGCAGTTCGGGGCGTCCGATGATGCCGAGGGCCACGTCGAGCCGGCGCTTCTGCCCACCGGAGAGGGTGTGCGTACGGGCACGGGTCTTCTCGGTCAGCCCGACCCGGGCGATCACCCGCTGTGGATCGTCTGGATTCGGGTAGAAGGCGGAGAAATGATCGACCACCTCGCCCACGGTCAGGTCGTCGAACTCGCCGGTGCCCTGGAGCACGATCCCGACCCTGGCCCGCCAGTCCTGGCCGGCGCTGTCCGGGTCGACGCCGAGCACGCTGACCTCGCCGCCGTCGCGGCGCCGGAAACCTTCCAGGATCTCCACCGTGGTGGTCTTGCCGGCCCCGTTCGGGCCGAGCAGGGCGAACACCTCGCCGGTACGCACGGTCAGGTCCAGGCCGGCCACGGCGCTGTGCTCGCCGTACGACTTGCGCAGGCCCCGCACCGAGATCGCTGCCTGGTCACTCATGCCGACCACTATGCGCGCCGACCCGCGAAGACCAGGATCCGGGGTCCGGCGAAAGTGACGCGGCTTCCGGCCGGCGGCTTCCGGCCGGCGGCGCGGGTCAGGCCGCGGCGAGTACCTCGGAGAGGGGGGCCGGGACCAGGCCGCGCTGGCGCAGCCCGGCCAGGATGTGCGGCAGCGCCTCGTCCGTCATCTCCGCGTTGGCCTCGGTCACGTGCATGATCACCACTGAGCCGGGGTGTACCTGGTCCAGCACCGCCCGGACGATCGGCTGCCACGAGGTGGCGAACGGGTCGCCGCTGACCACGTCGCCGTCGACCACGGTGAGACCGAGCGGGGCCAGCGCGGCGAGCGCCGCGCCGTCGTGGCAGAGCCCCGGGAAGCGGAAGTAGCGGGTCTGCCGCCCGCCGTACGGCTCGATCAGCCGAAACGTCTTCGCCACGTCCTCGGTCATCCCGGTGGTGGCGACCCGGGGCAGGTCGTAGCAGTTGCCGGTGAAGGCCAGGTGTCCGTACGTGTGGTTGGCCAGTTCGAAGCGGGGATTCTCGGCCAGTCGACGGGTGAGGTCGGGATAACGCTCGACCCACTTGCCGGTGAGGAAGAAGGTGGCCGGCAGCTCCTCGCGTTCGAGCAGGTCGAGGATGCGCAGGTTGGCGTACGACTTCACCCTGCCGGTCCGAAGGTTGTAGAGCATCGAGTCGGTCATGTCGGCGTCGAAGGTGAGCGCGACCCGGTTTCCCGTACGCGGGCCGTGGTCGACCACCGGCGGCCGGGTCCCCGCCCTGGTCGCGCCGGGGACACCCGGGCCCGGCGCGGAGGTTCCGGTCGGTCCCGGCGCGACGGCGCGGGACGGCCCCGGCCCGGTGCCGCCGGACCCGTCCGGGGTGGGCGTGCCGGTCTGGCCCGGTCGGCTCGACGGCCCCGCCGGAGTGCCGGTGGGGCTGCCGACCGGGTCGGCGACGCCGCTCGGGACCCAACCCGCGCGGGCCGCGCGATCCGGTGGCGAGAGCGTCCTGCTCAGCGCGACCGCGCTGGTGGCGGTGCCGATGACGGCGGCCAGCACCAGCGCGCCGAGCAGCAGACGGGACCGGGTTCGGCTCACGGCGCCGATCATGCCAGAGGTGAGAAAACCTCATCGCCCACAAGGGAACCCACCACCCGGAAGGGGGTGCGGAGTCACCCGTTCGGGGCGGGGTCGCCCGCTCCGGGGGGTGGGGGTCGGTCGGGCCGGACCGGTCAGACGCGGAAGCCGGCGGCGCGGGCCGCCTCCCGTTCCTGTTTGCGCGTTCGGCGGCGGCGTAGCACCCAGGGCACCAGGATGACGAAGCCGACCAGGAAGAGCAGCACCAACACCGGCAGGACGATCGCGACGAGCGACATCACGACGCTGGTCGCGTCCTCGGCGGTGCTGGCGACCGGTGCCCCGAAACCGGCGGTGCCGACGTTGACCAGCGGCCGGGTGGCTGACTTGACCGCGTGTACGCCGAACGCGATCACCACGCCGACCACGATCGGTACCCACTGGTTCGAGGAGAAGAAGCTGCCGGGGTCGCTGACCGTCACCGTCTCGGAGCTGGAACCCGCGCCGAACGCCAGCCCACCGGCGGTCGGTCGGACCACCGTCTGGACCAGGTCGTTGACGTGGTCGACCACCGGCACCTTGTCGGCGACGACCTCGATCGCCAGGAGCACCGCCAAAATCGTCAGCACCCAGCCGTTGGAGAGCCATTGCCAACCGCTGGGCAGGTCGATCAGGCCGGTGAAGCGGGACAGCAGTCCCATCGTCAGGAGGGGGATGTACGCGTTCAGGCCGGCCGACGCGGCGAGACCCGTACCGGTGAGGGCTTCCAGCACGCGGTCAGCATCTCACCGCGGTACGACTTTCGCTCAGCGGCGGTCGGTGGGTTCCGGCCGGCGGCGATCGGCCGGTCCCGTACGTCGGTGTTCGGCCGGTCCCGTACGTCGGCGATCGGCCGGTCCCGTACGTCGGCGATCGGCCGGTCCCGTACGTCGGTGTTCGGCCGGCGTGCGCGGCGGGCGTCGCCGGGCCGCTCCGCTACCCTCGTCGGGTGCGGTTGGTGATAGCGCGATGCGCGGTGGACTATGTCGGACGACTCTCGGCGCATCTGCCGCTGGCGACCCGACTGTTGATGGTCAAGGCCGACGGGTCGGTGTCGATCCACGCCGACGACCGGGCGTACAAGCCGCTCAACTGGATGAGCCCGCCCTGTCGGCTGGAGGAGGCTCCCGGGGTGTGGCGGGTGGTGAACAAGGCCGGCGAGGAGCTGCGGATCACCCTGGAGGAGGTCTTCCAGGACACCTCGTACGAGCTCGGGGTCGATCCCGGCCTGCGCAAGGACGGGGTCGAGGCGCACCTGCAGGAGTTGCTGGCGGCGAACCCGACCACGCTCGGAGACGGCTTCACCCTGATCCGCCGGGAGTATCCGACCGCGATCGGCCCGGTCGACCTGCTCTGCCGCGACGGTGCCTCGGCCACGGTGGCGGTCGAGGTGAAGCGGCGCGGCGACATCGACGGGGTGGAGCAGTTGACCCGCTACCTCGAACTGCTCAACCGCGATCCGCTGCTCGCCCCGGTGCGCGGTGTCTTCGCCGCCCAGGAGATCAAGCCGCAGGCCCGGGTGCTCGCCGCCGACCGGGGCATCCGCTGCGTCGCGGTCGACTACGACCGGCTACGCGGCATCGAACGCGACGAACTCACCCTCTTCTGATCCGCTGCGCCGCTGATCCGTCACGCGGTCGGCCCGCTGCGCCGCTGATCCGCCATGCCGCCGGCCCGCTATGCCGCCGGCCCGCCGGCCTGCTCGGCGGCGGTCTCGCCCGGGTGTTAACAAGGGCCCCTTCCTATACAAAAAGCGATAACAGGGGGCCCTTCCTTTCACCTGGGGGCGCCTAGGACGGCGATTAGGGATTTGGGGAGGGTTACCAGGCGCTCGGTGCGGATCTCGGACTTGGGGAAGTAGTGCCGCATCTGGGAGCGGTCGACCAGCTCGGTCCAGAGCACCTGCTGGATCGCGGCCTCGTGGGTCTTGGCCGGCGAGTGGGCCAACGGCCACCGGCGGGCCACCAGCGTACGGAAGCGGACCGGCAGGAACTGCATGCCCGGGGCGATCCAGTGTGGCTCGATCGGGAAGTAGCGGTACGGGGTCTGCACCCAGTGGGCGTCGCTGAGCAGGTGCACGGACTCGGCGAACCGTACCCGCCGCTCGTGGCCGCCGACGTGTTCCAGCACCGAGTTGGAGAAGACCAGGTCGTAGCGGCGGCCGGCGATGTCACGGGGAAGCGCGCAGGCGTCACCGTGGTCGACCTCGGCCCAGGACGGCACCTCGGGTGGCGGCTTCTCCAGGTTGACCACGTGTACGTGCTTCGGCCGTACCGCCGCCCGTGCCCAGGTCTCCACCCGACCGCCGAGGTCGATGATGGACATCTGGGACAGGTCGGGGAACGTCTCGACCAGCCAGGTGGCCCGTTTGCTGCGCCGGCGGGCAGCAAACGAATCCTCGTTCTCGACCAGGCGAGATCGCAATGCGTGTATCCCCACTTGACGGAATGTAGGGGTACGTCAGCTTGAGCCGGTATATCTGAAACGCCTATTCATCGACCACGATCGGCCACGTAAGGGTCACCGTCCGTACATTATTTTGACGGCTTTTGCGATTTTCGCGACCTGTGCCGGGGTGCGCTCGAAGGTCATCGCGGGCAGCAGCGACGGTCCGCGACGTACGGTCATCGACTTCGCCCGGCCGAACTCGCGCAGCCCGTCGTCGCCGTGGACCCGGCCGAAGCCGGAGTCACCCACTCCGCCGAAGGGGAGCGTGGACATGCCGACGAAGCTGAGTACGGAGTTCACCGCCACCATCCCGGAGCGCAGCCGACCGGCCAGCTCGACCGCCCGCCGCTTGCCGAAAACCGAGCCGCCGAGCCCGTACGGCACCGCGTTTGCCCTGGTCACGGCGGCATCGGCGGTTGCGACCCGGCTGATGGTGAGGGTTGGTCCGAAGGTCTCCTCGCGTACCGCGAGCGCGTCTTCCGGCACGTCCACCAGGATGGTCGGCCGCACGTACGGCGGCTGCACCGCGTCGGCCCCGCCGAGCACCGCCCGACCGCCCCGAGCCAGGGCGTCGTCGATGTGTCGCCGGATCACGTCGAGCTGTGCGGGCATGGTGATCGGGCCGAGATGTGCGTCCGGTTCGGAGCCCACGGTGAGCTTTTGCGCCTTCGTCACCACCTTCGCCACAAAGTCGTTGTATATCCCCTCGACGGCGTAGACCCGCTCGATGCCGATGCAGGTCTGGCCCGCGTTGGTGAGCGCGCCCCAGACCGCGGCCTCGGCGGCGGCGTCCAGGTCCGCGTCCTCGTCCACGATCATCGCGTCCTTGCCGCCCGCCTCCAGCAGTACCGGCGTCAGCGACTCGGCGCAGGCGGCCATCACCTTGCGCGCGGTCGCGGTGGACCCGGTGAACGCCACCTTGCCCACCCCGGCCCGGCAGAGCATGGCGCCGACGTCGCCGAGCCCGTGCACCACCTGGAGTACGGGCTGCTCCGGCACCACCTCGGCGAAGCTGTCGGCCAGCCACTGCCCGACCGCCGGGGTGTACTCGCTCGGCTTGAGCACCACGGCGTTGCCGGCGGCGAGTGCGTACGCGATCGAACCGACCGGGGTGAGGACCGGGTAGTTCCATGGTCCGATCACGCCGACGACGCCGTACGGCTGGTATTCGAGCCGGGCGGCGAACTCGGCCACGATGAGCCGGGAGCGGACCCGGCGGGGGCCGAGCACCCGTCGGGCGTTGCGGGCCGCCCAGTCGACGTGTTCGATCGCGGAGGCGATCTCGACGACGGCGTCGGCGATCGGCTTGCCGCCCTCGGCGTGGACCAGCCCGGCGAGTTCGTCGATCCGGTTCGCCAGCAGTGACCGCCAGCGCAGCAGCAGCCTTCGGCGCCCGGTGAATCCCAGCCCGGCCCACCAGGTCGCGGCCGTTCGTGCCCGGTCCACCCGGCCGGTCAGCCCGTCCGCGTCGAGCACCGGGAACCGGCCCACCTCGGCCCCGGTGGCGGGATGGGTGGACACCAACTCGCCGCGATCGACCACCAGTACGCCCGGACCGTGCAGAGCCGTCATGGCGGAAGTCTAAACCCGAATATTACTCACGGGTAGCCGCCAACCACCGCGCCTCCCCGACGAGGGCAGGGCGTTGGCCCACCGTGCCCGGCGCAGAGATCAAGCTTGACCGCTCGAAGCCGGGCACGGTGGGCCAACGCACGACACACATCGACAAACCCCACCCGAACCGGTGACTCGAATTCACCCACCGGACGAACAACTCCGGCCTGCGGTTAATGGAGATGGGAGCCGCTCGATGTCAGGCTGACCGGGGGCGCCAAGGGGGGCGTGGCGACCGGCCTTCGGGGGAGGGCCGGTCCGGCGAACGAGCCGTGCGGAGATTCGATGACGGACGAGTTGCACCTGTTGCCGCTGCTGACGGTGGTCAACGGACCGTTGCGTGGGGCCAGCTTCCGGCTGCGGCCGGGGGCCCGCACGATCGGGCGGGAGGAGGGCGTTGACGTCCTGATCGACGACCGGAAGGTGAGCCGGCGGCACGCCACGATGGAGTTGTCGCAGGGACGTGCCCTGCTGGCCGACAACGGGTCGACCAACGGCACCTGGCTGAACGACGAACTGGTCAACCGGGTCAGGGAGCTACGAGACGGTGACCGGATCCGGGTCGGACACGTGGAGTTGCGGTTTTTCGACCCCTCGGCGGCGCTCACCGATCCGGTCGGCACCATCCGCTACACCCGGACCGCGCCGCAGCAGCCCCGCTGGCGGGCCGACGAGCCGGCGGCGCCGGCCACCGGGGCGACCGCCGCCGCGTTGGGCGCGCCGACCCAGTTGATGGCGACCGGTCGCCGTGCCGGCCGGGTGCTCTGGCTCTTCGGCGGCGGCACGGTGTTGGCCGGCTGGGCGACTTGGGCGTACCTGGTGCTGAACTGACGGATTCGGGTGGATCCTCCCGCCGGATCGGGCGTCGTCCGGCGCCATGACCGGGCCGCCGGCTTATGTGGGGAGGCCACACTGCCGGCCCCGGCGAGGAGTGGCACCATCGCGGGGATGGAAACCGAACAGGTGAACATCACCGCCCGGGGCATCACCCAGAACGTGCTTGTCGCCGGGCCGGCGGACGGCAGTCCGGTGCTGCTGATCCACGGAAACTGCTCGTCCGCCGACTTCTGGCGCCCGCTGCTGCGCCACCTGCCGCCCACCCTCCGGATCATCGCGCCCGACCTGCGCGGTTACGGCGCCAGCGAGACCGCGCCGGTCGACGCCAGCCGTGGCCTGGCCGATTTCGCCGACGACGTGGCCGCGCTGCTCGACGCCCCGGGTCTGTTCGGCGCCCCGGGTGCCCGCCCGGTGGTGGCCGCCCACTCGATGGGTGCTGGCGTCGCCATGCAACTGCTGGTCGACCACTCGGACCGGATCCGCGCGCTGCTGCTCGAATCGCCGCTCTCGCCGTACGGCTTCGGCGGCACCCGGGACCTGGACGGCACCCCGACCAGCGCCGACTTCGCCGGCACCGGCGCCGGCACCGCCAATGTGGACTTTGTCACCCGGTTGGCGGCGAAGGACCGGGGAGCGGACGGACCGACCAGCCCCCGCAACGTCATGCGGACCGCGTACGTGGCCGACCCGGCCGTCTTCGGCGACGACGAGGACCTGCTTCTGGAGAGCATGTTGAGCACCGCCACCGGGGAGGCGAACTACCCGGGCGACGCGACCACGACCGCCACCTGGCCGGGTGTCGGACCGGGTGACCGGGGTGTGCTGAACACCATGGCGCCGAAGCACTTCCGGATCGCCGACCGGCTGGTCTCCGCGCCGGTCAAGCCGCCGATCACCTGGGTACGCGGTGACGCCGACGCGATCGTCTCGGACACCTCGCTGTTCGATCTGGCGTACCTCGGCTCACTCGGCCTGGTCCCCGGCTGGCCCGGCGCCGACGAGTGCCCGCCGCAGCCGATGGTCGGACAGACCCGGGCGGTGCTGGAGCGGTACGCGGCGGCCGGTGGGGCGTACCGCGAGATCGTCTACGGCGGGTGCGGGCATTCGCCGCACGTCGAGCGCCCGGCCGAGTTCGCCGCCGCGTTGCTGGACCTGATCGCGTGACCGGAACGGGCGCGGGTGCGGGGTCGGGCACGGGTGACGTCAGCACCTCGGAACGAGCGGCCGGCACCGGGCGGGAGCGGGTGCCGTACCTGCGGCGGACGGTGCCGGTGGACGGTGGTGAGCTGACCGTCGGCGAGTGGGGACGCGGCGGCGACGGGCCGCTGCTGCTCGCCGTACACGGGATCACCTCCTCCCACCTGGCCTGGTCGGTGGTGGGCGAGCGGGTCGGCGACGACCACCGGCTGGTCGCGGTCGACCTGCGCGGCCGGGGTGGGAGCCGGGACCTGCCGGGTCCGTACGGTATGGCCCGGCACGCGGCCGACCTGGTCCGGGTGATCGAGGCGTACGGCGGCGGTCCGGCCGTCGTGCTCGGCCACTCGATGGGCGGATTTGTCGCCGTCGAGCTGGCCCGCGGTCACCCGGAACTCGTCCGGCGACTGGTGCTGGTTGACGGCGGCGCCCCGCTGCCGGCCCCACCCGGCCTGGACCCGACGGCCGACGAGCAGGCCGTGTCGGCCGCCATCTCGGCCACCGTCGGCCCCGCCTTCACCCGCCTGAGCAGGACCTTTCCCGACCCGGAGTCCTACCGACAGACGTGGCGCACGCACCCGGCCTTCGTCGACTGGACCCCCGCGATGGTCCGGTACGTCGACTACGACCTGGTCGGCACGGCACCCGAACTGCGTCCGTCCTGCAAGTTGGAGGCGGCCGTCCGGGACGCCCGCGACCAGTACGCCTATCCCGGCGTGCGGCCGGCGGCGCTGCCCGTGCCGGCGGTCTTCCTGCGGTCGCCCCGGGGTCTGCTGGACGAGCCGGACAAGCCGCTCTATCCCGCCGGTTACGCCACCGCCTGGCTGCCGGGTGTGGTCGAGCGGACGGTCTCCGGGGTGAACCACTACACCATCGCCCTTGGTGAGAGCGGCGCCGCCGCGATCGAGGCGGCGGTCCGGGAGGGTGGCGGGACCGCCGGGCGGGACGGGGCCGGCGCCGCCGAACGCTGACCCGTACCGGCCGGTCGGGTTGGAGCATGGTTAACTGCGCCGGCAGGGACTTAGCGGCCGTTCAACTCACGGGCGGCCCGGGAACGGTGGAGGCGGCTGTGGCGGGCGAGATCACCAGCGTGGGCGTCATCGGACTGGGCACGATGGGCGCCGGCATCGTCGAGGTGTTCGCTCGCAACGGTGTCGAGGTGCTGGCGGTGGAGATCTCCGAGGAGGCGCTGGAGCGGGGCCGGGCCACCCTGGCCGGCTCCACCGACCGCGCGGTCGCCCGGGGGAGGCTCACCGCCGAGCAGCGGGACGCGCTGCTCGGTCGGGTTCGTTTTGTCGTTGGTCTGGCCGCACTCTCCGATGTCGACCTGGTGGTCGAGGCGGTGCCCGAGCGCCTCGACCTGAAGCGGCGGGTCTTCGGCGAACTCGACCGGATCTGCCGCCCGGACACGATCCTCGCCACCAACACCTCCTCGTTGAGCGTCACCGAGATCTCGGTCGCCACCAGCCGGCCGCGGCAGGTCGTCGGGCTGCACTTCTTCAACCCGGCGCCGGTGATGAAACTGGTCGAGGTGGTCCGTACGGTGGTCACCGCCGCCGAGGTGGTCGACGCCGTCGAGGCGCTCTGCGCCCGGCTCGGCAAGGTCGCCGTGACCATCGCCGACCGGGCCGGCTTCATCGCGAACGCCCTGCTCTTCGGCTATCTCAACCAGGCGGTCGAGCTGTTCGAGAGCCGGTACGCGACCCGGGAGGACCTGGACGCGGCGATGCGGCTCGGTGCCGGGCTGCCGATGGGTCCGCTCGCCCTGCTGGACCTGATCGGCCTCGACACCGCGTACGAGATCCTGGACACGATGTACCGGCGCGGTGGCCGCAACCGGCGGCACGCTCCCGTGCCGCTGATCCGGCAGATGGTCACCGCCGGGCTGCTCGGGCGGAAGTCCGGTCGGGGTTTCTACACCTACCAGCGCCCGGGTTCGGGGGTGGTGGTGCCGGACGAGACGACCCCGCCCGTGGTCGAGCCCGCCGTTCCGGTGCCGGTCGGCGAGACCCCGACCGCCTCCGGCGGCGGTGCCGCGCGGGGTCCGGTCGGGCTGGTCGGGGCGGGGCCGCTCGCCGACGCGCTGGCCGAGATCTTCGCCGCCGCCGGGCACCGGGTGGTCACGCTGACCGGGGAGGAGTCGGAGCTGACCCCGCTGGCCGAGGTCGACCTCGTGGTCGAGGCGGTCGCCGACGACCCGCAGGTCAAACGGGCGCTCTTCGCTCGGCTCGACCAGGTTTGCCGGCCCGGCACCGTGTTCGCCACCACGACCTCGGTGTTGCCGGTGATCGACCTGGCGATGGCGAGTGGTCGCCCGGCGGACGTGGTCGGGCTGCACTTTCCCCGCCCGGTCGGCGAGCGGCAACTGGTCGAGGTGGCGCGGACCGTCCGCAGTTCGGTGGAGGCGGTGGCGGCCGCGCGTACGTTCGGGGTGGGTCTCGGTCGGACCGTGGTGGTCTGCGCCGACCGGCCCGGGTACGTGGTCGACGCGCTGCTCTTCCCGTACCTGAACGACGCGATCCGGATGCTGGAGGCGTCGTACGCGACCGTCGAGGACATCGACCACGCGATGCGGCTCGGCTGTGCCTACCCGGTCGGCCCGTTCGAACTGCTCGACGAGGTGGGGCTGGACGTGGCCCTGGAGGTCCAGCGGAGCGTCTACCGGGCGACGCGGGAGCCGGGGCTGGCTCCCGCGCCGCTGCTGGAACAACTGGTCACCGTCGGTCACCTCGGTCGCGGAACCGGCCGGGGCTTCCGGGAGTGGACCGTCAGCTCTTGACCCGTACGGTCACCCCGGCGATGTCGTCCTTGCCGTCGGTGAGGAGCCGGTAGACGAACTTGTCGCTCTGGGTGTGCAGTCCGTTCGGGGTGTAGAGGATCGTACGGCGGCTGGTGATCTGGAGCTTGCCGTACTTCGGCGGGGTCACGATGACGATTTTCGAGGCGCTGGTGTAGAGGTCGTTCGCCAGCACCGGGATGTCCACCTTCTTGTTGCCCTTGGTCGAGGCGGTGTCGTCGTCGGCCAGCGGTGCCGCGCCGAAGCCGCCCCGCCCGTTGCCGATGAAGTGGGTGACCTCGCCGGTGTCGTAGTTGGTGGTACGCACGTCCGGCCTACCGTCGCCGTTCGCGTCGAGCACCGCCACGGCCCAGAAGTAGTCGGGGGTGCCGTGCAACTGGATCTCGGTGCCGTCGTCGAGCACCACCACCACGCCGTTCTCGTACTGGCTCGGGCAGAGGTGGTAGGCGAGCACGAGATCGGTGGCTCCGTTGCCGTTGAGGTCGGCCAGCACGAAGTCCGGGTAACCACCGCACGTGAACTCGACCGGGCCGCGTACCAGCCGGCCGGAGGCGGTGTTCAGGAAGGTCATGAAGCCGTCGCCCTGGTCGGTCCAGACGTAGACGTCCTGCCGGCCGTCGCCGTTGAAGTCGTCCAACCCGATGAAGCTGGCGTCGGCGATCGCCTCGAAGCCGTCCACGGTGGAGTAGTCGCGCAGGACCAACAGGTCGGGGCTGGGCCCGACCGGGTGGGTGAACCAGGTCACCACCAGTTCGACCGTACCGTTGCCACCCAGGTCGACGACGACGCCCATGTCCGGGCAGTTGCCGTCCGGGACGCCGGGCACCGCGTAGGCGTACGCCGTGGCGGGACCGTAGCCGCCGGTTCCGTTGCCGAGGGACACCTCGACGCCGCACGTGTTGACCAGGTCGTGGGAGGTCAGGACCGCGCGGTCGCCGACCCCGTCGCCGTTCAGGTCGCCGTAGAGTGGATCGCCCTGTCCGCCCGCCCAGGCCGACGGTGCCGCGCCGACCACGGCCATCGCCGCGATCACCGCCAGTACGCTGATGCGCTTTCGCCACATGATGTAACCCTCCCCGCCTTCGGACCGCTCTCCCAGCCGCCCGTTACCCGACGATGCCGGTCCGCCGAACTGGTCCTGCCACCCGTCGACCGCGCTGGTTCGGGCCGTTGCCTGGGTGCCCGCCGACTCGGCGGCCGGCTGCTAACAGACGATGCCGGTTCAGCGGCCGTTCCGGAACGCGGTGACGGTGATCTGTCTTTCGACCTGACCGCGCGGCCAACCGGGTATCGGCCGGTGCGGCGACCCTGACCGGCGGATCAGGGCCGAATCCGCCAACGGGTACGCCGCCGGCGCGACCCACGCCGGCCAGGGGGTACGGGGCCAGGCACCCCGTACCCCCCCCCGGAACCGGGGCCGGGTCAGCCGATCCGCAGCGACACCCCGGCCTCGGAACTGCGGCCGTGGTCGGTCAGCCGGTAGACAAAGCGGTCGGTCTTGCCGGGCTTGCCGCTCGGCGTGAAGACCACACTGCGGTCACTGGTGACCCGTACGGTGCCGTACCTCGGCGGGGTGATGATGGTGATCTTCGCCTGCTTGCTGGCGGCGTCGTTCGTGATCACCGGGATGCTCGTCTTCTTGGTCCGGCTCACGGTGACCCGGTCCGCCACCGCCTTCGGCGTCTTGACGAAGCTGCCGTCGCCGTTGCCGACGAAGTAGGTGAGTTCACCGGTGGCGGTGTCCTTGGTGACCACGTCCGGGACGCGGTCGGAGTTGACGTGCTGCACCCTGACCGTCCAGAGATGGTCGCCGTACGGGTCGCCCTGGAGGTGCCAGGCCATCCCGTCGTCGCGGATCGCCACCACGCCGGAGAAGTATTCGGCGCAACCCTCGACGTACGCGATGACCACGTCCGTCGCCCCGTTGCCGTTGAAGTCGGCGAGTTGGTACTGCGGCCGTCCGGAGCACCAGGCGATCGGCCCCGGGGTCAGCCCGCCGACCGTGGTGTTCAGGTAGGTGGCGAAGCCGTTGCCCTGGTCAGTCCACTGGTAGACGTCCTGCCGGCCGTCGCCGTTGAAGTCGGCCAGCCCCATGAAGCTGGGCTGGAAGATCGCGTCGAAGCCGGCGGACGGTTTGAAGTTCTCCAGCACCAGCAGGTCGTGTTCGACCGGGTGCGGGCGTCCGGCGAACCAGGCCAGGACGAGTTCGAGGTCGTTGTCCCCACCCAGGTCGACCGCCACCCCCAGGTCGGGGCAGTTGGCCTCCGCCCCGTCGAGGGTGAGGTACGGGTACTCCGTCGGCGGCAGGTAACCGCCCCCGGACTTGCCCAGACGTACGGCGACCGTGCAGTCGAGCACCGGGGCGCGGGTGGCCGACGGGGCGCTGTCGAGGATGGCCTGGTCGACCAACCCGTCGCGGTTCAGGTCGCCGAACATCGGCTCACCTGGCCCCCCGGCCCAGGCAACGGGTGCCACCGCACCCAGAGCGGCCACGGTCGCCGCGACGGCAACCACGGCCACGCGCTTTCCCCACATGAAGATCTCCTCGCCGCACGGGTCGGCCCCCGCAGAGCCGAACCTCTGTTCACGGACGTTAGAGCGTTTATGCGGACAACCGGAACTTACTGACCGTGATCTGACATTCGTACCGTGTGACGGATTCGGGGCGCAGGGGTACATACTGCCGCTCCTCCGGGTCACGCCGTATTCTTCTGAACGTGAGTCCCCGTCGTAATCGCCCCCGCTCGACCGACGCCGCCCCAGTGGACGGCGAGCGGGCGCGACGCGGCGTGGAGGCAGTGCAGAGCTGGCAGGACGGGGACTGGCAGGTGCGGGCCATCACCGCCGGCTCGGCGGTCAAAACGTACCGCTGCCCCGGCTGTGAGCAGGAGATCCGGCCCGGCATGGCGCACCTGGTGGCGTGGCCGGCCGACGGACGCGGGGACCTGACCGACCGGCGGCACTGGCACAGCGGCTGCTGGAAGGCACGCGACCGGCGTACGCCCAACATCCAGCGCTCGCGTAGCGCCCCCCGGTACGGCTGACCGGGCAAACCACCCAACAGATCGATCCGGGGGATCTTTGTCACGCCTTACCGGTCCCGGCCGGCGCCACGGACCGGTACGAGCGAGACTTGTCCGGTGAGCACAGCGATTCGCGCGTCGTCCATCCTGCCCGCGCGGCGGGAGGAGATCGAACTGCACACCGCCGACGGCCTGCGTCTGGTCGGCGAGCTGGCCCTGCCGGCCGACCGGCCCCCGGTCGCCACCCTGGTCTGCCTGCACCCGCTGCCCACCCACGGCGGGATGATGGACAGCCACGTGCTGCGCAAGGCGGCCTGGCGGTTGCCCGCCCTGGCCGACCTGGCCGTGCTCCGGTTCAACACCCGGGGCACCAGCAGCGTGCGGGGCACCAGCGAGGGCGAGTTCGGCAACGGCGTCGCCGAACGGTTCGACGTGGCCGCCGCGATCGAGTACGCCGAGTTCGCCGAACTGCCGGACATCTGGCTGCTCGGCTGGTCCTTCGGCACCGACCTGATCCTCAAGTACGGCTGCGACCCGGGCGTGACCGGCGCGATCCTGCTCTCCCCGCCGCTGCGCTTCTCGACGCCGGAGGACCTGACCGTCTGGGCCGGCTCGGGCAAGCCGGTGACCGCGCTGGTGCCGGAGTTCGACGACTACCTCCGGCCGGACGAGGCCGGTCAGCGGTTCGCCGCCATCGGCCAGGCCGAGGTGGTCGGTGTGCCCGGCGCCAAGCACCTCTGGGTCGGCGACGCCGAGACCGTGCTCGACGAGGTGGTCCGTCGGGTCAACCCGGCCGTGCCGGTGCCGCTACCGTCCACCTGGGACGGTCCGATGACGACCGGTGACGCCAGCGCGTACGCCGACCGTACGGTCGCCGCCTTCGGCGAGCCGCCGGCCGGGCTGCGCCGGGTCGACCAGGACCCCGCCGCCGGCTGAGGCCGATCCGTCCTCAGGCCGGGCTCTGCGCCGGCCGGGTGGCGCCCGCCGGCCGGGGTGCGGCCTCGGGGCGGGGCGACTCGACCACCTCCACCGTCGGCAGCTCCGCCGCCGGCGGCCAACCGGCCAGCCAGGTCCGGCGCTCGGCCCAGACCTCACGCCAGTAACCGGCCCGGCCGGTCAGCCGGGCGCCGGCCGCGCGGGCCGCCACCCCGGCGGCGAGCAGGGCCCGACCGGCCGCCGCTCGCCGCCGGGGCCAACGCAGCCGCAGGTACGTCGTCTTGCCCCGGAGCAGCATCACCCGCTTGCCCACCCCGGTCGACGACGCGCCGCCGACGTGCACCACCCGGGCCCCGGGCACCAGCACCGGCGACGCCCCGAGTCCGGCGGCCCGGTGGCACAGGTCGATGTCCTCGCTGTACATGAAGTAGTCGGGCAGGAAGCCGCCCAACTCCGCGAAGAGCGACCGCTGCAACAGCAGCAGGCACCCCGACGCCGCCGGCACCGAAGCCGGCACCGACCGGTCCAGGCCGGGCAGTTCCTCCGGGTTGAACAGCCGGGAGCGGCGGAACACGGTGGAGAGCCCGGTGGCGAAACAGACGTAGCCCCAGAGCGAGGGGAGTGCGAACGCCGACCGCCCGTCGTCGGTGTGGTCGGCGCGCAGGGTCCGCCCGGTGTAGACCCGGTGCTCCGGGTTCGCCCGCGCGTATTCGACGAACTCGCCGACCACGTCGCCGACCGGTTCGGTGTCCGGATTGAGGAGCATGATCCAGGTGCCCCGGGCCCGGGCCGCGCCGACGTTCACCGCCCGGCCGAACCCGACGTTGCGGGCCAGCCGTACCACCCGCGCCTCGGGGAACTCCGTCTCGACCGCGTCGGCCGAGCCGTCAGTGGAGGCGTTGTCGACCACGATCACCTCGTACGACCCGCTCGGGCTCGCCGTACGCAGGGCGGAGAGGGCGCGCTGGATCAGGTCCCGGGTCTGGTACGAGACGATCACGACGCTGACCGACGGGGTCATCGGGACGCTCCTTCCGCCGGGGTACGGCTCGACTCGTCCCGGCCCCAGGTCTGCTGCCTGTTTCGGCGGGCCGAGATGCCGGCCGCGATGGTGAGCACCGCGTAGCAGATCCCGGCCGGCAGCAGCCACGGCCGGGGCAGCACGACGTCGACCAGCCAGGACGCCCGGCGGGCCCGGCGTACCCGGGTGTCGGTGGCGCGCATCGCGGTGTTGCCGGTGCGCACCCGGCCGAGCCGGCGGAGCAGGTCCCGGGTCAGCCGGGGCGTGGCGATCACGGTGGTGACCTGGCCGACCTCCCGCTTCTCGCCGATCTCGAAGAGCGAGTCGAGGAAGAGATCATCCGCGATCTGGTCGGGGAACCGGTCGAACCGGGCCCGGCCGGCGGCCGAGAGCACGATCGCGCCCCGGCCGAAGAGCGCGTCCCGGAAGGCCGGCAGGCGCGAGTTGATCGCGTAGTAGGCGCGTACCGGAAGGGGACGGCCGGTGGTGTCCAGCCGGCGGCCCGGCGCGGCGGCGAGCAGCCCGCCAGCCGGGCCGGGCGGGGAACCGACCACCGCCGCGGCGAGCGTCCGGGCGCCGGTCGCGGAGAGGTTGATGTCCGCGTCGAGGTAGATCCGGGGGAACCGGGTGGCCGCGTCGTCACCCGCGTTCAACGCCGCCGACTTGGACGCCTCGGCGAGTTCGAGCACGCGTACGCCGGGGACCGACCGGGCCACCTCGGCGGTGTCGTCGGTGCAGCCGTTGGCGACGACGAGCACCTCGAACTCGTCCGGCCCGGCGCCGTCGAGCAGCCGGTGCAGGCACCCGGGAAGCACCGCCGCCTCGTTGTGCGCGGCGATCACCACGCTGGTCACCAGGGTGCCCGCCCGGTCAGGGCGAGCCGGATCCGGCGCGTGACGGTACGCCGTCGGCGCCGCCAGCCCTGGTACTCCCGAAGGTCGAGCGAGGCGGCCTGGACCACCCGGGCCGAGTGCCGCATCTGCTCGGTCCACTCGGCCACGGTGGTGACCCCGGTCCGCTTCGCCGAGAGAGGGCGGCGGGCCATGAAGTCCGCGTCGGTCAGGTAGATGGTGTGCGGGCTGCGCGGGTCGTCCATGTGGTCCTCGGGCAGGAACGGGTGGTACCACCCGTTGACCCAGCCGAGTCGCGCCGCGCGCAGGCACCATGTGGTGAAGGTGTCCTGCTCGGTCAGGGGGCCGACCTGGCGGACCACCTCCCGTTTGAGCAGGTAGCCGCTGCCCTGCACCCAGTGGTTGCGCATCAGCCGGTGCCCGTTCGGGTAGTCGGCCAGCTTGGCGGCGACGAGTTCGTCGTCGACGTCCTCGTCCGGGAACCGCCAGGTGCCGATCACGCCGAACTCGGTCACGTCGTCGTGGGCCTGGCGCAGCGTGCCGAGCCAGGTGGGGTCGGGCAGGCAGTCGTCGTCCACCTTGCTGAGGTAGTCCCCGGTCGCCTCCTGCCAGAGCCAGTTGGTGGGCTCGCGCAGGCCGGCGTTGACGACGCTGTGGTGGAACCGGTGCACTCTCGGGTGGTCGCGCAGCTCCTCGACGGCGTCGAGGGTGGCCTGGTCGGTGCCGTTGTGCCAGAGCCAGACCCGGGCGTCCGGCGGGCAGGTGGCGAGCAGGTGCGGCAGGGAGAGCCGCACGTACTCCGGCCGGTCGTACGTGATCATGAGAATGTCGATACCGGTCACGCGTACACCTCGGTGGTTCGCTCGGTCATGACGCCCCGCTGTTGATCCGCTCGGCCCGGGTCAGTCGCCACAGCGCGCCGGCGAGGCCGAGCAGCAGGTGCACCGTGATGAAGTAGGTGGTGAAGTAGAGCGCGTCGAAGGTGAAGGCGGAGACCGCCGCCACGCCGATCGTCACCGCCAGTACGGCGGCCAGGTCGCGGTCCCGTTCGCTGGCCGCGAACCGGCGGACCCGGCCGGCGACCACGATGCCCACCAGGAAGAAGAGGGCCAGCCCGGCCACCCCGACGATGCCGGTGCTGACCAGGGTGACCAGCCACTGGTTGTCCAGCAACTGGTACAACTCGGGCAACCAGGTGCCGACACCGCGACCGAACCAGGGCCGTTCCTTGATGTACGGCGCGACAAA
This sequence comes from Micromonospora sp. NPDC050397, assembly GCF_044901685.1. Lineage (NCBI taxonomy): Bacteria > Bacillati > Actinomycetota > Actinomycetes > Micromonosporales > Micromonosporaceae > Micromonospora > Micromonospora sp. NPDC050397. The sequence goes on from NZ_JBJDPS010000017.1 coordinate 83,568, forward strand.
CGCGTAGTCCTCCAGCCGTCCCTGCACGCTCGGGTCGTTCTCCCCGGCGAAGAGCAGCGCCCGCAGGGTGGCCAGCAGCCCCGGCTTGCCGACCTGGATCAGCGCGGCGAGGAAGAACCCGATCACCAGTACGTTGAACGTGGTCCGCAACGGCCAGACCAGGATGAAGAGCAGGATCGCGGCGGCGAGCGCGAGCACCCCGGTCCGGGAGAGCGAGATCGGGATGACCGCCGCCTGGATCATCGCCAGGGCGCCGTAGATCTGCCGCCCACGCCGGTTGTCCGAGAAGCGGGCGTAGTGGATCGCGACCACCAGGCCGATCACCATCAGCACGCTGAACTCGATGTAGTGCCCGGCGGTGCCGGCGACCCGGACCAGCCCGCCGCCACCGCGCGCGTCGAAGCCGATCAGGTCCTTCTGGAACGTCAGCAGTGGCGGCAGCTTCAGGTAGGTGGTGAAGTCCACCCGGAGGATGAACTGGGCCAGCGCGAAGAGCGCCATCACCGTCGAGCCCCAGGCCAGCGCCCGGAGCACGTGGTCGATCCGTTCCCGGGTGAGGACCCCGTCGGCCGCCGCGAGCATCACACCGGCCCCGGCCAACGCCATCAGGATGGTCCGGTCCGCGCTGTTCGCCTCCAGCACCGACATGCCCCGGGCCTCACCGGCGATGTACGACACGCCGATGGTGGCCAGGTAGAGCGCCAGTGCCCAGCGCATCGGCTGCTGACCACGGGTGACCAGGGTCGGGTGCAGGCGGGTCAGGCTCCACCAGACGATCAGGAAGAAGCCGACGATCACGCCCGGCCGGCCGAGCGTGGTCAGCGGCGGGAAGATCAGCCGCGCGGGGAGCAGGTACGCCAGCAGTACCGACGCGATCAGTACGGCGGTGGCGTCCGGGAAGTGGCGTACGGCGGGAGTGATCCCGTCGTACACGGTGGCGGATCGTCGCGAGGATAGGTAGGTGGGCACGTCATCCGCTCCGTCGGTACGTCATCGCGGCGTGGCTATTTGCCCGTGTCGTCGGCGGGACGGCGGACCGCGGTGAGCAGGATCGTGTCGTCGGACTGCGGCGCGCGGACGAAGTCCGCCGAGATCTGCGGCGGTGCGGTGCCGGCCCGCTCGCCGGTGCCGGAGGCCGGGCCGGTCCCGGTCGGGCCGCCGAGGTTGCCGACCACCTGGGTCGCGTCGCCGGAGTCGGCGCTCCCCTTCGGGCCGGGAATCGGCCGGCGGGCACCACCGACCGTCGCCTGCCCGGCGTTCCACGCCATCGACGTGCGGGCGCCGTGCCGGTCGGCCAGCTTGGCCCGGTCGCGGCGACGGACGATCGCGTCGTATCCGACCGCGGCGGCGGCGGCGAGCAGCAGGCCGATGGCGACCACCACGATCTGGGCCCGGAGTACGTTCGACCGGGACTGGACGATGTTCAGGCCCGGGTCGAGCACCTGCGTGGTGATCTGCTCGCCGGCCTTCGGCTTGTACTCGGCCTGCTTGCCGGCGACCTCCTCGCCGATCAGCTTCGTCACCGACGTGACCGTGGCCAGTGCCTCGCCGTGGCTGGCGGCGGTCACCTCGATGGTCAGGATGGGACTGCGGTTGACCAGCCCGACCTCGTACTCGGTGTTGCCGCCGGCCGCCTGCACCTTGACCCGGGCGTCGTGCGCGGAGATGGAGATCTGGACGGCCTGGGCCATCGCGTTCTCGCCGACCCGCAGCCACGGGTTGCCCGGTTGCGGGCTGGCGTTCGGCGCGGGCGCGGCCGGGCTGGTGGTCGGCGGCACCAGCAGGACCGCCGCCGAGGTCTTGTATTCGGGTTGGATCGCGGCACCGAGCGTGAACGCGGCGGCGAGGGTCAGGACCACGACCGGCGTCGTGACATACCATCGCCGAAACATGAGTTTCAGCAGGTCGAGAAGGTCCATCGATCGACCCCTTTAGGTGCGCGAACGGATGCGGCAGAGATGTGGCGAGATCGGTCCGGGCTCACGGGACCGCCTCTTTCGTACCATGCTGGGGGCTGGACCGACGTGCGGCATCCGTCCCGGTTTCGTCCGAAACCGAGTTGTAACCGCCTGGTTCACGCCGGAGCAGTCGATCCCAGAGCCGGATGTACGCCTTGGCCTGGTGGTCCCAGGCTAGTCGCTCGGTGAACCGTCGCCGGGCCACCACGCTCATCGCGCTGCGCGCCGCCTCGTCGCCGAGAAGCTGGTCGAGCGCCTTGGCCAACTCGTCCGGGGTGCCGTTCGGCACGTAGCTGGCCGCGTCCTCGGCGGTACGTCGCGTCTCCAGCAGGTCGACCGCGACCACCGGCAGCCCTCGGGCGACGTACTCCACGGTCTTCGCCATCGTGGAAAGTTCGGCCATTCGGGTCGGTGGGTCCGGCTGGATGGCGATCGACGCCGACCGCAGGAGTGAGTCGACCTCGTCGCCCTCGAGCCAGCCGGTGAACGTCACGACGTCGGTGATGCCCCGTTGCTCGGCAAGCTCGCGCAGTTCGGGGAGGCACTCCCCGTCACCGGCCACGACGAGGCGCCAGTCCTCGCCGCCGCGCAGACCGACCAGGCGCTCGGCGGCCAGGACCGCGGCGTCGACGTGGTCCTGCGGATTGATGACGCCGAGGTAAACGATTGTCTGCCGATTTGTTTCCGGTGAGTCCGAAACTGTTCCGACCTGTTCTGTCCTGGACGGTCCCACTTCGGCCAGTGTGGGTCCATTGCGGACCACCACCACCCGTTCCGGATCGCAGCCGCCCCGGGAGATGGCCAGTTCACGGTACGACTCGTTGGTGGAGACCACGGCCGAGGCGCAGCGCCAGGAGAGTTTCTCGAACAGTCGCAGAACGCGCAGTACGGCCGGTCGCGGACGATCTGTCTTGCACTCGTACAACTCGGGGCTGAGATCGTGGTGGTCGAAGACGAAGGGGCGGCCGAGCGCCCGCATCAGGAGCGCGACCACCCAGAAGACGTCCGGCGGGTTGCACGCCTGCACCGCGTCGACCCGGCCGCGCAGCATGATCCCAAGCAGCCGGGTGGTGACCGCGACCAGAGCCCAGGCGAACTCGGCGGCGAAGGAGAGGACCCCGGAGCCGGCGAGTGGTTGCGGGAACGACCGGATCGCGGTGTCGACGGTTCCGGGCAGCATGGTCAGCCGCCCCGGGCCGCGTGGGCAGATCACGGTGACCCGGTAGCCGGCGGCTTCCAGTGCCAGGCATTCCCGGATCACCCGGCGGTCCCGTTCGACGGGCAGGTTGACCACGACGATGACGACATGTGGACGTCGGCTGGCCATCCCCAACTCCGATCCGCGCAGCTCGGACAGTGTTTTCGATGGAAGATCGCGGCGCGTGGGCGCCGCGACCGGAAGGGTTCCCGGGTACCGGGACATTGTTCTACGAAGACATTTCCTTACCGACGCGGGATGGGCAAGCAGCGGCGATTCGCGAGTGATGTCGACTTAATTACAAGGCGGAGGCCGATCGGCCGATTGCTCTTTCATGCGTTCATCCGGACTTCATCAGTACGTACGGCCTGCGTCCTGACTGGCAGTTCCACGAGCCTGTCCGGCCCGGCCTGCTGAAACGTCCGGAGCCGCGAAAGGGCCGATCAGTGGGGTTCAGTCCGAGGTCAGTCGGGGGCATTTGTAAATGTTGATGAGATGGCTACCCTGTGCCTGCGATCGGCCGGCTGGCACCGGGCGGTGGCGCGCGGTACGCGGCACGCGTACCCCGGTGGGGGTGTGGGGAAGGGGTGCGATGACGCGCCTGCGTCGAATCATGCGTGTGACCATGGCCGGGATCCTGTTGGGCAGCGTGCTGGCCCCGCTGCGGGCGACCGTGGCGGAGGCGGTCACGCTGCCCAGCGGGTTCCAGGAGCAGATCGTGTACAGCGGTCTCTCCCAGCCGACCAACATCGAGTTCGCCCCGGACGGGCGGGTGTTCGTGGCGGAGAAGGGCGGGCGGATCAAGGTCTTCGACGACCTGGCCGACCCCACCCCGACGGTCTTCGCCGACCTCTCGACAAACGTGCACAACCAGTGGGACCGGGGCCTGCTCGGGCTGGCGCTGCCGCCCGACTTCCCGACCACACCGTGGGTGTACGTGCTGTACACCTACGACGCGCCGCCCGGCCGGACCGCACCGGTCTGGAACGACACCTGCGGCGACGCCAACAACGGCCGGTGCGTGGTGACCGGCCGGCTCTCCCGGCTCCAGGCCAACGGCAACGTGATGACCGGCGCCGAGCAGGTGCTGATCCAGGACTGGTGCCAGCAGTACCCCAGCCACTCGGTCGGTGACCTGCGCTTCGGTGCCGACGGCATGCTGTACGCCAGCGCCGGTGACGGCGCCAGCTTCAGCGCGGTCGACTACGGCCAGCTCGGCAATCCCAACAACCCGTGCGGCGACCCGCCGGGCGGGTCGATGAACCCGCCGTCGGCCCAGGGCGGCGCGCTGCGCTCCCAGGACGTACGGACCACCGGGGACCCGACCGGGCTCGACGGTACGGTGATCCGGCTCAACCCGGCCACCGGCGCCGCCGCCCCGGGCAACCCGCTGATCGGCTCCTCCGACCTGAACGCCCGCCGGATCGTCGGGCAGGGCCTGCGGAACCCGTTCCGGTTCACCATGCGTCCCGGCACCAACGAGGTGTGGCTCGGCGACGTGGGCTGGAACGTCTGGGAGGAGATCGACCGGTTGGCCAACCCGACCGGCGGCGTGACCAACTTCGGCTGGCCCTGTTACGAGGGCGCGGGGCGGATGTCGAGCTACGACAACGCCAACCTGACCCTCTGCGAGACGCTCTACAGCGGCGCCGGCCAGACCTCGCCGTACTTCACGTACAACCACAGCGCCGAGGTGGTGCCCGGGGAGGTCTGCTCGGCCGGTGGGGACGCCGTCTCCGGGCTGGCGTTCTACCCGACCAGCGGCGGTAACTACCCGGCGTCGTACGCCGGTGCGCTCTTCTTCGCGGACTACTCGCGCAACTGCATCTACGCGGTGCGCCCGACCACCCCCGGCGGGCTGCCGAGTCCGGGCAACATCCAGGCGTTCGGCCAGGCCGCGTCGAACCCGACCGACCTCGCCGTCGGGCCGGGCGCCGAGCTCTACTACGTCGACCTCGGCGGCGGTACGGTCCGGCGGATCCGGTACTTCCCGGGCAACCAGCCGCCGACCGCGTCGATCGACGCCGAGCCGACCACCGGCACCGCCCCGTTGACGGTCGACTTCGACGGCACCGGCTCGACCGACCCCGACCCGGCGGACGAGGGCCGACTGACCTACAAGTGGGACTTCACCGACGACGGCACGGTCGACGCGACCACACCGACCGCGAGCTTCACGTACGCCGCCGGTGGCACGTACACGGCGCGACTGACCGTGACGGACACGCTCGGCGTCTCCGCCAGCACCACCATCACCGTCCAACCGGGCAACACCGCGCCGACCGCGGTGGTCGACGCCCCGGTCGCCGGCACCACCTGGAAGGTCGGTGACACGCTCAGCTTCAGCGGGCACGCCAGCGACCCGCAGCAGGGCTCGCTGCCGGCGAGCGGGTTGACCTGGCGGCTGCGGATGGAGCACTGCGAGTCGGTCGGCAACTGCCACACCCACCAGCTCCAGGAGTGGACCGGGGTGGGCTCCGGCTCGTTCGTCGCACCGGACCACGAGTACCCGTCGTACCTGGAGCTGGAGCTGACCGCGCGGGACGCGGACGGGCTGTCGCACACGGTGGTCCGGCGGTTGGACCCGCGAACGGTCGACCTGACCTTCGCCAGTGACCCGGCCGGGCTCCAGCTCAGCGTCGGGCCGACCGCCGGGACGACGCCGTTCACCCGTACGGTGATCGTCGGTTCGACCAACACGGTGAGCGCGCCCAGCCCGCAGAGCGCGAACGCCAGCACGCACACGTTCGCGAGCTGGTCCGACGGGGGTGCGGCGACACACGTGATCACCGCGCCGGAGGCGCCGACCACCTACACGGCGACCTACACCAGCACCGCCGGCTGCTCCGACAGCTTCGGCTACACCTGCGCCGCCACCACCGAGCGGCCGTTCGTGCCCGCCGACGGGGCGGTGCTGCCGCTCACCGGCGACGAGGGGGTCGCGCAGGTGAACCTGCCGTTCGGCTTCCCGTTGTACGGCGAGACGCACGGCACCGCCTGGATCTCCACGAACGGCTTCCTCTCCTTCACCGACCCGGCGTCGGCGGCTCCGATCAACGGGGCGATACCCGGCGCCGAGCTGCCGAACGCGGCGATCTACCCGTTCTGGGACGACCTCGTCCAGCGCGCGGACTCGACCGTACGGACCGACGTGGTCGGCACCGCGCCGAACCGGCGGTTCGTGGTGGAGTGGCGCAACAGCGGGTTGTACGGCTCCTCGTCGGCCCGGGTCACGTTCGCGGCGGTGCTCAGCGAGCAGGGTGAGATCACCTTCAGCTACGCCGACCTGGCCGGCAACGGTCGGGAGCAGGGCGACTCGGCCACGGTGGGGATCGAGGACGGTACGGGCGCGGTGGCGCTGGGCTACTCCACCGACCAGCCCGCGCTGCGCAACGGCACCTCGGTGGTCTTCACCCCGCCCGGCGGCACCCCGCCACCGACCACCGGTTCCCTCTCCGGTGTGGTGACGGCGCTGGCGACCGGGCTGCCGGTGGTCGGGGCGACGGTCACCCTCTCGCCGGGCGGCCGGACCGCGACGACCGGCCTGGACGGGTCGTACAGCCTCAACGCGGTGACGCCCGGCGGCTACACCGTCACCGGTTCGGCGCTCGGCGGGCTGCTCACCGGCTCGGCCGAGGCCACCGTCACCGCCGGTGGCACGCACACCGCGAACCTCGCGCTGACCCTGCCCCCGTCCGAGGAGCCGGGTTATGCCAAGACAACCGAGCCCCGGGCGTTCGTCCCGGCCGAGGGTGAGCTGGTGCCGTTGACCGGGGACGAGTCGTTGGCGCAGGTGGCCCTGCCGTTCACGTTCCCCTTCTACGGCCAGGGCTACGACTCGGCCTGGATCTCCAGCAACGGTTTCCTCTCGTTCCTCGACCCCGGCGACGCCCAACCGATCAACACGGCGGTGCCGGGCGCGGCCACGCCGAACGCCGCGATCTACCCGTTCTGGGACGACCTGGTGATCCGGGCGGACACCACGGTCCGGACCGCCGAGATCGGCTTCGGGGCGGACCGGAAGTTCGTGGTGGAGTGGCGCAACATCGGGATGTACGGCTCGTCCTCGGCCCGGATCACGGTCGAGGCGATCCTCTCGGCCAACGGTGAGATCGCGTTCAACTACGCCGACCTGGCCACCACCAAGCCGGCCGAGCTGGGTGGCGGAGCCACGGTCGGCGTCGAGAATCCCGCCGGTACGGCCGCCGTCCAGCACTCCTTCGACCAGCCCACCCTGGTCAACGGTACGGCGATCATCTTCCACCCGGTCTCCTGAGCGGGCACTCGACCCACGGTGGTTGATCGGCCGATGTGGGCGGCTGACCGGTCGTTAAGTCGACCCGGTCGGCCGCCCCCGGCGGTCGGCGAACCGACAGCCAGGCGGGAAGCGTTCCGGTAATTCTTGGACGGCACCATTTTCGGCGGTGCGGGACCACCGCCGGACAATCGTCATACGTGGATGCATGGGGCGAGCCACGGTGATTCGGCGCGGCCGGCAGTGACGCTGGTCCGCGCGGTCGGATACACAAAACCCGAGGTCGGGGCGGTTTCGAAGTTTCGGGGCCGAGCGGTTCGGGGTAACCGACATCACGGAAACATGTCAACAGCAACACGGTGAGTAGTTTGAGTCGTGGCTCAGTGGTCCTCCGACTGTCCTGATCGGACGGACCGGTGCCGCTATAGTGGCGCGGTCCCAGGTGGGCCGACCTTCCATGACCGTCGATCGGGTGATGCGGTTCGGCTGACCGGGTGCCAAGACGGGCCGCTAAGGGGGCGAGTATCGCTCCCCGGACTGGCAGCCTGACTGCGGAATCAGTCCCGCAGATTCCGTTTGCGCAGGTCCCACCGGCATTTCGGTACCACGCCGTGAGTTAGGAGAACAGTGATGCCCAAACAACTGCGGCGCGCACTGTCGATGGTGCTCGCACTGGCCCTGAGTCTGCCGGTGGTCGCCGATTTGTCGACCCGTACCGACAGGGCCGCCGCGGCCGTTCCGGCCGGCTTTACCGAACAGGTGGTCTTCACCGGACTGACCCGACCGACCAAAGTGGTCTTCTCGCCGGACGGACGGGTGTTCGTCGCCCAGAAGAACGGCCAGATAAAGGTTTTCGACAGCCTCTCCGACAATACCGCCACGATATTCGCCGATCTCCGGGCGAACGTCTACGACTTCGAGGACCTCGGCCTCATCGGCCTCGCCCTGGCCCCGAACTTCCCGGCCGACCCGTACGTGTACGTCAGCTACAGCTACGACGGCAGGATCGGCGGCAGCGCGCCGACGTACCACGACACCTGCGCGGTCACCGGCAACTGCCCGTCCAGCGCCCGGGTGTCCCGGCTGCGGGCCGACGGCAACGTGATGACCGGCAGCGAACAGGTGCTGCTGCACGACTGGTGCCAGCAGATCGAGTCGCACTCGATCGGCGAGCTCAACTTCGGGCCGGACGGCGCGCTCTACGTCACCGGTGGCGAGGGCGCCTCGGCCACCTTCACCGACTACGGCCAGTCCGGCAATCCGAGCAACCCGTGCGGCGACCCGCCGGCCCCGGTCGGCGGCCCGCTGACCCCGCCCACCTCCGAGGGGGGCGCGCTGCGGTCGCAGGACATCCGTACCGCGGGCGACCCGACCGGGCTCTCCGGCACCCTGATCCGGATCGACCCGGCGACCGGTGCGGCCATGCCGGACAACCCGCTGGCCTCCAGCAGCGACCCGAACAACCGGCGGATTCTGGTGCACGGGCTGCGCAACCCGACCCGCTGGACCTTCCGCCCCGGCACCAGCGAGATCTGGGTCGGTGACGTCGGCTGGCGTACCTGGGAGGAGATCAACCGGATCACCAACCCGGCCGCCGGACCGCTGCGCAACTACGGCTGGCCCTGCTACGAGGGGAACAACCCGCAGAGCGGCTACAACTCGGCCAACCTGACGCTCTGCGAGAGCCTCTACAGCGCGCCCGCCGGCACCGTCACCCCGCCCTACTACACGTACGCGCACAGCCAGGTGGTGGCGCCCGGCGACGGCTGCCCCACCGGTGGATCCGCGCCCTCGGGGGTGGCCTTCTACCCGGCCAGCGGCGGCAACTACCCGGCCGCGTACGCGGGTGCGCTCTTCTTCGCCGACTACTCCCGGGAGTGCATCTGGACGATGCGCGCCGGCTCGAACGGGCTCCCCGACCCGGCCAGCATCATGCCGTTCTCCAGCACCGTCTCCGGCCCGGTGGACCTGGAGGTCGGACCGGACCAGGACCTCTACTACGTGGACCTGACCGGCGGCACCGTACGCCGCTTCCACTACAGCGCGGGCAACCAACCGCCGGTCGCGGCGATCAGCGCCACCCCGGTCTCCGGCAACGCGCCGCTGCGGGTGACCTTCGACGCCACCGGCACCACCGACCCCGACCCCGGCGACATCCTCAGCTACCAGTGGGACTTCACCAACGACGGCACCGTCGACGCGACCGGCGCCACCGCCGCGTTCACCTACACGGGCGTCGGCACGTACACCGCCCGACTCCGGGTCGCCGACATCGGCGGCTCCAGCGACACCAGGACGGTGCAGATCAGGGTCGGTACCAACGCACCAGAACCGGTGATCGACACACCCGGCACCTCGTTCAACTGGTCGGTCGGAGAGACGGTCACCTTCTCCGGGCGGGCCAGCGACCCGCAGGAGGGTTACCTGCCGCCGTCGGCCCTGCACTGGGAACTGATCAACCGGCACTGCTACGCGGCCGACAACTGCCACACCCACCCGGTGCAGAGCCTCGACGGGGTGGCCTCCGGCTCGTTTGTCGCACCGGACCACGAGTACCCGTCGTACCTGGAACTGACCCTGACCGCCACCGACAGCGGCGGGCTCACCAGCAGCACGACCAAACGCCTCGACCCGCGTACGGTCAACCTCAACCTGGCCAGCAGCCCGAGCGGACTGCGGCTCAACCTCAACGGCGCCGACGTCACCACCCCGGCGACCAGGCAGGTCATCGTCGGCTCCACCAACACGGTGAGCGCACCGACACCGCAGGCGGTCGGGGCGTCCACCTTCGACTTCGACCGGTGGTCGGACGGCGGGGCCCGTACCCACGTGGTGACCGCGCCGGCGACCGCCACCACGTACACCGCCACCTACACGGCCGACTACGGCGGCGGAGAGTGCGGTGACACCTTCGGGTACACCTGCGCCACCGCCGCCGGCCGGGCCTTCGAACGGGTCGACGACACGGTGTTGCCGCTGGCCGGGGACGACGCGATCACCCAGGTGACGCTCCCGTTCGCGGTCCCGTTCTACGGTCAGAGCTACACCAGCGCCTGGATCGACACGAACGGCAAGATCTCGTTTGTCAATCCCGGTCCGGCCTGGGGGGTCAACTCCCCGATCCCGGACCCCACGGTGCCGAACGCCTCGATCTACCCGTTCTGGGACGACCTGGTGATGCGGGCCGACTCCAGTGTCCGTACCGGTGTGCTCGGCACCGCGCCGAACCGCAGGTACGTCGTGGAGTGGCGCAACGTCGGCATGTACGGCTCCTCCTCGGCCCGGGTCACCTTCGAGGCGATCATCTCCGAGACCGGGCACATCACCTTCAACTACCTCGACCTGGCCGCCAGCAAACCGGCCGAGCTGGGCGGCGGCGCCACGGTCGGCATCGAGAACGCCGCCGGCACGGTCGCCACCCAGTACGGCATCAACCAGCCGCTGCTGGCCAACAACAAGGCGATCGTCTTCACCCCGCCGAACGGTGGCCCCCCGACGGAGCCGCCGCAGCCGCCGACCACCGGCACCGTGAGCGGCACGGTGACCAGGGCGGCCGGCGGTACCCCGGTCGCCGGTGCGACGGTGACCCTGTCGCCCGGCGGACGTACGGCGACCACCGCGGCGAACGGGACCTACACCCTGGGCGACCTGGCCCCGGGCAGCTACACGGTCGCCGGTACGGCCACCGGCAACCTGACCGGGTCGGCCTCGGTGACCGTGGCGGCCGGTGGCTCGTACACCGTCAACCTGGCGCTGACCGCGCCGCCGGTGGAACCACCCCCCGGGGACGGTGACTACACCACGTCGGTCGAGACCCGGGCGTTCGTCCCGGTGGAGGGCACGCTGGTGCCGTTGACCGGGGACGACTCGGTGGCGCAGGTGACGCTCCCGTTCGCCTTCCCGTTCTACGGGCAGAACCAGAACTCGGCCTGGATCTCCAGCAACGGGTTTGTCTCGTTTGTCAACCCCGGCGGCGCCCAGCCGATCAACACCGGGTTGCCGGACGCCGGCCTGCCGAACGCGGCGCTCTACCCGTTCTGGGACGACCTGGTCATCCGCGCCGACACCACGATCCGGACCGCCACCACCGGCTCCGGGGCGGACCGCAGATTTGTCATCGAGTGGCGCAACATCGGGATGTACGGCTCGTCGTCGGCCCGGATCACCCTGGAGGCGATCCTCTCGCCTAACGGCGAGATCGTGTTCAACTACGCCGACCTGGCCACCACCAAGCCGGCCGAACTGGGTGGCGGCGCCACCGTCGGGATCGAGAACCCCGCCGGCACGGCCGCCGTCCAGCACTCCCTCAACCAGCCCGTCCTGGGCAACGGCAAAGCCCTCGTCTTCCGCCCCGAGTGAAAGGAAGGGCCCCTTATTAACGCTATGCGTTAATAAGGGGCCCTTCCTTTCGCCGCAGGGGCTCAGGGGCGGCGGCGGAGCCGGTCCAGGACGAGCTGGCGGGCGCGGCGGTCGATAGCCAGCAGCAGGGTCGCGGCGACCAGACCGGCGGTGGCGCCGAGCACGAAGACCTCGATCAGTGGGTTGAGCCGGTTCACCCCGAGTCGGTCGGTGGCCAGCGGGGTGAGCGCGGCGGCGACCGCCGCCAGCAGGGCGGGCAGGGTCGGGGCGAGGAAGCGGAGCACCGAGGCGCCGACCGCCTTGTGCACGGTCACCCAGATCGAGATGGAGTTCACCAGGAGTTGCAGGCCGATGCCGGCGATGGCCACCGCGCTCGCCTCGGTCACGTCGTCGCGCCCGTCGAGCAGGGTGCCGACGGCGGCCAGGGTGGCCACGCCGAGGATGCCCCGGGTCCAGAGGATCGCGGCCAGCTTCGCGGGCTGCCCGATCGCCTGGAGCGCCGGACCGAGCAGGACGCCGTAGACGTTGATCGCACCGAAGAGGCAGAGCAGGCGCAACGGGATCTCGGTGCCGGCCCAGTCGTCGCCGAGGAAACCGACCAGTGGGTGCGCGGTCGCCGCCAGTACGCCCAGCACCGGCAGCCCGGCGATCGCGCCGAGGTGCTGGAGCTTGGTGAGGTGTACGGCGAACGCCCGCCGCTCCTCCTGCAACCGGGACAGCGACGGCAGCGCGACCTGTTGCAGCGAACGGACCGTGACGTCGACCAGCATGTCCGGCAGCCGGGAGGCGAGCCGGTAGATGCCGGTGGCGGCCGGGCCGAAGAAGATCCCGGTGAAGATCACGTCGGCCTTCGAACTCAGCATCAGCCCGAGGCCGGCGTTGGCCGAGTGGGCGGAGAAGGCCCAGAGGTCACGGATGGCGCCGAGCCGGGGGCGGCGGCTGGGGCGCCACGGGCAGACCACCCAGAGCACGATCAGGCTCACCACGCTGGTGGTGAGCTGCTGGGCCACCAGGGCCCAGATGCCCGCTCCGGCCAGCGCGAGCGAGATGCCGACGACGCCGCTGATCGCGGCGGCCAGCAGCGTACGGATGGCGACCGAGCGGAACTGCAACTCGCGCCGGAGCACCGCCTCCGGCACGATGGCCAGCCCCTGCAACAGGACCAGGGGGGAGAGCGCGAGGCAGACCTCGGTCAGCCCGTCCGGGCGACCGTTGACCAGCGACCAGAGTGGGCTCGCCAGCGCGGTGAGCGCGCCGACCCCGAGCCCGCCGAGCAGGGTCACGCCGAACGCGGCGTCGAGGTGTTCCGGGGTGAGGTTGTCCCGCTGCACGATCGCCGAGACCAGGCCCTGCTGGATGATCGTCTGGGCGATGAGGATGAAGACCGTCGCCATCGCCACCAGCCCGAACTCGTTCGGCCCGAGCAGCTTCGCGAGCAGGAAGGTGACGATGACGGAGGAGCCGACCCGACCGGCGGTGAGCAGGTACGACCAACCGATCGCCGAACGCACCCGACCCCGGCTCGGTGCCGGGGGCGAGGCGGTCGTCTCGGTTGACGTGGTGTCGACCACTACGCGTTCCCCTTGGCGGGGCTGGTCCGCGAGCGTCGGCTCAGCCGCCGACGCCACCGGCCGAGGAAGACCCGCACCCGCCGGGCCCACCAGGCGCCGAGGAAGGCGCAGGCGGAGCTGACCCGGGTGCCGAGCGGGTCGTCCCCGGTCAGCAGCGTGCGGAACGTCTCCAGCAGCATCCGCTGGCGGGGCGCGCGGACCTTGCCGTTCTCCTGCGCGTACCAGGAGAGGGCGGAGGCGGCCGTGGCGTCCTTGGCCTGCCGGCTGGACGCCCCGTGCATCCGGCGCAGGAACAGCGACTGGTTCACCTCGTGGATCTCGCCGAGTCGGGCCACCTCGGCGACCAGGGTGTAGTCGGAGGAGAGGAAGGGACGGATCATCCCGGTCCGCCGCAACTCGGCCAGCCGGAAGACGCCGAAGTGGGCATGGCAGAGGTTGATGTTGCTGGCCACCCCGGCCACCCGTCGCCACGGACGGTGGTCGCGCAGGTCCAGCCGGTCGGCGTACGGACCGATCACCGTCCCCGCCTCGTCGATCAGCACGGTACGAGGATAGGCCAGCACGGCCTGTGGCCCCGCGGCGTCCAGGGCGGCGACGCAGGTGCTCAGGAACGAGGGGAGACAGACGTCGTCGTACGCGACCCACTTGAACAGTTCGCCCCGGGCGAGCTGCGCGACCCGGGCGTAGTTGACGTGGCCACCGAAGTTGCGCGGGTTCTGGTACAGCCGGAACCGGGGGTCGGTCGCGGCATAGCGCTGGCAGATGTCCCAGGTGCGGTCGGTCGAGGCGTTGTCGCTCACAATGATCTCGAAGTCCTGGTAGTCCTGCGCGAGCAGCGCGTCCAGGCAGCCTTCGAGATACCGCTCGGCGTTGTAGAGGGGAACGCCGAGACTTACCCGAGGCGCTCCTTCCATCACTCTCCTCAGCTCGGAGTGATCGTGGACAGGGATGTTGGTGTGGTGTTGGTGCGCGACGGTCGGGGGCATGTCCCGTCGCCTCAGGCGACCATCAGCTCGGCCTCGACACCGAGCTCGCGGAGCGCGGCGCCGATCTCGTCCCGATAGGCCGGATTGGTGATGATCACCGAACGCGTGCCCAGGTCGGTCAGGCTCGCAGGGGAGCCTACCTGGTGTCCGGTCACCGGTAGGTATCTGCCCCATTTGCGCGGGTTGACGTCCACCACGGCGGAGAGCCGGCCGTCCGGGTCCGCCAGGTGCAGGAACTGTACGCCGCGCGAGCCGGCCCCCCAGAGCACCGGTCGGTCACCGGTGGCGAGCAACCGGTCGATGGTGGAGCGCCAGTGTTCCCGCTCGGCCGTGTGCCGGGCGGCGAACCCGGAGATCGATTCGAGCTGGCGGTCCCGGTCGGCCGGACCGGGCAGTTCCCGTCGGGCGGCGCTTCCCGGCGCGTTCACCGCGATCTCCACGAACCGGAACATGCCGGAGAAGAGCGGCCCGGTGTCGGTCACCTGCCAGCCGGCCCGCTCCACGATCCGGCGCAGCGAGTACGCGTCGAAGTAGGAGACGTGCGGGTAGATCACCTCCCAGCCGGCGGTGGCCAGGTCGTAGCAGGCGTCCGGCACCTCCAGGTAGCCGCGTACCGGCCGGTCGCCGGCCAGTTCGCGCAGGCGCACCAGGAAGCCGTGCGGGTCGTCGAGATGCTCGAACCAGTGCCGGGAGGTGACGAAGTCGAAGGCGGGGGTCTGCTCGTCCAGCGGTGCGTGCCCGGCGTGGAAGACCGCGCCGGACGGGTCGGGGCCGAGCGGGCCGGCGTACATCGCGTCGTAGCCGTGCCCGGAACAGCCGGCCACGTGGCACAGCTCGCGGAGAAACTCGCCCTGCCCGCAACCGACGTCGAGCACGGTGGCGCCGGCCAGCGCATAGCGCGACGCGAGGTGTTTGACCAGCTCCGCGGAGAAGGTCTGGAACGCGGGGGAGTGGTGCAGATTGGTGTCCATGGTGGTGTCGTAGACCAGCGCCGCCGGGTCGAAGGCGAGGTTGCGCACGTACGCGCACTCCGGGCAGTAGGCCAGCTCCATCCCGCCGAGCGGCGAGGCGAGGGCCTCCTCCCGGCTGGCCCAGTGCACCCCGCAGAAGACCGGGATCCGACCCAGGTCGGCGAAGGGGACGAGCGCGGCGTCGCCGCACGCGTCACAGGTCCGGCTCACGCCGGGACGCCAGCGGTCCAGCGCAGTCCGGTGTCGAGCCGCCCGGCCCCCTGGAGGGCCTGGATCCGGCGCAGCCGCTGGTGCCGCTCACCCCGGAACACCTCGATCGTCAGCCCGTGCCGGCGGTACGCCTCGACCAGCTCCTCGATGCCCTTGCGCACGGTCCAGCGCGGCTGGAACCCGGGCACCTCGGCGGCGATCAGATCGCAGCTCACCCGGTAGTTGCGCGAGTCCGCCGAGGCGCCCCCGGCGAACGTCACGGTCGACCCGTCCACCACCTCGGCGACCAGCTCGGCGACGTCCCGGATCAGGTAGTTCTCGGAGCTGACCCCGACGTTGTACGCCTTGGCGTGCACCCGCTCGCGGGGCGCTTCGAGCAGGGCCAGGAAGGCGGCGCAGATGTCCTCGGCGTGCACCAGCGGACGCCACGCGGTGCCGTCGGAGAGGAGTCGCACCTCACCGGTGAGCAGCGCACTCGCGGTGAGGTCGTTGACCACCAGGTCGCCCCGGAGCCGGGGCGAGAAGCCGTACGCGGTGGCGTTGCGCAGGAAGACCGGGGAGAAGTTGTCGTCGGCGAGCGCGGCCAGCCCCTGCTCGGAGAAGATCTTCGACTCGCCGTACGGGGTGACCGGTGCGAAGCCGGCGTTCTCGTCCAGCGGCCGGTCGTCCAGCCCGGCGCCGTACAGGCTGCACGAGGAGGAGAAGAGGAATCGGGTCACACCGGCGGCCTTCGCCGCTTCGGCCAGTCGCACCGTGGCCCGGTGGTTGATGTCGTACGTCAGCTCGGGGTTGAGGTTGCCGATCGGGTCGTTGCAGAGGGCCGCCAGGTGGCAGACCGCGTCGAAACCGGCGAGGTGCTCCGGCCGTACGTCGCGCAGGTCCAGCCGGAGGGTGGGCACCTCGGCGGGTGCCGGACCGAGCAGGCAGTCGGCGAAGAAGTCGGTGTCGAGTCCGGTGACCTGGTGACCCGCCGCCTGGAGCAGCGGCGTCAGGACGCTGCCGAGGTAGCCGTGATGACCGGTGACGAGAACGCGCACGGCAAAGCTCCCGAGGGTCCGCGGGGGTGAGAAGCAGAGTTTATGAGGGCCGGTAGATCAGGGCCGAGTAGTGTCGGACTTTTTACTGAAGACCCCGGCCCTTAATCGTCGGAACTAGCGTGTCCGAAGCGTGCCGGCGGGCGCCGCGCGGATGTGGGCGAATATTCGGGGTGGATGGCATGACCATTGCGGAATGTCGGCTCTGTGGCACGGGATTGACCGAGACGTTCGTCGACCTGGGCATGTCTCCGCTCTGTGAGAGTTACCTGCCCGCCGAGCGCCTGGACAGCGCCGAGACGTTCTACCCGTTGCACGTGCGGATCTGTTCCCGTTGTCTGCTCGTGCAACTACCGGCGTACGTGCCCGGAGAGGACATTTTTTCCGACTACGCCTATTTCTCCTCCTATTCCGATTCGTGGGTGGCGCACGCCAAGCGGTACGCCGACACCATGACCGAATCCCTCGGTCTCGGGCCGGGGAGTCTGGTCACCGAGGTCGCCAGCAACGACGGCTACCTGTTGCAGCACTTCGTTGCCCGGGGGATCCCGGTGCTCGGGGTCGAGCCGGCCGCCAACATCGCCGAGGTGGCCCGGGCCAAGGGCATCCGGACCGAGACCGAGTTCCTCGGGGCGGAGACCGGGGCCACGCTCGCCGCCCGGTACGGCCGGGCCGACCTGGTCGCCGGCAACAACGTCTACGCGCACGTCCCGGACCTGATCGGCTTCACCGCCGGCCTGGCCGCCCTGGTGAAGCCGACCGGCCTGGTCACGCTCGAGTTCCCGCACCTGCTCCGGCTGATCGAGCGCCGGCAGTACGACACCATCTACCACGAGCACTACCAGTACCTCTCCCTGCTCACCGCGCAGCGGGCGCTGGCCACCGCCGGCCTGGCCGTGGCCGACGTCGAGGAACTCTCCTCGCACGGCGGCTCGCTGCGGGTGCACGCCCGGCCGGCGACGCTCCCGGTCGGTGCGCCGGTGGCCGGCACCGAACCGGGTCGGTCGGAGACGGTGGGCGTCGACCCGACCGGACCGAGCCTGGGCTGGGAACCGTCGAGCAACGTCAAGTCGGTGCTGGAGGCCGAGGCCGAGGCCGGGTTGCACACGCTCGACGGGCACCGGGGCTTCAGCGAGGCGGTCTTCACGATCAAGCGCAACCTGCTCGACTTCCTGCTCACCGCGCGGGCGGAGGGGAAGCGGGTGGTCGGGTACGGCGCCCCGGGCAAGGGCAACACGCTGCTCAACCACTGCGGCATCCGGTCGGACCTGCTGGCGTACACGGTTGACCGGAGCCCGTACAAGCAGGGCAAGTTCCTCCCCGGTACGCACATCCCGATCCACCAGCCCGAGCGGCTGGCCCAGGACCGCCCGGACTACGTGCTGGTCCTGCCGTGGAACCTGCGTACCGAGATCTCCGCCCAGTTGGCGTACGTCCGCGAGTGGGGCGGCCGGCTGGTCTACCCCATCCCGGAGCTAGAGGTGGTCTGATGAAGGTCGTCCTGTTCTGCGGCGGACTCGGAATGCGGATGCGGGAAGGTGCCGCGTCGGCGCCCAAACCGATGGCCATGATCGGCGATCGGCCGCTGCTCTGGCACGTCATGCGCTATTACGCCCACTTCGGACATAAAGACTTCATCCTCTGTCTCGGCTACGGCGCCGCCGCCGTCAAGGACTACTTCCTGCACTACGACGAGACGCTCTCCAACGACTTCACCCTCACCATGGGGGGTCGGGACGTGCGCCTGTTCGCCACCGACATCACCGACTGGAACATCACCTTCATCGACACCGGCCTCGGTGCGACCATCGGCGAGCGGCTGATGCGGGTGCGCCGGCACGTCGAGGGTGAGGAGATGTTCCTCGCCAACTACGCCGACACGCTCACCGACGCGCCCCTGCCGGCGATGATCGACCGGTTCCGGGCCTCGACCGCCACGGCCAGCCTGCTCGCCGTGCCGGTGCAGTCGACCCACCACGTGATCGACATCGACGAGTCCGACCAGGTGAGCCGGGTCCGGCCGATCCGCGAGCTGATGCAGTGGGAGAACGGCGGCTACTTCGTGCTCCGGCCGGAGATCTTCGAGGAGCTGCGCGAGGGCGAGGACATGGTGCCGCACGCGTTCGACCGGTTGTTGCCGCAGCGGCGCCTGATGGCGCAGCGCTACACCGGCTTCTGGCGGGCCGCCGACACCTTTAAGGACCGGGCCGAGCTGGAACAGCTCTACCACTCCGCCTCCTGCCCGTGGATGCTCTGGGACGCCAACCGGCACAGCGGGGCGCCGATCCCCGCGCCGCTCGGTGTCGGCATCCACCCCCCGACCGGAACCGACGTCCCGGCCCTGATCCACTGATGGCGTCGCTGCGGCTGAGCGGGGTCCGCTCACTGGTTCTGGTCGGGGCGCACCCGGACGACATCGAGATCGGCGCCGGCGGACTGCTGCTGGCGCTCGGTGCGGCCAACCCCGGGCTGCGGGTGCGCTACCTCCTGCTCACCGGCAGCCCCGCCCGGCAGGCCGAGGCCCGTGCCGCTGCGGCCGCCTTCCTGCCCGGCGCCCGGATCGACTTCGACCTGCACGACCTGCCCGACGGGCGGGTCCCGGCGCACTGGGCGCGGGCCAAGGCAGCCGTGGACGCGGCCGCCGCCGCGAGCGACCCCGACCTGGTGCTGGCTCCGACGCCGGACGATGCCCACCAGGACCACCGCACCCTGGCCGAACTGGTACCCACCTCGTTTCGCCGCGCGTCGGTGTTGCACTATGAAATCCCGAAGTGGGACGGTGACCTGGGCCGGCGCAACCTTTACCTGCCGCTCACCGACGAGCAGGCCCGGCGCAAGGTGGAGTTGCTACACACCAGTTACCCGTCCCAGAAGGACCGGGACTGGTGGGACGACGAGGTCTTCCTCGGGCTGGCCCGGTTGCGGGGTATGGAATGCCGATCCCGGTACGCCGAGGCGTTCCGGTGTGAGAAAGCGGTAATCGAGCTATGACCCAGCACAGCGAGCCGGCCCGATGAGCGGCGAGGCGCTCTCCGCCTGCCTGTTCGGCGTACCGGGCGCCCACCTCAACCTCGGGGTGGGCGCGTTGCGCGCGGCGACGCTCGGCGGGTTGCTGGCACGGGAGCCGGAGGCCGACGTCACCGTCTTCGACGACGGCTGGGGCCAGCGCTCCGGGCACGCCTTCGTCGGCGGTCGCCCGGTGTCGATCTCCCTCGCCGGAGCCCGCCACTCCCGCCGCTACCACCGGCCCGAGTCGTACCTGAACATGCGGGTCAGTGCCGCTCTGGGGGGACTCGGTAACTCCGGCGTGGCCCGGATCGACCGGGCCGACGTGGTGCTCGACGTCAGCGGCGGGGACAGCTTCAGCGACATCTACGGCGAGCACCGGTTCCGTACGGTGGCCTGGCCGAAGCGGCTCACCCTGCTCCGCCGCCGCCCGCTGGTGCTCTTGCCGCAGACCTACGGGCCGTTCCGCTCCGACCGGATCCGGGCCGAGGCGGCGGCGCTCACCCGGGGCGCCGCGATGGCCTGGGCCCGGGACCCGGAGAGCTACCTGGCCCTCGGCGAGCTGCTCGGCCCGGACCTGGATCCGGCCCGGCACCGCGAGGGGGTCGACGTGGCGTTCGCGCTGGAGCAGCGGCAACCCGACTCCCCGGCGCTGGACACGCTGGAGCGGTGGTTCGCCGCCGCGCCCGGCCCGGTGGTCGGGATCAACGTCAGCGGGCTGATGGCGCGGGCCGAGGGCAGGGCCCAGTTCGGTCTTGCCGCCGACAGTGCCGAGGTGGCCCGCCGGCTCTGCGAGCGGCTGCTCGACGAGCCGGACACCCGCGTGATCATCGTGCCGCACGTGCGTACGCCGCAGGGCACCGACGACGACACCGCCGCGAGCGAGCGGTTGCACGCCGCCCTGGTGGGGCGCTACGGCGACCGGATCACGGTCAGCCCGCCCGGCCTCGACCCGCACCAGACCAAGTGGGTGATCGCCCGCACCACCTGGTTCTGCGGCATGCGCATGCACGCCACCATCGCCGCCCTCTCCACCGGCGTGCCGGTGGCGAACATCGCGTACAGCCTGAAGGCACGTGGTGTGTTCGCCAGCGTCGGCCAGGAGCGGCACGTGGCGGATGCCCGCAAGCTCGCCGACGACGACCTGCTCGACGCGCTCTGGACCTCGTGGACCTCGCGCGCGGCCACCGCCGTCGAACTCGCCGAGCGGATCCCGGTGGCGGTCGCCCGCGCGGGGGAGCAGATGGACGAGATTGTCGCGCTGGCCCGCGCGGAGCGGGCCCGGCGCGGAGCGGGAGCACGCCGATGAGCCGGCCGCGGACCGTGCACGACGTCGCCGAGCACAAGCTCTGCACCGGCTGTGGCGTCTGCGCCTACCTCGCCCCGGACGAGATCCGGATGGTCGACGTGCTCGACCAGGGCCGTCGCCCGATCCCGATCACGCCGGTCGGTGGCGGCACCGGTGGCGCCGCCGCCGCGCTGGCCTGCTGCCCCGGGGTCAAGCTGGAGCACGAGACGGGTGCGCCGGCACCGGGCGAGATCCCGGAGCTGCGGGCCGCCTGGGGTCCGGTCCGCAAGATCTGGGAGGGGTACGCCGCCGACCCGGAGATCCGGTTCGCCGGCTCCAGCGGCGGGGTGGCCACCGCGCTGGCCGCGTACTGCCTGGAGCGGGAGGGGATGACCGGGGCGCTGCACATCGGTGCCCGAGCGGACGTGCCGTACCTGAACGAGACCCGGTTGTCGCGCGGCCGCGACGAGTTGCTGGCCGCCGCCGGCTCCCGGTACGCCCCGGCCAGCCCGGCCGACCGGCTCGACCTGATCGAGTCGGCCGAGTCCCCGTGTGTCTTCATCGGCAAGCCCTGCGACGTCGCCGCGGTACGGATGGCCCGTCGGGTACGCCCCGCGCTGGACGCCAAGGTCGGCCTGACCATCGCGGTCTTCTGCGCCGGCACCCCGAGCACCGCCGGCACCCTGGAGATGATGCGTCAACTCGGGGTGACCGACCCGGACCGGGCGGAGTCCGTGCACTACCGGGGCAACGGCTGGCCGGGACTGGCCCGCACCCGTACGGTGGACGACCCGCCGGGGGAGTCGCGCACGCTCACCTACGAGCAGTCCTGGGGCGACATCCTGCAAAAACACCGGCAGTGGCGCTGTTACCTCTGCGCCGACCACACCGGCGAGTTCGCCGACGTGGCGGTCGGCGACCCGTGGTACCGGCCGACCGGTGACGACCCGGGGCGTTCGCTCGTGCTCGCCCGCACCGAGCGCGGGGTACGCCTGATCGAGGCGGCGATCGCGGCCGGCGCGCTGGTGCTGGAGCCGGTGGCGGCGCGGATCCTGCCGGCGTCGCAGCCGAACCTGCTCCGGGCCCGGGGTGCGGTCTGGGGTCGGATGAGCACGCTGCGGGCGGCCGGTCTGATGACGCCGCGACTGCGCCGGTTGCCGATGGCCCGGATGTGGTTCCGGCACCTCTCCACCCGGGAGAAGCTCCAGTCGACGGTCGGTACGGTACGCCGGATCAGGCGCAAGCGGCTGCGTGAGCCGGCCGTGCTGACCCCGTACCGGGACACCCCCTACGACCGCTCGGTCAGCGGATAGGCGCTCCACCCGCCGGCCGGGCCCTGGTGGGCGCGATGGTGCGCGAACCGGGCGGCGGGTGCGTCGCGCCCGGGCCGGGTCAGCGGACGACCGGCTGGCCGCTGTCGAACCAGACGTTGCTGCCCCGGTCCCAGGTGATCCCGACGTGGTCCGAGCGGGCGATGACGCCGTAGCGGAAGTTACGGCCGAACCGGTTGCCCCGAATCACGATGTTCGACGCCACCAGGTCGTCCCGGACCCCGATCGAATAGTTGCCGCCGTCGCAGTAGTTCTCCTCCACCAGCAGGTTGGTGACGGAGTCGCTGGTGGTGGAGCCGATCATCAGGCAGGCGTTGAGCGGGTCGCTGGTGCCGGGCCTGTGCGGTTCGAGCCGGTTGTGGCGTACCACGATGTTGTCCCCGCCGGTGGTCTGGAGGGTGTCGTTGTGCGAGTCCGGCGTCCGGGCGAGGTCGTGGATCCAGGAGTCGACCACGGTGGTGTTGGCGCTCAGCCGGGGGCCGTCGATCACGTTGTGGATGTTCACCCGCCGCAGCGTGTAGTTGGCACAGCAGACCGCGGACGAGTTCTTGCCCATCCCGTTGATCTCGACGTCCTCCACCACCAGGTCGCGGACCGACTCGTAGGTACGGATCGAGAAGGTGGCGCTGTCGCAGGTGATCCGAGAGTTGCGGATGGTGACGTTCTTCGCCCGTACCGTGACGCAGCCGACGATGTCCAGGTTGCTGACCACCGCGCCCGGCTCGCGCAGGTCCAACGAGCCGGACGGCCGCAACTGCGTGCCGGGCGGTACGCCGGTGCTCTGCGCGCCCGGCCAGTAGCTCATCGGGGTCGGCGCGCTGGCGGCGCGCTCGCCGGCCGGTGTCTCGGTGCCGAAGTCCTTCGGGCTCGGCAGGGCGGCCACCGAGCGGTCCGGCGTGAACGGACGGCCGTTCGCCCGGGAGTCCACGATGTCGGCCGGTGCCTCGGCGGTCTGCCGGAACGGCTGCCGGCACCCGTTCACCCGGACCCGGAGTGCCGAGTAGCCGCCGGGGACGATGCCGTCGGTCTGGTCGTCGGCACACTCGATCTGGGTGTCCTCGATGACCGTGTCGCGCACCCCGGCCCGGATCCGTACGGCGGCGTCGCCATCGGTGGCGACGGTGACCCGGCGCAGCGTCACGCGGTCCGCGGCGATCTCGATCGGCCGGTTGATCGTCTGTCCCCAGACCACCGTGTCCGGTTCGTCGATCACCAGTGGACCGTCCCGCCCGGGTCCGGCAATGGTCACGACGAGATAGCCGGCGCCGGCCACCACGGCCAGACAGATGCCGACGACAACCACGAGCAGGCGCCGGGACGCGCGGGCCGGGGAAGGGCCGTCCGCGTCGGTGGTGCCGTCGAGGCCCGGTTCGTCGGGGGTGGACGGGGTGGCCGGCGGTAGCGATTCGTCACCGGTCATCGATGCCCCCCTCAGAGATCAAGAATGATCCTACAAGTGGGTACGGAAGCGAGGAATTGTTCGTTCTGACAAATTGCGGACTGACCCGATCCGGTCACCGTCTCTGCTGACGCGGCAGTACCACCTCGCGCAGGATCAGTTGGATCGCCGCCATCGCGGGAATCGCCACCAGGGCGCCGATGACGCCGAAGAGAGCCACTCCCACCAGGGCCGCGACGATCGCCGCGACGTCGTTCACCTTGACCGACCGCTCCATCACCTTGGGGTAGATCAGGTAATTCTCGAGTTGCTGGTAGATGACGAAGAAGACGAGACAGGCGATTCCCGCCGGCAGATCCGTGGCGAATCCCACCAGGCTGACGATCACCGCGCCGAGGGTCGCGCCGATCTGCGGTACGAGGTCGCAGACCGCCACCACGACGGCGAGCGCGAACGGGTACGCCAACCCGACGATGATGGCGAAGACAAACGTACAGAGCCCGGCGAGGACCGCGATCGCCAGCGCGCCGACCATGTACGCGCCCACCTTGGCGAGGATCTCGTCGGTGATCAGGGTGACCCGGTGCCGCCGTGACGCGGGCACCAGCGCGTAGCCGAGCGTCTTCAACCGGTCGAAGGCGGACATGAAGTAGATGGTCAGGACCAGTACGGTCAGCACGTTGAAGATGGCGCCGAAGATGAACTGGGCGCCGCCGAACACCCCGCCGACCGCCTGTCCGATCGTCTCCGGGTTCGCCGCCGCCTGGGCCCGTTCCATCAGGTCGTACCGCTCGACCAGGTGGTTCACGGTCGCGTTGCGGCGCAGCTCCTCGACGTACGTGGGGACCTGCTCGAGGAACTGACCGGTCTGGGTCACCACCGGCGGAACCAGTGCGAAGATCCCGCCGGCCAGCACCAGCAGCACGGTCAGCGCGACCACCGTCACGGCGAACCCGTGCGCGAGCCCCCAGCGGCGCAGCCGGTCCACCGCGGGGTTGAGCCCGATGGCGAGGAAGAGCGCGATGAAGATCAGGATCAACATCGAGGCGGCGCCGCGTACGGCGAGGAAGGTCGCGTACGCCACCAGCAGTCCCAGGCCGCCGGTGAAGCCGACCAGGAAGGGGCTGCGGCGCAGTGGCCGTCCGGGCTGCCCGAAGCGACCGCCGGTCGGGTAGTCCCGATCGTCCGGGTCCCGCTCCACGCCACCGGTCGGCGTCGACCCGTCGACCCCGGGCGCGGTCCCGCCCGGGGCACCCGTCCCCGCCGGCACGTCGACCCGGCGTTGTGCCGGGGGCGACGCCGACTGCTCGTCCTCGGCTGCCCCCGCCTCCGGCTCCCTGCCCGTCACCGGCCCCTCCCGCGTCGCGCTTCCTGTTCCGGCAGGTTATCGGTAGCGGCCCGACCGCGGGGCGGCCGGGCCGACCGGGGTACGCCCACACCGACGCGCCCGGCGGTGGCGCCGTCGCGGGCGTCGGTCAGATCGGGGGCGCCGGGGCCTCCGGGGCCCGTCCCCAACTCCGAGCCGTGTCCGACACCGCCATGCCGGCCAGGACCAGGGTGGCGGCGGCACCGATCGCCAACGGCGGCAGCAGGATCATCACCGGCACGAGCGCGAGCAGCAGCAGCAACGCGACCACCCTCGACCGAGAGACCCGCCCGAACACCTCGTACTCGAACCGGGAGCGGCCGACCACGAAGAGCGCGGGTCCGCCGGCCAGGATCAGCACCATCCCCCAGCCGGTGTGGCCGAGCGGGTTGCGGAGCATGACCTCGTAGCTCGCGGCGGTGATCACGATCCCGGCGACCATGGCCAGGTGGGTGTACGGCGCCACCCGGAAGAACCGCCGGGTCTCCACCACCGAGTCGATGGCCAGCGGCAGCACCTCGCCAGCCCGGTGGGAGTAGATCCGCCAGAGCAGCAGGGCACTGGTGAACGAGACGAGGAAGGCCAGGGACCGCGCGAGGTCGAAGTCGGTCCGGCTGAAGGTCAGGCCGATGACCAGGATCCCGTCGCCGAGGGCGACGATGATGAACTGCTGGTAGCGCTCGGCGAGGTGCTCGGCGGTGACGTTGTACTGCGTCTTCGGCAGCCGGCCCAGCCAAGGGGTGGGGTAGCCGAGGCTGAACGCGCCGTAGTCGATGGCGAGCGCCAGCGCCCAGAGCGCGGCCCGCAGCGTCGGCCCGTCCAGGATTCCGCCCAGGATCCACGGTACGGCGGAGAGGGCGAACCAGAAGAAGATCCGGATCGCCCGCGTCTGTGCCTGCTGTCCGTGCAGCAACGGGACGAGGAAGAGTCCACGACTGAAGTGGATGCCGACGTACGCGCAGGCGAAGACGAGGCCGTACTCGCCGAAGGCCCGGGGCAGGACGGACGCCATCAGCAGGCTGCCCAGCATCACCGTGATCGTGAGGAGCTTGATCGAGATCTGCTGCGGGTCGTAGAGGTCGGTGAGGAAGGCGGTGATCGACCAGACCCACCACATCGCCATCAGGAGCAGCATCGACTGGAGCGCGCCGGTCCAGTGCGGGTGCGCGGCGAGGTGACCCGAGACCAGGGCCAGCGCGACGACGTACACCAGGTCGAAGAAGAGTTCCAGGAGGCTGACCCGGCGGGAGCCCTCCGGGTCGCGCTCCAGCGCGGCCCTGTCGCTGGCTCTCATCGGCGGTCCGGGCCGCTCCGGTCCGCCCCGCGACTGCTTACTCGGACTCCACCGAGACCTTCTGCTCGGCGTCGACGGAGACCTTCTTCGGGCTGGCGCTCCGCTCGTCCGTGGTCGGCTTGGCGCTCCGCTCGTCCGTGGTCGGCTTGGCGCTCCGCTCGTCGGTGGTCGGCTTCGCGCTCAGCTTGCCGCTGTCACCGGTGCTCGTGATCTTGGTGGCGGTCGCCTCCCGCCCACCCTCGCCGGGCACCGCGGCCACGGTCGGCTCGCCGTTCACGTCCGTGGTGATCGCGTCCGGGTTCACCGGGGCGTCGGCCGGTGCGGTCGGGCTGGTCCGGGCGGGCCGGTCCACCGCGGTGTCCGCGGCCCGCTGCACCTCCGCCCCGGCCTCCGCCACCAGTTGCTCGGCGTGCTCGGCGGAGCGTTGCGTGCTGGTCAGCCGCTGCTGCTCGCCCGCGAGCTGCTGCTGTGCCTCGGCCAGCCGGCGCTGGATCTGGTCCGACTCGTGCCGCGAGGCCACCGTCTCCTGCCGCAGGTCGGCAAGCTGCTGCTGGGCCTTCGCGATCTCCTGCATCACCTCGGCGAGCTGCTGCCGCCCGGCGGCCGCCTCCTGCTGGGTGGTGGCCAGGTGCTGCTGGGTGCTGGCGAGGTGCTGCTGGGCGGTGGCGGTGTACTCCTCGAACTGCCGGCGGGCGGCGGCCGCGTGCTCCTCGGCCTCGCGTTGCGCGGTGGCCAGGTGCTCCTCGGCCCGCTTCTGCACCTGTACGGCGTGCTCGTCGGCCTGGCGGCGGATCTCCTCGGCCTCCCGCTCCAACTCCGCCCGCTGCGCGGCGTGCTGCTGCTCGATGCTCGTACGCCACTGGGTGAACTCCTGCTCGGCGGCGGCCCGCCGGGCGGTCAGCTCCTGCTCGGCGACGCCCCAGCGAGCGGCGATCTCGTCGTCGATGGTGGCCCGCTTCTGCTCGATCTCGTGGTCCACGCTGGCCCGCCAACCGTCCAGCTCGCGCTGGGTCTGGGTGCGGACCTGCTCCACGTACGCGTCCGCGTCCACCCGCGAACGCCGGACGATCTCGGCGGTCTGCTCGGTGACCTGCTGCGCCTCCTGCTGCGCCTGGGCGAGCGCGGCCTCGCCGACCTCCCGCAGCCGGGCACCCTCCTGCCGGCCCCCGGTCAGCGCCGCCTCGCCCGCCTCGCGGTGCTGTGCGGCCTGCCGCTGGGCCTCGGCGAGCGCCGCCTCGCCGTCCTGCCGGGCCTTGGCCAGGATCGCCTGGCTCTGCTGCCGGGCCTTGGCCAGGCTGGTGTCGCTGTCCTGCTTGGCCTTGGCGATGGTGGCCTCGCTGTCCTGCTTGGCCTTGGCCAGCGTGGCCTGGGCGGCATCGCGCAGCCGGGTCGCCTCCTGCCGGGCCTGTGCCAGCATGGTCTCGCCGTCCTGGCGCGCCTTGGCCATCGTGGCTTCGCTGTCCTGCTTGGCCTTGGCGAGCGTGGCCTGGGCGGTGTCGCGCAGCCGGGTCGCCTCCTGCTGGGCCTTGGCCAGCATCGACTCGCTCTCCTTGCGGGCCTTGGTCAGGGTCGCCTCGCTCTCCTGACGGGCCTTGGCGAGCGCCGCCTCGCCGTCCTGCTTGCCCTTCGCCCGGGTCGCCTCGCTCTCCTTGCGGGCCCTGGTCAGGGTCGCCTCGCTCTCCTGACGGGCCTGGGCCAGCGCCGTCTCACCGGCCTGGCGCAGCAGTACGCCCTCCCGGTGGCCCTGCTCGTGTGCGGCCTTGCCGGCCTCGCGGAGGCGGGCGGACTCCTCGGCCGTGGCCTTCAGCTCCGCGTCGCTCTTCGCCTTGCGGGCCAACGCGGCCTGCTCCTCCTCGCGGCGGCGGGCGGCGAGGGCGAGTTCGAAGTCGCGCAGCGCCGTGGCGGCGTGCTCACGGGCCTCGTTCAGGATCTGGTTGGCTTCGCTGCGCTGGATCTCGGCCGTGCGCATCGCTTCCGAGAGGTGGACCTTGGCCTGGTCCTCGGCGAGGGCCAAGATCTGTCCGACCGCCGGGCCGAGGTGCCGCAGCGAGACCGGATCCACCTCGTTGGAGTGGCGCCGGATGTCGGTGAGTTCGCGCTGCAACTGCTCGACCTGCCCGGCAAGCTTGTGGATCTGCGTGAACGCCTGTTCGCGTTCGGCGGCGAGCGTGGTTATCTCGTTCTCCGCGCGGACGACGTACCGCTCCACCTGTCGTCTGTCGTAACCCCGCAGGGCAGTGTCGAAGCTGGGCTCCGTAGCCACTTCCCCGCCAAGAGCAAACAGTTCCTCGCCGTGCGACATGTCCCCATCCTCACATGCGGTGTGGCGTCTCGCGGCGATACGGTCCGGCCCGATGGGATGAAGGTACGTACTTGCTTAATGTTCCGTCTGCCCGTTTCGGTAGGGTGGGCCCGGCTTGCCGGCCTGCTCGCAGGGTGTGCCCGGACAGCCCGCAGGGCCGTACCGGCGAAACCCGGTACGGCCCCACGTACTCTCCTGCCCCGTTCGGCGGATCCTCCCGGAATCCGGGACGGTCCGGGCCGACAGCTCCCGACAAAATCCGGCGACGGCCGGAGAAGTCCGGTCAGCTCGCCGCGTCGGCGGTCTTCCGCTCCTCCGCGTCGTCCTTCTTGGCCTCCGGCTTGGCCGGCGCGGTCGGCACGATCCCGGCCAGGCCGGACAGCATCTGCCCGAGCTGGGAGGTGACCGCGTCCTTCTGCCGGGTCAGGTCCTCGACCTCGCGGCGAGCCGCCTGCGTGGTGAGGTCCGCCTCGGTACGCGCCTCGTTGAGCAGACGGTTCGACTCGGCCCGTGCCTCGTTCAGGGTCTTGTCGGCGAGAGCCTTGGCCTTCTCGACCGTCTCCGCCGCGGTGCGCTCGGACTCGACCCGCCGCGCCTCGGCGCGCTGCTCGATTTCCTTGGCCCGGTCCTGGGCGGCCCGCGCGCGCTGCTCGGCCTCGCCGACCAGCTTCTGCGTCTGCGCCACCTGCGCGGCGTGCCGCTCGGACTCCTCGCGCTCGGACTTCTCCCGGCGCTCGGCCAACTGGAGCTCCAGCGCCTGCAGGTCCTTGTCGCGCTTGTCCCGGGCGTCGGTGAGCAGTTTGGTCGCCTCGGCGCGCTTCTCCTCGGCCTCGCGGGCCGCCTTCGCGCGCTGCTGGGTGATCTCACGCTCGGCGGTCGCGCGCAGGGTGGCGACCTCACGCTCGACCGTGGACTTCAGCTCGGCCACCTCGTGCGCGGTGACCGTGCGCAACTGCTTGGTCTCCCGGTCGGCGTCGGCGCGCAGCGTGTCCGCCTCGCGACGGGCCTGCACCCGGACCTCGGCCGCCTCCCGCTCGGCGGTGGTACGGACGGTGCCCGCCTCCCGCTCGGCGGTGGCCTTCATCGCGGCGGCCTCGGCCCGTGCCTTGTCGGTGATCTCGCGCGCCTCGAGCCGGGCGGCGGAGAGGATGCCCTCCGACTCCCGCTTGGCCTCGCTGCGGTGGTCGTTGGCCTGTTCCTCGGCGAGACGGAGGATCTGCTCGACCCGGGTGCCGAGCCCGGAGAGGGTGGGCCGGCTGTTCTCTTCGAGCTGCTTGTTGGTGTCGGTGAGCTTCTGCTCGACCGAGGCGAGGCGCTGTTCGGCCTGGCGGAGCCGACGCTGCGCGTCGTTCATCCGCTGCTCGGCCTCGGCGCGCGCCTGCTCGGACTGGGCCAACGCCGCGGTCAGCCGCCCGAGGTGGCCGTTGACCTGCTCGCGGTCGTAGCCACGAAGGGCAACCGTGAAGTCGGGCTGTGAGTTCGCGTTCTCGAAGAACGTAAGAGGGGAGGACTGCTGCTGGGGCATTGGGACATACTGGCAGACACACCGGGGTCCACCGCAAGAGCTGACCGGCGTTATCACGCGCCGTTCACATGGTCAACGAGGACCGGTCGGCCTGGCGTACCCTGGCGTGATCTTGGCAGCTCCCGGGGGCCGGCGCCGGCCGCGCCGCCGGTCACGCGGACCGGTCGCCGCTTCTTTACTGACGTACGTCCTAACGACTCCCGAAGTAGAGCGGAACGAGCGAATAGACCTGGATCGAACCGGCAGAAAGACAATCGGCGAGTGATCCGAATAGACGTTGGCGGAGGTCCGTCCGGATACCGGCACACCGTGTCGGCGGGCCGGAGTCGGCGGACCGGGCTCGACGTCCGACGGCCGGGCTCGACGTCCGACGGCCGGGCTCGACGTCCGACGGGCCGGGCTCAGCGTCCGGCGAGCCGGGCCACGATCGGGGCGGCGGCCTCCAGGTTGCCGCCCAGGTGCAGATAGTTGATGCCGAACCGCTCGCGCAGGGCGAAGAGCTGGTCCACGCACTCCTCGACCTCGCCGTGCAGCACCGACGGGGAGGCGGCGAGGGTGGCCGGGTCGGCGAGCGCGGCGTGACTGGAGGTTGACCGGTGCTCCACGCCCCGGTGGGTCACCCGTACGTCGAAGAGGCGCAACTGGAACTCCAGCGCCGCCGGGTCGCGGCCGGCGTTCCGGGCGGCGTCCCGGGCCCAGGCCACCTTCCGGTCCATCCGCTCCGGGCTCATCTCGGCCACCGCGGCCAGCGGGTCGACCTCCGGCGCGAGCCGGGGGTTCACCCCGACGATGTCGGCGGTGCGCCCGGCGAGTTCGAGCACCCGCCGGCTTCCCCCGCCGACCAGCAACGGCGGCCGGGGGCGCCGCACCGGCTTCGGCAGGCCGTCCAGTTCGGTGAGCTGGTAGTGCCGGCCGGTGTAGGTGACCGGCTTGTCGCCGAAGAGGGCCGTGATCACGTCGATCGCCTCGGCCAGCCGGTCGACCCGTACCCCGGCGGGATCGAACGGCAGGCCGACGGCGTCGTGGTCGTCGCGCAGCCATCCGGCCCCCAACCCCACCTCCACCCGGCCGCCGGAGAAGACGTCGAGGTTCGCCATCGACTTGTGCAGCAGCACCGGGTGCCGGAAGTCGTTGCAGAAGACCATGCCGAGCACCCGCAGCGTGCTGCTCGCCTCGGCCGCCACGGTCATCGCGACCAGCGGGTCCATCGCCCAGCCGCCGGTGAGGTGGTCGGAGACGGAGACCGAGCTGAAACCGAGCTGCTCGATCCGGCGGATCTCGTCGCGCCACTGCGGCACCGGACGGTTCAACGGCGGCATCGAGGCGGTGAACCGGAACGGGAGCGTGGACATCGCCCGACTCTAGGTGGGCGGGCCCCGGGTACGCCTCCGACATCACCGCCCGGGGCAGGCGAAGTCGGATTGTCGACAACCGGCCCGGGTCCGGCCTTCAGGTCCTTCCGGCATTCCGGTGGCGCGGCTTACCGTGACCCCCGGCTGGGATCCCGTTGCCGCAGGAGGCCGTTATGACGGTGGTGTACTTCGACTCTCCCATGTCCGACGACGAGCGGCGGCGCAAGCTCTTCGGCGGGGACCTGTTCGTTTACTCGCCCACCCCGCACTCGATGGCGCTGGTCGCCTTCGCCCGGGAGATGGTCGAGTCGGCGTTCGCACCGCACTTTCCGCCGGACGCGCAGCACCACCTGGCCGGGCCCGAGTACGTCCGGGTGCTGGCCGACCTGAAACCGACCTTCATCAACCACCCGCGCAGCAAGGAACTGGTCCGGGGCATGCTCGCCGACCTCGGTGCCGACCTGGAGCAGACCTACTTCGACGTACCCCGGCTGCGGAGTATGACCAGCGAGTACCTCAACGCCGGGCTGACCCTCCAGTTCGAGTCGCACCGGGACACCTGGTTCTCCGCGCCGATGTCGCAGCTCAACTTCTGGATGCCGGTGTACGACGTCGAGGAGGCCAACGTGATGGCCTTCCACCCGCCGTACTTCGACAACGGGGTGCGCAACAGCTCCCGCGACTACAACTACGCCGAGTGGGTGGCGTACGGCCGTACGGCGGCGGCGCAGCAGGTCGACACCGAGACCCGCAAGCAGCCGGAGGCCGAGGAGCAGGTCAACCGCGAGCCGGACATCCGGGTGATCACGCCCCCCGGCGGCGTGCTGCTCTTCTCCGGCGCGCAACTGCACACCACCGTGCCGAACACCTCCGGCAAGACCCGCTTCTCCATCGACTTCCGCGCGGTCAACCGGCGGGACGTCGAGGAACGGGCGGGCGCGCGCAACGTCGACTCCGAGTGCACCGGCACCACGCTCGGCGACTTCCTCCGCGCGACCGACCTGGAGCCGCTGCCCGCCGAACTGATCCGGTCGTACGACACCGTGCCGGCCTGACGGCCCCCGTTCCGGATCGCCCCGGACCGATCGGCTCCCCACGACCGGTCCGGGGCGGTGCGTCTTTCCCGGCCGCCGCCGGCCGCGCCCCGATTGGCGCACGGTGTCCCGGCCTCGGCACGGGTTGTCGGGTCAGTGCGACGCGGCGGGCTGCACCAACTCCACCAGGACCCCGCCCGCGTCCTTCGGGTGGACGAAGTTGATCCGGGAGCCGGCTGTGCCGGGCCGGGGGGTGTCGAAGAGCAACCGCATGCCCCGCTCCCGCAGCGCCGCGCTGGCCGCCTCCACGTCGGCCACGGTGTACGCCACCTGCTGCACGCCGGGTCCGGACCGGTCGAGGAACTTCGCGATGGTCGACTCCGGCGAGAGCGGGGCCAGCAACTGGAGGTGGCCGCCCTCGGGGGTCGGGCCGACCTGGAGCATCGCCTCGCGTACGCCCTGTTCGGTGTTGACCTCGGTGTGTACGCAGCGCATACCGAAGACCCGCTGGTAGAACTCGATCGCGCTGTCAAGGTCGGCGACCGCTACACCGACGTGGTCGATACGTTGGAGACCGATGTCTGTGACGTAGTCCGCAGCGGTCTCGGCGGGGTGCTCTTCTGCCATGGCGCTAGTCTGGCCGAACATTCGTTAAGGTGCACGGTCGGCCCACCCCTCGGAGGCGGAGAGTCATGGCTTCGGTGATCGTCAGCGGCGCGCGTACCCCGATGGGGCGGCTGCTGGGCAACCTCAAGGACCTGTCCGCGACCAAGCTCGGCGGGATCGCGATCCAGGGTGCGCTGGAGCGTGCCGGGGTCGCCCCCGAGCAGGTGCAGTACGTGATCATGGGGCAGGTGCTGCAGGCCGGCGCCGGGCAGATCCCGGCCCGTCAGGCCGCGGTCGAGGCCGGCATCCCGATGAACGTACCGGCTCTCACGATCAACAAGGTCTGCCTCTCCGGCCTGGACGCGATCGCCCTGGCCGACCAGCTCATCCGGGCCGGCGAGTTCGACATCGTGGTGGCCGGCGGCATGGAGTCGATGACCAACGCCCCGCACCTGCTCCTCGGCCAGCGGGCCGGCTACAAGTACGGCGACGTGGTGGTCAAGGACCACATGGCGCTGGACGGGCTGACCGACCCCTGGGACTGCTGCGCGATGGGGGAGTCGACCGAGCGGCACGGGGTACGGCACGGAATCACCCGCGAGGAGCAGGACGCGTTCGCCGCGACCAGTCACCAGCGGGCCGCCGCCGCGCAGAAGAACGGCGTCTTCGCCGACGAGATCGTCCCGGTGACCCTGCCACAGCGCAAGGGTGACCCGGTGGTGGTCAGCACGGACGAGGGGATCCGCCCGGAGACCACGGTCGAGACGCTCGCCCGGCTCCGGCCCGCCTTCACCCCCGACGGCACGATCACCGCCGGCAGCTCCTCGCCGATCTCCGACGGCGCCGCCGCGGTCGTGGTGATGAGCAAGGCCAAGGCGGTCGAGCTGGGCCTGACCTGGCTGGCCGAGATCGGCGCCCACGGCAACGTCGCCGGCCCGGACAACTCGCTGCACTCGCAGCCGTCGAACGCGATCAACCACGCGTTGCGCAAGGCCGGTCTCGGCGTCGGCGACCTGGACCTGGTCGAGATCAACGAGGCGTTCGCGGCGGTCGGCGTCCAGTCCACCCGTGACCTGGGCATCAGCGACGAGATCGTGAACGTCAACGGCGGCGCGATCGCGCTCGGCCACCCGATCGGCATGTCCGGCGCCCGGCTCGTGCTCACCCTCGCGATGGAGCTGCGCCGCCGGGGCGGCGGCACCGGGGCGGCGGCGCTGTGCGGCGGTGGTGGTCAGGGCGACGCGTTGATCGTGCACGTACCGCGCGGTGCCGGCGAGCGGGCGTGACGGTGCGACGTGGTCGGGACGTACCGCTGCTGGTCGACCGGGCCCGCGACGGTGACGCCCGGGCGGTCGCACGCCTGATCACCCTGGTGGAGTCCGGGGACGAACTGCTGCCCGAGGTGGCCGCGGCGCTCGCGCCGTACTCCGGGCAGGCCCAGGTGATCGGGCTGACCGGGGCGCCCGGGGTGGGCAAGTCGACCACCACCAACGAACTGGTCCGGAGCCTGCGCGCCGCCGGTCACCGGGTCGGGGTGCTCGCCGTCGACCCGTCGAGCCCGTTCACCGGCGGGGCGATCCTCGGCGACCGGGTACGGATGCAGGAGCACGCCACCGATCCGGGCGTCTTCATCCGTTCCATGTCCAGCCGGGGCCACCTGGGCGGGCTGGCCGCCGCCACCCCCCAGGCGGTACGGGTCCTGGAGGGCGCCGGCTGCGACGTGGTGCTGGTCGAGACGGTGGGCGTCGGGCAGGCCGAGGTGGAGGTGGCGTCGCTCGCCGACACCACGCTGGTGCTGCTCGCGCCCGGGATGGGCGACGCGATCCAGGCGGTCAAGGCTGGCATCCTGGAGATCGCGGACGTGTTCGTGGTCAACAAGGCGGACCGGGACGGCGCCGACGCGACCGTACGGGACATCCAGGGGATGATCGCGCTGGGCGAGCGCGGTCCCGGGCAGTGGCGTCCGCAGGTGGTCCGCGCGGTCGCCGTACGGTCCGAGGGGATCGACGACGTCGTCGGCGCGATCGAACGGCACCGGGCCTGGCTGGTCGCGCACGACGAGTTGCGGCGGCGTCGGGAGGCGCGGGCCGTAGCCGAGGTGGAGGCGATCGCGCTCGGCGTGCTCCGGGCCCGGCTCGGCTCGTTGCGGGACGGCACCGGGCTGGCCGGTCTCGCCGCCAAGGTGGCCGCGGGTTCGCTCGACCCGTACGCCGCCGCCGGTGACCTGCTCGCCGAACTGGACCACCGCTCGACCCGCTGACCGCCGCGACCGCGCCGTCTCCCGTTGAACCGTCGCGTCGCCTGGCACCGTCCCCCGCTGAAACGCCGCGACCACGCCGTCGCCGCGACCACGCCGCGCCGTCCCCGGCTGTCGCCGCGACCACGCCGCGCCGTCCCCGGCTGTCGCCGCGACCACGCCGCGCCGTCCCCGGCTGTCGCCGCGACCACGCCGTCGTCCGCTGCCGTCGGGCCCGCCGGCTGCGGCTCGGGCGTTAACAGGGGGCCCTTCCTATACGGAAAGCGATAACAGGGGGCCCTTCCTTTCACGGGTCCGGGGTGGACAGTATCCGTCAGGTTGTGCCACGTCAGCGGGCTGGCGAGTAGGCTCCGTGATCGCGCAGGGCGCCGGGTGGGCGCCCAGACCAGGGGAGAAGCGAGCATGAGCGAGGCTGTAGAGAACACCGCGGGCGACGCCGCGACCACGGCGGCGCCGGCCGCCGCGCCGCGCGGCACCACCGCGATCTCCGAGGAGGTCGTGGAGAAGATCGCCGGTACGGCGGCGCGTGAGGTGCCGGGCGTCGCCGATCTCGGTGGTGACGTGGCGCGGTTCTTCGACAACGTGCTGAACCGGATCGGGCTGGACGAGGTGGGCGACGCCGGTCGTGGCGTCTCGGTGGAGGTGAAGGGGACCGCCGCCGTCATCAACGTGGTGATCGTGATCGAGGCCGGTCAGGTCGTGGGCGAGGTGACCGAGGCGGTACGGGTGAAGGTCATCGAGGCGGTCGAGAAGTACGGTCTCACGGTGACCGAGGTGAACGTCAAGGTCGACGACATCGAGCTCCCCGCCGCACCGGCCGCTGGCGCCTGAGCCCGGTACGCCGGCTGATCCGTCAGCCGAACAGTTGCCGTGATACTGGGACCTTTCGCCCCGGATCGCCCTCGATCCGGTGGCGGAAGGTCCCCGACGGCGAGGCTGGCTTAGTGATCGTTCAGGAGTGCCCTCTATGCTCGACTGGCAGTCGAGGACTCGAGGAGGAGCTCTCCGGATGAACGCCGACGAGATCGATGCCGGCCGGGCCCGCTGGCAGGCCCGGTACGACGCGGCCCGCAAACGGGACGCCGACTTCACCACCCTGTCCGGCACGCCCGTCGAACCGGTCTACGGACCCCCGGCGGGGACCGACCACCCCGGGTTCGAGCGAATCGGCTGGCCGGGCGAGTACCCGTACACCCGGGGTCTCTATCCGACCGGCTACCGGGGGCGGACCTGGACCATCCGGCAGTTCGCCGGCTTCGGCAACGCCCAGCAGACCAACGAGCGCTACAAGATGATCCTCGGCGCCGGGGGCGGCGGGCTCTCGGTCGCCTTCGACATGCCGACCCTGATGGGGCGCGACTCCGACGACCCCCAGTCGCTCGGCGAGGTCGGCCACTGTGGTGTCGCGGTCGACTCGGCCGCCGACATGGAGACGCTCTTCGACGGCATCGACCTGGCCGGCACCACCACCTCGATGACCATCTCCGGGCCGGCCGTCCCGGTCTTCTGCATGTACCTGGTCGCCGCCGAGCGGCAGGGTGCCGACCTGTCCAGGCTGGACGGCACGTTGCAGACCGACATCTTCAAGGAGTACATCGCGCAGAAGGAGTGGCTCTTCGCGCCGGAGCCGCACCTGCGCCTGATCGGCGACCTGATGGAGTACTGCGCCCGGGAGATCCCGCGCTACAAGCCGTTGTCGGTCTCCGGCTACCACATTAGGGAGGCCGGCTCGACCGCCGCCCAGGAGTTGGCGTACACCCTCGCGGACGGGTTCGGCTACGTCGAACTCGGGCTCTCCCGGGGGCTGGACGTGAACGTCTTCGCCCCGGGCCTCAGTTTCTTCTTCGACGCCCACCTCGACTTCTTCGAGGAGATCGCCAAGTTCCGGGCCGCTCGCCGGATCTGGGCCCGCTGGCTGCGCGAGGTCTACGGCGCGACCGACGAGCGGGCGCTCTGGCTCCGCTTCCACACCCAGACCGCCGGCGTCTCGCTGACCGCGCAGCAGCCGGTCAACAACGTCGTACGGACTGCGGTCGAGGCGCTCGCGGCCGTCCTCGGCGGCACCAACTCGCTGCACACGAACGCGCTGGACGAGACGCTCGCGCTGCCGACCGACTCCTCGGCCGAGATCGCGCTCCGGACCCAGCAGGTGTTGATGGAGGAGATCGGCGTGACCAACGTCGCCGACCCGCTCGGTGGCTCCTGGTACGTCGAGGCGCTCACCGACCGGATCGAGGCCGAGGCGGAGGAGATCTTCGCCCGGATCCGCCAGTTGGCCGGCGACGGACCACACCCGATCGGCCCGATGACCTCGGGCATCCTGCGTGGGATCGAGGACGGCTGGTTCACCGGCCAGATCGCCGAGGCGGCGTTCAGCTACCAGCAGGCTCTGGAGAAGGGCGAGAAGAGGATCGTCGGTGTGAACGTACACACCGGTACGGTCGCCAAGGAACTGGAGATCCTGCGTATCTCGCACGAGGTGGAGTTGGAGCAGCGCCGGATCCTCGCCGCGCGCAAGGCGGGACGGGACAACGCCGCGGTGGAGGCGGCACTGGCCCGACTGGTGGCCGTCGCCCGTACCGACGAGAACATGATCCCGGCCATGCTGGACGCGTCCCGCGCCGAGGCGACCCTCGGCGAGATCTGCGACGCCCTCCGCACCGAATGGGGCACCTACCAAGAACCCCCCCGCTTCTAACTCGAAAATCGAACCGCAGGCAGACGCGCGGCAGCATCCCGCGTAGCGAAGCGGAGCGGGATGGGTGCTTGCCGGGTGGGCGG
>NZ_JBJDPS010000018.1:0-118932 GCF_044901685.1 Micromonospora sp. NPDC050397
CGCTCGGCTGGGACACCCCAGCCGAGCGCCTCGCTAAACTCCTAACCGTCACCGACTAACCACCGTGTTGCAACGACCCCTGGAATCCGCCCGCTTTTTGTATAGGAAGGGGCCCTTCCTAACGCCGGGGGCGTGGGAGGGCGGGCGGTCAGAGGGAGCAGTTGATCAGGACGGGCTCGGGGTGCAGGGTCACGCCGAACCGGTTGTGCACACCGTCGCGGATCTCCCGGGCCAGGTCGATCAGCCCGGCGGTCGACCCGCCGTCCGGGTTGGTCAACGCCAGGGTGTGCTTCGACGAGATGGCCGCACCGGCGTCGTTGCGGTAGCCCTTGCGGAACCCGGCCTTGTCGATCAGCCACGCGGCGCTGACCTTCACCACCCCGCTCGGCGCCGGCCAGGACGGCGGCTCACCGAGGCCGTCGGCACGGTCGACCAGCGACTCGTACGCGGTGGCGTCGAGCACCGGGTTGGTGAAGAACGAGCCGACCGAGCGGGTGTCCGGGTCCTCCGGGTCGAGCACCATGCCCTTGCCGGCGCGCAGCGCCCGTACGGTCGCGCGGGCCTGCGCCAGCGGCACGTGGTCGCCGATCCCGACACCGAGCGCACGGGCCAGTTCGGCGTACCGGACCGGGGTCGACAGCGGTGAGCGCTGGAGGGTGAAGTCCACGCTCAGCACGGTCCACCGGTCGCTGTGCCGGAAAATGCTGGACCGGTACGCGAAGGAGCACTCCTGTGGGGTCAGCGAGACCACCTCGCCGGCCACCCGGTCGTACGCCCGCACCCCGGTCACCGTCTCGGCCACCTCCTGGCCGTACGCCCCGACGTTCTGGATCGGGGTGGCGCCGGCCGATCCGGGGATGCCGGAGAGGCACTCGAGGCCCGAATAGCCCGCCTCGACGGTGGCCGCCACCAGGTCGTCCCAGGGCTCGCCGGCCTCGACCCGCAGCGTCACGGTCCGGTCGTCCTCGGCGAGCACCCGGTGGCCCCTCGACCGGACCAGGATCACCGTGCCCGGGAACCCGTCGTCGCCGATCACCACGTTGCTGCCGCCGGCCAGGACGAGCACGGGTTGCCCCAGCGACTCTGCTTCTCGTACGCCTTGTACGATTTCATCCGAATCTTCGGCCACCACCAGGCGGTACGGCGCCCCACCCAGGCGCAGCGTCGTGTATTTCGCGAGCGACCCCGGCTCGTCGGGATCGGTGGCGGCGGTCGAATGGGCGCTAACGTCTGGCACGTTGTTCACCCTAGGCTGAGGGGGAGCCAGGCGACCCACTGGTGGCCCGGTAGCGCGGGAGGATCGTGATGAGCAGACTGCACGGCACCAAGGATTTCTGGCTCGCCGCACTGCGTGCGGACGGACCGGCGTTTCGCACGGCGGTCGCCGAGGCGCCACCCGACGGTCCGGTACCGTCCTGTCCGGAGTGGACCACCACCGACCTGGTGCACCACCTCGGCTCGCGGTACCGCTGGGTGCGGGGCGTGGTCGGCACCGGCGTGGCCGAGGCCCCGACCGAACGGCCGGTCTCCGACGGTCTGCCGTCCGGTCCGGCCGCTCTCGAGTGGTGGCAGCACGAGTACGACCAACTGCTCGACGCGCTCGACGCGCTCGACCCGGAGACTCCCGCCTGGAACTGGGCGCCGCAGCCGAAGAAGGTCGCCTTCTGGCCACGCCGGATGGCGCTGGAGACCGCCGTACACCGCTGGGACGCCCAGTTGGCGATCGCCTCGGCCGAGCCGATCGAGGCCAAGCTCGCCTCTGACGGGGTGAGCGAGGTGCTCGACACCTGGCTCCCGGCTGGCCGGCGCCGCTCCCCCGAGCCCCGCTACGGCGTCATCCAGTTGGTCGCGGCCGACGCGGGCCAGGACTGGTACCTGCGGCTGCGCGGCACCGGCGTGGCGCTGCTCGACACGGACACGATCCTGGACAGCGACGACCACCACGCCCGAGCCCACGTCACCGGCAACGCCAGCGACCTGGTGCTGGCGCTCTGGGGCCGGATCAACTTCGACGTGCTCGAGGTCTCCGGCGACGTCACCCTGCTCGAGGGCCTGCGCGTCGGCTGACCGCGCGTCGGCCCAACCGGCCAGAGGCCACCAGCCCTTTCTCAGCGACGCCCCGGCGGCCAGATTCGCCGGGGCGTCGAGTCGCGCGCCAGTGGTGGGTCGATGATGTCCGCTGGTCCACGCGGTGCTCAGGCAGCGCCACCGCGAGCCGTCGTGTAACTTTGTGAGAGCGCTCTCTTGACACTCGGGTAACCCACGTTCAGGCTCGGAAGTGAGAAATCCTCCCGCGCCCGCCGCACGGTCACCACCGGCGACGACGCGCGGGCCGGCACGGGGGCCGCGTCCGCCAGGGTGCCACTGCATATCGTTTTTGTCGGCCGCGTGACCATCAGCGGCATCAGGAGAGGTGCGGTAACGGTATGACCAGTCTCGAGACGCCACCGGCGGTGTTGGCGACGCCGGCACAGACCAAGGTCCGCTTCCCGGAGGGCTTCGTGTGGGGCGCGGCGACCGCGTCGTACCAGATCGAGGGGGCGGCGCACGACGACGGTCGCGGCCCGTCGATCTGGGACACCTTCAGCCGTACGCCGGGCAAGGTGTACGCCGGACACACCGGTGACGTCGCCTGCGACCACTACCACCGGTACCCGCAGGACGTGGCGCTCATGGCCGACCTGGGGCTCCAGGCGTACCGCTTCTCGATCGCCTGGCCCCGGATCCAGCCGGACGGTTCCGGCCCGGTCAACCCGCGCGGGCTCGACTTCTACGACCGCCTGGTGGACGAGCTCGCCGGCCGTGGCATCGACCCGATCGTCACGCTCTACCACTGGGACCTGCCGCAGACCCTGGAGGACCGGGGCGGCTGGACCAACCGGGCGACCGCCGAACACTTCGCCGAGTACGCCACCGCCGTCCACGCCCGGCTCGGCGACCGGGTCCGGACCTGGACCACGCTGAACGAACCGTGGTGCTCCGCCTACCTCGGTTACGGCAACGGGGTGCACGCACCCGGGCGCCAGGACCCGGCAGCGGCCTTCCAGGCCGTACACCATCTGCTGCTGGCCCACGGCCTGGCCGGTCGGGCGCTGCGGGCGGCCGGCGCGCAGACCCTCGGCATCACGCTGAACCCGACCGAGGCGTACCCGGTCGACCCGTCCCGGGCCGAGGACCTGGCGGCGGTACGGCTGGTCGACGGCCTGGCCAACCGGATCTTCCTGGACCCGATGCTGCGCGGGCAGTACCCGGCCGACGTGCTCGAACACGTCGCCCGGTTCACCAACCTGGAGCACATCCGCGACGGCGACGAGAAAATCATCAACGTCCCGATCGACCTGCTCGGGATCAACTACTACCAACCGACCTACGTGACCGCCCGGGAGGGCGCGGCCGGTGGCGGCGGCGCCTACCCGGGCACCGAGGGCATCGAGTTCGTTGCCCCGGTCGGCCCGCTCACCGACATGGGCTGGATGATCGAGCCGCGCGGCCTGACCACCCTGCTGGTACGCATCTCCGAGGACTACCCGGGCGTACCGATGATCATCACCGAGAACGGGGCGGCCTTCCCGGACAAGTTCAACCGTGACGACCCGGACGCCGACGGCCGGGTGCCGGACGCGGACCGGGTGGACTACCTCGACGGGCACCTTCGGGCCGCACACGCCGCCATTTCGCGGGGCGTCGACCTGCGCGGCTATCTCGTATGGTCGTTGCTGGACAATTTCGAGTGGGCCGAGGGCTACCGTAAGCGGTTCGGGATCATCCACGTCGACTACCTGACCCAGCGGCGGGTGCTCAAGGACAGCGCGCGGTGGTACCAGGAGGTGATCCGCCGCAACGGCCTGTGACCGGGGCACCGCCACGGCACGGAGACGAGGGAGTCGCATGACGATGGCACGGGAACGGCCGACGCTGGAGGCGGTGGCGCGGCGTGCCGGCGTCTCCCGGGCGACCGTGTCACGCGTCGTCAACGGCTCGACCACGGTCGCCGAGCCGATCCGGGAAGCGGTCCGGCGGGCGGTCCAGGAGCTGGGGTACGTCCCCAACCTGGCCGCCCGCAGCCTGGTCACCCAACGGACCGACTCGATCGCACTGATCCTGCCCGAGGCGGCCACCCGGGTCTTCTCCGACGACCACTTCTTCCCCGGCATCATCCGGGGCGTGAGCCAGGAGCTGGAGGCGGCGGACAAGCAGCTCGTGCTGATGCTCGCCGGCTCGACGGCCAGCCACGACCGGGTGGAGAGCTACGCCATGGGGCGGCACGTCGACGGCGTGCTCTTCGCCTCGCTGCACGGTGCCGACCCGCTGCCCAGCGCACTCGCCCGGATGGGCATCCCGGTGGTCTGCGGCGGCCGTCCGCTCGGCCGGGCGTCCGTCCCGGTGCCGTACGTCGACGTCGACCACATCGGCGGCGTGGCGCGAGCCGTACGTCACCTGCTCGACTCGGGCCGGCGGCGGATCGCCACCATCGCCGGGCCGCAGGACATGGTCGCCGGCATCGAACGGCTGGCCGGCTACCGGACCGAGCTACAGGACTCCCGCCGCCGGTCGATCGTCGCGGTCGGTGACTTCACCCGGGAGTCCGGCGCCCTCGCCATGCGGCAACTTCTCGATGACGACCCGACCCTGGACGCGGTCTTCGTCGCCTCGGACCTGATGGCCCACGGTGCCCTGCGTACGCTGCGCGAGGCCGGGCGCCGGGTGCCCGACGACGTGGCGGTGATCGGGTTCGACGACATCGAGTCGGCCCGCTACACCGACCCGCCGCTGACCACCGTGCGCCAGCCGATCCTCCAGATCGGCCGGGAGATGACCCGGCAACTGCTCCGGCTCGCGGCCGGGGAGCAGGTCGAGCCGGCCGTGGTCCTGCCGACCGAACTCGTACTCCGCGACTCCGCCTGACGAGCGCCGACGCGGGAGTGGTCGGGCCGGACGGAGCCCGACAGGAGACGGACGAGGCGGACGAGACGGACGAGGCGGTCAGGCCGCGTCGCGTACCCGCTCGGCGGTGGCCAGGACGTCCGCGCCGAAAAGGACCAGCCGGATGTCGGTGACGGTCGTCGGCGTGGCCGTACCGAGCACGGCCAGGGCCTGCCGGACCGCGTCCTCGATCGGCCAGCGGTAGACACCGGACGAGATCAGCGGGAAGGCGACCGAGGTGGCGCCGAGGTCGTCGGCGACCCGGAGGCTGTTCGAGTAGCAGTCCCGCAGCAGTCCGGACCGGTCCTCGCGGGACGACCAGACCGGCCCGACGGTGTGCACCACCCAGCGGGCGGGCAGGTTGCCCGCGGTGGTGGCGACCGCCTGACCGGTGGGCAGGCCGCGCCCGTACCGGGACGCGCGCAGGGCGCGACACTCTTCCAGGATCGCGGGTCCGCCGCGCCGGTGGATCGCACCATCGACCCCACCACCGCCGAGCAGGGACGAGTTGGCCGCGTTGACGACGGCGTCCACCCGTACGGTGGTGATGTCCGCCTGGACCAGGGTGACCCGCATCATGCCTCCGGGTCGGGGGAACCGGAACCAGCGTTTGGCGTTGGCTGGATCGGGGTTCGCTCGGTCCACCGGCCCGGCTCCTCGATGGACTGGCCGAGTGACCGCCGGGCGAGCAGCGCGGCGCCGGCCACCGCCGCCGGCATCACCAGGATCGCGCCGAGCGGGATCAGGAAGCAGCAGAAGACCGCCACCCCGAAGCCGAGTGCCACCGGCCGGTTCTCGCCCAGCACCCGCCGTCGGTCGGCGAGCCGCAGGCCGCGCCGGTAGAACGGGGCGCCGACCAGCTCCAGCGCCAGGAACCAGCCACCGACCGCCGCCGCGACCACCGGTACGACAAACTGCCCCAGCACAGGAATGAACCCGGCGAAGAAGAGCGGTACGCCGAGCAGCA
Organism: Micromonospora sp. NPDC050397; assembly: GCF_044901685.1. Lineage (NCBI taxonomy): Bacteria > Bacillati > Actinomycetota > Actinomycetes > Micromonosporales > Micromonosporaceae > Micromonospora > Micromonospora sp. NPDC050397. The sequence goes on from NZ_JBJDPS010000018.1 coordinate 5,891, forward strand.
CCGACCGGGTGACCAGCCGGAGCGAGTCGACCATGCTCCGCCGCAGCGACCTGAGCCACGGCACCTCGATCTCGCCCGGCACGCCGCCGTACCGGGCCTCCACCCGGGCCGAGATCTCCTCGTAGAACGGGTCGCCGACAACCAGGGTGATCGCGGTGAAGGTCAGTACGCCGAGCACCGCGCCCAGGGCCAGGAAGGCGAACGCGGCGAGCACCCGGACCAGGTCCCGCGCCCAGCCCGCCCAGCCGTCGGCGAACGGGGTGACCAGTCCGGCGAGGTCGCCGACAAAGTAGACCAGGGTGGCGTAGCCGGCCAGGAAGAACACACCGGTGATCAGCGCCGGCAGGATGCCGAGCAGCACCAACCGGGGCGTACGCGCGTACGTGCCGATGCCGCGCAGGAGCAGCCCGACACCGGTGAGGAACTGCCGGACCGTGCTGACGGCCGGCGCGGTGACCTTGGCTGCGCCCACGACCCGGAAGCCTACTGGCTCGTACCACCCACCGCCCCACTCCGCCAACCCCGGCCACCCCGCCCGCCTCGCTCCCCGGCGCGTTAAGCATGAAGTTGTCGCAGGCTACCGACGCTGAAACCTGCGATGACCCCATGATCAACGGGCTTGACCGGACGGGGCGGACGGGGTGGGCGGGGTGAGGTGGGAGTGGGGTGGGAGAGGATGGGGGGATGCGGGCGGCTCGGCTGATCTCCCTGGTGCTGCTGTTGCAGAGCCGGGAGACGATGACCGCCGCCGAGTTGGCCCGTGAGCTGGAGGTCTCCGAGCGTACGGTCTACCGGGACGTGCTGGCGTTGGGCGCCGCCGGGGTTCCGGTCTACGCCGACCGTGGTCGGGCCGGTGGATATCGGCTGCTCGGCGGCTACCGGACCCGGCTGACCGGGTTGACCCGCCCCGAGGCCGAGGCGATCTTTCTCTCCGGCCTGCCCGGACCGGTCGACGAGATGGGCCTGGCCGAGCCGGTCGCCGCCGCCCGGCTGAAGGTGCTGGCCGCGCTGCCGGCACCGCTGCGCGACGCGGCCCACCGCTCCGGCCAGCGCTTCCATCTCGACGTGCCCGGTTGGTTCGGCGCCGCCGATCCGCCACCCCTGCTCGGCGCGCTCGCCACGGCGGTCTGGCAGGACCGCGTGGTCGAGCTGCGCTACCGCCGCGACCGCGAGGTGACCCGCACGGTGCAGCCGTACGGGCTGGTGCTCAAGGGCGGGGTCTGGTATCTGGTCGGGCGGGTCGGCGACGACCACCGGACCTACCGGGTCGACCGGGTCACCGCCGTCGAGGTCACCGCCGACGGCTTCGACCGGCACGACGACTTCGACCTGCCCAGTTTCTGGTCCGCGCGGGTGACCGGGTTCGTCGAGGCCATGCTGCCCGAACGGATCACGGTACGACTGAGCCCGGCCGGCCTGCGCGCACTGCGGTACGTCACCGAACCACCGGCCGCACGGGACGCTCTCGCCGAGGCGGGCGAGCCGGACGAGCGGGGCTGGGTGGTGACCCGGTTGCCGGTCGAGTCGCTCGACGTCGCGTACACCATGATGCTCAGGTTCGGCCCCGAGGCGGAGGTGCTCGAACCGGCGCCGCTGCGTGCCCAACTCGCCGACGCGACGGCCCGCCTGCACGCGCTCTACTCGCGGCGTTAGCCGGCCAAGCCGGCCCGGACCGGGGACGCCGACGGATGCCGACGGATCCCGAAGCGTCAGCGGTAACCGGTGGCGTCGGCGGGGCGGCCGGCGTCCTGCACCTCCACCATGTACCTCCAGGCGTCGGGCTGACTGCCGTCGAGATCGGTGAAGCCGTACACCTGGGCGAGTTGTCCGGCGGAGAGGGACTGGCCGGACCAGCGGGCGTGGTCGGGGTCGGCGGCGAGCGCGGCGACGGCCCGACCGACGTACGCGGGCGACTCCGAGATGACGAAGTGCGGCTCCTTGGCGGCCGCGTCCCGCCAGTTCGCCTCGGTCACGCCGTAGTGGTCGAGCATCATCTCCGAGCGCAGCCAGCCCGGCGTCAGCGCTACCGCCGTCGCCCCGTACGGGCGCAGGTCGTGCGCCTGGCCGAAGGCCAACCGGTTCACCGCCGTCTTGGCCACGTCGTAGAAGATCACGTCCCGGTAGTTCTCCTGGTTGTACGCCGTGGTTCCGTCACCCATCTCGACCACCAGGCCACCGGGCGACCGGATCAGCAGTGGCAACGCGTAGTGGCTGGTGATCAGGTGGGTGTCGACCGCCAGCCGGAGCGTACGCAGTCCGTCGGTCAACGAGTGCTCCCAGAGCGGCTTTCCCCAGTCGATCAGGGGGTCGGCCCCCCAGACGTCGTTGACCAGCACGTCCAGCCGGCCCTGCTCCCGGTCGATCCGGCGGACCAGCTCCTCGACCCGCTCCGGCACCAGATGGTCGACCTGGACGGCGATACCGGTCCCGCCGGCCTCGGTGACAAGTTCGGCGGTCTCCTCGACGGTTTCCGGCCGGTCCAGCTCGGAGCGCTGGTCGCGGGTGCTGCGGCCGGTGGCGTACACGGTGGCACCGGCGGCGCCGAGTTGGACCGCGATCTGCCGGCCCGCTCCCCGGGTGGCTCCGGCGACAAGTGCGATCTTTCCGGCCAGTGGTGCTCTCGTCTCGGTCATGTCACAGACCCAACCAGCAAAACCTGACACCCGATGGCCGGCTTCACCGGTGATCATCCGGAGCCGGACGATCCCGGTAGGACGCACTCGAACCGCGTACGGGCGGCACGGAAACTCCGGTGCAGCGACCGGAACCCGTACGCGATCATGTGCGGCATGCGACTGCTGCTCGCCGGGATCGTCGGCTCGACCGCGTACGGCCTGGCCAGGCCGGGCTCGGACGTGGACCGGCTCGGCCTCTTCGCCGCGCCGACGGTGGCCTTCCACGGGCTGCACCCACCCCGGGAGTCGATCGTGACCACGGCACCGGACCGGACGCTGCACGAGGCGGGCAAGTGGTGCCGGCTGGCCCTGGGCGGCAATCCGACCGCCACCGAGCTGGCCTGGCTGCCGGACGAGTTGTACGAGACCCGTACCGACCTGGGCGACCGGCTGATCGCCATCCGCTCGGCGTTCCTCGCCGCCCCACGGGTGCGCAACGCCTACCTCGGCTACGCCCGGCAGCAGTTCCAGAAAATCGAGTCACGCGGCGACGGCAGCTTCTCGTCCGACACCCGTCGGCGTACCGCCAAGCACGCCCGGCACCTGGCCCGGCTCGTGCACCAGGGACGGGTCCTGTACGCGACCGGCCGGCTGCCGATCCGGCTCGACAACCCGGGGTCGTTCGTGGAGTTCGGTGAGCGGGTCGCGGCGGGGCGGCTGGACGAGGCCCGCGCCCTGCTCGCCGATGCCGAGCGGGACTTCGACACCGTACGCGGCCCGCTGCCAGAGCACCCGGACGAGCGGACGGTCGAGGAGTGGCTGCTCGACGTACGCGCGGCGAACCTGCCGGGCTGAACCGGCGGAGCCGACCGGCTGCCGCGTCCGCACGGAGACCCGGCGGAGCGGTTGGCGAGAGCCAGATCACCTTCGCCCCTTGTTGCCACTAATTTGCAATAAGCTCGGCGCCACGGCGACTTGACCGGAGGAGACATGCTCGGCGCGTACCCGACCGGCTCGACGCGGACCGACTCGTTCACCGTGCCCGAACTGGTAACGGCCTGGGGACAGGGTTGGGCGGTCTCCCGGAACACCGAAGCCCCGACCGGCATCCCGGGCGGCTTCCGGGTCGACGTCGGCCTGCCGAATCATCGCGTACGGCACGTGCTGCACAGCTGCGACGCGGATTCGCTGAGCCGGCTCGGCCGGACCCTGACCGCCCCCGGCACCTGGATCAAGGCGTGCGTCGACCCGGCCGTGTTCCGGGCCGCCCTGCCGAACTGGACCGTCGACGTCGCCGGCTACCTGATGACGGCGAGGTTCACCGCCGGCACGGTCGAGCCGGCGGTGCCGTACACCACCCGGATCGTCACCGAGGGCCGGACGGTCGTCGCGACCGTGCTGGACGCCACCGGGCAGGTCGCGGCGTCCGCGCGGCTGGCGCCCGCCGGAGAGTTCGGCACCGTCGACAAGGTCCAGACCGAGCCGGCGCACCGGCGACGTGGACTGGGCACCGTCGTCATGCGCGCGCTCGCCGACCATGCGGTGCGACAGGGCATGCGTACGGGCATTCTGGTCGCCACCGACGACGGACGCGCCCTCTACCGGGCGCTCGGCTGGACCGTACGGTCGGACATGCCGGGGGCGTACCTGCCGGAGGAGTGACGCGGGGCGACGCCACCGGGTCGGGGCGGGCGGTCAGTCGACCAGGCGGACCCGTACCCGTCGGTTCGCCTTGCCCTTGCTCTCCACCTTGACCACCTGGACCTTGCCGATCTGCGCGGTCGAGGCGACGTGCGTGCCACCGTCGGCCTGGACGTCCAACCCGACGATGTCGACGATCCGGATCTCCTGCTCGTCGGCGGGAATCAGGTTCGACTGGGTACGGATGATGTCCGGCAGGGCCAGCGCCTCGTCGCGCGGCAACACCTTCACCGCCACCGAGCGATCGGCCGCCACCTCGACGTTGACCAGCTCCTCCAGCCGGGTCTTGAAGTCGGCCGGCACCTCGGGCAGATTGAAGTCCATCCGGGCCTCGCCCGGTTCCATGCTGTTGCCGGTCACCAGGGCGCCGAAGTCACGGAACACCACGCCGCAGAGCACGTGCAGACCGGAGTGGGTGCGCATCAGCATGCTGCGGCGGGTGTCCTCGACCGCACCGGTCACCGAGGCGCCGACCGGTGGCACCGGGTCGCCCTCGGCCGGGATCAGGTAGAGGTCGTCCCCCTTGCGGGTGCCGACAATCCGGGTCTGCGCCCCCTGCCAGAGCAGTACGCCGTGGTCCGGCGGCTGCCCGCCACCGCCCGGGTAGAACGCCGACCGGTCGAGCACGATCCCCTGCTCCGGGTCGACGTGCACGACGGTGCAGGTCCACTCGCGCAGCGTCGGGTCGGCCAGGTCGAGCCGAGTCGTGTGCCCGTGTCGCGTGACGCCCATGACCGGGCAGACTACCCGTTGAGGAACCCGGAGACCCGCTCCCGCAGATCGGCGCGGTGTGTCCAGAGCACACCCGGACGGTCGTAGACGTGCAGGGTGGCGTCCGGCAGCGCGGCGGCGAGCTGCTCGGCGACCGCGAGCGGGTGCAGTTCGTCGCCGACACACCCGATCACCAGGCAACGGGCGGTTACCGTGCCGAGCGCCGAGCGGTCGCGTACCGGGACCTGGTCCGGCAGGCTGGCCAGCCCGGCCGCCAACCCGTCGCGCATGAGCTGGTCGATCCGCTGGCGCAGGTACGCCCAACCGGCCGGGGTGTTGCGCACCGCCGACGGCAGTTCGGCGGCGACCGCCTCCGCGACCGTACCGGCGTCGCCGCTTTCCACCGCGTCCAGCAGTGCGGTGAGCCGGTCGCGGGCCGCCGCCGGTCGCGGCTCGTCCAGCACCGCCGGCAGGAAGAAGACCGCCCGGTCGAACCGCTCCGGGCTCTCCAACAGCAGCCGGGTCAGGGCCCCGGCGCCGAGACTCACCCCGACCGCCCGGCTGGCCCGGCTCAGATCGGCGATCGCCCGCAGATCCCGGGCCAGATCCGGGTACGTCCACGCACCGTCCGGCGCGTCCGACCGGCCGTGCCCCCGGAACTGGAAGAAGACCCGTCGACCGCTGACCGCGCTGCCCAGCGGCCGGGTGGCCGAGATGCCGCCGCCGAGCCCGTGCGCGAAGACGGTGACCGGGTCGCCGGCCCCGGTGACCAACCGCTCCAGTCGTACGCCGTGCGGGGTGGTGACAAGTTCGGTCTCCGGTTCGGGCAGCGCCGGACGCCCGGTCCGGGGCGCGCTCGGGCCGGGGCCGTACGTCCGTGGCCCGCCGTCGGGCGGCGGGGGCCAGCGGAAATCTCTCACCAGAAGCCCTTGCCGTCGGTCAGGTCCCGCAGCCCCGGCCGGACGTCCAGCAGGTAGATCAGGCCGGCGGCGATGCCGATCAGACCGAAGATGCTGAGGACGCCGGAGCCGAGCAACAGGGTCAGCGCCATGCAGACGGCGAGAATGGCGATCCAACCGCCCTTGGGCAGGGTGCCGATGGCGGGGAAAGCGTCCGAGCGTTGGGTGATGGCGTGGACCAGCGCGACCCCCTCGATGATGAGGGCGAAGATGAGCAGTGCCAGCTCAATGACGTACCGGACATCGTTGTAGAAGATCGGCGCGGCAGTAACCATGCCGGCAAGCTTATGTCGGCAACCCCGGGTACGGGCTACATGCCGTACCCGGGGTTGCCCGGTCGGTGTTACTTCTCGTCGCCGGCCTCGGTCCGCTTCGCCGACTTCGCCGCCGTGCTCCCGGTGCCGGAAACCCTGGCCGCCGGGGTCTTCGCGGTCGTGACCTTGGTGGCCGGGGTCTTCGCGGTCGTGACCTTGGTCGGGGTCTTCGCGGTGGTCGCCTTGGTGGCCTTGGTGGCCGGAGCCTTCGCGGTGGTGGCCGTGGTGCCCGGGGCCTCCGGCGTCCGGGCCGCCGGGGTACGGGTGGTCCCGGTCGCCACCGCCTTGGCCGCCGTCTCCTTCGTCGCCAGGACCTCCGGGGTGGGGGTCACGGCCGGCGCGTCGATCGGGTCGACCCTCGTCGGCGAAGAGTCCGTCGCCGTGGTGGTGGTCGGGGTGCCGGCCGCGCCGACCACCCGCTCGCCCCGGGCGACCATCGCCTCGTAGGCGGCGGCGGCCCGCTCGGTGGCGGTGTGCGCACCGGAGACCACGACCGCCGCGTTGCGGATCGCCGCCGTACGCAGCTTGCTGACGTCCAGGTCGGCGCCGACCGCGCGGCCGCGCAGGCTGGTCGCGGTCGCGTTGGCGGTACGCAGCGCCTCGGTCGCCCGCTCACGCAGCTCGGTGGCGCCGACGGTGGCCCGCTCGCGCAGTTCGCTGGTGCCCGCCACCGCCTTCTCACGCAACTCGTTGGTGCCCGCGACCGCCTTCTCACGCAACTCGGCCGCGCTCGCGGTGTTGATCGTGACGGCCCGCTCGCGTAGTTCGGCCGTGCCGGCGACGGCCTTCTCGCGCAGTTCGGTGGTGCCGGCGACGGCTCGCTCGCGTAGCTCGGCGGTGCTGCTCGCGGCCTTCTCGGTCAGCTCGGTGACCACGGCGGGCAGCCTGCGGAGCTGCTCCAGGGCGAGGTCGCCGACACCGGCCACGGCGTAGAGGGGGGTCGGGATACGGGTGGTCCGGGGCTGGGTCATGACTGCTACTCCTCCTCGACCGCCGGGGCGGTCTTCCGGGCCGCCTTGCGGGCGGTCCGCTTGGCAGGTTGAGGTGCGTTCGGGGCCGGTGCGGTGCCCGACTCGGTCCGCGCCACCGACTCGAGTACGTCGTCCATTCCCGCACCGCCGCCGACGATGGTCACCGGGGCGGGAACGGCCGATCCGGTCGGCACGTCGGCGGCCGATCGGGCCGGAACGTCGGTGGCGGCGGGCTCCGCTGGCTCGGCGGCCTCGGCCTGGCGGGCGTTCTCCCGCCGGAAGGTCTCGTAGATCTGGCTGAGTGACTGCTTCTGCGGCATGGTCAGGTCCGGGTCGGCGGCGATCGAGGCGAGCACGCCGTGCCCTTCCTTGTCATCGAGCAGGCCGGCACGCAGGTACATCACCGGCGTCGACACCCGCAGTGCGCTGGCGAGTTGCTGGAGAACCTCCGCACTCGGCTTGCGCAGGCCACGCTCGATCTGGCTCAGGTACGGGTTGCTGACCCCGGCCTGTTCGGCCAGTTGCCGCAGCGAGATCTTCGCGTTGCGACGCAGGTCACGGATGAACCCACCGACGTCGCGAGGCAGATCCTTGGGGTTCGCCATGTCCTCGACGGTAGTTCGGGCTGCTAACTGTTGCAAGCAAAACGCTTGCCAGAGTTAGCGACGTCTCACCGGACCCGCTTTGCACTACGGCCACCGGAATGCGTAGCTTCCCCTGATGTCGATGATCGAGTTGAACGGCACCACGCTGGCCTATGACGACCTGGGCGAGGGCAGTGTGGTCGTACTGCTGCATGCCGGCATCGCCGACCGCCGGATGTGGCGCGGCCAGGTCACCGCGCTCGCGCAACACCATCGCGTGCTCGCCCTGGACCTGCGCGGCTACGGCGATTCCAATCTGCCGGAAAACCCGTTTGCCCATTTTGACGACGTGGTCGGCCTGCTCGACGCGCTCGCCATCGAGCGGGCGGCCCTGGTCGGCTGCTCGTTCGGCGGCGCGGTGGCGATCGACGCCACGCTCGCCCACCCCGATCGGGTCACCGCGCTCGCCCTCTTCGGCTCGGCCGTCTCCGGCCACGAGTGGTCGGACGAGGCGAACGACCTCTGGGAGAGCCTGATCGGCGACGTCGACGACGAGGACTTCGACGCGGCGGCCGAAGCCGACGTACGTTTCTGGGTGGTCGGCCCGGGTCGTGAGCCGGCCGACGTGGAGCCGGCGTTGCTGGAGTTCGCCCGGGAGATGGACCGTCGGGCACTGGCCGCCGAGGCGGCACTCGGCAACGTCGAGGTATACGAACTCGACCGACCGGCGATCGGACGGTTGGAGGAGATCAAGGTTCCGGTGCTGGTCGGTGCGGGTGCGGCGGACGTACCGGACATCTGCCGGCTGGCCGACGAGATCGCCGCGCGGGTCCCCGGCGCGGTCCGGCTGCCCGACGTACCCGACGCGGGCCACCTGCTTCCGCTGGAACGCCCCGCCGTGGTCAACGAAGCCCTCCTGGCCTTCCTCCCCTAACCGCGTAGCTGTGTAAGGAAGGGCCCCTTGTTAACGCATAGCGTTAACAAGGGGCCCTTCCTTACACCTCAGAGGGCGCGGACGGCGCCTACCGGAATGCCGCCGCCGAGCAGCGGCGGTTCGGCCAGTTCGTCGAGGACCGGCGCGCTCACGCCGAGCCTGCGCAGCGCCGCGACCAACACCGGCATCCGTGCCCGGGCCGCCCCGTCGTCGATCTTGATCGCGACCGCGCCGACCCCGGGCAGTGCGACCACGATGATGCCCTCCGCGCCCACCTTGGAGAGCAGTCCGTCGACACCGGTCATCAGCAGGTTGTCCTCGGCCCCGGTGCCGGAGACCAGCTCCGGGTGGGTACGCATCGCGTCCGCCACGGTCCGCTCCACCGAGCCCGGCGCCCCCGAGACGAGCCGCAGGAACGCACCGGCCAGCCCGGTCAGCGACACGGCGAGCACCGGGGCGCCACAACCGTCGACCCCGGTCGCCGCCACCCGCTCACCGGTGAAGTCCTCGATCGCCGTACGGAGGCGCTGCTGGAGCGGGTGCTCGGGCCGCCAGTACCCGTCGATGTCCCAGCCCGCCGCCAGGCAGGTCAACAGCATGCCGGAGTGCTTGCCGGAGCAGTTCATCCGGATCCGGGTCGGACCGCCGCCGGCCCGCAGCACGTCCGCCCGCGCCGCCTCGTTCACCGGCAGGTCGGGTGGGCAGCGCAACGCCGACTCGGTCAGCCCACCGCTGCGCAACATGGCCTCGGCGCGGGCCACGTGGAAGTCCTCCCCGTGATGACTGCCACAGACCAGCGCCAGGTCGGCCGAGTCGGCCAGACGCAGACCGGAACGGAGCATTCCGATCGCCTGCATCGGCTTGCTGGACGAACGCGGGAAGATCGGCGAGCGTACGTCACCCGCCGACGAAACCACCGTTGCGTCCGGACCGAGCAGCACCACCGAACCGTGGTGCAACCCCTCGACAAACCCGGACCGGACCACCTCGGCGAGCGGCTCGCCGCCCGTGTAGCTCTGTGCCATGGGCAGACCGTAGCGAGTGCTCCGACCGCCACCTTAGGGAGCCCTCAGGTTCGAGGCGGGAGTCCCAGCAGCTCACGGGCGTCCGCGCTGATCATGGGCGGGCGCTGGGCAAGCTGGGCGAAGCCGACGGCGCGCGCCACCAACTGCATGTTCGACTCGACCGGGCGGCCCTTGGCGTACGTGATCGTGTCCTCCATGCCGACCCGGAGGTGACCACCGGCGGAGAGCGAGGCCAGCATCACCGGGATCGTGCTGCGCCCGATGCCGGTGGCGGAGAACGTGCTCCCCGCCGGAAGATCGCGCAGCGCCTGGCAGGAGGCGACCAGGGCCTCGGTGCTGCCCGGCATGCCGCCCGGCACCCCCATCACGAAGTCGACGTGCACGTGGCCACCGGCCGGCAGGCCGTGCTTGTCGAGCAGCCGACGCAGGGTGGTGAGCTGTCCCAGGTCGAAGATCTCGTACTCGGGCACGATGCCGCGATCCCGCATCCGGTTGTGCAGTTCGACGATGAACTCCCACCGGTTGAGGAACACGTCGTCGCCGAAGTTGACCGTGCCCATGGTGCAGGAGGCCATCTCGGGTCCGGCGTCGAGCACGGCCAGCCGATCGGCCTCCGGGTCGGTCACCGCGCCGCCGGTGGAGAGCTGCACGATCAGGTCGGTGCTCTCCTGCAGCGCGGCGACCGTGTCGCGCAGCCGTCCCGGATCGAGCGTCGGCCTGGCCTGACCGTCCCGGATGTGTACGTGGATCACGGCCGCGCCGAGCGCCTCGCACTCCTTCGCGGTGAGCACCAGCTCGTCCAGGGTCACCGGCAGCGCCGGGACCTCGGACTTGTTCGACTCCGCCCCGGTCGGGGCCACCGTGATCAACGTCCCTGTTGTCATGCCGGCGATCCTAACCAGGCCACCCGTTACCCGCGCCACACCTGAAGGCGAGCCCCCGTCGACGCACGGGTGACGCGACGCGGTTCAGGACGGGTCGACCGCTACACGGCTCAGGACGGGTCGATCGCGGCGGCCACCCCGTCGACCACCAGCCGGGCGTCGCCGGCCACGTTGCGCTTGACCACCGCCAGGGCGACCGGACCCAGTTCGAAGTGGCGGACCGCGGTGCCCACGAAGCCGATCGCGCGCTCGCCGTCGTTCACCGGTGTGCCGACCGCCGGGAGCTGGTCGGAGGCGAGACCGTCAAGATGCAGCAGGACCAGCTTGCGCGGCGGACGGCCCAGGTTGTGCACCCGGGCCACCGTCTCCTGCCCCCGGTAGCAGCCCTTGTCCAGGTGCACCGCCGGTGCGATCAGGTCGACCTCCGCCGGGATGGTGCGGTGGTCGGTCTCGAAGCCCGCCCGGGGCCGCCGGGCCGCGACCCGGATCGCCTCGTACGCCCAGAGCCCGGCCAACGGCACGCCGGCCCCGGTCAGCTCGGCCACCACCCGGGCCAGCTCCGCACGGGGAACCAGCAGGTCCACTCCCAACTCGACCCGGCGGGCCCAGCCGCCACCCGGCAACGGACGTACGTCGTACCTGGTGGTCGGGCGGGGTGGCAGGTCGCCGCCGGCGAACTTCGGACCCGGCACCGGCAGCGCGTCCGGAGCTTCCAGCCCGGTCACGCCGAGCGTGCCGACCGCGTCCGCCGCGCCCGGCCCGACCAGGGAGAGCACGGCCCAGTCGGCGGTCGCGTCACGCGGGTCCACCTGGGTGAAGAACCGCATCTTCTCCAGGTACGTCAACAGGCCGGCGGTGTCCCGGGGCTCGGTGTCGAGCCAGGTCGTCTCGCCGTCCTCGGCGACCATGGCGTGCTGCTCGATGTGTCCGTGCGGGGAGAGGACCAGCAGTTCGCTGCCCTGCCCGGCGCGCAGGTCGGCCAGGTGCTGGGTGGTGAGGGTGTGCAGCCAACCGGCCCGCTCGACCCCGGGGACCGCGATCACTCCCCGGTGGGAGCGGTCGACCAGGCCGACCTCGGTGGCGAGGACGCGCTGCTCGCGCATCGGGTCGCCGTAATGGGCGGCGACCCCGCGTACGCCCGCCGCGGCGTGCTCCGGGACCGGCTGGTCCGGCGTCTGTTCGTCCAGCACCTCGACGGCCACCGCGCCCGCGATGTCGATCATTTGCCACACCCCGCAGTCGACTAGTCCTGCTGCTCCCCGCACTTCCGGCAGAGGCCGAAGAGTGCCACGTGCCCGACGTCGACCGTGAATCCCCGTTCCCCGGCCAACTGGTCGGCGAGCGGCCGGAGCATCTCCGGCTCAACCTCGTCGACCTCACCGCAGGACCGGCACACCAGGTGGACGTGCTGGTCCGCGCCGGCCGCGTGGTAGGTCGGGGACCCGTGCGACAGGTGCGTATGGGTAACCAACCCGAGCCGCTCGAGCAATTCCAGCGTGCGATAAATAGTGGTGATGTTCACTCCGGCCGCGATCCCCCGGACGGCCGTGTGCACCTGCTCCGGGGTGGCGTGGCCCAGTTCGAGCACGGCTTCCAGAATCAACTGCCGCTGCGCCGTCAACCTCAGTCCACGGGAACGCAACATCTCGGCCAGCGATGATTCCGACACAGGTCGAGCATAGTTCCCCCGGCCGGAACCGCCGAACCCCGGCAATCGACGCCGAGCGGGTCCGGCACGTCCCGGACACCGTTACGCTCTGAAATCGTGTCCGAACGCCAGATCGTCGCCGTGCTGGGCCGGGGCGTGGTGCCGGCCGACGAGCCGGTCGTACGCGCCGACGACCGTGGGGTGCTGCACGGCGACGGCCTCTTCGAGACCATGCACGTACGCGACGGTCGCCCCTGGCTGCGCGACGAACACCTGACCCGGCTGGCCAACGCCGCCGCAACGGTCGACCTGGTGCTGCCCGGAGCGACCGAACTCGCCGAGTTGCTGGCCTCGGTCTGCGCCGAGTGGCCGGCGGAGACCGAGGGAGCGCTCCGGCTGGTCTGCACCCGTGGCCCGGAGGGCGGCGGCCCGGCCACCGTCTTCGCCACCCTGTCACCCGTGCCGCCGGCCCTGCGGCTGGCCAGGACCGCCGGGATCAGCGTCGCCACGCTCCCGCTCGGCGTACCCGCCGGGGCCAGGGCCGGGCAGCCCTGGCTGCTCGCCGGGATCAAATCCACGTCGTACGGGGTGAGCCTGGCCGCCCGCCGCTGGGCCGCCGCGAACGGGGTGGACGACGTGCTCTGGACCTCGACCGACGGTTACGCCCTGGAGGGGCCGTCGGCGAACCTGGTCTGGCTGGCCGGGGAGACGCTCTGCACGGTCCCCGCCGCCAGCACCGGCATCCTGCCCGGGGTGACGGCCGGCTGGCTGCTCGCCCACGCCGGTTCGCTCGGCTGGTCGGCGGCCGAACGCCTGGTCAGTCCGGCCGAACTGCGGGAGGCGGCCTGCCTCGGCGTCTGGTTCACCTCGTCGGTGCGGGGTCTGGCCGAGGTCCGCACCCTGGACGGCATGCCGCTGCCACCGTCGCCGCACACCCGAGACCTGCGCGACCTGCTGGGTTTCCCGATCGCCTGACCGGCCGCGTCGCTCTCCCCCGGCCGCGTCGCTCTCCCCGGGTCAGCCGCCGACGCGGATGAGGCGGGCGGAGAGGTGTGGCACCAGGGGCTGGCCGACGGCGGCCATCTCCTGGGCGTAGAGCAGCGCGCCCTCGACGATCCCGAAGAGCCGGTGGCCGGCCGTGACCTCCTTCGCGGTGGAGGTACGGACCACCGCGTCGGTGACCAGTTCGAGCCGGGTGCCGGTGACCTTGCCGACGTGCAGCTCCATGATCCCGGTGGGGGTGGTCAGCAGCGCCTCGATCTCGTCGGTCGCCCGGTCCCCGTCCATCACCGGACGCCACCAGCCGACCTCACGACCGGCCGGCCGGATCGGGCGGCTCTCCTCGTCCAGCAGCCAGGCCCGCGACTCGTAGCTGAGGAACGGCCGACCGTCGTGGCTGATCTTGATTTCCTGGGCGTAGTCGAAGTCCTCGACCGTCGGGTAGCCGCCCCGCCCGCGTCCACGCCACAGCCCCACGTACGGCAGCAGTCCGAGCAGTGCCGGGTGCAGGTCCGGACCGACCCGCAGGTCGTACGTCTCCTCGAACGGGTACGGCTCGACCGGTGGCGCGTTCAACCACGGCGGCGGGGCCATCGGGTTGTCCGGGGACGTACTCTCCGCGTTCACCAGCGTCCTCTCGAAATGCGTACCGCGAGGTAGACCAGGCCACCCGCGAGCAGGCCGAAGCCCGCCACCAGCAGGCTGACGAACCCAATCTCGGTAACCATGACAAGGTCATCCTATGCTGGCCGGTATGACACGCACTCTCGTCGTCAAGGCCACCGCGGGTTCCGACTCGCCGGAACGGTGTGCCCAGGCGTTCACGGTCGCCTCGACCGCTGTCGCGGCGGGAGTGGACGTGTCGCTCTGGCTGACCGGCGAGTCGAGCTGGTTCGCGCTGCCCGGACGGGCCGCCGAGTTCGAGTTGCCGCACTCTGCCCCGCTGGCCGAGTTGCTGCACGTGATCCTGACCAGTGGCCGGGTCACCGTGTGCAGCCAGTGTGCGGCCCGCCGGGAGATCGGCGAGTCGGACGTGCTGCCGGGCGTACGGATCGCCGGCGCGGCCACCTTCGTCGAGGAGGCGATGGCCGACGGCGTCCAGGCGTTGGTCTACTGACCCTGCCGCCGTCCCGTCCCCCCGGACCCGCCGTCGCGCCGCCCCATCCCGGCGCCCGTTGATCAGTGCTGGTCAGACCGGCAGGTCCCAGCGCATCGCCGCGCGCGGCCAGCGGTCCAGTCCGAGGGCGATCTCCCGGTCCCGGATCGCCCGCAGGTTCGGCGTCAGCTCGCCGTCGGCCAGGATCCGGAAGCCGAGGCGCTGGTAGTACGGCGCGTTCCACGGCACCTCGACAAAGGTGGTCAGGGTCAGCGCCGGGTGACCCCGTCGGGCCGCCTCGCCGGCCAGGTGCTCGATCAGCCGCCGTCCCACGCCCTGCCGGCCACTCTTCGGGTGCACCGAGATCTGCTCGACGTGCAGGTTGCCGTCGACCTCCTCGGTGATCACGTACGCGATCGGCCGGTCGGTCGCGTCCGCGGCGACCCAGGCCCGCCCCTCCCGCTGGTACGGCGCCAACTCGGCCGGTGTGGGCAGGTCGTTCTCGGCGACCTCCACCATGCCGATCTCCCGGAAGTACCGTCCGGCGGCGTCCTCTATCCCCGGCAGCAGGGCCAGTTCGTGGATACGGGCTGTACGGATGCGCATCGGATCATTGTGCCGTCCCGCCCGCCCGCGCACCGCCGTCGGATCGAATCATGGCAAAGCGTGCCCGGCTACCGAGGGCTGGCGGCCTTCCGCACCAGGTCGAGCAACTCCGGCAGCAGTTCCGGGCTGGAACCGATGGTCGCTTCGGAGTCGGCGGTGTGCGTGCTGCCGTCGAGGTCGGTGAGCTGGGCACCCGCCTCCCGCGCGATGATCACGCCCGCGCTGGTGTCCCACGGCTTGTTGCTCAACATGACAAACGCGTCGAGCCGCCCATGGGCCAGCCAGGCCAGGTCGATCGCGGCGGAGCCGAACATCCGTACCCGTTGGGCCCGCTCGGCGAGGGCGGCGGTGATCGCCAGCCGGTGCGCGTTCTGCTCGCCTGCGTCCGGCCCGACCGCGAAGTCCCCGAGCGCGACCAGCGCCTCGCCCAGGTCAACGGCGCGGGTGGCGCGGATCGGCTCGCCGTCGACGTGGGCGCCGTGCCCGAGCGCGGCAGCATACCGGTTGCCGAGGAAGGGCAGGTCGATGATGCCGAGCACCGACCGCCGCCGTTCGATCAGACCGAGCGAGACCGCGCAGAGCGGCGACCCGTGCACGAAGTTGACCGTCCCGTCGACCGGGTCGAGCGACCAGGTGAGTTCGTCCCCGGCACCACTGGTCCCCTCCTCCTCGCCGAGAAACCCGATCCCCGGCGTACGTTCGGCCAGGAAGGCACGGAGCCTGCGCTCGATGGCGAAGTCCACCTCGGAGGCCATGTCCCGGTCACCCTTGCCGGTCAGAACACCCGGCCGGAGCGTACGCATCATGTCCCGCGCCAGGTCGACGGCCTCGTGCGCCACCGACAGCAGCTCGCCGTACCCCGTCATGCCGGCACCTCTCCACAGGCATCGCTTCCCGAGCTTGATCCAACCACGCCCACCCCGACAACGACGCCGGACCGATCCACGGCTGCCTTGGCGCGAGACCTGTGACGCGTCTTCGCGATACACGAAATTCCATGTACTCACACGAAAGAACGTGTACGAGAAAACAACAAAACACCGCCGGGCACCGGACAGCACGATCGACCAGCGCGTGAATCTCGTGAACTTGTCCCGAGAGGGCGGCACGACCTTGGAGTGTCGTAACAGACTGACTACCGTGCGATAGAGCTATCTGCTGGAGGTGTCGTGGCTCAGGAGTCAATCTCGCTCACCGACGCGCTGCGGCTCGCGGAGTGGAGTCCACGACAACTCGTCAACGCGATCAACACCCGGCTGACCCGTCAGGGCCGCGACAGGTACCGTCTCGACCCGACGGCGGGCTACCCATGGGTCAGGCGGGGATTCCGCCCTCGGCCTCCAATCCCGGAGGTGGCGGCGGCCGTCCTCTCGGAACAACTCGGCTTTCTGGTGCAATCGCAACAGTTGTGGCCAGAGCACGAAGGGGGCGCCGCTCCGGTACGTGATGCCGCCGCCGACCTAGACGACATCACCTGTGTGGACGATCTCACCCACAGGTTGAGCAGCCTCAGTGCCGCAACCACGACCTCGCACCACCGATTTGTCGGCTCCTCTGGTGCTGACCTGACCGCCGCCGTCCTGAATCAGATGGGCGGAGCGGCGTTCGCTCCCCGAAACCACGCCGGCCGGGAGCGTGTCCTTCCCGAACAGATCGAGTTGATCTCGACTCACGTCGCCGCGCTCCGACGCCTCGATGACCGGCACGGCGGTGGCGCACTCAGCCTTCGTTACGTGACAGCCGAACTGCGAAGCGTCCTTGATCTGTTCCAGTATGCGAACTATGAGCGGAGCGCCGGTCGGCAACTGCTCACCACGATCGCCGACCTTGCCCAGTTGCTCGGCTGGCTACAGTTCGACTCGGGACGGTACGGACCCGCAGAGCGCTACCTGTTGCTGAGCGTAGGCGTGTGTCGCTCGCTCGGCGCGAACGATCGAGCGGCCAACGCCATCGGCATGCTCAGCTACGTCTCCGCATTCGCCGGACACGGCGAACAGGCACTACAGCTAGTCGAAGCGGCTAGGCGGGAGACCCCGAAGATCCACCCGATCCTCCATGCACGCCTGCTCGGCCGCGAGGCAACCGCTGCCGCCGCGACCGGCGACCTTGCACGGTTTCGCCGTAGCTCCGACGAAGCGATGCGACTGCTGCTCGATCGCGAGCGCTGGGAAACGCCGCCATTCCTGTATTACCTGACCGCGGAGCAACTTGCCGCCGAAACCGGACAGGGACTGGCTGTACTCGCCGAACGCTGCGTGTCGAGCCGCAATCGACTCCTCACGGAGGCGATCACCACTCTCCGGCCCGCCGTTCACGCCGTGACGCCCTCCCCCGGCAGCGGATCACCGGCGGTCTACGCGCGGTCAGCACTGCTGCACACGACGTTTCTGGCACGAGCGTATCTACTGCATGGCGACCTTGCCCACGCCGTGGCGTCGATGCGGGCGGCGGTCGGCCTGCTGAACCAGGTCCAGTCCCCTCGGGGCCGCGCCTACCTCCAGTCGCTGCGCCCTGCCCTGGCCCGTCGGCTCCGCTCGCCGCTCGTAGCCGAGTTCCTTCCGGAGTTGGATGAGGCATTATCGCTCGTGTGACGGCAAGGTCTCCCGACGCGACTCCATGGGCTCACTCAGCGGACAACCTTACGGTGACAGCGCGTCCCTACGACCATCCCGACGCTGCTCGGTTACTGAGAGCCTTCTACGAGGACCAGGTCAGCCGGTACGGCTTCGCCGAGCCGGTTGACGCCGATCCTGCCGGCTACGCCCCGCCGAGGGGCGTCTTCCTGGTGGTCTACCGCGAACACGCGCCCATCGGCTGCGGCGGCTACCGGTGGTTCGATCGCACGAATGGGACCATCGAGATCAAGAAGACGTACACGATCCCCGAGGTACGCGGGACTGGCGTCGGACGGGTGTTGCTTTCCGCACTTGAACAGCATGGCGTGATGAACGGCGCCAGCCACAGCATCTTGGAAACCGGCGTGCGTAATCATGCCGCGCTCGCTCTGTTCCGAAGTCTCGGATACCAGCCCACTCACACGTACGTGGCGTCGC
Source organism: Micromonospora sp. NPDC050397 (assembly GCF_044901685.1). Lineage (NCBI taxonomy): Bacteria > Bacillati > Actinomycetota > Actinomycetes > Micromonosporales > Micromonosporaceae > Micromonospora > Micromonospora sp. NPDC050397. The sequence goes on from NZ_JBJDPS010000018.1 coordinate 23,991, forward strand.
GCGATCCGAAAATCAACCGCGCGTTCGTCAAGACGCTGATCAGCTAAAGGCACGCCCGAGCATTCTCGCGAGCAGAGGCTACGTTGCAGCGAGTTCACGGAAATCACGGCCGATAGCCCAGGTTCCCGAAATTCACGCCCCGCGACGATTCTGGAAATGACCACCTCCTGGTGAACTGGAATCAGCCATCCCCCTGATCGGCGCCGGGGTGGCCGTGAGGTCGGTGAGTCCCCCGCGCCCACCGGCCGTAGAAACTCCGTCCACCTCGGCGCTTTTCACCGGTCAACTTTCCGAATTGGAGCGCCGGATGCCCGCGCTGTCGTACGACCCGGCCGAGCCGCCGGCCAGCCCACCGCCCGAATGCGTGATCCCGCTGATGTGGCTGATGGCGTACCAGTTGTTTCGTGACCACCGGCCCGATCGGGACGGATTCTGCGTGACCTGCGTACCCGACGAATTTGTGCCCTGCGTCGGCCGGCACCTTGCCGAGCGGGGATTCCGGGTCGCCTGCGGCGGTTCCGACGCCGCACCCCTGCCCGACAGTGGAGCAGAACGGTGACGGTCTACCGCAGTGGGCATGCCAGCGGCGGTCCCATCGCGGCCGTCGCGGTGGTGACACTGATCCGGCCGTACGTCCTCGGCTGTCCCGGCGCGGACCAGGCACCACCCCGCCGACTGGCCGGGAAACACATTCGGAAGCCCGGCCTGCGGAACGTGCCGAGCCCCCGGCGGTGGGACCCGGCGTGAACTACCCTGGCCGCACCCCTGAGTCCGGCGAGATTGTGCTCCTCGACGCGGGTGCGAGCGTGCAGTTCGCCGGTGATCGCGCGATCCTGCTGCGGGTAAGCAAAGTTGACGAGCGTTACACCTACGACGGCTGGACCTGGCTGTCGGGATACCAGCTCGACCGGCAGGGCAACGCCACCGCGAAACGGGACGTGTTTGTCAGCCTCGCCGGGATCAAGTATCGGACCGGAGTCCGTCCGCCTCGGCCGACCACTGTTCCGTGATCGTTTCGCGGGTTGTCACGGCGTGGCCAGGCCGGGCATCGACGGGTCGGGGAGATTCGCGTACGGCGACGCTGGCGGCGGTGTCGCCCGGTAGCCCGTCACCCGATCCCGGATTGGTGCGAAGTGATGCGTACAAGGTGGATGACCTGGGCGGTCGCCATGGTGGCGACCGGCGTCACGGTCGGTGTTGTGCCCCAACTCGTCACGAAGGTGGTGGGCACCGCACAGACGGCGGAGGCCGCCCCCGTCTCGCCGGCCGGGCACGGCAAGCCCGGTCAGACCATCGAGCAGGTACGTCGCCAGTTCCTCGACCACTCCAAGGACGCACCGGTGATGGTGGTCGCGCACCGGGGCTACTGGCGCGGTGCGCCGGAGAACTCGATCGACGCCGTCCGGATGGCGGTCGACAAGGGCGCCCAGGTGGTCGAGATCGACGTGCAGCGGACCGCCGACGGGCAGCTCGTCCTGATGCACGACACGAGCGTGAACCGTACGACAAACGGCACCGGCCAGGTCGCGGACCTGACGTTGGCCCAGGTCAAGGCGTTGCGGCTGCGGGTCGGGCTCGGCGGCGCGCAGGCGCCGCTGACCGATGCGCAGGTGCCGACGCTGGCCGAGGCGCTGAACGTGGTCAAGGGCCGGGCGATGGTCAACCTCGACAAGGGCTGGGCGTTCCGGGACCAGGAGTACGACCTGCTGGTCGCCTCGGGCACGCTCGACCACGCCATCTTCAAGAGTTCCGCCCCGGTGGCCGAAGTGGAGCAGTTCCTGGCCAGGGACCCGCGCATCCTCTACAGCCACGTGGTGGACGACGGCAACGCCGCCAGCATCGGCACCTTCACCGGGCGGCCTCCGGCGTCGTACGAGTTGGTCTTCGACCGCCTCACCGACCCGCAGATCCAGCCGGCCACCGTCGCCACCGCGCGTAAGACGGGCCGGATCTGGGTCAACACCATGTGGTACGGCCTGGCCGCCGGCTACACCGACGAGGGTTCGCTGGTCGACGCCGAGCGTGGGTGGGCCTCGGTGGTCGACCGGCACGGCGCCGACATGATCCAGACGGACAACCAGGAGCAGCTCCTCGCCTGGTTGTCCACCCGCGACCGGCACGGCAAGCGGGACCAGTGGCCGACACTGCCGGAGGGCGCGATCCGGGTGCAGGCGGAGGACTACTCGACCGGGGGCAAGGAGGTCGGCTACCACGACCTGGAGGACGACAACCGGGGTGGCGTGGCCCGCAAGTACGAGGGCGTCGACATCTGCGACCAGGCCGGTGCCACGGTGATGTGCTGGATCCGGGGCGGCGAGTGGGTCAGGTACACCGTCGAGGTGCCCCGTTCCGGCTCCTACCAGGTCGCCGCGCGGGTCTCCACCCCGTACAGCCCGGCCGGTCGCTTCACCCTGACCTTCGACGGCAAGCAGACCACGGCACCGGTTGACGTGATCACCACCACGTCACACGACGCCTTCACCCTCCAGCCGGTCCCCGGCACCCGCTACCTCTCCAGGGGCACCCACGAGTTCATGATCAGGATGGACCCCACCACCTACCAGAACTTCAACATCGACTACTTCCAGCTCACTCCCCGCTGACTGGTGATCAGGCGCAGTTGGTGGTGGCGACGTGGGTGGTGGTGTCGGTCAGGGTCACCACCACGCTGAGGGCGGGCGTGCGGTACGCGTACAGGGTGGGCTGATCGGCGACGACCGTTGCCTCGGGGCCGGCGAAGGTACGCAGGGTGGCGCCGAGCGGCATGGTCGGAAGACCCGGAACGGTGAGCCGGACGGTCTGCGCTGACCTGCCTGGCCCACAGGTCAGCGGGCCGTCACGGTCCATTTTCCCGTCCGGCGGCAGACCGAGCGCGGCGAGCACCCGTCCGGGTTCGACGTCGATCGGCAGCCCGAGCAGGGTCCCCACCACCGTGGTGCCCGAGGGATTCGGTCGGCAGCCGGTTTCGGCGGTGAGTCTGATGGTGCCGGGATCGGTGACACCCCCGGCGATGGCGACAAACTCGCCCCCGTCGGCGCGCAACGTGTGGGTGCCGCTCTCCGGCCGGTGCCGTACGCGAGCCTCGTACTCGGTCGGCAACTGCTCCGCTATCCGGTCGAGCAGCGCCGGGGCCTCGGCTTCGGCGGTGCGCAGGGTCACCGAGCCGACCAGGTTGGCGCCGTCCCGCAGCGGGGTGATCCGGCAGCCCGGCTCCAGGCGCGGGCCGTCGATCTCGACCACCGCGCTGTTCTCCGCGCCGGTCAGAAGCCGGCCGAGGGCCTGACGGAGCACCGGCATGGCGGCGGCCACGTCACGCTGCTCGCGAACGGTAGGTGCGTCCCGCCGGACCGAGACGTATGCGACAAGCAGCAGCAAAACAACCCAACCCGCCACGCCAGCCACCAACCATCGACGCCCCGAACTCGCCGGCTCCGCACCAGCGGGCGCAGGCGGGTCAGCCGGCGCAGGCGGGTCAGCCGGCGCAGGCGGGTCAGCCGGCGCAGGCGGGTCAGCCGGCGCAGGCGGGTCAGCCGGCGCAGGCGGGTCAGCGGGCGCAGGCGGGTCGCTTGGCGTGGGCGGGTCGGCCGGCGGGTACGACGCCGCGTCTGTCGTCACGCCAGCCATCGTGACACGGCAGCCCAGGTCAAAGTATGGCCGGCAGCCGGTCAGCGTACGGGCAGCAGGCGGTAGCCGACGCCGCGTACGGTCTGCACCTGCGGACCGCCCTCGATGGCCCGCAGCTTGCGCCGCAGCCGTTTGATCGCGGAGTGCAGGATGGCCGTGTCGCCGAGGTAGGCGCCGCCCCAGACCGAGTCGAAGAGCCGCTCGTAGGTCCAGACCATCAACGGCGGGCCGACCAGCCGGGCCAACAGTTCCCGCTCCAGCCGGGTCAGGGCCAGCGGCTCGCCGCGCCAGGTGACCAGGTGACCGCCGGGGTCGACCAGGAGTTCGCCGACGCTCACCGGCAGGGCCGACGGCCTTGGCGTTCCCGGCTCGACATCCTCCGGTGGGAAGAGTGTCGCCCGCAGTTCCGCCAGATCGGCCACGATCAGTACGCGACCGAAGTCGTCGAGGCGGCGCAGTACCCTTGCCCGTACGGCTGCGTCCGTGGACACACATACGACGAGTGGCACTTCGGTCTCAGTCAACCCGATCCTCCCCCGTGCACCGGCTCGCACCAGCCAACGCGCTCGGCCGGGCGGAGTCAACGGCTGTGGGTGCCCCGCTCATTCAATGGGCACCCTCCCAAGAACGTCAAGATGACAACGTCCTGACCGGATACTGCCCGAATACTGCCTATCTACGGTCTTGATCATGGTCAAACCGACCTTGAGCATGTCTCCAGGGCTGGTGCGGAACCGCTCTTCAACGTCGCAGTCAGGATCCCGCACCCGCTCGCGGCGCCGGACATCCCGGAGCAGCGTGACCGACGCTCCCGGTTGATCCGGGGCGTCGTGAGGTGGAGGAAAGATGACACACCGACTGGGACGCGCGGGTGCGGGCCGGTCCAGACTCTGGCGCTCGATGGCGTTGGTCTCGGCCGTCGTACTCGGCGTGACGGCACAACCGGCGCTCGCCACGGCGGCCGGTCCCGCCGCCCCGGTGAGTCCGCAGGTGCTGACCGAACTGTCCACGAAGGGCGGTGCCAGCTTTGTCGTCTACCTGCGGGAGCGCGCGCAGTTGGGCGCCGCGGCGAAGGTACGCGACGCGGATGCCCGCGCCGGCCAGGTCTACCAACAGCTCACCGGCACCGCGACGCGTACGCAGCGCGGCTTGCTCGGCGAGCTGACCAAGCGGAAGGCCCCGCACCAGGCGTTCTGGATTGCCAACGCGGTGCAGGTCCAGGGCGACAAGGCGCTGCTCGACACGATCGCCGCCCGGCCAGAGGTGGAGCGGATCGAGCCGGTCCGGACGTACAAGCTGGTCGAGCCGAAGTCGAGCAAGGCCGCACCGCAGGACGTCACCGGGGTGGGCTGGGGCGTGGCGAACATCGGCGCGCCGCAGGTCTGGTCCGAGTACGCCGACCGGGGCGAGGGCGTCGTCATCGCCAACATCGACTCCGGCGTGCAGTTCGACCACCCGGCGCTGGTCAACTCGTACCGGGGCAACCTCGGCGACGGCACCTTCGACCACAACTACAACTGGTTCGACCCGGCCGGCGTGTGCCCCACCCAGGCGCCCTGCGACAACTCCGGCCACGGCAGCCACACCATGGGCACGATGGTCGGCGACGACGGTGCCGGCAACCAGATCGGCGTCGCGCCCGGCGCCCGATGGATGGCGGCCAAGGGCTGCGAGTCGGCGAGCTGCTCCAGCGAGTCGCTGATGGCGGCCGGTCAGTGGATCCTCGCCCCGACCGACCTCAACGGCGAGAACCCCCGCCCGGACCTGCGCCCCGACATCGTGAACAACTCGTGGGGCGGTGGCCAGAACGACCTCTGGTACCAGCAGACCATCGCCGCCTGGCGGGCCGCCGGCATCTTCCCCACCTTCTCCGCCGGCAACAGCGGCGAGCTGGGCTGCGGCACCGCCAACTCACCGGGCGACAACCCCGAGGCGTACGCGGTCGGCGCGTACGACGCGGAGAACAACATCGCCGAGTTCTCCAGCCGTGGATCGTCCCTGGTGGACGGCCAGCCGAAGCCGAACATCGCCGCGCCCGGGGTGGACATCCTCTCCAGCGTGCCCGGCAACGAGTACGGCTACAGCAGCGGCACCTCGATGGCGGCCCCGCACCTCTCCGGCGCGGTGGCCCTGGTCTGGTCGGCGGCACCGCTGCTGCGCGGCGACATCGCCGGCACCGAGGCACTGCTCGACCGGACCGCGGTCGACGTCGAGTCGCTCGGCTGCGGCGGCACCACGGCCGACAACAACAACTTCGGCGAGGGTCGGCTCGACGTGTTCAAGGCGGTCGAGGCCGCTCCGCGCGGCCCGGTCACCACGATCACCGGTACGGTCGCCGTGCTCGGCACCCGGGAACCGATCGCCAACGCCACGGTCGCGGTGAACGGCCGTACCGCCCGTACCGACCAGTTCGGCCGCTACACCCTGCCGGTGGTCGACGGCACCTACCGGGCCGCCGTCGAGGCGTACGGCTTCACCGGCCAGACCGCGACGGTGATCGCCGCCGGTGACCCGGTCACGCTGGACTTCGCGCTGGTCGCGCGGCCGACGGTGACCCTCTCCGGAAAGGTCACCGACGGCTCCGGGCAGGGCTGGCCGCTCTACGCGCGGGTCGAGGTCGCCGGCCGTCCCGGTGGCCCGGTCTTCACCGACCCGACCAGCGGTCGCTACTCGGTGACCGTGCCGAGCGGCGGAACGTACCGGCTGACCACCACCGCCGTGGCGACCGGCTACCGGGCCGTCAGCACCGACGTCACCGTGGCCAACCGGGCGAAGACCGCGAACATCACCGTGCCGGTCGCGGTCGCCTGCGAGGTGGCCGGCTACACCGCCGGCACCGGTCGGACCGTGCTCTCGGAGAGCTTCTCCGGCACCGGCACCCCGGCCGGCTGGTCCGTGGTCAACCGCGCCGACGTCGGGTGGGAGTTCGACAATCCCGGCAACCGGCAGAACCTGACCGGTGGCGACGGCGGTTTCGCGATCGTCGACAGTGACCATTCCGGCCTGGGCCGGGCGCAGGACACCGACCTGCGTACCCCGGTCATCAACCTCGGCGCGGTCGACGCGCCGGTGCTCCGCTTCGCCAGCGACCTGTACGTCTCCGGCAACGGCGACGCGGCCAGCATCGACGTCTCGACCAACGGCGGTGTCGACTGGGTCGGCGTGGCGATCCAGCAGGTCTCCCGGCGCGGCCCGGCGGCCGAGGAGGTGCCGCTGCCGATGCTCGCCAACCAGGCGAACGCGCAGATCCGGTTCCGTTACCGGGGCGAGTTCTCGTGGTGGTGGCAGCTCGACAACATCGAGGTGGTCGACCGGACCTGCACCCCGGTCCCGGGTGGCATCGTGGCCGGCTTCACCACCGACGCGAACACCGGCGCCGGGCTGACCGGCGTCGCGGTCGGCAGCCCGGACCGGCCGTCCGAGCGGAGCGTCTCGGCGACCACCCCGGAGGACCACAACGCCCCGGACGGGTTCTACTCGTTCTTCTCCAGCCTGGTCACGGGCAAGCACCCGTTCGTGGCCGGAACGGCGCCGTACCAGGACCGGACCAGGACCGTCGCGGTCGCCGACGGCGGTAGCCAGCGGGTCGACTTCGACCTGAAGGTCGGGCGGCTCGCCCTCGGCAGCACCGGGATCGAACCCGTCGTGCCGCACGGCGGCAGCCGCAACACCGAGGTCACGGTCACCAACACCGGCAGCGCCCCGGTCGCCGTCGAGGTGCTGGAGCGCGACGGCGGTTACGCCACACTGGCCGCCGGCCGGGGCGCCCCGTTGACCGAGTACCGGGTGCCGAAGGTCAGCGCCGGCATCTCCGGCGGGGTGCTGACCGGCGGCAGCACCGGCTTCGCCGGGGGCAGCCCGAAGGCGGCGGACGACTCGTGGAGCCGGATCGCGGACCTGCCGGCGCCGACGTACGACAACGCGGCGGCCCTGCTCGACGGCAGGGTCTACTCGGTCGGTGGCGGTAGTTCGGACCGGGAGGAGAAGCGCGAGGCGTACGTCTACGACCCGGCCACCGACGCCTGGCGGACCCTCCCCGACATGCCACACAGCCGGTACAAGCCGGCCGTGGCGGCGGTCGGCGGCAAGCTGTACGTCTTCGGCGGCTGGACCACCGAGGGCGGGACCGAGGCCACGGTCGACGTCTTCGACCCGGCCACCGGAGCCTGGCAGACGCTGCCCGGGGTGACCAACCCGGCCGCCCGCGCGGCGGGCACCGCCTCCGTGGTCGAGGGGCAGGTCTACCTGGTCGGCGGTTGCCTGGACTTCCTCTGCAACGCCAGCACCGACGTGCTCGCGTTCGACCCGGTGGCGAGCACGTTCCGGGTCAAGGCGGCGTACCCGCACGAGGTGGCCTGGCAGTCCTGTGGCGCGATCGGCGTCCGGGTCTACTGTGCCGGCGGCTTCAGTCACGAGTCGGGCTACACCGACGGCTTCGCGTACGCCCCGGACTCGAACACGTGGAGCCCGATCGCGGACATGCCGGTCGACCTCTGGGGTTCCCAGTACTCGGTGGCCGGCGGCCGGTTGGTGCTGGCCGGTGGCGTGATCGACGAGGGGCAGACGCTCACCAACCGCACCCTCGGCTACGACCCGGCGGCGGACGCCTGGCAGGACCTGCCGAACACGCTGCTCCCCCGGGTACGCGGCGCCGGGGCGTGCGGTGGCTTCAAGATCGGTGGCGCGGCGTTCGCGCCGCTGGCCGGTCCGGAGTCGGAACGGATGACCGGGCTCGGTCTCTGCGACGAGAGCACCGAGGTGCCCTGGCTGACCGTCACGCCGAGCCGGTTCACGCTGGCCCCCGGCGCGTCGCGGGCGCTCACGCTGAGGATCTCCGCCACCTCGGCGAACGGCATCCCGGCCCCGGGCGGATACCTGGCCCAACTGGCCCTGCGCGCGGACACCCCGTACGCGGTGCCGACGCTCGGCATCACGCTCTCGGTGCAGGCGAAGGGGCACCAGGGCCACTGATCGGGCAGAGCCGCTGGTAGAGGTGGCCGCCGTACCCCACCGGGTACGGCGGCCACCGCCGTCTCCGGCCTCGCTCAGCCGCCCCGCCCGAAGGCGAGCCGGTAACCGACCCCCCGTACGGTCTGCACCTGCGGACCGCCCTCGACCGCGCGCAGCTTGCGCCGCAGTCGCTTCACGGCCGAGTGCAGGATCGCGGTGTCGCCCAGGTAGGCGCCTCCCCAGACCGAACCGAAGAGCCGCTCGTAGGTCCAGACGCCGACCGGCGGGGCGGCCAGCCGGGCCAGCAGTTCCCGCTCCAACCGGGTCAGGGCCAGCGGCTCACCCCGCCAGGTGACCAGGTGGCCGCCCGGGTCGACGCGGAGTTCGCCCAGGTTGACCGGTTCCACCACGGCACCCGGCTCGGTGCCGTTGGTGGGGAACAGCATCGCCTTCAACTCCGACAGGTCCGCACAGATCACCACCGTGCCGAAGTCGTCGAGGCGGCGGACCACCCGCTCCCGTACCGCCACGTCCGACGAGACGCACACGACAAGCGGAACCTCGTTGTTCGACACCCGCACCCTCCCCGTTCGCCGCGTGGCAACAGCCAATCCCCTTTGATCGACCGAGTCAATAACGACACTCACCGATGTCATGATCCCTCGCCGCGCCGCCCGCAATCCGACCAGTTACTGCCCGAATACTGGCCGACAACATCCATTGATCACCACCGTTATGCGCCAGAGCATGACTCCTAGCCGATGTGGGGGATGCTCTGCGTGTCCATCGATGCCCCCACGCGTGCTACGCGGCGCCGGACAACCCGGTGCCGCGGCAGGTGTCCCGAACCGATCGGGGCGCCGAAAGTGGGGAGGAAGAGATGTCACACCGACCAGGGAGCCGATCCAGACTGTGGCGGTCATTCGCCATCGTCTCGGCTGTCGTCCTCGGGATCACGGCTCAACCTGCGCTCGCCGCCGCGGCGCCCGCAGCCGGCGCGACGGTCGACCCGCAGGTGCTCAGCGCGCTGAGCACGAACGGGAACACCAACTTCACCGTGTACCTGCGGGAGAAGGCCAACCTCAGCACCGCCGCGTCGCAGCCGACCGGTGACGCCCGGGCCGCCAAGGTCTACGAGCAGCTCACCACGACCGCCGACCGGACCCAGCGCGACCTGCGGGCTGAACTGGACGACCGCAAGGCCAGCTACAGGGCGTTCTGGATCGCCAACGCGCTCCAGGTCACCTCCGGCAACCGGGCGCTGGTCGACGCGATCGCCGCCCGTCCCGAGGTCGAGCGGATCGCGCCGACCCGCAGCTACGAGCTGATCAAGCCGACCCCGGCCAGCCCGGACGGTGCGGGCACCCAGGCGGTCGAGTGGAACATCGACAACATCCAGGCCCCGAGGGTCTGGAACGAACTTGGCGTACGCGGTGAGACCGTGGTGGTCGCCAACATCGACACCGGCGCCCAGTACGACCACCCGGCCCTGGTCGGCAAGTACCGGGGCAACCTCGGTGGTGGCAACTTCGACCACAACTACAACTTCTTCGACCCGGCCAACATCTGTCCTGGGGACGTCCCCTGTGACAACAACGGCCACGGCACCCACACCATGGGCACCATGGTCGGCGACGACGGTGGCGCCAACCAGATCGGTGTCGCCCCGGGCGCCAAGTGGATCGCGGCCAAGGGCTGCGAGACCAACGGCTGCTCCGAGGCGTCGCTGCTCGCCGCCGGCCAGTGGGTGCTCGCCCCGACCGACCTCAGCGGCCAGAACCCCCGGCCGGACCTGCGCCCCGACGTGGTGAACAACTCGTGGGGCGGTGGCCGCGGCGACTCGTGGTACGAGCAGACCGTCGCCGCCTGGCGGGCCGCCGGCATTTTCCCCGGCTTCTCCGCCGGCAACAGCGGTGAGCTGGGCTGCAACAGCACCGAGAACCCGGGCGACTACCCCAACGCGTACGGCGTGGGCTCCTACGACCGGAACAACAACATCTCGGCGTTCTCCGGCCGGGGCACCTCCTCCATCGACGGGTCGGTCAAGCCGAACATCTCGGCGCCGGGCAGCAACGTCCGGTCCAGCGTTCCCGGCGGCGGCTACTCCGCGTTCAACGGCACCTCGATGGCGGCACCGCACGTCTCCGGCGCGGTGGCGCTGATCTGGTCCGCGGCACCCGCCCTCCGGGGTGACATCGCCGCCACCGAGACGCTGCTCGACGACACCGCCACCGACGTTAACGCGCTGACCTGTGGCGGCACCGTCGACGACAACAACGTCTTCGGTGAGGGCCGGCTCAACGCGTACGAGGCCGTGTTCCAGGCCCCGCGCGGCGGTGCCGGCGAGGTGACCGGAACGGTGACCGAGGCCGACGGCGGCGAGCCGATCGCGGGCGCGACCGTCAGCACCGGGTCGCGTACCGCCACCACCGGCACCGACGGCAAGTACACGCTGCGGCTGCCGGTCGGCGACGCCACGCTCACCGTCGCCGCGTTCGGCTTCCACACCCAGACCGCCACCGTCACCGTGCCCGACGGCTCCTCGGTGACGAAGGACTTCGCCCTGGTCGGGGCGCAGTCCGTGACGGTCTCCGGCAAGGTCACCGACGGCTCCGGCCACGGCTGGCCGCTCTACGCGAAGATCGATGTGCCCGGACGGCCGGGTGGGCCGATCTTCACCGACCCGTTCACCGGCCGCTACTCGTTCACCGTGCCGGGCAACGCCACCTACTCGGTGACCACGACCGCCAAGGCCGCCGGTTACGCGGCGGTGACCAAGGAACTCGTCCTCGAAGGCGCGGCGAAGACCCTGGACATCGCGGTTCCGGTCGCGGCGGACTGCACGGCGGCCGGCTACTCGGCCAACCTCGGCGCACCGCTGCTGTCGGAGAGCTTCGACAGCGAGGACACCCCGGCCGGCTGGTCGGTGGTCAACCGCACCGAGGACGGCGGCTGGGAGTTCGACGACCCGGGCAGCCGGGGCAACCAGACCGGTGGCACCGGCAACTTCGCCATCATCGACAGCGACATCCTGGGCGTGGGCAACACCCAGGACAGCGACCTGCGTACGCCCACCCTGGACCTGTCCGGCGTGAGCGCGCCCTTCCTGAAGTTCAACAGCGACTGGCGGGCCGTCGGGCTCGGCGACACCGCCGACATCGACGTCTCCGCCGACGGCGGCGCGACCTGGTCCAACATCTGGCACCAGACCGGCAGCCGGCGTGGCCCCCGGGTCGAGGAGGTCGCCCTGACCGGGCTCGCCGGGGCGGCCACCGCCCAGGTGCGCTTCCGGTTCAACGGCAGCTTCGCCTGGTGGTGGGAGCTGGACAACGTCCAGGTCGTCAACCGGATCTGCAACCCGCTCCCGGGTGGTCTGGTGGCCGGCTTCACCACCGACTCGAACACCGGTGCCGCGCTCAACGGCGTCACGGTGACCAGCGACGACGAGCCGGCGGACAAGGGTGTCTCGGCGGCGACGGCGGACGACCCGAACATCGGTGACGGCTTCTACTCGTTCTTCTCGAGCCTGAGCGGGACCCACCCGTTCACCGCCACCAAGTCGCCGTACCAGGCGGTGACGAAGAGCGTCGCGGTCGTCGCGAACAACGTCAAGCGGGCCGACTTCGCGCTCAAGGCCGGCCGGCTCTCGGTCAGCCCGCCGCAGATCGAGTCGCACCAGCCGTACGGCAGCACCCGCAGCGCCAAGGTGACCGTCACCAACACCGGCAACGCGCCGGCCGAGGTGGAGGTGCTGGAGCGCACCGGGTCGTTCGACCTGCTCTCCCGGCAGGGCGCGGCCCTCAACGAGTACCAGGTGAAGGGGCTCAGCACGGCCCAGAACGGGGTCGCGTACGGTCCCGCCGGCAACTCGACGGCGGCCGCTCCCGCGATCGACCCCGCCTGGACCCGGGTCGCCAACACCCCGGCCGCGGTCTTCGACAACGCCGCCGCCGTGGTCGACGGCAAGGTCTACTCCGTCGGTGGCGGCACCGGCACCGGTAACGAGCGCAAGACCTGGGTCCTGGACCCGGAGACCAACGCGTGGAGCACGCTCGCCGACATGCCGACCGCCCGCTCCAAGGCGTCCGCGGTGGCCTTCGAGGGCAAGCTGTACGTGATCGGTGGTTGGAGCGCCAGCGGCGCCCCGATCCCCTCGGTCGATGTCTACGACCCGGCGGCGAACTCCTGGAGCACCCTCGCCGGTGCCACCAACCCGGCGCCGCGCGCGGCCGCCGGTACGGCGGTTGTCGACGGCAAGGTCTACCTGGTCGGTGGTTGTGCCGACGGTAGCTGCACCAGCACCAAGAACACGGTGATCTTCGACCCGGCCAGCGGCACCTTCAGCGCCGGTGCGGACTACCCGTTCAACGTGGGCTGGATGTCCTGCGGCGGCGTCGGCGCCACGGTGTACTGCGCCGGTGGTGCGGCCGGCACGACGACCTTCAAGGACGCGTACGCGTACGACCCGGCCGGCAACGCCTGGTCCGAGCTGCCCGACCTGCCGGTCGACCTGTGGGGCTCGCAGTACGCCGCCGCCGGTGGCCTGCTGGTCATCGCCGGTGGGGTGACCGCCAACTCCAGCACCATCACCAACCGGTCGGTCGCGTTCGACCCGGCCACCGGTGCCTGGCAGGACCTGCCGAACGCGGCGTTCACCCGCTACCGGGGTGCCGGCGCGTGCGGTGCGTACAAGGTCGGTGGCTCGCCGAGCTCCTTCGTCGGCTCCGTCGAGACCGAATACCTGGGTGGTCTCGCGGACTGTGACGCGGCCGGTGGTGACGTGTCGTGGCTCTCCACCGCACCGGCCACCTTCACCCTCGCCCCGGGCGCGTCGAAGCAGGTGACGGTCACCCTGACCGCCACCGCCGAGGCCGGCGTGCTCCAGCCCGGTACGTACACCGCCGAGCTGGGTCTGGGCTCGAACACCCCGTACCAGGTCGAGTCCGTGCCGGTGGAGATGAACGTGTCGCCGCCGAACGGCTGGGGCAAGATCCAGGGCGCGGTGGTCGGCGAGAGCTGCTCCGGCGCCGACGTACCGGTCAAGGCGACCATTCGGGCGAACCTGAACGGCAACCCGGCCACCGGTTACACCATCTCCTCCGACACCGCCGGGGCCTACGGCCTCTGGCTGCCGAAGGGGAAGTACGACCTGATCGTCGCCAAGGACGGCTGGATTCCCGAGGTGCAGCGGATCACCGTCTCGGCCGGCTTCGTCTCGACGATCAACTTCAACCTGGATCCGGTGACGCCCTGCGACACCCGGGCGGGCGGGATCTGATCCCGCTGAACTGACCCGCTACCGATCCACGGTGGCCGCCGCGCTCCCCCGAGCCCGGCGGCCACCGCCAGGTGTAAGGAAGGGCCCCTTATTAACGCTATGCGTTAATAAGGGGCCCTTCCTTACACCTCAGGCGGGGAGTTGGATGGGGGGCCAGATCGGGGACCAGTCGGAGAGCTCGTGGTAACGGCGCAGTTCGGCGACGCCGCTGAGCCAGCCCATCCAGCCGGCGTACGGGGGGCGGCCGGTGTCGAAGCCGCTCTGTACGAAGGTGAGCCGGGTCTTGCCGTCGGACTCCGCCAACTCCCAGGTGGTCACACCCGCCTCGGCCCAGTCGACCGACATCCGCCGGTCCGGCACCAGGTCGACAATCTTGCCGGCGTAGCCGTTCTGCTCCAGGCCACCCATCGCGAACCGGCCACCGACCTGGGGCTCGATCCCGATCGGGTAGCCGAACCAGGCGGTCACCTGCTCTGATTCGACCAGCGAGCGGAACACGGTCGACGGGTCGGCGCCGATCAGGAACTCCCCGCGCAGTTCGGGGGAGGTGAAGTCGGCCTTCGGGGTGAGTTCCCGGCCGGCGAGGTGGTCGGCCAGGTTCGCGATCGACAGCGCCCAGTACGTCTGGAGCACGCCGCGTATGGTGTTGCCGGCCAGCGCCTCCGCCATGGAAAAGTGCGTCTGGGAGAGGTCGAGCAGGGTCATCTCGTCGCCCTCCTCGGTGAGCCGGATCTCCACCGTGGTCTCCTCGCCGTCGAGCAGCCAGGAGAAGCGCAGCGTGTGGTCGTCGAGGTGGAGCAGCCGCTGGTGGGGCGCGTCGCCCTCCGGGGTGTAGCGACCCCAGAATTCGTACCGCTGCGGCAGCTCGACCTCGGCGTGCTCGGCCAGCCAGACGCGCAGCGCCCCGGCGTCGGTCAGGGCCTGGTGGACCTCCTTGAGCGTGGCGGGAATCCGCGCCTGGAGCTGCAACGACTCACTCATGCTCTTCTCCTTTGGGATAGCAGGCGACGGCCAGCTTGAACGCGTCACCCTCGGCGCCGCCGTAGCGGCTGAACAGGTCCTGCAGTGCTGTCCGCAGGTCGGTCATGAACTGTTGGCGGTGCTCGGCCGGAACCCGGATCTCGCCGGAAACGCCGATCGACGGCAGCTCCGGTCTGGTCCGGTCCAGCGCGGCGACGTCGGCCTGGACCTCCTCCATCAGGTCGAGCAGGTAGCCGAGGCTGAGCTCGTCCCGGGTGGCGCGCAGTCCGATCCGGCCGACCAGCCTCGGGGACAGCCAGTAGGAGCGGGCGGTGGCCTGGTAGATGCCCTCGTTGATGCCGCGCACCCGGCGCTCGGCGACCTGGGTCACCAGGCCGGCGTCGACCAGGCGCTTGACGTGGTAGTAGACCCGCTGCGGGGTCTGGTCGAGTCGGGCCCCGACCTCGGTGCAGGTGTGGGGTTCGGCGAGTTCCCGCAGCACCTCGATGCGCTGCGGCTTGAGCAGGGCTTCGGCCTGCTCGATCCGTTCCATGTACAGGACGTCTCTCATGGCAAAACTATTTTTTACGTAAAGGAGGAACTTGTCAATCGCCCACCACAAACTCGTCGACCGGCCACGAAGAACCGCTGCCGGGAGACCGGCTACGGGGAGACCGGCTACGGGGAGACCGGCTACGGGGAGACCGGCTACGCAAAAGCGGATCGCCGCCCGGGCCGGTTGGCCCGAGCGGCGATCCGCTTTGCTGTGCTGGTGCGGCGATCCGCTTTGCTGTGCTGGTCAGGCGACCGTGACGCCGACCTCGTTGACTCCCCGTTCGGCGGTGACCAGGACGTCACCGTTGCCGTGTCGGGACAGGGCACGCAGGGTCCAGGTGCCGGGGGCGGCGAAGAACCGGAACTGGCCCTCCGGCGAGGTGACCACCTCGGCGGTGAACTCGCCGGTGGAGTCGAGCAGTCGGACGTACGCGCCGGGGACGGCGTCGCCGGAGTCGGCCCGGACCACGCCGGTGATGACGGTTTCCCGGTTCAGGTCCAGCCCGGCCGGCAGCGGGGCCGACTGGTCCGGAGCCGCGCAACCGGCGGCGGTGGGAGCGGTCATGGCTCAGGCCCTCCCCGGTTCGTCGCCGAGCACGATCGGCACGCCGATGAGCGAGCCGTACTCGGTCCAGGAGCCGTCGTAGTTCTTGACGTTCTGGTGGCCGAGCAGTTCCTTCAGCACGAACCAGGTGTGCGACGAGCGCTCACCGATCCGGCAGTAGGCGATCGTGTCGAGGCTGTCGTCCAGCCCGGCCTCGCCGTAGATCTTGCGCAGGTCGTCGTCGGATTTGAAGGTGCCGTCCTCGTTGGCCGCCTTCGACCAGGGCACGTTCACCGCGGTCGGGATGTGTCCGGCCCGCTGGGACTGCTCCTGGGGCAGGTGCGCCGGAGCGAGCAGGCGGCCGGCGTACTCGTCGGGCGAGCGGACGTCGACCAGGTTCTTCACCCCGATGGCGGCGACCGCCTCGTCGCGGAAGGCACGGATGCTCAGGTCCGGCTCCTGCGCCACGTACTGCGTCGCGGGACGGGAGACCTGGTCCTTGACCAGCGGGCGGGCGTCCAGCTCCCACTTCTTGCGACCGCCGTCGAGCAGCTTCACGTCGCCGTGGCCGTAGAGCTTGAAGTACCAGTAGGCGTACGCGGCGAACCAGTTGTTGTTGCCGCCGTAGAGCACCACGACGTCGTCGTTGCTCACGCCGCGCTCGGAGAGCAGCGCCTCGAACTGGGACTTGTTGACCGCGTCCCGGCGCACCGCGTCCTGCAGGTCCTTGCGCCAGTCCAGCTTGATCGCACCGGCGATGTGGCCGCCGTCGTAGGCGGTGGTGTCCTCGTCCACTTCGACGAAGACCACGCCCGGGGTGTCAAGGTTCTTCTCGGCCCAGTCGGCCGAAACGAGTGCGGTGTCGCGACTCATCAGATCACTCCAAGGTCTTGGATGACGGATTGGTGAGCCTGCGCGGGTATCGAGGTCGTTCTCGTCGCACCACGCGCGGGACCCATAGCGAGAGGATCACGGGTTTGTGCGACGGCGCCGCTGCCGGGCGTGAGAAAAAAATCAGAGGGTACGCGAGAGCAGCCCCGCCGTCAGATGACGGGGCGACACAGGCAGGTGGCCACGCGGCACAGGTCGACCGCGCGCCGTTTGGTGAGGAGCGTCCCCATGGGCAGGGAGCTTACCAGCCGGCAATAATCGCGTCACTGGTCAACCACGATCCGGGACGCATCCACTCCGGTCAGTTGAGCGGTACGTCCTTCGCGGTGGCCCGTACCGCCAGCCCCTCCGGCAGTGGCCGGACCTCCTGCACCTGAAGGTTGAACGGCAGCTCCGGCAGCGGCACCTTGATCGCGATCTGCCGGACGTACTCCTGGACCGCGAGCCGGGCCAACGGGATGTCCGGCAGCCCCTCGACGTTCAGGTCGCTGAAGCTGATCGCCACGTCGGGGCCCTGGACCTTGAGGTTCGCCGCACCGCGCACGGTGAACGACTGGCCGAGCACCTGGACCGGGGCGGTCACCTGGAGCTTGCCGCCCTCCTCCTTCAACTGGAGGCCGGGCTGGTCGACCAGCTTGAGCACGCTGTCGTACGCGATCGTCGCGGTGCCGTCGACGGCCCCGGCGGTGACCTGACCCTGGCCGGTACGGAGCGTGTCGATCGACGCCCGGATGTTGCGCGCGTCGATGTGCAGCTCGGGCAGACGCACCGCCTCGGCGTTGGGCACCGGCGCCTCGACGTCGCGCAGCACGATCACCACCGACTGGTAGTTGCCGGCGACCACCTGGGAGAGGAACGGGAACCCGTTGACCGTCACGTCCGGCGGCCCCGACTTCACCCCCTGCCGGGCGGCCTCCTGGCTGACCCGGGTGGCGATCTCACGCTCGGCGAAGCCGACCGCGTACCGGTCGACCGCCACCAGGGCGCCGACCAGCACCACCAGCAGGATCAGCAGGGCGATCAGCAGCTTGCGCCCGCGCCGCCGGGGACGCTCGTCGGTGCGGTGCGAGCGGGGCAACCGCCGCGGATATCCCTCACCCTGTGCCGGATAACTGTCTGCCACGCCACCCGCCTCCGCCCACCCGGACCGGCGGTGCCACCGATCGGGGAACCGTCATGTACCCGGCCCGCGCCAACCTCAACCCGGGCGGGGACCATGATCCCGTATGCCCGGTTTCCGTGTTCTCCCTCCCTCCCCCTTCCGGGGCGCCGGGTCAGAGGAAGAACACGCTCATCGCGTACGCGGCCGGCGCGGCCAGGGCGAAGCCGCCGAGCGGACCCTGCATGTGCCGGGCGACCCACATCGTCGGCGGCTCTCCGGCCATCAGCCGACCCGCCTCGGAGTAGCCGACACCGAGGTCCGCCAGTACGGCGGCGGTCGCCGCGACCAGGCCGACGACCGCGCCGCTGGTCGGTGTGAAGCCGACCACGTAGCCGCCGATGACGCCGCTGGCCAGGGTGCCGAGCATGGCGCCGAGCACCACCCCGGCCGCCCCCCTGGGCACCTGCGGCGCCAGCCGGGGCCAGGGCAGCACCGCGTCGACGAGCCGGGCGACGACCAGGGCCACCCCGCTCCCGGCCAGGCAGACGAAGATCGCCTGGGTGCCGAGCGGCAGTCGGCTGAGCACGATCAGGCTCGCGAAGGCGACCACGCCGATCACCACCATCAGGGTGGCGCCGAGCGACTCGGTCACCTGCGCCCGGTCGGCCCGGCGTACCAGTTGGCCGAGGACGCCGACCACGAAGCCGGCCGCCGCCACGTACCCGACCGGGCCGAGGGCGGCCACCTGCGGCAGGATCGCGGCAGCGTCCGCGCCGACGGCGACCGCCACGGCGACGCCGGCCACCAGCGGCAGCGCGGGCGGGCGGGTCGCCATCGTCCAGGCCAGGATGTAGAGGAGTTGCACCCCGAACACGACGAGCGCGAACGGGATCCGCGCCCCGGGTCCGGAGGTCTGCGCACCGAGGACCAGCCCCAGGCCGAGGAGTCCGGCGAAGCCGGCGACCGCCAGCGCCAGCGGGCGGCGGATCGGGACCGGCTCGAACTCCTCCTCGTCCTCGTCGTCGGTCTCCGGGTCCAGGCCGCTGCCCGGCACCGGGTCGTCGGAGCCTCGCTTGCCGCGCAGGCGCCGACGGCCGGTCTCGGGCTCCCGCTGCTCGTCCGCCGCCGGCTCGTCGAAGGGCGTGGCGGGGGCACCGGGCGGTGGACCGGGCACCGGTGGGTAACCGCCACCACGGGGGGCCGGGCCGGGCGGGGGTCCGACCGGTCCACCACGGGGTCCGTTGGCCCAGGATTCGCGACCGGTCTCGGGAGACGTCGAGGGGAACACGCACCTGATCGTGCCAGATCGGGCCGCAGACGCACGGATTCTGGTTTCGGCTGTGTAAAAACCTCGCCCGTTGAGGTGGAGAACACAACCGAAGGGCCGATCGTCCGGGATCGTCCCGGGTCGAATCCGATAAGCTCGGGCCTTACCCCGCCCCGTCAGCGACGCCGGGACCGACACCATTAACCAGTGGCGCCCATCGGCCTCGGGCCGGAACACCACTGGCCACCGCGCGGCGATGCGCCGCCGGGACGGAGGTGATGTGTGGAGATCCTGCTGCTGGTCACCGCGCGCGCAGGCGAGCCGTCGGCCGTGCTGCCCGCTCTCGACCTGCTTCCCCACTCGATTCGTACCGCACCACGGGACGTCCGTACGCTCGTCGCCGGGCCCAGCCCGGACGCCGTCCTCGTGGACGCCCGCTCCGAACTGAGCGAGGCCCGCGCCACCTGCCGCATGCTGCACGCCACCGGCCTGGGTGTGCCCCTGGTCGCGGTGGTCACCGAGGCCGGCCTGATCGCGCTCAACGCCGACTGGGGCGTGGACGACGTGATCCTGGCCAGCGCCGGTCCCGCCGAGGTCGAGGCCCGGCTGCGGCTGGCCGTCGGGCGGCTCAGCAACGCGATCGCCGGTGCCGGCGGCCAGATCCGGGCCGGCGAGCTCTCGATCGACCCGGACACCTACGCCGCCAAGCTGAAGGGTCGCCCGCTCGACCTGACGTACAAGGAGTTCGAGCTGCTCAAGTTCCTCGCCCAGCACCCCGGACGGGTCTTCACCCGGGACCAGTTGCTGCGCGAGGTCTGGGGCTACGACTACTTCGGCGGCACCCGTACGGTCGACGTGCACGTCCGGCGGCTGCGGGCCAAGCTCGGCTCGGAGTACGAGTCGATGATCGGCACGGTGCGTCAGGTCGGCTACAAGTTTGTCGTACCGCCCTCGTCCTCCCGCTCCCTGCCGGAGTCGGAGTCGGCCACAGCGACGGCGACCCTCCCGGTCTGACCCACGAACCGACTCGACCCGGGGCCCGCCCGACCGACGACCCCACCCGTTCCACCGCTCGATTCCACCGCTCGACCGACAAAGCGCCATCCGGCTATCCGCCGGGTGGCGCTTTGCCTATCATGTCGGTCAAATCGGGTCAATGTCTGAAACCCCCATTTAACCGGGCAATTCTCCGTATCCTGAATTTGCAGGTACGGGTTCGAGGGGGACGGCAGTGGCACCGATGCGTGGCCGGAGGACACCGGCCCAGCAGGACGGACGTCGTCGGCCGTGGCCCGCCGACCCGGCCGTGCTGAGCCTGGTCCTGGTCCTCACCCTGGCCGCCGGCTCGATCCTGGGCGGAGTGTTCGTGCTCGGCCGCGCCCTCGGGCCGTCCGATCCGGCCGCCGACCGGCTCGACGCCTGGTCCAGCGCATCCCCCACGGCCGGTCCGTCCCGGGAACCCGCACCCGGAGCGTCACCGACCCCGTCCACCGCGCCCACCTCCGCCACCCCGTCCGCCCCCGAGCCGGAGGCGGTGCTCGCCGACGAGCGGCCCCGCCTGGCCCTGGAACGCGGCGGCCCGTACGGCAGCCGCCACACCTCCGGCTCGCGCGAGGTGGCGCTCACCTTCGACGACGGACCGGACCCGACCTACACCCCCCGGGTCCTCGCACTCCTGGAGCGTTACCAGGTCAAGGCGACCTTCTGCCTGGTCGGGGAACAGGCCGCCGCCCACCCCGACCTGGTACGGGCGATCGCGGCGGCCGGACACACCCTGTGCAACCACTCCTGGTCACACGACCTCACCCTGGGCAGCCGGCCGCGTACGACCATCCGGACCGACCTGACCCGCACCAACGCGGCGATCCGGGCCGCCGTACCCGGGGCCAGGATCGTCTACTTCCGCCAGCCGGGTGGAGCGTGGACGTCAACCGTCGTCGGCATGGCCTGGGAACTCGGCATGACCTCGCTGCACTGGGACGTGGATCCGCAGGACTGGGACCGGCCCGGAACCGGGAACATCGCCTCGACCGTGACGGCCGGCACCCGAGCCGGCTCGATCGTGCTCATGCACGATGCCGGCGGCGACCGGCAGCAGACCGTCAACGCGCTCGAAACGATCCTGCCCAACCTGCTGCGACGCTTCGAGCTCGCCTCGCTGCCGAGCGGGCCTCCCCGGGCCGAGACCGACAACACCGGCCACACGGACCCGGGCTGAGCCCGGCTGGACACCTCCACGCGTACCGTCGATCCCACGCCCCCGACCGCACCCGCACGGTGACGTCCCCCTCTACCCGGCGCCAGGGCGCGGGCGAGTTGGTACGGCCGGGCTAACGTGGCGGAGTGACCATGGACGTTACAGAGGTGACCCGGACCGACCACCTCGATCCGACACAGATCAGCGACATCCTGGCACTCGCCCGAGCGGCGGACCTGGCCGACGGCGCGCAGCCGCTCTCCGAGCACGTGACGCTCCGGCTCCGGCCCGACGATCCCGCCCCGGTCGACCACCTGATCGCCCGTGACCCGGCCGGAGTGCCGGTCGGTTACGCCCAACTCGACCGCACCACCGACCCGGCAGCGGCCGAGGCGGAGCTGGTCGTACACCCCGCGCACCGGCGACGCGGGCTGGGACGCGCCCTGGTCGACGCGACCATCGCCGCGAGCACCGGCGCCGACCTGCGGATCTGGGCCCACGGGGACCACCCGTCGGCCGCCGCGCTCGCGCTGGACCTGGGACTGCGCCGGGACCGGGAGCTGTGGCAGTTGCGCCGGCCACTCGGCGGGGAGATCGCCGAGGCAGTCCTGCCGCCGGGCGTCGTACTGCGGGCCTTCCGCCCGGGTCTGGACGACGAGGCATGGCTGGCGGTGAACCGGCGGGCCTTCGCCGACCATCCCGAGCAGGGCCGGTGGACCGCCGACGACCTCGCCGTACGAATGGCGGAGCCGTGGTTCGACCCGGCCGGCTTCCTGCTCGCGGTCGAGGAGTCGACCGACCGTCTGCTCGGTTTCCACTGGACCAAGGTGCACGGCACGGTCACCCCCGGCCCGGTCGACCCGCTCGCCGAGACGTCCATCCCGGACCCGACGCGGGGACTCCCCGAGCCGGTGGGCGAGGTGTACGTGGTCGGGGTCGAGCCGGAGGCACACGGCCTCGGTTTGGGCAAGGCGCTGACCGCAGCCGGTTTGCGCCACCTCCGTGACCGTGGGTTGAACCGAGTGATGCTCTACGTGGACGAATCCAACAGCGCGGCGGTGGCGTTGTACGCGCGACTGGGCTTTTCCCGCTGGACAACCCACGTCCAGTATCGACTCGCCCCATAACGGACGTAGCGAACTCCGGTCCCTCAGTTCACGGAACGGACAACTCGCCCTCAGCTCTGGTCCACCTGACCGGTCGCACCTGTTCACCCTTCGTTCACTCGCGCCCGGCGAACCGGCTACCTGGCACTTCTAACTTGCCTAGTAGCCGGTGGATAGCCGGCTCCCGGGGCAGAGTTCCCGGCGCTCCGTCCATGTGAAGGGAAACCCCTCAGGTGAAGCTCCAGCGGCACGGCATTCTTGCCTGCCTCGCTCTGACTGCGGCACTTGCACTCAGTGCGTGCGGCTCGGACAACAACGAGCCCGCCGGGCCCTCGGCCTCCGGGTCCGCCGCCGCAGCCGACTGCGCCACCGGCACCATCAACGCGCAGGGTTCCTCCGCGCAGAAGAACGCCGTCGCCGAGTGGGTCAAGGCCTACCAGCAGCAGTGCAGCGGCGTAACCATCAACTACGAGCCCTCCGGTTCCGGCGCGGGCATCCAGGCCTTCATCGCCGGCACCGCTGACTTCGCCGGCTCGGACTCGGCGCTCAAGGAAGACGAGCAGCCGAAGGCCGACGCGAAGTGCCCGAGCGGCAAGGCCATCCACCTGCCGATGGTCATCGGCCCGGTGGCGATCGCCTACAACCTGCCCGGCGTCGACGGCCTGCAGCTCAAGCCGGCCACCCTGGCGCAGATCTTCGCCGGCAAGGTCACCAAGTGGGACGACGCCGCGATCAAGGCCGACAACCCCAGCGCGACCCTGCCGTCGACCGCGATCCAGGCCGTGCACCGCTCGGACGAGTCGGGCACGACCGACAACTTCACCGCGTTCCTGAGCAAGACCGCCGAGAAGGACTGGACCTTCGGCAAGGCCAAGGCGTGGAAGGCTCCGGGCGGCACCGGCGCCAAGGGCTCGGACGGCGTCGCCGCCCTGGTCAAGCAGACCGCCGGCACCATCGGCTACGTCGAGCTCTCGTTCGCCGAGAACTCCTCGCTCAGCACCGCCAAGGTCGCCAACGGCGCCGGTGAGTTCGTCGCGCTGAACGCCGAGTCGGCCGGCAAGACCATCGCCAGCGCCGAGGTCACCGGCCAGGGCGACGACCTGAAGCTGTCGATCGACTACAACACCAAGGAGGCCGGGGCCTACCCGATCGTCCTGGTGACCTACGAGATCGTCTGCAACAAGGGCCTCGCGGCTGACAAGCTCGCGCTGGTCAAGGGCTTCCTCGGCCACGCGGCCAGCAGCGCGGGACAGGCCGACCTGGCCGACCTGGGCTACGCCCCGCTGCCGGAGTCGGTCCGCACCAAGGTCGAGGCCGCCGTCAAGGCCATCGCCTAACCCCGGTAATCCAGCCCCCGGACACCACACGGAGCGAGCGAGCAGATGGGTGAAACCCCTCCCCGCTCGGCCGACGCCGGCACCGGCGGATCGGGCGTGACAACAAGTCACGACCGACCCGCCGGTGCTTCGGCGCAATCGGCCGAGTTTTCAGCGATACCGTCCCACCGGGCTCCTGACGGAGGCGGCATGGGCGGCGGCGGCGCGCTGCCCCGGCGCCGGGCGTTCGGTGCCGAGCAGCTCTTCCGCGTGCTGACCCTGGCCGCGGGCACGATGGTGCTGGTCATCATCGTGGCGATCGCGATCTTCCTGGTCAGCAAGGCGATCCCGGCGCTCCAGGCCAACAACGAGAACTTCTTCACCTTCAAGAACTGGGCGCCGAACGAGGGGGAACCCCGCTTCGGCATCGCCGCGTTGGCCTTCGGCACCGTGCTCAGCGCGGTCATCGCGCTGCTGCTCGCGGTGCCGGTGGCCCTCGGCATCGCGCTCTACCTCTCGCACTACGCCCACCGGCGGATCGCCACCGCCCTGGGCTTCCTCATCGACCTGCTCGCCGCCGTACCCAGCGTGGTGTTCGGTCTCTGGGGTCGTGACGTGTTCAGCGGGCCGGTCACCGACTTCTCCGTCTGGCTCAACAAGTACTTCAGCTGGATCCCGCTCTTCGGCGGCGAGGGACCGTTCGGTCGGGCCATCATCCTCGGCGCCCTGGTGCTGGCGATCATGGTGCTGCCGATCGTCACCTCGCTCTCCCGCGAGGTCTTCATGCAGACCCCGAAGGCCAACGAGGAGGCCGCCCTGGCCCTGGGCGCCACCAAGTGGGAGATGGTCCGCACCTCCGTGCTGCCGTACGGGCGGCCGGGTGTGGTCGCCGCGGTCATGCTCGGGCTGGGTCGCGCACTTGGCGAGACCATCGCGCTGGCGATGACCCTCGGCGCCACCTTCGCCATCTCGTTCAACCTGATCCAGTCCGGCGGAAACTCGATCGCCGCCAACATCGCCAACGGGTTCAGCGAGTCCAACGACATCGGCCGGGGCGCCCTGATCGCCTCCGGTCTGGTCCTGTTCGCGATCACCCTCGTGGTCAACATGACCGCCCGGGTCATCCTCAACCGCCGCCGCGAGTTCACCGAGGGGGCAGCATGAGCGCCTCGACCCTGGTCAGCCCGAGCGGCACCGGAGTGGACCTGCGTGGGCGCCGGCTACCGAAGTGGGCGCCGGTCGGCATCGCCGTACTCGCACTGGTCGTCGCGGCCGTGGTGGTGTACGGGACCGGCATCGGCGGCTGGGTGTTGACGGTCGTCCTCGGCGCCGTCCTCTACCTCGTCGGTCTCTACCTGATCGCCCGC
The DNA here is from genome assembly GCF_044901685.1 of Micromonospora sp. NPDC050397. Lineage (NCBI taxonomy): Bacteria > Bacillati > Actinomycetota > Actinomycetes > Micromonosporales > Micromonosporaceae > Micromonospora > Micromonospora sp. NPDC050397. The sequence continues at coordinate 49,148 of NZ_JBJDPS010000018.1, forward strand.
AACATCGAGGGACAGCGCGCGGCCAACAACCGGACCTGGAGCGCGTTGATCCACTCCGCGTTCGTGCTCGCCGTACTCCCGCTCAGCTCGGTCGTCTGGACGCTGGTCTCCAAGGGAGTCGCGCGGCTGGACGGCAACTTCTTCGGCACGTCGATGAACAACATCGGCGCCCGGGACCCGGAGGGTGGCGCCTACCACGCCATCATCGGCACGCTGGAGCAGGTCGGCATCGCCACCCTGATCACCGTGCCGCTCGGCATCGCCGGTGCGATCTACATCGTCGAGTACGGCCGGGGCCGGTTCGCGAACACCATCCGCTTCTTCGTCGACGTGATGACCGGTATCCCGTCGATCGTCGCCGGTCTGTTCATCCTCGCGTTCTGGGTGCTGATCGTCTCCCCGCACCTCAGCGCGGACGGCCGGCCGGGCTACTCCGGCTTCGCCGCCGCGTTGGCACTGAGCGTGCTGATGCTGCCGACCATCGTGCGGTCGACCGAGGAGATGCTCCGGCTGGTGCCGGCACCGCTGCGGGAGGGCTCCTACGCCCTCGGGATCCCGAAGTGGAAGACGATCCTGCGGATCGTGCTGCCGACCGCGCTGCCCGGCATCGTCACCGGCGTGATGCTCGCCGTCGCCCGCGCGGCCGGCGAGACCGCACCGGTGCTGCTCGTCGCGGGCGGCACCGCCGCGATCAACTTCAACCCGTTCGAGAACAACCAGTCCTCGCTCTCCCTCTTCGTGTACGGACAGGCCACCGACGCCGGGCGCTACTCCCCGGACCGGGCCTGGACCGCCGCGCTGACCCTGGTGGCTCTCGTACTCATCCTCACCATCGCGGCGAAGCTGCTCGCTCGCCGTAGCCAGATCTCCCGTTGAACCCCGGAGGAGCAATCACCATGGCAAAGCGCGTCGAGGCGGAGGGCGTCACCGCGTACTACGGGTCGTTCAAGGCGATCGAGAACATCAACCTGACCGTCGAGCCGAAGACCGTCACCGCCCTGATCGGGCCGTCGGGCTGCGGCAAGTCGACCTTCCTGCGCTCGATCAACCGGATGCACGAGGTGCTGCCGGGCGCCCGGGTCGAGGGCCAGCTCACCATCGACGGCCAGAACATCTACGACAACGACGTGGACGTGACGGCCGTACGGCGACTGATCGGCATGGTCTTCCAGCGTCCCAACCCGTTCCCCACCATGTCGATCTTCGACAACGTGGTCGCCGGGCTGAAGCTGAACGGCGTACGGAAGAAGTCGGCGCTGGAGGACGCGGCCGAGAAGGCACTGCGCTCGGCGAACCTCTGGGACGAGGTGAAGGACCGGTTGGGCAAGCCGGGCGCCGGCCTCTCCGGCGGTCAGCAGCAGCGCCTCTGCATCGCCCGGACGATCGCGGTCGAGCCCCAGGTCGTGCTGATGGACGAGCCCTGCTCGGCGCTGGACCCGATCTCCACCCTTGCGATCGAGGACCTGATGTTCAAGCTGAAGGACAGCTACACGATCATCATCGTGACGCACAACATGCAGCAGGCCGCCCGGGTGTCGGACCGTACCGCCTTCTTCTCGATCGAGCGCACCGGCGACCCCGGCCGCCTGATCGAGTACGACTACACCCAGAAGATCTTCAGCAACCCGAGCGTCAAGAAGACCGAGGACTACATCACCGGCCGCTTCGGCTGACCGGCAGGACCACCACGGCCTTCCGGCGACCCGTTGGGGCTCGCCGGGAGGCCGTTCTTCTGGCCGGGATGCGCCACCCGGGCGAAGGTGTCCCGAGCTTGTGGCCGGGACGCGCCACCCGGGGCAAAGGTGTCCCGAGCTTGTGGCCGGGACGCGCCGCCCAGGGCACCGGTGTCCCGGGCGGGCACTCAGCCGAGCAGGAAGCGGGCGGTGCCGTCCGGGGCCAACTCCAGCCGGGGCAGCACCGGGGTGGCCACGTCCCGCCCGGACGCGGCGGCCGGCAGCCCGGCCAGCCCGCCGCAGGCGGCGATCTCGGCCAGCGCGACCCGGGTCGGCGGCAGCATCGCGATCTCGCCGGAGTCGACCCGGGCCAGCGCGTCGGCCGGTCGGATCCACATGGTGTGGTCGGCCTCGCCGCTGACGTCCCGGGTCCGCTGACCGCCCGGCAGCAGGGCGACAAAGAAGTACGTGTCGAAGCGGCGCGGCTCGAACTCCGGTGTGATCCAGCGGGCCCAGGGCAGCAGCAGGTCCGACCGGAGGTTGAGTCGACGCTCGCGCAGCAGGTCGGCGAAGCTGATCCGCCGCTCGACCAGCGCCTGCCGGGCCTCCTCCCAGTCCGCTCCGCTCACGTCCCCGACGATCGTGCCCGGTCCCGGCCCGGCGAGCAGCACCCCCGCCTCCTCGAAGACCTCCCGCGCGGCGGCGCAGAGCACCGCCTGGGCGGCCTGCGGCGGCAACCCGAGCCGGTCGCCCCAGGCCGACGCGGGCGGCCCGGACCAGTCGAGCGTGGCCGCCGAGTCGGACGGGTCGACCCCGCCGCCGGGAAAGGCGTACATCCCGCCGAAGGTCATCGCGGCGAGCCGGCGGATGACGTACACCTCTATGGTTTCGCCGTCGGCGGTCGGGCGCAGCAGCAGTACGGTCGCGGCCACCCGGGGTGTTGCCGGCGGCTCACCGGCGGCGTAGAACCGGCGGGCGTGCGCGACCAGCGACTCCGGTACGGCAAAGGCCGGCGTGCCCGGCGCCGGCCCGTTCGGTGACCCACCGCTGTCGATCGTCATGCCGCCGAGCCTAGTGCCGGATCTTGACCGGTGGACGTGCTGGTCGGGGCGGACCCGGGCTGGGCTAGCGTGCTGGCATGACACGTTGGGGCATCCTGGCCACCGGCAACATCGCCGCCCAGTTCGTCACGGACCTGCGACTCCTCCCGGACGCCGAGGTGGTCGCGGTCGGCTCACGGTCGACCGAGGCGGCCCGCCTCTTCGCCGACCGCCACGGCATTCCCCGGGCGTACAGATCGTGGGCGGAACTCGCCGCCGACGACGAGGTGGACGTCGTGTACGTCGCCACCCCGCACTCCGCCCACTTCGAGGCCACCATGACCTGCCTGACGGCGGGTCGGGCGGTGCTCTGCGAGAAGCCGTTCACGCTCGACCTGGCGAGCAGCACCACGCTGGTCGAGACCGCCCGGGAGCGGGACGTCTTCCTGATGGAAGCCATGTGGACGCGCTGCAACCCGACCGTACTCCGGGTCATGGACCTGATCGCGGACGGCGCGATCGGCTCGGTGACCAGCGTCCATGCCTCGTTCGGGGTGGCCGGGCCGTTCCCGCCCGAGCACCGGATGCGGGCGAGGGCGCTCGGCGGCGGCGCCCTGCTCGACCTGGGGATCTACCCGATCACCCTGGCCCACATGGCGCTCGGCCGCCCCGACCACATCCGGTCCTGGGCGAAGATCAGCCCGGAGGGCGTGGACGAGAACACCGGCCTGGTGTTCGGCTACGACTCCGGCGCGGTCGCCTCACTGAGCTGCGGCATCACCGGTGAGACGCCGCAGAACGCGACCATCACCGGCACCACCGGCCGGATCGAACTGGCCGCCCCGTTCTGGGTCCCGGGACAGGTCACGATCCACCGGGCCGGTGCGGAGCCGGAGGTCCTGCCGTCCGGCATGATCGGCAACGGCTACCAGTACGAGGCCGCCGAGGTGCAGCGCTGCCTGGCCGCCGGGCTCAAGGAGAGCCCCCTGGTGCCGCACGCCGTAACCCTCGACGTGATGGGCCTGCTCGACACCATCCGCGCCCAGATCGGCGTCACCTACCCCTAAGGGGTAAGGAAGGGCCCCTTCCTATCGTTTTTTGTATAGGAAGGGGCCCTTCCTAACCTCGGTCAGAAGAGGGGGCGGACCACGAAGTAGCAGATCGCGGCGATCGCGGCGGCAGCCGGGAAGGTCAGGATCCACGCGGTCACGATGTTGCCGGCCACGCCCCACCGTACGGCGGAGAGCTTCTTGGTCGCGCCGACGCCCATGATCGCCGAGGTGATGGTGTGCGTGGTGGAGATCGGCAGCCCGAGCCGGGAGGTGGTGAAGAGCACGATGCTCGCCACCGTCTCGGCCGCGAAGCCCTCCGGCGGCCCGAGGTCGATGATCTTCCGACCGAGGGTACGGATGATCCGCCAGCCACCGGCGTACGTACCGAGCGCGAGCACGGTCGCGGAGGTCCAGAAGACCCACTCCGGGATGTGCGTCTTGCTGTCCTGGTAACCACCGGCGAACAGGGCCAGCACCACGATGCCCATGGTCTTGGCCGCGTCCTGCATGCCGTGGCCGATCGACATCGCCATCGCCGAGGCGGTCTGCGCCCAGCGGAAGCCCCGGTTCAGCTTGGCCGGGTTGCCCCGCCGGAAGACCCACATCACCGCCAGCATCATCAGCGCGCCGAGCCCGAACCCGACCAGCGGCGAGGCCACCATCGGGACGACCACCTTGATCAGGATGCCGTCCCAGAGCACGGTGCCGCCGACGCCGAAGAGGGTGGCACAGAGGGTCGCCCCGACCAGCCCGCCGAACAGCGCGTGCGAGGACGAGGAGGGGATGCCGAAGTACCAGGTGAGCAGGTTCCAGCAGATGGCGCCGAGCACCCCGGCGAAGACCACACCGAGGCTGGCCAGCCCGGTTGGCAGCTCGACCAGGCCGTCGCCGACCGTCTTGGCGACGTTGCCGCCGAGGTGCGCGCCGATGAAGTTGCCGACCGCGGCCATGGCCAGCGCCACCCGGGGGGTGAGCGCGCGGGTCGAGATGCTGGTCGCGATCGCGTTCGCGGCGTCGTGGAAGCCGTTGGTGTAGTCGAAGAACATGGCGACGGCGATCACCGCGAGTACGGCGATGAGTTCGGGGCTCACGCGCCGGCACCGCCCGGCGTGGGCGTACGGACCAGCGGCGCAGGAGTAAGGGGTCGTCCGGTCACCGGGATCAGGACTCCTTGACCGCGATGGTCTCGACCGTGTTCGCCACGTGCTCGAAGGCGTCGCAGGCCGCCTCCAACTCGTCGGCGACCTCCTTCATCTTCAGCACGGTCAGCGCGTCGTACTCGCCGGAGAAGAGCCGGACCAGCAGCATCCGGTACGCCTGGTCGCCGTCGTTCTCGAGCCGGTTGCACTCGATCCAGTAGTCCTCGAGGTCGCGCATCGAGCGCAGCCGGGGCATCGCCTCGGCGGTCAGCCTCGCCTGCTGGTCGAGCACGTTGACCAGTTCGTGCATCTCCCGGGGCAGGGACGGGAGCTTGGTCAGGCCGTACAGGTAGAGCAGGTTGCCGACCGCCTCGAGGTGGTCCATCACGTCGTCGAGCAGCGACCCGAGCCGGTAGATGTCCTCCCGGTCGAAGGGCGTGATGAAGGTCGAGTTGATCTTCTTGTACAGCTCGTGGGTGATCTGGTCGCTGTCGTGCTCGACCTCGGTGAGCCGCTCGCTCACCGACTGCACGTCCACGCCCGGCAGGGCCAGCTCGTTCAGCAGCTCGGTACCCCGTACGAGGTTCTGTGCGGCTCTGGTGAAGAGCTCGTAAAAGGCGCCCTCGGTAGGGCGGAAGGAAAACTTCACGGCACGGACCTCGTCGCGTCGTCGGTGGGGGTGGCGGGGGTCTGCCGACCTGCTGTGGGTGAGCGTCAGCGGACCTGCCTTGGGGAATGCTAGGAAACCCGAAAACCGGGCAACCGGCGGCCCACCTCTGGCCAGGCGTGATTCACTCCCAGTTCATCTGATGTTCATCTAAGACAGCTTCGGGGCGCCCCCGGGACGGAGTTGTCCCGGCCGCTGCGCGACCAGCCGCCGCCGCTCCCGCTCGACGTCGAAGGTCGGCCCCGGATAGCTCAGCCCCAACCCCTCGAAGGTCTCCCGGAGCAGGTTCGCCACCGCCCAGTCGCGGTACCACTTACGGTTCGCGGGCACCACGAACCAGGGCGAGCGGGAGGTGCCGCAGCGGGTCAACGCCTCCGCGTACGCGGCCTGGTAGTCGGCCCACCGGGCCCGGGTGTCCACGTCCGCCGGCTCGTACTTCCAGTGCTTGCGCGGGTCGTCGAGCCGGCGCAGCAGCCGCTCCAACTGCTCCTCGTACGAGATGTGCAGGAAGACCTTGAGCAGGGTGACACCGCCCTCGGCCAACTCCGCCTCGAACTCGTTGATCTCGTCGTACCGGGCCCGCCAGGTGCGCTCGGGCACCAACGACTCGACCCTCGGGACCAGGACGTCCTCGTAGTGTGACCGATTGAACACCCCGACATAACCCGGCGCCGGCAGCGCCCGGCGGATCCGCCAGAGGAAGTGGTGCCCCCGCTCCTCCTCGGTCGGCCGGCCGAACGACCTGACGTGCAGCCCGAGCGGGTTCATCGTGCCCGCCACCCGCCGGATCGTGCCGTCCTTGCCACCCGCGTCCATCGCCTGGAGCACCAGCAACAGCCGGCGGCCACGGCCGGGATCGACCTTGGCCGAGGCGAACAGCATCTCCTGCTGCCGACCCAGTTCGGCCCCGATCGCCGCCACCCGGGCCCTGGCCCAGGTCTTCGGCTCGTGGCCCACCACCTCGGCGGAGGGGAGCCCCGGCGTGGCGCGCGGCTGGATCGCCCCCAGGTCCAGGGCCCTGCCGCCGGTCGGCACCCGCAACAGCTCACGCAGGGACCGCTTCGACCCGCTCATGCCGACACCGGCGTCGCCGAGAAGGTCCCCCTCGGCCTGGCCGGCGAACCCGACCGGCCGGACCGGACCGCACCACCCCACTCGCTCATCCCTCGATCATCGCCGAAGAGCCAGCCCGCCGCGACGCGACCCCGAGGTCAAGCGGCTGGTCCGGGTGGGGCGGCGGGCGCTCAGACCACCAGGGCGAGCCACTTGCGGTACGCGGACGCGAACGGCTCGGTGCCGTCGCCGAGTGCGTCGTAGAGCCACTCGGCCGCCGCCTCGGCCTGCACGATCACGTCCTCCGGATAGCCGAACCGGACCCGGTGCTCGGCGAACTCGTCCTCGTCGCGCAGCTCGACCGCCCCGGTGGCCCGGCGCCGGACCACGTCCAGGTCGAGGTCGATCAAGTGGACCGTGTCACCCTCCCACCGGGCCGGGCTGGCGATGTCGCAGTAGACCTCGCTGGTCCTCGGCGGCGGGTTGAACATGCCGGTCCACCAGGCCGAGTGCGGCACCAGCAGCACGAACGGAATCTGCTCCACGGACGGACGGCCGTGGTAGACCGACTCGGTGCCGGCGGTGACGCCGAGCCAGACACCCAGGTCGTCCTCGGCGAGCCGGCGGGCGGGGTAGTCCCGGTGCGCGGTGCCGTCGTACTTCCGGTAGACGACACGGACCACATCGCTCGACATTCCCGCACCCTAACCGATGCCGGCCATCCCGCGCCCGCATGAAAGGAAGGGCCCCTTATTAACGCATAGCGTTAATAAGGGGCCCTTCCTTTCAGAGGTGCGTGGTCCTGTCGGGACGGCCAGGTACGGTCCTACGGTGACCGCGCCGACCACCGCCGACAACCCCGCCGACTCCGAGGACGCCGAGTCCACCGCACCGGCACCGGCAACCCGGCGGCGCCGACGCGCCGGCCGACCGAGCACCGACGACCTGCTCGCCGCCGCCGTCGGCGCGGTGCCCGGCGGCTCGGCCCGGCCCGGCCAGCAGCAGATGGCCTCGGCGATCGAGCGGAGCATCGAGAGCGGCGAGCACCTGCTGGTCCAGGCTGGCACCGGCACCGGCAAGTCGCTGGCCTATCTCGCCCCGGCGCTCACCGTCGACGGTCCCGTGGTGGTCTCCACCGCCACCCTCGCCCTCCAGTCCCAACTGGTCGAGCACGACCTGCCCCGGCTGGCCGACGCGGTCGAGCCGGTGCTCGGCCGGCGGCCGACGTACGCGGTGCTCAAGGGGCGTCACCACTACCTCTGCCTGGCCCGGCTGGACAACTCCACTGAGGACGAGCCGGAGGACACCCTCTTCGACGCCCCCGGGCGGGGTGGGGGCGGCACCAAGTGGCTGGGCGAGGCGGGCCGGCTCGGCAAGCAGGTCGAACGGCTGCGGGCCTGGGCCGAGCGGACCGAGACCGGTGACCGCGACGAACTGGACCCGGGCGTGGACGACCAGGCGTGGCGGCTGGTCTCGATGCCGGCGCGGGAGTGCGTGGGGGCGGGGCGGTGTCCGTACGGGCCGGAGTGCTTCGCCGAGGCGTCCCGGGTCCGCGCCCGCGAGGCCGACATCGTGGTCACCAACCACAGCCTGCTCGCCGTCGACCTGCTCAACGACCGGCACATCGTCCCGCCGCACAAGCTGCTGGTGGTGGACGAGGCACACGAACTCGCCGACCGGGTCTCCTCAGCCTCCCAGGCCGAACTCGTACCGGAGCAGATCGACCGGGCCGCCCGGCGGGCCCGGCCGCTGCTCACCCCGGAGATCGCCGAGACGCTCACCGCGGCCGGTGACGCGCTCGCCATCGGGCTCGCCGAGGTGCCGGCCGGGCGGATCACGGCCGGGCTGCCAGCACCGCTGCGCGAGGCCTGCACGCTGCTCGACGCCGCCACCCGGCAGGCGCTGGAGCGGATTGGCGAGATCAAGGCCGACGACCCCGACCCGGTACGCAAGCAGCAGTCCAAGGCGGTGCTCGACGACCTCTCCAGCACCTCCCAACGACTGCTGGAGGAGGACGACTACGACGTCGCCTGGGTGGAGAAGTCCGACGGCCCCGGTGCCGGTCGACGCGCCCTGGTGGTGGCACCGCTCTCCGTGGCGGGTCTGCTCGCCAACGAGCTGTACGACGAACGTACCGTCGTGGTGACCTCGGCCACGCTGACCCTCGGCGGGCGGTTCGACACCGTCGCCAAGGCCCTGGGCCTCGGTGCGGTCGCGGCCGAGCCGCCGTCACCGGCCGCCGCCGCCCTGGCCGCGTCGACCGACCGGGCGGACCGGACCGGGACGACGACGAAGAACAGCACGGCGACGAAGAACAGCACGCCGGCGAAGAACAGCACGGCGGCGAAGAACAGCACGGCGGTAAGGAACGGCACGGCGGCGAAGAACGGGGCGGCGGCGAAGAACGGGGCGAGCGTCGCCGACGGGGTCCCGGACGCCGAGGGTGAGTCGGGAGCCGGGTGGCGGTCGCTCGACGTCGGGTCGCCGTTCGACTACGCCCGGCAGGGCATCCTGTACGTCGCCGCGCACCTCCCTCGACCGGCCGCCTCCGGGCTCCCCGACGCGGCCGGTGCCGAGTTGCTCGAACTGGTCGGCGCGCTCGGTGGACGTACCCTCGGTCTCTTCTCCTCCCGACGGGCCGCGCAGCAGGCGGCGGAGCTGCTCCGTGCGAAGACCGACCTGCCGGTGCTGCTCCAGGGCGAGGAAGCGCTGCCGCTGCTGGTCCGCCGATTCCGGGAGGAGCGGGCGAGCTGCCTGTTCGGGGTGATGTCACTCTGGCAGGGCGTGGACGTGCCGGGTGACGCGTGCCAGCTCGTGGTGATCGACCGGCTGCCGTTCCCCCGGCCGGACGAGCCACTGGCTGCGGCGCGCGCGGCTGCGGTGGATGCCTCCGGCGGCTCCGGGTTCGCCTCGGTCAGCGTCCCGATCGCGGCGGTACGACTGGCGCAGGGAGTGGGCCGGCTGATCCGCTCCACCGGCGACAAGGGCGTGGTCGCGGTCCTCGACTCGCGGTTGGAGACGGCCCGGGGCTACGGCGCGTTCCTGCGCCGCTCGCTGCCACCGTTCTGGTACACCACCCGGCCCGAGGTGGCCCGGGGCGCGCTGCAACGCCTCGCCAAGGAGTGAGCCGGCCGGGCCGGGCCGCAGGGCCCGGACGCCGAAACCCGGATCCGGCCGGCGGGACGGCGGCCGGGCGACGGCCGCCGGGCGGGCGGCTGAGACGACGGCCGCCGGGCGACGGCTGAGACGACGGCCGCCGGGCGACGGCTGAGGCGACGGGACGTGGCCGGGCTGGTCAGGGTGCGGACGAGGCGACCACGACCGCGTCCGGCGGCACCTCCGGTGGGCGTCGGTGGGCCAGCCGGCGTACGGCGGTGTTGAGCACCGCGATCAGTGGCACGGCGACAAGCGCGCCGACGATCCCGGCCAGCACCACCCCGGCGGCGATGCCGACGATCACCGCGAGCGGGTGGATCGCCACCGCCCGTCCCATGATCAACGGTTGCAGGATGTGTCCCTCGATCTGCTGCACACCGATCACCACGCCGAGGATGATCGCGGCGGTGACCGGACCGCTGTCAACGAGCGCGACCAGCACCGCGACCGCACCCGAGAGCGCGGCGCCGACGATCGGGATGAACGCGCCGAGGAAGACCAGCGCGGCCAGCGGGAACGCGAACGGCACGTCGAAGATGACCAGGAAGATGCCGATACCGACCGCGTCGATGAAGGCGACCAGCACGGTGGCCCGTACGTAGGCGACCAGGGTCATCCACGAGGCCCGCCCCGCGTCGTCAATCCGCCACCGGGCGTTGACCGGGAGCAGCCGGACCAGGAAACGCCAGATCTTGCCGCCGTCACGGAGGAAGAAGAAGGTGGCGAAGAGCACCAGCAGGGCACCGGTGAGCAGTTCGAAGAGCGTGGTCGCGGTGGAGAGAGCCCCGCTGGTCAGCGCCTGGGTGTTCTCGTCAATCCACTTCTGCGCCTCGTCGATGTACGAGTTGAGCTGGTTGTCCGACAGGTGCAGCGGCCCGGTACGGAGCCAGTTCTGGATCTGCCGGATGCCCTCGGAGGCGTTCTTGCTCAACTCGGGCACACCACCGATGAACTCGGTCACCACCCGGGTGAGCGTGCCCACCACCGCCGCGATGCCGCCGACCAGCACCAACGCGGTCGCCAACGAGCGGGGGAACCGGGCCCGGAGCAGCCAGCCGACGGCCGGTGCGAGCAGGGCGGAGAGCAGCAGCGCGATGACCAGCGGGATGATCACGATCCTGATCGTCCCGATCAGCCTGAGCAGCGCGTAGGTGACCAGGCCGATGGCGAGCAACCGCCAGGACCAGGCACCCGCGATCCGCAGTGCCCTCGGCACCTCCGCGTCGTCCCGGCTGGCCGTGGAGGAGTGCGGCGCCGCCCCGGAGTCGGACGGCGTGCGCGGTGGCGGCACGGGTGCGGCGTACTGGTCCTCGGTCGACCGCTCCGGGGCGGGCAGCCGCTCGTCGGCGGGCACCCGCTCACCCGCCGCCCGCCTGGCCCGGACCGACGCCCGGCCGGACTCGTACGCGCGGCGGGCCTTTGCCCGTAGCTGTTCGAATCGGCTCAAGCGCACCTCCTGGCTGAGGGGCCGGCTCCTGGCTGGAAAATCGGCCTTCCTACGGTAGCCGGCGCGAACACACCGAAACGGTCCGTTCCAGCCCTGATTTCTCCCCCAGTATTGCCCCTGACCACGCCCTGCCAACCAGCCCGGCGGCCGTGACCTCGGCCTCCACGGCCGGCGCTCCGGCCGCACGGTAGCGTTCCGGTCGTGACCGCCGATCCAGACCTCGACAACGGCCTACCGATCCGCCTGCTGCACGACCGCGTCCTGGTGCGCCTGGAGGGAAGCGAGGGCGAACGGCGTTCGAGTGCCGGCATCGTCATCCCGGCGACCGCGTCGATGGGACGCCGGCTGGCCTGGGCGACCGCGGTGGGCGTCGGACCGAACGTACGCTCGATCGTCTCCGGCGACCGGGTCCTCTACGACCCGGACGACCGTTCCGAGGTGGAACTGCACGGTCGGGAGTACGTCCTGCTGCGGGAACGCGACGTGCACGCGGTCGCCGCCCAGCGGGTCGACACCGACTCCACCGGCCTGTACCTCTGACCCGCCGACTGGTCCGCGCCCCCGGACCGGTCCGCGCCCCCGGACCGGTCCGCGCCCCCGGACCGGTCCGCGCCCCCGGACCGGTCCGCGCCCCCGGACCGGTCCGCGCTCCTGAACCCGGGTCAGCGGTGTCCCACCGGCGGTGGACCGTACGTTCCGTAACCGGGCGGTGGTGGCCCGTAACCGGGCGGTAGGGGGTGACCGGGCGGTGGCGGCGGCGTGAGGACCACCGGGATCGGCACCACCGGCTCGTCCGGGGCGGCGATCGTGCGTGGTTGCCCGTCCGGGAAGGCCAGGTGGTAGTTCGTCCCGTCCCAGTGCGCGACCGGCGCCTGCGGGTCCCGACCCACGAAAACCCTCCGGTACGCGGCGATGTCGTTGAGCAGCAGCCACTCCTCGTGGGCGGTCTGCGCCCGCTGCGACGGTTTGGTGTCCAGTCCCCGCAGCATCCCGTCGCGCAGCAGCGCGAGCCGGGTCGCGGAGAACTGGAAGCCGCGCATCGCCTTCAGGCCGGGCTCACCGGCCACCCGCCGGGCCCACCGCCGGGCCGAGTGCCGCCGCCCGAGGCTGCCGAGTGCGGCCACCTCGGGAGGGCTGAGCCAGCCGGCGCGTACGTAGTCGGGCAGCCGCCGCTCGGTCAGTCGTCCCTCCCAGCCCCGCAGCCAGACCGCCAGGCCGACCATGCCGAAGAAGATCGGCACCATCACCCCGATGTAGCCGTAGAGCACGATCAGGTTCTGCCCGAGCGCGGCGGCCAGCGACGGCATCAGGTTCCAGGTGCCGTGCAACATCATCGCCGCCAGCAGGCCGGCGAGCGGGGCGAAGACCCGGATCCGCCGGTCCGCCGCCCGGGCCGCGATGCCCAGGCCGATACCGGTCATCGCGGTGAAGAGCGGATGGGCGAAGCCGGTGAGCAGGATCCGCACGATGAAGATCGCGAAGACGTTCTGCACCCCGGTCGCCGGGCCGTACTGGTCGGCACCGGCGGCGTAGCCGTACCCGCCCAGGTAGAGGATGTTCTCCACCATCGCGAAGCCGACCGCCGAGAGTCCGCAGTAGACGATCCCGTCGGTGATGCCGGACCACTCGCGGCGTCGGAACAGCAGCAGCAACAGCGGGCCGAGCGCCTTGGTCAACTCCTCGACGAACGGCGCGCCGAGCACCGACACCAGTGAATCTGGCAGCCCCCACCGGGCGAACTGGTCGGCGGTGAGCTGGTTGACCTCGAGCGAGGCGGTGGTCGCGACAAAGGCGCCCCAGGTGAAGCAGAAAAGCAGGTAGATCATCGGCTCGGGCTCGTACCGGTCGAGCCAGAGGAAGCAGGCGATCAGCACCGGCACCGGCAGGATCGCCGCGGCCAGCCCGATGAGCAACGCCTGGAGACCGAGACTGTCACCGAGTTGGATGGCCATGAAGACGGCGCAGCCGGCGATGAGCAGGATCACCGCCGCCAGCACCAGGCCCCGCCGCCAGGTCAGCCCCCGACCGCCGAACCAGCCACCCCCGCGCGGGCCGGCACCGGCCGGCCCGACACCAGCCGGGACGGCACCAGCCGGCACGGGCGGCGCGGCGGGCGGGATCGGCGGTTGCGTCGACGGCTGCGGCTGCGTCGACGGCTGCGGCTGCGGCTGCGGCTGCGGAACTCCGCCGGGCGGGGTGTCGGCCATGCCGCCCAGCGTAGTCACCCCCGACCCGCTGGCCGGACCGCAATCGGCCCGGTTATGCTGCCAGCCAGGTCACGAGTGCCAGCGACCAACGACCACCATCACGACCGACGCCGGGTCACCACCCGGACGAGGCCGACGGAGGTGGACGAAGCCCCAGCTTGCTGGCCGGCAACCCTCGTCGAGTTCGCGGTGGGGTGCCCTGGGTGATGACCGGGCCCAGCCCGAACCGCGTGCTGGGCAAGCGCGGGCCCCAACCCTCAGCAACCGGGGTCCCGGATTGCCGGAGGTCGTACCCATGGGTTCTGTTCTCGCACCCGTCGTCCCCACCCCGACCGGTGCCGATCCGCTGGACGTACTCGGCGTGCCCGACCTGGTCAACCTCGACTACGCGGCCACCGCACCCTGCGCCCGGGTGGCCGCCGACGCGGTGGCCGAGCTGCTGCCCTGGTACGGAAGCGTGCACCGGGGCGCCGGTGGGCTGTCCCAGCGCAGCACGCTCGCCTACGAGCGGGCCCGCCAGACGATCGGCGACTTTCTCGGCACCCGCCCCGACGACGAAGTGATTTTCACCCGGAACACCACCGACGCGCTCAACCTGCTCGCCCGCGCGGTGCCGGCCGGCACCAGCGTGGTCACTTTCGGCGGTGAGCACCACGCCAACCTGCTGCCCTGGCCGAACGTGGTGCGGCTGCCGGTGCCGGCGACCCCCGACGCGGCGGTCCGGGCGCTCGGCGAGGCGCTGGGCGAACTGCGCCGGGGCAGCGACCGGTCGGCACCGATCCTGGTCGCGGTGACCGGCGCCAGCAACGTCACCGGCGAGTGCTGGCCGACCGAGGCGCTGGCCACGGTCGCCCACCGGCACGGCGCCCGGATCGCGGTCGACGCCGCCCAACTCGCCCCGCACCTACCGGTGGACCTCGCCGCCTCGGGGATCGACTACGTGGCGATCTCCGGGCACAAGCTCTACGCCCCGTTCGGCACCGGCGTGCTCGCCGGGCGGGCGGACTGGCTCGACGCGGCGCCGCCGTACCTGGTGGGTGGTGGCGCGACGCTCGGCGTGGGCAATGCCACCCACGACGTACGCTGGGCAACCGGCCCCGGGCGGCACGAGGCCGGCACCCCCAACCTGCTCGGCGCGGTGGCCCTGGCCGCGGTCTGTGCCGCCCTCGACGCGGCCGACCGGGGCGAGTTGTACGCCCGGGAGCAGCGCCTGCTGGCCCGGTTGCGGGACGGGCTGCGCGCCCTGCCGCACGTCGTCGAACTGCGGACCTTCGGCGCCGACGCGCCACGGGTCGGCATCGTCTCGTTCGTGGTCGCCGGCCGGGACTCCGCCGAGGTCGCCACGGAACTCGGTCGCCGCTACGCGATCGGGCTCCGCGACGGCCTGTTCTGCGCCCATCCGCTAGCTCGCCGGCTGCTCACCGAGGCGGCCGACCGCAGCGGTCGGGGTGACCTCCCACCGACCGCGCTGCGCGCGAGCATCGGGCTGGGCAGCACCCCCGCCCACGTCGACCGACTGCTCGACGCCCTGGCCGAGCTGCGCTGACCCGACACTACCCTCCGGGCACTACCCGCCCGGCCGAGCCGCGCTGCCCCGACGCCGCCCGGTCGTCCTGTCGCCCATTCGGCTGGACGACCGGGCGGCTGGGCGGTTGGACGACCGGACGGCTGGACGGCTGGACGGCTGGGTTCAGTGTGCCGACGGGCGGGACGCGTGCGACGCCGGTGTCTGGGCGCTCACCGCCCGCCGGACCAGCCGGTTCGCCTCGGTCCGCTCCAGCCCGGTGGCCCGAAGCACGTCACTGGCGGTGGTACGGACCTGGGCGACCACCACGCTGCCGGAGAACCCGACCCCCTCGCTGTACGCCCGTCCGGCCGCACTGACCGAGCGGAGCACCCGTTCCCGGGCCGCCTCCGGCTCCAGCCCCGCGCCGAGTTCCTGGTGCAGCAGCCGTACGGCGTCGGCGAGTTGCCGTACCGCCGAGGCCATCGCGGCCGGGACCGGCTCGTCGTCCTCCAGCGCGGTCACCGCCCGCCGCACCAGCACCCCGCTGTTGTGTACGGCGTGGTTGATGTACTCGGCGCTCTCCGCGTACCGGGTCAGTGCCCGCCGCCGGTTCCACCGGGCGGGGGCGAGGGTGGCCGTCTCCCGACCCCCCTCCAGCGCGTCCTGGAGTCCGTCCATGTACTCCTCGACCCGACGCAGCCGCTCCAAAGCGGTGGCGGCCCGGGTGGAGTCGTGTTCGGCCAGCGCGTCCGCGGTGACGGTCAGTTGCTCGGCAAGGGTCTCCAGCGCGGGTCGGGCCGCCCGGTCGACGATCCGCAGCGGGTTGAGCGGCAGCAGGAGGGCCACCACCGCCAGCCCGACGCCACCGCCGACCAGCGCGTCGATCACCCGGGGGAACTCCACGTCGCTCATTTTCGGGGCGAGCGCCACCAGCAGTACGGCGGTCGCCGCCGCCTGGGTCACCACGGCGACGCTGCCGCCGAGGAAAATGGTGACGATGATGGAGAGCGTGACGATCAGCCCGAGCTGCCACGGTCCGCTGCCGACGACGATGATCAGCAGGTCGCCGATCCCGATCCCGACGGCGACCCCGAGGATCAGCTCGACGGTCCGGCGCAGCCGCTGGCCGAGCGAGGCCGCCAGGGTGCCGACCGCCGAGATCGGCGCGAAGACCGGGTCGGTGTTGCCGAGGATGTCGTGCGAGATGAACCAGGAGAGCAGGGCCGCGACGCCGGCCTGTAGGGCGAGGACGAAGTTGGCCCGGACGGCGTCCATCCGGTCCCGCACCGTGGTCTTGGAGCGCGCGCCCAGCTCGCTCACCATGTGGTTGACCCGCTCGCTGTCAAGGTCTGCTGCCGAGCGGACCTTGTTCCGGGCGGACTCCATGGCCGGGACTACCCGCCGGTCGCCCGGTGAATCCTGCTCGACGCGACGGATCGCGGGATGACCGAGCCGTTCGGCGACGACCACGCGTACCCGGGCGACCTGGTCGCGCGGTGGCGGGCGGCGGCCCGGGGCGCGGGCGCCACCGCTGCCGATCCGGCCCTGGTGGCGGCCGGCGAGGGGCTGCTGCGCCGGTGGCGCGAGCCGCACCGGCACTACCACACGGTCGACCACCTGACGGCCGTCCTCTCCGTCGTCGACGCCGAATCGGCCTGGCTCGACCATCCCGGGCCGGAGCGGCTCGACCATCCCGGGCCGGAACAGCACGACCATCCCGGGCCGGAGCGGCTCGACCATCCCGGGCCGGAACAGCACGACCATCCCGGGCCGGCGAGCGACCTGGTCCGGCTGGCGGCGTGGTGCCACGACGCGATCTACGAGCCCCGATCGGCCGGTGACGCCAACGAACGGGACAGTGCGGCCCTCGCCGGCGAACTGCTGACCGGGCTGGGGCTGCCGGGCGCCGCCGTGGCCGAGGTCGAACGCCTGGTGCTGCTCACCGCCGGGCACCGGACCGAGCCGGGCGACCGGGCCGGTTCGCTGCTCTGCGACGCCGACCTCGCGATCCTCGCCGCCCCGCCGGCCGAGTACGACCGGTACGCCACCGCGATCCGCCGGGAGTACGCACACGTGCCGGAGGACCTGTTCCGCGCCGGACGGGCGGCCGTACTCCGGGAACTGCTCGCCCTGCCGACCCGCTACCGGTTGCCCGACCTCGCCGCCCGGTGGGAGCGGCCGGCGCGCGCAAACCTCACCCGTGAACTGGCCCGGCTCGCACCCGGCGACGGCCCCGACATCGACTCCCCCGGATCGCCGTGAGACATGGATCGCCCATGAGAGGTGGGGCGCCGTGAGAGGTGAATCGCCGTGAGAGTGCCGGCGGCGGATCAGGAGACGGAGTGTTTCGGCCGGCGCAGGTTGGCGGTACGGAGCAGGCGGGCGATCTCCCGGCTGGGAACCACCCGGGCGCCGAGCCAGACGGCCATCGCGAACCGGTTCTCCGGCAGGTCGTAGTGGTCCCGGTCGAACGCTCGGGGCGGGGAACCGAGCATCTCCGCGAAGACGTGCAGCTCAGCGTAGGACACGTCGCTGACCAGGTGGGACCAGAGCCGGTCGCGGTACGGCCAGGCGGGCGGATCGACGTACACCATGGTCCTCACGGTAGTCCGGCGGCTAGCCTGCCACCCATGGTCCGATCCAGCCTGATCGACGAGCTGCGCGCCGCCCTCGGTACGGCGGCGGTGCTGACCGACCCCGATCTGCTCCGGGGTTACCAGCGGGACGAGGCGGATCTCTGCGCGTCCGCGCCGCCCTCGGTGGTGGTCCGCCCCCGCACCACCGCGGAGGTGGTCGAGGTGGTGCGGCTGGCGTCGGCGTACGACGTACCGGTGATCCCGCAGGGTGCACGGACCGGGCTGGCCGGTGGGGCGAACTCGGTCGACGGGGCGCTGGTGCTCGCCACCACCGCGATGGACCGGGTCCTGGAGATCGACCCGGTGAACCGGATCGCCGTGGTGCAGCCCGGGGTGGTCAACGCGGCCCTGGCCGCCGAAGTGGCCCGGCACGGCCTGCGTTACCCGCCCGACCCGGGCTCGTGGGAGTCGTCCACCATCGGCGGCAACGTGGCCACCAACGCGGGCGGCATGTGCTGCGTGAAGTACGGCGTGACCACCGAGTACGTCCTCGGCCTGGAGGTGGTGCTCGCCTCCGGCGAGGTGTTGCGCACCGGTCGGCGTACCGCCAAGGGGGTGGCGGGTTACGACCTGACCCGGCTCTTCGTCGGCTCGGAGGGCACCCTCGGGGTGATCACGGAGATCACCCTGGCCCTGCGTCCGGCACCGGAGGAGTCGCTGACCATGGTCGCGGTCTTCCCCTCGATCGCCACCGCCGGGGCGGCGGTCGCCGAGATCTCGTCCCGGGGACTCTCCCCGAGCCTGCTGGAACTGCTGGACCAGACCCACCTGCGGGCGATCGAGGCGTACCGGCCGATGGGGTTGCGTACGGACGCGCGGGCACTCCTGCTCGCGGCGGTCGACACCGGCTCACGGGCCCCGGCCGACCTGGCCCGGCTCGCCGCCGCCTGCACCGAGACCGGCGCCGACGAGGTCTTCACCGCGACCGACCCGGTCGAGGCCGCTGCCCTGCTCCAGGCCCGGCGGCTGGCCCATCCGGCGATGGAGCGGTACGCCGCCGAGGCGTTCCCGGGTGGGAACGGCGGACTCTTCCTCGACGACGTGGCGGTGCCACGCAGCCGGTTGGCCGCTCTGCTGGACGGGGTCGAGCGGATCGCCGAGGAGCAGAAGGTGCTGATCGGCGTGGTCGGACATGCCGGCGACGGCAACATGCACCCATTGATCGTGGTTGACCGGGCGGATCCGGAGAGCGTGGCGCGCAGCCAGCGCGCCTTCGACGCGATCATGGAGCTGGCTCTCACCCTCGGCGGCACCTGCACCGGCGAGCACGGCGTCGGCCTGCTCAAACGGGACTGGCTGGCCCGGGAGATCGGCCCGGTCGGGATGCGGGTCCATTATGCGATCAAGTCGGCACTCGACCCCGACGGCCGATTCAACCCGGGCAAGGTCGTCCCAGGTTGAACCGGGCACCGTCCTCAGAGCGGGGTGATGCCCTCCAGCAGCCGGACGATCGCGCTGGCGGTCGCGGGAGCGCCGCTGGGGCACGCCTGCCAAACGACCGTGATCCGGCCGGTGTTCAGGGCGTACGAGCTCGCGTTGCGGCAGCGGGGCCGGTTCGCCTCACGCCCCTCGGCGGCCAGCTTCGGGTCGGCGAGCAGCCCCTGTAGCCGCTGCCGCTGCGAGGCGTTCAGCGTGCCGTTGTCGTCCCGGGAGCCGGCCCGGTAGCTCCACCGGCCGTCCTCCTCCACCGTCAGCGACTGGGCACCCTGGGTCGAACCGCCGGTACGCACGATCGAGACCCGGGCCGGGGTGGGGCTCGGCGACTTACTGGTCCGGCTCGCGCTCGGCCGGGGCGTCACGCTCGCGCCGGGGGTGGTCGGGGCGACGGTGGGCGAGGGAGCCGGCGGGGTGGCCGGTGGCGCCTCGGCGGTGGGCGTCTCCGGCGCCGACGAACCCGCCTCCCACAGCGGCGGTCCCGCATCGCTCTGTCCGCAGGCGGCCAACGGCAACACCAGCAGACCAACGGCGATGACGGGTACGGCACGTAGCCACAGCCGGACGCTCATTCGACCCACCGTACGGGCAGCGGATCGCGGACGCAGCAATCGAACGTGAACGGATCGGACCTGTTGTGCGGCAGAGCGCCGGTATTCCCCACATCTGTCCGATGTGCACCCTGTCGGTGACCGGACCGACCATCGGTCGCCGCCGCCCTCGCCGGTCAGCTCGGCAACTCCACCCCGGTCACGCCGGAGCCCCGGTCGGCGGCGAAGCCCCGTACGTCCGGCACACCGAGCCGGGCGGCGTCGGCGGTCGCGTCGTCGGGCATCCGCTGCGACTGCCGCTCGGCCTCGACCCGGGCCAGGTAGTGCTCCACCTCGCGGTCCCGGACCTGAGCGTCCCAGCCGAGCACCCGACCCATGATCTCGGCGGCGTGCTCGGCCGACTCGGTGCCCCGGTGGGCGGTCTCGAACGAGATCCGGGTCCGCCGGGTCAGTACGTCGTCCAGGTGCAGCGCCCCCTCCGCGCTGGCCGCGTACGCGACCTCGGCGGCTAGGTACTCCGGTGCCCCGGCCAGCGGCGAGGCGAGCAGCGGGTCGGCCGCGATCAGGGCGAGCAGATCGACGGTGAGGGTGCCGTACCGCTCCAACAGGTGCTCGACCACACCGACCTGCACCTCGTGCCGGCGGGCCAGGTCGGCCCGGTCCCGCCACATGGCCGGGAAGCCGTCCGCACCGAGCAGCGGCAGGTCGGCCGTACGCGACGGGCGGGCGTTGCCGAGCCGGCGGGCCGCCCGGTCCACCACGTCGCTGGCCATCACCCGGTAGGTGGTGTACTTCCCGCCCGCCACCAGCAGCAGGCCGAGCATCGGCTCGACCACCGCGTGTTCCCGGGACAGCTTCGAGGTGGAATCCGCCTCGCCGGAGAGCAGCGGGCGCAGCCCCGCGTACACGCCCTCGATGTCCGAGGTGGTGAGCGGCCGGTCGAGCACCATGTTCACCTGTTCGAGCAGGTAATCGATGTCGCGGGCGGAGGCCGCCGGGTGGGCCCGGTCGAGCCGCCAGTCGGTGTCCGTGGTGCCGATGATCCAGTGACCGCCCCACGGGAGCACGAAGAGCACCGAGGTCGCCGTACGCAGGATCAGCCCGGCCTCGCCGGTGATCGCCGAGCGCGGGACGACCAGGTGCACGCCCTTGGAGGAGCGGACCCGCAGCCCCGGACGGGCGCCGATGTCGCCGAGCATCCGCGACATGTCGTCGCTCCACACCCCGGTGGCGGCGATCACGGTACGGGCGCTCACCTCGAACTCGGCGTCGGGCGAGCCCGGACGAGCCTCCATGTCGCGGACCCGTACCCCGGTCACCTCGCGGGCCTGCCGGAGCAGGCCGACGGCGCGAGTGCTGGTCACCACGGCCGCGCCCAGGCTCGCCGCCGTCCGGGCCAGGGTGACGACCAGGCGGGCGTCGTCCATCTGGCCGTCGTAGTAGCGGATCGCCCCGGCGACCGCGTCGGCCCGCAGGCTCGGGAAGAGGCGGCGGGCACCCTCCCGGGTCAGGTGGCGGTGCAGCGGCATCCCCCGCCCGCCGCCGAAGAGACCGGCGAACGCGTCGTACGCGGCCACCCCGGCGCCGTAGTAGGAACGTCGCCAGGCCCGCGCGGGCAGCGCCGCCGGGCCGGCTCCCGAGGGGAGCGGGACCAGGATCGGCACCGGCCGGACCAGGTGCGGCGCGAGCCGGGTGGCGAGCAGACCACGTTCGGTGAGCGCCTCGTGCACCAGACCGAATTCGAGCTGCTCCAGGTAGCGCAGGCCACCGTGGATAAGTTTGCTGGACCGGCTGGAGGTGCCGGCGGCGTAGTCGCGCGCCTCCACCAGGGCGACCCGGAGTCCGCGCGACGCGGCGTCGAGGGCGGCGCCCGCGCCGGTCACCCCACCACCGATCACGAGTACGTCGAACCGCTCGCTCCGCAGGCGACGCAGATCCGCCGCGCGGCGGGCCGGTGAGAGTTGACCGGCGGTGTACCGGGAGATATTCGGATCGCGCACCCGTCCACGTTAACCGCCCTCGGTGAACAGTTCTCCCCCTCGGTGGGTCGTACTGTGTCCGACATGCAGGTCGGACCCCCGCAGCCCGCCGAAGATCCATCTCTCCCGCCGATCCCCCCGCCCTCGCCGCCCGGCCGGGGTCCACTGCCACCGCCCTCGCCGCCCGCCGGCGGTCCGCTGCCGCCCTCGCCGCCCGCCGGCGGTCCGCCCTCGCCACTCGCCGACACTGCGCCACCGCCATCGCCGCCCGGCTGGGGTCCGCCGCCGCCCGGGACACCGCCCTGGCCGCCGGGACCGATGTCGGCTCCCCCGGGCCCTGGGCCCTGGCCGGTGGTGGCCGCCGTCCTGGTCGGCTGCTGGGCGGTCGCGGTGACCGTGGGCGCCCAGGCGGTCGGCTGGCTGGTCGAACAGCTCCTGCTGGTCGGCGGGCTGACCCAGCCGGTCTGGGTGTGGCCGGTAACCGGGCTCGTCAACGCGGTGCTGGTCGGCGTACCGGCCGGGCTGCTGGCCGGGCTGCCCCGGTCACCGACGGTCCGGGCCACCGGGCGGGTCTGGCTGGTCGGCGCGATCGCACTCGGCGGATTCGGTCTACTGCGGGTGATACCGCTGGCCCGGCACGAGGGCTACCTCGCCGCGCTCACCGTAACCGCCGCGTTGGCGGCGATTCTCGTACGCTGGCGCGCCCGCCGCCCCCGCCCGGCGCTCGCCCCGGCGCGGCCCTCCGCCGGCACCTGCTGGGCGGTCACCGCCGGACTGGCGCTGCTGCTGCCGTGGCTCTGGCTCGGCGCACTGGGCGGCGCGACCGAAACCGTGCTGGCGGTCACCGCCTCGGCCGCCGTCGGCTGGTTCGCCGCCGAACTGCTCGACCCGACCTACTGGACCGGTTACGAGCGCCGGGCCGACGGCACCACGGCCGGTCCGGCCCGGTTGGTGCTGCTCGGCGGGCTGGTGGCCGGGGTCACCCTGGCCCTGCTCGCGGGCGGGATTGGAGCCGCCGGCAGCCAACTCGCCGTCCTGCTGGCCCTGCCGGCGGCCGGCTTCACCGTCGCCGCGCTCCGCCGAACGATCCACCCGACCAACTCGGCCGCCTCGGCCGGCTCGGCCGCCTCGGCCGGCTCGGCCGCCTCGGCCGGCTCGGCCGCCTCGGCCGGCTCGGCCGCCTCGGCCGGATCAGCCGGATCAGCCGGCTCGACCGGCTCGACCGGCTCCGGCTCGACGGGATCAACCGGATCAACCGGGTCGGCTGGGGGGCACCTACGGCCGGGATCGGCGACGGCGCCGACCGGCTGGCTGGTCGGGCTGGCCGTGCTCGGCCCGCTGGCCCTGGTCGACCCGGAGGAGATCTCGATCCTGCTGGCCACCAGTCGGGACGTGCCCTACTGGACATTGCTCGCCGCCACCGCCGCGCTCGGCATCGCCCTGCTCTCCGGCCTCGGTTACGGCCTGGCGTTCGCCCGGGTACGGGCCACGCTCCCGCGCCGGCTGGTGGCGGCCTCCGTCGCCGCGGTGCTGGTGCTCGCCTCCGCCGGGGTGTACCTCGGACTCGGCCAACCCGGCCTGTACGGCGAACGTCTCTTCGTGGTGCTGAAGGAGCAGGCGTCGCTGGACGACCTGGCGGCAGGCCCGACCGGCCCGACCGGTCAACCGAGCCGGGTACGCGAAGTCCACCGCCGGCTGATCGACACCGCCCAGCGGTCCCAGGCGGACCTGCGTCGCCAACTCGACCGCTGGCACCTCGACTACACGCCCTACTACCTGGTCAACGCGATCGAGGTGGACGGTGGTCCGGCCGTACGCGGCTGGCTGTCCCGCCGGGACGACGTCGATCGCGTCCTGCTCGGCCAACGGATCCGTCCCCTGCCCGAGCCGCCCGGCACCACCCACGGCGACCAGCCGGCGCCGAACGTACCGGCCTGGAACATCAGCCAGATCGGTGCCGACCGGGTCTGGACCCGGTTGGGCGTCGACGGCTCCGGCATCGTCGTCGGCAGTTCCGACTCGGGTGCGGACGGTCGACACCCGGCACTGGCCGGCGGTTTCCGGGGCGGCGACGACTCCTGGTTCGACCCGTGGAACGGCACCAAATTCCCGGACGACCAGGGTGGTCACGGCACGCACACGCTCGCCTCGGCGGTCGGTGCCGAGAACGTCGGCGTGGCACCCGGCGCGGAATGGATCGGTTGCGTGAACCTCGACCGTAACCTCGGCAACCCGGCGCGCTACCTGGACTGCCTCCAGTTCATGCTGGCGCCCTTCCCGAACGGCGCGGACCCGTTCACCGGCGGTCGCCCCGAGCGGGCACCCCAGGTGCTGACCAACTCGTGGGGCTGCCCGCCGATCGAGGGCTGCGACCTGGGCGTACTCCGCCCTGCCACGGCCGCCTTCGCCGCCGCCGGCATCTTCTTCACCGCCGCCGCCGGCAACACCGGACCACGCTGCGGTTCGGTCGACGACCCGCCGGCTCCGTACTCCGATGTCCTCACCGTCGGCGCGGTCGACCGTGAGCGGCGGGTGGCACCGTTCTCGAGCCGGGGTCCGGCGGCCGGCGGCGCCGCAAAGCCCGACCTGGTCGCGCCCGGTGCCGACGTGCTCTCGGCGATGCCGGGCGGCGGGTACGCCACGCTCAGCGGCACCTCGATGGCGACCCCACAGGTGGCCGGGGTGGTGGCGTTGATGTGGTCGGCCAACCCCGCGCTCATCGGTGACCTGGCCCGGACCCGGCAGATCCTCCGCACCA
This sequence comes from Micromonospora sp. NPDC050397, assembly GCF_044901685.1. Lineage (NCBI taxonomy): Bacteria > Bacillati > Actinomycetota > Actinomycetes > Micromonosporales > Micromonosporaceae > Micromonospora > Micromonospora sp. NPDC050397. The sequence continues at coordinate 73,447 of NZ_JBJDPS010000018.1, forward strand.
CCGCCTCCCCGGTGGCAGGACCCACCACCGACTGCGGACCCACCAGCAACTCCACCGGCGCCGGCCTCCTCTCCGCCGAAGCCGCCGTCCGCGCCGCCCAGGGGTAAGGAAGGGCCCCTTGTTATCGCTTTTTGTATAGGAAGGGGCCCTTCCTAACCAGCCGGGGCGGGCAGCGGAGCAGGGGCGCGATGTCCTATGGTCGGCGGTCGTGGATTACGACTTCTCGATCATCGAGCTGACCGACGACGACGTACCCGCGGTGGTGGCCCTCTGCGCCGAGGCGCTGGACCTGCCGGACGACGCGGCCGAGGCGTCCGTGATCGTGACCCGGCTCCGCGACACCACAACCCTGCCGGCTGCCACCACCCGGCGCCGTACGGTCGGTTTTGTCGCCGTCGCGGACTCCGCCACGGTCGGCGTGGTGCTCGGTTCGATCGCCCACCGCGACCCGTCGCTCGGTCATGTCGACTTGATCGCGGTGCACCCGTCGCACCGCAGGCGGGGAATCGGGCGGGCGCTGGTGGCCCGGATCGAGGGTGCGCTCTCCGGGCTCGGCGCGGGCTCGGTGCTGCTCGCCGGCAACCCACCGCACTACGCCTGGCCCGGCATCGACGTGCGTTACACCCCGGCGATCTGTGCCGCCATGGCGCTCGGCTACGAGCAGGAGAACACCGCCTGGAACATGACCGCGGACCTGTCGTACGACGAGTCGCCGGCACTGCGCACCACCGAACCGGCGCAACGGCGACTCGCCGATCAGGGCATCACGGTACGTCGGGCCGAGCCCGAGGACGCCGACGCGATCGTCGGGTTCGCCCGGGAGACGTTCGGTGCCGGCTGGGGCGGTGAGGTCGCCGACTCGATCGGTCGGGCCGGCGCCGGCTGCCACATCGCCGTGCGGGAACGGCAGGACGACGGCGGGGAACAGGACGACAACAAGCGGCCAGACGACGGCGGGGAACAGGACCGCGACGAGCGGCCGGGCGACGGTGGGAAGCGGGTCGAGGTGCTCGGCTTCGCCGCGTACGGATCGTCCCGCCCGAGTTGGTTCGGGCCGATGGGCACCGCACCGGCGGCGCAGGGACTGGGCATCGGCGGGGTGCTACTCCGGCGTTGCCTGGCCGACCAGCGGGCGGCCGGGCACGAGCGGGCCGAGATCGGCTGGGTGGGTCCGGTGCCGTTCTACGCCCGTAACTCCGGAGCCCGGATCGAACGCGTTTTTTTCCTCTACCGCAAGCAACTCTGAACGCGGACCGCGCCCTTCTTATCGCGTGCCGCGTGCCGCGTGCTGCGGGCCGCGTATCGCGGGCCGCACGCTGCACATATCGCGGGCCGCGTATCGCCTGCCACATGCCGCGTATCGCGGGCCGTATGCCACGTATCGCGGGCCGTATGCCACGTATCGCCTGCCGCTTGCTGCGTATCGCGAGCGCGGGTCGTGAAGCAACTCCGAAACGTCAGGAAGAGGGCGAATAGGAGATATCCGTTTATAGTGCCGTTTCTCAGCACTGTCCCCTGCCGGCCTCCTACCGTTTGGGCGAAGGAGGAAATCATGGCGAAGGACGACGAAGCGACTGACGATCCCCCGGCCGCCGCCTGGGCCAGGATGGCAGCCGAGATCCCGGCCGACACGCCGGTACATCGCCTCGATTACGGCGACGCGGACCAGCGGATCGAGATGGATGGGACGGACGAGCTCACCTCCGACGAACCACTGGAGATGGTCGACGCCCCGGTTCAAATCAGAAAACCGTTCTCCCGCGCCGACAAGCAGCGCAATCAGCGGCGACTGCCGACATGACAAAGGGGCGGACCGCTCGCGCGGCCCGCCCCTTCGGGAGTCTGGACTCAGAAGTCCATGTCCCCGCCGCCCGGCGCAGCCGCCGGGGCCGGGTTCTTCTCCGGCTTGTCCGCCACCACCGCCTCGGTGGTCAGGAACAGGGCCGCGATCGAGGCCGCGTTCTGCAGCGCCGAACGGGTCACCTTGGCCGGGTCGATGATGCCGGCCTTGAGCAGGTCGACGTACTCACCGTTCGCGGCGTTGAGGCCGTGGCCCGGCTCCAGGTTGCGCACCTTCTCCACCACGACGCCACCCTCGAGGCCGGCGTTGACGGCGATCTGGCGCAGCGGGGCGTCGAGCGCGATCTTGACGATCTGCGCACCGGTCGCCTCGTCACCCGCGAGGTCGAGCTTGTCGAAGGCGGTCTTGCCGGCTTGCACCAGCGCGACGCCACCACCGGGGACGATGCCCTCCTCGACGGCCGCCTTCGCGTTGCGAACGGCGTCCTCGATGCGGTGCTTGCGCTCCTTGAGCTCGACCTCGGTGGCCGCGCCGACCTTGATCACCGCAACACCGCCGGCCAGCTTGGCCAGGCGCTCCTGCAGCTTCTCACGGTCGTAGTCGGAGTCGCTCTTCTCGATCTCGGCCCGGATCTGGTTGACCCGACCCTGGATCTGGTCAGCGTCACCGGCACCGTCGACGATGGTGGTCTCGTCCTTGGTCACCACGACCTTGCGGGCGCGGCCGAGCATGTCGAGGCCGACGCCGTCGAGCTTCAGGCCCAGCTCCTCGCTGATGACAGCGCCACCCGCGAGGATCGCGATGTCGGTCAGCATGGCCTTGCGGCGGTCGCCGAAGCCCGGAGCCTTGACGGCGACGGACTTGAAGGTGCCCCGGACCTTGTTGACGATGAGGGTGGCCAGCGCCTCGCCCTCGACGTCCTCGGAGATGATCAGCAGCGGCTTGCCCGACTGCATGACCTTCTCCAGGATCGGCAGCAGGTCCTTCACCGAAGCGATCTTGCTGTTGACGATCAGGATGTAGGGGTCGTCGAGGACGGCCTCCATCCGCTCCGGGTCGGTCCAGAAGTACGGCGAGATGTAGCCCTTGTCGAAGCGCATACCCTCGGTGAGCTCGAGTTCGAGCCCGAAGGTGTTGCTCTCCTCGACGGTGATGACGCCTTCCTTGCCGACCTTGTCCATCGCCTCGGCGATGATCTCACCGACGGTGGTGTCACCGGCGGAGATCGACGCGGTGGAGGCGATCTGCTCCTTGGTCTCGACGTCCTTCGCGAGCTTGGCCAGCTCCTCCGCCACCGCAGCCACCGCGGCCTCGATGCCCCGCTTCAGGGCCATCGGGTTCGCGCCGGCCGCGACGTTGCGCAGGCCCTCGCGGACCAGCGCCTGGGCCAGGACGGTCGCCGTCGTCGTGCCGTCACCGGCAACGTCGTCGGTCTTCTTGGCGACCTCCTTGACCAGCTCGGCGCCGATCTTCTCGTAGCTGTCCTCGAGCTCGATCTCCTTGGCGATGCTCACACCATCGTTGGTGATGGTGGGGGCGCCCCACTTCTTCTCGAGCACGACGTTGCGGCCCTTCGGGCCGAGCGTCACCTTGACGGCGTCGGCGAGCTGGTTCATGCCCCGCTCGAGGCCACGGCGGGCCTCTTCGTCGAACGCGATGATCTTGGCCATACGGCGTTGTCCTCCTGGACACTCACGGCCGCCCGAGCCGGTTGGTCCGGATCGGCCGCCTGACTACGCACCTTCGGACGTCACCACTGCGCTGGCGCGCGGCACGATCCGGTGCGGTCACACCGGACCAACTCCCGCGCGCTAGGCGGCAGTGACGTCCGTCGGTCGGGCCGGACAGCCCGCGACGACCGGCCATCCGCCCCGCTCCCGTCACCGGTCGCGAAACCGTGGCCCTAACCGCCCCGACCTTCTGGCACTCACACCGCGCGAGTGCCAATCACTTGTTTAGCACTCTCCCATGGCGAGTGCAAGCGAGTGCGCCAGAGCGGGCGCGGCGATCCACCCCGGCACGGGCCCAGGGCGCCTGCGGCGACCAGCAAGAACTCCAGCGCCGCCGGGCAACCACCGGCACCGGGCGGGGCGGCGTACGCGGCACCGGCGGGCCAGCGACACGGGAGCGACGTACGGGTGAACGGTCGGGGCGCCAAATGGCAGCAGCGAGCAAAAGCCCCAATTCACGGGAAAGTACTACAGACTCGGACAATTCACGAGTCCGTCACACAACGGGCAGCATCAGCCCCAATGCGCGGCACCATCCGGATCGGTACAGCCGGACGGGGCGGCGACGACCGCACGCCGACGTTCGGGCGCACGTACGCCAGGGTGGGTCCGTTGGGACGAAACCGATGACAGGGACGCCGCACTACCCGGCAAGCCGACGACGCCCCGTCGAATCGAAGTCGATTGTCGTTATCGCGGTATTCGATCAGTCAGACAACCGGTAGGTCAGATCGACGTTCAGGCGAGCAGGCGCACCTTCTCGGCCTGCGGGCCCTTCTGACCCTGGGCGATTTCGAACTCCACCCGCTGGCCGTCGTCGAGCGCCTTGTAACCATCCATCTCGATCGCGGAGAAATGGACGAATACGTCCTGCCCGCCGTCGACCGCAATGAAGCCGTAGCCCTTTTCACTGTTGAACCACTTGACGGTGCCCTGTGCCACGGTGCACTTCCTCACTTCGATCGTGCTGGGTCGCAAACCCCCGGTGTCGACGTACGTCGACCGGAGCCGCCGACTCGGTGGACCATATCGTCCGACGAAATCAGCAGCCGAAATCGCACGCTACACGAGGTCCGACCTCGGTGCACTACCACAAAAGGGACAGCAGGTTTCACTCTCCACCCACACCAACACATTGCCGCCACATCGTCAGGCGTCTTTACCTCGTACAATTGATCATGTATATCGCGCGGACCCGGCCGGGCGGTTGATCCTCAATCCGGTTGCCGGGCCGGCCCAGCGAGGGTAGGCATGCCTGATGACCAGCGTGCCGACATGGCCCACAACCGCACCGCCCGACAGGTCCGACGCCGGCCGCGACGCCTGGCCCCGGGTGCGGCGGATCCGGCCGACGGACACCGCGCGGATGCGGGCGCTACGGCTGGAGATGCTGGCCGACGCTCCGCTGGCCTTCCTCGAAACGGTCGCCGAGGCGGCGGCCCGGCCACACGGCGAGTTCGCCCAACGGGTTCGGCACAGTGCCCACGGCGGCGACATCGCCGCGTTCGTCGCCGAGATGCCGCCCGCAAACCCCGGTTCGCCGGCCGCCGGTCGCCTGGTGGGGCACCTGGGCGGGCACGCGGTGCCGACCGAACCCGGCCTCACCGTGATCTTCGCGGTCTACGTCACCCCGGCGCTGCGCGGCACCGGCCTCCTCGCCGACCTGGTCGAACAGGTGGCCGCCTGGTCCCGGGCCGCCGGACGCCCGGAACTGATGCTGGAGGTGGTGGTCGGCAACGACCGGGCGCTGCGGGCGTACCAGCGGCTCGGTTTTGTCGACACCGGCGTACGGGTTCCGCACCCCCGCGTGCCGGCCCTGACCGAGTTGCAGATGCGTCGCCGCGCCTGACCTCCCGCCCCGCCCACCATGCCGACGGTGTTAGGAAGGGCCCCTTCCTATACAAAAAGCGATAACAAGGGGCCCTTCCTTACACCTCAGATGTGGCGGCGGGACTGGACGACGCGGAACCGGTTGGCGACGTACGCGCCGTCGGTCAGGGCCGCGTTGGCCGCCGCGTTCGCGCCGCTGGCGTGGAAGTCGGAGAAGGCTGCCGACTGGTTGACAAAGACGCCACCGGTGAGGTTGCAGGAGAGGTGCACCCCGGCGTCGAGCGCCGCCGACTCGGCCGCGTCGAGCACCTCCTCGTCGGTGGCGTAGACCGCCGCGGTCAACGCGCCCCGCGCGCCCACCGTCTCCCGCAGGATCTCCAGGCTGTGCGCGGTGGAGTCGGTGGCGATCGCGAACGAGATCGGCCCGAACCACTCCCGGCCGTAGGTCCGCACGTCGTCCGCGCCGAGCCGCACGATGGTCGGCGTACGCACCACCGCGTCCGGGTAGGCCGGATGCTCGACGGTACGCGAGGCGAGCACCACCTCACCGACCCCGGCGACCTCCTCCAGCCGGCCGAGTACGCCGTCGTTCACGATCGCCCCGGTGAACTCGACCGCGCGGGCCGGGTCACCGGTGAGCTTGCCGATCGCGCCGGCGATGCCCCCGGTCACCTCGTCGAAGCTCTTGTGACCCTGGTCGGTCTCGATGCCGGAGGCCGGGATCAGGATGTTCTGCGGGGTGGTGCACATCTGACCGCTGTAGAGGGTCAGCGAGAACCCGATGTTGCGGCACATGCCGGCGAAGTCGTCGGTGGAGTCGACCACGATGGTGTTCACGCCGGACTTCTCGGTGTAGACCACGGCCTGGCGGGCGTTGTTCTCCAGCCAGTCGCCGTACTCGGTCGAGCCGGTGAAGTCGATGATCCGGACCTCCGGACGCAGCGCCAGCGTGCTGGCGATCTTCTCGCCCGGCGCCTCGGCGGCGAGCAGCACCAGGTTGGGATCGAACCCGGCCTCGGCCAGCACCTCCCGGGCGTACCGCACGGTGATCGCGAGCGGCAGCACCGCGCCGGGGTGCGGCTTGACCAGGACCGGGTTGCCGGTGACCAGCGACGCGAACAGACCAGGGTACGAGTTCCAGGTCGGGAACGTGTTGCAGCCGATCACCAGTGCCACGCCCCGGGGCACCAGGTGGAACGTCTTGCGCATCCGCAGCGGGTCGCCCTTGCCGGCCGGCTTCTCCCACTCGGCGCTGGCCGGGTGCCGGGTCATCTCGGCATAGCCGTACGCGATCGCCTCCAGCGCCCGGTCCAGGGCGTGCGCCCCGCCGGCCTGGAACGCCATCACGAACGCCTGCCCGCTGGTCGCCTGCACCGCGTTGGCCAGTTCGAAGATGTGCCGGTGCAGTCGGGCCAGGATCTCGACGCAGACGGCGGCGCGGGTCTGCGGCCCGGCGTCGCGCCACTTCGGCAGCGCTGCGGTGGCTGCGGCGATCAGCGCGTCCACGTCGCCGTGCGGGTAACGCAACCCGGTGTCGAGCCGCTGTCCGAACGGACTGGCCTCGGTCGCCACCCAGTCCGTGGTGCCGGGTTGGTCGAGCGGGAAGTCACCCCGGTAGGCCCGGAAGGCCGCCTCACCCTCGGCGGCGGCGGTCTCGCCGTACACCCGGGGGCTGGGTGATTCGGGGTAGGCCGACCAGTACCCACGTTCGGTGATCGCGGTCAGCGCCCGGGCGAGGGTGTCGGCGTGGGTGGCGTAGAGAGGATGCGGGGTCTCCGTCATCCCGCCATCATGCCGCAGCTCACCGCCGCCCTCCCTCCCCTGGGCGGGGGAGGGAGGGCGAGTCGGGTCAGAGGGTGAGTTGCCAGTTGTTCCAGGAGTCGACGGGACGGAAGCCGATCGCCTCGTTGATCGAGATCATGTGGTCGTTGACCCCGGCGTTCCAGGTGTCGATGAAGCGCAGTTCAGCCTCGTGGGCCATGGTGAACCGCAGGTTCTCGACCTTGGCGACGGTGCCGAGCCGATGGCCCCGGTGGTCCGGGTCGACGATGGTGATCTGCTGGTACGCGTGCCAGGACACGCTCGCACCAAGATCGATCATGGTCCAGGCGACGAGTCGACCGGTGGCGTCGTGGCGCAGCCCGCTGTGGTAACTCCGCCGCCCGCGCGCGGCCAGCGCGGCGTCGACCGCCAGGATCCGCTCCCGGTCCGGTTTGGCCGCCTCCCACTCCAGGTCACCGAGGGGAGCGTCCTGGATCAGCCGGCCGTCGAGGTACGCGATGTCGTCCAGGTACTCGTCGGGTGCCGAGCCCGTCCACTGCACCAGCGAGTACCCGTCCGCCCGCCGCCACGCCTCGGCCAACAGTTCGTCCAGGCCGAGGTGGTCCAGGGTGGTGATGTCGAGCCGGCGCCTCACGTCGACCAGCGCGTTCTTCGCGCCGACCGAGGCGGCGAACGCGGCCACCGGGTCCGGGCCGGACGCCTGGCCGGGCAGTACGTCGACCGAGTGCCCGTTCAGCCGTCGGCGTCCCAGCTCGCGCAGGGTACGCACGGCGTACTCGTGGAGCGTCCGGCCGACGCCACGTCGCCGGTACTCGGGCAGCACCTCGATGCTCACCGAGGCGTTCTCGGTGTTCTCCAACTGCGGCAGCTCGACGCAGAGGAAGCCAACCGGCTCGCCGTCGAGGTACGCCAACGCGAACCGGTCCTCCTCGCCGGGCATCGGATGTCGTAGCTGCCCGAGGAAGCGTTGACGGCAGAACGGCGGAAAATCGGGCAGATCTGCCGCGATGATGGCGGCCCTGAGCGCGAAGGCCTGCTCGACCGCGAGGTCGTCGGCGACGTCGAGCGGGATGACGGCGATGCCTACGGGGGTGGCGGCGGTGTCCATGCCCCCGAGGGTGCCCGGCCTCCGCGACGAACGCGAGTCATTTAGTCCGGGACGTTGGTCGGGAGGACGTGCGCACAACGCCTCCGGCGCTGGGTCGTAAGAGCTTGAAAAGTCTACGGCGACACGTCCTCCCGCACGGAGCATTTTGCGTCGCCCGATACGCGGCGTCAAGCCCTCGGCGGGGTCTTTTGCTAACCGGTGGCAAATCGCCAGCTACCGAGCGCATTGGACACATCCGCCGATCGGACCAGTCCGCCATGGTCCGATCGGCCAAACGACACACGCTCGGACGACACACCGTCAGCCGAGCAGACCGACCTCGCGGGCCGCCTTCAGCGAGGGCTTGACCCGGTACGTCGGACCGACCAGCGACGCCACCGCGTCGATGGTCTTGAGCCCCTCGCCGGTGTTGTACACCACCGTCTCGGCGGTCGGGTCGAGCCGTCCACTCGCCACCAGCTTGCGCAGGCAGGCCACGGTCACCCCACCCGCCGTCTCGGCAAAAACCCCGGTGGTACGCGCCAGCAGCCGGATCGCGTCACGGATCTCGTCGTCGTCGGCGTACTCCATCCAGCCGCCGGTACGCCGCACCGCCTCCAGCGCGTACACCCCGGCGGCCGGGTCACCGATGTTGAGTGACTTGGCGATGCCGATCGGCTTCACCGGCACGATGGTGTCGGTGTCGTTGTGCAGCGCGGTCGCGATCGGGTTGCACCCGGCCGACTGGGCGCCGAACACCTTCCAGCCGTTGGCCGGCGCCTCGACCAGCCCGATCTCGACCAGCTCGCTGAACGCCTTGTCAATCTTGGTCAGCAGTTCGCCGCTGGCCATCGGGATGACGACCTGCTCCGGGATGCGCCAGCCGAGCTGCTCGGCCACCTCGTACCCCAGGGTCTTGGAGCCCTCGGCGTAGTAGGGGCGGACGTTCACGTTCACGAACGCGGTGTCCTCGAACTCGTCGGTCTCCACCAGCTCGCCGCAGAGCCGGTTCACGTCGTCGTACGAGCCCTCGATGGCGACCAGGTCGCCGCCGTACACGGCGGTTGTGACGATCTTGCCCTGCTCCAGGTCGGACGGGACGAAGACGATCGACGGCACCCCGGCCCGGGCCGCGTGGGCGGCCACCGAGTTGGCCAGGTTGCCGGTGGAGGCGCAGGCGAACCGGTTGAACCCGAGACCGCGCGCGGCGGTGAGCGCCACCGACACCACCCGGTCCTTGAACGAGTGGGTCGGGTTGGCGCTGTCGTCCTTGACCCAGAGCGGCGCGGTGATGCCCAGCTCGGCGGCGAGGTGCGGGGCGGCGACCAGCGGGGTCAGGCCGGGGTCGAGGGTGACCCGGGTGGCCGGGTCCTGCCCGGCGGGGAGGAGCGCGGCGTACCGCCAGATGTTCTGCGGGCCCGCTTCGATGTCGGCCCTGGTGACCCGGGCCAGCGCGGCCTGGTCGTAGGCGACCTCGAGCGGGCCGAAACACTCGTAACAGGCGTGCTGGGCGATCAGCGGGTACTGGGCACCGCAGCCCCGGCAGACCAACGCGCGCGCGGGGCTGGCCGGCGTCTCGCCACCGGTGGAGGTCTGGGTTTCACCGAGGGTCGCAGTCATGCGATGTGTCCTCTCATCTTTCCCCTGGACCGCACGGTGCGGCGGGGACGGACTTGGCACCTGCCTCGCTCGGCTCGTCATCGAGCCGGCGGGTGGTTGCCGGGGCTTCATCGGGCCGTATCCCTCTGCCCCTCTGGATGAGGTATTCAGTTGTGTGCCCGATCCTACGGGTGAACCCGTCTCCGGCCCAGAGCCACACCGCCCCTGTGACCCACACCCCAGGAAGAGATGTGATCGAAAACTTCGTACATGAAAGAACATGTAGATACACGTTCTTTCATGTACGTCTTCGCCGAGTTACCACTTTGACTGGGTGCACTTTGCCCGGATCGCCCCTCTTCCAGGATTCGCGCACGGGGCTGGCTAGCTGACCACGTCCTTGCGGGTGAAGCGCCAGAAGGCGAGGCTCCAGAAGACGGTGGCATAGCTGATCGCGGAGATGCAGCCGCGTACCAGGTCGTCGGTCTGGATTGGGGTGGAGAGCAGGCCGAGCCAGGCGGTGCTGTAGTGGGTCGGCAGGAAGTCGCGTACCACGCCGAGCGCCGAGATCTGGTCCAGGATGCTGGAGAGGATCCAGAGCAGCACCGCGCCGCCGACCGCCCCCAGTGCCGCGTCGGTGGAGACCGAGAGCAGGAACGCCAGACCGGCGACGACCAGCAGCGCCACGGCCAGGTAACCCAGGACGCCGAGCAGGCGCAGCAGGCCCTCGCCGGCCGGAATCTGGGCCGCGACGGTGCTGCTCAGCGGCTCCCAGCCGTACCGCAGGGTGCCGAGCAGCAGGGCGGTGCCGGCGAGCAGCAGCAACGCCAGCCCGGAGTAGGCGAGCGCGACCACCAGCTTCACCGCGAGCAGCCGGGACCGGGGGACCGGGATGGCCAGCAGGTAACGCAGGCTTCCCCAGCTCGCCTCGCTGGCCACCGGGTCGCCGCAGAACAGCGCCACCACCACGACCAGCAGGAACGACGCCGAGACAAAGAGGCAGAAGAGGGCGAAGTTGAGCCCGCCCGAGGTGGCCAGGTCGATCAGGCTGGCGAACTCGCCGTTGCCGTTGTCGTCGTCACCGCCCGCGTCGAACTGGAACGCGATCAGCACGATCAGCGGCAGCAGCACCATGCAGGCCAGGGTCAACTGGGTACGTCGCCGGGCGAACTGGCGGCGCCACTCGGTCGCCACCGACAGGGTCGCCCCCGGGCGGTAGTTCGGGGCGGCACCCGCGTGCGAGACGGTCACCTGATCCGAGCCGGCCATGTCAGCGGTCCCCGCTTCCCCGAGTGTCTGTCATCGTCATCGGTCCCCGCTCCCCCGGGAGTTCTCCCCGACCAGGGCCAGGAAGGCGTCCTCCAGTCGGCGGCGCGGCATCACCCGGTCCACCCCGACACCGGCCCGGACCAGTTCGGCCACCACGTCGCTGCGGGCCGTCCCGTTGACGTCCACGACCAGGGCGCCGTCGCCGTTGGAGAGCACCTCCACCCCGTCCAGCCGGGCCAGCACGGCCCGCGCCGCGACCGGGTCGGTCACGTCGAACTGCACGCTCGGCGACTCGCCGACGATCTCCTCCACCGGTCCGGCGGCGACGATGGTGCCCTTGTTCACCACCACCGCGTGGGTGCAGGACTGTTCCACCTCGGCCAGCAGGTGGCTGGAGACGAGCACGGCCCGGCCGCCGGTCGCGTACCGGCGGAGCACCCGGCGCATCTCGGCGATCTGCGGCGGGTCGAGCCCGTCGGTCGGCTCGTCGAGTACCAGCAGCTCCGGCAGGCCGAGCATGGCCTGGGCGATCGCCAGCCGCTGCCGCATCCCGTGGCTGTACGTCCTGGTCCGGCGGTGGATCGAGGCGCCGAGGCCGGCGATCTCCACCGCCTCCTCGAAGTGGGCGTCGGCGAACGGCCGCCCGGTGGCCCGCCAGTACGCCCGCAGGTTCGCCATCCCGTCCAGGTGTGGCAGGAAGCCCGGCCCCTCGACCAGCGAGCCGATCCGGGAGAGCACCGGGGATCCGGGCACGAGCCGGTGACCGAAGACGAAGATCTCGCCGGCCGTCGGTTGGGTCAGCCCCATCAGCACCCGCAGGGTGGTGGTCTTGCCGGCACCGTTCGGCCCGAGCAGGCCGACCACCTGACCCCGGCGTACCTCGAAGTCGACCCGGGAGACGGCGACGAAGCCGTCCGCGTACTCCTTGCGCAGTTCCCGGACGACCAGCGGGATGTCCGCGTACTCCGGGGTCACGGAGGTGTCGTGGCGGTGGTGTCGGCGACGGACGACCAGCACCACCACGACGAGCCCGACCGCGATCGCGGCGAGCAGCGCGACCAGCGCCCAGCGCCACAGCGCCCCGCCGGTGGCGATCGGCTCGCCGTCCACCGTCGGCAGGGTGATCTGGTCGCCGCCGAGGCCGACCGAGTAGACCGTCGGCTCGACCGGGCTGGCGTAGCCCTGGTCGGAGGTGGCGACGACCAGCGCGAGCCGGTGGCCCGCCTCGACCCGGTGCACGATCGCCGGCAGCGTCACCCGGACCGGCGCCGCGCCGGCCAGGTCGGTCGGCAGGCCGCCCAGTCGGACCGGGGCGATCAGGCCGCTGGGCAGCTCGGCGGTCCCGTCCGGACCGAGGTCGTAGAGCTTGACGAAGAGCACCGCCTCGCCGGTCGGTGACGCGGCCCGGATCGAGACGGTGGGTGACCCGACCACGTCCACCGGGTCGGCGAGCGGCTCGGTGACGAACCGGGCGTGCTGGCCGGGCAGGTCACCGGCGACGCCGCCGACCACGCTGGAGAGGACCCCGGCGAAGGGCACGGTCGAGATCGCGGCCGGGTTGCCGTTCGGCGGGTTGGCGATCCGCTGCGGCGGTCCGGCGACCCCGACGGTACGGGTGCCGCCGCCGGCCGCGCCGTCGGTGCCGGTCAGCCCGGGGTAGTCGGCGGTGCGGAAACCGGTCGCGACCAGGCCCCGGTCCAGCGCGTCGAAGCCGGCCAGCCGGGACCAGGTGAAGCTGGTGCCGGGGTCGGCCCCGTTGCCGCGTACGTAGTGGTCGAGCCATTGCAGCGTGAGGAACCTGGTCCGGTCCTGGTCGGTCTGTGGTCCCGCCCCGCCGTCGTGTCCTCCGGTGAACCAGGCGACCCGGACCGGGGTGCCGGCCGCGCTGATGCCCCGGGCGTTGGCGTCCGCCTCGGAGAGCGGGAAGAGCGTGTCGGCCTCGCCCTGGATCAGCAGCGTCGGCGCCTTGATCCGGTCGAGTACGCCGGCCGGGCTGGACCGGCGCAGCAGCGCGACCGCCCGTTCGCTGGCCCGCCCGGTGGTGGCGATCTCCAGGTACGCGGCACAGACGTCGGCGGCGAACCGCCCGCAGGCCGGACTCGGGGCACCGGGACCGGAACTCGCGCCCGGACCCGGACCGGCGCCCGGACCGGGATCAGCGCCCGGACCGGGATCAGCGCCCGGACCGATACCCGGCCCGGGGCCACCGACACCGCCGAGCCCGCCCGGACCGGTGCCGCCACTGCCGAAGAAGACGCCGGCCCAGCCCTTCTTGAACACGCCGTCCAGGGTGGACCGACCGCTCGACTCGGGCAGGAACGAGGCGGCCAGGTCGTTCCAGGTGATCATCGGGACGATCGCGTCGACCCGAGGATCCGCGGCGGCGAGCAGCAGGGCCAGGCCGCCGCCGTACGAGCCACCGACGACGCCCACCCGGGGGTCGCCGTCGGCGTCGGTACGGATCTCCGGTCGGTCGGCGAGCCAGTCGAGCAGTCGGGCCGCGTCCCGTACCTCGTGGTCGGGGCTGTCCAGGTGGATCTCGCCGCCGCTGCGGCCGAACCCCCGCGCGCTGTACGCCAGCACCGCGTACCCCTGCTCGGCCAGGTCCTCGGCATCGGCCCGGACCGACTCCTTGGTCCCGCCGAACCCGTGCGCCAGCAACACCGACGGCACCTGCCGGCCGGGACTCGCCCCGTCCGGCAGGTAGAAGGTGGTGTCGAGGTCGACGGGTTGGTTGCCGTCCGGGCCGGACCGAAGGCTGAGCATCCGGTCCTCGGTCCGGAAGGAGCGCTGGTCGGGCCAGGCGGCCCAGCCGACCAGGGCGGCGACCAGCGCCACGACCAGGGCTGCCGCGCCGAGCCTGCGCCGGCCGATCCGAGCCTTCCAGCCTGTCCCGGCACGGTCGCGTCCGGACAGGACACGGTCGATGGCACGGCGGAGCCGGGACGGCGGCGCGGAAGACATGCGCACACCGTACGGGCCGCAACCTGTGTTCTGCCTGAGATCCGCCGTACGTCCGTCCGGTCAACCCGAACGTCGGCCAAATCGGGTCGTATGAACATCCTGAGTGCGAGTACGAGGGGACAACTTCGGACTATGTGAATTCCGATCTACCGGGACATAAAACTCAATCGATACATGTCGCTCAACAATAAGCACACAGAGTCACGATTTTGGGTATCCGCGACCACACGTCTGCAACTGACGTGAACCTGACTGCCCGTCGTGGATGGACAGAGTCGGACGTTCAGTTAGTTTTCCGCTCCGGTGGGCGGGACCCCGGCGGCCTCCCGGCGCCCACCACCGGACCCAGGCCGTCGCCGGAGGAGATGCACGATGACAGTTCCCGCGCAGCGGCCCCGACGATGGCCGAACGCGCCAGGTAAGGCACTGCGCCTGTTCCTTACGGTGATCTTGCTGGCCCCGGTCGTCGTGCTCTTCGCGCAGTTGCAGGGATCGGTCGACGACGATCAGGAATTGGCGGCACGGGAACAGCACGGGATCGAATACCTGCGCTCCCTGTCCGACGTGACGGTGGCCCTGACCGAGGCGCAGTCGGCGGCCGTGGCGGGGCGGCCGGTCCTGCGCGAGGCGTTGAACACGGCGGTCGAACGGACCACCGTGATCGACACCCGACTCGGCGACGAACTGCGCACCCGGGAGCGCTGGGCCGGCGTACGCGCCAAGATCGAGGCGCTGCCGGAACGGGGCGCCAGCAGCCCGGACGTGGTCTTCACCGTCTACCGCGAGACGGCCGACCTGCTGCTCGCCCTCTACGGCAAGGTCCGGGAGAGCTCCGGGCTGATGCGGGACCCGGAGGCCGACTCGTACTACCTCCAGGACGCGGTCGGTGAGGAACTGCCGCTGGCCCTGATCGCCGCCGGGCGGTTGGCCGACCTCGCCGTGCTCGGGGCGGCCCGCAAGCCCGCCGAACGGCTCCGTACGGTGGCCGAGCTGACCGCCGCCCGTACGTCCCTGGTCGACCCGGCGGGCGACCTGATCGAAGCCCTCCAGGCCGCGGTCGACAGCACCGACAGTCCCAACCTCGGTGGCAACCTGCTCAACCAGCTCGACAGCTACCAGCGCGCGATCGAGGCGCTCTCCGGCGCCTCCGCCCTGAACGACGGCACCTCGGATACGGACCTGACCCAGATCGCCGCCGCCCGGGTGACCGCGCATGCGGCGGCGGAACAGCTCTCCGCGATCATCCTCACCGAACTCTCCGCCCTGATCGACGAACGGATCGACCGGCTCTCCCGCGACCAGCAGGTCACCTTCGGCGCCGGCCTGCTGGCCCTGCTCCTCCTGGCCGGCCTGTTCGCGACCATCCTGCTCGGCGGTCGCCGGAACCGGCCGGTCCCGGCCGCCCCCGAAGGTCCGGCCGGCCCACCGGCCGATCCGGTCGGCACCGAACCCGGACGCTGGGACGCGCTGGTCGAGTGGTCCGCGAGCGGACCCGGGGGCGCCCCCACCGGGCAGCCCGGCGAGCGTCCGGTCGCCACCGCCGGTGCCGGCGCGGGCGCCGACGGCCCGCAGCCCTGGGGGCGCGCCGATGCTGCTCGGTAGGCTCCGGATCCGGGCGAAGCTCGCCCTGCTCGTCATCACCCCGCTGCTCAGCATGGTCGGCCTCGCCGTGCCCGTGGTGGTCGACCGGGTCGGTCAGGCCAGCCGGGCGGCCGAGACCGCCGAGACCGTACGGGTCGCCGGGCGGGTCGGCTCGCTGGTGCAGGAGTTGCAGCAGGAACGGCTGCTCTCGATCGGCTACCTGATGAACCTCGCCGACCGGTCCAGCCTGATCCAGCAGTCGGCCACCGTCAGCGACAAGATCGCTGACCTGCGCGCCGACCTCGGGGACAAGCTGACCGACCGGGTCTCGGCCGCGATCGGCGGGGTGCAACAGCTCGCCGAGCTCCGCACCGCCGTACTGAACCGTCGGGCCACCCCCGACCAGGTGCTGGCCAAGTTCGGGCCGGTGCACGTGTCGCTGATCGAGTCGCTCCAGCTCACCTACGGGGTGGACACCGCCACCCCGCAGGGACGGCAGGTGGTCGCGCTCGACGCGGTGCTCCGTACCGACGAGGGGATCAGCGCCGGGGCGTCGATCATCGTCCTGGTGGTGGCCAGCAAGAACCAGGGCGCGATCACCGCGTACCTGAGCAACATGGCCGCCCTCCAGGTCAACACCAACCGGTTCGCCGCCTTCGCCACCCCGGAGCAGAACGCGCTCTACCGGCTGGTCGAGGACGCGGTGGCCAACCGTACGAGTCCCGAGTTCCTGACCAGGTTCGGCACCGATCCCACCGGCACCATCGCCGGGTTCTCCATGCAACGCCTCTTCCCCGCCGTCTCGTCCCTGATCACGCTCGGGCAGTTCGTCGAGAAGCGGATCGTCACCGACGTCGTCGCGCAGGTCGCGGCGGAACAGCGCGAGGCGTTGACCACCGCGTACTGGGTTGGCGGGTTGGTGCTGCTCACCCTGCTGGTGGTGGTCCTGCTGAGCCTGGCGGTGGCCCGTACGGTCGCCCGACCCCTGATCCGGCTCACCCAGTCGGCCGACCGGGTGGCCCGGGTCGCCGAGGGGGAACTGGTCCGGATCGCCGACGACGAGTCCGAGTCGAGCAACCCGATCCGGCTCGACCCGGTCGACATCCGGGCCCGGGACGAGATCGGCGACCTCGCCCGCGCCTTCGACCGGGTGCAGGGTACGGCGGCCCGGCTGGTGGAACGGCAGGCGGCGAGCCGCCGGAACGTGGCCCAGATGTTCGGTCACGTCGGCCGGCGTACGCAGAACCTGGTCGGTCGGCAGATCGCCCTGATCGACCGGCTGGAGGACCAGGAGACCGATCCCACCCGCCTGCAACACCTCTACCGGCTCGACCACGTCTCCAGCCGGCTCCGCCGCAGCGCGAGCAGCCTGGTCGTACTCTCCGGTTCGGCCGGGGCCGACGGGCACGTGGCGCCGATGCCGCTCGGTGACGTGGTCCGGCTCGCCCTCGGTGAGATCGAGGACTACACCCGGGTCGACGTCCAGGTACGCGTCGACGTCGGGGTGGCCCCCGCGGTCATCGGTGATCTCGTGCTCACGCTGGCCGAGCTGATGGAGAACGCGACCGCGTTCTCGCCGCCGCACACCCGGGTCACGGTCTCCGGTGAACTGGTCGAGGGTGGGGTCAAGCTCACCCTCGTCGACCACGGCATCGGCATGACGGTGGAACGGCTCACCGAGGAGAACGCCCGGTTGACCCGCCGGGAACGGCTCGACCTGGCCCCGACCGAGGTGCTCGGCCTCTTCGTGGTGGGCCGGCTGGCCCGCCGGCACGGCTGGCGGGTGACCCTCGCGGCCACCTCCGGCGGCGGTGTCACCGTCGAGTTGGAGATCGCGGAACGGCTCCTGGTCGCCCGCCGGACCGAGCCGTCGGCGGTCACCGTGGCGCGGGCGAGCGTGCCGCCCACCTCGCTCACCTGGCCGGCCACGCCGCCAACGGCAGCCGAGCCGGCACCGCTGCCGTCCCGACTGCCGAGCTCACCCGTACCGGCGGCCGGCCTGCCGCTGCCCCCGCCGGCCCAGCCACCGGCACCCGCGCCGCTGACCGGAGCCGAGGTCGCCACCGGCGCCGGGGCCGGCGGCGTGACCGGGGCCGTGACCGCAACCGGGGCGGGGGTCGGGGCGAACGCGCCGGCCACCGGCGACGGCGACGCCTTGCCGGGGACGGTCGAGTTGGCGCGGAGCGCCACCCCGTCGGCCTCGGCAAGCCTGCTCGCCAGCGACCGGGCCCTCGCCGAACCGGTCTTCGACGCGGCGCTGCTCGACCGGGCCAGCCGGTCGCTCGCCGCCGGTGAACCGTGGAACGCGTTCGCCGGGCCGACCTCCGCCACCGACCCGACCGGCGCGACGACCGGGGGCAACGAGGTCGCCGACGGTCCGGGCCTGCCCACCGGGGAGGTCACCGCCGCGTCGGCGACCGGCGGCCCGGACGACACCGCCAACGCCAAGGCGCTGGGACTGCGCCAGCGGGTGCCCGGCGCGCAACTGCCGGCAAACTCCGGTCCGAACGGGACCGGCCGGGGTACGGGTCGCAACGGCGGACCACAGCCGGCCGACCCGTCCGTGGTCCGGGCGCTGATCGAGGAGTTCGAGGCGGGCGTACGCCGGGCGCACCGCCAGCAACCGGCGACGCCACCGGCGACCGGCGCCGCCGCCCGTACCGTCACGCCGGAGGTCGCCCCGGTCGGCGTGGCACCGGTGCAGCTCACCCGACGGGTTCCCGGCTCCAACCTGGATATGCCCGGGCCGTCGGTCCGCCGGGACCGGCACCGGCCCAACAGTCGCCCCGACGACCCCGACGCGGTCCGTGACCTCGTCACCCAGTTCGAGGCCGGGGTGGCCCGTGCCCTGAGCGAAGTCCGTACCGACCACCGTCACGAAGAGGAAACGCCAAGATGACCAGCCCCTTCATTCGCGACAGCATCGAACGTGAGCAGCCGGGCACGGCCACCGCGGAACTGAGTCAGGAGGCCCGGACCTTCAACTGGCTGCTGGACTCCTTCACCACGAACACCGCCGGGGTGGTCGAGGCGATCGCGGTCTCGTCCGACGGTCTGCTGATGGCGATGTCCGCGATCAAGGACCGCTCCAACGCGGAGCGACTCGCCGCGGTGGTCTCCGGCATGACCAGCCTGGCGGGCGGCGCCGCCAACTGGTACTCGCTCGGCGGGCTGAACCGGGTGATCGTCGACATGACCGACGGTTACCTGTTGGTCAGCTCGATCAGCAGTGGCTCCGTACTCGGCGTGGTGGCCGACCGTTCGGCCAACCTGGGCACCGTCGCGTACGAGATGACACTCTTCGCGGGTCGGGCGGGCAGTGCGCTCACGCCCCGGCTCATCGTCGAGTTGAAGAACTCCGTACAGTCGTGACCCGGCCCCCGGCCGGCGCCGGGCGTGAGCCCGAGCCGGCCATCCGGATCCGCCCGTATTTGCAGGCGGCCTCGGTACCCGGCGAGCCCGATCAGGAGATCGACCCCGCCGACCCGGAGGCGTTCCGTGCCGTGGCTCCGCAGGGGCTGCGACCGTTCGTGCTCACCGCCGGCCGGGTGGACAGCATCGATCCGGCGATCTGTCTGGAGACGCAGGTGACGGCGCGACCGGAGGGACCGTCCTGGACCAGCCCACCGTTGGGACGCCTCGCACCTGAACTACAGGACATCGTCACGCTCTGCGCCGAGCCGATGTCGGTAGCGGAGATCTCCGCCCGGTTGCGGCTGCACCTCGGCGTTACCAAGATCTTGGTCGGTGACCTCCGGGCCACCGGTCACCTCGACGTGCACACGTACGACATCGAGGATGCCCACGACCCCGACCTCATTCTGCGAGTGATCGATGGACTTCGTGCGATCTCCTGACTGGCCAGCCACCCCGTTGGCCAGCTCCCCCGTGAACAGCGCGCCCAGTCGCTACGGCGGGCCGACCAGTCACGGCGCCGGACCGGGCGGCAACGGCGGCCCCGCCGGGTACGCCGGTCCGGGCGCACCGA
Source organism: Micromonospora sp. NPDC050397 (assembly GCF_044901685.1). Classification (NCBI taxonomy): domain Bacteria; kingdom Bacillati; phylum Actinomycetota; class Actinomycetes; order Micromonosporales; family Micromonosporaceae; genus Micromonospora; species Micromonospora sp. NPDC050397. Next base: position 93,078 of record NZ_JBJDPS010000018.1, read on the forward strand.
CGGCACGGCACGCGCGGCCGAGCACCGGCACCGACTACCGCGAGCCGGCCGGCGCTGGCGGCGCCGCGCCCGGTCGACCGAAGGCCGCGCCGATCCCGGTGAAGATCCTCATCGCCGGCGGCTTCGGGGTGGGCAAGACCACCACGGTCGGCGCCATCTCGGAGATCGCCCCGCTCACCACCGAGGCCGAGATGACCGCCGCCGGGATCGGGGTGGACGACCCGGGCACCCGGTCGGAGAAGACCACTACGACGGTGGCGATGGACTTCGGCTGTGTCACCATCGACCGGAGTCTGAAGCTCTACCTCTTCGGCACCCCGGGGCAGTCGCGGTTCGGCTTCATGTGGGACGACCTGGCCCGGGGCGCGCTCGGGGCGCTCGTTGTCGTCGACAGCGCCCGGCTGGACGACTGCTACCCTGCGATCGACTTCTTCGAGCGCGCGAAACTACCCTTCGTTGTGGCCGTCAACGCGTTCGACGGGCAGATAGCCCACGATCTGGACTCGATCCGATGGGCGTTGGCGATCGGCGAGCACGTACCACTGGTGCGGTTCGACGCCCGGGACCGCTTGTCGGTGCGCGACGCCCTGCTGGTCGTCCTGGACCGCGCGCTGGACCGGGCGATACGGGAGCGGGAAGCGTGAGCCCGTGACCACGGTACGACATTCGGGAAAGGTGGCGTGATGCGAGGCGAGCTGGACGACGCGCTGGCCCGGATGGCCCGACGCGAGGAACTGCTCCGACGACGGTCGGCACCTTCGCCGGACCAGGGCGCGGCGCCGACCGAGGAGGCGGCCTCCCCCGGTCCGGGCATCCGTCCCCCGACGACCGGCAGCCGCTCCCCGAACGCGGGACTGCGTCCACCGTCGGAGACCGTCCACTCCTCCGCCGAGGGCATCCGTTCCGCGGCGCCCGAGGGCATGCGTAACTCCGGTGAGCCGCTCCGATACTCGGCCGACCGGTTCCGGCTCGGGACCGAACCGGTCCGGCCCCCGGCGGAGGTCGTACGCGCCGCGGCGAACGAGGTGGTCGACGCGGTACGCCGAGTGCTCGCCCAACACCCGGCGGTGACGGTCGACCTGACCGTCGAGCACGCGGGTGCGCGGATGGCGATCCGACTCGCCGGGGCGGACGGGACCGTGCCGGCGACGGCGGCCGGTGGGCCGCCACCGGCGACGCCCCCGGCGCCACCGTCCTGGCCGATGTCCCCGCAGCCCGTGCCGGGCTGGGGCACGGCGGTCGACGACCGCTCCGGTGATTCCGCCGCCCGACTGGCCGAGCTGATCCGCCGTGACCCGTCGCTGCTCGGCGGCGCCGACGAGCAGTAGCCGGGCCAAGCAGTAGCCGAGACGACCGGGACGATCGGTAGGAGCCGCCGGCCGGGCGGTAGGACGGGCGGCCGGGCGGTAGGACGGGCGGCCGGGCGGTAGGACGGGCGGCCGGGCGGTAGGACGGGCGGCCGGAGAAGACGGATCGGGATGCCCGGGGCGGCTACGCTCGGCCGGTGGCCGAGCCCGATCTCATTCTCACCGCGAACCTGCGATCGGCGGCCCTGGACGCCCGCCGGGGCATCGTACGGCTGCACCCGTCCGTGCTCACCGCGCTCGGCCTGCACCCCGGTGACCCGGTCCGGTTGACCGGCCGCCGGGTCAGCGCCGGCATCGTGGCACGGGCCGAAGCGAGCAGTGGGCGTGACCTGCTGCACGCCGACGACCTGCTCCTGGGCAACCTGGGCGTCCGCGCGGGCGACCCGGTGACGGTGGCGCCGGCACCCGTGGTGGCCGCCCACCGGGTGGTCCTGGACGGTCCAGCCGAGGTCACCTCGGTCGTACCACCGGAGTTGCTCCGGCTCGCCCTGCTCGGCAAGCTGGTCACGGTCGGCGACGACGTCTCGCTCCTGCCGCAGGACGTACTGCCGGACGGGGCGGTCCGCGCGCGGGTCGACGCGGCGCGACGCAGCCTGGCGAACACCATGGGTTACGCCTGGACGAGCACCCTGCTCCGGGTCACCACCACCGAACCGGCCACCGCCGCCCTGGTCACCATGGACACCGTGGTCGCTTGGCTCACCATGGACACCGTGGTCGGTTGGCCGGATCGCGTCGGATCGGCCGGGGCGTCCCCACAAAACCGTGACACTGCCGGCGTACGGACCTCGGGCGGTGCCCGGGCCGGTCGAGCGGCTCCCTCCGGCGGCGCCGAAAACGGCGGGATTCCCCGGTCGACGTCCACGGCACCCGTCCCGGCGTGGAGGTCGGAACCGGAGTCGGGACTGGCGTCGGCGTCGGCGTCGGAACCCTCGCCCGGCCTGGCCGACCTGCCCGGACTGCGTACCCAGGGGGCGATGCTGACCGAGCTGCTCGACCTCGGCTTCCACCACGGGGAGGTGCTGGGTCGGCTCGGCACCACGGTCTCGCTCGGCGTACTTGTCACCGGCGCGGCCGGGTCCGGCAAGTCGGCACTGGTCCGGGCGGTGGCCGGGGAGGTCGGCGCCCGGGTCGAGGCGGTCTGGGGACCCGAACTGGCGGCGCTGACCAACGACGCGGCGGCCCGTCGGCTGGACGAGTTGGCCAGGTCGGTACGCACCCACGGACCAGCCGTGCTCCTGATCTCCGATGTCGAGTCGCTTGCCCCGCGTGACGAGCCGGGTCCCCTGGCCACCTTCTTCCGGCAGATCCTCGCCGAGACAGTCCGCGCCGGGGCGGCCGTGGTCGCCACGACCAGTCGCCCGGAGGCGGTCGACCCGTCGCTGCGCGCCCCCGACCTGCTCTCCCTGGAACTGGCGGTGCCGCTGCCGGACACCGCGCTGCGGCGCGAGCAGTTGACCGTACTGACCCGGAGGATGCCGCTCGCCGAGGACGTACGGCTGGACGAGGTCGCCGCCCGTACGCCCGGGTTCGTCGCCGCCGACCTGGCCGCGCTGGCCCGCGAGGCCGGGGTGCGCGCGGCGTTGCGCCAACGCGCCGAGCCGTCGCCGCTGGTCGCGATGGCCGACTTCACCACCGCGCTGGAGGTGGTACGCCCCACCTCGATGTCGTCGTCGACGCTGCGGCTCGCCACGGTGACGCTGGACGACGTCGGGGACATGGCCGAGGTGAAGGAGACGCTGACCGAGTCGGTGCTCTGGCCGCTCACCTACCCGGACACCTTCGCCCGGCTGGGCGTGCAGCCGCCCCGAGGGGTGCTGCTCTACGGGCCACCCGGCTGCGGCAAGACCTTCCTGGTCACCGCGCTCGCCGGCTCCGGTCGCGCGAACGTGCTGTCGGTCAAGGGCGCGGAGTTGCTCTCCAAGTGGGTCGGCGAGAGCGAGCGGGCGGTACGTGAACTCTTCCGCCGGGCCCGGGACGCCGCGCCCACCCTGATCTTTCTCGACGAGGTGGACGCCCTCGCCCCGACCCGGGGTCAGGCCACCGACGGCGGCACCACCGACCGGGTGGTGGCCGCCCTGCTCACCGAGTTGGACGGGATCGAGACCCTACGCAACGTGATCGTGCTCGGGGCGACCAACCGCCCCGACCTGGTGGACCCGGCGCTGCTGCGGCCCGGACGGCTGGAACGGCTGGTGTACGTGCCGCCGCCGGACGCGCGGGGCCGGGCCGACATCCTCCGGGCGGTGGCGAAGCCGGTGCCGCTGGCCCCGGACGTGGACCTGGACGCGGTGGCGGAGTCACTGGACGGTTTCTCGGCCGCCGACTGCGCGGCGTTGGTCCGCGAGGCGGCGTTGGCTGCGATGCGGGAGTCGCTGGCCGCTGCCACGGTCACCGCCGCCCACGTGGAGGCTGCCCGGGTTCGGGTACGACCGTCGCTCGACCCGGGCCAGGTCGCCTGGCTGGCCGCGTACGCGTCCGGGCGGGACGGGACCTGACCGCCCGAACGGCACGCCTGTTGCCCGGGTGCCCGCCGACTCGGGCGCCGGCTGCCGTCGGGCGCCGCCGCGTCGGCGAGCCGATCAGCGGCGCGTCGGCTCTGCCCGTACCCGCGCGAAGTCGGCGCGGAGCCGATCGCGCAGCATCCTGGCGACCGGCCGCTCGTAGATCACGTTCAGCGCCGCCGCGAGCAGCAGCACACCGATCACGATGGTGCCGAGCAGCAGCCACGGCGCCATGCCGAGGTCCCGGAACTCGCGGATGACGAGCTGCCCGATCCGCTGGTGGAGCAGGTAGACCGGGTAGGTGAGCAGGCCGATCGTGACCAGGCCCCGCCACCGCAGCCAGGAGAACCAGCCGAGGGCGATCGCGACCATGATCAGGAGGAAGGCGGAGAAGAGCGCCAGGGCCACCGCGTAGTGCGTCTGCCGGCCGTCCACCCGGGCGGTCAGCGAGACGGCACAGAGAATGGCGGACATGCCGAGGGTCGCCCAGAGCAGGAGACTCGGTCCGAAGCGGTGGATCAGGTAGAGCGTGACGCCCACCACGAAGTACGGCGCGTACAGCGGCTCGACCAGAACCTGGAGCAGTCGGGTCTCGGTGGCCTGCGCGAACAGCGCGACGACCGTCCACATCGCACAGAACAGCAGCACCCGCCGGTACGTCGCACCGACCGCCACCACGACGGCGAAGAGCAGGTAGAACTTCAGCTCCACGAAGAGCGTCCAGTAGACCGTGTCGATGCTCGGCTGGTCCAGCAGCGACTGGACCATGGTGAGGTTCGCGAGGATCTGGGGCACCGACAGGTCGTTGCCGGGCGGTGGCCCGAGCAGGACCACGGCCGAGGTCAGGAGCACGGCCAGGACGTACATGGGCATCAGCCGGGTGACCCGGGAGACGAAAAACTCCGACAGGGTCCGGCCCCAGCCGCTCATGCAGATGACAAAGCCGCTGATCACAAAGAAGAACTCGACGCCGATCCAGCCGTAGCGGAAGAACTGGGTGACGGTGTGGGTGAAGAGCGTGGCGGTGTCCGCTCCCCAGACCTCGGACGGGGCCACCAGGTGGAAGCCGACCACCATCATGGCCGCCCCGAAGCGGAGCAGGTCGAGCACGTAGAGACGGTCGCCCGACCGGGCTCCCCGGCGCTCCGGCAGCGCCGGGCCGCTCCCGACCTGCTCGGCCCGGGTCTCACGAAGGTCGGTGGCGACGTCACGAGGTTCGCCGGTGCCGTCGGGCGGCCCGGCAGCGACGTCGGACGGCCCGGTGGCGGCTCCGCGCGGCAGCGGCACCTCCGGTCGCACAGGGTCCTGGTACGCCGTGGGCGTGCTGTTCACGCTTCCTCGTCTCCTGCCGACCATGCTGCGGGCGGCGGGAATCCTACCGGTCGCCCGGGTGGCGGGCGGACCGCAGGCACGACTCGGCCGACCCACCCAGCCGACCCGCTCGGCCGCCCTCCAGCCACCCCGCCCAGCCGGCCCCTCTAGCCCGCCCGTTCGGCGGTCCGCGCGGCTGCCGGGGTCAGCCCAGGCGAATTCGGGCCCGTACGGTGTCGCCGTCGTGCTCCAGCTCCGCACCGGCACGGCGGAGCACGCCGAGGGCCGGGATGTTGTCGGGGGTGGTGTCGGCGGTCACCAGGCGGGCGCCGGCACCGACCGCCTCGGCGAGCAACAGCCGCAGCGCGGCGGCGGCGATGCCCTGGCCCCGGGCCGACTTGCCGAGCCACATCCCGGTCTCCATGGTCGCCGGCTGGTCGTGGCAGGTCATCCTGATCATGCCCACCACGTCGTCGTCCACCAGGATGGCGAACATCGCGGTACGGGCCGCACCGGCGAGGCCGTCGAACCTGGACCGGTGGAAGGCACGGAACGCCTCGCGTCGCGCGTGTGACCAACCGGCGGGTGCCTCGACCGGGGGCATCACGTCATCCGGTTCTGCCTCGGCAACGGCTACGGAGAGCAACGGCTCCAGGGTCTGCTCGTCTATCGGTCTCAGTCGTACGTTGCTGCTCACGAACCGCAGTTTGGTCGCCCCGTACCCGAACCGTCCACCGCTTTGGCCAAGCTTGCCGTTCCGCCGTCACGCCCTGCCCGGTACAACCCCCGACTGGCACTGAACGCCCTACCCAGGGTGACCGATGGGGAGGACGGCGCCGTCGATCGGCGGCGGCTCCGGCCCGACGCGCCACCCCGGGTTCGGTCGCCCTCACGGTCCCACCCTCGACCGAATCGCCGCCGGAGAAGGTCGCGCTCAGTGATCGACGTCAGGCGTCCCCAGTTTCGGCGAAGCGGACAAAATGTAGCCAAATCGTAGTAATAATGCCTTACACCCATAGCCGGGGCTTCTCGGCCGACAAGTGAGCAAAGATCCCGGACGTACGGAAACAAGGCTGTTTCATGCGCCCACCTCGTCGATCGTGAGGAAGCCGTCGGTGAACGCGTTCCGGTCCTACTGGCATCGTCTGCCCACGCTCGAAGAGCGCTACTCCGCCAAGCAGAACGCCTTCGGTGTGCTCCGGATGGCGTTCGCCTGCGGCGTGATCATCGCGCACGCCCAGCCGCTCGGGTTCGGCCAACCGAGCATCGGCTGGGGCTGGTCGTCCGGGCAGAGCGACCTCGGCACCATGTCGCTCTACGGGTTCTTCCTCATCTCCGGCTTCCTGATCACCGAGAGCGGGCTCCGCCACTCCCTGGGCCGGTACGCCTGGGCCCGCTTCGTCCGTGTCTTCCCCGGCCTCTGGGTCTGCCTACTGGTCACCGCCCTCGTCCTGGCGCCGCTGGTGGCGCTCTACGAACGTGGCAACCTCAACGGGTTCTGGAGCCATCCGGAGGGACCCTTCGACTACCTGACCACCAACTGGCTGGCCTCGATGGAGCAGTTCAACATCTCCGGACTGCTCGCCGGCACCCCGTTCGGTGGCATGGTCGGCGGCCCGAGCGCGTTCGACGGCTCGCTCTGGACCCTCCGGTACGACCTGGTCTTCTACGGGGTCGTCGCGATCCTGATCGCCACCGCCGTGCTGAGCCGGGCACCCCGGGCGGTGCTGCTGATGACCGCTGTCTGTTACGCCCTGATCCTGCGTGACCTGCTCGGCGCGGCGGACCTCACCAGCCGCCCGGCCCAGCACGGCGCGATCGGCCCGTTCCCGCTGATCGGTTCCTTCGCCGCCGACTGGACGCTCTACCTCGGTTTCCTCTTCCTGTTGGGCGCGGCCGCCAGGCTCTACCCGCACCGCGTCCCGATGCACGGATCACTGGCCGTGCTGGCGGCGGTGCTGCTGGCCGGCTCGCTCTCGCTGGGGGCGTTCATGGCGGTGGGTCCGCCGACGATCGCGTACCTGGTGCTCTACCTGGCGGTCGCGCTGCCGCAGCGGTTGGCCCGGCTGGGGCGCGGCCGGGACTACACCTACGGTCTCTACATCTACGGCTTCCCGGTACAGCAGGTCATCGCCCTGCTCGGGGTGGCCCAGTTCGGGCTGGTCGGCTTCATCGTCTTCAGTCTGCTCGGCACCCTGCTGTTCGCGGTGCCCTCCTGGCACTTCGTCGAAGGTCCAGCGATGCGGCTGAAGCATGGTCTCCCGATCCACACCTACCGTCGCCGCCACGGCGCCCGGATCACCGCCCGACACACACCCGCGCCGGTCCGTACCCCGACGCCGATCGTCACGGCGCCGGTCCCGACGATCGGTACGGCGCCCACCGGCCCCCGTCCCCGCGATGGCGGGCGTCGAGGGCCGGCGCGGCACCGTCAGGTCGCCGCGAGCGGCTCCGCCCGGCTACGCAGAACCGGCCAGTTCTCGTACCGGGACGTCGAGGCCCTGCTGGACAAAACCCGGCGTTGAGCCCACGAGGCTCTCCCCAGTGGTGAGCCGTCCGACCGGCGGCCCACTGCCCGTGCGCGCGGCCTTGGCCCGACCCATCGGTCCGCCAAGGCCGCGCCACTGGGCTGGCTGCATCGGCTCGCGGGGTCAGCGGTCGAATCGGCAGAGTGCGGCGGTCGCGTCGTCGTACCGCTTGAACCGGTGCCGCTCCTGATCCTCGACGACCTCCCGCTCGGCCGCACGCACCCGACGGATCAGCTCGCTCGGGCCGTCGGCGGTGAGCAGGGCGAGCAGGCTGTGCCAGTCGAGCAGGCCGAGCTTGTCGACCGCGTACGACGCGCCGTCGGTGAGCAGCGCCGCCCGGCGTACCCGGTCCGGACCGGTCAGCGACAGCCCACCGCCGATGGCGTGGTACGCGGCCTCGGGGTCGGCGGCGGCGACCCAGTACCCGCCCGGGGTGTTCATCTGCTGCCGCTGCCAGATCACCGAGCGGCGGAACCGGGCCTGCGGGTCGTTGTCGTCGCCGCTTGCCTTGCCGGCGAACGCGGCCGATCTGAGCCCGACCATGGTGGTCTCCAGCCGGTCATCGGTGATCACCTGCAACCGGCTGCCCAGGTCGACGACGAGCGGACTGTCGCAGAGGACCAGGTAGTCGACGTGCTCGGCGCCCTCCCGGACAAGGCAGACGGTGGACGACGGTGTGCCCGGGTGTCCGAGGTCGCACCGGTTGCCGTGATCGCCCCGGACCGCGTCGATCGCGGCGGCCAGCACCTCCATCAGGGTGGCGCCCGGTTGGTCGGCGGCGACCAGGCCGATCCGGGCCGCGAGCCGGCGGACGTACCAGGCCGGACCGTGTACGCATCCGGTGTCGAAGCCCTCCGGCACGGTCGCCCCGTCGAGTACGCCGACGAGTTGTCCGTACTGGAAGACGTGGTCCTCGTTCGCCAGTCGGTCCGGTGCCGCTTCGGAGGCGGACCATACCTGCATCATCCTGGGGTCTCCGGCTCTGCCGCGAGGCAGCGGGGCTGCGCTCGGTCGAAGGGGTGTCGAAGCGGTTGCGCCTTGATCCATGTCTACCCGACCGGAGCTGCCCGCCCTTACTGAATGAGTCCCTTCCCACCGGTGGAATACCCGATCCCGCGCCGGAAGTACGTACGGGCGGGCGGGTATGGCAAATCCGAACTTTGCTCGTCATGACTGACGGTAGTGTCAGGGCATGTTGAAGAAACTGCACGACATGGGTCTACGGTCGGACCACTGCTACATCGCGGGTTTTGCCAGCATCGCCCTGTCTTTCGGCTGCTGGCTGGCGTCCAAGCAGTTCGAGAAGGGGGCGGAGATCGACCGCGCGGACCGCTGGGGCATCTTCGTCGGCGAGTGGGCGCCCACGTTCATCGCGCTCGGCAACGGGCTCCAGGGTTACGAAAAGTAACGCCTCACCACACCTCGACCCTCACCGGCGCCGGGTACGCGACCGCGCGGCCCGCAGCCGACGCAGGCGGGCCACCAGCACCGGTTCGGCGGCGAGTGCGGCCGGGTTGTCGAGCAGTCCGTTGAGAAGCTGGTAGTAACGCGTCGCGGAGATGTCGAAGCTGTCGCGGATCGCCTGCTCCTTGGCCCCGGCATGCTTCCACCAGCGCCGTTCGAAGGCCAGGATCTCCCGCTCCCGCTCGGAGAGCCGGACCGGACCGACCACTCCAGCCGGACCGGGCTCGACCTCTTCCGGTCCGACCTCTCCCGGTGCGGCCGGGTCCCGCTCGGTTGTCGAATCCGGGCCGGTCCGTTGCCCAGGCACGACCGGCGAGACGGCTGGCGGGCCGCCGGGCACCGGGGCCGGTGACACGACCCGCTCGGCGTGCCCCTCGTCGTTTGTCGCGCGAGCGTCAGCACCCGGCTTCATGGCGCTCCTCGCAGACCTCGGAAGCCGCACCCTCCGTACGGCCCCACCAGCCTAATCGCGCCCACCCGGTACGCCCAGCCCCCGGCCGGCGCCGACCGCCGCGGCGGCGTGTCCGGGCACTGCCCCGTCCCGTCGTAAGCGCCCAGCCGAAGTCGACACTTGACGAAGACCTACACGAAAGATGATGTGCCTACACGTTTTTACGTGTAGGAATCGACGGCGACACCACTTTCGGTGGGGCTACTCAGCGTCACGTCACGTCGCGGCTGCGCATCGCCCAGAGCGCGGCGGCGAGCACGACCACCGTGCCGACGCCGAAGACGAGGCCCGAGTCCTGCCAGGTGAGGACAAGTTCCCCCGGCGTGCATTCGCCGAACTGAAAGTTGCACGCCTGGTAGTCGCGGAGCGTCCACTCCTTCTCGAACCAGGCCAGCGCGTAGGTGGAGAGGACGTACCGGTCGCCGAACGGGGTGCCGATCAACCCCATCACGATCCGTACGCCGATCTCGCTGACCACGGTGAGGCCGACCGCGACGCCGAGCGCCATCGCGGTGTGCCGGCCGAGCGAGGCCAGCCCGAAGGCGATCGTGCTCACCGCCAGCACCAGACCGACGGCCCGGAGCCCGGAGAGGGCGAACGACTCCCACACCCCCCGGGTCAGCTTGCCGGTCACCCCGTCGTAGCGGCCGATCAGCCAGAACGCGGCGGTCCAGAGCGCGCCGAGCACCAGGCTCAGGCCGAGCAGCGTACTGAGCAGCGCGGCCAGTTTGGTGAGCAGCACCGTCAGCCGTTTCGGCCGCCAGAGCAGGAGATTCGTCATCCCGCCGGAGTTCCACTCGGCGCCGACGTACGACGCGCCGACGACAAACCCGAACAGGGCCAGGATGCCGGCGAAGATGGCGATGAAGGAGCCGAACTCCTCGCGGAAGTCGAACTGGTACGGCATGAACCACTCGGCCTGGAAGTTCTCCCGGGTCGGGGTCCACTCCCGGCCACAGTCCGGCGGGAACTGGTCGGCGGGCGCACCCGCTGCCTTGGCCGCGTCGCAGGCCCGGATCGAGTCCTCGTGGTACCGCAACTGCTCCCGGTACTGCGCCTCGGCGCGGGCCTCGGCCGCGGCGACCTGGGCCGGGCCCACCTTGTGACTGTTGAGGGTGAAGGCGACCGCGATGCCGGCGAGCCCGAGCAGGAGCAGGGCCAGCATCAGCCGGGTCACCCGGCGCTTGAAGATCCGGCGCAGCTCGGTCGTGTAGAGGTTCATACTCCCCAACCTCCCGGCGCTCCGCCGGATTCGGGTGTTGCCTGCTCACCGCCGCCGACCAGGGCCGAGTCGTCCACCTGACGGGCCTGGCCGGGCACCGGCGCGGTGGCGGTCAGGTCCAGGAAGACAGACTCCAGGTCGGCGGTGACCGGGGCCAGTTCGCTGACGTACAGGTCACGGTTGGCGAGGGTGCGGCTGACCCAGGAGGACTGCTCGACGCCGTACACCATCAGGTGGTCGGCCTCGGCGGTGACCTCGGCCCCGGCCTGGCGCAGCGCCTCGGCCGCCGCCGGCAGGTCGGCGGCGGCGTCGAGCCGGACCCGCAGGGCGTGGCCGGCGTGCTGGGCGAGGACCTCGGAGACCGGGCCGGCGGCGACCCGGCGACCGCGCGAGATGATCGTGACCGAGTCACAGATGAGCTGCACCTCGCCCAGGATGTGACTGGAGAGCACCACGGTCATGCCGGAGCCGGCGAGGTCCCGCATCAGCGCCCGCATCTCACGGATGCCGCCGGGGTCGAGCCCGTTGGCCGGTTCGTCCAGGATCAGCAGTCGCGGGTTCTTCAGCAGGGCGGACGCGACCGCGAGTCGCTGCTTCATGCCGAGCGAGTACGACTTGACCCGCTCCCCGCTCCGGTCCCGGAGTCCGACGAGTTCGAGCACCTCGGTCACCCGCGTCTGGGGCACCCCTCCGGCACCGGCCAGCAGGGAGAGCGTGTCCTGCGCGGTGAAGTTCGGGAAGAACTGCGGGCTCTCCACGATCGCGCCGACCGAGCCGGCGACCTCGGGCAGGGCGGCCGGCACCTCCCGGCCGAGAATCGCCATCCGGCCGTCGTTGGGCCGGATCAGGCCGAGCAGCGTACGCAGGGTGGTGGTCTTGCCCGAGCCGTTGGGGCCGAGGAAGCCGTGCACCTGCCCCGCCTCGACCAGCATGTCGAACCCGTCCAGAGCGTGCCGTACGCCTCGGCGCCTACTCCGGTAGGTCTTCCGCAGACCCTCGATCTCCAGTACGGCCGTCAAGCCCGACCTCCCGTGCGACGGTTACGACTCGCGCCATCCTGCCCGGTATACCAGGCAACCAAGCTGAAAGTGTCCGAAACCTAGCAATTGACTACAACCTGCCCAACCGATACGTCCTCGCTCGGGGTGCGTACTCAGGCCGTGATCACGTGCACCCCGACCTGCCGGAAGGCGTCGACGATCGCCGGGTCCGCGCCGGAGTCGGTCACCAGCGTCTCCACCCGCTCCACCGGGCAGATCCGGGCGAACGCGTGACCGCCCAGTTTGGACGAGTCCGCGATGATCACGACCCGCTTGGCACGGGCCACCATCAGGTTGTTCATCGACGCCTCACCCTCGTGGTGCGCCGCCGCCCCGAGTTGTACGTCGATCGCGTCCACCCCGAGCAGCGCCACGTCCAGGGTCACCTCGCGCAGCAGCGCCCCGCCGAGCGGCCCGACCAGTTCGAACGACTGCGGTCGGACCACCCCGCCGGCCACCACCACCTTCATCCGGGACCGGACCAGCAGCTCGTTGGCGATGTTCAGGGCGTTGGTGACGACGGTGAGCTGGGAACCGTCGGCGCTGGTGTTCAGGTCGGGACGGACGGCGAGCGCGCGGGCGACCTCGGTGGTGGTGGTGCCCCCGTTGAGGCCGACCACCATGCCCGGGGCGACCAGCGCGGCGGCGGCCGTCCCGATCCGCTGCTTCTCCGCCGAGTGCTTGGCCGTCTTGTAACGCAGCGGCAGGTCGTACGAGACCCCGTTGGCGACCGCGCCACCCCGGGTACGGTTGATCATCTGCTGCTGGGCGAGCTGGTCGAAGTCACGGCGGATGGTGGCCTGCGAGACGTCCAGCCGCGCGGCGGCATCCTCCACACTGACCCGACCGCTCTCGGTCAGCAGCTCGAGCAGGGCGTTCCATCTCGCGTACCGGTCCACCGCGAGCCTCCACGCACGTACGGTGATTGATTGCGTGCACACTAGTGCGCGAAACAGGGGTCGCGCAAAGAACCCGCCTGCGCGAACCTGCACACAGTTGCCAGGTCGAACATGTTTCGAGCAGAATAACGCGCGAAAGACGGTCGGAACGAACGGTATCGCGCAGCAGTTCTCGCCACCGAGGAGCCCTGATGGCGTACGTCGACGCGGAAATCACCAGCCAACCCGACTGTTGGCTACAGGCCGCCGCACTCGCCGACCCGTCGGCCGAGGCGCTGCCCCGACGGGGTGAGCGGGTGGCAGTGGTCGGCTGCGGCACCTCCTGGTTCATCGCGATGGCGTACGCCGCGTTGCGTGAGCGCGCCGGCCACGGCGAGACCGACGCGTTCCAGGCGTCCGAGTTCCCCGCCGGACGGCGCTACGACCGGATCATCGCGATCACCCGCTCCGGCACCACCACGGAGGTGCTCGACCTGCTCACCGCCGTACGCGGTCGCACCCCCGCGACCGTCGTCGTCGGCGACCCCGACTCCCCCGCCGTCGACCTGGCCGCCGCCGACGTACGGCTCCCCTTCGCGGACGAGCGGTCGGTGGTGCAGACCCGCTTCGCCACCAGCGCGCTCGCGCTGCTCCGCGCGCACCTCGGCGAGAACGTCACCGCGCTGGCCGCCGACGCCGAGGTGGCCGTCCGGGCGCCGCTGCCGGTCGACCCGGGCCTGGTGGAGCAGGCGACCTTCCTCGGTCGGGGCTGGACCGTCGGGCTGGCCCAGGAGGCCGCGCTGAAGTGCCGGGAGGCGGCCACCTTCTGGTCCGAGGCGTACCCGGCGATGGACTACCGGCACGGCCCGATCGCGATCGCCGGCCCGGGACGGGTGGTCTGGGCGTTCGGCGACATCCCGGACGGGCTGGCCGAGGAGATCGCCGGCACCGGAGCCGCCTTCGTGCACAGCCGGACCAACGGCACCCACACCGTGCTCGGTGACTGGGCCGCCGGCCGTACGCCGCTCGACCCGATGGCCGACCTGATCCTGGCGCAACGCTTCGCGGTGGCGCTGGCGACCAGCCGTGGCCTGGACCCGGACACCCCACGCAACCTGACCCGGTCCGTGGTGCTCGCGTGACCGACGTACTCCCGCCGGTGCCGTCCGCCGGGTCCACCCGGTCCGCCGTGGTGATCGCGCTCGACGTCGGCGGCACCGGGATCAAGTGCGCCCTGGTACGACCGGACGGCACGACCCACCACGTCGAACGGCATCCGACCGGTGCCGACCGTGGACCGGAGGCGGTGGTCGAGACCATCCTGTCCATCGCCGAGGGGCTGGCCGACCGGGCCCGCGCCGACGGGCTGACCCCGGCGGCGGTCGGCATCGCCGTGCCCGGGGTGGTGGACGAGGCGGCCGGGGTGGCGGTCTGGTCGTCGAACGTCGGCTTCCGCGACGTACCACTGCGGGACCTGGTCACCGCGCGGCTCGGCCTACCGGCCAGACTCGGCCACGACGTACGTGCCGGAGCCGTCGCCGAGGCGCGACTCGGAGCCGGACGGGGCGCGGCGTACGTGCTCTTCGTCGCCATCGGCACCGGCATCGCCGCCGGCCTGACCATCGACGGTACGGCGTTCACCGGTGCCCACGGCGCGGCCGGCGAACTCGGCCACATCGTCGTACGCCCGAACGGGCCGAAGTGCGGTTGCGGCCAGACCGGTTGCCTGGAGGCGATCGCCTCGGCCGCCTCGGTCGGCCGCCGTTACAGCGAACTCGCCGCCGATTGGCCGACCGGGCAACGGATCGACGCCGCCGAGGTGGTCCGACGGGCGCGGGACGGTGAGGAACTCGCGTCCCGGGTCTGGCGGGAGACGATCGAGGCGCTCGCCGACGGGCTGCTGACCGCACAGGCGCTCTACGACCCGGCGGTGGTGGTGCTCGGCGGAGGGCTGGCCGAGGCCGGCGACGAACTGCTCGTACCGCTGCGTACGGCGCTGCGCGCCCGGCTGACCTTCCACCGTGAACCCCGGCTGGTGCCGGCCGCGCTCGGTGACGAGGCCGGCTGTCTCGGTGCGGCACTGCTCGCCCTGGACAGCATCGGCGCCCCGGGAGCGGGTGGCACCCTCGACCCCGTCCACACCCCCTGACAGGTTGGAGAGAGCGCTCGTGATCAATCGCGTGACCGGCAAGGTGGTAACCCCGACCGGCGTCATCCGGCAGGGTTGCGTGGAGATCGACGGCGAGCGGATCACCGCGGTCGCGGAGTATCCGTCGATCCGGGACGGGCACTGGATCGTCCCCGGGTTCGTCGACATCCACAACCACGGCGGCGGCGGACACACCTTCACCACCGGCGACCCGGACGCGGCCCGCGCCGCCGCGGCCTTCCACCTCTCCCACGGCACCACCACGTTGCTGGCCAGCCTGGTCAGCTCCCCGTACGAGCTGATGCAGGACGCGACCGCCGCGTTCGCCCCGCTGGTGAAGGAGGGGGTGCTCGCCGGTGTGCACTACGAGGGGCCGTACCTCTCGGAGGTCAGGTGCGGGGCGCAGAACCCGGACTTCCTGCGCGATCCTTCGCTGGACGAGCTCGGCAGGCTGATCGAGATCGGCGACGGCGTGGTCCGCATGGTCACCATCGCCCCGGAGCGGCCGGGGGCGCTGGAGGCGATCCGGCTGCTCGTCTCCCGTGGCGTGGTCGCCGCGATCGGCCACACCGACGCCGCGTACGACCAGACCATGGCCGGGGTGAATGCCGGCGCGACCGTCGCGACCCACCTTTTCAACGGCATGCGTACGCCGCACCACCGCGAGCCCGGCCCGGTCTTCGCGCTGCTCGGCGCGGCCGGTGTGGTCAGCGAGTTGGTCGCCGACGGGGTGCACCTGCACGACGGCACGCTCAGCTTCGCCGCCTCGGTGGGCGGCGCGGAGCGATCCGCGCTGATCACCGACGCGATGGCCGCCACCGGCATGCCCGACGGTCAGTACGAGCTGGGCGGCCTGGAGGTGGTGGTCGCCAACGGGGCGGCCCGACTGGCCCGCGGCGGCGCGATCGCCGGCAGCACCCTGACCATGGACGCCGCGCTACGCCGGGCGGTCGGAGTCGGCATCGCCATACCGGACGCCTGCCGGATGGCCTCCACCACCCCGGCCCGCACCATCGGCCTCGCCGACGACCTCGGCGCCCTCATCCCCGGCCTCCGCGCCGACCTCGTCGAACTCGACGAAAACCTCAACGTCGTCCGAGTAATGCGCGCCGGCACCTGGCTCCCCTGAGGGTGCGGGCGAGGGTGGCCAGGGCTAGGACGGCGAGGGCGGTGAGGACGGTGGCAGGGGGCAGGGTGGCGGCCAGGGTCAGGCAGCCGAGCAGGCCCAGCAGGGCGAGCGCCCGTACGGGTAGGCGCCGGCCGGGGTCACGGTTAAGGGTCAGCGCGGCGGCGTTCGTGATCGCGTAGTAGACCAGCACGGCGCAACTGGAGAAGCCGATCGCGCTGGCCAGGTCGCCGAGGCTCACCAGGACGATCACCAGACCCGCCACCAGCAGTTCGGCCCGGTACGGCACCCGCCGGTCGGGGTGTACGGCAGCCAGCGCACGGGGCAGGTCACCCCGCCTGGCCATCGCCAGCGCGGTCCGCCCCACCCCGGCGACCAGCGCCAGCAGTACGCCGACGACGGCGACCGCCGCGCCGAGACGTACCAGTGGGGCGAGGGTGGGCAGACCTGCGGCTTCGACCAAGTCCGCCAGTGGCGTCGTCGAGTCGGCGAGCCGGTCCGCGCCGAGCACGGCCAGGGTCACCGTGGCGAGGGTGAGGTAGACCAGCAGCACCAGCCCGAGCGCCACCGGCACCGCGCGCGGGATCGTGCGCTCCGGGTCGCGTACCTCCTCGCCCAGCGTGGCGATCCGGGCGTAACCGGCGAAGGCGAAGAAGAGCAGTCCGGCGGCGCCGAGTACGCCGTACCCCGTGAAACCGGAACGGTCGACGAGCCGGGCGGGGTCGGCGGACCCGGTGGCGACTCCGACCACCGTCACCGTCGCGAGCACGGCCAGGGTGATCGTGACCAGCCAGCGGGTGGCCCGCGCGGTCTTGCCGATGCCGCCCAGGTTGACCGAGGTCACCGCGACCACCGCCAGGACCGCGACCAGCTTGGCCTGCCCCGGCCAGAGGTACGCGCCGATGGTCAGCGCCATCGCCGCGCAGCTCGCCGTCTTGCCGGCGACAAAGCTCCAACCCGCGACGAAGCCGGCGAGGTCGCCGAGCCGTTCCCGGCCGTAGACGTAGGTGCCGCCGGATTCCGGGTAACGAGCGGCGAGCCGGGCCGAACTGGTCGCGTTGCAGTACGCGACAAAGCCGGCGATCACGAGCGCGACCAGCAGTCCGAGGCCGCTGCCGGCGGCGGCGGTGGCCGGGGCGAAGACCACGAAGACGCCCGCGCCGAGCATCGAGCCGAGCCCGATGACCACCGCGTCGGGCACACCGAGCCGCCGGTCGAGTGCCGCCGGGGCGCCTGACTGTTCCATGGGCCGCAGGCTAGAGGGCGTCGGTGAACACTCCGGGTCGGTCGAGCCCGTTCGGCAAGGCCGGCAGCGGCAGGTCGTCCCAGGGAATCCGGGCGAGCAGCCGGTCGACAAAGAGACCGAGCAGCACCCCGGCGACGCTGTCGGTGATCCAGTGGTAGCTCAGGTAGGTGGTGGTGACGAAGACGATCACCGGGGGCGCGATCCGGATCGCCCGGGCCAGGCCCGCTGGCGGGTGGGGTCGACCCAGCGTACGCAGGAGCGAGACCAGGAGCAGGGCGATCACGCCGTACCAGATGATCGCGTTGGCGACGTGGCCGGACGGGTAGGACATGCTGTACTCGTCCAGCCCGTGGTTGAAAATCTTCACCGACTCTTCCGGCGGAAGGGTCTTCGAGCTGGGTGCGGCCCGGTCGGTCCAGAGCTTGAACGGCCCGATGGTGACGTACGTCGCCACGAAGGCGGCGGCCACCACCAGGACCGGCCGGATCGAGCGGGACCGTAGTGCGGTGGAGATGCCGAGGATCGCGGCGATCGGGGTGAGCAGCCAACCGCCCTGGCCGAGGAAGTTGAAGACCTGGGCGATCCAGCGGGCGGCGTCGGGGCGGTGGGCGTTGCACCACTCGCGTACGGCCTGGTCGATGCCGTAGAGGTGACCCTCGGCCAGGGCGAAGGTGAGACCGGCGAGCGCGGCGAGCAGCAGCACGTCGAACCACCAGCCCGCCGGACGCACCGGCCGCAGCCGCAGCCGCGACCGGGTCCGCCGTACCGTCCCGGCCGTCTCTCCGCCGGTTGTCGCGCCGCTTCCGGTGGTCTCTCCGCTTCCCCGCACCCGCCAAAGCTACCGTGCCCGCTCCCACCGCCTCGCGGGTAAGGAAGGGCCCCTTATTAACGCTATGCGTTAATAAGGGGCCCTTCCTTACCCAGCAGGGTGGGTGTGTGACCGGCCACGGTGAGGGGCGGTAAGGGGCGCGGAGCCGGCATGCTTGTCCCCGTGCGCATCACCTCGGCCCTCGTCGACCCGGCGCTGCTCGACCTGCCGTGGTCGACGCCGCTGGAGCAGTGGCCGGCTGACCATCTGGTGGCGCTCCCCCAGGGAATTTCCCGGCATATCGTACGTTTCGTACGTCTTGCCAACACCGTGTACGCGGTCAAGGAGACCGGTGAAAGGGTCGCCGAGCGGGAGTACGACCTGCTCCGCGCCCTGGAACGGATCGACTTCCCGTCCGTGCAGGCGGTGGCGATCGTCGCCGACCGGGTGGACGACAACGGGGAGCCGCTGGACCCCGTACTGATCACGAAGCATTTGCAGTTCTCGCTGCCGTACCGGGCGCTCTTCTCGCACACGCTCCGCCCGGAGACGATGAACCGACTGCTCGACGCGCTCGCCGCGCTGATCGTCAGAATGCACCTGACCGGCTTCTTCTGGGGCGACTGCTCGCTGTCGAACACCCTGTTCCGACGGGATGCCGGGGCGTTCGCCGCCTACCTGGTCGACGCCGAGACCGGGGCGCTGCGCAGCCAGCTCTCCAACGGGCAGCGCGGCGAGGACATCGAGATCGCCCGGGTGAACATCTTCGGCGAGGCGCTCGACCTCCAGGCCGCCGGACTGCTGCACGAGGCGATCGACCCGGAGGAGGTCGCCGACCAGGTGGTGGAGCGCTACGAGCGGCTCTGGCACGAGATCACGTACGAGCAGCAGGTGGAACGGGACGACCGGCACGACATCGAGGGCCGGATCCGACGGCTGAACGAGATGGGCTTCGACGTCGCCGAGGTCGCCATGTCCCTGGTCGACAACGGCCGCTACCTGGTACGCCCGAAGGTGGTCGACGCGGGTTACCACAGCCGGCGGCTGCTCCGGCTGACCGGGCTCGACGCCGAGGAGAACCAGGCCCGGCGACTCCTCAACGACCTGGACACCTACCGGGCCGAGAGCGACCTGTCGGACGAGCAGCAGTCCGCGCACCGCTGGTTGACCGAGGTCTTCGAGCCCGTGGTCCGCGCGGTGCCGGCGCACCTACGCAAGAAGCTGGAGCCGGCGGAGCTCTTCGTGCAGGTCATCGAGCACCGCTGGCGGCTGTCGGAGCAGGCGGGACGGGACGTCGGGCTGGCCCCGGCGGTGCAGTCGTTCCTCGCGGACGTGCTCGTGCACCGGCCGGACGAGCAGGCTGTACTCGGCGTACCCGTACCGGCCGTCCAGGCGTCAGCCACCTGATTCCGACCTGAACAGCTCACCCGGCGAGGTATACCGAACGCTATACTTGCGGGGTGGGTGGCCAAGAATGGGAGATCTACCTCGTGGACGAGGTACGCGAGTGGATCGATCGTCTTGACCCGGAAACCCATGCTCGGGTCGTGCAGGCCATCGACCTGCTGGCGGAGGCGGGCCCCGGCCTGGGGCGCCCACTGGTCGATTCGATCCACCGGAAATCCATAGCCAACCTGAAGGAACTGCGGCCGGGCACCGTACGGATCCTCTTCGCATTCGACCCGTGGCGTTCCAGCATTTTGCTGGTCGCCGGCGACAAGGCCGGGAAGTGGAACGCCTGGTACAAGGAGGCCATCCCCCTCGCGGAGGAGCGATATGAGGCGTACCTGAAGGAGCGCACACACGAGGAGGGCAGAAACCGATGAGCAGCTACTCACGCTGGCAGGACATTCGCGCGGAGCAGGTCGAACGCGCCGGTGGCGAGCAGGCCGTCGAAGCCGGCAAACAGGAACTCCTCGCGGAGGTGCTCGGACACCGCCTCGCCGAGGTGCGCCGGGCGCGCGGCCTGACCCAGCAGCAGGTCGCCGACCGTATGGGCGTGACCAAGGGCCGCGTCTCCCAGATCGAACAAGGCAAGGTCTCCGGGCAGGACGTGCTGGCCCGCTTCGCCGCCGCTCTCGGCGGACGTCTACATCAGGCGATCTACTTCGACGACGGCGACATCGCCGCCATCGCGTGACAATCGGTCATCTCCGTCACGGCCCGGACGGCAACCGGTCGCGGCCGGACGGCCGTGGCGGTTCGACATCCGCCTCGGCTGGCCGACCCAACGCGTCCGCCCTGCCCCAGCGCCCGGAGATGTGCAACAGGGCGATCTGCCCGAGTTCGGGTGGCACCGCGGCCTTGACCACCAGGTGGTCGCCGTGCGCCTCCAGGCCGAGGACGGTACGCAGCAACGACAGCACCGCCCCGGCCGACCAGCCCTGGGGGCTGGTGGCGGTGGGATAACGCACCGGAGCCACGGTGAGCCGACGGTCGTAGCCGGCGAACGCCTCGGGCAGTCGACCCTTGAAGTACGGTGCCGCCTCGAACACGGCCTGGGCGATGGTGCCCGCCTCGGTGGCGAACCCGTACCGGCGCAGGCCCTCGGCGATGATGGAGTTGTCGTACGGCCAGACGGCGCCGACGTGGTAACCGAGCGGGTTGTAGGTCGTCTCCCCTGCGGCGAGGGTCCGGACTCCCCAGCCGGAGAAGAGTTTCGGCCCGAGCAGATGCTCGACCAGGGCGCCGGCCCGGTCCTCGTCCACGATGCCGCTCCAGAGCAGATGACCCAGGTTCGACGCGAGCGCGTCGACCCGGCTGCCGTCGACCTCCCGGGCGAGCGCGTAGTAGCGCCGGTCGGGCAGCCAGAAGTCCTGGTTGAACCGCTCCCGCAGCTCGGCGGCCTGGCGTTCGAGCTGGTCGGCGTACCCGGGATCGCCCCAGAACGTACGCGCCATCCGGGCGCCGCGCAGCTTCGCGTCGTACGCGTAGCCCTGCACCTCGCAGGTGGCCCGGGGCCACCCGGGTAGCCGGCCGTCGGCGTAGCAGATCGCCCGCTCGGACTCCTTCCACGACTGGTTGGGCTCCCTGCCCGGTGCCCGTGGTGGTTGGTACCAGAGGTAGCCGTCACCGGCCAGGTCGCCCCACTCGTCGATCCAGCGCAGTGCCGCCCGCGCCTCCCTCTCCATCCGACGTACCAGGTCGGCGTCGCCGGTCCAGCGTTCGTACTCGTCCAGCAGCACCACGAAGAGCGGCGTGGCGTCGATCGAGCCGTAGTATCGGGCGTTCGGGGTCTCCCCGAAGGCCGCCGCCTCGTTCCAGCGGAGCAGATGGAGAATCTTCCCGGGCTCCTCCTCCCGGAAGTCGTCGAGCTTCGTCCCCTGGAACGTCGCCATCGTCCAGATCGTCGTCGACGCCAACTCGGGCAGGTACGGCAACGCCTGGAGGCTGGTGAGGATGTTCTGCCGACCGACCACCGTGTTCAGCCAGGGCAGACCCGCCGAAGGAACTCGGCCGCTGCCGTCGAGTCCCGGAATTCGCAACGCCGCCAGGTCGACCAGGCTCCGCCGGTACGCCTCGGTCAGCGGGGCGAACTTGGACTCCAGCCGGGGCGCCTGGGCGACCCACCGGTCCAGTTCCTCCCGCATCCCCTCCTTCAGCTTGCGGATCAACGGCCCCTTGCCCGAGACGTCCTCGCCACCCGGCTCCCTGATGTCGGTCACCACCCGCAGCCGGAGCGACCAGTGCCCCTGCGGGGGTATCCCGACGGTGAAGGTCATCCCGTGCTGGTCGATCTCGGCCGGCTCGCTGGTCTCGATGACGGTTGAGCGGTGGAAGTTCCCACGGGCGTAGCACAGCTTCAGGTGGCGCTCGCCGATCTCGTGGTGGAACCGCCCCTTCTTCCTCGGTCCCGGGCCGGGAACACCGGGTACGCCCGGCTGGCTGATCCGGTCGACATCGGCGAAGTCGCTCGCCACGGTCAGCCGCATCGTCACCTCGGCCGGCTCGCGACCGCTGTTGAGAATCGTGATCTCCTCTTCGAGACCGGCGACGATGGAACGGTGTCGGATCACCGAGAGCGTGGTGTTGACGTAGTGCGTCGGTTGACCGGGTACGAGAAAGAATCGCGCCTCGAAATACTGCAGATCGTCGATCGAGAGCGGAGTCAGGCGCTCGCCGTTGATCGTCACAATCCACGTACACAGAAAACGGGTGTCGAGGAAGTAAAGACCGGCCGGGTCACCCGGTGTCGGGTCCACGTCTCCGCTCCTGTCACTGACGATGTATGTCAGCCCTTCCAGGATGCTGATCTGGCTAGCCCGCACGGTCCCGGCCGCCCACCACGTCATGGCCTCCGGCTGCTTTACGACCGCCGGCCCGGCCGGTGACCCGCTCGGGTCCACGCGCACCGGGCGGGCCGGGCAGCAGGCGTTCGAAGTAGATCAGGCTGCGCTGCGACCCGCGATACGTCATATCGTTACGGAGCACCGCCGTCGTCACGTCACCCCCGCTCACGAGGGCGTCGAACGCCTCACCATCTGCGGAGATGACGCAGTCCGCCTCCCGATCCCCCTCCGGCCAGACGGAGATACCGTCCTCGCCGAGGACGAGGTACCAGTGGGTCATCCGTCCCGAACGGAGCAGATCGAGACGTACGGTCGCCGAGAAGCCACGGGGTAGCAGGTGCAGACGCTGCCGCGCCGGACCCGCGAAGTACTCCGCCGTCCGGTCCACCCGTCCGCCTCCTCCCCCGTCCGCCCTGCCCCCGCTCTCCGTTAGCACGGGGCCGGGCACCCACCGGGTCAGCCTGACGCGGCGCAGGATGGTCCGGCATCACCCCGAACGGATGAGAACGCCGGAAGCCCTGGTTCAGAACGCGAGGAAGCCATGGGCTCAACCGGCGGCCGGACGCACCCGAGCGGTCCAGTACGTCAGGTCGGAGCGGTGCTCGACCAGGGTGATCGGCTCACCACACGCCTCCTGGATGATGTCGGCCGCCTCGTCCAGGTCACCCGGGTTGTGGTCCCAGTCGTCGTCGCGGAACATCCGCAGCCCCACATCCGTACGGTCGTAGCCGATCACCTCCGCCACCTCGGGCGGCACCAGCACGACCGTGTACCGGGCGGCCTCGACCTCGGCCTCGCTCGGCTGCGGCTGCTCCGGCCGACCACGGCGGAAGCGTTCCACCACCGACTCGATCGGCCCCGGCGAGTCGGCCGGGTCGTACGGCTGCGCCCAGGGCGGCGCGTACCGGAACGGCTTGAGGTCACCCATGTTGACGCTCCTCACCTAGATCATCACTTGGGGGTTGCCTGGCATCGCAATTTGCGATTAGGTTGGCGTCCTGGCGCACGGATGTCAATACCCCGAGGTGGAGGCGAGTGGACATGCCGAAGCAGAACGTACCGACCGTCGTCGGTCGCGGACTCGGCGGTGAGCTGCGACAACTACGCAAGGCCAAGGGGCTGACCGGCGCTGCCGTCAGCGCGCAGCTCGGTTGGCAGCCGTCCCGCCTGTCCAGGATGGAGACCGGCCAGCAGGGCATCCCACCCGAGGATGTCGCCTCGCTGCTCGTGGTCTACGGCGTGATCGGCGACGAGCGCAAGCGCCTGCTCGCCATGTCCGAGCGGGGCAAGGACCGTGGCTGGTGGGAGACGTACGGTTCCGGGCTGACACCCTGGTCGCGTACGTTCATCCGGTTCGAAACCGAGGCGATCCGGATCGTCAACTGGGAGCCGATGCTGGTGCCGGGGTTGCTCCAGATCCCCGACTACACCAAGGCGATCATGCGGGCGTGCGACATCCCCGACGCTGATGCCCAGATCAGGGTCGCCGCCAGGCTCGGACGGCAAGCGATCCTGTCCCGCGACGAGCCGCCCGAGTTGCACGTCATCGTGGACGAGTCCGCCCTACGCCGGGTGCTCGGCGGACCACGGGTGATGGCCCGACAGCTCCGGCACCTGGTCGAGACGGCCGAGCGTCCCAACGTGACAGTCTCCGTGCTGCCGTTCGGCGTCGGCGGGCACATCGGGGTGGACGGGCCGTTTGTCATCCTCGACTTCGTCCGTGACCCGGCGGTCGTGCACCTGGAGCACCGGATGTCGAGCCTCTTCCTGGAGGAGCCCGCGCAGGTCGACGCCTTCCGCAGCGCGGCGGATAAGCTGACGAGGATGGCGCTCAGCCCGGCCAGATCGGTCGAGTTCGTTGCGCGCGTCGCAACGGAGCACGAACGAGAGTGAGGCACTGATGGTCGCTGCGGATCTCGGTGACGTGGTCTGGCGCAAGTCCAGCCGCAGCGGCTCCGACACCGACTGCGTCGAGATCGCCGAACTACCGCACACCATCGCCGTACGCGACTCCAAGGACCCGGTCGGGCCCGTACTCAGCTTCCGGCGCTCAGCCTGGGCAAGCTTCCTCACCTACAGCCACACGATCGGCCTCAAGTGAGGCTTCAGCGACTCTCTGACGTGCGGCTTTCGCCATCAACAACAAAGGAATAGCAACCATAGTTGCGCTTTCAACCCCACGACGAACGGCACGCTACCCTAATCGAGGCGAGGACGTACTTCAACTCGCATTGAATGATCTCCACCAGAGAGAGCGCCGCCGACAATTTCTTTTTCAAAACCCTCAAGATCCGACTTCTAGCGACTTCAAATAACTAGCAAACTCTTCAAGAAACTGGACGAAATCCTCTGCGCGGTACTGAAAATCCTCAAATTGATCATACATATCGACCACTTTTACAACCTGGCGATCAATTCGCGTTATGTGCGCCGAGGAGGTGTTAAGCGAGTAATCAAAGCCGAACTCTTCCTCCAATTTTCGCCATTCCTTTAGGTAACTCTCCACCATCTGCACATCATTTCCGAACGGGAACGCAACGGTCTCCAGCCCATCCTTCACATTCTCAGACATCGAACCGTCGTCCACGACCTCGAGGAAGCCGTCTTCATCGAAAGCAAAATTCCACCGCATCCTCAGACCTCTCACTTAACTTCATCCTCTGCGTCCCGGAAACCAGGACTGCAGCTCACGGGAGCCATCGGGAGCCTTCCCAACCAATCCGGCCAACTCAACCCCATTAAACGAACCCTTGAGCTTATGACCCTTTTTGTTGGGGGTGCCACTTGCCGCCAAATAGCGTCCCGCATCCATAATATCCTCCTCCGTCCAGTCCGGAGGAAAGAATGTATGAGTTCCGCTCGCTAGTTTCTGCGCCTTTTGGCCGTCAGACAAAAGAGCCCCAACGGTGCCAATGACCTTAACGCTCCCATCAGAGTTCATTACCTCTTCGCCATCGATATACCGGTCAGCAGGGATGCCGCCGCTTTGATTGGGGTGCAGGTGCCATCCAACAAGTGCACCCTCTTTGTTCAATACCCCTTGGACTACGTGTTCGCGTGCCCCATCAGCCACACGACAAGGGTCATCATTGTTGTGTACCAGAACCGCTTCGTCACTGGCCGCCACATAGTACGTGTGGATGTCGGCGACGGTGAGGTCGCGCATCTCCTTGGCGCTGTCGTAGTTGACGACCTTGTCGACAACAACCCTGTCGCCGTCAGCGGTACGGAGCTCGTGCCCGACCGTCAACTCGGAGGCGTCGACCCACTTGTCGGCCGTCTCGTCCCAGAACGGGTGGTTCGCCGTCGTCTGCAACACCACAGCGGCGGCCAGTCCCGCGACAGCAGCCGCGACCTTGACACCCAGCTTGCTCTGACTCTTCTTCTTGTCCTCGACCCGGCTGACCGTCACATCGGTCAGCTCCTTGTCGGTGTTGCGGTGCAGCTCGGTCACCCGCTTGGCCAGTGACAC
>NZ_JBJDPS010000019.1:0-118878 GCF_044901685.1 Micromonospora sp. NPDC050397
TACTGCACTCGGGAGGGTGTGGGAGAGTAGGACGCCGCCGGACAACTTTCTGATGTGGGCCACCCCAAAAGGGGTGGCCCACATTTGTTTTACCCCCGTCCCCGCCGCTCGACCGTCGGCCGCCCGCCCGAGCTGGGCGTACGCGGCCGGACGTCCTTCCGCATCCAGGTGTCGGGTGCTTCATTACGGCCTGGGTGATATGTATCGCTTCACCTTTTGGTCGCAAACCGGGCGGTGGGCGGGCTACGGTGACGCCGGTTCAGTTGATCATCGTGAGTGTCGGCGCGTGGTCGCACTCACGGGATACCGGGTACGACACCCGAAGGAGGTTCCATGGCACGCACCCGCATCGCTGGGGCGCTCGCCGCCGTCCTCGTCCTGCCGGTCCTCTCCGTCTTAGCTTCGACATCACCGGCCTCCGCGGACCCCGCCACTCCGAAGGCTGCCCAGCGCAGTGACATCCGGGAGCTCACCCGCAAGGACTTCACCCTCGACGGTCGACCGATCGAGACCTCTCCCCGCTACCTGCCCAGGGTGGACGCGGGGAGAAGGGCACAGGTGGCCCCCGTCGAGACCCCGACGGTCGGCACCGTCCGTCAGTGGCTCGGTCTCGACGACATCCAGGGCACTGTCTACCGCAAGGACTACACACTCCGGGCCGTCGGCGAGCACATCGAGGTCTGGGTCGCCAACGACCTGGCATTCCCGGCCGGAGACTGCCGGGCCCAGGTGCCGTCCTCGACGCAGATCACCGACGCACAGGTGCGGCATCTTGTCGACGAGTTCGACAACAACATGTACCCGAAGGAGACCAACGCCTTCAGCACGCCGCCGGACCGGGATGGCAGCAACGCCCAGATCGGACCCGACGCCGACGGCAACGGCGGTGTCTACACCGGTGCCGGGGACAGGACCGTGACGCTCGTGGACAACGTGCGTGACGACAACTTCTACACCTTCCCGGCCGCGCCGACGTACATCGCCGGGTTCTTCTCGGCGCAGTTCAACGAGCTGCTCGACCGCAACGTGATGACCATCGACGCGTTCGACTGGTTGCACCGGATGACGGCGAACCCGCCGGACGAGCCGACGACCGACCTCTGCACCAGTCGTGCCGCCCGGCCGTTCAGCTACGAGGGCACGTTCGCGCACGAGTGGCAGCACCTCGCGCACTACTACGCCGACCCTTTCGAGGGTAACTGGATCAACGAGGGTCTCTCCGACTTCGCCATGTCGTTGACCGGGTACAGCAGCTCCACGGCCACGGTCTTCGACCGGGGCGCGGACAGTCACCTCCTTTGCTACCAGGGGTTCGGCACCGTGCAGACGCCGTTCAACGTCAACCCCCGCGACTGTGGTGGCCCGGAGAACTCGCTGACCCTGTGGGGCGAGAGCCCGAACCCGAACGCGATCCTCGCCGACTACGGCAACGCGTACTCGTTCATGCTGTTCCTGTACGACCGCTACGGCGCCGACTTCATGTCCCGACTGCACCGCGACGGTGCCCGCCAGGGCCTCGCGAGTCTGGACGCGGAGTTGGAGACCGTCGGGGTCCACGACGTCTACCAGGTCCTGCACGACTACCAGTCGATGACCCTGCTCGACAAGATCGTGGGCGACTCGCGCCTCGGCATCACCCTCGGGGTGCCCAAGAGTCGGGTCACGACGCCGAGCCTGCGCTCCACGGTCAACCTGGCCAGCTCGGCGGCGAACGGCACGCCGGGCGTCGCGCCGAACGGCGCGGACTACGTGCAGTTGGGGGCGGCCAAGGGCAAGGTGCTCAGCGGTCGCGACCTGCGTACGGTGAAGTTCCAGGGGGCACGGACCCTGCCCGCGCTACCGCTGGCCTGGACCAGCACCGCCCAGGACCCGGACCGTCCGGGCAACGCGGTTCTCTGGTCCGGTAACGCCAACAGCCTGGACGCGGCGGCGGTTGTCTCCGTCGCGGTGCCGACCGCCGACCCGTCCCTGCGGTTCCTCGCCAAGTACGGTGCCGAGTTCGGCTTCGACTACGGCTACGTGACCGTGTCGACGGACGGCGGTGCCACGTACACGGCGATTCCCGGTGACCGGACGGTCGAGGGGCCGCTCGGACCCGGGCTCAACGGTACGACGAACGGCTTCGAACCGCGTACCTACGATCTGTCCGCGTACGCCGGCAAGACCGTGCTGCTCGGATTCCGGTATGTCAGCGACGGCGGCGTCAACGAGGGCGGGCTGCTGCTCGACGACATCACCGTCGGCGGCCGGACGGTCAGCGACGGCACCAGCCTCGCTCCGTTCGACTCGCCCACCGAGATCCGACCGACCCCGGTCCACAACTGGAACCTGCGGCTCATCGGCATCGACGAGAAGCACTCGCTCGCCTGGCAGTTCGAGTCCGACGGCCGCTCCGAGGTGACCATCGGCAAGCTGGAACTGGCTGTACTGGACGCCTTCCCCGAGGTCGTCGCGGTGGTCGCGTACGACGAGCCGACCGAGCAGGTGGCGCAGTACGCGCCGTACGAGCTGACCGTGAACGGTGTGGTCCAGCCCGGCGGAAGCGGCTCGCTGAGCTGATCTCGGCCCCGGATGCGGGGGCATCCGCCGTCGGGAACGACGGCGGATGCCCCCGTGCTGTTTCTCCACCGAGGGCCGTCTCCACGACGCCGAGGGTGGTCGGACGGGCCTGTGATACCAACCACCGGTCCGGCTCTGTGGCGACAGCAGCGGTTCATCCCGCGTTAAGCTGTTCGACCGGTGGTCGCACTGTTGCCCCACCGAAGGACCGATGCGCCGAGTTTCCTGACACGCCACGAGCGTTGCCATCGTGCGGATCGCCACGCTGACCGTGGAGCGGGTCGCCGATGGACCGGGAAGGTCCTCCCCCTACGCGGTGCAGCCCAGCTCGTCGAAGGGTGAAGCATGCGCGCGTACCTGGCAGACAGTGATCATATCGAGGTGCCGGACGGGGAGCCGTCGCTCCCGTCGGTCGACCTGCTCGACCCCGCCGACCCGACGGTGAGCCCGGTCGGGACGCCGTCGGGCACGGCCGAGCCGCTGGTGGCCACCGACCGGCCGGCGGCGCTCTACGCCGCACAGGCGGCCCCGGCCACCCGTACGTTGCTGGACGTTCTCGCCGAGACCACGCGCCGGCACCCGTCGGCACCGGCGATCGACGACGGCGCCACCCTGCTCAGTTACCGGGACCTGGAGACCCGGATCGACGAGACGCGTCGCCGGATGGTCGACGCGGGTATCGGCGTCGGGGACCGGGTGGGCGTACGCGCCCCGTCCGGCACGGTCGACCTGTACGTCTCGATCCTCGCCGTGCTCGCCGCCGGTGCCGCGTACGTGCCGGTGGACGCGGACGACCCGGACGAGCGGGCCGAACTGGTCTTCGCCGAGGCGGACGTCTGCGCCGTCATCGGGCCGGACCGGACACTGACCCCCCGCCGCGCCCCGGTGGGCGAGGCCCGTCGGCCCGGTCCCGACGACGACGCCTGGATCATCTTCACCTCCGGTTCGACCGGTCGGCCGAAGGGCGTCGCGGTCACCCACCGTGCCGCCGCCGCGTTTGTCGACGCCGAGTCGAGGCTTTTTCTGGTTGACGAGCCGATCGGGCCCGGTGACCGGGTGCTCGCCGGGTTGTCGGTGGCGTTCGACGCGTCCTGCGAGGAGATGTGGCTGGCGTGGCGGTACGGCGCCTGCCTCGTCGCCGCGCCGCGCTCGCTGGTGCGTACCGGGATGGATCTCGGTCCCTGGCTGGTCGAGCAGCGGATCACCGTCGTGTCGACGGTGCCGACGCTCGCCTCCCTCTGGCCGGCCGAGGCGCTCGACGGCGTACGACTGCTGATCTTCGGTGGCGAGGCGTGCCCACCCGAACTGGCCGAGCGGTTGGCCGTCGACGGCCGGGAGGTGTGGAACACGTACGGGCCGACCGAGGCGACCGTCGTGGCCTGCGCCGCGCGGCTGAGCGGCGAGGGTCCGGTCCGCATCGGGTTGCCGCTCGACGGCTGGGCGTTGGCGGTGGTGGACGCCCGGGGCCAGGTGGTCCCAATGGGCGAGGTCGGCGAACTGGTCATCGGTGGTGTCGGGCTGGCGCGTTACCTGGACCCGGTCAAGGACGGGGAGAAGTTCGGGCCGCTGGAATCGCTCGGTTGGTCGCGTGCGTACCGCAGCGGCGACCTGGTCCGGGCCGAGCCCGAGGGGCTGCTCTTTGTCGGCCGGGCCGACGAGCAGATCAAGCTGGGCGGGCGCCGGATCGAGCTGGGCGAGGTCGACGCGGCATTGCAGGCGTTGCCCGGTGTCGCCGCCGCGGCGGCTGCGGTCCGTACCGCCCGGCACGGTAACCAGCTCCTGGTCGGTTACGTGGTGCCGGTCTCGGCCGACGGGTTCGACCGGGCGGAGGCGGCGCGGCGGCTCGGTACGGCGCTGCCGGCCGCGCTGGTGCCGCTGATCGCAGTGGTGGACGGCCTGCCCACCCGTACCTCGGGCAAGGTCGACCGCAACGCGTTGCCGTGGCCGCTGCCCGAGCTGGAGACGGTTGGGACCGTCGACCGGTTGGAGGGCACCGAGGCGTGGCTGGCCGAGTGCTGGGAAGAGATCGTCGGCGTCGCGCCGACCGGTCGGGACGACGACTTCTTCGCCGGTGGCGGTTCCAGCCTCGGCGCCGCGCAACTCGTCACGCTGCTGCGTGACCGCTACCCGGGCGCGTCGGTCAGCGATGTCTACCAGCACCCGACGCTGCGCGCGATGGCGCGCCGGCTCGACGGGTTCGGCGAGGTGGAGGCTCCCACCCGCGTGGTGCGTCCGACCCCGAGGCGTACCGGTCTCGTCCAGAGCGCGCTGATGCTGCCGCTGCTCGGCGTCGTCGGCCTGCGTTGGGTGGTGACGCTCGCCGCGATCAACAACGTGTTGGCGCTCTTCGGCTCGTACCCGTGGGCGCCCACCGTCTCCTGGTGGTGGGTGGTGCTCGGCTGGTTGCTGGTGATCAGCCCGGCCGGTCGGATCGCGATCGCGGCCGGCGGGGCCCGGCTGCTGCTGCGTGGCCTGACCCCGGGCAGTTATCCGCGCGGCGGCGGCGTCCACCTGCGACTCTGGGCCGCCGAACGGCTGGCGGCGGCGAGCGGCGCGACCAACCTCGCCGGGGTGTGGATCACCTACTACGCGCGGGCACTCGGTGCCAGGATCGCCAACGAGGTGGACCTGCACACGCTGCCGCCGGTGACCGGTCTGCTCCGGATCGGGCCGGGCGCGGCGGTCGAGCCCGAGGTGGACCTCGCCGGGCACTGGGTCGACGGCGACGTCGTGCACGTCGGGCGGATCCGGATCGATGCCGGCGCGACGGTCGGTGCCCGGAGCACGCTGATGCCCGGTGCCCGGATCGGCAAACGGGCCGAGGTCGCGCCCGGGTCGTGTGTGACCGGCACGGTCCCCGCCGGTCGCCGTTGGGCCGGTGTGCCGGCGACGCGCTCCGGCAAGGCGGCCCGCCGCTGGCCGCAGCAGCGTCCCGGCCGCACCGGTCGGTGGACCCTGGCGTACGGGTTGACCTCACTGCTGCTCGGCTTCCTTCCCGCGATCGCGGCGCTACCCGGGCTGCTCGTGCTCGGCTGGTTCGTGCGGGACACCGCCAGCCTCCGGGACGCCCTGCTGGGCGCGCTGACCGGCGTACCGCTCGCCACGGTGGCGGGGATGACGACGTACGCGTTGCTCATCCTGGTCCTGGTCCGGGCCCTCAGCCTCGGTCTGCGTGCCGGGCACCACCCGGTGCACGGCCGGGTCGCCTGGCAGGCGTGGGCGACCGAGCGGCTGATGGACCTCGCCCGGGTCGGCCTGTTCCCGCTCTACGCCAGCCTCTTCACGCCGGTCTGGCTGCGCGCGTTGGGGATGCGGGTCGGGCGCCGGGTCGAGGCGTCGACGGTGCTCGCGCTCCCCTCGATGACCACCGTCGGCGACGGCGCGTTCCTCGCCGACGACACCCTGGTCGCCTCGTACGAGCTGGGCGGCGGCTGGTTGCGGGTCGGCGCCGCCCGGGTCGGCAAGCGGGCGTTCCTCGGCAATTCGGGGATGACCGCGCTCGGTCGGGCCGTGCCCAAGCACGGGCTGGTCGGGGTGCTCTCCGCGACGCCGAAGCGGGCCAAGGCCGGCAGTTCCTACCTCGGCATGCCGCCGATGAAGCTGCCGCGTGCGGTCGAGGGCGGCGACCAGAGCCGCACGTTCGACCCGCCGAGGCGGCTGATGGTGGCCCGTGCCGCCGTCGAGCTCTGCCGGGTCGTCCCGGTCATGTGTACGGTCGCGCTCGGCGTGGTCACCCTCGCCGCCTTCGAGGCGCTGCTCGCCGGCTACGGGTACGTCGCCGCGCTGGTCGCCGGTGGCCCACTGCTGCTGGTCGCCGGCATCGTCGCCTGTGTGGTCGCCGTCCTGGCGAAGTGGGTGCTGGTGGGGTCGTTCCGGGTCCGTGAGCGCCCGTTGTGGAGCGGCTTCGTGTGGCGCAACGAACTCGCCGACACCTTCGTCGAGGTCCTGGCGGTGCCGTGGCTCGCCGGTGCGGTCGGCGGCACCCCGCTGATGAGCCTGTGGCTGCGTGGCCTCGGGGCACGGATCGGGCGCGGCGTCTGGTGCGACAGCTACTGGTTGCCGGAGGCGGACCTGGTCCGGATCGGCGACGGTGCCACCGTCAACCGTGGCTGCGTCGTGCAGACCCACCTGTTCCATGATCGAATATTGCGCATGGACCAGGTGACCCTCGACGAGGGCTCGACGCTCGGACCGCACGGGATCGTGCTGCCCGGCGTCACCGTGGGGGAGCACGCCACGATCGGACCGGCGTCGCTCGTGATGCGGGGCGAGACGGTGCCCGGCGGAGGCCGTTGGCTGGGCAACCCGATCGCCACCTGGCCGGCGGAGAGGGCACGTCAAGGGTGAGCGCGAGACGGGGCACGTCGGGCTCCGCCAGCGGTGCGCTGGCGGACCCGTACCTGCCCGGGCACGGCAACGTCGGTTACCGGACCACGCACTACGACCTCGAGCTGGACTACCGGCCCGGTCCCGGTCGGCTCGCCGGCCGGGCGAGGATCTCGGCCACGGCCGACCGTGACCTGACCGAGTTCAGCCTCGATCTCGGCATGTTCCGGATCGAGCGGGTGTCGGTCGACGGGGTGCCGGCCCGGCACACGCACGGCGCCGGCAAGCTGCGGATCCGGCCGGCGACACCGTTGCCCGCCGGGACGGCGTTCACGGTCACGGTCCGGTACGCCGGGGCGCCGCGACCGATCCCGAGTCGGTGGGGCGACCTCGGCTGGGAGCGGCTCGACGACGGTGCGTTGGTCGCGAGCCAGCCGACCGGGGCACCGTCCTGGTTCCCGTGCAACGACCACCCGTCCGACAAGGCCACCTACCGGATCACCGTGAGCACCCAGTCCCGGTACGCGGTCATCGCCAACGGCACCCTGGTCTCGCGTACGTCCGACGCCAACACGACCACCTGGGTCTTCGAGCAGCTCGCTCCGATGCCCAGCTACCTCGCCACGGTCCAGATCGGGCGGTACCACCTGTTCGACCTCGCGACCGGCCCGATACCCCAGCGGGCGGCGGTGCCGTCCCGGCTGCTCGCCTCGGCCAGACACGACTTCGGCCGACAGTCGGAGATGATGACCGCGTTCGAGTGCGTCTTCGGCCCGTACCCGTTCGACGAGTACGCGGTGGTCGTGGTCGACGAGGAGTTGGACGTACCGGTCGAGGCGCACGGGTTGTCCATCTTCGGGGCCAACCACGTGGACGGGCGGCGTGGCTTCGAGCGCCTCGTCGCGCACGAGTTGGCGCACCAGTGGTTCGGCAACAGCCTGACCGTGGCCGGTTGGCGCCACATCTGGCTCAACGAGGGGTTCGCGAAGTACGCCGAGTGGCTCTGGTCGGAGCTGTCCGGCGGTGAACCGGCCCGAGCGCACGCGGCCCGGTCGTGGAGCTGGCTCGCCGCGCAACGCCACGACCTGCGGTTGGCCGACCCGGGAGCACGGCGCCTCTTCGACGACCGGGTCTACCAGCGTGGCGCGCTGACGCTGCACGCCCTGCGCCTGGCCGTCGGCGACGGGTCCTTCTTCGCCCTGGTGGGGGAGTGGACCCGGGTCCACCGGCACGGCACGGTGACCACCGAGGAGTTCACCGCGTTGGCGCAGCGCCACACGACGCGGCCGGTCGGCGCGTTGTTCGACGCCTGGCTGCACGAACCGGCGCTGCCGCCGCTGCCCTCCTGAGCCGCGCCCCGGGCACGGCCCCGTCGGACGCGCGAGGGCACCGGTTCGGCGATCACCGGTTGACGGACACCGGCACGGCGGTCACCGGTTCGGCGGTCGGAACCGGGCCCGTAGGCCGGTGGGTGAGAGTCGGCCGAGAAACGCCGGCACGGCTGACGCCGCGTTCGGCGACTCGACGGCGAACCGCTGCGCCAGCCGTGAGGTGACCAGCGTGAGTTGCCGCATGGCCAGTGCCGAGCCGATGCAGACCCGGGGGCCGGCGCCGAACGGAAGGTACGTCGTGCCGGTCGCCGGTCGCCCGTTCAACCACCGGTCCGGGTCGAACTCGTCCGGCCGTTGCCACCACCGTGGGTCCCGGTGGATCAGGTACGGGTTCAGCAGCACGTCGTCCCCGGGGCGCAGCGACCAGTCGCCGAGGTTGGTGGCGGTACGGGCGGTGCGGGTCATCAGCCACACCGGTGGGTAGAGCCGGAGCACCTCCTTGACCACGGCCTCGGCCAGCGGCAGCCGCGCCGCCGGTGTCGCTTTCGCACCGCTGGCCGACCCGCCCGCCTCGTCGCGGAGGTCGGCGGTGAGCCGGGGCCGGGCGGCGAGTTCCCGGACGACGGAGGCGAGTGCGGCGGCGGGTACGCCGTGGCCGCCCATCAGGATGCCGCGAAGTGTCGCCATCACGGTGCGGTCGGGCATCGCCGGGTCGGCGTCGAGCAGGAAGGCGAGCAGGTCGTCCTGCGGCGCCCCGACACCGGTGGCGCGTCGCCGCCGGACGATGCCGGTGAGCGTTTCGACGGTCTCCCGGTGGACCTGGAAGAAGCGGCGGTTGCGCCGGAGCGGGAACCAGGCGGGGAACTGGTAGGAGGCTGCCGTGAACGGTCGGGTCACCTCGAGGTTGTCGGAGAGCAGCCTCGGGATGTCGGCGGAGTCGGGACCGAAGCAGTATTCGGCGGTCGCCTGGGCGGTGAAGGCCCGCATCGTGGTGAGCACGTCAACCTCACCGCCGGCGGCCGAGCCGATGACCGTGTCGAGGATGTCGACCGTACGGTGGTCGACCGCGGTGGCGGCCGAGTGGTTCAGCCCCGGCCACACCGTACGGCGTGCGGACATCCAGGCGTCGCCCTGCCTGGCGGCGAGGTCGATGTCCGGTCGGGTGCCGAACGGGGCCAGTTCCGTCACGAAGCTGTGGTTGGTGCGGGCGAGCGCGTCGTGGGTCAGCTTGGGGTCGATCACGAAGACGGTACGTTCGTCGAAGGAGAACACGTCGCCGTACCGGTGGTGGCCGCGTCGGAGGAAGCCGATCCGGTCGGCGTCGTACTCGGGTGTGTTGCCCAGGAGCCAGTGCCCGCGCGGACCCGCCGGTCGCCTGCCCTTGTCGCCGTTCGTCATCCGGGCCCCCAAGAGAGAATCACAGGACCCCGAACCCGGGATCCTGTGATCGCTGTCGGTCGACTTGTTCTGGTGGAAGTTGTCTCGGCGGTGGCTGGTTCGGCCTACTCGTAGTTGTAGAACCAGTACGGGTAACGCCCGCTGACCCGACTCCTACCCATCAGGCGAGCCGCCACGTGGCGCAGCGTCCGTGTCATGAACACCTCCCACATCGATTGGGAACGATCACTGAATGGATGTTGTCACAGCGGTAGGGGGCGTGCAACGACGCCCCTCGCCGGGCGCACGTAATGGTATTTCCCCGCAATCGCCGCGATACCCGCTTGTCGGCAGGCTTGGTGGCGGTACGCCCATCGGGCCACAAAATCGCTGGACAAGACGTACGCCGATGGCGATCGTTGGCCCCATGCGCCAGGACGAGATCTGGGACGCCGACACCGCCGGTCGCTACGACACGCCCGGAACCGGCATGTTCGCCCCGGAGATCCTCGGGCCGACGGTGGACCGCCTCGCCGCGCTCGCGGGTGACGGCCGAGCACTCGAATTCGCCATCGGAACCGGCCGGGTGGCCGTCCCGCTGTCCGGTCGCGGGGTGCCCGTCACCGGCATCGAACTCTCGGGGCCGATGATCGATCGCCTGCGTGCCAAGGCGGACGAGGCGACGATCCCGGTGGTCGTCGGTGACATGGCGACCGCCGTCGCCCCGGGCGCGTACGCGCTTGTCTACCTCGTCTACAACACGATCTCCAATCTGCTCACCCAGGCCGAGCAGGTGGCGTGTTTCCGCAACGCCGCCCGTCACCTCCTGCCCGGCGGCCGGTTCGTGATCGAGCTGTGGGTGCCGGAGCTGCGCAAGCTGCCACCGGGTCAGCAGGCGACGGTCTGGCAGGTCGAGCCGGGTTACATCGGCCTGGACACCTACGACACCCTGCGCCAGCATGTGGTGTCGCACCACTTCAGGTTCGACGAGGGCAGGCAGGCCCGGCTGACCCGCAGCCCGCACCGTTACGTCTGGCCGGCCGAGCTTGACCTGATGGCCGAGCTGGCCGGGTTCGAGCTGGAGAGTCGGCACGCTGACTGGGCCGGCGCGGAGTTCACCGCCGACTCACGGTCGCACGTATCGGTCTACCGCATCCCGCCGGACCGGTAGACCACCGGCCGCATCCAGCCGGAGCGGTGGACCACCGGCCCGGTCGGCCAGCACGGAAACGGCCGTCGCCCGAGCGGTGGCTCGGGCGACGGCCGATGAGCCGTCGGTACGCGGCGTCAGTGGATCAGCACCGGAGTGCTGGTCGGGGTGCCGCCCTCGCCGGTCTCGTCGAGCAGGTGCGACACCTCGCGCCTGCGGGGCAGGAACGCGATCGGGATGAACGTCGCCAGCACCAGCGCGAAGCCGACCCAGAACGTCGTGGCGAACGAGTCGGCCACGAACTCCAGACCGCGCTGGATGATCGAGGGTTCCACCGGCAGTTGCGCGTTGTGTTGGTTCGCGATCGCAGCGCCGGCCTCGGTGATCGGTTCGCCGGTACGCGGGTCGTTCAGGCCCGGGACCGGGTCCGAACCGTTCAACTGGCTGGTGAGGATGACCGACATGATCGCGGCACCGATCGAGCTGCCGATCTGCTGGAGGATGTTGACCAGCGTGGAACCGCGCGCCACCTCGTGGTTGGTCAGCGTACGCAGCGCCGAGGTCATGATCGGCATCATCGTGCCGCCCATGCCGAGACCCATCACGAACAGCGAACCGCAGAGCAGCAGGTAGGAGGTGTCCGTACCGACCTGGGTGAAGGCGAAGAAGCCGAGGGCGATGAGCGCCATCGCGAACGGCACCGTACGGCCGATCGGGATCTTGTCCGCCAGGGTGCCGGCGATCGGCATGGTGAGCATCGCGCCGATGCCCTGCGGCGCCATCAGCAGGCCGGCGTGCAGGGTGGACTCGCCCCGGACCTGGAGGAAGTAGCTCGGGAACAGCAGGCCGGCACCCATGAACGCGATGATGAACACGAACAGCGAGATCGACGCCACCGACAGGTTGCGGTTGCGGAAGAGCCGCAGGTCGAGCAGCGGGTGCCTCGGCTTGAACGAGTAGAGGACAAAGGCGACCAGCAGGACGGCCCCGGCCAGCATGGTGGCCCAGACCCTGGTGGCGGAGATCGTGCCGGTCTCCGGCAGCGA
Organism: Micromonospora sp. NPDC050397; assembly: GCF_044901685.1. Taxonomy (NCBI): domain Bacteria; kingdom Bacillati; phylum Actinomycetota; class Actinomycetes; order Micromonosporales; family Micromonosporaceae; genus Micromonospora; species Micromonospora sp. NPDC050397. The sequence goes on from NZ_JBJDPS010000019.1 coordinate 11,790, forward strand.
CGAGACGCCGTAGAGGAACAGCGCCAGACCCGGCGACAGCATCACCATGCCGAGGAAGTCGAACGACTCGGACGGCTCCGCGGTGTCCTTCGGCAGCGCGAAGAAGGCGTAGACCAGCGCGATCGCACCGATCGGGACGTTGATCAGGAAGATCCAGTGCCAGCCCACCGCCTCGATCAGCCAGCCACCGAGGATCGGTCCACCGATCGGGCCGAGCAGCATCGGGATGCCGAGGACCGCCATCAGCCGGCCGATCCGCGCCGGTCCGGCCGCCCGCGTCATGATCGTCATGCCCAGCGGCATGAGCATGCCACCGCCCAGGCCCTGGAGCACCCGGTAGCCGATGAGTTCACCGACCGAGTCGGCGGTGGCGCAGAGCGCGGAGCCGAGCGTGAACAGCAACAGGGCGAGCATGTACAGCCGCTTGGTGCCGAACCGGTCGGCGGCCCAGCCGCTCAGCGGGATCACCGTGGCGAGCGCCAGGGTGTAACCCGTCATGGTCCAGGCGACTTCGGCGTACGTCGCGCCGAACTCGGTCTGGAAGGTGGGCAGTGCGACGCTGACGACGGTGATGTCGAGGATCGACATGATCGCGCCGAGGACCACCACCCCGGCGATTTTGAGGACGGCGCCGTCGAGTTTGTCGGGCGCCGCAACGGCTTGATTGGTCACGTGACTCTCCAGGTCCAGGGGGCCGGGCGGGGCGATGTCCACACAGTGCACGTTGGGCTGCGTACGCCGGACGAGAACCGACTGACCTGTGGTCGTACGGCCGTCAGTCTCCGGCCTCAGGATCACACGGCCCCTCGGCCACCCGGTCAGCCCACGTCGAAAGCGTGTTCTTGCTCACCCGCCCTGCCACGTAACCCCGCCGTTACCTTGCTGACCTGGGGTGACGCGACGCTGAAGGGTCGTACGTTCAGTCGAGCCTGGTCCGGTAGCGCTCCACCCGGTCGCGGTGCTCCTCGGTCGGGGCATCGGCGTACGCCTGCTCGGCGAGCGCGAGGGCCTCCCGCCACTGCCTGCGCGCCCGGTCGGCGCGGCCGGCAACCCGTTCCAGCTCGCCGATCCGGTCGTGCGTGTCGGCCTGGGCCAGTCGCGCCCCGAGGTCGGCCGGGTCGAGTGCGGCCCGGCGTCGCCAGGTCGCCAGCGCCTGCCGGAACAGCGCGCGGGCCGGCGTCGGCTCCCCGGCCTGCTGGAGCCACCCGCCCAGGCGTAGGCAGGCTTCGGCCAGGTCGCGGTGCAGACCCGCGTTGCCGGGAAAGCGGTGTACGAGCCCCTGGGTCACCTCCAGCGACCGTTCGAGGTTGCCGCGTACCTCTTCGGGCTGCCCGTTCGCGGTGGCGTGGTCGGCCATCCGGCGGAAGGCCGTGGCGAGGTCGCGTTCTCCGTCGACGCTGTCCGGGTCGCCGTCGGCCAGTCGCTGGGCCAGGGAGAGGGCGCTGACGAAGTGCCCCTGGGCGCAGGAGAGGTCGCCGGCACCGAGGTCCATGTCGCCGAGCCGCCAGTGGGAGCCGAGCAGCTCGCGCTGGTAGGCGGTGTTGCTCGGGTCGGAGGTGGCGAGCCGGTCGGCGATCGACGCCGCCTCGGTGGTCAGTTCGCGGGCGGATCCGGCGTTGTCGCCGACGTGGCCGACGATGTCGACCAGGACACTCAGGGTGTGCAGGAGGTGGCCCAGCAGGTCCTCTTCCTCGGGGTCGGCCCGCACCAGCCGACGCCAGACCTCCAGGGCCTGCTCGACCAGTTGCCGGGCCTGTGCCGGGTCGTCGTCGGCGCGGTGCACGGCGGCGAGCGTGTCGAGGCAGACGGCCAGGTCGTAGTGGAACATCGGGTTGTCGGGATCGCCGTCGACCAGCCGCTGACGGATGTCGAGCGACTGCCGGGCGGCCTCGTGCGCGCGTACGACGTCGTCGCCGTCGAGTGCGATCTGCGCGATCTTCTGGTAACTCAGGCCCAGGTTGCGCAGGTAACGCAGGTCGCTCGGGTCGGCCTCACAGAGCCGGGAGTCGATGGCGAGGGCCTGCTCGTAGCAGCGGCGGGCCTCGTCGGTACGGCCGAGCCGGCGCATCAGCCGGCCCTGGCTGTCGAGTGCGGCGCTGCGCGCGATCTGCGCCTGCGCGTCCCCGGGCCGGTCCTGCGCGGCCTCGGTGGTCAGGGCGACCAACTCCTCGCCCTTCACCGCGGCAGCCGCCGTGCTCCCGCTGGCCGCCAGGGCGTCCCGTTCCCGCCCGACCAGGTCGAGGTACGCGGCGTGCCCGGTGGGAAAGCCGGGGGTCACGTCGCCGAGCAGGGCCGCCACGGTCAGCTCCCCGCCGAGACTGGGCAGCACGTCGTGCACGAAGGTGGCGAGTTCGTCGAACTGACCGGCGGTCGCGAGGTGGTGCACGGCCTCGGTCAGGGTCTCGAAGTCGGCGCGACCGGCCTCGACGATCCGGTGGCACATCGCGACGGCCCGACGGTGCCGGTCGAGGTGCCGGTCGCCGTGCAGGGGTGCCAGGGCCTGCCGGACCCAGGACTCCACGAGCGCGTCGTCCCCGGTCGGTACGACCAGGGTGAGGTCGCCCAGCCGGCCGAGATGCCCGGCCATCGCGGCACGTTCCTCGTCGCTCGGTTCCCGTCCGGTCACCGCGAACGCGAGGTCGTCATCGGTGAGAGCCACCCGCGACACCGATGCCTGGAGCAGCGCCTCGTGCTCGTCCGGGGTGAGCAGGTCGAGCAGTTCGCCGAGCAGCATGTCCCGGGCGGCGAGGGTGATCGCCTGCCGGGTCGCCTCGGCCGCGTCCGGTGCGTTCGCCGCCGAACGGGCGAGCGCGACCCGCTCCTGCTTGGCGAGGCCGCGCAGCCGTTCGGTCACCTCGGGCAGCCGGGCCGCGCCGCCCCTGCCGCCGACCAGGGCGTCGACAAACTCGATCAGTCGGGGGTGTCCACCGACGGCCCCTACCACCACGTCGCGGTCGGCGAAGGAGAGCTCGCGCAGCGCCGGCAGGCGCAGCAGCAGCCGGCGCAGTTCGGCGTCGCTCAGCGGTGGCATCTCGACACGCGCCAGCGGCACCTCCACCGGCACCGGGTAGCGGCTGGTGACCAGGATCTTGCCGCGCCCCGCCGCGTGGCACAGGTCGGCGAAGACCTCGGCGAAACCCGGGTCGCGGAAGGCGTCGCCGCCCGGGGTGAGGTTCTGCTCGAAGTCGTCGAAGGCGATCAGGAGCCGTTCGGTCCGCAGCGCCTCGGTGACCGCCGCCAGGGCGGCGGACTGGTCGTCGGGGTTGTCGATGCCGGCACCGGCGGCCGTGGCGGCGATGTCGGCGAGGAGCCGGGGCGGGTTCCAGGAGCCGCCGTGCACGACGATCGACCACGGGTCGTCGATGTCGTCGCGGAGCCGGTTGATCGCCCGGCCGGCGAGGGCCGTCTTGCCGATTCCGGCGACCCCGGTCAGCACCACCCCGTTGACCAGGGTGGACTCCCCGGTCGACGGGACCTCGTCGCGCAGGGTCTGGGCGACGGTCCGTAGCTGGGCGCGCCGGCCGACCAGGTCACCCAGGGAGAGTTCGCGTACGCCGCCGCCGCTGGGCAGTTCGGTCGGGTTGCTCAGTGGCGTGGGCTGTGCCGAGGCGTCCCAGAGCGGACCGTCCGAGGTGGCGAAGAGGGTCGCGATCCCGTACTCGGGGCGGCCCGGCGACTCGGCGCGTACCGTCTCGTCGTACATCCGTGACCGTGCCCGTGCCAGCGCCGCCGCGACGGGGAGGTTCTCCTCGGCGAGTGCCCGGTAGACGCGGGTGAGCAGGCCGGTCGCGTACCTGTCGCTGACCGTGGTCTGCATGGCGATGACCCGGTTGGCGCCGTGGCGCAGCAGGGTCGCCGCGAGCCCGGTGTCCGCGTCGGCGGCGCCGTCACAGCTCGACAGCACGATCAGTGGGACCGGCCGACCCGCGCGCCGCAGTGCGCGTACCAGATCCTCGGCGGTGACCTCGACGGCGTTGCCGTCCCGGTCCTCCAACTCGACCCCGTACGGCGAGCCGTGCGCCGACAGGTGCAGCACGTGGTAGGCGTCGGCGCGCAGCGCGGCGGCGATCTCCGGTGGCCCGGCCACCTCCAGGATGGTGACCTCGGCCCGGCCGAGCCCGCCGACGATGCTCACGATGGCCTGCATCTCGGCCTCGATGTCGAGGGCCGGGTTCTCGGTGTTCTCGGGTGCGCCCACCGCGACGAGGATCTTCAGCGGGCCGGGTGTCGGCGGCTGGGCGGTCGCCCGCACACCCGCGACCGTACGGGTCAGGCGCACTCCCTCGACGGTGGCCAGCACCCGCTGGTCGGCGAGGCGGATCATCTCGAACGGAAGCTCGTGGGCCGGGCCGTCGGCGTCGATGACAACGTCGACCACGGTGCCGTCGTCGGCGTTCGCCAGGAGCGTGCTGAGCTGGTCGAGCGAGTCCGGGTCGAACAGGGCCGCCGACAGCCGTTGACCCAGCCGTGCCATCCGGGTCTCGGCGTCCGGGAGGTCGACCAGGGACCAGATCTCGTCCCGACCGAACGGCAGCGGCTCGTCCCGTTCGCAGAGCAGCGTTCCGGCGAGGGTCGCGGTGCTGCGGACCCGGCTCTGCGCGACGCTGACCCGCAGGCGCAGTTCGTGTCGGGGTGCGGGGTCCACGGTGCCGCACCGCTGGCGCAGTTCGGCGGCGAGCGCGGCCACCCCGCGCTTGCTCAGCGTGCGTACCCGGTGCGTGGTGTGGGTGTCGGCGGTGAGGAATTCCGGCAGGTCGCGCAGCCGGCCGCCGGGCAGCAGCACCGGCAGCAGCGTGGCGGCCGACTTCTCGTCGCCGTCGACCATCTCGCGGACCGTGCTGGCCGCCCGCCACAGGCCCGGGTCGTGGTCGGACGGGTCGTCGGCGGCGGCGACCTCGCGGTAGAGCGGTGAGCCGACGAGCAGCACGACGTCGGCCGAGTGCAGTTGCGAGGGGATCTGTTCGGCGGGTGAGTCGAGCAGGCGGGCGTCCAGACCGCCGGCCCGCAGCAGGATCCAGAGGTCCCGGACGCTGTCGATGTGCACCGCGTCGTCGGGGGCGTACGAGATGAGGATTCGGCCGAGCCCGCCTGTCATGCGCGACATCATGACAGCTTCCCGACGGCGGTCGAGTGGCCGGACCGGGGCCTCAGGTCGGGCTCTGCCGTCGGTACTGGCTCGACTCGCGTACGACCAGCTCCGGTTCGAAGACGACCTGCTGGTGCCGGTGCCGGTCGGGGTGGTTGGCCTCGTCCAACAGGAGCGCGGCGGCGGTCTGGCCGAGGCGTTGGCTCGGCTGGCGGATCGAGGAGAGCGGTACGGCCGCCGCGGCGGCGAAGTCGATGTCGTCGTAGCCGACCAGGGCGATCTCCTCGGGCACCCGGATGTGTTGACGGGTCAGCTCCTGGAGGACACCGAGGGCGAGCAGGTCGTTGGCACAGAAGACGGCGGTGGCCCGGGTCGAGCGCGGTTGGCCGATGATCCGCGCGGCGGCGTCGCGGCCGGCGGCGACGGTCAGCGCGGGGGTGTCGAAGCGGCGCAGGTCCCGTTCGTCTCCCCCGGAGTCGGCCAGTGCCCGCACCGCGCCCCGGTAGCGGTCGCGGACCTGTTCGAGCTGGTGTGGCCCACCGACGAAGGCGATCCGCCGGTGTCCGTTCTCGAGCAGGTGTCGGGTCGCGAGTTCGCCGCCGAGCCGGTCGTCGACGGAGACCGAGCACATCCGCGTCTCCGGGTACTTGCGGTCGAGCAGTACCACCAGTACGCCCCGCTCGCGTAACCGGAGCAGTCGTCGGAACGTGTTGTCGGCCGGGGTGATCAGCACACCCCGTACGCGGTGTTCCTCGAGCAGGTCGAGGTAGGCACTTTCCCGTCCGGGATCACCGTCACTGTTGCAGAAGATGACGGCCATGCCGGCTGCCCCGGCGCTGCTCTCGACGCCCTTGGCGACGTCGGTGAAGAACGGGTTGGCCACGTCGAGGACGACCAGGCCGAGGGTGCGGCTGCGGCCACGGCGCAGTTGCCGGGCGGCGTCGTTCGGTACGAAACCGAGTTCCGCGATCGCGGCGAGCACCCGGGACCGGGTGCCCCGCGCGACGGTGTCGGGCCGGTTGAGCACGTTGGAGACTGTCCCGAGCGAGACGCCGGCGTGGTGGGCGACATCGCGGATGCTCACGGCCGATTCTCGAGTCACGGTTCTCCCTGCGTCGATGTCTGACGGTCTTGAACCGTCTCAAGAATGCCGCGTCGACCGGGATTGGGGAAGTCGTGAGCCGGATGTGTGAGGGGTGCCCGTCGTTCCCGGCGGGGGTCGCCGGCAGGTCGCCGGTTTCCGCGGATCGGGACGCCGTACGTGGTCAGAGGCAAAATAGGAAAGCCTTTTCCTGAGGTGTCGGCGCGGTAGCCGGTTGGAAACCCTTGACCTCGCGTGAAACCTCCGCTTAACGTCTACCTACGGCTTCTCGTGAAACGTTTCATCTCTGGGGGTTGTTGTGCCCGAACGCAACCGCGTGGCCGGGGAGCCACTGCTGGCCCTGGACCGGGCGAGCAAATCGTTCGGTGCCGTTGCCGCGCTGCGTGACGTATCCCTGGAGCTCTGTCCGGGCGAGGTGCACGCGCTCGTGGGAGAGAACGGCGCCGGCAAGTCCACGTTGGTGAAGATCCTGGCCGGCGTGCACACACCGGACAGCGGAACCCTGACCCTCGACGGCCGGCCACTGGTCCTGACCGGTCCCGCGGACGCGCGCGCCGCCGGGATCGCCGTCATCTACCAGGAGCCGACCCTCTTTCCCGACCTGTCGGTCGCGGAGAACATCTTCATGGGCCGGCAACCCCTGCGCCGACTGCGCCGCATCGACACCGCGCGGATGCGCGAGCGCTGCGTGGAGCTGTTCGCGCGTCTGGGCGTGACGCTCGACCCGGACCGGCCGGCGCGCGGGCTCTCCATCGCCGACCAGCAGCTCGTCGAGATCGCCAAGGCGCTCTCCTTCGACGCCCGGGTCGTGGTGATGGACGAGCCGACCGCCGCGCTCTCCGGTGTCGAGGTCGAACGGCTGTTCGCCGTCACCCGGTCGATGCGGGAGTCCGGGGCCGCCATCCTGTTCATCTCGCACCGCTTCGACGAGGTCTTCGCCCTCTGCCAGCGCATCACCGTGATGCGCGACGGTCAGCGGGTCTCCACCGACCCGGCCGCCGACCTGGACGTGTCCGAACTGGTACGACGGATGGTCGGTCGCGAGGTGGCCCAGCTCTTCCCGAAGACGCCGACCGAGCCGGGGGAGGTGCTGCTCGACGTACGCGAGCTGACCCGGCACGGTGTCTTCGCCGACGTCAGCTTCCAGGTCCGGGGCGGGGAGATCGTGGCGCTCGCCGGACTGGTCGGCGCCGGTCGCAGTGAGGTGATCAGGGCCGTCTTCGGCGTCGACCGGTACGACTCCGGCGAGGTCAGCGTCGCGGGCAGCCGACTGCCGCGCGGCGCACCGGCCGCGGCGATGGCCGCCGGGCTGGCCCTGGTGCCGGAGGACCGCCGCCAGCAGGGACTGGTCATGGAACTCTCGATCGAGCGGAACGCGACCCTCACCCGGCGGTGGCAGCTCTCCCGGTTCGGGCTGCTCGGCCGGTCGGCCGAACGCGGCGCGGCCGACACCTGGCTGCGGCGACTACAGGTCAAGGCCGGTCGGCCCACCGACCCGGTCTCCACCCTCTCCGGCGGCAACCAGCAGAAGGTCGTGCTGGCCAAGTGGCTCTCCACCAACCCGAAGGTGCTGATCGTCGACGAGCCGACCCGGGGGATCGACATCGGCACGAAGTCCGAGGTGCACCGGTTGATGTCCCAGCTCGCCGCCGACGGGGTCGCGGTGCTCATGGTCTCCAGCGAACTGCCCGAGGTGCTGGCCATGGCCGACCGGGTGCTGGTCATGCACGAGGGCCGGCTGGTGCGGGAGATCGGCCGCGACCGGGCGGACGAGGAAACCGTCATGTTGGCCGCCACCGGTCAGGTCGGGACCCACGGAGAGGACACGCCGTCATGACGACCACGGCCCGAGCGGGACAGGCGCCGAGCGCGCCGCCGCCGGCTACCACCCGGGGAGACAGCCGGGCCGCGCGCCGGTTGTTCGCCGTACGTGAGTTGGGCATCGGGCTCGCCCTGGTGCTCCTGGTCGCGGTGACCACGGCGGTGAACCCGAGGTTCCTGTCCGGGCAGAGCCGCAAGGACCTGATGCTCGGCGCCACCATCCTGGTGGTGCTCGTGGTCGGGCAGGCGATCGTGATCATCACCCGCAACGTGGACCTGTCGGTCGGTTCGGTGCTGGGGCTGTCCGCGTTCGCCACCGGCAAGCTCTTCCTCGCCCTGCCCGACGCGCCGATCGTGCTCGCGGTCCTGGCCGGTGTCGGGCTCGGTGTGCTCTGCGGCGCCGTCAACGGCGCGCTGATCGCGGTGGCCCGGGTGCCGGCGCTGGTGGTCACGCTCGGCACGCTCTACATGTTCCGTGGGTTCGACTACTCGTGGGCGGCGGGGCAGCAGATCAACGCCGCCGACATGCCGTCCGGTTTCAAGGACATGGGTACGGCGACCGTGCTCGGCGTACCGGTGCTCGCGCTCTTCGCGATCGTGGTGCTGCTGGTCGCCGGCTACTACCTGCGCTCCTACCGCAGCGGCCGGGAGTTGTACGCGATCGGCTCGGACCCGGCGGCGGCCCGGTTGTCGGGTATCCCGGTGGGTCGCCGGGTGTTCGCGGCGATGGTGGTCAGCGGGGCGCTGGCCGGGCTGGCCGGGGTGCTGTACGCGGCCCGGTTCGGCACGCTCGACGCGGCGGCCGGCAGCGGGATGGAACTCAACGTCGTCGCGGCCGCCGTGGTCGGCGGGGTGGCCATCTTCGGCGGCAGCGGCTCGGTGTACGGGGCCGCGCTCGGCGCCCTGCTGCTGAGCACGATCGGCAGCGCGCTGCCGGTGCTGCGGATCGACCCGTTCTGGCAGCAGACGGTGGTCGGTGCGCTCATTCTCACGGCGATCGGCCTGGACCGGGTGCTCGCGGCGCGGGTCGCCCGGAGGCTACGAGGAAGGAAGGCCCGTGGCGCCTGACAAGACGGGCCGGCAGGCCCGCTGGACAGCGAAGCTCGGTAGCTGGGACGTACTGGTGATGGTCGTCCTCGTCGGCGTGGTCGTCGGCTCGTCGGTGCTGGTCGAGGGCTTCGCCAGCTCCCGGTTCTGGGGTTTCCTGCTGCTCGACGTCGTCCCGATCGCGCTGATCGCGCTGCCGATGACCCTGGTGGTGGTGACCGGCGAGATCGACCTGTCGGTGGCCAGCGTGCTCGGTCTGGCCAGCGCGGTGATGGGGCAGCTCTGGTTCCTGGGCCTGCCGATGCCGGTGATCCTGCCGCTGGTGGTGCTGCTCGGCGCGTTGCTCGGCGCGGTGAACGGCCTCTTCGTCGCCGGGTTCGGCCTGCCCTCGCTGGCGGTGACGATCGGCACGCTCGCGCTGTACCGGGGTCTGGCCTACGTGGTGCTCGGTGACCGGGCGGTCGCCGACTTCCCGTTCTCCTGGACCGGCAACACGATCGAGGCGTTACCGGGCACCACCGTGCCCTGGGTGGCCCTGGTCGTCGCCGCGTTCGCCCTGGTCTTCGGGGTGCTGCTGCACGCCACCCCGATCGGCCGGAGCCTGTTCGCGATGGGCAACAACGCCGAGGCCGCCAGCTTCGCCGGTATCTCGGTGAACCGAACCAAGTTCTGGCTGTACGTGCTCACCGGGGCGGTCTCCGCGCTGGCCGGCATCTTCTGGACGCTGCGCTACGCCAGTGCGCGGGCGGACAACGGCAACGGGCTGGAGTTGGCGGTGGTGGCGGCGGTCCTGCTCGGCGGGGTCTCCATCTTCGGCGGGCGCGGCACCCTGGTCGGCGTGCTGGCCGGGGTGCTGTTGCTGATGACCCTGCGCAACGCCCTGCAACTGGCCGACGTGCCGGCCGACACGTTGACCGTGGTCACCGGTGCCCTGCTCATCGTCTCCGTCGTCGGTCCGAACGCGGCGGCCCTGCTGCGGGAGCGGTGGCGCCGCCGACGACCGGTCGCCACGCCGGTCGCGGGCGGCTGACCGACCACGACTCCCACTCCGCACCACCCCACCCACCACCCGTTGCTCGGGCTGGGCAACCGATACGTCCAGGAAGGAATCAGTCATGAGAGGTACGCGGACCGCGAACCTGCGCCTCGGCGCGTCCGTACTCGCGCTGGCGACGGTGCTGGTCGGCACCACGGCATGTGCCAGCGACGAGGGCTCGACGCCGTCCGGCGGTGCGAGCGGCGACGGCACCATCAGGAGCGGCCTGAGCGTCGCCTTCCTGCCCAAACAGGTGAACAACCCGTACTTCACCGTCTCGGACAACGGTGGCAAGGCGGCCGTCGCCGAGTTCAAGGGCGAGTACAAGGAGGTCGGCCCCTCCGAGGCGAGCGCCTCGTCGCAGGTGAGTTACCTGAACACGCTGACCCAGCAGGGCAGCGACGTGATCGCGGTGTCGGCGAACGACCCGAACGCGATTTGCGGGGCGGTCAACCAGGCCCGGCAGGGCGGCGCGAAGGTCGTCACGTTCGACTCCGACACCAACCCCGACTGCCGGGACCTGTTTGTCAACCAGGTCACCGGTCAGGGCATCGCGGAGACCCAGGTCAAGCTGATCTCCGAGGCCATCGGCGGTGAGGGGAAGATCGCGATCCTGTCGGCGACGGCGAACGCGACCAACCAGAACGCCTGGATCGAGCTGATGAAGACCGAGTTGAAGAAGCCGGAGTACGCCAAGGTCCAACTCGTCACGACGGTGTACGGCAACGACGAGGACCAGAAGTCGTTCCAGGAGACCCAGGGGCTGCTGGCGTCGTACCCGGATCTCGAGGGCATCGTCTCGCCGACCACGGTGGGCGTCGCCGCGGCGGCGCGTTACCTCTCCGGCTCGCAGTACAAGGGCAAGGTCGCGCTGACCGGTCTCGGTACGCCGAACCAGATGCGGGAGTTCGTCAAGAACGGCACGGTCAAGAACTTCGCCCTCTGGAACCCGGCCGACCTCGGCTACCTGGCCGCGTACGCGGGCGCCGCGCTCGCCTCCGGCATCATCGCCGGCAAGGAGGGCGACAGGTTCACCGCCGGCAAACTCGGCGAGTACACCGTCGGCGCGGACGGGGTTGTGGTGCTCGGCCCGCCGACCGTCTTCGACGCGGCCAACGTCGACCAGTTCGACTTCTGAGCGACCTCCTCCGGTGCCGGCGTGGTCCGTCGGCACCGGGGGACCGGCGGGGGAGCCGCAGGCATCCTCCACCGGTTCACCGGAGTCACTCCGACCGTCCCGTGGCCCGGGAAGCACCCTCCGCCACCAGGGCGACCAGTACGGCCACGTCCGGAATCGTCCTGACCTGTCGGGAGACGATCGGTTGTCCGTTGCGGCCGTAGATTCGCAGCCGTACCCGCCCGCGTTGCACGCCGGTGATGTCCGACCAGGCGGCGAACCGCTCGCCGTCGCGGATCCCTGCGGCGGTGGCGCTGATCGGTCCGAAGCCGGTGGCGCCGGTATCGGCGATCTCGGCGGCCCGGCGCGGGTGGTTGGTCTCGGTCACCCGCCGTTCGACGGCGGCGGCGAGCTTGTCGAGGTCGGCGTACGGGGGTTTGTGCAGGTTGAGCGTTGTGCCGTCGGTCAGCTCCAGCGCACAGCGGGAGAACTCCTCGACGGGGCCGAGTTGGTAGACCCGGGTGGTCCAGACCCGGACGTGGGCCACCTGGTCCCAGGTGAGCACGCGGGTGACGGCGGTGCCGGTGCTGGTCAGCAGGCCGCCGGAGCAGAGGTAGAGGTACCGGTGGGCCTTGCGCCAGGCGGGCACGGCGAACAGTGCCGCGAGGACGCCGGCCCCGGCCCCGATGCCCCGGCCGACGTCGTCGCCGAAGAGCAGGCCGAACAGGGCGAGCAGTCCACAGGTGACGGCGAAGCTGACCTCCGTCGACACCGCGAGCCGGTGGCGTGCGACGATCTCACCCAGGCCGGTCTCGCCGACGGTCGTGACGATCTTCGAGGGGTAGCTCTTCACCGCTGCCCACCCTTCCGGGACGTACGTCGATGGGCCGGCTCCATCCTCGTCCCCGGCGTCAACCGTCCACGTTGGCGCCCCGTTTTTGGACCCCTTTTGTCGCCACGGATAAAAGTGCGGCCAATCCCGTCGAAAGATGTAGACACGTTGACGCCAAGGCCGTTAGTGTCGGTCAACATCAAGATGTTTCGTCGAGGTAACCGGCGGCGCGGTTAGCTCACCGTCCGACAGGGGAGTTCCACTCCCCGTGGTCGGCGTTGTCCGCAGACCGAACTGGCGCGATCCACTCGTGCCCTGCCCGCAACCACGCCCGTCCTCACCGTCCCAGTGACACCCGGTCGGCCCCAGGCCGGTCGTGGTCCGACCTCGTCCATCATCCATGTTCGTCCCTGACGTCAGACACGTCTGTCCACGCTGGACCGGGCGGCAGTTGCCGTACCGGTGCACAGCCGTGGGCCGAGCACGTCTGCGGTCGGCCGCCATGCCGTCTCGACGGCTGACGGGTAGCCCGCACGGGATCGCCGGAAGTTAAAAGGAAGACTCGCGAAAGGTATGCCTGACATGCCAACTCTCCCCGTGCGACGTGGCTCACCACGTCGCCCGCGACCGCTCACCAAGCTTGCCACGGGTCGGCTCAGCCGACCGATGACGATGCTCGCGGCGGCGGCCGTACTGCTGGCCGGTGCCGTGACGGCCTCGGTGCCGGCCAACGCCCAGCCGGCGAACACCGCCACGGGCACGGACGCCGCCCCCGCGTCCTCCGGGCAACTCCAGGCCCAGGTGCTGACCTGGACGGCGAACAACAACTTCCAGGCCTACGCGTCGGTACCCACCACGGCCGTAGCCGGTCCGACCACCCTCGTCTTCGAGAACAGCGCCGCCACCGGCAACACCACCGGCATGCAGCACACGCTGACCTTCGACACGGGCAACCCCGCGTACAACCGCGACGTGGACGTGAACATCCTCGCCGACCCGTTCGACAGCAACCAGGGCCGGTGGACCGTCGACGTGGTGCTCACCCCCGGCACCTACCGTTACTTCTGCGCGATCCCCGGCCACGGCGCGATGACCGGCCTGCTCACCGTCACCGGTGGGGGTCAGGACACCACCCCGCCCACGGTGAGCGCGGCGGTGACCGGTGACCGTGACGAGGACGGCGCGTACGTCGGCGCCGCCACCGTCACCCTGTCGGCCAGCGACAGCGGGTCCGGCGTCGCCCGGGTGGAGTACGCCCTCGACGGCGGCCCGTACGGCACCTACTCGACCCCGGTCACGGTCAACGCGCCCGGCCAGCACACGGTGACGTACCGGGCGACCGATGTGGCGGGCAACACCTCGCCGGTCGGCACCAGCACCTTCCGGGTGGTCGCACCCTCCGACCCGGACACCACCGCGCCGACGGTGACCGCCGCGGTGACCGGTGACCGCGACGGGAACGGCGCGTACGTCGGCGCCGCCACGGTCACCATCTCCGCCACCGACACCGAGTCCGGCGTCGAGCGGATCGAGTTCTCGGTCGACGGCGCCGCGTACGCCACGTACACCGCGCCGGTCACGATCAGCACCCCGGGTCAGCACACGGTGACGTACCGGGCGACCGACGTGGCGGGCAACACCTCGCCCGTCCAGTCCAGCGCGTTCCAGGTGGTCGCGCAGCCGGACCCGGACACCACCGCGCCGACCACGGCCGCGACGGTGGCCGGTGACCGGAACGAGGACGGCGCGTACGTCGGCATGGCGACGGTCACCGTCACCGCCTCCGACACCGAGTCCGGTGTCGACCGGATCGAGTACTCCCTCGACGGGGCCGCGTACGCCACGTACGGCGCGCCGGTGATGGTGCACCAGCCGGGCCAGCACACGGTCAGCTACCGGGCGACCGACCGGGCGGGCAACACCTCCGCCCCGCAGTCGGTCACCTTCCAGGTGGTCGGCGCGTCCGGCCCGGACACCACGCCGCCGACGGTCAGCGGTGGCGTCACCGGCGACCGGGACGGCAACGGCGCCTACATCGGTGCCGCGACGGTCACCGTCTCCGCCTCCGACACCGAGTCCGGCGTCGAGCGGATCGAGTACGCGGTCGACGGCGGCGCCTACGCCGCGTACACCGCACCGGTGACGGTCAACGCCGTCGGTCAGCACACGGTGACCTACCGGGCCACCGACGTGGCGGGCAACACCTCGCCGGTGGGGTCGGTCGCCTTCCAGGTGGTCGCCGCGCCGAACCCGGACACCACCGCGCCGACCACGAACGCGACCGTCGCCGGTAACCAGAACGGCACCGGGGCCTACGTCGGTGCCGCCACGGTCACCGTCACCGCCACCGACGCCGAGTCGGGCGTCGCCCGGATCGAGTTCTCCGTCGACGGCCAGCCGTACGCGCAGTACACCGCCCCGGTCACGGTCAACCAGCCCGGCCAGCACACGGTCTCGTACCGGGCCACGGATGTCGCCGGCAACACCGCCACCGCGAAGTCGGTCTCCTTCGCCGTGGTCGCGCCGCCGAACCCCGACACCACCGCGCCCGTGGTGAACGCCGCGATCACCGGTCAGCAGAACGGAAGCTGGGCGTACGTCGGCAGCGCCACCGTCACGCTCACCGCCACCGACAGCGGCTCCGGCGTGCACCGCGTCGAGTACGCCCTCGACGGTCGGGGCTACGTGGTCTACTCCGGGCCGCTGACGGTCAACGAGGTGGGTACGCACACGCTCAGCTACCGGGCCACCGACCGGGCGGGCAACACCTCCGGCACCGGCTCCACCACCTTCACCATCGTGGAGAGCGCCCCGCCGGCACCGACCTGCCAGGTGGCCGACAGCCGCCCGACGGTCTGGATGGGCACGGTGAACAGCGGTGTGACCAACCGGGTCGTCGAGCGCGGTTGCTCGATCAACGACCTGATCGAGGACGAGCGGGCCTGGGCCAGCCACACCGAGTTCGTGGAGCACGCCAAGGCCGTCGCCGAGCACCTCTACACCCGGGGGCTGGTCCTGCTGAAGGAGCGCAACGCGCTGAACCGCGCCGCCGGTGACTCCGGCGTCGGCAAGGCCGAGGACAAGCAGGGCTACCAGCCGCTGCTCGACCGCTCGGGCGCCTCGTTCAACCAGTGGGAGCAGGTCGGCGCGGGCGGCTTCAGCCGCAACGCCGACGGGTCGGTCACCAGCCGGTCCGTGCCCGGTCTGGGCATGCTCTGGTTCCCGATCCGGACCTACGGCGACTTCTCGCTCAAGCTCCAGTGGCGCGACGACGCCCCCGGTGACGGACGGGTCAACAGCGGCGTCTTCGTCCGCTTCCCCCAGCCGCACCAGCACCCGCAGGAGTCCCGGCCGGAGTGGGTGGCCATCAAGTACGGACACGAGATGCAGATCTACGACTCGCCCACCGGCGACAAGTACAAGAGCGGCTCGGTCTACGGCTTCGACGAGGTCGGCCTCGGCGGGGCGGGAGTGACGCCCAAGGGCACCTGGAACGACTACGAGATCCGCGTCGTCGGCCAGCACTACTCCGTCTTCCGTAACGGGAAGCTGATCAACCAGTACGTCAACGCACCGGGTGCCGTCTTCGACCCGCCCCGCGCGGACGACCCGGGCACCACCGGGCGTCAGAACGCGACCGGCTACATCGGTCTGCAGAACCACGGCGCGAGCGACATCGTCAGCTTCCGCAACATCCGGATCGCCCCGCTGACTCCGTGACGCCCGTACCGCACGCCGTTCTCGCTCCTGCCGCCGGCTCCGCCGGCGGCAGGCCGAGCGATTGGATACGACCTTGGACAGGGAAATGAACGATATTGGCGAACTCGCGCCGTCGACGGAGCCGGAGCCGGAAACCCCGGACGACCGGCCGTCGTCGCGGGCCGGGCTGCTCGGATCGAGCGCGGGTCGGGCCGTGATGGTCGTCGCCGTGCTGCTGGCGACGATGGTGGGCGCCGGTGGGCTGGCGCTCGCCCGGAACACCACCGAGTCGCCGGCGGAACTGGCCGCCGGAGCCGGTGCTCCCGCCGGTGCGGCGGCCGGTGCCGCGGCTCGTTCGGCCGAGCGGCCCGAGGGCTGCGTCGCACCCGACCGCCGCCTTCAGTTGTACGCGGTCGAACTGCCCCGCGACCCGGTGACCAACCAGGTCCGGCTCGGTTACGGACTCACGCCGGAGACGGCCTCGTACCCGGGGCCGACGATGGAGATGATCGAGGGCGAGTGCCTGGCGATCACCCTGCACAACCAGATCCCGGCCGCGACGCTGGAGGGGATCCGTACCGATCCCACGCATCCGCTCGGCATCTCGTTGCACGTGCACGGGGTCAAGTACACCCAGATGTCCGACGGCACCGTGCACAGCAACTCCTTCGTGCCGCCGGGCGGGTCGCGTACCTACATCTGGTACGCGAAGCCGCGTACCGCGACCTCGCAGGGCACGGCCGGCTACTGGTGGTACCACGACCACGTGGGCGGCGGTCCGCACGGCACCCAGGGCCTCAACTCGGGGCTGTTCGGCGGTGTGGTGGTGCGTCGACAGGGCGACCCGAGGCCGAACCGGACCTACGTGACGGCCTTCGGTGACCGGCAGACCATCAACCTGCGGCGTAGCGCCGAGGCGGACCGCTGTGACCCGGTCAACCCGGTGCCCGGTCCGACCTGCATGGTCGCCAAGATCGGCGAGCGGGTCGAGATCATCGTGATCGGCATCGGCTCCGACATGCACACGTTCCACGTACACGGGCACTCCTGGGCCGACACCCGGACCGGCTTGATCGTGGGCGAGAACAAGGCGCTGGTCGACTCGGTCCCGGTGGTCGACAACAAGACCGTCGGCCCCGGCGACACCTTCGGTGTCCAGTTCGTCGCCGGTGACTCGGTGGGACCGGGGCACTGGATGCTGCACTGCCACATGCAGTTCCACTCCGACCAGGGCATGTCGACGACGTTCCACGTGCTCGACGAGAACGGCGTGATGATGCCGCAGCCGGACGGCCACTCGGCCCCCGCCGCGTCGTCCCAGGGAGCCACCACGCAGGGAACCCCGGCAGCGGGAGCCCCGGCGTCCGGAACCCACACCAACCACCGCTGACCGGCTGACCGTGCACTCCAGCCCCGACCCTGAATCCGCTTTCCACCACCCGAAGGACTTTCGTACCTCTGGAGGAGGAGAAATGGCTCAAGAACGCCATTTCCAACTGTCCCGATCGGTCGGACGGCCCCGTTCCGACCGTTCCGACCCCCTACCGTCGGCAACCCGGTCGCGTCGTCTCGGCGCCGGACCGTTCCGGCGCGCGGTCGCTCTCGCCGCGGGCGCCGTACTGACGCTGGGCCTGCTCACCACGCCGGTCTCCGCCGCACCCGACGAGGGCACCGGTGGGGTGGCGCCGGCCTGGGGCGGCCAGGTGGTGAACGTGCTGGTCTTCCACGGACCGGCGGCGTCCCAGGACGACCCGGTCGTCAAGGCCGTCAACACCATCCGGAAGCTCGGCAGCGAGAACGGCTTCTACGTCCACGACTCCGACGACCCGTCGGTCTTCAACTCCGCGAACCTGGACCGCTACCGCAGCGTGGTGTTCCTGTCCGCCAACGGCGTGACGCTGAACGACGCGCAGGAGGCGGCGTTCCAGGCGTACGTCAAGGGTGGCGGCGGCTTCGTCGGCATCCACGACGCCGCCCGCGCGCAGCCGACCTCGGAGTGGTTCACCGGTCTGATCGGCACCCGCCCGGCGGCGAGCCTGCCGAACGCCGAGGACATCGAGAGCGTCACGGCCAGCGGCAACAACCCGCCGAACGAGGTCGTCGCGAACCTGATCGACGGCTCGACCGGCACCAAGTGGCTGGCCCAGTCGCGGACCGGTTGGGTGACGGCCAAGCTCGCCGCGCCGAAGGCGATCGCCCACTACGCCCTGACCTCGGCGAACGACTTCCAGGGACGTGACCCGAGGGACTGGACCCTACAGGGTTCCGCCGACGGTGAGAACTGGACCGACCTGGACACCCGGACCGGTGAGACGTTCCAGCAGCGGTTCTTCACCAAGCAGTACAAGTTCACCAACACCCAGGCGTACCAGTACTACCGGCTCAACATCACCGCGAACAGCGGCGAGCCGCTGATCCAGCTCGCCGAGCTGTGGCTGATCGGCCCGGACGCCGGGCCGGCGCCGGAGAACACGGTGCAGCAGGCGGTCGTGGACGTGACCGACCGGCAGCACCCGGCGAACAAGGGGCTGCCGCTCAACTGGACCCGGTCGGACCAGTGGATGAACTGGGACCCGAGCCCGATCGGCCGGGTGCACACGATCGCCCAGGTCAAGGAGAGCTCGTACAACCCGGGGCTGGCCGGTAACGGCGCGTTCCACCCGATCTCCTGGTGCCGCGACTACGACGGCGGCCGGTCGTTCTACACCGGCATGGGTCGTACCGAGGCGAGCTACACCACCGACGCGCAGTTCCGCAGCCACCTGCTCGGCGCCCTGCAGTGGACGACCGGTCTGGTACGCGGCGACTGCCAGGCGACCATCGCGTCGAACTACAAGATCGAGCGGCTGACCGCGACGAACCAGTCCGGCCAGCTCGACCAGATCGGTGAGCCGCACGGTCTGACCATCGCCCCCGACGGCAAGGTCTTCTACATCGGCAAGGCCGCCTGCGCGACCGGGGCGGTCGCCGACTGGGCCAACCCGAACGTGGGCCTGGGCTGCGGCACGATCCACCAGTGGGACCCCAAGAACAAGCAGGTCAAGCTGCTGACCACGCTGAGGGTCATGGGTAACCGGGGTAGCGGCAGCGAGCTGGTGAAGAACGAGGAGGGCCTCGTCGGCATCACGCTCGACCCGAAGTTCGCGGAGAACGGCTGGTTCTACGTCTACTGGATGCCGCACGAGTCGATCGACCGGGAGAAGCGGGTCGGTCAGCGTACGGTTTCCCGGTTCACGTACGACCACGCGCAGCAGTCGATCGACCAGAGCACCCGCAAGGACCTGCTGCACTGGGACACCCAGATCCACAGCTGCTGCCACGCCGGTGGTGGCATGACCTTCGACGAGTCCGGCAACCTCTACATCGGTAGCGGTGACAGCAACTCCTCCGGCGGCTCGGACGGTTACTCCGGCAACAACTGGACCCAGGAGTACGCCGGCATCTCGTTCCAGGACGCCCGCCGTACCTCGGGTAACACGAACGACCTCAACGGCAAGATCATCCGTATCCACCCGGAGGCGGACGGCACCTACACGATTCCTCAGGGCAACCTCTTCACCGGCCAGGAGGAGGGCGGCGGCAAGACCCGTCCGGAGATCTACGTGATGGGCGTACGCAACATCGCCCGGATCGCCTGGGACCCGGTGAACGACTGGCTGACCGCCGCCTGGGTCGGCCCGGACGCGGGCGCGCCGAGCCCGGAGCTGGGTCCGGCGAAGTACGAGACCGCCACGATCATCACCTCGGCGGGCAACCAGGGCTGGCCGTACTGCATGGGTAACCGGCAGCCGTACCGGGACCGCAGCACCACCAACGCCAGCGTCCTGACCGGCTGGTACGACTGCGACAACCTCAAGAACGAGTCGCCGCGCAACACCGGTCTGGTCAACATCCCGCCGGCCCGGGACAACATGATCTGGTACTCGCCCCAGGGTGGTGGCCCGGTCTTCCCGAAGCGCACCGACGGCAGCGGGCTGCCGACCTACCAGGCGACCGACGCCACCTTCACCCAGCCGTACCTGAGCGGTGGCGGACAGGCCATCATGGACGGCCCGACCTACCAGCGCTCCAAGGTCGACGTCAACAGCGGTGTGGCGTGGCCGGCGTACTGGGACAACAAGTGGTTCATCGGTGACCAGTCGAACGGGAACAACCGGATCGCGGTCACCGTCGACCCGACCAAGGTCGCCCAGGCGGGTGCCCCGGCCTTCGCCGAGGACCTGCGCAGCATCATCCAGGGCGGCAACGGCACCACCCAGCTCCAGTCCTGGATGGACGCGAAGTTCGGCCCCGACGGCGCGCTCTACATGCTCGACTACGCCGGTGGCTTCTTCAGCCTGCACCAGAACCAGAAGCTGATCCGGATCACCTACCAGGGCGGTCAGGCCACCCCGAACCCGAGCCTGGCCGAGGCGCGCTCCGTCGCCCCGAGCCAGCCCCGGACCGTCGCGTTCTCGGCGGCGAAGGTCGGTGGCGTGGCCTGGGAGTGGAACTTCGGCGACGGCAGCAAGGTGTCGAACCAGCCCCACCCGACCCACACCTACAAGCGGTACGGCACCTTCGAGGCAACCGTGAAGGTGACGTACGCCAACGGTGAGGTCGTCACCGGCAAGGTCGCCGTCAACGCCGGCTGCGCCGCGGCCGACGCCCGCCCGACGGTCTGGATGCTCGACACCGACACCGGTGTGGCCAACCGTCAGGTCGGCGGTGGCTGCACGATCAACGACCTGATCGACGACGAGACCACCTACCCGAACAAGTCCTCGTTCGTCACCCACCTCGACGGCGTGCTCGCGGAACTGACCGCGGCCCACGTCATCGACAACCGCGAGTCGACCAAGCTCCGCCGGGCCGGTACCCAGTCGCCGATCGGCAACACCAACGGGTACCAGCCGATCTTCGACGGATCGGCGCAGTCGCTCGCCGGCTGGCGTCAGGCACCCAGCGGGTCGTTCTCGCTGCGTCCGGACGGCTCGATCCGCAGCTCCGGCGGCCTCGGCATGCTGTGGTACGCGGACAAGCAGCTCGCCGACTACTCGATCAAGGTCCAGTTCCGGGACATCTCGCCGGAGAACGTCCGGGCCAACAGCGGTATCTTCGTCCGGTTCCCGGACCCGAGGACCCCGCTGGAGCAGCGTCCCCCGGGAAGCTGTGGCACCCTCGGCTCGGCGCGTAGCTCGCAGGCCTGGGTCGCGATCTACTGCGGTCACGAGATCCAGATCTACGACGGCGAGACGGGCGAGACGCAGAAGACCGGCTCGGTCTACAACTTCGCGCCGAACACGCTGGACAAGGCCGGGGTGACCCCGAAGAACCAGTGGAACGACTACGAGGTCCGGGTGGTCGGCCAGCACTACACCATGATCCGCAACGGTGTGGTGATCGCCGAGTTCGACAACCTCCCGGGCAAGCAGTCGTCCCGCGCGGGCGACCCGTCCACGGATCTGCGGCAGTTCCTCAGCGGTTTTGTCGGGTTGCAGAACCACGGCAACAACGACCTGATCGAGTTCCGCAACATCCGGGTACGCGAGCTCTGAGGCAACGGCGCCGGGTACGGGCGTGCGTGTCCGTACCCGGCACCTGATCCAACCGCTGCGACCACTCACCGGCCCTGCCGTCGCGCCCACACCGGCGACGGACAGGGCCGGTGCTGTGTCCGGCGCGGGTCAACGGGCGAGCAGTTCGCGGACCCGGGGGACGACCCGGGTGCCGTACAGCTCGATGTTGGTCATCAGTGCCTCGTGGGAGAGGCCGCCCATGCCGTACTTCATCTCGAACCGGGTCGCGCCGAGCGTGGTGAGGTTCGCCGCGATCTTCCGCGCCACCGTCTCGGGTGAGCCGACGTAGAGCGCGCCCTGCGGCCCGACCTCGTACCGGAAGGACTCCAGCGTCGGTACGGCGAATCCCCGGGTCTTGCTGACCCGGCGGATCACCTCCAGGTAACGCGGCCAGAACTCGTCGAGCGCCTGCTCGTCGGTGGCGGCGACGTGCCCGGGTGAGTGCACGCCGACCGGTCGGGCGGGCTGTCCGAGCTGCTCCAGCGCCTGGTGGAACAGGCGGGAGAAGGGGGCGAAGCGGGCCGGTGAGCCACCGATGATCGCGAGCATCAGCGCGTATCCGTAGCGGGCCGCGCGGATCACCGACTGGGGGCTTCCGCCGACACCGATCCAGGCCGGGAAGGGGCCGGATTCGGTGTACGGCACCACGTCCTGGTCACGCAGCGGGGCCCGGGTCTTGCCCTGCCAGCTCACCGGACCGCCCCTGAGCACCTCGGCGAAGAGGTGCGCCTTCTCCTCGAAGAGCTTCTCGTAGTCGGCGAGGTCGTAGCCGAACAGCGGGAACGAGTCGATGCTGGAGCCGCGCCCGAGGACCACCTCGGCCCGGCCGTTGGAGATGGCGTCGAGGGTGGAGTAGCGCTGGAAGACCCGGATCGGGTCGTCGGAACTCAACACCGTCACGGCCGATCCGAGCCGGATCCGGCTGGTACGCGCGGCGATCGCGGCCAGCGCCACGTCGGCGGCGGCCAGCGGGAAGTCGTCGGTGTGGTGTTCGCCGATGCCGAAGAAGTCGATGCCGACATGGTCGGCGAGGACGCCCTGCTCGACCACGTTGCGGATGGTCTGCGCGTGGGAGAGCGGCCGGTCGCCGTCGTCGTGGGTCACGTCGCCGAACGTGTCGAGGCCGAGGACCAGCGGAAACCTTCCGGATTTGTCGGCGGTGGTGGGTACGGGGCTGGGCGGTGCGGTGGTCACGTCGGTTCTCTCTGTCGGGTGCGGGATGGGTGGGCGGTCCGAGACCGACCTACTGGGCGTCGGTGACCAGGGCCAGTTCGAACGCGGTACGGCTCAGCGGGGCACCGAAGACCGGGCCACCGGGTTGGAACAGGCGCCCGGCTTCCAGGTTGTCCAGCCGTACGGTGTCGTAGCCGATCCGCTCGATCAGCTCCGCCACGAGCTTCACCGCCCCCGGGTCGTCCCCGGCGACGCCGAGCGCGCGGCGGTCCGGCGAGCCCGGGGACCGCCGGTCCTCTTCGAGCTCGTGGTAGCCGATGTGGTTGAGGGTCTTGACGACGGTCGACCCGGTGAGCCGGCGTTGGACGATCTCGCTGCTGCCGTACCGGCGGTCCTCGAACATCTTTTGGACGCCGTCGGTCGGCGGCCAGTAGTTCATCGTGTCGACCACGAGCCGGCCCGCGACCAGGTCGGAATCGAAGGCGGGGAACCGGTGCAGCGGGATCGCCAGGATCACGATGTCGGCGTCGGCGACCGCGTCGGCGGCCCAGCGCGGCTGCGCGCCCGGGGCCAGCACCGAGGTGATCAGCGATATCCGGTCGGGGTCGCCGGAGGCGGCGATCGACACGGGGTGGCCGGCGGCGATGGCGACCCGCGCGATCACCGGACCGGTGTGGCCGGCGCCGAGTACGGCGATCCGTGGCAGGCCCGGCGGGACGAGCGTGTCGTCGGTCACGACCGGTCCCCTCCGGCCTGGGTGGGCTGCGGCTCCGGGCGCAGATGCCGCTGGAGCGCCCGCGTGATGTCGGCGAGCGCGTCGAGCTGGACCGGGGTCAGGGCGTCGGCGAAGTGTTGCTTGATCGCCCGGAAGTGCGGTGCGGTGGAGGCCCGGAACAGCCGGGCGCCGTCGTCGGTGAACGAGATCTCGGAGCCACGGTTGTCGGTGGCGCAGTCGTCGCGGCGGATCAGGCCGCGCCGCTCCATCCGGCCGAGGTGGTGGGAGAGACGGCTCCGCTCCCAGTCGATGCTCGCCGCCAGCTCCGACGACCGCATCCGCCGGCCGTCCGCCTCGTGCAGGGCCAGCAGCACCTGGTAGTCGGCGGGGGAGAGGTTCGACTCGCGCAGCAGTTGCGACCCGAGGATCTTGCGAAGTTCGTCCGTGGTGTCGATCAGCGCCCGCCAGACCGCGAGTTCCTTGGTGGTCATCTTCTCCCGGCCCGCCGCGCCGTCGGCGTTGTCGCCGTCCCGCATGCTCCGCACCCCATCTCCTTGACGCGTCAAGCATAGCGCGCATGGTTGACGCGTCAACATTGACGCGTCAACCACTGGGCGGAGCAGGCGATCGAGATGGTGGGCTGGAGCCCGCCGTACGGGCGGCGGTCAGCCCAGGGTGCCGGGGGCCGGTACCGGCTCGGTGAGCTGGCGCAGGTCGGTCGAGAGCTGGGACCGCATGTCGTCGAACTCGTGCCGGGGCACCGCCTCCCGGATGGTGCTCATCACCGCGGCGACCCCGGGTGCGGCCTGCGCCCCGTCGATCCCCGCGCGAGCGCTCACCCGGTCCAGGAACTCGGCCAGGTCGAACGGTTCGGCGAACTCGCGGCTCGGCGGCTTGCGCAGTGGGTCACCGAGCCGGGTGGGGAGCACGTTCGCCAGGTCCCCTGCCTCGCCCGCGCTGATCCGGTCGGCCAGGGTCTGCAACGTGGCCTCGGTGAGGGATCGGGCCTGCTCGTTCGGTAGCCCCGTCCGCCGGGCCACGGTGGCGATGAAGTCGTCGTACGTCACCTGGAGCCTCCTCGTTCCACCGCGAGGGCTGTCCCCTCGACCACGGCAACCATCTGGCTTCCCCCGCGCCGCTCGGACAAACGGAGGCGGCCTCGACCCGCCGTGCTGGACGAGCTGGGCTCTCCGTCCCTACGGTTGCCCGATGACGGGTAAGACCTCGTTCGCGCTGATCGGATTCGGTTGGCGTGCGGAAGCGTTCTGGCGGCTGTCGACCGTACTGCCCGATGTGTCCTGTGTCGGGGCCGTGGTCCGCTCACCCCGGTCCCTGCCGGTGCCGGACTTCGGGTCGCTCGCCGACTGTCTGACCTCGGTCCGACCCGATTTCCTGGTCACGGCCCTGCCCCGGGTGGCCAACCCGGAGGTCGTCACGGACGCGGTGGCCCGGGGCGTGCCGGTGCTGACCGAGACCCCACCCGCGCCCGACCTGACCGGTCTGCGCCGGCTGTGGGACGCCGTCGGCGGATCGGGGCTGGTCCAGGTCGCGGAGCAGTACCTGTTGATGCCGGCGCACGCGGCCCGGCTGGCCGCGGTCCGGTCCGGGATCATCGGTACGCCGACCCAGGTGCAGGTCTCCTCGACGCACCAGTACCACGCGGTCTCCCTCATCCGGCACCTGCTCGACGCGGGTCACGCCCAGGCGGTCGTCCGGGCCACCCGCACCGTCGCGCTGCTGCTCGATCCCCAGACCCGCCAGGGCTGGACCGACGACCCGGTGCCGAAGCCGGCCACCACCACCCTCGCCACACTCGACTTCGGTCACGGCCGTTCCGGCCTCTACGACTTCACCGACAACCAGTCCCGCAACCAGTTGCGGTTCCGGCGGATCCTGGTCCGGGGCAGCCACGGCGAACTGCGCGACGACGAGATCGTCCACCTGCCCGCACCCCGTACGATCCTGCGCTCGTCCCTGGTCCGGCGACAGACCGGCCACGATCTCGACCTCGCCGGGTTCGACACCGAGACCATCTCCCTCGGCTCCCGGGTCCTCTACCGCAACCCCTACCCCGGCCTGCGGTGGAACGACGACGAGATCGCCACCGCCACGATGCTCCAGGCCATGGCCGCCTGGGTACGCGGCGAGGGCGCACCACCTTATCCGCTCGCCGACGGGGCGCAGGACCACCTGATCGCGCTGGCGGTCGAAGAGGCCGCCGACACCGACCGGACCGTCACCACGACCAGCGAACCGTGGGCCGCCACACCCTGAGGTCGGGGCCGGATCGACGGTGGCCTTTCCGTACCGTGCGAAGCTGGTCAGGTGAACATCGTCCGCAAGGCTCTCGCCATGGCCGTCGGGCTGTGGGCGTCCACCGTGCTCCCGGGCATCGCGCTGACCGGCGGTTCAGCGGCGAGCCGGCTCGGGGCGTTGGCCGGCGCGACCGCGCTCTTCGGTGCGTTGTGGCTGCTCACCGAGGGTCTTGCCGGCCTGTTCCGGCGGGGTGAGGGTTGGCTGGGCCAGCGTGTGCGAGTCGAGGTCGAGAGCAGTCTGGGGTCCCCGGCGCTGGCCGAGGTGACCGTCGCCTCCTCCGGGACGGCGGGACACGGCGAGGCGGATCTCGTGGTGCCGGGACTCGGCGGCGCCCTCTGGCGTGCGACGAAGACGCTGGTGGCGGTCGCCAGCCTGCCCCTCGAACTCTGGCTCACCGGCTGGTTCGCGGTGCGACTCGGTGTCGGCTTCCGGGTCGAGGGTTTCTGGACCACGATTGCCGGCAGTGCGATCGCCGCCGGGACGTACGTGCTCGTCGGGATCACGCTGTACCGCGCCGTGCGCCGATCGGCGCCGGCGGCATCCTCGGACGCGTGAGCGAATCCGACAACCGAGGGCGGGGTTGGTCGGTAGCGGTGGAGTAACCCAACGAAGTCGTCGGTCCGCTGTTGACAGCCAGCCGCGATCGCTCGTAAAAAGTGGGACCGGAGCCGGGACTTTCCGTACTCGTCGGAAGGTATAGTCCGCCGCTTGAGCCCTACTTTCCGCGACGTGGCTCAGACGCTGGCACCGAGCGCGCGACGTATGGAGGATGGCACATGTCCCAGGTTCAGGAGCTGTTCGACCCACAGGCGGGCGTCGTCTCGCGGCCGAACTTCGAGTCCGGCCTCCGTGGCTACGACAAGCGGCAGGTCGACCAGTACGTGTCGCAGACGACCGGCCAGCTCTCGAGGCTGTCGGCCGAGCGGGAACAGGCGCTCAGCCACATCCAGAACCTGACCGCCCACCTCCAGCAGCTCCAGACCGAGGTGGCCGAGCTGCGCGAGCGGCCGGCGCAGCTCGAACGGGCCTCGTTCCGTCACCTGGGCTCGATCGTCGACCAGATCATCGCCCTGGCGGACAAGCAGGCCGAGGTGAACCTCGGCGCCGCCGCGCAGCGGGCCGCCGAGCACCAGGGCGAGGCCGAGAAGGCCCTCGCCAGGGCGCGTGAGCAGGCGGACAAGATGCGGGCCGACGGCGAGGCCGCCTGGGAGCGCGCCGAGCAGGAGGCGAAGCGGATCGACGAGGAGAGCGCCCAGCAGATCGAGCAGACCCGGGCCGAGACCGAGGCGATGATCGAGGCCGCGCGGGTGCAGGTCCAGCAGGAGGTCGAGGCGACCCGAACCCAGACGCAGCAGGCGATGACCCAGTGGCAGACCACGGTGGAGCGGGAGATCGCCGACCGCCGCGCCGCCACCGAGGCGGAGCTGGCCCGCCAGCGCAGCGTGATCGAGCAGGAGAACGCCGCGCTCCAGACGGAGGTCCAGCAGTACGCCGCCGACCTCCGCCAGCGCGCCGACGAGCAGGCCACCGCCCATCAGCAGCAGCTCACCCTGGTTCAGGAGGAGATCGAGGCCCGGCAGCAGGCGTTGGCCCAGCTACAGACCGCGCAGGAGAACGCCCAGCAGCGTCTGGCGCAGTCGCGTCAGGAGGGTGCCCTGGCCGAGCGGGAGGTCGCCCAGCTCCAGCACCGTCTCACCGAGACCCGGCAGGAGTTGACCGCCGAGCTGAACCGGCTCGAGGAGGCTCGACGTTCGGCGGACTCCGTGGAGCGGCACGCGGTCGAGGTACGGGCACGGGTGCAGCGCGAGGCCAAGCGCATGGCGGACCGGGCGGCCGCCGCGGTGATGGCGGCTGCCGCGATCGACGCCGAGACCGGGGAGTACCGGATGGTGGCGGTCCGCTCCGAGGCCAACCGCGCCGACGCCGCCCGGATCACCGACGAGGCCGCCGAGCCGGTTTCCGCCCCGCCGGAGTCGGCCTTCCTGCCGCCGCAGCCGGAGTCGGCTTTTCTCCCGCAGCCCGAGTCGGCCTTTCTCCCGCAGCCCGAGCCCGTGTTCCTCCCGCAGCCGGACACGGCCTTCCTGCCGCAGGTGGCGCCGCCGGACGGCGACAACCCCCGGCTCTAGACGGGACCGGTCAACGTACCGCTTCGGCCATCCGCCGGACCGCCTCGGTGATCAGCTCCGGTGAGGTCGCGAGGTTGAGGCGTACGTGTCCGGCCCCACCCGTACCAAAGTCGGGGCCCGGCACCAGCGCCACCCGGCCGCGCTCCAGGAACGCCTCGGCCGGGTCGCCGGGCAGGTCGAGCGCCCGACAGTCCAGCCAGGCCAGGTAGGTGCCCTCCGGCGACCGGTACCGAACCTGCGGCAACCGTCGCGCCAACAGCTCGCCGAGCAGGCGGCGGTTGTCGTCCAGGCCGGTCAACAGGTTGTCCAGCCACGCTCCGCCGTGGCGCAGCGCGGCGGTGTGCGCGATGACGCCGAGGTGACTGGGACCGTCGGCCACCTCCGGCGGCATCCGGGCCAGGTCGGCGGCCGCGTCCGGTCCGGCCACCGCCACGGCCGCCTTCAGCCCGGCCAGGTTCCACGCCTTCGACGCCGAGTGCAGGGCGAGGCCGCGCCCGGCGCCGGGCAGCGAGAGGTACGGTACGAAGCTCGCGCCGCCGTACACCAGTGGTGCGTGGATCTCGTCCACGACCACCCGTGCGCCGTGTCGCTCGGCGAGTTCGGTGACGGTGGTCAACTCGGCCCGGGTGTGCACGGTCCCGGTGGGATTGTGCGGACTGCACAGCAGGTAGGCCGCCCGCCGTCCACCCGCGACGGCCGAGGCGAACGCCCGGTCGAGCGCGTCCGGGTCGAGCCGGTGCCGGTGGTCGAGCGGCGCCTCGACGATCCGCCGGTCCAGACTGGTGAGGAACTGGTAGAACGGCGGGTAGACCGGAGGGTTGATCACCACCGCGTCGCCGTACCCGGTGACCAGCTTGAGCATCTCGACGACGCCCATCATGACGTCCGGTACGAGCGCGGTGTGCGCGATCCGGGGCGCCCAGTCCCAGCGCTCCGCCGCGAACTCGGCGAGCGCCTCGGCGTAACCCGTACCGGTCGGGTAACCGGTGTCGCCGAGCGTGATCGCCTCGGTCAGGGCCCGTACGACCGGTTCGGCCAGCGGCACGTCCATCTCGGCGACCCAGAGCGGGAGTACGTCCGGAGGGTACCGCCGCCACTTCTCACTCGTCCGGCGGCGTAGCTCGTCCAGCGACATCTGTAAGGGGCTGCCCACGTCCACGGACGCTACCCGACACCGTCCGAACCCGGTCCGTCCGCTGTGGACACAGGCGTTCGTGGCCGGGGCGCGTAACGCCGATGGTGGGCCGGCTGTCCCGCCGGCCCACCACCTGTCACACCGAGGCGGACATCGCCACTAGAGCTTGGCGCAGTCGCCGCTCTTCGAACCGTTCACCTTGTTCGGCGCACCGAAGTCCTTCACCTGGGCGCTGTTGCCCGAGCAGGCCAGTGCCCCGTTGAAGCGGTTACCGACCAGCAGCGGCCCGTAGGCACCCGCCAGCCGGCTGTACCGCTCGTTCGCGGAGACCTGGGTGTTGCCCGACATCGCGACCGCGCCGTTGAACGTGCTGCCGGCGATGGTCACGTCACGCGTGGTCCCGGAGATCTGGGCCGCGCCGTTGAGCGTGGAGCCGAACATCTGCACCGCCTGGGCGCCCGAGGCGACCAGGGTCCCGTTGATCGAGCTGTTCCGGACCACCAGCGAGGCGCCGGAACGTACCGTCACCGAGCCGTTCACCTGGGCGTTCGTCAGGCAGGTCACGCCCTGCTCGACGACGATCCGGGACTGGCGGCCGGTCAGGGTGGTGGTGCAGGTGGGGGAGGAGCCGGGGAGCACGGTGGCCCGGTAGCTCTCCGCCGTACCGATGTTGCCGGCCGGGTCGATCGCCCGGTGCTCGACCAGGTGGGTGCCGAAGCCCGGGACGAACCCGCCGCTCGGGTGGTCGTCGGGAAGGGTCTGCTCGAACGTCGCCCGGGAGAGCCCGCCGGTGCCGAGGTTGCCGTACGTCAGCGCCTTGACGCTGGTGCCGGAGTGGCGGAACTGGTACGGGGACTCCGGCATGGGCTGCTCGGGGAAGCCGAAGTAGTTGAACCAGCCGTCGTTGTCCAGCCGGAGCTGACCGACGACGTACCGCTCCTCATCGTAGCCGGCCCGGTTGTCCTGCGGGGTCAGCCACATGTCCCAGCCGTCGAAGTAGACCGGGTGCTCCAGCGCCCCGGGCAGCTTGGTCAGCGGCTCCGACAGCGTACGGGGCGCGGTCGGCAGCGCGTTGTCGACGGTCCACTCGACCCGGTCGGAGACGCCCGGCGCGGCCGGGTCGGTCACCGTCGCGACCAGCTTGTGGGTGCCCGCCGCCAGCTTGAGCGCACCGAGGTCCAGCGTCCGGCTGTTGTGCGGGTTCGGTACCGCGACCCCGTTGAGCGACCAGGCCACGTTCACGATCCGGTCGGTCGGGTGGTTGGTCTCGACGAAGACGACCTCGTCACCGGCGACCGGCTGGGTGGCGATCGTCGCCGAGGTGATCTCGGCGGCCGGGGCCGACGGGACCGCGCTGGAGTCGCCGACCGTCCACTGCCGGGTCTGTACGAACCGGGGGCCGTTGAAGCCCGAGTCCGAGGCGGTGTTGTTGGTCGACGGGTTGCGTACCCAGTCCGTCCCGTCCGGTCCGACCGGGTCACGTACCTCGACGTGCACGACCGTGCCGGCGGGCAGGTCCAGCGGCTCCAGGTCCAGGCTGCGGCTGTTGTGCGTGTCGAGCACCGTACCGGTGGGGCCGCCGATCCGCCAGGTCACCTGGAGCTCGTGGTAGCGGGGCTGCCCGGCCTCGACCCAGAGCACACCGTCGTTCGGCACGGTGCCGGTCGGGGACTGCCGTACGTTCATCTGGCCGGCGTTACGCATGCCGGTGATCCGGGCGACCATGTTCTCCCGGCCGATCTGGTCCAGGTCGAAGCCGATCCACCGCATCATCGAGTGCTCGCTCGGCCGACGCTGGCCGCAGGGGTAGGACCCCCCGCCCTCGTGCAGCCCGATCGTGCCGCCGGAGAGGCTCTCCTCGCCGATCCAGCGGAACCACTTGTGCTGGTCGGCGATCATCTGTTCTTCGCTGGTGTAGGTGGTGTGGTGGAAGCTGCCCGGCTCGCCGCCGGTGTAGCAGTTCCGGACCACGTCCCGGGAGCTGTACGGGTACTCGTCGGCGAGGGTGCCGAGCGAGTGTCCCAGCTCGTGCAGGGAGATCAGCGGGCCCTGGGGCGAGCCGCCGGAGGTGGTGGCGTTCGTGCCGCCGATCCCGCCGTAGGTGAACGTGTTGAAGATGGCGAGCGACTGCACGTTCTGCGACGTACGCGGAATGCCGAGCACCGGGGTCACGTAGTTGTCCATGATGCGGTTGTGCGCCTGGTTACCGGTCTCGCAGGGGTTCACCCCGGGCGGGTAGTACCCGGCGTCGTCCTGGCAGTCCAGCGGTGCGCCGCCGTAGACGGTGCCCCGGGAGAGCGGGTCCGCGCAGCCGTTCTGGTAGATCATCCGCAGCGCGGTGTTCTTGCCGTCGATCGGGCCCTCGCGCTCGCCGGTGTCCCGGATCGTGCCGTCCGGGTTCCGGACCCGGCCGTCCGGGTCGCACCGGACCCCGTAGTCGACGGAGGCGATCTCCACCGCGTACACGTTGATGTAGTCGCGGTAGCTGCGGAACGGCTCGGTGGCCCACATGGCGGCCAGGTTGCGGTCCACGTCCTCGAAGAAGACGCTCTGCTGGTCGGCCTGGTAACCGTCACCCATGATGATCAGATTGAGTCGCTCGGCGGCCGGTCCGGTGACCTGGATCGGGTGGACCTTCGGCACCGGCAGCGGTGTCGGCGCCTCCTCCGCCAGCGCCGCCGGTACGGGGCCGGCGACCAGCAGGCTCGCCGCCAGTCCCGCCACCGCGAGAATCGCTCTCCAACGTCTCACGAATTTCACCTCACCTAACAGGTGCCGGCTCGACGTCCGGCACTCGACCGTGGCCGCCAACCCCGCCGCGCCGTTCAGGGGCAGGCGAAAACCCGGTGGGATCCGGCGGCGGAACGGCTGGCTACGAGCTCGTGCGGACGCGACCGCACCCGGGGGACCGTGTCGCCACCCCCGTGACTCGTCTCCGTCGTGATCCGCCGGCGTCTATTCCGGGTCGGTAGACCGTATCCGCCGGCCTCGATCGGCATCACCGGACACCTGACGGAACTTCCGGGTAACTGGTCCGTCCAACGTCGCAACCGTGGAGTTCGCCGTCCGACGGACCGTGGGCGGCGACCCGTTGGGTTCCGGAGTTCGGGCGTGAGTTGACCGCACGCAAGCTCGCCGCCCTGCGCCGCGATGATCCGGCCGCGAGAGTGTTCGACGTGACCTGCGGGCGGACTTCGCCGAGGTGGCGCAGACCCAGAACCGGGCCGAGGACGAGGCGGCCCGGTCCGGTGGGCCGATCCTGGTCGGTGACACCGACGCGCGGGCGACGGCGGTGTGGGAGGAGCGCTACCTGGGCTCGCGGTCGGCCGTGACCCTCGCCGCCGCCCGGCGACCCGATCTCTACCTGCTCACCGACCACGAGGGCGTGCCGTTCGAGGACGACGGTCTGCGCGACGGTGAGCACCTGCGGGGTTGGATGACCGGACGGTTCCGGGAGGTGTTGCGCGACAGCGGTGTGCCGGTACGCGAGCTGAGCGGACCGCCGGAGGTACGCCTCGCCGCCGCCCGTGCCGCCTGTGCCGACCTGCTCGCGAACGGCTGGGCGCTGAAACCACCGCTGGGGTAGGCGCCGGACCGGGGCTAGCGAGCTGTCCCGGCTACCCGCCGTCGCGGCTGAAGTGCTGGTAGTCGGGTGACCGCCAGGTGCCGCCCCACTGCCAGCCCACCGAGGCGAACGCCTTCACCAGGACGCCGTCGGGCACCGCCAGGCCGGGGTGGTCGACCTTCCGATCGGCGTACGCGGCGCCGGCCGGCGGCAGCACCCGGCCGTCGACGAGGTACGGGTTCTCCACCGGGTTGACGTCGATCGCCTCGCCGTAGGCGTGCGCGGACCAGCCGCTCGGGCCGTCGGTCACCGCGTCGCGACAGTTGAAGCCGGAGGTGTTGTCGTCGGCCATCGACCGGTCGTCGTCGCCGTCGTAGTGGTCGACCGGGGTCATCCGCCGGATCGGGAACCGTGCGTCGTACAGGGCGGTGAAGACGCTGATCACGTCGTCGGTGACGGTGCGACGTACGACGATCGTGCCGATGTGCGGCTGGCCGTCGAAGCCCCGGTACGACAGCGTCAGCAGGTCGAGCTGGTCCGGGCCGACCGGGCAGCCCGGACGCCAGCTCTTCGCCACGTCGGCCGGGGTCGCGGGCGAGACCGTGGCGACGAACCCGGACGGCGGGGTGGGGGACGGGATGTCACCGGAGGCCGACGTCGACGCGGCGGTGCCGGCAGCGCTCCGTGCCGCCGGTGCCGTACAGCCCGCGAGCACGAGGGCGGGAAGCAGCGCCGACAGGATCAGTTTGTCCCGGGTACGTGACACCTCGAAAACCGTACGCTGAGCCCCTGATTCCTGGCCGGACCCCCCGCCCCGGGTCGGGGGAAATGTCTGTTTTGCCAGTCCGGGTACGCTCTGTGATGCCGCCCGGCCGTTGTTCAGTGGGGTGGCTCACCCCGGTCGAGAGGAGTAGGCGTGTCTTCGCCCCAGGCGTCGGACGAGGAGCTGGTCCGGGTCGCCCGGTCCGGCGACCCGACCGCTGTCGGCGTACTGCTGACCCGGCACGAGGCCGGCATGAAGGCGGTCGCGCTGGGCCTGCTCGGCTACGGGCCGGACGCCGAGGACGTGGTCCAGGACGCGATGTTGGTGGCGCTGCGGCGGCTCGACGAACTCCGCGAGCCGGCGGCCGTGGGCTGGTGGCTGCGGGCGATCGTGCGCAACGGGTGCCGCAACCGGCTGCGTGCCGCGCGCCGCGTCCTGCCCGGCGACCTGATGACGCTCGACCTGCCCGACACCGAGCCGAATCCCGAGGAACTGGTCGAGCAGGCGGGTCTGCGGGACTGGATCTGGCACGCCGTCGGCGCACTCTCCGAACCGTTGCGGCTGGTCACGCTCCTGCGCTACTTCAGCGGAGTCTCGTCGTACGAGCAGATCGCCGCCCTCTGTGGCGTACCGGTGGGGACCGTCCGCAGCCGGCTGAGCCAGGCGCGGAGCAAGTTGGCGACCGCGCTGCTGGACACGGCGGACCTCGCGCACGACGACTCGGCGCTGGTCAACGGGGCCAGTCGGCGCCAGGCCGAGGAGGTGATGGCGGCGGCGATGCGGGGCGAGTTCGAGCGGGCCCTGGAGCAGTGGTGGTGGCCCGACGCCGACCTGATCCGGCCGAACGGTGAGCGCCGGGGGGAGCGGTCGTACCTGCTCAGGATCATGGAGCGGGACCTGGCCGACGGTGTGCGCCAGCGGCTCACCAACGCGGTGGCCAGCCAGGACGTGATGATCTGGGAGGCCAACCTGATCAATCCGCCGGACGACCCGGACCACTGTCCACCCGGCGTGGTCTGGCTGCACACCCTGCGCGAGGGCCGGACCCAACGGCTGCGCCTGTTCCACCTGCCCCGCCCGGCGGCGAGCTGACCGAGGGCCGGCTCCCGGCGCCGGTCGAAGGTCCGTGTGCGATGGCGCCCGATAGTTCGATCGCGCTCCGGAGCGGTTACTCACACCGACGGAGCCTGGTGGTACGGCGGCGGTGACGGCACCATGGAGCGAGCGCCATACAAATTTGAGCGCCTATTCGGGAATTCATCCTATTCGCGCCGAAGGAGCAGTCTATCCGATGGATAGGGAAGAACTGAGCCGGCTCGCGGAGTTGGCCGAGGCCGAGTTCATGATCCGGTACGTGGTCGACGTACCCGAACCGGTCTCGCTCGCGCTCGACACCGCGCACGCGCGGATCGGCGGCGGCGTTGTCCTCTCCACCCGGCACGCTGAGGTCCACTACTGGAGCAAGGCGCTCGGATTCGGCTTCGCGGAGCCGGTCACCCGGGACCTGGTGGACCGGGTCCTCGCCTTCTACCGCGAGCGGGGGACCGAGGTCGCGACGATCCAGATCGCCCCGGACCGGCTGCCCTCGGACTGGGACGAGATCCGGGCGGCGGAGGGACTGGAGCCGGGCGCGGTGATCATCCAGCTCGCCTGTGAGATCGACGCGTTCCAGATCGACGGCACGACCGACCTGCGGATCGGGCTGGTCCCGTCGGACGACGCCGACCAGTGGGCCGACGTGTTCATGCAGGGGTTCGAGTGGCCGAGGGGTGGGTCGTTGGCCGATCTCATGGTCGCGGCGGTGGGCAATCCCCGCTTCCACACGTACGGCGCCTGGGACGGTGACCGGGTGGTCGGGGCGGCGTCCCTCTTCGTCCACGGCGACGTCGCGGTCTTCTGTGGTGCGGCGACCCTGCCCGGCCACCGGGGCCGGGGCGCGCAGTCGGCGCTGATGGCGGTCCGGGCCCGCGCCGCGGCCGAGGCCGGCTGCCGGTGGATGGTGGCGCAGACCTGGCGACCGGGACCCGGGTCGGTCAACCACTCGCTGAACAACATGCTGCGCGCCGGTCTCGTACCGCTCTACGACCGCCAGAACTGGACCTGGAAGTCGACCGGCGTCGGCGGGGGTGCGGCGACCGGGGCCGAGTGACCGGGCCGCTGACGTAGGGGTGACGAGGCGCTGTTATCGCTAACAGCGCCTTCGTCGTGTTCGCCGCGAGCAAGACCGACACCGCTTGACATCGATGGATGTTGGCGCGAACGTGCAACTCGCCACGCCGTCCGGGGAGTAGCCCCCGGCGGTCGCGTGAGCAGCCCGGGGACCGGGACGGTCGCCCCGACCGACCCGGTCCCGAGAGCGCTCAGCCACCCGCCGCCGCACCGTGCGTGGACAGCGGCTGATCCCGTCGCAGGGGCGCGGGGTACGGGAGGCAGGAGGCGCGTACGACCAGCTCGGTGGGGAGCCGGATGTGGGTGTCCCGTTCGACGCCCGCGATCAGGTCGACGAGCAGGCGCAGCGCCTCCGCGCCCATCCGTTGCAAGGGCTGCATGATCGTCGTCAGCGGCGGGTTGACCAGTGCCGACTCCGGTACGTTGTCGAAGCCGATCACGGAGAGGTCGTCGGGCACGGTGAGGCCCATGTTCCGCGCGACGTCGATCGTGGAGATCGCGGAGAGGTCGTTTCCGGCGAAGACCGCAGTCGGCCGGTCGGGGAGTGCGAGCAGTTCGGCGGCCGTACCGGCGGCGCTCTCGATCCGGAAGCCGCCGACGCGGACGAGCCGTTCGTCCACCGGCACCCCGGCGTCGGCCATGGCCGTACGGAAGCCCGCCTCACGCAGACGTGCCGACTCGAGGTCCGGGCGTCCGCTGATGTGCCCGATCCGGCGGTGGCCGAGCGAGAGCAGGTAGTTGGTCGCGAGCACGGCACCGGCGAAGTTGTCGGAGTCGACGGTGGGCAGACCGGACGGCCCGGTGTGTGGGTCGACGGCGACGACGTGGAAGCCCTGCTTGGTCTCGACCACGGTCGGCGTGACGATCACCGCCCCGTCGATGAGCGTTCCGGACAGCCGGGCCAGCGACCGTCGCTCCCAGCCGATGCCCGCGCCCTCACCGTCGCCGCCGGAGTA
This sequence comes from Micromonospora sp. NPDC050397, assembly GCF_044901685.1. NCBI lineage: Bacteria > Bacillati > Actinomycetota > Actinomycetes > Micromonosporales > Micromonosporaceae > Micromonospora > Micromonospora sp. NPDC050397. The sequence goes on from NZ_JBJDPS010000019.1 coordinate 48,006, forward strand.
CGCCAGCAACTGGTAGCCGGTGCCGGCGACCTCTCTGGACGCCCCCTTCAGCAGTTCGGTCGAGAACGGCTCGAACTCGGCGACCAGGATGCCCAGCACGTTCGTACGGTGGCTGCGCAGACTCTGTGCCCCCAGGCTGGCCTCGTATCCAAGTTGGTGGATGATTTCCTGGACGCGCTCCACGGTTGCCTGGGCGACGCCGTACCGGCCATTTATCACCTTGGATACGGTTGCCACCGAGACGCCGGCCGCACTGGCCACGTCCGACATCTTGACACGCTGCGGGAACGCCACGCAGACGATGATAGAGGGCCGGCGGAGCCTCGTCGTCAGGGAGTCGAAAACGTTATCGACATCGGTTGACACCACGTTACGGGACTGTAAAACTCGCCCTCAGTCCGAGTACCGCGACTGACTAGTCGAGGAGACATCGATGACGACCAAGCGCCGCGCAGGCGCCGTCCTAGCGCTGTTCATGACCAGTGCACTGCTTCTCGCCGGGTGCAACGGCGGCGAGGACGCGGGGCCCACAGAGGACGAGCCATACAAGAACCCGGTGACCCTGACCTGGTGGCACAACGCCTCACAGGACGGGCCCGGCAAGACCTACTGGGAGAAGGTCGCCAAGGACTTCTCCGCCCTCCATCCCACGGTCACGATCCAGATCGAGGCGATCGAGACCAACCAGCTCCAGCGCACCCGGCTCCCCGCCGCACTGCTGAGCAGCGACCCGCCGGACATCTTCCAGGCGTGGGGCGGCGGTGAGATCCGCGAGCAGGTGGAGGCCGACTACCTCAAGGACATCACCGAAAAGGTCCGGACCGAGGTGGCCGGCATCGGTAGCGCGGCCGAGATCTGGCAGGCCAACGGCAAGCAGTACGGTCTGCCGTTCCGGATGGGCATCGAGGGCATCTGGTACAACAAGGACATGTTCGCGCAGGCGGGCATCTCCGCTCCGCCGACCACGTTCCAGGAGCTCAACGACGCGGTCACCAAGCTCAAGGCGATCAACGTCATCCCGATCGCGGTCGGTGCGGGCGACAAGTGGCCCGCCGCCCACTGGTGGTACAACCTGGCGCTGCGCGCCTGCTCGGTCGACACGCTGAAGAAGGCCTCCAACGAACTCGCCTTCGACGACCCGTGCTTCGTCAAGGCCGGCGAGGATCTGAAGACCTTCCTCGCCACCAACCCGTTCCAGCCCAACTTCATCGCCACGCCGGGTCAGAACGATCCGACCAGCGCGAACGGCATGCTCGCCAACGGCAAGGCGGCGATGGAGCTGATGGGCGACTGGAACAAGGGCACCCTGGAGACCGTCGCCCAGGACCCGGAGGCGGTCAAGAAGTTCCTCGGCTGGTTCCCGGTCCCGGCGCTCTCCGGCTCCCCGGGTGACCCGAAGGCGGCCCTCGGCGGTGGCGACGGGTTCGCCTGCGCCAAGAACGCCCCGGTCGAGTGCGTCGAGTTCCTCAAGTACATCGTGAGCCCCGAGGTGCAGAAGGCGTACGCCGAGACCGGCACCGGTCTGCCGGTGGCCAAGGGAGCGGAGGCCGGCGTCACCGACCCCGCGCTGAAGTCCATCCTGGAGGCCACGGCCAGCGCCACCTACGTACAGCTCTGGCTGGACACCGCGTACGGCAGCACCGTCGGCAACGCGATGAACGACGCGATCGTCGCGATCTTCGCCGGCAACGGCAGCCCCGAACAGGTGGTCTCGGCGATGAAGGCGGCCGCACGCAAGTGACCTCTACCAACCCGACCCTGAACCTCGCCGGCGGCGCCTCCGCGCCGCCGGCGGGACTTCGGCCCGCCCGGCGTACGACCACCCGCGCGGCCGAGACACGACGCAAGTGGTACGAGATCATCGGTCTCACCACCCCAGCGATCATCGTCTACGTGATGTTCGTGCTGGTGCCGATGGGCTTCGCGGTCTACTACAGCCTCTTCCGTTGGCGTGGGGTCGGACCGCCCACCGAGTACGTCGGCTTCGACAACTACGTCCTCGCCTTCCAGGACCCGATCTTCCTCGACGCGCTGCGCAACAACGCCCTCATCGTCGTCGGGTCACTGCTGATCCAGGGCCCGATCGCGCTCGCGGTGGCCCTGCTGCTCAACCGGCGCTTTCGCGGTCGCACGGTGTTCCGCCTGCTGGTGTTCGTGCCCTACGTGCTCGCCGAGGTCACCGTCGGCATCATGTGGAAGCTGATCCTGACCGACGGCGGCACGCTCGACGCGCTGATGCGGTCACTGGGGCTGGGCGGCCTGGTCCAAGCCTGGCTCGCCGACCTCGACGTGGTCATCTGGACCCTGCTGTTCGTCCTCACCTGGAAGTACGTCGGCTTCGCCATCATCCTGCTGCTCGCCGGTCTGTCGAACGTGCCGCACGAGCTGACCGAGGCCGCCGCGATCGACGGCGCGAGCTGGTGGCAGATCCAGCGCCACATCACGCTCCCGCTGCTCGGGCCGACCATCCGGATCTGGATGTTCCTGTCGATGATCGGTTCGCTCCAGGTCTTCGACGTGATCTGGGTGACCTCGGTGCCCGCGGTCCGCTCCCTCGGCGCCTCGGCGACGATGGCGACGTACATGGTGGACAACGGCTTCTTCGCCCGGCTCTGGGGTTACGGCAACGCGGTGGCCGTGATCCTGTTCGTCATCTCGTTCGTCGCGGCGCTGCTGTTCCAGCGATTCCTGCTCCGTCGTGACATCCAGGGCGCCATCACCGGAAGGGTGAACTGACCGTGGCCGCCAACACCGTCCTGCCCCCGTCGCCCAAGCGTCGCCCGGTGGTCTGGAGCAGCCCACTCACGTACGCGTTGGCACTCGCGGTCGCGGCCGTGTCGATCGCCCCGGTGGTCTACGTGATCATCGGCGGCTTCCGTACCACCCCGCAGATCGTGGCGAACCCGGCCGGACTGCCCGACCCGTGGGTCTGGGACAACTACGCCAGGGTGCTGACCCAGAGCGACTTCTGGACCCAGGCGTTCAACAGCGCCGTGATCGCCCTCGGTACGACGCTCGGGGTGGTGGTGCTCGGCGTCGGCGCCGCGTTCGTGCTGGCCCGGTACACCTTCCGGGGGCGTGAGGGGCTCTACACCTTCTTCACCCTCGGCCTGCTCTTCCCGGCCGGGGCGGCGATCCTGCCGCTCTACCTCATGCTGCGCGACCTCAACCTGATCAACTCCTACTACGCGGTGATCCTGCCGCAGGTCGCCTTCTCGCTACCGCTCACCATCGTGATCCTGCGCCCGTTCCTGGCCGCCGTGCCACGTGAACTCGAGGACGCCGCCGCGATCGACGGTACGGGTCGGATCGGCTTCCTCTGGCGCATCATGCTGCCGCTGTCGCGCCCCGCGCTCGTCACCGTCGGGATCCTCGCCTTCGTGGCGAGCTGGAACGCGTTCCTCCTGCCGCTGCTCGTCCTCGGCGACGTCGACCTGCACACGCTGCCGCTGGGGGTGCAGAACTTCTCGAGTCAGTACACCTCCGACACGGCGGGCATCCTCGCCTTCACCTCGCTGTCGATGCTGCCGGCGCTGCTCTTCTTCACACTCGCCGAGAAGCAGATCGTCGGCGGCCTACAGGGTGCGGTCAAGGGCTGAGTGCTCGGTGACCAGGGATTCCGACGCGCAAGAACTTCCGGAACGTCGCCGGAAGCTGGATCGTCAGAGGGGAACACACTATGTCGACCGAGTTCGCGGGGGTGGCGACGGCCGCCGGTTCGATCCGCAACCCGATCCTCACCGGCTTCCACCCAGACCCGTCGATCCTGCGTGTCGGTGACGACTACTATCTGGCCACCTCGACCTTCGAGTGGTACCCGGGGGTGCGGATACACCACTCCCGGGACCTCGTGCACTGGCGCGCGTTGGGTGGGGTGCTCACCGATCGGCGACTGCTCGACCTGCACGGCGCCGGTGACTCCAACGGCGTCTGGGCACCCGACCTGAGCTACGCCGACGGCCTGTTCTACCTGGTGTACAGCGACGTGGCCAGCTTCGCCAGCGGCTACTGGGACCCGCAGAACTACCTCATCACCGCGCCCGACATCCACGGGCCGTGGTCCGACCCGGTTCCGCTGCACGCGCACGGCTTCGACGCCTCGTTGTTCCACGACGACGACGGCACGAGTTGGTTGCTGGCGATGAGCGCCGACTGGCGGCCAGGCCGGGACCGGTTCGGCGGCATCGAGATCCAGCGGTACGACCGGGCGAGCCGGAGCCTCGTCGGCAAGGCCCAGATCATCTATCGCGGCACCGAGGCCGGGCTCACCGAGGGGCCGCACGTTTACCGGCACGACGGCTGGTACTACCTGCTCACCGCCGAGGGCGGCACGAGCTGGGAGCACCAGGCCAGCGTGGCCCGGTCCCGCAGCCTGTTCGGCCCGTACGAGAGCGACCCGGCCGGGCCGCTGCTGACCTCGGTCGGTCGGCCGGATCTGCGGTTGCAGAAGGCGGGACACGGCAGCCTCGTACGCACCCAGACCGGGCAGTGGTACCTGGCCCACCTGGTGGCCCGCCCCTACACCCCGCTCGGCAACTGCGTGCTCGGCCGGGAGACCGCCATCCAACGGGTCGACTGGCCGGACGGCGGCTGGCCGTCGATCGCCGGTGGTGTGCCCGCCGACCAGGTCGCCGCGCCGGACCTGCCGGCCCATCCCTGGCCGGACGAGCCGGCGACCGACCACTTCGAGGGACCGCACCTCGGCCCGGCATGGTCGACCCTGCGCCGGCCGGCGGCTCCCGACTGGGTCGACCTGACCAGTCGCCCGTCCCACCTGCGTCTCTACGGTGGCCAGTCGCCGGTCGGCCGGCAGCGACCGAGCCTGGTCGCCCGTCGGGTCGGCGCCACTCACTGCTCCCTGGAGACAAGTCTGGAGTTCGACCCGGCCGACCACCGTCAGCTCGCCGGGGTGACCGCCTACTACAACACCGCGAACTGGTACTACGCCTACGTCACCCGCGCGGACGACGGGCGCCGCTCGTTGGAGGTGCTCGGCTGCGACCGGGGCCGGCTCACCGCCCACCCCGAACTCAGTCTCGACGTCACCGACGTGGAGCGGGTGGGTCTGCGGGTGACGTTCGACGGACCGACCCTGCGTTTTGCCCACCACCTCGGCGACGGCTGGCGCGAGATCCCGGCCGACTTCGACGCCACCATCCTCTCCGACGAGCACGCCGCGACCGTTGTCGACGGCGAGCCGGAGGCATGGGGCTTCACCGGGGCCTTCCTCGGCCTCTGGGTGCAGGACCTGGGCGCCGACGGCGCGTACGCGGACTTCGACCACGCCACCTATCTCGAACACTGACGCCCCGGCGGGGGCGCGGAGAACCGGCGGTACGCATCGATGCGCGTGCCGCCGGTTCCGGCTGCCCGCACCCCGACGCGGGTTCCGAAAATTCCGGACCTTTTCGGCGTTCTTCCATAGCCGTTACGTAGGCAGATCTGTAAATGTTTGCTGTTGACGCCCATCGATTGCAGTCGTAAGGTTTCGGCAAAGTTACGGAAGACGTACGGCTGCTGGCGTACTGCCGATCCGCGTACCGCACCGGCGCTCCGCCGAAGCCACGGCGTGACCCCCACCCTGCCTGCGTACCCACCCGCCCGAATCGATCCGGGCGGAATCCGTCCCCACCCCGGAATGGAAGGACGCCCGATGAAGCTGCGACGATGGATGGCCGTCGGTGCCGTTGCCCTCGCGACCGCCGGCACGCTGAACAGCCTGCCCGCGTCGGCCGGCCACACACTCCACCCCTCGGACCAGAGTCTGCGCGCCCTCGGCATGCGACACGGACTGCAGATCGGCACCGCCGTCGACATGGCCGCCCTGAACGACCCGGCGGACCCGCAGTACCGCCGGCTCGCCGCATCCGAATTCTCCTCGGTGACCGCCGAGAACGTGATGAAGTGGGAGAGCCTGGAGCCCACCCGAGGCACCTACAACTGGGGCCCGGCCGACCAACTCGTCGCCTTCGCGCAGCAGAACAACCAGTCCGTCCGAGGCCACGTGCTGGTCTGGCAGAACCAGTTGCCCGGCTGGCTCACCGCGGGCGTCGCCGACGGCTCGATCGACAGCACCGAACTCCGCGACATCCTGCGCAACCACATCACCACGGTGGTCCGGCACTTCAAGGGCAAGATCTGGCAGTGGGACGTGGTGAACGAGGCGGTCAGCGACCCCTGGGACAACCCGCCCGCCCTGCACTACAAGGGCTTCTGGGCGCAGCACCTCGGCCCCGGCTACATCGCCGACGCGTTCCGCTGGGCACGTGCCGCCGACCCGAAGGCGCTGCTGTTCTACAACGACTACAACATCGAGGCGTTCGGCTCCGGCAACCCGGCCGACGACAAGACCCAGTTCGTGTACGACATGGTGAAGCAACTGCGTGCCTCCGGCGTACCGATCGACGGCGTGGGCAGCCAGGGGCACCTGGGCACCCAGTACGGCAACTACGACACCTTCCAGGTCGCCGACGCGCTCAAGCGCTTCTCCGACCTCGGTCTCGCCACGGCGTTCACCGAGGTCGACGTACGCAGCCAGATGACACCGGCGGTGCAGGCGGGCGACTCCAACGAGATCAACCCCCGGCTACAGGCGTCGGCGGCGAACTTCAGCGTCCTGCTGCGCGCCTGCCTGGCCAACCGTCACTGCCTGTCGTTCACCGTGTGGGGCTTCACCGACAAGCACTCCTGGGTCCCGGGCTGGTTCTCCAACCCGCCCGAGGGCCTGGCCACCCTGTACGACGAGAACTACCAGCCCAAGCGGGCCTACCAGGAGGTCAAGGCCGACCTGGTGTACGCCGGACCGCCCTACGTGATGCCGCGCGTCCCGCAGCGGCCGCGCCGGTAGCCAGCACACTTCCCTCACCCCGAGGAGCTGGACGATGTCCCCGACACGTCGCCTGTCCCGAACCACCGCCGCCGTGCTGAGCGCCCTGGTCACCGTCGTCGGCGTCACCGCCGTCGCGCTCACCGCGAGCCCTTCCGCCGCCGCCGCGGACTGTAGCAGCGGCTACGTCGCGTTGACCTACGACGACGGTCCCAACGCCGGCACCACCACCAGCCTCATCAACGCCCTGCGGGCCAACGGCGTACGCGCCACCTTCTTCAACATCGGTCAGAAGGCACAGCAGAACCAGGCCCTGGTCCGGGCCCAGCAACAGGCCGGCATGTGGATCGGCAACCACAGTTGGAGCCACCCGCACCTGACCCAGCTCAGCAGCGCGCAGATCACCTCGGAGCTGACCCAGACCCAGCAGGCGATCCAGCAGGCCACCGGCACCGCGCCACGGCTGTTCCGGCCCCCGTACGGGGAGACCAACGCGACCGTACGGTCGGTCCAGGCGCAACTCGGTCTGACCGAGGTGCTCTGGAGCGTGGACTCGCAGGACTGGAACGGTGCCAGCACCGCCCAGATCGTGCAGGCGGCGTCGAGCCTGCAGAACGGCGGCGTGATCCTCATGCACGACGGCTACCAGACCACGATCAACGCCATCCCGCAGATCGTCGCGAACCTGACCAGTCGCAACCTCTGCGCCGGCATGATCTCCACCAGCACGGGCCGGGCGGTCGCGCCCGACGGTGGCAATCCCGGCCCGACCGCCACCACGACGCCGCCCCCGTCCGGTGGTGGTGGCTGCACCGCCAGCTACCGCGAGACGCAACGCTGGGGCGACCGGTTCAACGGCGAGGTCACCATCAGGGCCGGCGGCACCGCCATCACCAGTTGGACGGGGACCGTCACCCTGCGCGGCCCGCAGCGGGTCTCGACCGTCTGGAACGGCAGCCCGAGCTGGGACGGCAGCGGACTGGTCATGACCGTCAGGCCCAGCGGCAACGGCTCCCTGCCCGCTGGCGGCAGCACCACCTTCGGCTTCACCGTGATGGCCAACGGCAACTGGACCGCCCCCACCGTCGCCTGCCGTACCCCCTGATCTCGACCAGGGCGACGGCCCCCCGGCACCCGCCGGTCCCGGTAATCCCGGGACCGGCGGAGCCGCCGGGAACGACCAAACAGTCGGATCGACCGAACCAGCCGGATCGACCGAACCAGCCGGCATCGACACCGTCGGTCCCGACCGGAGGAAGGCGGAGTGCCATGCCTGGGCACCGACCCGGGGTGAGCCCCGAGATCATCGATGCCGCCCGTGGCACCGGCAACGTCGTCAGTCTCACCTTCGACGACGGACCCAACCCCGTCGACACCCCACGCCTGCTCTCGGTGCTGCGCACCCACCGGGTCAAGGCGGTGTTCTGCCTCTGGGGCGAACACGTCGCGCGACGTCCCGACCTGGTCCGCCGGATCGTCGCCGCCGGCCACAGCATCGGCAACCACAGCATGCGACACGACGACATGGCCAACTGGAGCCCGGCACGGATCGAGGCCGACCTGCGCCAGACCAACGCGTTGATCCGCCACACCGTGCCCGGTGTCCAGATCCGCTACTTCCGCGCCCCGTACGGCAGTTGGGGCCAGACCCCGGCGGTCGCCGCCCGGATGGGGATGCGGCCACTGGGCTGGCGCCTGGCCATCACCGACTGGGAGCCGCCCGGCACCGACGTGCTGCGCGACCGGCTGCTCGACGGGGTGACGCCCGGCGCGGTGGTGCTGATGCACGACGGCGGCGGTGACCGCGCCCAGACCGTCGACGCGGTCGACCAGGTGATCCCGCTACTGAAGTCGCGGGGGTGGCGGTTCACCCTGCCGGCCTGAGGCGGTCGGCGCGCGGAGCCAGCTCCGGGGGATCAGCGGCGGGGATCCCCCGGAGCATCCGCTCAGTAGACGTACGGCCAACCGGCGCTGTCCCAGCCGATCAGGTCTGGTGCGCGGTCACGCCTCGGAGTCGCGATCGCCGGATGCCTCCGTCCCGATCGGCGAGGCGGGAGGCTCCAGCGGCCGTCTTCGGTTCCGCAGCGCGTCCAGTAGCGCGACCAGGGCCAGCACTCCGGCCACCACGCTCAGCCCGACCATCGGCTCCCACTGCGTCAACGCCGGCGTGCCCAGCAGCAGGACCACCAAGCCGATCATGCGGGATCGGGAGACCCGGCCGAAGATCTCGTACTCCAGCCGTAGATGGGCGACGAGGAAGAGGACCGGACCGCCCACCAGGAACAGGAGCCAAGTGGGTCGCGGCGGCCCGTGCGGGTGATCGATCACCAGTTGGTAGCCGACGGCGGTGACGAGCACACTGAACACGATCAGCAAGTGCGTCCGTTCCGACGCCGTGCCCAGCCGACCGGGCATACCCGCCCGATCCAGCGCCTCGGTCAGCAGCAGGCCGGCGCGGTGGAAGTAGATCCGCCAGAGCAGCGCGCTGGTGGCGAACGCGACCACGAAGGCGGCGGCCCGCTCCCCGGAGTAGTCCGTGCCACTGAAAACCATGCCGATGACCAGAATCGATTCACCGAGTGCGATGAGAAACATCTGCTGGTGACGGTCGGCAAGATGCGTCCCGGCGATCCGCCAGCGGCTCACCGCCGAGGCCCCGAGCCTCGGCAGCGGCCAGCCCAGGGCCCAGGCGAGATAGTCCACAGCGAGGGCGGCGGCCCACAGCGGCAGCCGGAGTGGGTCCGGGCCCAACGCGCCGGCCAGCCAGAGCGGCGCGCTGGCCGCAGCCCACGCGGCGAGCCGGAACGGCACCAGCCGTCGTGGATGGCCACGCAGCGCGGCGGCGACCACCAACGGCCGCACCACCATCACCGTCAGGTACGCGACCGCGAACGGCAGCGCTCGCTCCTCCATCGCGCGCGGCAGCGTCACCGCCATGACCAGGCCGGCGAACATGGTGCCGACCACGATCGCCTGGATGATCGACTGCTCCGGTTCGTAGCGGCTGGTGATCCAGGTGGTGTGCGACCAGATCAGCCAGAGCGCCAGGAAGAGCAGCAGGGTACGGCCGAACCCCGTGGCGAGCGCCCAGCCGGTGTCGTCGCTCAGGTCGGCGAATCGTTGCGAGACCCGGGTGAGGGCCACGACAAAGGCCAGATCGAAGAAGAGCTCCACGAACGTGGCGCGGCCAGAACTCGCGGGAGGGCGCAGCAGCTCGGCACCGCGTCCCGCCGCCATCGTCCGCCCCCTGTCGCACAACGAGTCGGGCGCCAGAGGGGCTGGGTCAGCATGCCTCGGACGGCGTCCCCTCGCCGCCGCCGCGCTGACAACCGCACTCTATCCGAGGCCGAACCCGCACAGGCGCGGCCGGCAAAAGACCCCACTTTCCCGCCCGGCACCACGATGGCCCGTCCGGTGTCACGACGGCGGCCCGGCGTCACGACGGCGGGCCCGGCGCCACGATGGCGGGGGACGGTTCAGCCGGTGCGTCCGGGCAACTCGCCGGAGAGCGCCTCCCGCAGGTGCTGGTGCAGCCGGGGGGCGAGGCTGCGCGCGTACGCGGCGGTGAGGTGGTGGCTGTCCCGGTAGACCAGCGTCCCGCCGATCACCGGGGCGCACGACGACGTCGGGCAGATCGCGTCGTTCAGGTCGACCAGGTGTACGCCGGCCAACCCGGTGGCGGCCCGCTCCTGCGGCAGTCCACCGGCGAGCGCGGCCTCCCTCAGACTCGCGCAGCGGGTCAGTGCCCGCCGGTTCGCCGAGACGCACTCGGCGACGTCGACCCGGAACGCCGGGGTGTCCCGGAGGACCACCAGCGGCAGCCCCGTGCCCGCCACCTCCGACCAGGTCTGCGCCAACGCCTCCGTCTGCGCCTGGGCCGTGGCCCGACCCGGGCGCGGCAGCACACCGTCGACCAGCGGAATCTGGGTCACCCCGGAGACGATCAGCAGGGCCGGGCGGTCTGCCCCGGCGAGCGCCGTACGCAGCCTCCGGTTCCATTCCGTGCAGCTCTCGTACGGCCTGCCGTGCAGGGTGATCGGGGCGACCTGGAACGGACACATCGCCTTCAGGCACGTCACCAGCCGCCAACCGCGCTCGGCGGCGACCACCTGCACGGCCGGGAGCCAGTGCGCCGCGTGCGAGTCTCCGGCGAGCACCACCTCCACCTTCGCCTCCCGGTCCCCGTAGACGCAGGTACGAAGGCTCGCCTCCGACGCCTGCGCGACACAGTCGTCGCGGTACGCGTCCGGTACGTCGTCCCGGGCGACCAGCGGGTCCGGTGTGATGCTCGGGACGTGGTCGACCGGTGCCCCGGCCGGGTCGTCCCGGGGCTCCGGGCCGAGCACGGCGGCGCCCAGCGGCGGAGCGGGTGCGCCGGTCGCGGACGCGCCCGCATCCGGTGCGGCGGTGCCCGCCGGAGTCGGGGCCGGGGAGCGGAGCACCAGCAGGAGCCCCATCCCGGCGAGAAGCGGGAGACAGGTTGCCGCCAGGCCCACCCGGAGGGCGTACGCCGGCCGGGCGGCGGAGCGCCGGACCGGGTTCTCCACCAGCCGACAGGTCAGTACGGCCGGCACCACCGAGGCCAGCACGATCCCGACACCGGTCGCCGGTCCGAGCGGACCGAACCGGGCCGTCGCCACCACCAGCAGCGGCCAGTGCCACAGGTACCACGAGTAGGAGACGGCGCCGGCCGCCCGGATCGGCCGCCAGCCGAGCAACGAAGCCGGCCCCGCCCGCCACCCCGCGACACCGACACCGGCACCGGCACCGGCACCGACAGTGCCGACACCGGCGGCGATGACGGCGGCGGTGCCGAGCGTCGGCAGCAGCGCCAGATATCCGGGCCAGCCGTTGACCTCGGGGCCGAGCAGCGTCGCCGCCAGCAGGATCGCGGCGAGCCCGGCCCAACCCGTCACGGCGACGACCGTACGGGGCAGTCGGTGCAGGTGGGGGCCGAGCACCGCCAGCCCGCCGCCGAGGGCCAGTTCCCAGATCCGGGTGGTGGTCACGACGTACGCCCGCGTCGGATCGGCCTGGCCGAGGTGGATCGACCAGGCCAGCGACGCCACCGCGAGCAGGGCGAGCGCGACCAACGCCCGCCCTCCGACGCTGCGCCGTACGTGTCGACCGGGTGCGCGCCAACCGAGCCAGACGGCCGCCACCAGGAGCAGCGGCCAGAGCAGGTAGAACTGCTCCTCGACCGCGAGCGACCAGTAGTGCTGCAAGATGCTCGGAGCCTGGTCGGCCCGGAGGTAGTCGGCCGACCGTTCGGCGAGCCGCCAGTTCATCGCGTACAGGGTGCTCGCCAGGGCGTCGCCGATCGTGTCCGACCACCGGATGCGCGGCAGGAACAGGTACGTGAGCAGCAGGCTCGCGACGATGACGACGCCGGCCGCCGGCAACAGACGCCTGGCCCGCCGGGCGTAGAAGTGAGCCAGGGAGATCCGTCCGGTTCGGCGCAACTCGCCGAGCAGCAGGCCGGTGATGAGGAATCCGGAGATCACGAAGAAGACGTCGACGCCGACAAAACCGCCGGGCAGCAGTGGCAGCCCGGCGTGCCCGAGCAGGACCAGCAGCACCGCGACGCCGCGCAGCCCCTCGATGTCGGCGCGGAACCCTGCGGCCTGGTCAAGATCGCGGGGCCCGCCCGGGTGGCGGTGCCGGTCCGAGCGCCCCATCCCATCCTCCGCACCACGGCGACCTCGCGTCACGGCCGGAAGAGCCGAGCGGCTTCATGGTATGAGGAGATAAAGGAGGTTAGGGCAATTTTGAGCGGAAAGACTGTTTCAAGAGGTGGTCGAGCGTCGCCGCTGTCGGCGCCACGTCTCGACGATCTCGTCCGCGTCGAAGGTGCCGAGGAACACCGGCGGGCCCTCGATCAGCCCCTGCCGGGCGCGTACGATCCGTTCGTTCAGGTCCGCGACCGTTGCCCGTACGGCCTGCTCCGAGTTCTTGCCGGCAAGCGTCTGCGCCAGCTCCTCGGCCTCCTTGCGCAGGCGCAGCGAGGCCGGCGCCAGCCCGGTCAGGTTCTCCCGGCGGACCCAGTCCTTGATCCACCAGTCCTCGTCGTAGGTGGTGCCGCGGTCCGGCAGCGGCTTGCCGGTGCCGGGCAGATCGTCGAACTCGCCCCGCTCCTGTGCCTCGCGGATCTGCCGGTCGATCCGGGACTCGTACCGGTCGGGCATCGGGGGTCACCTGCCTGGGTCGTCTGGGTACGCCGATTTTACCGCGCTGACCAGCACCGTTGCCCCGCCCGGTGACGGGCCGGAAGGCGATCAGGTGAGCAGCATCCCGCTCAGCCGACGGTTCGCCAGCCAGGTCCCACCCACCCCCATGGCGACCAGGTACGCGACCGCGCCCACCATGCCGAAGCCGAGTTCCCCGGTGGTCAGCCCGCGCAGCAGCTCGATGCTCTGGTAGAGCGGCAGCGCGGCCACCACCACCTGCACCGCTCCCGGGTACACCGACAGCGGGTAGAAGGTCGTCGCGAAGAGGAACATCGGCAGCATGCACAGTTGCAGGTACTGGTGGTGGTGCTGGTCGCGGATGTAGGTCGCGGCGGCGAGCCCGGCGGCGGAGAACGCGAAGGCGATCAGCACGGCGGCCGGCACGGCGAGCAGCGCCCACCAGGAGTGCACCATGCCGAGGGCGGTGATCACCAGGAAGAAGCAGGTGGACGAGAGCGTGCTGCGCAGCACCGACGCGGCGATCTCACCGACCGCGATGTCCGGCATCCGCATCGGCGTGGTCACGATCGCGTCGTAGAGCTTGTCGAACCGTACCCGCCACCACACGTTGTAGGTGGTCTCGTTGACCGCGCTGTTCATCGCCGAGGTGGCGAGCAGCGCCGGGGCGACAAAGGCCGCGTAGCGCCCGATGTCGCCGCCGGTCGCGCCGTCGTCGACGAGCTGCCCGATCCCGATGCCGACCGACAGCAGGTAGAGGAACGGCTCGAAGATGCCGTTGACAACGAGGTTCCAGGGTCGGCCGTGCCGCAGCACCCAGAGGTGGCGCAGCACGATCAGGTGCGCGGACGACAACGGTCAGCTCCCTACGCGTAGAGGTGGCGCCGGTAGTTGCGGCGGCAGAGGAGGTAGCCGACAACCGTGAGGGCGACCAGGTAGGCCACGTGCCCCAGGCTGGTCGGCCAGGTTGCCGTACCGAGGCTGAGCGTGCGACAGAGGTCGACCCCGTGCCAGAGCGGCGTGACGTAGACGATCGGGCGCAGCACCTCGGGGAGCTGCTCGACCGCGAAGAACGTGCCGGAGAAGAGGTAGAGCGGCATGACCACCCACTTGAAGATCCCGGACACCGGTTCGCTGTTGGTCAGCGTCACCGCCCAGGCCGCCGCCGGTAGGGCGAACGCCATTCCGGTCAACGTCGCCGCCGGCAGGGTCAGCGCCACCAGCGGGGACTGCGCGGCTCCGAAGGCGACCATCACCAGCAGGAAGGCGGCAGCGCTCATCGCCACCCGTACCGTCATGAAAAGCGCGTGGCCGTGCAGGATGTCCTCGGGCTCCAGCGGCGTCCCGGCCGCCACCGGATAGGCACCGCCCGATCGGCGGCTCCAGCTCACCGGGAAGGCCGACTCGATGATGCCGTTCTGCATCGACGCGGCGGCGAGCATGCCCGGGGCGAAGAAGGCGAGGTAGTCGACGCCGCCGAGCGCGGCCGTGTCCGGGCCGATCAGCCGGCCGAGCCCGAGGCCCATCGCGACCAGGAAGAGCAGCGGGTTCGCGACGCTGATCACCACGGTGCCGCGCCAGGTCCGCCGGTAGCGCAACGCCCAGTACCGGTACGCCCGCAGCGCCATGCCCACGCCGGTCACGCCGGCCGGGTCGTTCGTGTCGGTCGAACCGCTCGGGTTGCTCGGGTTGCTCGGGGTGAGGGTGTCGGTGGCCATGCTCAGTCCACCAGCGTCCGGCCGGTCAGCGCGAGGAAGACGTCCTCCAGGCTCGCCCGGCGCACCATGGCCGTGGCCGGATTCAAACCCAACCGGTGTACGGCAGCCAGCGCGGCCTCGCCCTCGGCGGTGTACCAGAGCAGCCGGTCCGGCAACTCCTCCAGCCGGTCCGTCATCCCCGTCGCGCGCAACTTCTCCAGCGCGGTGTCCTGCTCACCGGCGACAAACCGCAGCTCCAGCACCTCCCGGGTGGAATGCGCGGCGATCAGCTCGGCGGGTGAGCCCTGCGCCACGATCCGACCGTGGTCCATCACCACGAGCTGGTCACAGAGCTGTTCGGCCTCGTCCATGTAATGGGTGGTGAGGATCAGGCTGACACCCTGTTGCTTGAGCCGGAACAGCCGGTCCCAGAGCACGTGCCGGGCCTGCGGGTCGAGCCCGGTCGTCGGCTCGTCCAGCAGCAGGATCTCCGGCTCGTTGATCAGCGAACGGGCGATGGTCAGCCGGCGCCGCATACCGCCGGAGAGTGCCTCCACCCGCTCCGCGCCGCGCTCGGAGAGCTGGGCGAACTCCAGCAGCCGGTCGGTCCGCTCCGCGATGACCTGCTTCGGCAGCCCGAAGTAGCGGCCGTAGATGAGCAGGTTTTCCCGTACGGTCAACTCGCGGTCCAGCGCGTCGTCCTGGGGGACGACGCCGAGTCGGGCCCGGATTTGTCTTCCGTTGGTGGTCGGGTCCATGCCGAGCACCCGCAGGGTGCCGGCGGTGGGCGGCGAGACGCAGGCGATCATCCGCATCGTGGACGACTTGCCGGCGCCGTTCGGACCGAGGAAACCGAACGCCCGTCCACGCTGGAGGGTGAAGTCGATCCCGTCGACCGCGGTGAAGCTCGTGGACCGGCGGTCGCGGGGCGGGTAACGCTTGACGAGGCCGACGGCCTCCACGAGGGGAGCGGTCATCCGCCGAGCGTAGAAAATTTGACAGGCAGATGCAAATATTCAACAGGGTATTGCAAGAAGATGCATGTGCCGTCCAGGTGGTCCCGAGATCGGAGTAGCGGCGGATGGAACTGGTCGAAATCGAGGACGGGATGGCGCAGCTTGACGTGCTCTTCGCCCCGGCCGCCCGCGCCCCGGTGGACACCTCCGACCCCGACTGGGTCGAGAAGCTGGCGGCGGCGTTCGCCACACCACCGATGGACAAACTCGGCGTACGGCATCGATGTGAAACGCTACTCCGCGCGATCGTCGACCGCTACGCGGCGGATGACCAGTCGACCCGCGCGAGCATCCGCTCCCTGTTCGACCGGTACCCGTCGTTCCGCTGGGCCGCGCACCTGCCGCACGAGTGGCATACGGTCGCCGACTTCCGTGCCCGGCTGATTCTGCTCTCCGCGCGCGACCAGGGCGCCGACACCCGCGACGAGATCCTGACCCTCCAGGCGCTCTGCGACCAGGCCAGGCGACTGCGCCTCGACACCGCCCCCATCCTCTCCGAGGTCGCCGCCCTCTCCAGCGACACCGACCGGTACGGCATGGGCTCCACCAGGGACATCATCCTCAGGTACGCCCACTGACCGGGCATGACACCGCAGCCGGGCTTCGGGCGACGGCAACGTGTCGAACCTCCGGTCATCGAAGGCGTGGACACGCCGCGGACGTGATCCGTGACGGTCTCCACCGGGTGGGTGTTGTCCGGCCCGGTTGGTCCTGGGTGGACACTGCGGGACCACGCTTGCTCGGTGCGCCCTCACCGCGTCTTTCGAGGTCGGGCAATTCGCTGTTACCGGTGACCCTCGCTCGGCTCTCAAGGAGGAGACGCTAGTCGGCGCCATCAGGTTGTTGTGGGAGTGGTGAACGTTCCGGTGTAGCTGCTTGATTCATCGATGAAATATCCCGGCCTGACCTCCTTCCGGCTACTTCGCCGCTAACCAGCTTGGTCACTCTGTTGGTTCGCCGGCTGGTGTTGAGGAATGCGGTTGTCAAGCTAATCAAGGTTACTAGGGTGATAATGATCGGAATCATTTCGGCGACGTGGCCGCCGGCGATCAGATTCTGAATACCGTCCAGCGTGTCGTAGAGATAGAACGGCAAGTTTGCGATCATCGTAATCACGAGAACATAGGTCAGGAGCCGGACGATATTTCGATACACGTAGCTGAGATATCTCGCCTCGCTGGTTCGTAGATCGGAGGCGAAGGCCTCGTCGGCCTCTCTTTCTCTGTCGCGCGCTGTCCGTGCGCGAGCGCTCCGGCCTGCAAACCATTGCTGAACACGAGGGGTGAGGATGTTGGTCAGGATCCCAATGGGGAGTGCTAATAGTAGTCCCAGCCAAAATCCGCTGTCCATGACTCTCCCACCGTAGAGGCCCGCGATGAACCTAGTACAGGGTCGGAATCTTTGCCATCGTCGATCGGCTTGAAACCTTCTGATACCAGTGACCGCCGGTACGGCGTCGGGCGCGCTCGATCTGACCCCCCGGCTTCAGGGCGGCCTCGAACGACAGCTAATGGGGCTGCGGAGGCGTGCTGGCCCCGGTAGCGTCGGTCAGCATGTCGTCACCTGCGCGTATCCGTCCCCCGTTCGTGGCCGACGAGCGAACACAGCTCCTCGGCTGGTACGACATGCAGCGCGCGATCGTGCACTTCAAGTGCGAGGGGCTCTCCGAAGAGGACGCCCACCGGTCGCTGATCCCCACCTCGCCGCTGATGACCATGGCGGGCATCGTCTCCCACCTGCGCTGGGTCGAGCACACCTGGTTCGAGGTGCTGTTCCTCGGTCGTCCGGCCGTCGGGCCGGCGTTCCAGGACGAGCCCGACGACGCCGAGATGAGGGTCGAGGGGATTCCGCTCGCTCAGCTCCTCGCCGACTACGAGCGGCAGTGCACGATCTCGAACGAGATCATCGCGAACCATTCGCTGGACCAGGTCGGCCGGCACCCGGACTACAGATCGGCCGCCGCGACCCTGCGTTGGATGGTGATCCACATGGTCGAGGAGACCGCCCGGCATGCCGGACACATGGACACCATCCGGGAACTGCTCGACGGCGAGACCGGCTACTACTGAGCCGTGGGAGTCGTGATTCACGCGCTCCAAGCTGTCGAGAGCGTGGCGCTGACGACAGCTCAGAGCGCGTGGATCAAGATGAGGCGATTTCAGCCCTTGAGGCCGGTGTGGGCGAGGCCCTCGATGAACTGGCGTTGGGCGAGCACGAAGACGAGTAGGACCGGGAGCGCGGTCATCGACGCCGCCGAGAGCTGTACGTCCCACATCGGTCCGCCGTACGCGTCGACGAACTGGGTCAACGCCTGGGGCAGGGTGAACTTCTCCGGGGTGGAGAGGAAGACGATCGGCTCCAGGTAGAGGTTCCAACTGTGCAGGAAGGTGAAGATCGCCACCGCACCGAGGGCGGGACGGGCCAGCGGCAGCGCGATCCGCCAGAAGGTGGCGAGCCGGCCGAGCCCGTCGACCCGGGCCGCCTCCTCCAACTCGGCCGGCAGGGTGATGAAGAACTGCCGCATGATGAAGGTCGCCAGCACGCTCGGCGCGCCGAGCATCGGCACCAGGATCAGTGGCCAGTGGGTGTCGACCAGGCCGACCGAATTGAACATCTGGAACAGCGGCACGATCGTCACCTCGCTCGGGATGAGCAGGCCGACCAGCACCACCACGAAGAGCACCTGCTGACCCCGGAACCTGATCCGGGCGAACGCGTACCCGGCGAGCGCGGAGACCGCCAGCGTGCCGACCGTGACCACCAGTGCGATGTACGCGCTGTTCAGGTACTGCCGCGCGAACGGTTGCAACTCGAACACCCGCTGGTACGCCGAGAAGCTGAAGTCCGTCGGGATCAGCGACGGCGGGAAGGCGAAAATGTCGGCGACCGGCTTGAACGACGAGGTGACCATCCACCAGGTCGGGAAGACAAACGGCACGGCGAGCAGGCAGATGACACCGTAGAGCGCCACCCTGGCCCGCAGCGGGAGCCTACTGTTCATGGAAGACCCACCTCCTGCGCATCCGCCACTGCACGACGGTGAGCGCCAACACGATCAGGAACAGCAGCACCGACAGGGTCGAGCCGTAGCCGAACTGGTGGAACTGGAACGCCTGCTGGTAGAGGTAGTAGACGAGCACGGTGGTCGAGGTTCCCGGCCCGCCCTGCGTCAGCACGGCGATCTGGGCGAAGACCTGCAACGCGCCCGCCACCGTGATGATCGAGGTGAGCAGGATGGTCGGGCTGATCAGCGGTACGGTGATCCGCCGGAACTGGGTCCACCGGCTGGCCCCCTCGACCCGCGCCGCCTCGTAGAGCTCGGCCGGCACGCCCTGCAACGCGGCCAGGAAGAGCACCATGTTGAGGCCGACGTTCTTGACCACCTGCACCACGATCACCGACAGCAGGGCGGTCCACTCGCCGCGCAGCCAGTTGGGGCCGTCGACGCCGACCGCGCCGGCCACCCCGTTGACCCCGCCGTTGTCCTGCAACAGGAAACCCCACACGATGGTCCAGGCGACGAGCGAGACCACGACCGGGGAGAAGAACAGCGTACGGAACACGACCGTGCCACGGAGCTTCTGGTTCAGCAGCACGGCGAGCAGCAGCGCCAGCCCGAGGTTGAGCACGACCAGCCCGACGGAGAAGATCGCGGTGGCCCGGAGCACCGACGGCAGGTTCGGGTCGTCGGCGAGCTTGCGGTAGTTCTCCGTACCGACGAAGTCGAACGTGTCGGCGAGCACGTTCCACTCGTGCAGGCTGTACCAGACCACCAGCCCGAGCGGCAGCAGCACGAAGAGCACGCTGCCGACGAGCTGCGGGGTCACGAAGAGCAGACCGGCGAGTTGGTCCCGCCGCCGGGACGTCCACCATCCGGGCCGCGTCGGCGGCCGGGTGTCGCCCGGGGCGGGCCGGGTGTCGGCCCGGCCCGCCACGTCGTCCGTCAGGACCGGCATCGGTGATCTCCTACTTGCCCAGCAGCGGCTTGATCGCCGAGCAGACCCCGCCGAGCACACCCCGTACGTCCGCGTCGGCCTTCCAGAGCGGGTCGAGGGCGGCCCGTACGGCCTGGCTCAGCTCGGCCTGCCCGGTGTGGCTCGGCTTGACCACCCCGTTGGCGATGCCGTCGATCACCACCTTCTGCAACTGCTCCGGCTTGAGCAGCGGGTTCGTCTTGGCCAGCGTCTCGGCGGTGAGCAGCGGGGTACGCGGCGGCGGGAAGAACTGGGCCAGCTTCGCCGAGTTGGTGGGGTTGGTGAGGAAGGCCAGGAAGTCGGCGGCGGCCTCCGCGTGCTTGCCCTTCTTCAGCACGCCCATGCCGCCCTGCCCGATCACCGAGTAGGCACCCTTCGGCCCGGCCGGCAGCGGGACCAGGTCCCAGCCGAACGTCTGCTTCTCCAGCAGCGACGCCCGGGAGATCTGGGTGATGGTCATACCGGCCTCACCGGCGAAGAAGTCGGCGGCGGTGCCCGGTCCGGGCAGCGCCTTGTCGGTGAAGATCGCCTTGTGCAGGAAGGTCATCGCGTCGACCATCTCGGGGGCGTCGAAGCCGCAGCTCCTACCGTCCGGGCTCCACGCCTGCGCGCCCCAGCCGGTCCAGACCGTGGAGAGGAAGTCCCAGCCCTTGTAGTCGAAGTCGCGTACGACCAGACCGGCCTTGCCGGTCCTCGCCGCCACGGCGGAGGCGGTGGCGACCGCGTTCTCCCAGTTCCAGGTGCCGGCGGAGATCAGTTCGGCCGGGGTCTTCGCACCGGCCGCCCTGACCAGGTCGGTGTTGACGAAGATGCCGAACGGGGAGGTGGAGAAGGGGTAGCCGTAGAGCTTGCCGTCGCGCTGCCAGAGCTTGGTCGCGGCCGGTGCCAGCTCGTCGAAGTTGTAGCCGTCGGTGCCCTTGAGGGTGTCGTCCAGCGGCACCAGGGCACCCGAGGAGACGAAGTCGGGGGCCGCGTTCTCCAGCACCCAGGCCAGGTCGGGCGGATTGCCACCGGCGATCTGGGTGGTCAGCGTGGTGGTGTAGCTCTCGAACGGGATCGGGTCGAACGTGATCCCGGTGATGTTCGGGTGGCTGGCTCGATATTCGGTGGCGATCTCGTCGAGCAGTTTCAGGTGCGCCTCGTTCGCCGACCAGGTGGTCATCCGCAGCGAGACCGGGCCGTCGGAGCCGCCGCTGTCGCCGCCTCCGCAGGCGCTCAGGCCGAGCAGCGCGGTGAGCGCGACGACGGCCGTCAACCGGTTCTTCATCAAGGTCCCTTCCTCAGTAGCCGGCGATGTCGGGCCAGCGCAGCTCGACGCCCTCGTCGGCGAGGCGGTTCTGGAAGTCGGCCAGCAGGCCGGGGGTGTAGCGCACCGCGCGGGGGGTGACCCGCCGGGCCAGGCAGAAGTCCGCGAGCAGTCCGGCGACCTCGCCGACGTTCCACTCCACGGGGTGCAGGCGGTACGAACCGTTGGTGATGTGCGTGGTGCCGATGTTCTTCCCGGCTGGCAGCAGGTTCTCCACCCGCCGGGGGATGAGCGCGCCGAGCGGGATCTCGAACGGGCAGGAGGCGACGTCGACGTAGTTGTCCCCGCCGGTCGAGGGGTGCAGGTCGATCCGGTACATGCCGACCCCGACCGAGTCGGCGTAGCTGGCCGCGCCCTTGTCCCCGCGTACGTCCAGGGAGAGGTCCTGTTCGACCACGGTGTACTCGGCCCGGATTCGGCGTGCCTCGCGGATGTACGGTGCCTGGGCCAGGCCGCTGTGCGACACGTCGCCGCCGTTGCTGATGCCGCCGTTGCCGGTGACGTCGCCGCGCAGCCGCAGCCCGGGGAAACCGGTCCCGCCGTCGGCCCGGGGCGCCTCGGTCTGCAACCAGTAGAGGACCGAGAGGGAGAGTTCCCGGGCCGCCGCGACGTGCCGTTCCGGGTCCGGTACGTCGATCAGCGGGCTCTCGAAGTAGTCGATCATCGGCCAGTTGACCAGGCAGATGTCGCTGTCGTACGCACCCGGCCGGAACGAGCGGCGGGCGGCGATCCGGCGGAACGTCCAGAGGTTGCCGTCGCCGGGGCTGACCCGCTGGTCGGCCAGGACCAGCCACGGGTCGTCGTCCGGGTTCGGGGTGAAGCTGCGCTCCGAGATCTCCAACGTGCGCGGATTGGGGGAGCGGAACGACAGCATCCGGTCTCCCCAGAACGGCGGCTGGTACTCGCGCCAGAAGTCGTACCGGGCCGGGCGGTCGATGGTGTGGTCGCCGTCGACGTGGTCGATCGCGAAGCAGACCGAGAACGCCTGCATGTTGGTCGGCTGCGCGTCGTCCGGCGCGCTCGGTTCCCCGGTCTCGCCCCGGGACTCGAAGCCGGTGACGTACTCGGTGCCGGTCAGCGGCAGCAGCTCGCCGGTCTCGGTGGCGTCGAGCACGTACGGCGCGACCACGTGCACCCGTTCGTCGCTGTCCCGGTGGGCGAGGGTCACCCCGGTCACCCGGTCGCCGTCGGTGTCGGCGGCCACCGCCCGGTACGGCTGGAGCACCCGCAACCGCCCCGCCCCCCGGTACGGCGCGAGCATCGCCTCCAGCACCGCCACCGCCACCCGGGGCTCGTGGCAGAGCCGGCTGACGTGGCCGGCGCCCGGGTTCAGCGCGACCGAGTGCCGGGCCCGGTCGGTGAGTGGGAAGTAGCGGCGGTAGTAGTCCCGGATGCCGTCGCGCAGCGCCCGGTAGCTGGCGGTGACGCCGAACTGTTCGACCCAGGAGTGTTCGTCCGGCGGCACCGCCTGGCTGGTGAGCTGGCCGCCGAGCCAGTCGTACTCCTCGGTCAGCACCACGGATCGGCCGGCTCGCAGCGCGCCCAGCGCGGCGGCGACGCCGCCGAGCCCGCCGCCGACGACCAGCACCTCGGTCCGCATGTCTGGCAAGATCTGTCCTCTCATTCGGGTGTCGCCGGGGGTGCCAGGGTGGCGCCGTCGACCGGCTGGCAGGGCAGGAGCCGTTGCGGTACGACCTCCGGGCTCTCCTCGATCAGTCCGGTCAGCACCTCGACCGCCTGCCAGCCCATGTCCCGCCGGGGGATTCGGAACCCGGTCAGGTCGAGATCGGTGGCCGCCGCCGGTCGGGTCGGGTCGCCGAGCGCCAGCACGGAGAGGTCACCCGGCACGTCCAGCCCACGTTCCCGAGCCACCTGGGCGATGGCGACGCCGTCGGCGTACTCCTCCACGACGGCGGCGGTGACCCGGGCTTCCAGCAGCGCGTCGAGCAGCTCGGCGGGGGAGCGGTCGGCGGTCGGTTCGTGCCGTACCCGCAGGTCGGCGCTGTCGAGCGCGGTCCGGTAGCCGCTCATCCGGTCGGCGTGCGACTCCGGGCCGGTGCCCTGGCCGAGGTAGGCCAGTCTGGTGTGGCCGAGCTCCAGCGCCCGGCGGACCACGGCGGCGGTCGCGGCCGGGTAGTCGGCGCCGACGTACGGCACCGGGCCACCGGCGTCGTCCCGGCGGCCGACCGAGACGAAGGGTTGTCCCTCGGCGACCAGCCGGGCCAGCTCGTCCGGGTCGAGTGAGCGGCCGAGCAGGACGCAACCGTCGGCCAGGCGCAGCCGGTTGTCGTCGTGGAAGATGCGGCGGTGGCCGTCGGCGACCGGGGCGCTGGTGAGCAGCAGCAGGTCGCAGCCGAGCTGCTCGGCGCACTGCTCGATGCCGACCAGGAACGGGTGGTAGAAGTCGCCGGTGCCGGCGGGGAAGACCGGTTCGTAGGTGAAGACACCGAGGATGCGGTTGTGCCGGGCGGCCAGCCGGCGGGCCACCGGGTCGGCGACGTAGCCGGTGGTACGGATGGCGTGCAGCACCCGTTCCCGGGTCTCCGGGGCGATCCGCACGCTGCCGTCGTCCCGGCCGTTGAGCACCAGCGAGACGGTCGCCTGGCTGACGCCGGTCATCCGGGCGATGTCGTGCTGGGTGACTCGCCTACGCGCTCCGGTCACGTTCCGTGTCCATTCGTTTCTGGGCTAATACGCATTAGCTACAACGAGGTGAAATCTTGAGCCTCGTCCGGCGCTCCCGTCAAGACCTGCGGATGAATCCGTTGCCATCTATCCGGCCGTGATAATTCGTATTAGCACCTTGACGGCGTTGCCGCCCCGGCGCAGACTCATCGACCACGACCTACCGTCCTGGTCGGACGATCAACTCACTCAACGTGATGGCGATCCGTCCGCTCCACGATCGACGAGCGTCCCCTCACGATCGGAGCCAACGCATGGTTCACCCGTACCCGAAATCGCCGTACCAGCCGGGGCAGCCGGAGCGGGCGGGCGGCCTCAGCCGGCGCGGCCTGCTGCGCGGCGCGGCCCTGCTGGGCACCGCGACCGCGACCGGCGGCGCGCTCGGCGCCCTCGCCCAGGCCCCGGCGGCGCTCGCCGGACCCGCCGGCTTCCCCAGCTACCGGTACGTCCGCGACGCCTTCGACCGGCCGCTGGTCTACAACCCGACCGGCGAGACGATCTTTCCCTGCGTACGCGGGGTCTACGACAAGATCTCCGGTGCCCGGGGCCGCTACTACCTCTACTACGCGCCGCACGACCCGCCCGGCGGCATCTGCCTCGCCTACGCCGACCGGCTGGAGGGTCCCTACACCGAGCACCCTGGCAACCCGATCGTCGACCGGGTGCTACCGACCACCACGGTCAGCCACGTCTCCTCCCCGCACGTGGTCTGGAACGCCTCCAGCCGGGAGTTCTTCCTCTACTTCCACGGCGAGAACACCACCACCCGGGTCGCCCGCTCGACCGACGGGATCACCTTCACCAACGAGACCCCGATCCTCAGCACCAACCTGGTGCCGAACACCACCGAGACCTCCTACGCGCGGGTCTTCGAGCACCGGGTGGCCGGGCGGAACAACAAGTACGTCATGCTCTTCATGGGCGCGCACACCGTACGGCCGGGCACCCGGAAGATTTTCTGGGGCTGGTCGCCGAACGGTTGGGACCAGTGGCAGTTCGCGCCGAACCCGCTGGTCTCGCCATCCGGTGACGGCCTGACCGACATCTCCGCGCCGCACCTGCTCACCCGCAACGGCACCGCGTACGTGGTCTACCACGGCAACAGCGGGCGGATGTACCTCACCGAGGTCGGCAACGACTTCGACCGGGAGGTGCACCTCGGGGTGTTCCACACGCCGATCGCCTCCGACAACGGTCGAACCGCGTCGCCGAGTTTCGGCACCGACGGGGGAGTGTCGTACATGATCTACGAGGCCGGGCCGCGGCTTGATGCTCGGATCTGTGTGGCGCGTCAGGTGTGACGGGTTGGGTCGGGCCGACCGTGCCCGGCGCGGGCCGTCAGGCTTGATTCCCGCGCCGGGCACGGTCGGCCCGACCTTGACGTCCACAGTGGTTTGATCGAAGGTGGTCTACGGGTATCGGCACGTTCCGTCCCTTTGGAGGTCGATGATGACCGGTAGTGCCGCTGATCGTTTTCCCACCCGCTACCTGCCGGGGGTCGGTGTCCGGGATCTGCCGGAGCCGCCCGCGTCGGCCTGGCCGGTGATCGGGCCGGGGGTGATCGCGGCCGGGGTGGGGCTCGCCTCGGGCGAGTTCATCCTGTTCCCGTACATCGCCTCGCAGGTCGGACTGGTTTTCCTCTGGGCGGCGGCGGTCGGCATCGTCACCCAGTGGTTCCTCAACATGGAGATCGAGCGCTACACCCTCGCCACCGGCGAGACCGCGCTCACCGGCTTCTCCCGGTTCTGGCGGCACTGGGGTCTGGTCTTCGCGGTGATGGTCTACTTCGCGAACCTCTGGCCGGGCTGGGCGTCGAGTTCCGCGACGATGGTGACCTACCTCTTCGGCGGCAACGCCGCCTGGATCGCGGTCGGGATGCTGGTGGTGATCGGGCTGACGCTCACCCTGGCCCCGGTCATCTACACCGCGCTGGAGCGGGTCGAGTTCGTCAAGGTCGGGCTCGTGGTCGTCTTCCTCGTGGTCGCGGCGGTATTCGCGGTCGGCGCCGACGCCTGGCGGGCGTTGCCGGACACCGTGGTCGCGCCGCAGTTCCCGACCGAACTCGGCTTCGCGCTGATCCTCTCCGCGCTGGTCTTCGCCGGTGCCGGCGGCGGGCAGAACCTGGTGCAGAGCAACTGGATCAGGGACAAGGGCTTCGGCATGGGCCGGTACGTCCCGCGCCTGGTCAGCCCGGTCACCGGCCGACCGGAGGCGGCCCCGGACACGGCCGGGTTCGTCTTCGAGCCGACCGACGAGAACCTGGGCCGGTGGCACCGCTGGTGGCGGCTGGCCAACCGGGAGCAGTTGGTCACCTTCGTGTTGATCTCGTTCGTCACGATCGTGCTGATGTCGATGCTCTCGTACTCGACCGTGCACGGGGTGCCCGGGTTGGCGAACAGCGTCTCCTTCCTCAGGGTGGAGGGGGAGCGCCTCGGCGAGATGGTGGGCTCCTGGTTCGGCACCCTGTTCTGGGTGATCGGGGCGATCTCGCTCTTCGCCGCCGCCATGGGCATCGTCGACTACACCAGCCGGCTCGCCGCCGACGTACTCAAGACCTCGTACCTGCGTGGGCACTCGGAGAGCCGGATCTACTTCGCGCTGGTCTGGGGACTGGTCGGCCTGGGCTGCGTGATCCTGCTCGCCGGCTTCGACCAGCCGCTGATCCTGCTGGTCATCTCGGCCTGCGTCGGCGGGCTGATGATGTTCATCTACTCGATCCTGCTGCTGGTGCTCAACAGCCGGGTGCTGCCACCGCAGATCCGGCCCCGCTCGGTCCGGGTGGTGGCGCTGGTCTGGGCGGTGCTGCTGTTCGGTGTCTTCTCCGCGCTGACCGTCTGGCAGCAGGGCGACCGGCTGCTCGACTGGTTGCGCTGACGACCGGTGCGGCGCCCGGTTCCGCCGGACGCGCAACGAAACCGGTGAGCTCTGCGCCCCTAGGGTTGTGTTGGTGCAGACATCCGCGCGCGCGGAGGTGACCTTCGACGCGGTGTACGCCGCGCACTACGTCGTCCTCGTCCGGCTGGCCTACGTCACCACCGGGAGCCAGCAGGTCGCGGAGGACGTGGTGCAGGAGGTGTTCATCGAGTGGTTACGCCGGATGGACGCCGTCCGTGACCCGGTGCCGTACCTGCGCCGGGCGGTCGTCTCCCGGTGCCGCGCCCCGGACCGTCGCCCGCCTTCCGCAGGGGCTGGGTCGGGTCGCCGGGTAGACCGGCTGCAACTGGCGACCGGCCTGCTGGGCGAGGTCCGGGTGGCGGAGGTGGGCGATGTCGACCGGGGGCCCCGGCCGCGATGGTGGATCACCCTGGTCGTCGCCGCCACCGCGCTCACCGGCTACGCGTGCGTGCGAGCCGTCCTCGCCGTCCGGCGCAGGGCGCCGCGCCCACCCGTGGACCCGGCCGGCACCGCTGCGCCGACCAGCGGGACGGCGGACCCGGCGTAGACGCGTTTGATCTGAGCCGTTATGTCCAATACCTAGGGAAAGGTGAGTTATCGTCGCCTGGGATCGATGGCGGTACGGAGCAGGCCAGACGGCGGTACGGAGCAGGCCAGACGGCGGTACGGGACGGAACGACAGCGGCGGCACCCGGAGGGACAGCACATGACTCACGGGCATCTCGGCGACATGGCGACCGGTGTGATCGGTGATGCCGCCGGCACCGTGGTGGACCCGAAGCAGGGTATCCAGCGGCTCAAGGGCGAGACCGCCGGTCCGGCGCTGGTCGTGGCGGTGGTCGCCCTCGTTGTTGGTTACCTGATCGGCCGCCGTACCCGCCGTTGAACCGGGGCGAGGCGACACGGGGAGCACTGATGCAGGAGATCGTCGGAGAAGCCCTGGCCAGACGCCTGGTCGACTGGGGGGTCGACACCGTGTTCGGGCTGCCCGGTGACGGTATCAACGGCCTGATGGAGGGCTTCCGTCGTCAGCGTGAGCGGTTGCGGTTCGTGCTGGTGCACCACGAGGAGGCCGCCGCCTTCATGGCCACCGGGTACGCGAAGGCGACCGGCCGCCTCGGCGTCTGTGCCGCCACCTCCGGCCCCGGTGCCATCCACCTGCTCAACGGCCTGTACGACGCGAAGATGGACCACGTCCCGGTGCTCGCGCTCACCGGGATGCAGGAGACCTCGGTGCAGGGGACGCAGTACCAGCAGGAGGTGTCGACGACCCAGCTCTTCCAGGACGTGGCGGGCGCGTACAACCTGCTGGTGGCGAACC
The DNA here is from genome assembly GCF_044901685.1 of Micromonospora sp. NPDC050397. Lineage (NCBI taxonomy): Bacteria > Bacillati > Actinomycetota > Actinomycetes > Micromonosporales > Micromonosporaceae > Micromonospora > Micromonospora sp. NPDC050397. The sequence continues at coordinate 75,911 of NZ_JBJDPS010000019.1, forward strand.
CGCGGCAGGTGCCGGGGGTGGTGGACATAGCCATCCGGCACGCCCTGACCAAGTCCACGGTGGTGCACCTGAGCCTGCCCAACGACATCCAGGTGGCGGCTGCCGCCGCGGACCCGTACCGGCACGTCACCCCGGGGGCGCCCCCGGTCAGCAGCCCGGTGGTCTCGCGTCCGCCGGTGCCGGCCGCGCCCGGGGAACTCGAACGGGCCGCCGAGGTGCTGGACGCGGGGAAGAAGGTGGCGATGCTGGTCGGCATCGGCGCCCGGGAGGCTCGGGAAGAGGTGCTCGCGGTAGCGGACGCGCTCGGCGCGCCGATCGTCAAGACGCTCTCCGGCAAGCAGGTGGTGCCGGACGAGCACCCGCTCACCACCGGCGGGCTGGGGCTGCTCGGCACCAAACCGAGCGAGCTGCTGATGGAGGAGTGCGACACGCTGCTGATGGTCGGCACGTCGTACCCGTACGGGAGTTACCTTCCCGCGCCCGGACAGGCCAGGGTGGTGCAGATCGACCGCGACGCCAGCCAGATCGGCATCCGGCTGCCGGTCGAGGTGGCGGTCGCCGCCGACGCCCGGACGGGGCTGAAGCAACTGCTGCCGATGCTGCGGCGCCACGACGACCGGTCCTTCCTTTCCAAGCACCAGCGGGGCCGGGACACCTGGCGGCAGGAGATGAAGGCGCTCCAGGACCCGAGCCGGACGCCGATCGCGCCGCAGTACCTGATCGGCTGTCTGGACGAGGCCGCCGCCGAGGACGCCATTCTGACCTGTGACTCGGGCACGGTCTCGACCTGGTCGGCCCGGCACTGGACGATCCGGGGAGGGCGGGAGTACTACCTCTCCGGCAACCTGGCGTCGATGGCGTCGGGGCTGCCGTACGCGATCGGGATGCAGTTGGCCCACCCCGGGCGCCAGGTGATCGCGTACGTCGGGGACGGTGGTTTTGCCATGCTGATGGCCGAGTTCCTGACCGCCGCGCGGCACGAACTGCCGGTCAAGGTCGTGATCAACAACAACAACGCGTACGGGCAGATTCTCTGGGAGCAGATGATCCTCGGCTACCCGGAGTACGCCGTACGGCACCCGGAGCCGAAGCCGGACTTTGCCGCGTGGGCGAGAAGCTGTGGCGGTTACGGCACGAAGGTCACCGACCCGGCGCAGGTGCCCGGGGCGATCCGGGACGCGTTGGCGCACCCCGGCCCGGCGCTCGTCGACTGTGACGTCAACCCGAACGAGCCGCCGATGCCGGGCAAGATCCGGTACGAGCAGGCGAAGGAGTTCACCGAGGCGTTCCTGCGGGGCGAGCCGAACCGGATCGCCACCCTCGCCACCGTCGCTCGCGACAAGATCAACGAGTTCCGCAGGTGAGCCCGTTCGCGCGCCGCCCGTCACGGTGATCCGGGCGGCCACGGTGCGGGCTGACGGGACCCGGCGGTGAACCGCCGCCGGGGACTGCTCGGGCAGCTACGCCGGGCCAGCCCGGGAACCCGGGCGAACAGCCTCGAGGTCTTCTTCGACCTGGTCTTTGTCTTCGTCTTCTTCAGCATCGCCCGGGTCACCTCGCAGGACCTGACGCCGAGCGGTCTCTACCACGGCCTGCTGATCCTGGCCCTGCTCTGGTGGTGCTGGTGCTCGCACATGGTGGTGGCGAACTGGATCAGGCTCGGTGAGGGGATCGGGCCGCTGGTGGTCTTCCCCGTCATGGTCGCCACCTTCACCATCGCCCTGATCATCCCGCAGGCATTCGCCGGTGAGACCAGCGGATTCGACGCTCCGCTGGTGCTGGCGATCTGTTACCTCATCGTCCGGGCCCTGCACGTGGTGCTGCACTGGTACTCCGCCCGGGACGACCCCGTGCTCCGGCGCCAGATCCTGCACTACGCGCTGCCGCTGGTCACCACCACCACGCTGCTCTTCATCGCCGGACTGATCCCGGCGAGGTTCCACGGCATCGACGAGGTGACCTTCCGTACGCTGCTCTGGACCATCGCGGTCGTGATCGAGTACGGCGCCGGCCGCTTCCTCAGCGTCTCCCACTGGGGACTCGCCTCCGCCGGACACTGGGTCGAGCGGTTCGAGTTGATCGTCATCGTCGGGCTCGGCGAGACCATCATCTCGGTCGGCCTCGGCACCAACCTGACCGGCCGGACCGAGACCTGGCCGATGTTCATCGGCACCGCGCTCGGCATCGGCATCACCGCGTCGCTCTGGTGGGCGTACTTCGACATCGTCGCGCCCGCCGCGCACCAGGTCATGCACGGCACACACGACCTGGCCCGGATCCGGCTCGCCCGGGACGCGTACGTCTACCTGCACCTGCCGATGATCGCCGCGCTGATCCTGCTCTCCCTCGGCGACAAGGAGATGATCCACCAGCTCAGCAGCGAGCACATCCCGCTCGCCGAACCGCAGCAGGGCCCCGGCGTCCCGCTCATCTACGGCGGGGTGATCCTGTTCCTCCTCGGCCACCTCGCCTTCCAGGCGCGCATCCTCGGCACGGTCACCTGGACCAGGGTGGGGGCGATCCTCGTCCTCGGTTCGCTGATCCCCCTGGCGGTCGTGCTTCCCGCGCTCGCGGCGATCGGCATGCTCGCGGCGGTCTGCTTCGCGCTGGTGATCAGCGAGGTGGTCATCTTCGCCGAGTCGCGGCACGTCCTCCGTGAGTCCGCTCTCCAGGAGGCCACCGTGCACGAGGACCGCGAAACCGAATGGCGCCGCGACCGCTACGAATGACCGAACGTCGACCCGGTCAGGGTTGGGGGGCGGCGTGCCCACGACGGGACCAAGCCTGACCGCCCAGAGCGGGCACGCCGCCCCCCAACCCACCACCGCAACCAAAGATCGAAGCTCGTTTTGATCAAAGGGCTTGACTCCCCAACGCCCCGCCCGGCAGAGTCCGATGAACCCGAAAGACTCGGCGGCCTTTCGGTGACGATTCCACAGGTGCGGCGGCGCGCTCCTCCTGACCGATCCCCACGGAAGGAGCACCCATGCGCCGAGGCATCCTCGCGTCCGCCACCAGTGCTGCCCTTGCTCTGACCTCGTTCGGCGCACTCGCCCCGCCCGCCAGCGCCGCCCCCGAGACTGCCGCGGCGGCGGAGACGTACCAGGTGATGGTCTTCTCCAAGACCGCCGGCTACCGGCACGAGTCGGTCGAGGCCGGCGTCGCGGCGATCGAGCGGCTCGGGCGGGAGAACGGCTTCCAGGTCGACTCGACCGAGGACGCCACCGCCTTCACCGCCACGAACCTGGCCCAGTACGAGGCGGTCGTCTTCCTCTCCACCACCGGCGACGTGCTCGACGCCGAGCAGCAGGCGGCGTTCGAGGCGTACATCCGGGGCGGTGGCGGCTTCGCGGGCGTGCACGCGGCGGCCGACACCGAGTACGACTGGCCCTGGTACGGCGCGCTGGTCGGCGGCTACTTCGACTCGCACCCGGCCACCCAGCCGGCCACCGTCCGGTTCTCCGACCGGGCCAACCCGTCGACCTCGCACTTCGCGCCGACCTGGAACCACACCGACGAGTGGTACAACTACCGGACCAACCCCCGGGAACGGGTCAAGGTGCTCGCCACCGTGGACGAGTCGACCTACAGCGGCGGCGGGATGGGCGCGGACCACCCGATCACCTGGTGCCAGGAGTACGACGGCGGCCGGTCCTGGTACACCGGGATGGGACACACCACCCAGTCGTACGCCGACGAGAACTACCTGAAGATGCTGCTCGGCGGCATCCGGCTCGTCGCCGACCAGGCCGACGCGGACTGCCGGCCGGAGACCGGTTACACCGCGCTGTTCGACGGCACCCAGGCCAGTTTCGACCGGTGGCGCCAGGCCGGTCCGGGCGGGTTCACCCTGGACAACGGCACGCTCACCTCGTTCGGCGGGATGGGGCTGCTCTGGTACCCGACCCGGACGTACAGCGACTACTCGCTGAAGGTCGACTGGATGATGCCGGGCGACGACAACGGCGGGGTCTTCATCGGGTTCCCGGACCCGCAGGGTGACCCGTGGAAGCCGGTCGACGCCGGGCACGAGATCCAGATCGACGCCACCGACGCCGACCCGACCCGGACCACCGGCAGCGTCTACAGCTTCAAGGCCCCGAACACCGCTCTGCGCGAGGCGAACCTGAACCCGCCGGGGGAGTGGAACACGTACGACATCCGGGTGCACGGGCAGCAGGTCGAGGTCTACCTCAACGGGGTGAAGCTGACCGACTACACCAGTGCCCGCAACATCGCCGAGGGCTTCTTCGGGGTGCAGAACGACGGCGCCGGACTGGACATCAACTACCGCGACATCCGGATCCGTACGGACGAGACCTCCACCGGGGACGACCTGGCCCGGGGCCGTCCGGTCACCGCGTCGTCGGTGGAGCCGAACTCGTCCCACCTGCCGGGCAACGCGGTCGACGGCAACCCGGCCACCCGCTGGGCGAGCGAGCACCTGGTCGACCCGCAGTGGCTCGCCATCGACCTCGGCGCCGAGTACGACCTGAGTCGGGTCCGGCTCGGCTGGGAGACGGCGTACGCCAGCGCGTACGAGGTGCAGACCTCGACCGACGGCACCACCTGGACCAGGGTCCACGGCACCACCAGCGGCGACGGTGGCGTCGACGACCTGGCCATCTCCGGCACCGCCCGCCACCTGCGGGTGTACGGCACCACACGGGCCACCCAGTGGGGCTACTCGCTCTGGGACGTCAACGTGTACGGCACCCCGGCGCAGCCGGACCAGGACACCACCGCGCCCGTCACCCGGGCCGAGGTCACCGGTACGGAGACGGGCGGCTGGTACACCTCGGCCGCGACGGTGACGCTGACCTCGACCGACGAGGCGGACGGCAGCGGCGTCGCGTCGACCGAGTACCAGCTCGACGCCGACCCGACCTGGACCGCATACACCGGGCCGGTCCAGGTCAGCGGTGACGGGCAGCACGTGCTCCGGTACCGGTCGACCGACCGGGCCGGCAACGTCGAGACCGCCGGGTCCGCCCCGGTGCGAATCGACGGTACGAAGCCGACGGTGACCGTCTCGGGGCTGGCCGACGGGCAGCTCTACGGGGACAGCGAGGAGGTGCGGGTGAGCTTCCAGGGCGTCGACCCGACCTCCGGCATCGCCAGCACGGTCGCCACGCTCGACGGCAGGCCGTACGGCGACAACACCCTCCAGGCCCTGTACGACCTGAGCCTGGGGCTGCACGAGTTGCGGGTCACCGCCACCGACAGGGCCGGCAACACCAACACCAGTTCGGTCCGGTTCTTCGTGGCCACCTCGTTCCGGGACATGGCGAACCTGCTCGACCGGTTCGGGGCGACCGACCGGCTCAGCGCCAAGGCGCACCGCCAGCTCACCAACAAGCTGACCGCGGTACGCGACTCGGAGGCGGCCGGCAACGACCGGCGGGCGGTGCAGCAGCTCACCGCGTTTGTCGAACTCGCCTCGGACGCGACGCTGGTGCCGGACGCCGACGTACGCGCGGTGCTGGTCCGCGACGCCGACGCGATGATCGTGTCGCTCGGCGGTGCGGCCAGCGCCGCCGGGGTCGCGGCGAACGACGGTCGCCCGCTTTCGGGCACCGGCCGGGCCGACGGTGAAACCGCTCAGGTGGGCAGGGGCGGCAGCCGGTAGTCGATGGCAGGGGTGAGGGAACGACCCGCCCTCACCCCTGTCGACCGGCGAACCGGGTCAGGCCCGTTCGTTACGCCCGCGCTGCTCGGCCGTCCGGACCGAGTGCCGGTAGAGGAACATCAGCACGGAGGCGGCCACCGGTATCCCCAGCACCCACAGGACGTCGTACATCAGGCCGAGCACGACGGCGACCGGCAGTCCCAGGCCGAGCAGGGCCATCATCGCGCTGTGGAAGGACGTGAACTCCTCGTTGGGGCCGGTCGACGGGGTTGGCGTGACCGGGTTCGACGGGTCCGGAAGGCTGGGGTGTGGCGTCGGCAGGTCGGCGAAGAGCCGGGCCAGTTCACTTCGGGTACGAGTCTCGTCGAGGTCGCGTCTGCGCGAATGGTACTCCTCGGCGTCGATCCGCTCCTCGCGGTGGTGCTGCTCCAACGCCCACCGGGCCGACTCCCGCTCCGGCTTCCCGATCCGCAGGTCGGGTGGACCGCCGAGGGTGTCCGGCAGGGGCTGCCACGACGCGAGACCGTCTTCCGTTCGCTGCGGAACGGGTCGGTCCTCGCCTGGCACGTCGTCCGCGAAATCGTCCACCGGGCCAGGGTAGGAGAGCGTACACAGCCGCCATCGTGGAAACGTTTACCGCAATCGCAAATAGGGCATATGGCCACCATCGCCGAGGTGAGAGGTGTGGTATGTCCAATGTGAAGTGGGTTTCCGGCGCGGTGGTACTGGTCTGCACGACCGCCCTGCTGGGCTGCCAGACCGGCCAGTCCGGTCAGTCCGGAGAGTTGTCCGCCTCCGCCGTACCGTCCGCCTCCTCATCCGCGACGCTCCCACCGGCCGCGCCGACGGGGTCGCCGTCGGGCAGCGGGACGCCCGGTCCCTCGGCCGCGACCGATCCCGCCCTGTCGGGCGAGCGCGAGGTGACCATCGTGCGGGTGCAGGCGTCCGAGGGCGGGCTGTCGCTGGACGGTCGACTCGGCGAGGCCGACGACGACAGTGGACGCCAGTTGTTCGTCCCGACCCCGCTCGGTGCCGGCGGATACCTGATCAAGGCGTACACCAGGCCGAACAACCACCCCGCCGCCGACGAGCCGTCCTGCTGGCAGGTGCGGAACCCGGGCGACGCACAGCCGCTGAGCGTCGAGGCGGCCGTCTGCGCCGAAGCCGACCCGGACCAACGATTCACGATCACCGCCAAGGGCAAGGGAACGTACGCGATCAGCCACGAGTCGGCGTTCCTCCAGTATTCGCCCACCAACGGTCTGATCCTCGAAGAACTGGGCGACGCGCCGCTGCGGAGCACCTTCCGGTTCGTCGACAACGGACCCGCCCGCCGCCCAGCCGGCGGCTGATCGCCTCCACCACAGCCATCGGCACCACAGCCATCGGCACCACAGCCACGAGCCCGACCGTCCCCCTCACGGTCGGGCTTGCGGATCCGAGTGCGTTGTCGGCACTTCGGCTGGTTTCAGGATGCTTGAGGGCTATGACGTAAACTCTTAACGGATTGTTAGTGGTAGATCGGGGTGCTGCTTTCGGGTGGAGGGTTGGTGGAGTTTCGGCTGTTGGGAGCGGTCGAACTGTTCGCCGGGGAGCGTTCGGTCGAACTCGGCCCACCGCAGCAACGCCTCGTGCTGGCGGCGCTCGCCGTGGACGCCGGCCGTCCGGTCACCACCGAAGTGCTGGTCGACCGGGTGTGGGACGACGCACCGACCGGCGCCCGCCGTACCCTGCACGTGCACGTCAGCGGGATTCGCAAGGCCCTTGCCCGGGCGTCCGACCTGGACCCGGCACCGGTCGCGCTCTCGCGTCGCTCCGGCGGTTACGTGCTCGACGTCGATCCGGACCTGGTCGACATCCACCGTTTCCACCGCCTCGTCGACCTGGCGGCGGTCAACCCGCCCCGGTCGACCGTGGCGTACGGGCAGGCTCTGGGGCTGTGGCGGGGTGAGCCGCTGGGCGGGCTGGCCGGCGACTGGGCCGCCCGGATGCGCGACGCCTGGCGTCAGGACCTACAGGCCGCCGTGATCGCCTGGGCGGAGTTGGAGCTACGGTCCGGCCAGGCGGCGGGGGTGATCGGTCCGCTCACCCGGATGGTCGGTGAGAGCCCGCTGGTGGAGCCGTTGACGGCGCTGCTGATGCGGGCGCTGCACGTCGTCGGTCGCACCTCGGAGGCGTTGAACCGGTACGCCGACATCCGTGCCCGGCTCGCCGACCAGTTGGGCATCGATCCGGGCGCCGAGTTGCAGGACCTGCACCGGGAGATACTCCGGGGCAAGGTGACCACCGTGGTCGAGCCGGTGCCCGTACCCGTACCCGCCGTGCCACCGCGCCCGGCGCACGCGGTGCCCGCGCAACTGCCGCCCGCGCTGGCCGGGTTCGTCGGCCGGGCCAGCGAGCTGAAGCTGCTCGACGGCCTGGTGGCCGACGCGACCCGCGAGCCCGCGACCATGGTCATCTCGGTCCTGGCCGGTTCGGCCGGCGTGGGCAAGACCTCGCTCGCGGTCTACTGGGCGCATCGCGTCCGCGACCAGTTCCCCGACGGGCAGCTCTACGTCAACCTCCGGGGTTTCGACCAGCGCGGCGCGGCGATGGACCCGGCCGAGGCGGTCCGGGGTTTCCTGGACACGCTCGCGGTGCCCCGGTACCGCATCCCGGCCACGAGTGACGCCCAGGTCGGGCTCTACCGGAGCCTGCTCTCCGGACGACGCGTGCTGGTGGTGCTCGACAACGCCAGCGACGCCGAGCAGGTACGTCCCCTGCTGCCCGGATCGCCGGGCTGCCTCGTCCTCGTCACCAGCCGCAACCAGCTCACGTCGCTCGCCGTGACCGAGGCCGCCCGGATGATGACGCTGGAACTGATGTCCGACTCCGACGCGTACGAGTTGCTCGCCATGCGCCTGGGGCGCGGCCGGGTCGCCGCCGAGCCGGACGCGGTCGCCGAGATCGTCGAGCTCTGCGCCCGGCTGCCGCTGGCCCTCGCGGTCGTGGCGGCCCGTGCGGCGGCTCGGCCGGGAATCCGGCTCTCGGCGGTGGCGGCCGAGCTGCGCGGGGCCGGGCAGAGCCTGGACCCGTTTGCCGTCGGCGACGCGGTGAGCGACGTACGGTCGGTCTTCTCCTGGTCCTGCGCCGCGCTCAGCGTCGGGGCGGCGAGGCTGTTCCGCCTGCTCGGCTGGCATCCCGGTCCGTACCTGACGGTGGCGGCGGCGGCCAGCACGGCCGGCATCCCGCTGCGGCAGGCGCAGACGCTCTTCGCCGAACTCGCCGCCGCCAACCTGATCGCCGAACGGGCGCCCGGCCGGTACGTGCTCCACGACCTGCTGCGGGCGTACGCCGTGGAGTGGGCCGAGGCGGACGAGACCGATGCCGCCCGCCGGGCCGCCCTGCACCGGCTGCTCGACCATCACCTGCACACCGGTCACCGCGCCGCGCTCCTGCTGATGCCGCATCCGAGCGTCCGGATCGAGGTCGGCGAGGCGCCACCCGGTGTCCTGGTCGAGTCGCTCGCGGATGCCGCGGAGGCGATCGCCTGGTTCGCCGCCGAACGCCCCGTCCTGCTCGCCCTGATCGACCTGGCGGTGGAGGCCGGGCTGGACCGACACGCCTGGCACCTGTCCTGGACACTCGCGCCCTTCCTGCAACGCCAGGGTTACTGGAACGAGCAGTTGGCGATGCTGCGGACGACGGTGGGTGCGGTGGGACGACTCGACGACTCGGTCGGGCTGGCGTTCGCCCACCGGTGGATCGGCAGCGCGCACGCCGAACTGGGCCAGTTCCAGGAGGCCGGCGATCATCTGCGGCAGGCGGCCGAGCTGCACCGCACCCTCGGCGAACCTCTTGGTGAGGCCGGTATCCACATGGTGCTGGGAGTGGTGGCCGAGCGGCAGGGCGGCCACGAGGAGGCGCTGGGCCACGCGCAGCGGGCCCACGAGCTCTTCGGCCGCGCGGGGCACCGGATCGGTCAGGCGAACTCGCTCAACAGCATCGGCTGGTACCGCGCGCTGTTGCGGGAGTACGACGAGGCCCTTCGGTGCTGCCACGAGGCGCTCGCGGTGTTGCGCGAGACCGACGCGCTGATGGGCCTCTCACACACGCTGGACAGCATCGGCTACATCCACCACCGGATGGGCCGGTACGACGAGTCGATCGCCAGCTACCGGGAGGCGATCGACCTGTACCGCCGGGCCGGTGACCGGTGGAACGAGGCGGACGGGCTCGGCCGGCTCGCCGAGGTCCACCGCGACGCGGGCAACCGGGACGCCGCCCGGACCGCGTGGAGCAGGGCTCTGACGATCCTGGACGACCTGGGCCACCCCGACGCCGAGGCGGTCCGGGCCCGGCAGACGCCCTGATCGGCCACCCCCGTCAAACCGCCGAACCGGGCGTCGCGCACCCGCCCGAGCAGTACGTTGTAACCGAGACCCTGCCCACCGGTGGCCCCCGCAGGGCGCGGCCAGGACGGCTGACTCGGCCCAGGGAGGCTCGATGAGCAAGACCGACGTACGCGGCGGCGGCACGGGCGAAACCACGGTCCAGAACGTCGACATGAAGATCGAGGTGGCCGTCATCCCGGTCTCGGACGTCGAGCGTGCCAAGGAGTTCTACCGGCGACTCGGGTGGCGACTCGACCAGACACCGGTCGGCATCGTCCAGCTCACGCCGCACGGCTCCGGATGCTCGGTCCAGTTCGGCGCGAACCTCACCTCGGCGGCCCCGGGTTCGGCCAGCCAGTACGTGATCGTGAACGACCTGGAGACCACCCGGAACGTACTGCTCGCGGCCGGCGTCGAGGTGGGCGGGATCTTCCACCTCGGTCCCGACGGCCCGCTCGACGGTCCGGATCCCGAGCGTCGCAGCTACTTCTCCCGCGCCTCGTTCAGCGACCCGGACGGCAACCAGTGGTTGTTGCAGGAGGTGACCACCCGGCTTCCCGGGCGGATCGAGGGCGGCGTGACGTCGTTCGGCTCGGTGGACGACCTGACCAGCGCGCTCGAACGCGCGTCGGCCGCCCACGGCGAGCACGAGAAGCGTACCGGCGCGGAGGACCCGAACTGGGCCAACTGGTACGCCGCGTACATGGTGAGCGAGCAGAGCGGCGCCGAGCTGCCCCGGTAACCCGTCGCGCCGGGCCAGCCCGGTCACCCCTTCGGACGACCGGGCTGGGCGGTGACGTCGACTACCGCTCGGGTCGCCCGACCAGGTGGTTCGCGTACGCGCCGGTGGTGAAGAAGGTGGGCAGGGTGTCGCCGAGCGCGGTCCGTACGAAAATCTCCTCCGCGTCGTGCCACCGGTGCCCGGCCCCGTCGTCGTCGCCACGCGCCGCCGCCAACTCCTCGGCGAGCAGTTTGCGGACCAGTTCCTCGTCGATCGGGCGCCCGTCGGTCAGCCGGCTCCCGGTCCGGACCCACTGCCAGACCTGGCACCGGGCGATCTCGGCGGTCGCCGCGTCCTCCATCAGGTCGAAGATCGCCACCGCGCCGCTGCCACCGAGCCACGCGTCCAGGTAGCGCAGGGCGACGGCGATGTTGTTCCGCAGCCCGGACTCGGTCACCTCGCCGCCGGCGCCGGCGACGTCGAGCAACTCGTCCGGGGTGACCCGGACGTCCTCGCGGAGGCGGTCGAGCTGGTGGGCGCGGTCGCCCAGCACCCGGTCGAAGACCTCCCGGCAGATCGGCACCAGGCCCGGGTGGGCGACCCAGGAGCCGTCGAAGCCGTCGGCCGCCTCCCGCTCCTTGTCCTCGCGCACCTTCGCCATCGCCAGCGCGTTGGTGTCGGCGTTCCGGCTCGGGATGAACGCGGCCATCCCGCCCAGCGCGTACCCGCCCCGCCGGTGACAGGTCGACACCAGCAGCTCGGTGTACGCGCGCATGAACGGCACCGTCATGGTGACCCTGGCCCGCTCCGGCAGCACAAATTCGGGCCGCTCACCGAAGGTCTTGACCAGGCTGAAGATGTAGTCCCAGCGGCCGGCGTTCAGCCCCGCGCAGTGGTCGCGCAGCTCGTACAGGATCTCCTCCATCTCGAACGCGGCGGTGATGGTCTCGATCAGCACGGTCGCCCGGATCGTGCCGTACGGCATCCCGAGCAGGCCCTGGGCCACGGTGAACACGTCGTTCCAGAGCCGTGCCTCCAGGTGGCTCTCCAGCTTGGGCAGGTAGAAGTAGGGACCGCTGCCCCGGTCGAGCTGAAGTTGCCCACAGTGGAACAGATAGAGCCCGAAGTCGACCAGGGCGGCCGGGACCGGGCGCCCGTCCACCACGACGTGCTTCTCGACCAGGTGCCAGCCGCGCGGCCGGAGAACGATGGTGGCCGGGTCCGGGCCGACCCGGTACCGCTTGCCGGTCTCCGTCGTGAAGTCGAGCCGGCCGTCGATCGCGTCGCGCAGGTTGAGCTGCCCACCCACCAGGTTCGACCAGGTGGGGGAGAGCGCGTCCTCGAAGTCGGCCAGCCAGACCCGGGCGCCCGAGTTCAGCGCGTTGACGGTCATCCGCCGGTCCGGCGGGCCGGTGATCTCGACCCGCCGGTCGACCAGTCCGGGCGCGGCGCCGGCCACCCGCCAGTGCGGGTCGTCCCGGACCGCCGAGGTCTCCGCCAGCCAGCCCAGCGACTCCTCGCCCCGGGCCAGGCGGTCGCGGCGCCTCGCCCGGTCGGTCAGCAACTCGGCCCGCCGGCCGGCGAACTCGGCGTCGAGCCGAGCGACAAACGCGAGTGCCTCCGGGGTCAGGATCTCGTTGAACCGCTCCCCGCCCTGCCCCACGACCGTGATCTGCGACCGCATGGCGTTCGCCCCCGGGAGCGTGAACCGCGTACGCGTGGTCGCCGGCATCACGACACCGCCCCGGTGAACTGTTCCTCCTCGGTCGACCCGCGCAGCGCGACGGTGTCGCTGGTCGGGTTGATGATCGTGCTGACCAGGTCGAAGTAGCCGGTGCCGACCTCGCGCTGGTGCCGGGTGGCGGTGTAGCCGGTGGCCTCGGCGGCGAACTCCCGCTCCTGCAACTCGACGTAGGCCGGCATGCCGCTGGCGGCGTACCCGTGGGCCAGGTCGAACATCGAGTGGTTGAGCGCGTGGAACCCGGCCAGGGTGATGAACTGGAACCTGTACCCCATGTGGCCCAGCTCGCGCTGGAACTTGGCGATGGTCGCGTCGTCGAGGTGCTTGCGCCAGTTGAACGACGGCGAGCAGTTGTAGGCCAGCAACTGGTCCGGGTACTCGGCCTTGATCGCCTCGGCGAACCGGCGGGCCACGTCCAGGTCCGGGGTGGAGGTCTCCATCCAGAGCAGTTCCGCGTACGGCGCGTACGCCAGGCCCCGGGCGACGCACGCGTCCATCCCCGGTCGCACCCGGTAGAAACCCTCGGCGGTCCGTTCGCCGGTGACGAACTCCCGGTCCCGCTCGTCCACGTCGGTGGTGATCAGGGTCGCCGCGTCCGCGTCGGTACGGGCCATGATGAGCGTCGGCACGTCGGCGACGTCGGCGGCGAGCCGGGCGGCGTTCAGCGTACGGATGTGCTGGCCGGTCGGGATCAGCACCTTGCCGCCCAGGTGGCCGCACTTCTTCTCGGAGGCGAGTTGGTCCTCCCAGTGCACCGCCGCCGCGCCGGCCGCGATCATCGCGCTCATCAGCTCGAACGCGTTGAGTACGCCGCCGAAGCCGGCCTCGGCGTCGGCGACGATCGGCACCAGCCAGTCGGTCGGGCCGCCGGTGCCGCCCTCGGCGTGCCGGATCCGGTCGGCGCGCAGCAGCGCGTTGTTGATCCGACGGACCACGGCCGGCACCGAGTTCGCCGGGTAGAGGCTCTGGTCCGGGTAGGTCTGACCGGCCAGGTTGGCGTCGGCGGCGACCTGCCAGCCGGAGAGGTAGATGGCCTTCAGGCCGGCGTTGACCTGCTGCACCGCCTGGTTGCCGGTCAACGCGCCGAGTGCGGGCACAAAGTCCTCGCTGTGCAGCGACTCCCAGAGCCGTTGCGCCCCGCGTCGGGCCAGGGTCTGTTCCTCCACCACGCTGCCGCGCAGCCGCAGCACGTCCCGCGCCGAGTACGTCCGCCGGATGTCGCGCCAGCGCGGGTCCCGCTCCCACCGCCGGGTCAGTTCGGCGGCGGCTGTGAGGGCTCCCGCCGGTACCCCGTCGGTCGTACCCGTCGTCTCCGGTCCCGTGAATGCGTCCATCGCCCTCGTCCTTCCGATCCGTCGTCGTTCGGTCCGGCCCGCCTTTTGCCAACCACGTGTCTTGCGCACTTGACGTGGCGGGCCCTGTCAACCGACCGTGACATAGGTGAAAGCGCTGGTCGATGGCCGCAAGGAGCCAACAGTTGCGAATCTTTGCCACCGATTTGCAAATGTTGCGAAGACAGCATTGGCAAACTGGCGGCTCAGTACGCGGGAGGGGAGACGCCGATGCGCAAGAGTGTGGCGGGTGCGCGGCTGCGCAGGCTGCGCGAGGAGCGCCGGATGACCCAGGCGGCCTTCGCCCGGATGCTCGGCATCTCGCCGAGCTACCTCAACCAGATCGAGCACGGGTCCCGGCCGCTGACCGTGCCGGTCCTGCTCAGCATCAGCGAGTCGCTCGGCGTCGACGCGGCCTTCTTCGCCACCCACGACACCGCCCGGCTCACCGCCGAGATCCGGGAGGTCTCCTCCGACGACACGCTGCGCATCGACATCCCGGTGGAGGAGGCGGCCGAGCTGGCCCAGCGGCTCCCACACACCGCCCACGCGCTGGTCACCATGCACCGCCGCTACCGGCAGCTCGCCGACCGGTTGGCCGCGCTCACCGGGGACCGCGAGCACGAGTCGGGTGAGCTGGAGCCGGGTCCGCACGAGGAGATCCGGGAGTACTTCTACCAGCGGAACAACTACATCGCCGAGCTCGACGAGGCGGCCGAACGGCTCGCCTCCGTGATCGGCATCCGGCCCGGGGACATGCGTCCGGTGCTGACCCAACGGCTCGGCGTACACGGCATCCGGGTCCGGGTCGGCGAGCCCGGTTCCGAGGAGGCCGAGGAACTGCACCGGTACGACCCGAGGACCCAGTTGCTGCGGCTCTCCGGTTATCTGCGCCCGGGGCAGTTGGCGATCAGGATGGCCACCCAGCTCGCCTTCGCGGAGGTGGGGGAGACCCTCAACGACCTGGTGGAGGCGGCGGAGCTGAGCAGCCCGGAGTCGGAGACGCTGGCCCGGATCGGGCTGGCCAAGTACTTCGCCGCCGCGCTGATCCTGCCGTACCAGGACTTCCACGCCAACGCCGAGGAGTTCCGGTACGACCTGGACCGGCTCGCCACCCACTACGGCGTGGGCTACGAGATCGTCTGTCACCGGGTGAGCACCCTGCAACGGCCCCGGGCGCGCGGGGTGGCGTTCTCGTTCATCCGGGTCGACCGGGCCGGCAACATGTCGAAGCGCCAGTCGGCCACCGGCTTCCACTTCTCCCGTACCGGGGGCACCTGCCCGCTCTGGAACGTCTACGAGGCGTTTGCCGCACCCGGCCGGATCCTGACCCAGATCGCGGCGATGCCCGACGGTCGGCGCTACTTCTGGATCGCCCGTACGGTCACCCGGGCACCGGGTCGCTACGGCCGTCCCGGCAAGTCGTTCGCCATCGGCCTCGGCTGCGACCTGCGCCAGGCCGGTCGGCTGGTCTACTCGACCGGGCTCGACCTCGACGACGCCGACGCGGCGGTCCCGATCGGCATCGGGTGCAAGGTCTGCGAGCGGAGCAACTGCCCGCAGCGCGCGTTCCCGCAGATCGGCCGGGGGCTTTCCATCGACGAGAACCACAGCACCTTCGCGCCGTACCCGGTCGCCGAACCGGATCGGTGAACCGCTGTTCATCTACCCGAGATCAATGATCGCCTATCTCGTTCATGATCGCTCTGTCAGTCTGTGGCCCGCCGACGCAGAACTCGACAGAGGAGACACCGAATGCGCAGACGTCTGCTGACCGTGCTTGGTGCCGGACTGCTGCTGGCGGCCAGCGTGCTGGTGCCGGCGGCACCCGCGATGGCCGCGCCCACCTTCAAGGTCCCGTTCCCGTGCGGGCAGTCGTGGTCTGGCCAGACCCGCACCGACCACAGCCCGGCGCCCGCGATCGACTTCAACCGTACGAACGACGACGGCGACCCGGTGGTGGCGAGCGCGCCCGGCACGGTCGACGTGGCGACGAACCTCGGCAACACCAGCTACGGCCGCTACCTCCGGATCAACCACGGTGGCGGTCACACCACCTACTACGCGCACCTGAGCGGCTTCGCCACCGGCATCGGCGTCGGGTCGACCGTCGGGTACGGCACGGTGATCGGCTACGTCGGCAGCACCGGCGGTTCGACCGGTCCGCACCTGCACTACGAGCAGCGGCTGAACGGGTCCTACGCCCAGGTCCGGTTCAACGGCACGCTCGCCCTCTACTACGGCACCAAGACCTACACCAGTGACAACGCCTGCGGTGGTGGCGGCACCGGCAGCGGCACGGTGAACACCTCCGGCATCGACCTCAACGTCCGCTCCGGCCCCGGGACCGGTTACGGCGTGGTGGGTTCGGTCGCCGACGGTGCCCGGGTGACCATCCAGTGCCAGACCACCGGCACCACGGTCACCGGCACGTACGGCACCAGCAACATCTGGGACCGGATCGGCGCCGGTCGGTTCATCTCGGACACGTACGTGCTGACCGGCTACGACGGCTACATTCCCGGCGTACCCCGCTGTTGATCCTGGTCCCGGTGACACCGCGGCCGTCTCCTCCACGGCGGGCGCGGTGTCACCGCCACGGGTCGCCGGGTCAGAGCCAGTCGCGGCGCTTGAACACCAGGTAGAGACAGGTGCAGACGAGCGCCATCAGGGCCAGCGCGAACGGGTAGCCGAAGCTCCAGTGCAGTTCCGGGATGTGGTCGAAGTTCATCCCGTAGATGGTGCCGATCAGCGTCGGCGCGAACAGGATCGCGGCCCAGGCGGAGATCTTCTTGACCTCCTCGTTCTGCGTGTAGCTCGCCTCGGTCAGCCGCTTGACCTCCTCGTTCTGTGCCTGCGAGACCAGCGTGGCGTTGAGCGTACGGATGTCGGTGAGGATCTGCCGGAACCCGTCCACCCGTTCGGCGGCGGTGGTCGCGTGGTCGGCCACGTCGCCCAGGTAACGCTGGAGCTCCTCGTCGGTGCCGTGCTTGCTGAAGCCGGCACTCAACCCGCGCAGGATGTCCAGCAGCGGACGGGAGGCCCGCTGGAACTCGATCACCTCGCGGGAGAGTTCGTAGATCCGCCGGGTCACCTTCGGGTCCCCGCCGAACACCTCGGTCTCGATCTCGTCGATGTCGTGCTGGAGTCCGGCGACCACGGGGGCGTACCCGTCCACCACCGCGTCCAGGATCGCGTACAGCACCGCCTCCGGGCCACGGCGCAGCAGGTCGGGGTCGCCCTCCATCCGGCGTCGTACCGCGCCCATGTCCGGCGCCTCGCCGTGCCGGACGGTGAGGACGAAGTTCGGACCGACGAAGACGTGCAGTTCGCCGAAGTCGACCTGTTCGAGGTCGTCGAGGTAGCGGGCGGCCCGGAGCACCACGAACAGGGTCTCGCCGTAGCGTTCGAGCTTGGGGCGCTGGTGCGCGACCACCGCGTCCTCCACCGCCAACTCGTGCAGCGAGAACTCCTCGGCCACCGCCATGAGCTGGCTCTCCGCCGGTCGGTAGAGCCCGATCCAGGCCATCGTGCCGGGCTGCTCCGGCAGCCGCCGGCAGATCCCGGACACACTGTCGGGGCTGGCTACCCGGTGCCCGTCCCGGTAGATGCCGGAGGTGACCACGCTCTGCTCGACCGGCGCGGGCTCCGGCGTGGCCCGTGGGTCCATCGACAGCTCGGGGGGCTGGCGGTAGCGCTCGCCGGACCGGCGTCGGCCACGCTTGGCCGGTCGCCGTGACCGTGACCGCCAGTCGGACATGCCAGACCCTCCGTCGCCGGGTACGCCACCCTCCGCACCCCACGTTCCCAGAACCGGACGTCCGCCGGACCCGTGCTGGCCAACCCGGCGGCGGGTCACGCAATGTAAGGAGTCTTTACAGTACGTCGCCCCGGTGCCTATCATTCGGCCAGCGTCATCGACGTTGATCACTCAATCCGCGCTGGTCGACCGCCACCACGCCCGGCCGACCCAACCGACCGTGAAGCGGTGGGGGGACCGGGGCCCGGCGGGCGCCGCGCACCCCGACGAGGGAGCGTGACAATGCAGACGTCCGGTCGGTTACCCGGCACCCGGCACAGGTGGACGCGACGGGGGCGGCGGCGGTTCGGCGGCGCCGTACTCGCCCTGGCGCTCGCGGTCCAGACGATGGTCGCCGCGACACCGGCGCAGGCGCGGCCCGACGTCGCGCCGGCCGGCACGGCGCCGAGCGGACCGGCCCAGGTCATCCCGGTGCCGGCGCAGCGTGCAGCGGTGCCGGGACAGAGTTTTGTGGTCGGGCCGAGGACCAGGATCGTGCTGGTGTCCGGTGGCGCTTCGGCCGCGCGCATCGCCGACGGCCTGGCCGCCGTGCTGCGGCCCTCGACCGGTTACCCGCTGCCGGTGGTCGAGGGCGCCGCTGGGGCCGGGGACATCCTGCTCGGGCTGACCGGAGCCGCCGACCTCGGCGACGAGGGCTACCGGATCGACGTCTCCGACGCGAACGTACGCCTCGAGGCGGCCGAGCCGGCCGGACTCTTCTACGCGGTGCAGACCCTGCGACAGCTCCTCCCGCCGTGGATCGAGAGCCCGACGGTCCGGCCCGGTCCGTGGACGGTCGACGGCGTCCGGATCACCGACGTCCCCCGGTACGGCTACCGGGGAACGATGCTCGACATCGCCCGGCACTTCCAGACGCCGGCCACCGTGAAGCGCCTGATCGACCACGCCTCGGCGTACAAGCTGAACGTGTTGCACCTGCACGTCAGCGACGACCAGGGTTTCCGGATCGCGATCAACGGTCGGCCCGAGCTCACCACCATCGGCGCCCAGTTCTCGATCAACAACGACCCCGGTGGCTACTGGACCCAGGCCGAGTACGTCGACGTGGTCGAGTACGCGGCGCAACGGTTCATGACCGTGATCCCCGAGGTCGACTCCCCGGGTCACACCAACGCGATCGTGATGTCGTACGCCGGACCGCAGGCGAACCCGGTCCTGCCCGACGTGAACTGCACGACCCGTACGCCGCCGGTCTGGAACCTCACCGGGGCGGTCGGTTACAGCGCGCTCTGCCCGGAGAGCCCGAACACCTGGGCGATCATCGGTGACATCACCGAGCAGCTCAGCGCGCTGAGCCCCGGCCCGTACTACCACCTCGGCGGGGACGAGGTCCCGACGTCGACCCTGGCGCACGACCGGTTCGTCGACTTCGTCGACCGGGCGGCCCAGATCGTGAAGGCCCAGAACAAGATCGTGATGGGCTGGTCCGAGATCGCCACCGCCAACTTCGACCGCCCCGACGCCCCGGCGGCGGTGGCCCAGTTCTGGAGCAACGGGAACCCGACCGGGGCGGCCGGGGACACCGCCCGCTTTGCCGTGCAGAAGGGCATGAAGGTCGTCATGTCCCCGGCCAACCACACCTATCTCGACATGCAGCAGTTCGTCGGCAGCCCGCTCGGGCTGAGCTGGGCCGGTCGGCTCGACGTGTCGCACTTCTACAACTGGTCCGCCGGCAGCAGTGACCCGGCGACGTACATCCCGGCGCGGACCACCGGCGGGGTCACGCTCCCCGCGGTGACCGACACCCACATCCTCGGGGTGGAGGCGCCGATGTGGTCCGAGACGCTGGCCAACCTGCCGGACATCGAGTTCCAGCTCTTCCCCCGGATGCCGGCCACGGCGGAGATCGGCTGGTCGCCGAGGGAGCACCCGGAGCGCAACCTCGCCTCCTTCGTCGGCCGGCTGGCCGCGCACGGTCCCCGGTGGCAGGCGCGGGGCCACAACTTCTACCCCTCGCCGCAGGTGCCGTGGCGGGTCGACGTGGCCGCCCCCGACCGCACCACCGCGAACCGTACGGTCGGCGGCGAGGTGGCCTCGGTGGTCGCCCCGGGCACCACCGCCGACCAGGTGTCGGCGACCGTCGAATGGGGCGACGGGACCAGTTCGGCGGCGACCCTGACCGGCACCCCGGGCACCAACAGGAGCGTGAACGGCATCTACTCGGCCGTGGCCGACCACACCTACGCCCGGGACGGCGTCTACCAGGCCACGGTCACCGCCACCCGTCCCGGTGGCGGCACCACGACCGCCCGGTTCACGGTGGTGGCGAGCAGTTGCACCGCGACGGTGACCGGCGGCCACCGTGGTCCGCTCGTTCTCACCGACGGGGTGACCTGCCTGCCCGGGGCCACCGTCGCCGGCCCCGTGGTGGTACGTCCGGGCGCCTCGCTGATCGCCACCGGCGCGACCATCCGGGGACCGGTGACCGCCACCGACGGTGTCCTGGTCGAACTGATCGGCGGAACGGTCAGCGGTCCGGTGAGCATCACCGGCAGCACCGGCGACGTCATCGTCGAGCGGGTGGACGTGAGCGGCCCGGTCGTCCTGCACGGCAACACCACCGCCCCGGCACCACTGGTCGCCGGCAACACGGTCAACGGCCCGCTCTCCTGCACCGGCAACAGTCCGGCGCCGACCGACAACGGGCTGCGCAACACCGTACGCGGGCCCGTCGTCGGGCAGTGCAAGGGACTCTGACCAGCATGATTGTGGCGGGTTCGGCGGCCGGAAGCCGGTCGAACCCGCCCCGGTCCTCGACCGGCGGTCAGGCGGGGCGGCGCAGCACGGTGACGGCGAAGCCCGCGTCGGCCCGCCACGGGCGCAGGTCCCAGGTGGCGAACCGGTGTTCCACCTGGAGACCGGCGGCCGACGCGTCCGCGTCGAAGGCTTCCAGCCGGTAGTCCCGGTCGGTACGGAATCCCACCACCACCGCCCCGTCCGGGCGTACGTGCGCGGCGATCCGACGCAGCACCGCGCCCTCCGTGCCGGGCGCGACGAACACCATCACGTTGCCGGCCACCACGACGGCGTCGAACGGCTCGGTCTGCCCGACGGCGGGCAGGTCCAGCTCGGCCAGGTCACCGACGAGCAGGGTCAGTTCGGGGTGGTCCACGCCGGCCGCCTCGATCAGCGCGGGGTCGGCGTCGACACCGACCACCCGGTGACCGCGCGCGGCGAGTGCGGCCCCGACCCGGCCGGTGCCGCAGCCCGCGTCCAGGATCCGCGAGCCCGGCGCGACCAGCGTGTCCAGCAGTCGCGCCTCACCCGCGAGGTCTGCGCCGTCGGCCGCCAGTTGACGGAACCGGTCGATGTACCACTGCGAGTGTCCCGGATCGGTATCGGTCACCCAGCGTGTCGCTTGCCCCATGTCGTTACCGTAACCGGGTCGTCGGCGCCGGCCGGCGCCGCCCCGAACGTGGGAAGTCTTCACGTAAGCCCCCGTCGGTTCGCAGTTCCACCTACCGTGACGAACGTAAGCCGCGACGGCGTCCGTGGCCCGGTCGCGACGGCACGGGGGAGAAGGAGCGGCGGCCATGTCCCGGTGGTGCCCGACCGTCTCGGCCGAGTGCCCCGCGCGCCGGCCGGGGATGGGTACGGACGCGCTGTTACCGGTCGTCGTCGGTCCGGGGGCTACGGTCGCGCAGGAGGTGGACCGCCTCCTCCACCCGGCCCGACTCGGTGAGCAGGGTGAGCAGGAGGCCGAGCGAACGCCGGTCGTCGGTCGGCCCGTCGCGGAGCAACTCGACCGCCTCCTCGACCCGGCCCCGGGTGACCAGCAGGTCGGCGAGCTCGGCCCGCGCGGAGGGCTCGCCCTGGTCGGCGGCGAGCCGCCAGAAGTGCTCGGCGTCGTCGGCCTCGCCCCGGTCCAGCAGCAGTACGGCGAGCCGCGCGGCGGCGTGCCCGTTGCCGTTCTCGGCCCGGGTCCGCAGTTCGTCCGTACGGCCTCGGTCGGCCAGCAGGTCCGCCAGGATCCGGCCCGCCCGGGACTCCCCGCTGTCGGCGAGATCCCGCAGGTAGCCGGTGGGATCGGGAACGGGCACGATGCCGGACGCCTCGGGACCGAAGAAACGGCTGCCGCCGAACTCCCGGCGCAGGTGGTCGTCGAGGTCGTCGGCCAGCTCGATCATCGCCTGGATCGCCAGCAGCAGGTGGCTCGCCTGGAAGTCCTGCCCGAACACGGGTATCGAGGCCCAGATCGTGTCGCCGGTGCAGTAGACCCGGCCGACGATCATGCCGTTGGTCAGGTCGGAGAGTCGCCGGTAGAGCGTCTCGGTGGGTTGCACCCCGGTCAGCAGCGGGGAGAAGACGTCCACCAGGGGCGGATCCTCCTGTGCCCGTACGAAGATCATGGCTGAGCCGGCGCGGACGCCGATGTCGCCGTCGGAGTCCACCCGCAACTGGTCCGGGGTGGTGCCGAGCAGATGGGCCAGCACCCACTTGACCCGGTCGGCGAGCTTGTCGCCGGGCTCGGTGTGTCGGTCCAGCGCTGGCTTCTGGCTGTTCGTCCCGCTGGCGCGGCTGACCGGTCGAGCCGCGAGCGCGGCGGCGAACCTGGTGCGGGTCGGCAGCGGTACGGAGGCGGTGGTGGTGGACGGTTGGGCGGCGAGCGCGGAGGCCAGCCGCCGGAACGGGTTCTCACGCGGCGTCATCGTCGCTCCGTTCCGACCGGACGTCCTGACTCGACGGTTGGTCGAGCACCCTGATCTGGTCGAAGATCTTCGCGATCACCAGCGGTGCCGCCACGCCGAAGGTGAACGTGGCAAAGGCGGTGGTGGCCAGTCCGCCGGCCCACGCGGCGGCGGCCAGCCCGGTGCCGGCGAGCGCCCGGAGCAGCACCGCGAACATCACGATCGGACGGTCGCGGCGGTCCCGCCACGGCCACTGCCAGCGGCCCTTCGACTCGGTGGTCGGGCGCATCATCGCGTAGAGGTTCAGCGCCTCGGAGACGGCGCTGCCGACAAGTCCCCAGATTGCGGCGATCCATAGAGACACGTCCCTACTGTACTGATCGTGTTCGCGCACCTACCCACCCGGTACCGGGCGCCGCGCGACCGCCCTGCCGGTGTCGCCGTACTTCCCGAAACGGTAGCCGGCGGGGACAAGCCGGAGCCCCGGCGGGTCCCGCGTACGGGCGTGTCGGCAAAGGGGTGGTTGTGCCAAATGTGTGAACTATTCATATAAGCCCGCATTGCCGGGAACCTCCGCCTACGGTGACGATCAGTGGCCGCGACCACGTTTGTGGCCCTGTCGGCACGTGACGTAGGAGGAAGGAACAGCCAGTGATGATGTCCAACCAACTACCGGAACACCAAGATGTCCCGAGCGGTGTCGAAGGCACCGATTCGGCGCTGTCCGGCGGCATCCGGCGGGTCCGCCGGTACGTGGGCGGTGTGGCCAGCGTGGCCGGTGTGGCCAGCCTGGCCGCCGTGGCCGGGATGAGCGGCGCGCCCGCCCTGGCCAGTGCCACCAACGCGTTGGGGTTGCCGCGTTTTTTCGCCGCCGACGCGCGCGCGGACGGTGGCAGCGACGGCGGCAACGACAACGGCGGTCAGGATCCCGGTGGCTGGCGCCCGGAGTGGGACAAGGACGCCAGGCAGGTGGGGTGCGACTCCAACGAGCTGATCTCGGCGCTGGTCGAGGCGAACGCCGAGGACGGCGCGAAGCTCAAGCTGACCAAGGGCTGCACGTACAGCCTGACCGTCCACCAGGGCGACGACGGGCTACCCGTGATCACCCAGCCGGTCGCGATCAAGGGCGAGGGCGCGAAGATCGAACGGGCGGCGAACGCCGCGCCGTTCCGCATCTTCAACGTCGGCCCCGGCGGCGAGCTGGTCCTCAGCGGTGTCACGGTCCGGGGCGGGGACGACCGCAGCGGTGACGGCGGCGGTGGCCTGCTGGTGCAGTCCGGCGGCAAGGCGGTGGTCGAGAAGAGCGCCGTGGTCGGCAACCGCAGCACGACGGTCGGCGGCGGCATCGCCAACTTCGGCATCACCGCGATCGTCTCCGGCGAGGAGCGCGACTACGGCGATCCGTCCAGGGGTGAGGAGGGACGGGCGGCCGGCGAGGAGTCGCGGGAGCAGCCCAAGGACGCGGAGACGTCGAGCGACGAGGCCGACGGCGCGGCGGAGGACGAGGCCGCCGAGGCCCGCTCGGTGGAGGGCGCCGAGCCGGCCGAGGACGGCGCCGGCCTGCCCGGCTGGACGAAGGACGGCTGGAGCAAGGACGGCTGGGACCACGACAAGAGCGTGTACGCGACCAAGGTCAGCGAGAACAGCGCGCTCGGCCACGGTGGCGGCATCTACACCGACGGCGCCCTCGTTGTCGAGGGTGTCGAGGTGAGCCACAACAACACCGCCCGGGACGGCGGCGGGATCTCGAACACCGGAGGCACCCTCTCGGTGAGCCGGAGCAAGATCGCCCGCAACGTCGCGGTGGGTCTCGGCGGGGGCATCCAGGCCGGCAGCAACGCCATCACCAAGATCGTGTACAGCGGCGTGCTGGACAACGAGAGCACCGCGCCCACCGCCGCCGGTGGCGGCATCCTCAACACCGGATCGTCGCTGCACATCCGGCACAGCGAGGTTGTCCGCAACAACGCGGGCGGTCTGGCCGGCGGGATCTACAACGGCGGTGGCGAGGTCGTGGTCGAGGAGACCAAGGTCGCCGACAACACCGCCCAGGAGGCCGGTGGCGGGCTGTTCAACGTGGACGGCTCGTTGGTCGTACGCCGGAGCCTGGTCGACTCCAACCGTACGGTGGGTGCGAGTTCGCAGGGCGGCGGCATCTGGACCAACGGCGGAAGCCTGTCGTTGACCGAGAGCCGGGTGTCCCGCAACGACTCCCTGGACCCGCCCGGCGGGATCTTCGCGGACGGCACGTTGGTCACGGTGGACGAACGGACCGTGATCATCGACAACCGGCCGACGAACTGCTCGGGCAGCGCCGACCCGGTGCCCAACTGCTTCGGCTGATCGCCTCCGGCCGGTTCCGTCCGGCTGGCCGGGATCGACCGGGCAGGTAACGCCACGAGCCGCCGTCCGGGATCGGGACCGCCCGATCCCGGACGGCGGCCGGTCGTGCGGGCGGGCCGGTGTGTCCGACGGGTCCGGGTGTCGGGAGGGGTGGAAAAGAGAAGGGCCGGGCATCCACGGGGGGAGATGACCGGCCTTTCTGTCGTTAATAAAAGCACGAACGCGGCGATCGCGCTACCCGGGAGAGCGCTCGGGTGTCACTGCGGTCGATCGGACCGCGTCTCGACCAGGTCCAGGCCCTCGAGCTGTCGGCACCGCTCGACGATCTGCTCGATCAGTCGGGACGTGTCGGCCGAGAGGCCCTGTTCGCGCAGCACCCAGCGCAGGGCCACGTGCCGTACGTCCAGTTGGCGCAGCTCGTTGAGCAGGTCGATCTGCTCCTGCACGACGCGGGTCACCCGGCGGTCGATGAGGAAACCCGGGTCCACGCCGAACGCCCTGGCCAGAGCCAGGATGTGCGAGGCCCGCGGGTCGGTGGTCACCCCCCGGCGCATCTCGCCGATGTACGCCGCGCTGATCGTCGGCGCGTCCGGGTCGGACGCCGCCGCCTTGTTGATCTTGTTGGCGATCTCCCTGATGGTGTAGCGGCGGCCGGGTTCGTCGTTCGCCCCCAACTCGTCGGCGGTCGGCCGGATGTTGTCGAACAGGAACTCGAGTTTGCCGGCCAGGGTGTCGAGGGCGGGCACGTCGGCGCCGCACGGGCTCTGCTCGGCCATCGTCACTCCTGTCATGAACGAGCGATGAACGCTCGTACCGTACCGCCGCCGGTGTGGGACACAACTGTTGAGTGTGTTTTCAATACGGGCGTATGCTCACCGCCGTCGCGCGCAACAGGCGTAGCCCGGGAGGCGTTGTCTGCGCAACGGGTGTGCCCTGGAGTGCGGCGGTCGTCAGCGGCGGTGGGTGTGGGCGCTCGTCGCTCCGGCGGCAACGGGGGAGTGTCCTCGCCACCGCCGCCGATGGTCGCGGGCCACCCAGGGCTGCCGGCCGAGGCAGCCCTGGGAGC
Organism: Micromonospora sp. NPDC050397; assembly: GCF_044901685.1. Lineage (NCBI taxonomy): Bacteria > Bacillati > Actinomycetota > Actinomycetes > Micromonosporales > Micromonosporaceae > Micromonospora > Micromonospora sp. NPDC050397. The sequence continues at coordinate 101,563 of NZ_JBJDPS010000019.1, forward strand.
GTCGCTCAGGCCGCTCCCGGTAGCGGCCTACCCTCCACCGGGAACGAGGCGTCGTAGAGCTGCCGGAAGGTCCGCGAGGCCAGCCACTGCAACGTCCCGGCGGCCACCCCCAGGGTGATCGTCACGTTGACGACGAAGTGCAGACCGGCGAAGAAGACCAGGAACGCCCAGCCGTGCCGGCGGTGGACGAAGGCGTACATGCCGGCGTCGCAGGCGAGCGAGGCGGCCAGCAGCCCGGCCGGTAGCACCGCGGCCCAGGCACCGAGCAGCAGCGGCGCCGCGAGTGCCGGCAACACGGCGAACGCGGCCAGGCTGCCCCAGGCCCGGGAGGCGGTCTCGAAACCCTTGCCGAACCGGCGCGCCCGCGCGTACAGCGGGATCCGCAACCGTCCCCGGTGGAACAGCTTGCGCAGCAACCCACGCAACTCGTGGTCGTGGTCGTGCCGTCCGCGTACGGCGGAGGTGAGCACCATCCGGTAACGCCGGGTCAGCCGGTAGCCGTAGTCGACCTCCTCGGTCTGCCGCAGCGCCGGGTTGAACGGCCCGATCTCGTCGAACACGTCGCGCCGGATGACACAGACCGCCGGGAAGAGGAACCCGATGTCCCCCTCCGAACTGATCGACCAGTAGTGGTACTGCAATCCCCGGTAGCGGGCCACGGCGGTGTCGTGCAGCAGCGGTTCGGGGTCCTCGATGCCACAGACCGCGCCGACGTCGGGCTGGGCGTCGAGCAGGCGTACCGCGTTGGCCACCGCGTCGGGGGCCATCACCAGGTCCGAGTCGACGTAACAGAGCAGTTCGCCCCGGGTGTTGGCGGCGCCGACGTTGCGGGCCTGGCCGCAGCCGCCGTTCACCCCGGTGCTGACCACCCGTACGCCGAGCGCCTCGGCGACCTCGACCGACTGGTCGGTGCTGCAGTCGTCGACGACCAGGATCTCGATGTTCGGGTAGGTCTGGTCGAGGATGGAACGCAGGCACAGGTCCAGCGACTCGGCGTAGTTGTAGTTCGGCACGATCACCGAGACCAGTGGGATCGACGTCATCGGGCGACCGCCTCCGGGCGCTGGTAGAGCCGGCGGAACCGGCCGGAGCTGAGCCAGGCGACCACGCCGCTGAAGGCGGCGGCGGCGATCACCAGGTTCAGGAGGAAGTGCATCAGCACGAAGTAGACCAGGAACACCGGTCCCCGTTCCCGGGCCACGAACCGGTGCATCGGCAGGTCCCCGGCGACAAACGCGGCGAACGCGGCCAGTGGCACCAGGAGGAACGCGAGCCCGAACAGCGGGGGCAGGGCGAGGGTGAGCACGGTCAGCAGCGCGGCGATACTCACCCAGGCCCGGGGGCCGCTGCTCAGCCCGCCGGGGAACTCCGGCTTGTGGGCGTACATCGGGATGTGCAGCGCGGTCCGGGTGAACACCTTGCGGACCAGCACCCGCAGTTCGTGGTCGTGGTCGTGCACGCCGCGCACCCGGGGGGTGAGCCAGATCTGGTAACGCTGGGCCAGCCGCAGTCCGTAGTCGGCGTTCTCGGTCTCGCGCAGCCGGGGGTTGAACGGCCCGATCTCGGCGAAGACCCGTGCCGGCACGGCGAGCAGCGCGGTGTAGAGCGTCATGATCCGGCCCTCGTCGGCGATCAGCCAGTAGGACTGTTGCAGGCAGCGGTACTCCTCGACCAGGCTGTCCCGGATCAGCGGGACGGGGTCGTAGTTGCCGCAGACCGCGCCGATCTCGGGGTCGGAGCCGAGCAGTTCGACCGCGTTGGCGATCGCGTCGGGCTTGGCCGCCACGTCCGAGTCGATGAAGAACAGGATCTCACCGGACGCGTTCGCCGCGCCCAGGTTCCGGGCCGCCGCCGGTCCGGAGTTCTCCGGGGTACGGAGCACCCGGGCGCCGTACGACTCGGCGACCGTCACCGAGTCGTCGGTGCTGCAGTCGTCCACCACGATGAGTTCCAGGTGGGGATAGGTCTGTTCCCTGATCGAGGTGAGGCAGAGGCCCAGCGCTCTGGCGTAGTTGTAGTTCGGCACGATGACCGACACGAGCGGGTTGTTCACTTGTCCATCCATCTCAGCAGTTCCGGATAGCGGGCAGCGACCTCCGCGACGGCCAGCGTCGTACCGATCAGGACGGCGCTGGTCACGATCATGCGGTCCCGTAGCAGGGCCCGGATGGGCTCACCGCCGAGCCGGAGCACCAGGACCGATTGAAGGTAGCGGAAGGCGGCGAGCAGGCCCAGCGGCACCACGACCGTCAGCACCACCGGGCGGTACGGGTCGATCGGCGCCTCCGTGTGCAGGTAGAGCAGGAAGGTGGCGGCGGCCAGCGAGGCGTTGAGGCCGAGCAGGTGGTCGGCGAGCAGGACGTTGTAACCGGCCAGCGCCGGCCGGTGACTCACCCCGGCGGCGGCCAGCTCGGCGCGTCGCTTGCCCAGCACCAGCACCAGGCAGCCGGTGAAGACGGCGGTGAGCATCAGGGTGGACGGGACACCACCGGCCGCCGCGTAGCCCTGGAGCACGCGGAGCACGAATCCGGCCGCGATCACGCAGATGTCCAGCAGCGGCAGGTGCTTGAGCCGCCGGCTGTAGGCGGCACTCAGGGCCAGGTACACGGCCAGCGGCCACCACGACATGCCCGGCCCGGCGAGCACGGTGGCGACCAGCAGACCGGCCAGTCCGGTGGCGAGCAGCCAGGCCGCCGGCAGCGGGACCAGGCCCGAGGCGATCGGCCGGTGCCGCTTGACCGGGTGCTCCCGGTCGAGTCGGCGGTCGGCGATGTCGTTGACGACGTAGATCAGTGACGAGGCGAGCGTGAACGCCAGCACCGCCCAGCCGGTACGCAGCAACGCCGAGCCGGTCCAGGCCGGCGCGTCGACCAGCGCCAGCGGTACGGCCAGGACGTTCTTGACCCAGTGTCCCGGCCGGGTCAACGTGATCAAATGCCGGGCCAGCGCGGGTGCGCTCGCGGCCCGGCCGGTCGCGGGGGCCGGTACGGGCCGCTCGACCGTGGTCTCGACGGCGGTCACTCTTTCCCCCGCTCAGAAGAAGATCTTGGCGAAGCCGAGGGCACCCTGCCGCCACGGATCGCGGCTGGTCCGCCCGGACGGGGTGGCCTGCCCGGCCGCGCCGGACGTCGGCTCGGCCGGGGACTGCCGCTGCTCCCGCCACCAGCGGTAGGTGTGCAGGATGGCGTCGGCGTTGGAGAACTTGGGCGCGAAGCCGAGACGCTGGCGGGCCTTGTCGACGCTGACGTACGAGTCGCCCATGAGCTTGTGCAGCAACCGGCCGTAGACCGGGGAGAGACGGGTGCGCTCCAGCAGGCCGAGCGCGGCGAGCGCGGGCCGGGCCGGCAGCGACACCACCCGTTTGCCGTGCCCGGCCGCGTCCAGCACCACCTGGAAGTCCTCGCGCAGGGTGCCGAACCGCTCGGCGCCGAGGTTGTAGGTGTCGTTGGCCAGGTCGTCGGGAGCCCGCAGCACCGTCGCCACGGCGTCCACCAGGTCCTCGACGGCGAACATCTGGATGCGTACGTCGCCCCGGCCGAGGACCGGGAAGTTGCGCCCCTCCTCGGCCCACTCGAAGAGCATGGCGAACAGCCCCATCCGTCCCGGGCCGAGAAAGGTCTTCGGGCGCAGGATCGACATCAGCGTGCCGTCGGCCCGGAAGCGTTCGGCGACCTCCTCCGCCTCGGCCTTGGCCGCGCTGTACGCGTCGACCGGTGCGCGGGGGTGCTCCTCCGGCGTCGGCACCACCTTCGGCAGCCCGTACACGGCGGTGGAGGAGACGTGCACGACGTGCCGTACCCGGGCCCGACGCGCGGCGCCGAGCACGTTGCCGGTGCCGTCCACGATGATCGAGCGGATCTCGCCCGTCGGGTAGCTCGGCAGCGCCGCCGCGCAGTGGATCAGGGTGTCGGCCCCGTCGGCGGCCCGTGCCATCAGGGCCGGGTCGCGGATGTCGCCGAGCACGCTCACGTCCGGCCCGGGGCGCAGGTCGACCCCGCGTACCTCGTGCCCGTCCGCGGCGAACCGCTCGGCGAGCCGGGAGCCGAGCATTCCGGCCGCCCCGGTAATCGTGATCACCACAGCGACGACCCCACCTTCTGCGCCACGAACCGGGTGACCAGTCGGGTCAGGCCCTGGTCGAGCACCTCGCCGAGCGCCTCGGTGGCGCGCTGCACGTCGATCGGGTCGGTGACCAGCGACGGGCCGATGATCAGCGGGTTGAGCCCGTTGAGGGTGTAGTAGGTGAAGATCTGGTGGTCCTGGTAGAGCGCGTTGATCACCGCGCAGGTGACCAGTTTTGCCTTGAACCGGGGATCGCGGGCCATGCCGGCCGGGGCGATCCGGGCGACCAGGTCGAGGATCTTCGGCCCGCCGTCGATGTGTACGCCCCAGAGCGCGCCGGCCCCGGCGACCCGACCCACCGCGTCCGGGTACTCCTTGGCCAGCCGGTGCAGGGCCGGTTCCAGTACCCGTTCCAGCTCGCGGGCGCGGCCCGGGTAGTCGTCCTCGACCACGATGTTGATCGCCTCGATCGCGGTGACGCACTCCTCACCCATGCCGTAGTAGGTGGTGCTGGTGCTCTGCAACAGCGCGTCGGTGAGGTTGTCGTACGCCTTGCGGAAAATCGGCTTGCGAGCGACAAAGGCCGAAATGGACGACTTCCCGCCGCCGAAGGACTTGCTCGTGGTGAGTACGTCCGGCACCAGTCCCGGGTACCGCATGAAATAGAACAGGCTGCCGGTCTTGCCCCAGCCGGTGTAAATCTCATCGAAGATGAGAACAATGTCGTGCCGGTCGCAGAGTTCGCGCAGTCCACGGAGAAAGTCTTCGTCACACCACTGTATGGTCGACGCGCTGAACGGCTCGACGATCACCGCGTAAACGTCATCCGGATGGGCGGCCACCGCGGCGCGGACCGACTCCAGGTCGCCGTAGGTGAAAGGGACGATGCCGGGAATGGTGGGAAAGGCGAACTGCGGTTGACCGGTCAGGCCGCCGGAGCCGAGCAGCTTGCCGTGGAATCCGCAGTCGGCCCGAAGGATCTTGTGGCGCCGGCCGCCGTGGTACTTGTAGGCCAGCTTCACCGCGCCCTCGACCGCCTCCGCGCCCGAGTTGGGCAGGAACGACATGGAGAGGTCGCCGGGGAGGAGCTGGGCCAGGTTGTGCCCGAGCGCGGCCAGGTAGGGCGAGAAGTACGTCTTGTGCACTTCCATCCGCCGCTGCTCGGCGAACCGTTGCCGGGCCGCCACGATGCGCGGATGGTTGTGCCCGTGGTTGAGGACGCCGACGCCGCCGGTGAGGTCGAGGATGCGCCGCCCGTCGCGCAGCACCAGGTACGCGCCCTCCGCGTGGTCGACCAATTCCCGGCCGAACCCGAAGGAGGTCATGAGGGATACCTGGCTGGAGTTCACGTATCGGCGATAGAGGTCATGCACCTCACGAACAGTGAGCCGCTCGCAATCGTCGAGGCTGACCAAATTGGACATACTGCGACGCTATAGTTCGGTCCGGAATCTTTTCTGGACCGGCCCTGGACGGAACCTTGACTACGTAAGGCAACGCTTGCCACTGACATACCGGGTAGATAGCGTGGTCGCGGCACGATCGTTTTCGATGTGTCAATGTCCCCGACCATTCGTCCCCGCCCTGGTGAGGTGTTGATCATGCGCTCGACGGTGTCGGTCATCATCCCCACGTACAACAGTGCGAAGACGCTGCGGGCATGCCTCGAGGCCGTCTACGCACAGCGACACCCGGTCGCCGAGGTTATCGTCGTCGACGACGCGAGCGTGGACGACACCCGGGCCATCGCCGGGGAGTTTCCGTGCCGGGTCCTGGTTGCGGAGCGCAACCGGGGGCCGGCGGCCGGACGCAACCGGGGCATCCTCGCCAGCACCGGCGAGATGCTGTTCTTCGTCGACTCCGACTGCGCCCCGGAGCCGGACGCGTTGGACAACGCGCTGGCGATCCTGCGGGACCAGCCGGACGTCGCCTGCGTACACGGCATCTACGCGCTGCGGCCACTCTTCGACGACGGCCCGGTCGAGGCGTACCGGCTGCTGCACGGCCACCACTGGCGGCTGCGCAACGTCGGCCGGGTACGCACCACCCTCTTCGCCGTCTGCGTCACCCGTCGGGTGGCGTTCGACGAGGTCGGCCTCTTCGACGAGAACCTGCGCGCCTCCGAGGACGTCGAGTTCGGCGACCGGCTCGCCGCCCGGTACGGCACCGTGCTCACCGACACCGTGGTCTGCCGGCACGACGACGACAGCCACCTCGGCAAGCTGCTCCGCAAACAGTTCGGCCGCTCCCAGCTCCTCGTCCCGGTCGCCCTGGCCGAGCGGGGACCGGCCGGCATCCGGGCCAACACCCCGGCCGGGCTGCTCACCGCCCTGCTGGTGCCCCTGACCCTGCCCCTGGGGCTGCTCGGCCCGCTGTTCCTGCTGCTGCCACTGGGCCTGTTCGGGCTCTTCGCCGCCGTCGAACCGGCGCTGCTCCGGTTCGTGCTGCGCCAGCGGGGACCGGCGTTCGCGGTGTTCTTCTACGGCGTACACCTGCTGGTCCAGTTGAGCGTCGTCGCCGGGGCGGCGGTCGGTGGCGTACGGCACCTGGCCGACCGGAACTTCGGCCCGAGCCGGTTGCCGGTCCCGGAGCCGGAACGATGACCGGCAACCGGGACGACGTGGTCCGCCCCTGGTCGTACCTGTCCGCGCAGGCGTTGCACTACCTGTTCTTCGCGATCCGGGGCCAACAGTTCCTGCGCCGACATGCCACCCTCGGCGGCCGGCACTGGCCCGCGTTCGGGGTGCCGGGTGCCGGGGTGGCGCTCACCATCGACGACGGTCCGCACCCCGAGTGGACGCCCCTGATGCTCGACCTGCTGGATCGGCACCAGGTCCGGGCCACCTTCTTCCTCATCGGCGGGCGGGTCCGGGAACGGCCGGACCTGGCCCGCCGGATCGTTGCCGCCGGTCACACCCTCGGCAACCACTCGATGTCGCACCCGCAGCCCTTCGCGGCGCTCTCCCGCCAGCGGATGCGCGACGAGATCTCCCGGACCCAGTCCGAGATCGAGGACGCGACCGGTGTCTCGACGCGGCTCTTCCGCGCCCCGGGCGGCAACTGGTCCAGGTCCGTCCTGGCCACCACCGCCGACCTCGGGCTGACCCCGGTCGACTGGACGGTCAACCCGAGCGACTGGCGCAGTCCGGGCGTACCCCGGATCACCCGGTCGCTGTCGCGTGGCCGCGCCGGTCAGGTGCTGCTCTGCCACGACGGCGGCGGCGACCGGTCGCAGACCGTCGAGGCCCTCGAAACCGTGCTGCCCCGCCTGCTCGGTCGAGGGCTGCGGTTCGTCACCCCGGTCGACGGGCGGTAGACGGTGGGCGTGTCGGGGCGGTCCCCACCGGAGCCGGGGCGAAACCGATGGTCAGCGGGGGCCGTGTCGGTCGACAGCTTGGTGGGAGAGAGACCTATGCAGGACGACGACCTGTCGATCACACTCCTCGGCCCGATCCGGGCCGAGCGGTGCGGGGTGAATCTCTATCTCGGCACCCCCCGCCAACGGGAGGTGCTGGCGGTGCTCGCGCTGCGCAGCGGGATGGTCATGTCGGTGGCGCAGATCGTCGACGCGATCTGGGTCGGGCGCCGTCCGAACTCGGTCGAGAACATGGTGCACACCTACATCGGGCGGCTGCGGCGGGTGCTGGAGCCGCCGGGGCGCAGACCGGCGCTGGCCCGGGTGCTCCGCTCCACCCGCCCCGGCTACACCCTCGACATCCCGGACGGGTCGGTCGACATCACCCGGTTCGAGTGGGACATCAAGCTGGCCCGGGGGGCTCGGGCCCAGGCCGATCTGCCGCAGGCGCTGCACCACTTCCAGCGGGCGCTGGGGAAGTGGTCCGGGCCGGCGTTGCAGGAGGCGACCGGACCGCTGGCCGAGGCCGAGCGGATCCGCCTGACCGAGCTGCGCCAGGACGTCGTGGAGGAGACCACCGGCGTACGGTTGCTGCTCGGCGACGACGAGAACCTGATCTCGGAGCTGCGTTGGATGCTGGCCGAGCAGCCGATGCGGGAACGGCTCTGGGAACTGCTCCTGGTCGCCCTCGGCCAGACCTCACGCCGGGCGGAGGCGCTCACCGCCTTCGAGGACGCCCGGATCACCCTGGCCGACCGGCTCGGGGTGGAACCGGGACACCAGTTGCAGGACCTGCACCGCAGGTTGCTGCGGAGCGAGCCGGTCACGGTACGCCCCTGGTGGGACCGGCGCGTCTCGGTCTGAACGGGTGACCGGCCACCGGCATGGCGGCGGTGTGGCCGGTCACCCGGGCGGCGGGATCACCGACGGGGTGGACTCGCCGGTCGACCTGCCCGCCACCGACGGCGTCGACCCGGCGTTGTCGGCTTCGCTGGCGACGTCGCCGACCTGCCCCGGACCCAGGACAAAGAGGGCGCCGGCCGGTCCGTCGCCGAGCCGGGTCGGTAGCTCCGCGACGACCGGCACCCCGCAGCTCCGGATGATCTCCACGAAGTCGCTGGTCTGGGCCACGTCGTAGACCTGCACCACGATCCGGCCGCGCTCGGTGAGCAGGGTCGGCAGCCGCCGCAGCAGCGCCGTCGACTCCGCCGCGGAGAGGTAGTAGATGACCTCGCGCAGCAGGATCGCGTCGTACCGGTCGGCGCTGCGGAAGGCGCGGATGTCGGCCACCTCGAACGAGGTGTCCGGGCGGTCGAGCGCGCGAGCCTGCGCGATCGCCTTGCGGCTGATGTCGACCCCGTGGTAGTGCCGGTAGCGCCCGGGAGCCAGGGGAAGGTTGGCGCTGGTGCCGCAACCCAGGTCGAGAATGGTCGGGCGAGGTGCCCAGGATTCGATCAGCGACAGCGGTACGGTCCCGTCGGACATACCGTCGAGATAACTCCACAGACCCAGCGCGTACTGCGTGTCCCACATCGCCGCGTTGATTCTGCGATTGGGTCGCACGAATCTCCGTACCGGAAGACTGGTCAGCCGCGACAGTGCCCGGAAGAGCCCTTTGGACATGAGATCACCGACAATCATCGACGCGGTCAGATTACGGGCTGTCGAATCTGTGTTGAGAAAGCGGGAACAGCGTTCAGTTGGCCAGTGCCGGGTCCGGTCTGGCTTCGGCTACGGCGGTGGTCCGGCGGCGGTGCATGTACTGCGCGAGCAGCAGCCCGCCCGCGCCGATCGCGACCTCGCTGAGCGCGCAGACCAGCCGGCTGGCCAGCACCACCGGGGTGGCGACCGAGACCGGCATCACCGTGGCCAGGCCGACCATGAGCACCGCCTCCCGTACGCCGAGCCCGTCCGGGGCGACCATCACCAGCAGACCCGCGACCGTCGCCGCGGCGAATCCGGCCACGCAGACCAGGTACGACTTCAGCGGCGGAGCCCCGGCGGTGACCGCGAGCAGCCAGAGGTGGTGCCCGGAGACCACCCAGGACAGCGACTGCGAGGTGATCGCCCGGCGCAGACCGGCCGGTGAGGCGGTCACCTGCGGCGGTGGCCGGCGGAACAGTCGGGTCGCCGTGGTCAGACCGAGGTTGAGCAGGTCGGGCCGGACGAAGAGGAGCACCAGCGGGACCGTGGCGAGCAGCATCCAGCCGGCGGTGCCGCCGAGCACCGCCGGCCCGGCGGCGAGGGCGACGGTCATCCCGGTCAGCGCGACCACCGCCCAGCTCAGCATGAAGACACCGGCCAGCCGGACCGGCCCGACGTTGATCTGCTTGCCCATCCGGAGCAGCACCGGCAGGGCGACGAACCGACCGGGCACGAACTTGGCCAGGAAGCCGACGAAGAACAACCGGTAGGCGGTCCACCGGTCGACCGGGGCGCCGAGGTCGACAAAGAGCGCGCGCCAGGAGACCAGCCCGAGCAGCAGCCCGGCCGCGTTGATCAGCAGTGCCGCGACCAGGGCCGCCCCGACCTGGACCGGGTCGAGCCGGGTGGCCAGGTCACGCACCGGTGCCCAGTCCTGGTCGCGTACGAACAGCACCAGGCCGACCGTCAGGCCGACCACGAAGACCACGACCAGCACCTGGTTGAGCAGCCGCCACCAGTTGAACCTGGACCCGCCGACGGTGCGTTCGCGCGAGCCTGGGCCAGCGGAGGTCATCGCCGTGACTCCAGCGCCACCGGCCGGACCCGACCCGGTCCGGACCGCCGTGCCAACGCCCGCAGCACGCCCACGGTCAGACCGACGAACTCGGTCAGGTGGGTGAGGAACCGCATCACCGCCGCGAAGACCAGGAATCCCGGCCCCCGCTCGCGGCGGGCGAAGCCGAGCAGCGCCCGGTCGGCGGTGAGCCAGACCGTCAGCAGGGTCAGCGGCAGGGCCAGCAGCCAGGGGGAGAGCAGCGCCAGTGGCAGGGTCGCGACCAGGCCGGCACTGCTCGTCAGGCCGGCGACGGCGCCCAGGTCGACCCGGTGCGGCGCTCGTGTCCCGTCCGGCCGCGCAGCCGGGGAGGCCGACCCGTCCGTCCCCGGCCGGGCCGCCCACCGGGCCAGCACCACCGCGTCGGCGTACGTCAACGCGCGGCGGAACAGCTCGGACAGGTACGGCCACAGCCGGTCCACGTCGTCGTGCCGCCCCACCACCAGCGCGCTGGTCCGGATCTCGTACGCGGCCGGCAGGCGGGTGCCGAACTCGACGTCCTCGGCGTCGCGCAGCCCCTCGTCGAAGCCCCCGACCAGCTCGAACACTCGCCGTGGCACCGCCGTCAGGGCGAACATGGTGGAACTGCTCACCCCGTCGGCGCCCCGGCGCCAGAAGTGCTCGAACAGCGTCTTGTACGACTCGACCGGCCCGTCCTCGAACAACGGGCGCAGGTCGTAGATCCCCTGCACCACCCCGCACTCCGGATGGGCCCGCAGGATCCGTACGGCGTTGGCCAGCGCGTCCGGCGCCAGCGCGATGTCGGAGTCGACGAAGAAGAGCAGCTCGCCGCCGGCCCGGGCCGCACCCGCGTTACGGGCGGCGGAGACGCCCCGGTTCGTCGGGAAGGCCACCAGCACGCAGTCGAACTCGCCGACGATCTCCCGGGACCGGTCGGTGCTGGCGTCGTCGACCACCACCACCTCGGCCGGCTCGTGGGTCTGCGCGTAGACCGCCGTCAGGCAGGCCCTGATCGTCTTTTCCTTGTTGTAGTTCGGAATGACCACCGAGACTCGCACAAATCGAGGCTAGTGCCGGTCCCACCGGAAAACAATGGTTGCCGATATCTTCGTCGTACAATTTCTCGACGGTCTCCGGGGCGCGCGCGAATTGGTCCGCACGGAATTGCGGACCTGGCCCGTGACGGGATTACGTGCGCGGGAGAAGCCTTTCCGGCGGCGCCTATCCGGTGGAGATCACCAATTCCTGCGAGCGGTGGTCGGACGCGCCCTCGGCCGAGCCGAAGCGGTAGGAGTGGACCCGGACGCCGGGCGAGACGAACGCCCAGTCAAGCCGCCACCAGCGGGGGAAGGGCGGCAGGTCGGACCAGGACGCCGGATAGAGCGACGGCATGGCGTAGCCGGCGTCGCGCAGCCCCTCGGGAAGCTCGCGCAGGTCGCCCATTGCCGGGCTGGTGTTCAGGTCACCGGCGAGCAGGACCGGGTTGTCGTTGCCCGCCACGTCCCGGGCCAGGGCGCGCAACTGGGGTTCCCGCTGGGCGTGCTGCTCCCGGATGACCCGGTAGAAGTCGCCGTCGAACGGGCCGTCGTCCGGGGACAACTGCACCGGCAGGTGCGAGTTGTACGCCGACAGCACCCGCCCGTCGCCCAGATCCAGGTCGGTCCGGAGCGTCTTGTACAGCCAGTGCTCGGCCGAGCCGGCGGCCGGCGGCGGCATGTCCGGCGCCTCCAGCGGGACCTGCCGCAGGATCGGGAACCGGGAGACGGTGACCAACTCGCCGACCGTGGCGACGTGGAACCCGGGGAACTCGGTCCGCAACCGGGCCACCGTCGGGTCGAGCGGCTCGGGCGTGTTGGCGTACCAGTACTCCTGCAACAGGTAGACGTCCGCGTCCGCCTGCCGCAGCACCCGGTACATCGCCTCGGTCTCGCCACCCTCGTCCCAGTAGCCGGTGTTCCAGGAGAAGACCCGGATCGCGTCCGCCGGGGCCGGTCCGTCCCCGCCCCGCAGGGCCTGGACGTTGATCCCGGACAGTGGCGCGCCGAGCAACAGCGCGGCGGCGCAGAGCAGGGCCACCGGCCGGCGCGAGCGGCGGCACGGCGCCGCCCCGACCGCGAGCAGCACCGGCACGGCCACGAAGAAGATCGGCGGGATCGCGTCGACCGCGAGCCACAGCCACCACCGGCCACTGAGCACCAGGTGTGCCACGGTGAAGGCCAGCCAGAGCAGACCGGCGGCGATCAGGGCCGAGTAGAGCCACCAGCGCCAGCTGCGCCGCCGGCCGGTCGGGCCGGCGGTCGACGTCTCGGGCGCCACCGGCGCGGTCACCGTCATGCCGGCATCCACCGGGTGGCCCGGACCGGGCGGGGGGACGACGGACCACGGGTCGCCCCGCTGGGGAAGTTCGACACGAGGCGACGTTACCGGCCCGCTCGCGATCTTCCCTGGACCGGTGCTGTACGCGACCTTGACTGCGTTCGGTGACGGCCGCTCCGGCGTCCGCCCGCCGCTCACGCGGTGCCGCCGACGGGGCGACGGCGTGCGCCGGTACGGCGATTCGTCGCGGCCGACCCGACCGACCGCAGGTGGAACGGCAGGTACCCGAGCGCGGCGAGCCCGATCAGCACGTACAGGTTGCTGTAGACCAACCCCGCCCCCCGGAAGTGCAGGTCCCAGCCCTGGATTCCGGCGAGGACCCAGGTCGTGCTCAGCACCAGCAGCAGCCAGCCCAGGCCGACCACGACCAGCCCGGGGCGGCTGCGGACCCGCCAGGCACGTTCGGCGAGCAGCACCAGCGCCGGCACCGCCCAGACCCAGTGGTGATGCCAGGAGACCGGGGAGACCAGCAGGCCGGTCGCGGCGCAGGCGAGCACGCCGAGCAGGTGGTCACCGGAGCGGGCGCACCAGGCCGCGACCCCGACCCCGGCCACCGCGACCAGCGCCGCCAGCGGCAGCCAGAGGTGTCGGACCTCGGCCGAGTCGGCCAGCCGGGCCAGCGCGCCGTGCAGCGACTGGTTCAGGATCGTACGGGGGTCGCCGGTCACCCGGGACGAGTCGAGCAGCGTGCCGCCCCAGAACCGTGCCGAGTCGGCGGGACGCCAGGCGAAGCCGACGCCGACCGTGGCGAGGAAGCCGGCCACGGCGGTACCGGCGGCTCTCGGGCGTCCGGTGGCGAGCAGGTAGACCACGAAGATCAGCGGGGTGAGCTTGATCCCGGCGGCGATCCCGACGCCCAGCCCGTACCAGCGTCGGGACGGGTCGCCGGTCAGGTCGAGCAGCACCAGCAGCATGAGGAAGAGCCCGACCTGACCGGCCTGGAGGTGCCCCGAGACGGCGAACAGCGGCAGCGCCAGCACCGTGGCGACCAGCGCCGGCACCGCCCGGCGGTCCGCCGTCGGGGCGACCGCCCGCCAGGTCAGCCGGATCACCGCCAGCAGGGCGAGGACCGAGGCGAACGCCCAGAGCCCGATCGCCACCTCCGTGGGCGCGTACCCGAGCGGTTGGAACAGCAGCGCCGCGAACGGCGGGTACGTGAAGCCCAGCTCGATCCCGTCCGCGCCCCGGACCGCCACGTCGTACAGCCGGCCGTCCCCGCCGGCCGCGGCCGCCGCGCCGGTGCGGTAGGCCGCGAGGTCCCACCAGAACTGGCCGGTGACCCGGTGTACGGCGACCGCACCGGCCGCGACCAGCAGCGCGAGCGCCACCGGCGCGGCGGTGGTGAGTGAGCGGCGGGTCCGGGGCGGGTTCGGCGTTCCCGTGGTCGGAGAAGGCATCAGCACGTCGTCTCCCTCGCTGTCCAGCCGAGAAAGACGGTAACGACCGGTGCGCTACGGTTCCTGGAACCGACCTGGATTACCCAGAGTTCGCCGGGGTGGCGGTGGCCCCACCCGCGCCGACGGCCCGCTCTCCGCGCGCGGTCGTCACGGCGTTGTCTCCTCGGCGGCCAGCAGGATCGGCCCGGTGACGTTGGTGGGTCGGTTGCCGGCGGTGTCGACGGCCCTGACCCAGAGGTCGGCGACGGCGGTGCCCGGGAAGTCCGGGTCCCCGGTCAGGGTGACCCAGACGGTCGCGTTGCCGTTCGCGTCGGCGGCCACCCACTCGACCACGTTGTTGTCGAAACCGTAGTCATAACCCACGACATCGGTGTCGCCCGGGGCCGGGCTGAAGGTGACGGGACCGGGCACGCCGGCCACCAGCCTGCCGACGGTGACCACGGGCTCGCCGGGGTCGACGTCGTCGACGAGGAAGTAGCACGGACCGGTGCTGGGGCTGGTCGCACCGTGAGTCAGTCCCACCAGAACGACCAGATGGGAGCACCGAGCAGCAAGTCCGCGTACGCGCGCAGGGTGTCGGCGCCCTGCCAGACGTTGTCCGGGCAGAAGGCGAAGTGTTCGGCTGCCACTCGCAGCGCGTGTTCGGGTTCGAGGGGTGGTGCCGCCACGCTCAGGTACAGGGCGTCGAAACCGACCGCCACCACCCGGGCGGCGAACCGGTCCTCCCAGTCCCGGACCACGGCGGAGACCTCCGACGTAGCGGCGTAGTTGGCCGGGCCGCCCCAACCGCTGACCGTCAGCGCGTCCGCGCCTCGACCGGCGGCGACCAGTCCCAGTCGCCACCCGTCGTCGGCGAGCACCCCGACCCACTTCCGCGCGTGCTCCCCGGGATCCCAACTCGCCGTGCCCCGATCGGCGCGTCCGGGCCAGGCAGGCCCGTACGGCGCCGTCGGCGACCTCTCCTTCTGCTCCGGATCCCCGTCGTCGGGGCGAACGTGTTCCGACCACCACTGGGCCAGCAGGACCGCCGGGTCGTGTCGGTCGATCGCGGTCGGATCCTCCGGCCAGACCTCCCCGTCGGCCCAGGGGCGGTCCGGTTCCAAGTCGAGGCCGCCGAGCAGCAGTGGCCACAGCCCGGTGCGGCCGTGTTCGGCGTGGAGACGGCCCCACACCTCGGCCGATGCCGGGCCGTCACCGAGCCAGTACGCCGGATGTCCGCCCTGTTCGGGCTCGACCAGTCGCCCCGGCGGTAGCCGCACCGGCAATTCCCCGGCCGTGGCGGCCGTGCCGCCGGGAAACAGCCGGTGCAGTTCCGGGCGCGGTGGAGTCGACGTCGTCACGCCGGGCAACGTAGATCAACGGTGTGACAAAGCAGGATCAGAGCGGGTCGGGGCACTTCGCCGAGCTGAATTCCAACCAGCGGCTGGTGGTGCCGAAGGAGTCGCTGGTGCCGTCGCAGAAGTTGGTCCGGCCACCGATGATCGTCTCGTAGCTGGCGGAGCTGAAGTAGAGGTACGTGCACTGGTAGCCGGACTTGCAGGCCGGGATGGCGGCAGCCGGGGACGCCGGGCCGACCAGGGCGGTGGCGGCGCCGGCGGCGACCGCCAACGCGGCCAGGGACCGGCGGATCGTGGAGGTGCGACGGGACACGGTTCCTCCCAGGATGTTTGTCCACATCGGATAGTGGGCCGACCCTCATTGTCAACCGGTGACAGGTCGAGTGCAACGGGTAGCCGAGCATAAATCGATCAGCATGGTTCGATTCCGGTGTCCGGTCACCGAGGGTGGGGTGGCCCGAAGTGGCGCTCGTCCCTGTCGGGACCCCGGTCGGGTGGCCGCACGATCGGCCGGGACTAGCCTGGTGAACCCAGGCAAAGGAGTAGCGAGATGGCTACGGACAGTGACAGAGTGGTAGCCGATCCGGTCCGGTACGGCCAACCCGCCGGTCGCTGGGTGCTGCTCGCCACCGTCCTCGGTTCCGGCCTGGCCTTCATCGACTCGACCGTGGTGAACATCGCGCTGCCCCGGATCGGTACGGACTTCAACGCCGGTGCCGCCGCGTTGCAGTGGACCGTCAACGGATACACCCTCAGCCTGGCCTCGCTGATCCTGCTCGGTGGGTCGCTGGGGGACCGGTTCGGGCGCCGCCGGATCTTCGTGCTCGGCGTCGTCTGGTTCGCCGTCGCCTCGCTCTTCTGCGGCCTGGCGCCGAACGAGGAGGTCCTGGTCGCGGCCCGGGTACTCCAGGGCATCGGAGGTGCGTTGCTCACCCCGGGGGCGCTCGCCATCCTCGGCGCGTCGTTCCATCCGGACGACCGGGCCAGGGCGATCGGGGCCTGGTCCGGGCTGGGCGGCATCGCCGGTGCCCTCGGGCCGTTCCTCGGCGGCTGGCTGGTGGAGGCCGCGAGTTGGCGGCTGGTGTTCCTGATCAACGTGCCGCTGGCGGCGCTGGTCGCGGTGGTCGCGCTCAGGCACGTACCGGAATCACGTGACCCGGACGCGCCCGACCGGCTCGACCTGGTCGGTGTGCTCACCGGGGCGGCCGGACTCGCCGGCCTCACCTACGGCTTCACCGCGTGGCCGACCTCCGGGCCGACCTCGCCGACCGTGCTGGTCACGCTGGCCGTCGGGGTCGCCGGGATGATCGGGTTTGTGGTCGCGGAGCGGCGTTCACCGCACCCGATGCTGCCGCTGGGCGTCTTCGCCGTACGGGCGTTCAGCGCGGTGAACCTGGTGACCTTCGTGGTCTACGCCGCGCTCGGCGGGGTGTTCTTCCTGGTGGTGCTGAACCTACAGGTGGTGTCCGGGTTCAGTCCGCTGGCGGCGGGTACGGCGATGCTGCCGGTCACCGTGCTGATGCTGCTGCTCTCGGCTCGGGCGGGGGCGCTCGGGCAGCGGATCGGACCCCGGATCCCGATGACGGTCGGTCCGGTCGCCTGTGCCGGGGCGCTGGTGCTGCTGGCCGGTGTCGGTTCCGGCACCACCTACCTAACCGGGGTCCTGCCGGCGGTGCTCCTGCTCGGCCTGGGACTCTCGCTGACCGTGGCGCCACTGACCGCCACCGCGCTCGGCTCGGTCGACGAACGGCACGCCGGCATCGCCAGCGGGGTGAACAACGCGGTCGCCCGCGCCGCCGGGCTGCTCGCCGTCGCGGTGCTGCCGCTGGCCGCCGGGATCGGCGCCGGCAGTCTCACCGATCCCACCGACCTCGCCCCGGTGTACCGGGTCGCCATGCTGATCTGCGCCGGCCTGCTGCTGGCCGGTGCGGTGATCGCCCTGCTCGGCATCCCGTCCCGGCTACCCACCCAGCGTAAGGAAGGGCCCCTTATTAACGCGGCGGATTCCAGGGGTCGTTGCAACACGGTGGTTAGTCGGTGACGGTTAGGAGTTTAGCGAGGCGCTCGGCT
>NZ_JBJDPS010000020.1:0-112419 GCF_044901685.1 Micromonospora sp. NPDC050397
GGCGAGGGCGATGGAGAGGGCGTGGACGTGGCGGCCGAGTCCGCCGACGAGGACGGGTGGGTATTCCCAGGAGAGCATCAGAATCCGCTGCCGGCTCTCGGCCGGACCGCCGGCGGCGGTCGGGCCCCCGAGCTGGGCGCGCGAGGTGGGGATGGGGCGGCAGGTGAGGTCCGAGCTTGCCGAGCCATTCGCGAGGTGCTCGCCGACCCGTCGGGTCGTCACATTCGTCTCCGTCCAGGCGTGAGTGGGCGTGCCGGCGCCGGTGCCGGCAGAACAGGAAGAGGGAGTGGCCGAATCGCCGGGTGGATCGCGGCGCCGCCACGGCGCGGCGTTCGACCCCGCATACAAGGAAAGGCCACTCGGGCCGGATCCGCATCCCGAAAGGCCCGAAGGTGACCGATGACACCGCCGGAGCGACCGGTCGTCCTCCCGGCCCCTCCACAGTGGTGTCGGCTCAGCCGGGGTGGGGCCATTCGTGGACCGGCTGGTTGCTGTGCATCAGCGTGATGTAGCGCCGGAGCACCTCGGCCAGCGCGGCGGGTCGGTCCAGTGAGTGGTCGCGCTCCAGCGCGTACAGGGTCTCCACCTGCCAGGTGGCGCCGTTGCGACCGGTCAGGCAGCGCTGTTCGATCACGCCGAGCAGCCGGTCCCGTTCGGTCGGCGCCACCCCCCAACGGTCCAGACCGGCCGAGGCCAGCGGGAGCAGCCGGCGCAGCACCAGTTCGACGACCGGCAGGTAACCGAGCCCGGGCCAGTAGACCTGGGCGGCGATGCCCCGGCGGGCGCAGGTGTGGAAGTTCTCCTCGGCGGCGCTGAACGACATCTGCGACCAGAGCGGCCGGTCGGACTCGGCCAGGCTGCGGACCAGCCCGAAGTAGAACGCGGCGTTCGCGACGGTGTCGAGTACGGTCGGCCCGGCGGGTAGCACCCGGTTCTCCACCCGCAGGTGCGGGCGGCCACGGACCACGTCGTACACCGGGCGGTTCCAGCGGTAGACGGTGCCGTTGTGCAACCGCAGCTCCGACAGCGCGGGGGTGTCTCCGCTGGCGAGGGTGCGGGCCGGCTGTTCGGGGTCGCAGACCGGCAGCAGTGCGGGGAAGTAACGGACGTTCTCCTCGAACAGGTCGAAGACCGAGGTGATCCAGCGTTCGCCGAACCAGACCCGGGGGCGTACGCCCTGGGCCTTGATCTCCTCCGACCGGGTGTCGGTGGCCTGCTGGAACAGCGGGATCCTGGTCTCGGCCCAGAGGTGCCGGCCGAACAGGAACGGCGCGTTCGCGCCGAGCGCGACCTGGATGCCGGCGATCGCCTGGGCGGCGTTCCAGTAGGCGGCGAACTGGGCCGGGCTCACCTGCACGTGGAACTGGGTGCTGGTGCAGGCGGCCTCGGGGGTGATGGTGTCGGCGGTGGTCTCCAACCGTTCGGTCCCGCTGATCCGGATCGGCAGGTTCTCCCCCCGGGCGGCGAAGATCTGTTCGTTGAGCAGCGTGTAGCGAGGGTTGGCCGAGAGCGCGTCGACGGTGAGGTGGTCCGCCCGTAGGGTCGGCAGGATGCCGATCATGACGAGTTGGGTGTCGACCGTACGGGCTTTGAGGTTCGCCGAGTTGAGGCTCGCCCGTACGTCCCGCTCGAACTCGGCGGGGCCGGTTCCGGCCAGCCGGCGCGGCGCCACGTTGATCTCGACGTTGAACTGTCCGAGTTCGGTCTGGAACTGCGGATCGGCGACCGCGGTGAGCACGTCGGCGTTGCGCATCGCCGGCAGAGCGTGGTCGTCGACCAGGTTGAGCTCTATCTCCATGCCGGTCAGCGGGCGGTCCACCTCGAACCGGGACTCGCGCAGCATCTCGGCGAAGACGTCCAGGCAGTGCCGGATCTTCTCCCGGTAGCGCGCGCGATCCTCCCGCGTGAAAACCCGCGGTCCCACCTCTTCACCCATAAGGTCACCATCCAGCTACTCCGAGTTGTTCCAACCTCGCACGACCACTGCCGCATGGGAAGGCTCGATCACGATGGTTCCCAAGCCGGTTCCGGCCCACACGCACCCGCGGATGCCCGCCACCCGTCGGTTCGCCGGGCATCCCGGCAGGCGCGACGGTCGGTTCGCGTACGATCACGGGTCGGAGCCGAAGGAGGGCCGATGCGGCGTACGGCGCAGAAACTGTTCGTGGTGGCCGCGATCGCGGAGGCGATCTCCTGGTTGGCGTTGCTGACCGGGATGATCTTCAAGTACGGGCCGACCGGCAACGAGATCGGCGTACAGATCTTCGGCCCGATCCACGGCGGCCTCTTTGTCGCGTACGTCGGGCTGGTCCTGCTGCTCAGCCGGCTGGGTCGGTGGAGCTGGGGGGTGACCCTGGTCGCGCTGGCCTGCTCGGTGCCGCCACTGGCCACCCTGTTCTTCGAGCGGTGGGCGCGCCGTCGCGGTCTGCTCGCCGAGACCGAGCCGGCCCGCGACCCGGTGCCGGTGGCCTGACGGCGGCGCTCAGCCGCCGACCACGGTGCAGGCGGCGACGACCCCGATCACCAGCAGCCCCAGGATCGCCTGGAGCAGCAGTGCCGGCCCCAGGTGGGACCAGACCGTCGGCGGGCGCGGGGTGAGCAGTTGGGCGGTGGTCAGGTTCACGATCCGCTCGACCCGGGGTGCCAACTGGGGGTCCTTCTGCGGTCGGATGGTGACCTGGATGTGGTCCGCCGGTTCGATCGCGCTCTGCGGGAGGTGGCCGTGGATCTCCATCTCGCAGAGCACGCCCTCGCTGTCGCGCAGCCGGAGCGGTGTGACCAGGAATTCCGGCCCCTTGCGCAGGTCCTTCCAACGCCGTCGCGCGCCGGTGCCGGCGCCGGTCCGGAACACCGACGCGATCACCAGCAGCACCATCCGGGCGACCCCGGCGGTGGCGAGCACCGCGACGACGATCGGGCGCTGTACCCGCATCTCGCGTGAATAGCCGTCCAGCAGTCGAATGACCCGACCGGTGACGATCGGGCCACGTCGGTACGCCACGCGCTCGGGATAGAGCTCGCTGTCCATGTTCACCACCGAGAGTCCGCTTTGGTTCACGCATTGTATCGACGGCTACGGCTGAGCGGAATGAGTGAATCGCCCTCACGGCCGCCCGTCGGCGACCGCCGAGGTGACAAGCCGGGTCGCGCGGGTATGCGGGGGGCGAGTTGGAGAGGGGTCGATCGATCATGGAGCTGTCCTTCCTGCGCCCGATCTACGCCCGACCTGGACCGTGGGCCTCGGTCTACCTGGATGCCTCCCGCGACAGCCAGGACGCCCGTCCCGCACTCGACCTGCGCTGGCGCGCGCTGCGCGAGCGGCTGGCCGAGCAGCAGGCCGATCCGGCGACCGTCGCCGCGCTCGACAGCGTCGTACGCGGACACGACCCGATGGCCGGCGACTACGGGATCGCCGTCTTCGCCAACGACGGCGAGGTGGTGCTCACCGAGTACCTGTCCGCCCCGCCGTTGAAGGACCTGGCGGCCAACGGACCGATCGCCCACACCATGCCGCTCCTGGCCCAGCGGGGCGAACAGGTTCCCTGGGTGCGCGTACTGGCCGACCGGACCGGTGCCAGCGTGGACGGGGTGAGCGCCGGTGGCGTGGCCCGCAAGGCCGAGGTCGGCGGCGGGAACAGCTTCCCGGTCCGCCGGGTCAAGCCGGGTGCCTGGTCCCAGGGCAACTTCCAACGGGCGGCCATGACGGCGTGGAAGCGCAACGCCGGCGACGCCGCCTCCGCCACCGCCGAACTGGCCGACCTGGTCGGCGCCGAGGTCGTGGTGGTGGCCGGCGACACCCAGGCCCGCCAGATGCTCGCCGCCCAACTGCCGGCCCGCTGGCAGGACCGGGTGGTGCAGACCGACGCCGGCTTCCGGGCCGGCGGCACCGACAACGCGGCCCTCGACGACGTCACCGTGCAGGCCATCGCCGAGGTCGCCACCGCGCACGCCGACGCCACCCTGGACAAGTTCGGCATGCAGGAGCAGATCGGCAACGGGCTCGACGCGGTGGTGACCGCGTTGCAGCGCGGTCAGGTCGAGACCATGTTGCTGGTCGACGACGCCTCCTCCACCGAACAGTTGTGGATCGGCGAGCAGCCGACCGAGATCGCCACCACGGCGGAGCAGCTCACCGAGATGTCGGTGGCCCGACCGCGCCAGGTACGGGCCGACGCCGCCCTGGTCCGGGCGCTGGTCGGGACCGACGCGGGGCTGACCGTGCTCGGGCCGGACGAGGCGCCGGAGCTGCCCGACGGGGTGGGCGCGATCCTGCGCTACGCCGACGCGAGCACGCCGGGACGCGAACATGGCTGAGTCCACCCGGCTCGTGGCCGATTTGTTGGTCGAACGGCTACGGGCCTGGCACGTGCCACGGGTCTTCGGCGCCTCCGCCGACGGCGTCGAGCCGATCGTCGCGGCCCTGCGCCGGGCCGGCGGCGAGCCGACCTTCGTGCAGGCCCGGCACGAGGAGACCGCCGGCTTCATGGCCGCCGGCCACGCCAAGTACACCGGCGGGGTGGGGGTCTGCCTGGCCGCCCAGGGCCCGGGGGTGGTGCACCTGCTGGCCGGGCTCTACGACGCGAGGCTCGACGGCAGGCCGATGGTCGCGATCGTCGGCCAGCGACTCGACACCCCGCTCGGCGTCGCGTACCGGGAGATCGAACTGACCCGGCTGCTCAGCGACGTCTGCGGTGAGTTCGTCCGGGTCGCCGGCACCGCCGAGGAGGTGCCGTCCCTGGTCGACCGGGCGTTCCGGACCGCGGTCGCCACCCGGAGCCCGACCTGCGTGGTCGTGCCGCAGGCGTTGCAGGCGGCCGGCGTACCCGAATCACCCCGGTCGGACGGGGTGTACTCGATGGCGCCGGGACTGCCCCCGGCGCGGGTGTCGCCGCACGAGTCGGACCTCAACGCGGCGGCGCAACTGCTCGGCGCCGGGCGGCGGGTCGCGATCCTGGTCGGCCAGGGCGCCTACGGCGCCGCCGACGAGATCGTCGCGCTGGCCGACCGGATCGGGGCCGGCATCACCACCTCGTTGCTCGGCAAGCCGGTGCTCGACGAGCGGCTGCCGTTCCACACCGGCGTGATGGGGCACGTCGGCACCACCGCCAGCGCCCAGCTCCTGGGCGGTTGCGACACCCTGCTGATGGTCGGCACGAACGGCCCGTGGACCGACTACTACCCGATGCCCGGCCAGGCCGCCACGATCCAGATCGACATCGACGGCCGGCGGATGGCCACCCGCTACCCGGTGGACGTGCCGCTGATCGGTGACGCGGTCGAGACCCTGCGGGCGCTGCTGCCCCGGGTGCCGCAGCGGGCGAACCGGGAGTGGCGCAGCCTGGTGGAGACGTCGTTCGACCGCTGGTGGACCGATGCCACGGAGCGGGCCGACGCGCCGGCCGAGCCGATGAACCCGCAGCACGTGTTGCGCGAGCTGTCGCCCCGGTTGCCGTGGAACAGCGCGGTCGCGGTCGACGTCGGTTCGGTGACCTACTGGTACGCCCGCCACGTGCAACTGCCGCCGGGTGTGCCGGCCCACCTCTCCGGCACGTTCGGCGCCATGGGCACCGCCCTGCCGTACGCCATCGCGGCGAAGCTGGCCAGGCCGGACCAGCCGGTGATCGCCCTCGCCGGGGACGGCGCGATGCAGATGAACGGCCTCTCCGAGTTGGTCACGGTGGCGAACCGCTGGCACGACTGGCCGGATCCCCGGTTTGTCCTGCTGGTGCTCAACAACCGGGACCAGGCCGGGCTCAGTCTCAGCCAGCGGGAGTCGGGACAGGTCTCGCTCCCCGAGGCCCAGCGCCTGCCCGACGTCCCGTACGCGGGGTGGTCCCGGCTGCTCGGCATGCACGGGCTCCGGGTCGACCGGCCGGAGATGGTCGGTGCCGCCTGGGACGAGGCGCTCTCGGCCGACCGCCCGACCCTGATCGAGGCGGTGGTGGACGCGTCGGTGCCGCTGTCGCCACCCGACCGGCCCTTCGCCGACCTGCGCGGGCTCTTCGAGGACCGGGCCGACGGTGCCGAGGTGGCCAGCCGCTCCCGGTCCGAACTGGTCCGGGAACGGGCCGGCGGTGACGAGGACGACCTGATCTGACCGGTCGTCGCGGAAAGGTCGTTTGAACCCGATCCGGACGGGAAGCCCGGCGTGTGGCAAGTGGACGAAGAAGGGCGGGTCCGGTGCGGGAGATACAGGAGTCAGTGACCGCGAGCGGGCCCGACGTCCCCGGACCGCGACGGATCGTCGCGCTGGACAGCCCGGCCCGGGTGCTGCTCGCCGCGGCCGCCCGCGCGCTGCGCGGCGAGGACTGCGCCGACCTCGGTTACCAGCCGATGCTGGCCCGCTTCCCGGGCACCCCGGAGTCGGTACGGCGGGCCGCGGTGGCGCGGGCCGGAGGCCGGGCCGCCCTGCCGGTGCGCCAGGTGGGCCAGGTCGACGCCGAGTGGGTGGCCCGCTGGATGGTGGACCACTACCCGCCGGGACAGTATCCGGGGCTGGTGCTCGGCTCGCCGAGTGGCGCGGCGGTGCACCTGGCGACCGCGCTGGGCATGCCGTGGCTGCCGGCCGGGTTCGAGGTCGGGGTGCAGTGGCCCGAGGGCGCGGTCGACAACCTGGCCGGCTCGTTCGCGTACGGCGAGCAGGTGGCGCAACGGTTGCTCGCGGCGAATCCGGCGATCCGGGTCCGGCAGGTCCACGATCCGGCCGCGCGGGGGGTGCTCGCCGGTTCGACCGTCTCGCTGGTGCTGCGCTGGCGGCGGTTGCCGGAGGCGTACCGGCACTTCCTGGACGAGCGGCTGGCCCCGGGCGCGCCGGTGCTGTTGATCCGGGACGTGCGGACCTGGCCGGTGGCGGACCAGGGCCAGGGCCACGCCTTCCAGCTCGGCAGTCCGGGCAGCGGGCTCACCCCGGCCGATTTCCGGGTCCCCGGCGAGCCGCTGGACCAGGTCCTGCGCGCCACCGGTGGCGATCCGCGGCGGTGGGACCCGCCCGCGCCGGCCGGTCCGCAGGGGTACGCCGAGCACGGCATCGAGCCCGGCCTGGAGCAGAGCCTGCTGGACTGGGCCCGGGACGCGGGCAGTGCGGTGCACCGGGTGCTGTTCGCCGAGCCGGAGGCACTGAGCGCGGCGACCGCGGACGTGTACCGGGGCTGGCTGCGGGCCGCCGGCAAGACCGGGGACCGGTGTGTGGTGGAGTGCGGGCGGCTGATCGACCCGTGGCAGGTGGTCCGGGCCGGTCTGGTGCCCTACTGGTGCGAGAACGCCACCAGTCGCCGGGTGGAGGGCGCCGAGTGGTGGCTGGCCGGCAGCGCCCCGTTCAGCTCGGTGGACGTACTGCCCGAACCGCCGGGAATGCGGTCGCCGGCCCTGGCCGGTTTGCCGCAGTGGCTGGCGGTGGCCTCGTTCGGGCGTCGTCGTCGGGCCCTGGACCGAATCGCGGCCCGGGGTTACCCGGTCACCTCCGTGCCGACCCGGCACGCCACCGAGGTGCTGCGCGGGCAGCCGTACGACCTGCCGCCGCCCGCGCCGCTCGGCGTGCTGGACGCCCTGGCGGGGCTGCGTGCCAGTGGCACCGCGCACGGTCTGCTCGTCTGCTGAGCGTCCGCCCGGTCCGTCGAGGGGGTGCACCGGCAAAACATCCCGCGAAAGTCCGGTGCCGTGATTGAGTACCTACAGAGCGGGAACGTCGCTGACCGTAACCGGTTAACTGCGCTGCGCTACGAAAATTTGCGTGCGCTCATGGGCTGTTCCGGTCGGGTCGTCACGCTCCGGTCCGGTTCGTCGTGGCGAGGTCGCCACTGACCGGTTCCGTAAATCCGGGTGGGGGACCTTCCTGAGGGAGGCGCGGATGTTCGGACAGATCGGCACGACCACGACCACGGGTACGGGCACCACGACGACCCCGGCGAGCGAGCGGGGGCTGGAGGACCTCGACGCGGCGGCGCTGGCGTACGCGGCGCGGATCGAGGGCCTGCCGGACGAGCGCCGGCAGGAGGCCAGGGACGACCTGGTCCGGTTCGCCCTGCCGTTCGCCGGCCGGCTGGCCCGCCGCTACCGGGGGCGGGGCGAACCGCTGGAGGACCTCGAACAGGTCGCCCGGCTCGGTCTGGTCAACGCCGTCGACCGGTACGACCCCGAACGCGGCTCGTTCACCGCGTACGCCGCGATCACCATCGTCGGCGAGATCAAACGGCACTTCCGGGACCGCACCTGGGGCGTACACGTACCGCGCCGGCTGCGCGACCTGATCCTCGAAGTGGGTCAGGCGACGGCCGCGCTGACCAGCGAACTGTCCCGGGCCCCCACGGTGGCCGAACTCGCCGAGCGCCTCGACACCCCGCAGGACGAGATCCTCGCGGCGCTCGAGTCGGCCGCCGGCTACAGCCCGGCCTCGCTCAACGCACCGGTCGGCGGGGAGAGTTCGGCCGAGTTCGGTGACCTGGTCGGGGAGTCCGACGCCGACCTGGAGTCGGTCGACGACCGGGTGACCGTCAGCGGACTGCTCGGCCGGCTGCCCTGGCGGGAGCGGCGGATCCTCGCCATGCGCTTCTACGGCAACCAGACCCAGGCCGAGATCGCCGCCCGGTTCGGCATCTCCCAGATGCACGTCTCCCGACTCCTCTCCCGCGCGCTCACCTGGCTGCGTCAGGCCATGCTCGCCGACGCGCCGGCACCGTGGCAGGCCGGCGGCACCGACCCGGACGCACCGGAGAGCCGGCTCTCCGTACGGCAGGCCGGTGACCGTACGGTGATCGCGGTCGGCGGTGAGCTCGACCGGGACACCAGCGACCAGTTGCGCCGTGCCGTGGTCGAGGCGGTGAGCAGCGGCCAACCCGTCGAGGTGGTGGTCGACCTGGCCGACGTCGGGCAGTTGGAACACGGCGGCGTAGCGGCGTTGATCGCCGGACGGGACGCGGCCGCCCGCAGCGGGGTCGCGCTGAAGCTCACCCGGGCCCAGCCCGGCGTACGGCACTCGCTCGCCACCGCCGGACTGGCCCCGCTGCACGAGTAGCCCGTACCGCTGCCGGCCCCGCCGCACGGCCGGCTCATTCCTCCTGGTCACGATGCCCCGCCTCGTCGTCGTCCTCGGGCCGCTGGCCGGTACGCCAGCGCTCGCTGCTCGGGCCGCCCCGGTCGGCGTCGAGGTGCACGTCCGGCGCGCTCGGCTCGAAGCTCGGACGGCGTACCTCGGCCGGCTCCGGCACCTCGATCGGCCGGGCGCCGGAGCGCGGGTCCGGCTGCCAGCGGGTGGCCTCCCGGGGGCCGTACGCGCCACCGGGGCTCGACCGCTCCGACTCGTGGTGCTCCTCGGCGTGCAACTCCGAGGCGATGTCCTGTGGTGGCTTGGTCGAGCGCTGCGGCAGGTCCCGGCCGAGGTCCGCGACGAGCGGGCCGTACTTGGCGTCGAAGGCGGGACGCTCCGAGCGGATCCTGGGCATCCGGTCGAAGTTGCGCAGCGGCGGCGGACAACTGGTCGCCCACTCCAACGAGTTGCCGAAGCCCCACGGGTCGTCGACGGTGACCAACCGGCCGAACCGGTACGACTTCCAGAGGTTGTAGATGATGAACAGCGTCGAGAAGCCGAGCACGAACGAGCTGATCGAGGAGACCATGTTCAGCACGGTGAAGCCGTCGGTGGGCAGGTAGTCGGCGTACCGCCGGGGGAAGCCCTCGTTGCCCAGCCAGTGCTGGACCAGGAAGGTGCCGTGGAAGCCGGTGAACATGGTCCAGAAGTGCAGCTTGCCCAGCCGCTCGTCGAGCATCCGCCCGGTCATCTTGGGGAACCAGAAGTAGACCCCGCCGAACGCGGCGAACACGATGGTGCCGAACAGCACGTAGTGGAAGTGGGCCACCACGAAGTAGGTGTCCGTGACGTGCCAGTCGACCGGCGGGCTGGCCAGCAGTACCCCGGTGAGGCCGCCGAACAGGAAGGTCACCAGGAAGCCGATGGCGAACAGCATCGGGGTCTCGAAGGTGATCTGGCCCTTCCACATGGTGCCGATCCAGTTGAAGAACTTCACCCCGGTCGGCACCGCGATCAGATAACTCAGGATGCTGAAGAAGGGCAGCAGCACCTGCCCGGTGCCGAACATGTGGTGGGCCCAGACGGTCATCGACAGCACGGTGATGGCGATCGTGGCGAAGACGATGCCCTTGTACCCGAAGATCGGCTTGCGGGCGAAGACCGGGATGATCTCGGTGATGATGCCGAAGAACGGCAGCGCGACGATGTAGACCTCGGGATGGCCGAAGAACCAGAACAGGTGCTGCCACAGCAGTGGGCCGCCGGTCGCCGAGTCGTACACGTGGGCGTCCACCCGGCGGTCGGCGTAGAGCGCCAGCAGCGCGGCGGCCAGCAGCGGGAAGACCAGGATCACCAGTACGGCGGTCAGCAGGACGTTCCAGGTGAAGATCGGCATCCGGAACATGGTCATGCCCGGCGCGCGCAGGGTGATGATCGTGGTGATCATGTTGACCGCGCCGAGGATCGTGCCCAGGCCCGAGATCACCAGGCCGATCACCCACATGTCCGGCCCGATCCCCGGGCTGTGCTGCGCCCGGCTCAGCGGGGTGTACGCGGTC
This sequence comes from Micromonospora sp. NPDC050397, assembly GCF_044901685.1. Classification (NCBI taxonomy): domain Bacteria; kingdom Bacillati; phylum Actinomycetota; class Actinomycetes; order Micromonosporales; family Micromonosporaceae; genus Micromonospora; species Micromonospora sp. NPDC050397. Next base: position 10,582 of record NZ_JBJDPS010000020.1, read on the forward strand.
CAGCCGAAGTCGGCCGCCCCGTCCGGGACAAAGAACCCGGCCACCACGAGCGAGCCGCCGAGCAGGTAGAGCCAGTAGGCGAACGCGTTGAGCCGGGGGAAGGAGACGTCCGGCGCGCCGATCTGCAACGGCACGATGTAGTTGCCGAACGCGAAGACCAGCGGCGTCGCGAAGAGCAGCAGCATGATCGTGCCGTGCATGGTGAAGAGCTGGTTGTACTGCTCGTTCGAGAGGAACTGCAACCCGGGCCGGCCGAGTTCGGCCCGGATCAGCATCGCCATCACGCCGCCGACGATGAAGAAGCCGAACGAGGTGACCAGGTAGAGCAGCCCGATCTGTTTCGCGTCGGTGCTGCCGAGCAGCTTGATCACATGGCTGCCGCGGATCGACTGCCGGATCGGTCCCGGATAGCCGCCGAAGCGCGCCGGCGCCAGCACGATCGGGCCTCGTTCACGCTCGGGCTCGGTGGTGACCCGTTCCGCCATCTCGCTCACCCCGTCACGACACAGAAAGGACGGGCGTGGCTACCCGGTCTGTGAAGGCCGAAACCCGGCAGGTCAGGAAATTTCGGCGTACTGGGGCGGGACCCACCGGGTGGGCCGGTTCGGACCCTCGGCACGCGATGCCGCCTTCGGGGCGCGATCCGGCGGTTGCCGCCATCCAGGCCACACCGAGGCCGGGGACCGGGACGAGGTCAGCGTTCGGGACGAGGTCAGGGTTCGGGTCGAGGCGGCGTTCGGGACGAGGTCAGGGTTCGACCGGGGCGCGGGTGGTGAGCAGTCCCAGCCCGATCATGCCGAGCCCGAGGCCGAGGTGCAGCCAGTCGTCGGCCTGGTCCAGCGGCAGGAAGTTCGCCGCGCTCTCGTGCACGATCACCAGGCCGTACAGCGCGAGCAGCAGGTAGACGGTGCCGCCGCCGACCAGGAACAGCCGGGCGCCCGCGATGGTCCGGGCCAGCGCCAGCCCGGCCAGGCCGAACCCCAGGTGTACGAGGTTGTGCAGCACCGACACCTGGAAGACCCCGAACAACTGGGCGCCGGAGGCGTGTCCGGCGAAACCGAGGCGGTCGTACCCGGTGGTCACGCCGGGGATGAAGCCCAGGATGCCGATCAGCAGGAACACCGCCCCGACCGTGGCCGCCGCGACCCGGACCAGGGCCGGTCGGGGGGATCTCGGACCCGGTCCGGTTCCGCCACCGCCCCCGGTACGGGACATTCCGGTCATGCCGTACCTCCTCCGCCGGTCGGCCGGATGCCCGGTCCGGCAGCGGACAAACCTCCCGGGGTAACCCGCCGGGGCGTCACCGGGCGGCGCGGCCCGCCGGGGGCGGGGGAGTCGGCAACCGGTCAGGCCAGCTTGAGCACCGGCGCGGAGAGCTGGCGGACCTGGTCGTACAGCTCGACGTAGCGCCGCGCCATCACCTCCGGGGTGAACCGGCTGGCCGCCTCCCGCCGACACTCGTCGGGCTCGATCAGGCTGGCCGCCACCAGCAGGTCGGCCAACTCCTCCTCGTCCCCGGCGAGCAGGCCGGTACGCCCGTGCGAGATCAGCTCGGGCAGGCACCCGCGCGCGGTCGCCACCACCGGCGTGCCGAGGGCCAGCGACTCCACCACCGCCGTGCCGCCCGGTTCCTCCCACCGCAACGGGAAGAGCGTCGCGCGGGCACCGGCCACCAGGTCGTCGCGGTCCCGGCCGGCGACCGTACCGACCCAGCGCACCCGGTCACCGTCGACGTGCGGCGCCACGCGTTCGTACCAGAACCGTACGTCCGGGTTCTGTCGTGCCTGGTCACCGGCGGCGGCCAGGTCCTCCGGCCGGTGGTACGGCCCGACCGGCCCGGCCAGCACCAGCCGGAACCCGGCCCGCTGGGCCAGTCGCGCGCCGACGTCCTGCCCCTTGCCCGGGTTGATCCGGCCGAGGATCACCACGTGGTCGCCCCGTTCCACCGGCGCTCGCCGGTGCGCGTCGACCGCCAGCGGGGTCGCCAGGTGCACGTGACCTACCGAGTGTGCCCGCAGCGCCTCGGGCGCACGGGCCAACTGCGCCACCGAGACGCCGTTCACCCGGACCCGGTCGCCCCCGTCGAGGTGCCCGTAGAGGTCCGGGTGCTTGCCCAGGTCCCAGTGCAGGGTGTGCAGCACCGGCGGACCGTCCGGACCCATCGCGGCCAGGGTCGCCAGCCCGACCGCCTCGACGTGGTCGTGCACCAGGTCGATGTCCTCGCGGGCCCGCAGCGCCCGGACCACCCCGCCCAGGTGCGCCTGGGCTATCCCGCAGACCTGGTTGTACGGCCGCTGCAACGCGTGGAACTGCCCGTCGTCGAAGACCGACATCCGCTCGTCCACCTCGAGGGTGCTGGCGGCGACCGAGGCCAGCACCACCCGGACGCCGAGCCGGCGCAACTCGGGTACGAGCGTGGCGACCACGTTCTCGATGCCGCCGTAGCCGGGTGGCGGCACCGACAGCCACGGCCCGGCGTTCATCAGCACGGTCAACCGGGCCGCGCCGGTCAAGGCGAGACCGCCTCGCTGCGCCACCGCCGGGTCACCTCGCGGAGCTGCACCAGCGGTGGCCGTTCCTGCACCGAGACGTCGGTGACCACGATCTCCCGTTCCAGGTTCGGCAGGGCACCGGCACCGCCCCGGCGGAACTGGGTGAGCAGTGTCGCCGGTGGCGTCTTCGACACCACCAGACCCTGCCGGTACAGCCGTGACCAGGCGGTCAGCATGATCTGCGCCGACATCCGGCCCAGCGCGGCGGTGTCCTGGTGCCGGTGCAGCCGTTCGCCCAGGTCCACCTGGGCCAACGCGTCCAGCCCGACCAGGTCCAGCAGGTCGATCAGCAGCGCCGTCTCCACCCCGTACCCGGAGACAAACGGCACCCGCTCCAGCACCGTACGACGACCGGCGTACTCACCGGCGAGTGGCTGTACGAAGCCGGCCAGTTCCGGCCAGAAGAGGTTGAACAGCGGCCGGGCCATCAGCTCGGTGACCCGCCCACCGCCGTCGGGTTCCACCGAGCCCGCCTCGACCAGCGGGCGGTGGTAGAACCCCTTGACGAAGGCGACCGACGGATCGCTGAGCAGCGGTCCGAGCAGTCCGGTGACGAAGTGCGGCCGGAACTCGCGCAGGTCGGCGTCGACGAAGGCGACGACGTCACCGGTCGCCGCGGCGAGCCCGGCCCAGAGCGCGTCACCCTTGCCCTCCAACCGGGGCAGGCCCCGGGTGACCTCGTCCTGGCTCACCACCCGCGCACCGGCGGCCGAGGCCACGGCGGCGGTCCGGTCGCTGGACCGGGAGTCGACCACGATCACCTCGTCGACCAGCGCGATCCGGTCGACCAGGTACTCGCGGATGGTCGCGACGATCGCGCCCACGGTCGCCTCCTCGTCGAAGGCCGGGATCACCACGCTCACCGTGGTGTCGCCCTTGGCGCGCACCAGCACCTGCGCCGGCCACTGTCTGGCCGAGCCGGTGCGGTACGTGGACCATGCCTCCACTACGGGTGAGACGGTCGTTTGCGAGTGCCGCACAGGCCCACCCCCAGGTCGCGGTCGGTTGAAGCGGAAGCGTCGGTTGAAGCGGAAGCGCCGGTGGATTTCCCGTACCGGGACCCGACTAACCGACGCCGTCCTAACATATTGATCACGTAGTTCTGTTATTTCCTGTCTCGTCCCGATGAACGTTTGATGTCGCAGCCGCCGTGGCAGCCGGTGTCCGATGATGTCACTGAGGCGTGAGCGGAGGTCCGCTGATGGGCGCTTGCCGGATCGGGCTGATCGGGGCGGGAGGCGTCGCGGCCCGACACGCGCGGGTCCTGGCGGGCTTCTCCGACGTACGGCTGGTCGGGGTGACCGACGTGCTGCCCGACGCCTGTCGACGCCTCGCCGACCAGCACGAGGCCCCCGCGTACCCGGATGTCGCCACCCTGCTCGACGCGGGCCTGGACGCCGTGTACGTCTGCGTCCCGCCGTTCGCGCACGGCCCGGCCGAGGAGTCCGTGATCGCCGCCGGACTGCCGATGTTCGTGGAGAAGCCGGTGGCGGCCGACCTGGCCACCGCCGAGCGGATCGCCGCCCTCGTGGCCGGACGGGGGGTACCGACCGCGGTCGGCCACCACTGGCGGTATCTGCCCGTCCTCGACCGGGCGCGCGAACTGCTCGCCGACCGGCCGGTACGGATGATCGGCGGCGCCTGGCTGGACCGGGTACCGCCGGTGTCCTGGTGGGCGCGACGCGAACTCTCCGGCGGCCCGGTGGTCGAGCAGGCGGTCCACGTGCTCGACCTGATCCGGGTGCTGGCCGGAGAGGTGATCGAGGTCAGCGCGTACGGCGACGGCGCTCCACCGCCGGTCGACGGCGCCGACATCGACTCGGTCACCACGGCCGGCATGCGGTTCGCCAGCGGCGCGGTCGGCACCCTGGCCTGCTCCAGCACCCTGGACTGGAAGCACCGGGCCGGCGTCGAGGTGGTCGCCGACGGGCTGGTGCTGACCCTGGACGAACAGGGTCTGACCTGGCGGGACGCGAACGGGGGAGGGCTGACGCCGGCCGACCCGGAGGCGGCCCGGATCGCGGTGGACCGGGCCTTTGTCGACGCGGTGCGCGGCCTCGGCGACGACATCCGGGTGCCGTACCCGGAGGCGTTGCGTACCCACCGGCTGGCCCTGGCGGTGGCCCGCTCCGCCGCCACCGGCCGGACCGTACGGCTCGCCCCGGCGGTGGAGGCGCTCGCCACCGCGACCCGCAGCACCCGTACCGGGTTCGGACTCGATGCCTGAGCGCCGGCTCGGGGCGACCACGACGGTCGCCACCCGCGACGCCGACCCGGGCGCGCCGCCCGAGCGGGTGCTGACGGTCACCGGACCGGGCGAGGTGACCGTACGCGAGGAACCGGCCGAGCCCCTGCGACCCGGCACCTTCCGGGTCCGGACCCTCTACTCCGGCATCTCCACCGGCACCGAACTGAGCTACGTCAAGGGCAGCAACCCCTACCTGAACACGGGCTGGGACGCCGACCTCGCCCTCTTCGAACCCGGCGAACCGGTGGCGCCGTACCCGGTGACCCGGCTCGGTTACATGGAGGTCGGCCAGGTGACCCGGAGCCGGACCCCGGCGGTCGCCGAGGGCACGATCGGTGCGATGGCGTACGGCCACCGCACCGGTTACCTGGCCGACCCGCTGGTCGACCGGTTCGTACCGATGCCACCCGAACTCGACCCGATGCTCGGCGTCTTCGTCGCGCACATGGGCCCGATCTGCGTGAACGGCCTGCTGCACGCCGCCGCCGACCTGTACGGCCCGGCCGTCCGCTCGGTCGGCGACGGGGTACGCGGCCGCCGGGTCGCGGTCACCGGAGCGGGCGTGGTCGGCCTGCTGACCGGGCTGCTCGCCCGTCACCACGGCGCCGCGTCGGTGGTTGTCGTCGACCCGACCCCGGGTCGGCGGGCGGTCGCCGCCGCGCTCGGCCTGGAACCGCTCGACCCCGGCGACGGTGACCCGGCGGTGCTGCTCAAGACCCGGTGGGCGCACGCGCCGGGAGATCGCGGGGCGGACGTGGTGTTCCAGTGCCGGGGGCAGGCGAGCGCGCTGCGCCTCGCCCTGCGCCTGCTCCGCCCCCAGGCAACCGTCATCGACCTGGCCTTCTACCAGTCCGGCGCCGAGGAGGTACGGCTCGGCGAGGAGTTCCACCACAACGGGCTCGGGCTGCGGTGCGCGCAGATCGGCCGGGTGCCGCGCGGCCTGGCCCCGGCCTGGGACCGCGAGCGGCTCTCCGGCGAGACGCTGGCACTGCTCCGGGCGTACGGCGACCTCGTGGCCCGGCACCTGGTCTCGGCGGTCGTGCCGTTCGACGAGGGCCCCGCCCTGCTCGCCGACCTGGCCGCCCGGCGCCGGCAGGAGACCCAGGTGGTGCTCGCCTGCTGAACCGGCCCCGGCCCCGGCCCCGGCGACCGGGCTCGGTCCCGGCGACCGGGCCCGGCCGACGACGCGCTGCGGCCGGCTGTCGGCGCCGGGCTCGGCGACGCCGCGCGTGGCACGGGCGGCGGCCCGTGGTGGCCCGGTTACGGTGAGGACATGACCGCACCCCCCACCACCCGGCGGGTCGGCCTGCCGGCGCTGCTGCCGTACCTCCGGGCGCACCGTGGCACGCTGCTCGTCGTCGCCGTGCTCTCGCTGGCCGGTGCCGGTGCCGCCCTGGTCCAGCCGCTGCTCACCCGGGAGGTGCTGGACGCGATCGGCGCGTCCCAGCCGGTGACCGGGCTGGTCGGTCTGCTGGTCGGCCTGCTCGTGGTCGGCGCGGCCCTCGACGGCGTACGCGACTACCTGCTCCAGCGCACCGCCGAGGGGGTGGTGCTGGGCACCCGTCGCCGGCTCGCCGGCCACCTGCTCCGGCTGCCGATCGTCGAGTACGACCAGCGTCGCACCGGCGACCTGCTCTCCCGGGTCGGCGCCGACACCACCCTGCTCCGGGCGGTGGTGACCTCGGGGCTGTTCGAGACGGTCACCGGCTTCGCCATGGTCCTCGGCGCCGGCACCGCGATGGTCCTGCTCGACCCGCTCCTGTTCGGTGTCACCCTGGGCGGGGTGGCGGCCGGCCTGGGCGTGGCGGTGGTCTTCGCCCGCCGGGTACGCGGCCTCTCCGAACAGGCGCAGGCACGGGTCGGTGAGATGACCTCGGCGGTGGAACGGGCGATCTCCGCCGCCCGGACCATCCGGGCCAGTCGGGCCGAGGAGCGCGAGACCACCGGGGTCGGTACGGCGGCCCGCCAGGCGTACGACGCCGGACTGCGGGTGGCCCGGTTGCAGGCGCTGATCGGACCGGTCAGCACCACCGCCGTCCAGGGTGCGTTCCTGGTGGTGCTCGGGGTGGGCGGGGCCCGGGTGGCGACCGGCGCGATCACGGTCGGCGACCTGGTTGCCTTCATCATGTTCCTGTTCTTCCTGGTGATCCCCCTCGGGCAGGCGTTGAACGCCTACACCCAGTTGCAGACCGGGCTCGGTGCGCTCCAGCGGATCGAGGAGATGCTCGACCTGCCGGTCGAGGGCGCGCACGACCGGTCGCCGCCCGAGCCGCCGCGCTCGCCGACCCGGCCCGATACGCCGATCGGCTGGCGGCCGGGTGCGGCGGCGGTCGAGTTCGACCGGGTCGACTTCGGTTACGCCGATACCGGACCGGTGCTGCACGAGGTGAGTTTCGCCGTCCCGTACGGCGCCCGGACCGCGCTGGTCGGCCCGAGCGGGGCCGGCAAGTCGACCCTGCTGGCCCTGGTCGAGCGCTTCTACGAGCCGACCGGCGGCAGCCTGCGGGTCGGCGGTGTCGAGATCCGGGACCTGCCCCGGCAGGTGCTGCGGGCCCAACTCGGCTACGTCGAGCAGGAGGCGCCGGTGCTGGCCGGCACGCTGCGCGAGAACCTGCTGCTGGCCGCGCCCGGCGCGACCGAGGGGCGGCTGCTCGCCGTACTCGACGAGGTCAACCTGACCCGGCTGGTCGAGCGGACCCCGCTCGGGCTGGACGCCCAGGTGGGCGAGGGCGGGGTGCTGCTCTCCGGCGGCGAGCGCCAGCGCCTGGCGATCGCCCGTACGCTGCTGGCCAACCCGCCGATCCTGCTGCTCGACGAGCCGACCAGCAATCTTGACGCGCGCAGCGAGGCGGCGCTGCGCCGGGCGATCGACACGGTCGCCGCCGACCGGACGCTGCTGATCGTCGCGCACCGGCTGGCGACGGTGGTCGACGCGGACCAGATCGTGGTGCTCGACTCCGGTCGGGTGGTGGCGGTCGGTCCGCACGTGGAACTGACCCGGACCAGCCCGCTCTACCGGGAACTCGCCGCGCACCAACTCCTCGTCGGCTGAGCCGTCGTCCTCGTCGGCCGGGCCGGCATCCCTGCGGGCCGGGGATGGTCGCCCGCCGGTCGCGTCGTTTACCAGGGCCTTTCCAGCCGGCCACCGCAGCGCGGCCTGCCGGGCCGCACAATCGCGCCCCGGTCGGCTACCGTTGCCGCTCATGGGTGTGTCGCAACGGTTGAAGAGCAGGTTCCGGCGTTTCTTGCAGCGGCCGGGCAGCACGGTGGATCTGGCGCCGCTGGAGAAGCTGTTGCCCGCGATCGAGGCCCGCGAGGAGGATCTGGCCGCCCTCGACGACGCCGCGCTGACCGAGGCGGCCGGCAAGGCCGAGGACTTCACCGAGATCTGCGCGGTCGGCCGCGAGGCGTCCCGACGCGGGATCGACCAACGGCCGTACGATGTCCAGCTCCTCGGCGCGATGTCGCTGCTCGCCGGCAAGGTCGCGGAAATGGCCACCGGTGAGGGCAAGACCCTGACCGCCACGATCGCCGCGTACGGGCACGTCCGGCGCGGTAACGGCCCGGTGCACGTGCTGACCGTCAACGACTACCTGGCCCGCCGGGACGCCGAGTGGATGGAGCCGATCTACAAGCTGCTCGGCCTGACCGTCGGCTGGGTGACCGAGGCGTCCACCCCGGAGGAGCGCCGGGCGGCGTACGCCTGCGACGTCACCTACGTCTCGGTCAGCGAGGCCGGCTTCGACTACCTGCGTGACCAGCTCGTCACCGACGTGGCCGACCGGGTGCAGCCGACCCTCACCACCGCGATCGTCGACGAGGCCGACTCGATCCTGATCGACGAGGCCCGGGTGCCGATGGTGCTGGCCGGCGCCGTCGCCAGCGAGCAGGACCCGGTCACCACCGCCGCCTCGCTGGTCCGGGGGCTGCGGGCCGGGGAGGACTACGAGGTGGCCGACGACGGCCGCAGCGTGGCCTTCACCAACACCGGCCTGGCCGTGATCGAGTCGAAGCTGGAGGGGGTCAACCTCTACGCCGACGAGAACATGGAACAGCTCTCCGCCGTCAACGTGGCCCTGCACGCGCACGCCCTGCTGCACCGCGACGTCGACTACATCGTCCGCGACGGGGCGGTGGAGCTGATCGACGAGATGCGCGGCCGGGTCGCCCAGCGCCGCCGCTGGCCCGACGGCCTCCAGGCCGCGGTCGAGGCGAAGGAGGGGCTGACCGCCACCGCCGAGGGCGAGGTGCTCGGCACCATCACCGTCCAGGCGTACGTCGCCCTCTACCCGACGGTCTGCGGCATGACCGCCACGGCGGTGCTGGTCGGGGACCAGTTGCGGGAGTTCTTCTCGCTCGAGGTCGCGGTGATCCCGCCGAACACCCCCTGCGTCCGGGTGGACGAGCCGGACCGCATCTACGCGACCCGGGCCGAGAAGGAGGAGGCCCTGGTCGCGGAGATCAAGTCCAGCCACGAGTCGGGCCGCCCGGTGCTGGTCGGCACCCTGGACGTGAAGGAGTCCGAGGGGCTGGCCAAGGCCCTGCTCGCCGCCGACGTGCCCTGTCTGGTGCTGAACGCGAAGAACGACGCCGAAGAGGCGGCGATCATCGCCGAGGCCGGCGCGTACGGGGCGGTGACCGTCTCGACCCAGATGGCCGGTCGTGGCGTCGACATCCGACTCGGTGGCAGCGACCAGTCCGACCGGGACCGGGTCGCCGAACTCGGCGGCCTGTACGTGATCGGCAGCGGCCGGCACGACAGCCGGCGGGTCGACGACCAGTTGCGTGGCCGGGCCGGCCGGCAGGGCGACCCTGGTCGCTCGGCCTTCTTCGTCAGCCTGGAGGACGAGCTGGTGCTGCGGCACGCCTCGGACGCGATCCCGCCGTCGCCGAAGATGAACCTCGACGGCGTGGTCAAGGACGAACAGGTCGATTTCGCGGTCGAGCACGCCCAGCGGGTCGCGGAGGGCGTCAACCACGAGATCCACCGCAACACCTGGCGCTACAGCGTGGTGATCGAGCAGCAGCGCAAGGCCCTCGCCGAGCGCCGGGAACGCCTGCTGACCAGCGATGTCGCCGCCGAGATGCTGAAGAAGCGGTTCCCGGAGAAGACCGAGGAGGTCGACCCGGAGGTGCTGTCCCGGGCCGCCCGGTCGATCGCGCTCTACCATCTCGACCGGCTCTGGGCCGAGCACCTGGCCGAGCTCTCCGAGGTCCGGGAGGGTGTGCACCTGCGCGCCCTCGGCCGGCTCGACCCGTTGGACGAGTTCCACCGGGCGGCGGTGCCGGCCTTCACCGCCCTGGTGCCGGAGGTCGAGACGCGGACCGTGGCGACGTTCGAGGAGGCCGAGATCGGCGACGACTGGCAGCCGGACGAGGCGGAGCTGGTCCGCCCGAGCGCTACCTGGACCTACCTCGTCCACGACAACCCGTTCGGTTCGGAGCTGGACCGGCTGATCGCGGCGGTCGGCCGCCGCCTCACGGCCGCCTCCCGCTGACCCTTGGCGCCGGTTCGGCGGAGCGTCTCGACGACCCGCCGGACCGGCGCCAAACCGTTTCGGCGGGTCGGATACCGACCCCCGTGGCCTGTGCGTTTCCCGGTTTGACCGCCAGCCCACCCGGGTAGTAGGGCGGGTCCGATCAGGCTGGGGAAGGGCGAGACATGACCGAGGCGAGCGTACGAGCTGGGCGTGCCGCACGGCACGCGGTGGTGGCCTGGGCACCGGCCCGGTGAGCCTCGAGATCCGGGCGGCGCACCCCACCGAGAGCCTGGGCGTACTGGAGACCGCCGCCCTGTTGCGCGAACTGACCGCCGGGCTGATCGCGAGCAACGACTTCGACGACGCCCTGGACCGGCTGGTCCGAACCAGCCAACGGGCCATCCCCGGGGTGACCTGGTGCGCGGTGACCGTACTGCGGGCCGGTGCCCCGGCCGCGGTGGTCGCCTCCGACCCGGGTGCCCGAGCCCTGGACGACATCCAGTACGGCCCGGACGGCCCGGCGATGACCGCGATCCGCAGCCGGGACCTGGTGCACGTCTCCGACCTGCGGACCGAGTCGCGATGGCCGGCGTGGACCCGGCGGGCGCGGGCGCTCGGCGTACGGGCGGTGATCTCCGCACCGGTGGACGTCGACGACCACGTGCTCGGCGCGATCAACCTCTACGCCCGGGAGCCGCAGGCGCTCACCGAGCACCGGCAGGTCACCGCCATGCTGCTGGCCGAGCACGCCGGACTGCTGCTCGCCTCGGTCCGGGACCGGGTCCGGCAGCACGCGCTGGTCGGCGAGTTGGACCGGACCCTGGCCGACGGCGAGCTGGTCGGCCAGGCGATCGCGGTGATCATGACCGAGCGCGGCTGCTCGGCGCCGGAGGCGTTGCAGGTGCTCCGCCGGACCGCGACGGCACTGTCCATTCCGCTGCGGGAGGTGGCCGACCGGCTCGTCCGCTCGGTGGCCCGGACCCGTACGGCGTGACCCCTCGGCCGGGCGCGCTCCCGTCAGCCGGACGGCGCGCCCCGGCCGGCACGCCGGGAATCTCGCTGATCGCGCCGGATCGGGATACGCGCCGTGTCGGAATGGTGGTTCGACAGGCTACGGTTCGGATAGGGCCTGACGGTAGTCGATGAACAGCCGGCCGGGGAGGTCGCCGCCATGGAGAGCCGTCTGCGGGTGCACGGGCACCCGATCCAGCCGATGCTGGTCACGTTCCCGTTCGGATTGTTCGTCAGCGTCGTGGTCTTCGACCTGACCGATCTTGCGGGCGGACCGGAGTTCCTCGGCGAGGTCGGCTACTGGACGGTGGTGGCCGGTCTGGTGGCCGCCGCGCTCACCGGCGGGGCCGGGATGATCGACCTGTGGGACGTACCGGACGGCGGCACCCGCCGCACGGCGGTCACCTTCCACCTGGTGAACACCGCGATGGCCGTGCTGTTCGTCTTCGTCTGCCTGGTCCGTTCCGGTACGCCTGACCGGGGCGTCACCGGGGTCCTGGTCGCCGTGGAGCTGTTGGCGCTGGTCGTCGGGGCGGTCGGCGTCTGGCTGGGCAGTTGGCTGGTCCGGCGCTTCGACCGGCCGCAGGGCGAGCCGGGCACCCTGGACGCGCTCCGTCCCGGCTTCGAACCGGCACCGTAGCCCCGCTCGGCCAGAGCGGCCGGCGGTCGGGTCAGTGTCGGACAGCGGCCCGGTGGGCGGCCAGTACGTCGTCGCCGAAGTCGCTGTGCGGGCGGCGGAGCACGGTGTGCGCGTGGTTCCCGTCGTCGCTGGTGTTGTCGTACTCGATCAGCAGGTCGTCGCCCTGGATCCGGTAGTAGTGCCGCTGCCCCGGCCCGGTCGGCCCCTGCCAGGCGAAGTGCAGGTCACCGCCGTGCACCCGGGACGCCTCGCGCGCGGCCAACTCGGCCGGCAACCGGTCCAGGTAGAGGGCGACCAGGTGGTCCAACGCCGCCCGCGCGGAGGGCCCGAGCGTGGTCGCGTCCAGCCCGAGCGGTTCGATCCGGGCCTCGGCCAGGGGAGAGGTGCCGCTGCGGATGTCGTCGGGTGCCTCGTCGGAGACGATCGCGGCGGCCCGACCGGCGGGACCGATCGCGTCCAGCAGCGCCCGGCCCAGGTCCTCCTCGGGTGCCAGCGGGCGGCTGACCGCTCGGCCGGCGTAGTCGACCCGGGCCGGGTTCGCGCCGAGGAAGAGCGGGGTCGGGAAGACCTCTCCGTCCCGGATGGTCATGCTCACCGACAGGTGGTGCCCCTCGAACCGCCAGGACCAGCGGTCGTCCCGTTCCGGATCGCCGAAGACGGTCACCCAGTAGTCGGCACTGTCGCGACCCCGACGCCACCCCTCCTGCCGGTCGAGCACCTCCTCCAGTGCCACGACGGTCATCGCCTGGGCGTACGCGTGCGGGCTCAGCGCGGTCGCCAGCAGCCGGTGGGCGGCTTTCCGCGCGGTCCGGTCGAGGTCGGCGAGGCAGACGCCGGGTCGGGGTCGGGGACGGTACTCGATCCAGCGCCGGTCCGCCTCGGCCTCGAAGGGCCGGACGGCGAGGTCCCGCACCGGAGTGGGCAGCGCACCGATCAGGTTCGTCGCGGCGGTCCGCATTCGCGCGCGTACGGGGTCATCCACCCGCCCTGTATACCTGGTCGCTCGCCTCGACCTCGGCCTGGGTGCCGGCCGCGTCGGTGACACCGTCGTACGCGAACACCACCAGCCGGCTGCCCTGGTGCTCCTGCTCCCGATCGGTGCGCAGGTAGCGCTGGACCAGCCCGTCGATTTCCAGCTCGACGCTGGAGGCGTCGTCGGCGGTGAAGAGCGTGCCGTCCCGGGGCCCACCGACCAGCACGGCGTCTGGCGTCTGCGGCGTCGTCATGGCCGGCGGGCTACCCGTCCTGCGCACGTCGAAACGTCAACCGCGTACCCGTTGGGGTTACTTCGGCAGCAGGTCGCGCATCCGGCTGATCTCGATGCCCTGCTCGGAGGCGACGGCGGTGGCGATCTCCTCGACGATGAGGTCGACACCGACCTTGAGCAGCGCCACGGACATGTCGATCGCGCCCTGGTGGTGGTTGGTCATCATCTCGATGAAGAGTCGGTCGAACTCGACCCCCCGGGCGGCGGTGAGCCGGGCGATCGCCTCCGGGCTCTGCATGCCGGCCATCGTGCCGTGGTCGTGACCGCGCCGCTTGTCCTCGTCCGGGTCCAGGCCGCGCGATTCGAGCCAGCCGCGCATCCGCAGGATCTCCGGGCCCTGGGTGTCCTTGATCCGTCCGGCCAGCACCTTGATCCGTGGGTCGCTGGCCCGGTCGGGTACGAGTTCGGTCATCAGCAACGCCTGGGAGTGGTGCGGGATCATCATCCGGATGTACTCCGCGTCCAGCGCGTTGTGGCGGGGCGGGTTCGGTGCGACCTGCTCACCGGGCGCCGCCATCGAGGCGGACTCGCCGGGGCGGCCGGGTCTGATGACCGGCGCCTGCTCGCCGCCACCGTCGCCGGGGGCCGACGGAACGGGGGTGGCGCTCGCACCGGTCGACGCACTGTCCGCTCTGGACGTATCGTGACCGGATGTCAGGCGGATAGCTGCCACGCCGGCCACGAGCACCAGTGCCACAAGGGCGACGAGCACGTACCGTCGTCGGGTCGCTCCGGTCATCTGGCCTCCTCAATCAAGATCGTGCTGGATCATAGCCAGGTGGCGTACAAGTTCCTCGATGTGATATCTATCACATCGATGAATTGATGGGTTAGGTAAGGTCTGAGAGATCGATAACCCCTTTCGAAGGGTGCCGCCAGATGTTCAACCTCTCTCCACCAGGGACCCGGCGAATCCGGATCGTCGGGATCGCCGCGAGCGCCCTGCTCGTGCTCGGCGTTGCCACCGCTCCGCCCAGCAGCGCGGCCGAGCCGGCCAACACGCCGGCCACAGTGGACGCCGTACCCGGCGTCGACGAGATCTCGAGCAGCCCGAACCTGCGACAGATCGCCAATGTACCGAAGGTGGGCCCGTTCAACACCGAGGCCGCTCTCAACAGCGACCTCGCCTTCTCGGGCAACTACGCCTTCTCGGGCAACTACGACGGGTTCGTCATCTTCGACATCAAGAACCCGCGGTCGCCGAAGGTCGTCTCCCAGGTGCTCTGCACCGGTTCGCAGAACGACATCACCGTCTACGGTGACCTGTTGTTCCTGTCGACCGACTCGTCCCGCAGCGACGACTCGTGCGCGAGCACGTCCCAGACGGCGGCCAACCCCGCCTCCTGGGAGGGCATCAAGATCTTCGACATCAAGGACAAGAAGAACCCCCGGTACGTCAAGTCCGTCGAGACCAAGTGCGGGTCGCACACCCACACCCTGGTGCCGAGCAAGGACAAGAAGTCGGTCTACCTGTACGTCTCCTCGTACAGCCCGAACGCCACCTTCCCGGACTGCCAGCCGCCGCACGACCTGATCTCCATCATCAAGGTCCCGGTGAAGAAGCCGACCCAGGCCGCCGTGGTGGCCGCGCCGGTGCTCTTCCCGGAGGGCGGTAACCCGGGTGGCAACGGCAGCTCCAGCACCACCGGCTGCCACGACATCACCGTCTTCGCGGACAAGGACCTCGCCGCGGGTGCCTGCATGGGCGACGGTGTGCTGTTCGACATCAAGAACCGGGAAGCGCCCCGCGTCATCAGCTCGGTGCGGGACACCACCAACTTCTCGTTCTGGCACTCCGCCACCTTCAACAACGAGGGCACCAAGATCGTCTTCACCGACGAGCTCGGTGGCGGCGGCGCGCCGACCTGCAACCCGACGATCGGCGCCACCCGTGGTGCCGACGGTATCTACGACATCCGTGGTCGCGGCGACGCCCGCACCCTGGTGTTCCGTAGCTACTACAAGATTCCGCGGACCAACACGGACTTCGAGAACTGCGTGGCCCACAACGGCTCGCTGATCCCGGTCCTCGGCCGCGACATCATGGTGCAGGCGTGGTACCAGGGCGGCGTCTCGGTGTTCGACTTCACCGACTCGGCCAACCCGAAGGAGATCGCCTACTGGGAGCGGGGTCCGCTGTCGGACACCCGCCTCGTCACGGGTGGACCGTGGTCGACGTACTACTACAACGGCTACATCTACTCGAACGACATCCAGAAGGGCCTGGATGTGCTGGACCTGAACGACTGGCGCACCTGGACCGCGAAGCTGAACACCTACAAGGAGTTCAACCCGCAGACCCAGCCGGAGTACTGGTCCTGGTGACCAGCGCCCACTCCGGGTAACCGCTCCACACGGTCGGGCCCGACCTCCGCTGACGGAGGTCGGGCCCGACCGCTCGTACGCCCCGTTGCCCGCCCGAACCCTGCCCCGTCACCCCTGCCCGTCCCCCCTGCCCCGTTGATCATGAGGTTATCGCACCCGTTCGGCACCGGGGACTGCGACAACTTCGTGATCGAAGGCTTGAGGTGGGTGGGTGGGGGACTTGCGACGGGCAGGCTCATCGCGGTCTCGTGTAGTGGTCGGGCCGGTTGCCGGCCTGACGGTTCGCCTTCACGTTGCCGATCGCCCACGCCAGCAGGTCGCAGCCGTCATCGCGGCACTGCTTGCAGGTGCGGGGCGTCCGGTCCGGTCCGTTGACCGACGAATGCTGGGTGATCACCCGTTTCGACGCCCAGAGTACGACCGCGGGGGTGGGCGGTCCGTCGTCCATCGCCATGGGTTCCTCCCGAAGTGGCAGGCCCCGGCCACGGAGACCAGTCGCGTAGCCGGGGCGCCTTCCCGTCGTGATCGCGTCCGTTGCCGATCGGCCACGAGCACTCATCGGAGGTTACGTGTGTACGAGCATGTACGTCTAGAGACGTACTTGAAAGACTGTCGTCATTCGTGATCAACTAACGTCCAACGCATGATCGATCCAGACGGCCCGGTGCCGGTCTATCGGCAGGTGGCGGATGTGCTGGCCGCTCGCATTTCCAGCGGAGAACTCGCGGCGCACCGTCCGATCCCGAGCGAGACAGCGATCGTCCAGGAGTTCGGCATTGCCCGTGGGACGGCGCGTCGAGCTGTGGCTCTGCTGCGTGAGCGTGGTCTGGTCTACACCGTGCCTCAGCGCGGAACGTACGTAGGTCAGCCTCGGTAGCCGAAGCTCGGGTGACGCGGGTAGTGCGGTGATGGTCTAACTTTGGCACCTCGATCGGCTTGGCCGGAAGGTGTGGACCTGGTGAAGAGGCGGCGGCGTACGGGTTGGGAAGGGGTCGTCGAGCTGTCGGCGGTTGCCACGCTGGCCGTACCGACGAGTCTGCTCCTCTTCGCGGCCGACCTGCTCTGGCGTGACGGAACAGTGGCCGGCACCGTCCTGTTGGGGGCCTTCACGGTGCCACCCCTGTTGGCGCTCTGGCTGGTCGAGCGTCGACGTCGACGTCAACGCCGACGCGTGGTGTGAACGAACGCGCGCGGTGTGAACAGACGCTTGGGGTGAACTGGGGCCGGGCCGCCGTCGGACGTACGCCGGTCGCCCTGGCGCGGGACGGCCCGGACCGTCGGGGTCCGGGCCGCTTTCCTCGTGCGCCGCGGTTGGCGCCGGGTCGGGGTCAGGCGGTGCAGGTGACCGTCGGCACCGGGTTGGAGCCGTTCCAGTTCGCCAGGAAGCCGAACGTGGCGGTGCCGCCGGGGGCCAGGTTGCCGTTCCAGCCGACGTTGCGCGCGGAGACGTTCGTCCCGGTCTGGGTCAGTGTTGCGTTCCACGACTGGGACACCTGTTGCCCGGCGCCGAAGGACCAGGTGGCGGTCCAGCCGGCCAGGGTTCCGGTGCCCCCGTTGCGGATCGTCACCTCGGCCTGGAAGCCGCCCTGCCACTGGCCGATCACCTGGTAGGTGGCCGTGCAGCCGCCGGCCGGTGGGGCGGTCGTCCGTGGGGGAGTGGTCGGCGGCCGGGTGGTCGGCGTACGGGTCGGGGTCGGGCTCGCCGTCGGTGTCGGACCGACCGTGGGACTCGTCGTCGGTGTCACCCCGCCGAGGGCGGTGGTCAGCGCGGGATACCAGCGGTCGGACATCTTCTGGTCGCCCGAGGCGTTCGGGTGCACCCCGTCGTAGGTGTCGCCGCTCGTGCTGAACCCGGTCCACTGGTCCACCACCGTGACCGGCGACTGGGCGGTGGTCTTCGCGGCGGCCCAGGCCGGGATGGCGTTGTTCAACGCGACGACCCGTTGGCCGCACTCGCCGCAACTGCTCGGCGCCATCGGGATGATCTTCGCGACCAGCACCTTCGTCGCCGGGTTGCTGGCCCGCATCTGGTCGACCAGCTTGCCGTACGCGGTGAGGATGGTCGCCGGCGCGATGTTGCTCCAGACGTCGTTCGTGCCGAAGTGCATCAGCACGATGTCCGGGCGGGTCGCGGAGAGCCACCCGGGTAGCTGGTTCTGGTTGGCCACATTGGTCACCAGGAACCCGCCGTGGCCCTCGTTGTCCCCGTCGTACGGCTGCCCGCAGCCCTGCGGCCCGAGTGTGCCGACGAAGTCGATGTTGGGGTAGCCGGTGTTCTGGAGCCTGTTCCAGAGGGTCGAGCGCCAGCAGCCCGGTGAGCCGGTGATCGAGTCGCCGAGCGGCATGATCCTGACCGGGGCGAGTGCGCTGACGGGGGCGGACGAGGCGGGGACGTGTGGTGTCGCGATCACGACCCCGAGCAGTGCGGCCAGGGCGGCGAGCACGGCCGGGCCGAGGGGTTTACGGAGCATGGTCGTCTCCTGTCACGGTGCGCGGTGAGAGGTGTGACGGCCCGGTGCTCCCAACACATTCAAGCACATGCCCGGGTTCCAGCATTCGAGACAACAGGGATTACCTATTAATCCGATAGGTTTTACCGTCTAGGCTGGTCCCACTGGACGATCGCTTCGACGAGGAATGACGATGACCATCAACTCCGCTGACCTGCTCACCATTGCCCGTCGCCACGCGACGGATCCCGCCTCCTGGCCGGTGCCGGTGCGGTTCGACCCGGTCCAGCGCTGGTACGCCCGGATCGCCCGCGACGACGAGCACGAGGTCTGGCTGCTCACCTGGTTGCCCGGCCAGACGACCGACCTGCACGACCACGGTGGTTCCTCCGGCGCCTTCGTGGTCGCCTCGGGCGGGCTCACCGAGGAGATCGTCGTCGGCGGAGGACTCCGGCCGCACGTGCTCCGCGCCGGTTCCGGCCGTCAGTTCGGCCCGCGACACGTCCACCGGGTCAGCAACACCGGTGACGTCCCCGCCGTCAGCGTGCACGTCTACCTGCCCGCGCTGCTGCGGATGACCCGGTACGAACTCGACCGCGGCACGCTGCGGGTGGCCGAGGTCGCAGAGGCGGGGGTGGCCTGGTGACCCTCGTCGGGGCGGGACACCGCGCGCAGAGCTGTCCGGACACCGTGCCCCCGGCCGGGTCCCGTGGGATCGACGAGATCCTCGAAGCCGCCCGGCTGCGGCTGCACCGGCTCGACCCGGAGCCGGCGCATCTCGCGTACCGGGAGGGCGCGCTGCTGGTCGACATCCGGCCGGCCGCGCAACGGGCCGCGACCGGCTCGATCCCCGGCGCGCTGGTGATCGAGCGCAACGTCCTGGAGTGGCGGTTCGACCCCCGCAGCCCGGCCCGGCTGCCCGTCGCCGACCGGTTCGACCTGCCCGTCGTGGTCTTCTGCCAGGAGGGTTACACCTCCTCCCTGGCCGCGGCCGCACTACAGGATCTCGGCCTGCACCTGGCCACCGACATCGCGGGTGGGTTCGCCGCGTGGCGGCTCGCCGGGCTGCCGGCGTTCGGACCGTCCGATGTCTACGCCCACCTGACCACCGCGCCCCCGGCGACCGCCGGCCGGGCGTACACCTGACCCGCGCGCCATCCCGCACGGGTCGGCACGGAACACCCATCGCTAGGAGGCACCCCATGTCGGTCATCGCGATCAGCCCGCGCGCCTACCCGTCGCCGAGCGGCTCGCTCCGGTCGACCCTGGCCCGCCGCCGGGCCGCCCCGGAGCACGCCCCGGCCACCCTCACCGTCACCGTCGACATCACCCTGGACACCGGTGACGCCCTCACCCCGCAGGCGACGCGCCTGCTGGAACTGGTCCGTGAGCTGGTCGCCCAGGGTGACCGCGACGTGTCGGTGGTTGGCCCGGCCGGCGGCCCGTCGGTTCTCGGGTCGGAGTCGGCCGGAGACCTCGCCGGTGTTCCGGGGGAGTTCACCGGGGACGTGGGAGAGGGCGGCGGCGGACAGGCTGCCGGCATCGCCGGACCGCTGCGCATCCTGGCCGGATCGCGGACCGTGCTGCGTGACCGCCGGTCGATCCCGTTGACCCGGCTGGAGTACGACCTGCTCTTCTTCCTCGCCGAACACCCTCGCCGGGTCTTCACCCGCCTCCAGTTGCTCAACAGTGTCTGGGGCTACGAGCACGCCGTGGCACGCACCGTCGACGTGCACGTACGCCGGCTGCGGGCCAAGCTGGGCGAGACCCTGCCGGTGGTGACCACCGTCTACGGCGTGGGTTACCGGCTGGCCGACGAGGCCAGGATCAGCATCGACCGCAACGCCTGAGCGGTTCCGGCGGCCGGGGACGTCAGCCGAGCCAGGTGGCGATCCCGGCGAGCGTGACCGCTGCGGCGAGGGTGGAGAGGACGACCGTGTCCCGGGCCAGCGACTCGCCCCGCTGGTACCGGGTGGCGAAGACAAAGACGTTCTGCGCCGTGGGTAGGGCCGAGGTGACCACCGCGGCCAGCAGCGCGGGTCCGGTGAGGCCGAGCGCGTACCGTCCGATCAGGTAGGCCAGCGCCGGCTGTGCCAGCACCTTGAGCCCGACGGCGGTGTACCGCCGGCCCGCCTCCGGGCCGGCGCCCAGTGGGCGGCTGCCGTGCAGCGACATGCCGAGGGCGATCAGGGCCAGTGGTACGGCGGCCGAACCGACCAGTTCGAACGGGCGCATCACCGTCTCGGGCAGTGGTTGCCCGCCGACGGAGACGGCCAGCCCGGCGGCGCAGCCGAGCATGATCGGGTTGCGGGCCGGCAGCAGGGCCAGCCGCCGGGGCGACGGCCGGTGTCCGGTGGTGGTGACGTCGAGCACGGCGAGCGCGAGCGGCGAGGCGAGCAGCACCTGGAACAGCAGCACCGGGGCCACGAAGGACGGGTCGCCGAGGACGTACGCGGCCACCGGCAGGCCGAGATTGGCCGCGTTGACGTACGAGGCGCCGAGCGCGCCGACCGTCGCCTCGCCGGCCGGTTGTCGCCACACCCACCGGGCCAGCGCGAGGTAGACGAGCGCGACCAGCACCGTACTGAGCACGAACGCGGCCAGTGCCGGGGTGAACACCTCGGCGACCGAGGATTCGGCGAGCGTGGTGAAGAGCAGCGCCGGGGCGGCGACGAAGAAGGCGAGCCGGGCCAGCACGGTCGTACCGTCGGCGCCGAGCAGCCCGGTCCGGCCGATCAGATAACCGGCGAGGGTGACCGCCCAGATGACGGTGAAACCCGCCAGTACTCCCTGCATTCGATCATCGTGTACCGATCCTCACGATTTCCCAAGATCTGGTACGCAGAGCGAGCGCTCGATTCCGATCTGTGCGTCAATTGTCACATTCATGCAACGTAGTGGCCCCTTGACCCTTGCCCTGGTGGCCGGAAACATCGAGCGTGCCCGTACCTCGGGCCGAGGGGATCTCCCTCACCAGCCAAGGAGGACCATGTCGGTCAGTCCCGCCTCGTCGCGTGCCGGATGGCACACGTCCCAGCCAACGGGGCCCGGCCGGCCGCCGGTTGCCCAACGCCGCCCGGCCGGCGGCGGGACGCCCGCGCTGACCGTCACACTGTCCATTCCGCTCAGCGGTGAGGAGGCGCTGACCCCGTCGGCCCAACGCCTGATCGACGTCGCCCGCGAGCTGCTCGAGCAGGGACAGGCCACGGTGACCCACGCGCCGACCGTCGACCGGCGTCCGGCCGACTCCGGCTCGCTGCGGTCGGTGGTCTGGGTCGACCAGCCACCCGTACGCAATTCTTCCGGCCAGCCCACCACGGAACACCCGCAGCCCGTGCCGGACGCCGACCCCTCGGTGCCGGCGGCAGTCGGGGACGGCACGGGCACACCCGGACTCCGGATCCTCGCCGCCTCGCGCTCGGTGCTGCTCGACGACCAGCCGCTGCCGCTGACCCGGCTGGAGTTCGACCTGCTGCTGCACCTGGTGGAACACCCGCGCCGGGTCTTCACCCGGCTGCAACTGCTCGCCGCGGTCTGGGGCTACGAACACACCGGGGTCCGCACGGTCGACGTACACGTACGCCGGCTGCGCGGCAAGGTCGGCGCGGACGTCCCCCTGGTCACCACGGTCTACGGGGTGGGCTACCGACTCGCCGACGACGCCGTCGTCACCATCGACCAGGCCGGCTGACCCGTCGGGCAGGATGGACCGGGTGAAGATCCGCCCGATCAGTTTCGAGTCGCTGGTCCAGGAACTGGCCGACCGGCTCGCCGACGAGCGGGCCGGAGCGTCGCTGCGGGTCGCCGTCGACGGCCCCGCCGCCGCGTCTCCCGAGCGGCTCGCCGACGCCCTGGTCGACCCGTTGCGCGTACGCGGGCGTCCGGCCCTGCCGATCCGTACCACCGACTTCCTCCGCCCAGCCTCGCTGCGCTACGAGTTCGGGCGGACCAGTCCGGACGCCTTCTACACCGACTGGCTCGACGAGGCCGGGCTGCGGCGCGAGGTGCTGGAACCGGCCGTGGCGACCGGGCGCATCCTGCCGACGCTGTGGAACGCGCGCACCGACCGGTCCAGCCGGGCCGACTACGTCGACCTGCCAGCCGGCGCGGTGCTGCTGGTCAGCGGCACCTTCCTGCTCGGCGGCGGACTGCCCTTCGACCTCACCGTCCACCTTGCCCTGTCGCCGGCCGCGCTCGCCCGGCGGACCGACCCGGCCGACGCGTGGACCCTGCCGGCCTTCGCCCGGTACGCCGACGAGGTGGCCCCGGCGACCTTCGCCGACGTGGTGGTGCGGATGGACGACCCGCGCCACCCGGCCCTGGTCGAACCGGACGAACGGGCCTGAACCCCCGAACCCCCCATCGGCGGAGCCGGATCTCCCATCGGTGAAAATCGTCGGTTTGGCCACCGCCCGGTACGGGTATGCGCCCGGTCACGGTGGACCGCGCCGGACCAACCGGGGTCCAGGCAGCGAGTCCACCGCCGTCACGGAGAGGCAGGGCAACGCATGCTCGTCAACGATGCGGTCGACGTCAACGATGCGGTCGGCACGGCCCGTTCCCAGGCGGACATCGACCTGATCCGGCACACGCTGGAGGCTCGGTACGACGAGTTGACCGGGGAGTACGACGACGCCGTACTGCAAAGCCAGGTGCTGCGGCTGGTGGAGGTCGGTGACACCGCCGGTGACGACCAGGCCGACAGCGGCACCAAGACCGCCGAGCGGGACACCGCGCAGTCGTTGCTGCGTACCATCCTGGACCGCCGGGCGCAGTACGAACACGCCCTGTCCCGCCTGGCCGAGGGCGCCTACGGCTGGTGCGAGGGTTGCGCCGCGCCGATCCCGGTGGAACGGCTGGAGATCTTCCCCTCCGCCACCACCTGCGTCACCTGCAAGCAGTCGCGCGAGCGGCGTGCCGCCTGACGACCTACCGGCCGGTCGAGTCCGGCCCGGACGCCTGGTCCAACTCTCGGGTAGACGCCTGGTCCAACTCTCGGGTAGACGCCTGGTCCAACTCCTCGCGTAGCAGCCGGGCCAGTTCGGCCGGGCGGGAGAAGAACGGTGAGTGCCCACTGTCGAGCCGCCGGCTCGACCCCACCCGTCCGGCCAGCAACTCCTGCAACGGCACCGGAAACGTCGCGTCCTCCTCGAGCACCAGGTAACTGCTGGGCACGTCGTGCCAGCCGGCCTGGCGGTTCGGCTGGGTCAGCGAGGTGAGTGACTGGTGACGCAGCCGCACGGCGGCCGACTCGGCGATGGCCGGGTCCACGTCCTGGTAGAGCGTCGCCAGCGGGTCCCGGACGTCCGCGTACCCCCGGGACTCGTGCACCTCCCACACCGGTGGCCACTCGTTGCCGGCCAGATCCAGCACGGACTCACCGATCTCGGGCACACAGGCGGCCACGAAGACCAGGCGTCGGACGTTGGTCACCCCGGCCACGCCCTCGCTGGCCGGGGAGCCACCGTAGCTGTGCGCGCACACCACCACCGGGCCGTCGATCGCGGCCACCGTCGACCGGACGGCGGCGGCGTCGTCGTACAGGTCGCCGAGGACGTCCGGATCCGGTCCGGTGCCCGGCTGGGCGACCGTACGGACGTCCACGTCGTCCAGCTCCGAGCGCAACCGGTCCCAGCACCACGGACCGTGCCACGCCCCGTGCACGAGCACCAGGGTCGGGGTCTGCTCCAGGGCACCATCCTCTGCGCTCCACCCGGACTCCGCCGTGTTTTCGCAGGTGATGACCGGGACCCGAGAGCCGGCCTCACCCGTCCCGGATGAGGCCGGCTCACCCGGGACCGGTGGAGCGTGGGGGAGATGACCGGCCGGAGCGGCCGGCGGATCCCGGGATGGGGGAACAGCGGTGGCGAACAGTCCGTACTCGGCCTTCGAGGCGTCGATCGAGAAGACCAACCTCATCCTGAAGGACATCGAGCAGGCGTACGGCTGGCCCAAGCAGCGCCGCAACCAGTCGTACGCTGCGCTGCGCACGGTGCTGCAACTGCTCCGCGACCGCCTTCCGGTGCAGGAGAGCGTGCAGTTCGCGGCCCAACTCCCGATCCTGGTGCGCGGGATCTACTTCGAGGGCTGGGAACCGGCCGACGTGCCGGTCAAACTCAACCGGGACGACTTCCTCTACGAGGTCCGTCAGGGCTTCCCGTACGAGGTCGACGGCGGCGCGGAGGGCGTGGTCCAGACCGTGCTCGACGCCCTGCGACGGCACATCGCCCCGGGCGAGTGGGACGACGTACGGTCGACGATGCCCAAGGACCTACAGCCGATCATCCCCTGACCACGCCTGCCGCCACGGCTCACGAGACGGTGACCTCCGGGGTCAGCCGTCGACGGTGGTCGACCGTGCGCTCGGCGCCGGTCAGCTGCACCGGGACGACGTACCGGTGGTCGGCGCTGGAGGCGGAGAGCCGCAGTTCGAGGTCGCCCGGTTCCACCACCCGGTGGCCGTGCCGCCCGGTGAACGAGGTCAGGTCGGCGTGCACCCGGAAGGTGACCCGCCGGGACTCGCCGACGGCCAGCGGCACCCGGGCGTACCCGATCAGCCGGACCACCGGTCGGGTCACCTGGGCCACCGGGTCGTGCAGGTAGAGCTGCACCACCTCGGTCCCGTCCCGGTCGCCGCCGTTGCGTACGGAGACCGACACGCTCACCGTGCCGTCGGTGCCGACCTCGGTGCTCCGCCCCGCCACCGGCTCGGTGCCCTGCACCAGCACGTCGCGCCAGTCGAAGCTGGTGTAGGAGAGCCCGTGCCCGAACGGGTACCGTGCCGTCGGGTCCACGTTGCTCACCTCGGTCCGGCGGCCCAGTGCCGGAGCCAGGTAACCGGCCGGCTGACCACCGGGATCACGGGGCACGCTGACCGGGAGCCGACCGGACGGGCAGACCCGCCCGCCGAGCACGCCGGCCACCGCCGGCCCGCCCTCCTCACCGGGGAAGAACGCCTGCACCGTCGCGGCGAGCCGGTCCGCCCACTCGCCGATCGCGTACGGACGCCCGGAGAGCAGCACCAGCACCACCGGGGTCCCACTGTCGACCAGCGCGGTCAACAGTTCCCGCTGCACCCCGGGCAGGTTCAGGTCGGCCGCGTCCGAGCCCTCACCGGAGGTGCCGTGGCCGAAGAGTCCGGCCCGGTCGCCGAGCACCACGACACAGACGTCGGCGTCGGCAGCCACCGCCACCGCGTCGGCGATACCGGACCGGTCGGTGCCGTCGACGGCGCAGCCGGCGGCATGCTCCACTCTGGCCTGGGGCAGTTCGGCGCGGAGCGCGCCGAGCACGGTCGCCATCTCCACCCCGGCGGGCACCCCCGGGTGCTGGCCACCCACGTGGCTCGGGAAGGTGTAGCAGCCGAGCAACCCGGTGACGTCGTCGGCCAGCGGCCCGACCAGCGCGATCCGGGAGTCTGGCGGCAGGGGCAGCGCACCGCCGGTGTTGGCCAGCAGCACCACCGACTCCTCGGCGACCTGCCGGGCCACCGCCCGGTTGGCCGGCGGGTCGAGGTCGACGGTCCCCTCCAGCCCCGCCGGGTCGTCCGCCGCGCCGGCCAGGGCCGGCGGCCGGGGCTGCCAGTCCGGGTCGAGCAGTCCGAGCGCGAACTTCTGCCGCAGCACCCGGGTCGCGGCGCGGTCGACCAGGGACTGCGGGACCGTGCCGTCGCGGACCGAGGCGAGCAGCCCGGGGCCGAAGCAGCGTACGGCCGGCAGTTCGACGTCGACCCCGGCGGTGAGCGCCAGTCGGGCCGCCTCGACCGGGGAACCGGCCACGTGGTGCAGCGACTGGAGGAAGGCGATGCCGAAGTAGTCGGCGACCACGGTCCCGGTGAAGCCCCAGCGGTCGCGCAGCAGGTCGGTGAGGAGACGCTCGTCGGCGGCGGCGGGGACGCCGTCGACCTCGGCGTACGAGTGCATGACGGAGCCGGCGCCGCCGTCGCGTACGGCCATCTCGAACGGCGGGAGCAGCACGTCGGCGAACTCCCGTGGGCCGACCGCGACCGGGCCGAAGTTGCGGCCGGCCCGGGAGGCGGAGTAACCCGCGAAGTGCTTCAGGGTGGCGACCACCCCGGCGGCCTGGAGCCCGCGCACGTACGCGGTGCCCACGGTGCCGACCAGGTACGGGTCCTCGCCGATCGTCTCCTCGGTCCGTCCCCACCGTGGGTCGCGGGTCACGTCGAGCACCGGCGCCAACCCCTGGTGTACGCCGACCTGGCGCAGCGCGGCGCCGATCTGACCGGCCATCCGCTCGACCAGTTCGGGGTGGAAGGTCGCGCCCCAGGCCAGCGGGGTCGGGTAGACGGTGGCGCCCCAGGTCATGAAGCCGGAGAGGCACTCCTCGTGGGCGATCGCCGGGATGCCGAACCGGTTCGCCGCGACGATCTCGGCCTGCATCCGGGCCAGCGCGCGGGCGCCGAGCGCCGGGTCGACCGGTGCCGTGCCGAACGGCCGGGTGAGCTGGCCCAGGCCAGCCCGGATCAGTTCCCGCCAGTCCGGGATCTCGTCCACCATCTCGTGCTGGTGCGGGGCCATGTCCTCGCCGGTCGCGTCCGCGCCCACCCATACGCCGTAGAGCTGGGCGACCTTCTCCTCGAGCGACAGTCGGCCGAGTAGGTCGGCGACCCGTACGTCGATCGGTCGGGACGGGTCCTGCCAGGGTGCCAGCGGGGCCGCCGTCAGGGTGCGGTGGCCGTTGTCGGCCCGGGGATCGCTGCTCATGGCAGCCTCCTGTCGCTTGTACCGGCACCCCGAAACCCCGTACGCGACCGTGCGTACCGCAGGCTGGTGCCGTTGCTTCCGATATGTTTCCGGAAACTTTGCCTCCCGTCGAGAGGCGGCTCAGCTCCGAGGCCGGGCTCGCCACGCTGGCCCTGGGCGCGACCTGGTGCGGTTTCGGAGGGTCACGATCTTGCCTGGCGCCGGGCAAGTACCGGGTCGATCCTGAAAACTTGCGGCGCCCGAGCGGGGCAATTGATCCGACCTGGCGACCTGGCCACCTGTCGGCCGACGGCGTGTTAGCTTCAGGCTGCCGCCCCCCTCAAACGCGGCATCCGCTCGACCGACCCCCGTCCCGGAGATTCCGTGCGAGAGGAGTGTCGAGGTGCCCTACATCAGCGTCGGCGTGGAGAATTCCGCGTCCATCGATCTCTACTACGAGGACCACGGCGCCGGCCAACCGGTCGTACTCATCCATGGTTTCCCGCTCAGCGGCGCCGCCTGGGAAAAGCAGGTGGCGGCCCTGGTCGAGTCCGGCTACCGGGCGATCACCTACGACCGGCGCGGGTACGGCAAGTCCAGCCAGCCCACCGACGGCTACGACTACGACACCTTCGCCGCCGACCTCGACCAGGTCATGACCACGCTCGACCTGCGCAACGTCACCCTGGTCGGGCACTCGATGGGCACCGGCGAGGTGACCCGCTACCTCGCCGCGTACGGGTCGGAGCGGGTGAACCGGGCGGTGGTCATCTCACCCATCCCGCCGTTCCTGCTCAAGACCGCCGACAACCCGGAGGGCGTCGAGCAGAGCCTCTTCGACGGCTTCATGGACCAGGTCCGCAAGGACCGGTACGTCTTCCAGACCCAGTTCCTGCAGAACTTCTTCAACCTCGACGTGAACCTCGGCAAACTGGTCAGCGACGAGGTGGTCCGGGCGAACTGGAACGTGGCGGTGAGTGCGTCGGCGTGGGCCACCCTGGCCTGCATCCCGGCCTGGTTGACCGACTTCCGGGACGACCTGCCGAGGATCGACGTGCCGTTGCTGATCATCCAGGGCGACGCCGACCGGGTGCTGCCGTTCCCGGTCACCGGCAAGCGGATGAACCAGGCGATCCCCAGCAGCAAGCTGGTGGTGCTCAAAAACGCCCCGCACGGCATCCCGTGGACCCACGCCGAGGACATCAACCGCGAGTTGCTGAACTTCATCACCGAGCGGGTCCCCGTCACCGCCTGAGTCGGGGCAGCAGGGCGGGCACCGCCCGGATGTGCTCACGGTAACCGGGCCGGCGGTCCACCGACCGCCGGTCCATCATCGGCACGCTCACCCCGACAAAGAGCGCCAGTACCACCAACGGCCCGACCACCGTCCACCACCGGGCCGGCGCGGCGGCGAGCGCGAACAGCCACAGGCCCCACCAGAAGCCGATCTCGCCGAGGTAGTTCGGGTGCCGGACGCGGCGCCACAGACCGTCGGTCACGGTCCGGCCCCGGTTCGCCGGGTCGGCGGCGAACCGGTGCAGTTGCCGGTCGGCGAGCGCCTCCACCCCGATCGCGGTCGCGGTGACCAGCACCGCGACCGCGTCGAGCCAACCGATCGGCCGGTCGCCGGTGACCGCGCTCCAGCCGGGCAGCAGGCCGGCGAAGACCACCAGTGTCGGTACGAGCTGCACCCCGGTGAGGTTGACCAGCCACCAGGGCAGGCGACCCGCGCTGCGCTCGCGCATCATCACGTACCGCCAGTCCTCGTGGCCCAGGCCGGGCCAGCCGATCACCCAGTTGCCGGTCAGTCGTACCGCCCAGGCGGTGACCAGGACCAGCACCAACACCTGGCGGGCGACCACCGGCTGCTCGGCGGCGAGCAGCCAGCCGAGGACGAGCAGGGGTGGGGCGACGCTCCAGTACGGGTCGTAGAGACTGGCGTTGCGGACCACCACGGAGGCGGCGAAGACCACTCCGGTGGCGACCAGGTCGGCGCAGAGGGCCGAGGTCAGCGGGTGGTGCCCCGCGTCGGCGAGCAACCACCAGGTCAGCCCGCCCGCCCCGCCGGCCAGCAGGTACACGCCGGTCACCAGGCCGAGCGCCACCCGGCGCGGGGCTCCGGCCAGGCGACCGCCGATCCGGTACGACGACACGCCGCACCCTAACCCGTGGACGCCCCCGCCGTCACCGCCCGTCTTCGCGCGACCACCGCCCGTCTTCGCGTGACCGCCCGTCTTCGCGCGACCAATCGTCCGTCTTCGCGGCCGAGGGCGGACGCGACGCGGCCGGGGACCGGTCGGACCCCACCGGTACGGGCGTGGCACCGGTGGTCCGGCCGGTCTCCGGCCGCGTTCTGCTACCCGACGTCGATCCGGTCGGTCACCCGACCCGACCGGGTCGATTACTTGACGTCGACCAGGTCGACCACGAAGACCAGCGTCTCGCCCGGCTTGATCACGCCGCCGGCGCCCTGGTTGCCGTAGCCGAGGTGCGGCGGGATGACCAGCTTGCGCCGGCCGCCGACCTTCATGCCGGCCACGCCCTGGTCCCAACCGGCGATGACCCGGCCGGCACCGACCTGGAAGCCGAACGGCTCGCCCCGGCCCCAGGAGGAGTCGAACTCCTGGCCGGTGGAGTGCGAGACGCCGACGTACTGCACGCTTGCCCACTGGCCGCGGCCGACCTCGGGACCGTCACCGACGGTGATGTCCTCGATGACCAGGTCGGCGGGGGGCGCACCCTCGATCGGGCCGATGTTCGGCTTTTCCATGTCCAGTCCTCCCGGGGACGAAACGCTTGATCAGGAATGGAACCAACGAATCATCCTTGCTCATCGAGATTCGCCGACGTGTTCCGGCCGGGGGCGTGGCGGGCCGGGCGCGGTCGGGCTCGGCGTTCTCCCGCGCCCCGGGCGAGGGCGCCCGGCGCCGCTGGCCGGTCGATCCGGCGGTCCCGGCGGTAAGTCGCCGGCCCGTGGTGACGAAGGTCGGTAACGTGCGGGGCATGCAGGGGGAGACCATGGTCGGCTTCGGCCACAAACAGTCGTGGTTGGCCGTCCGCGACACCGACGTCGAGGCCCTCACCGGGGCGCTGGCCCTGCGCGACCTGGGCACGGTCTCCTGGCGGGACGGAATCGACCTGGCCTATCTGACCGACGACCGGTTGGTGATCACCCCGCCGTTACCCGGCGCGCGCGACGCGAGTTGGCTGCTCGCCACCGGTCGTTGGCTGCTGCGACCGAACACGGTCGTGGACGTGGTCGAACTCTCCGCGACGCTCGGCACCGAGGTCCAACTCTTCGCCACCTACCGGGTCTCCGAACTGCACCGCTGGGCCCGGGCGGTGGACGGTGTGGCGGTACGCGCGTTCGGTTTCCTCGGCGAGATCGGCGAGGTCACCGAGTGGCGGGGCGATCCCGACGACGCCGAGCAGGCGATGGGGCTGCCGCCCGCGTTGGACGGGCAGCCCGACATCCTCGTCTCCGAGCACGACGTGATGCGGCTGGCCGGGGTCTGGAGCGTCGACCCGAGCACCCTGGAGGCCCGCCCCGCCCCCGGCCCGCTGCACGCGTACGCGACGCCCTGACCCTCGCACGGTCGCCCAAGCCATCCCACCCCGGGGCGACCGTTCCTCTGATCGAAATCGGTCACCGACCACCGGTCCATCAAGCGATCGCGAGCGTGGGGCGTCGGTGGCGGATGCCCGTGCCGGTGCCGGCCCGATGGCGGGTCCGGTGGCGAGACAAGGTCAGCGGGGACCTCGTGTCCGGCTGTCCTTGCTGGTCAGGGCTCGGTGCTGCGGCCGGGCACCGGGAGTGTGTTGACGCGCTCGGCGGCTATGGTGGTGGGCGGTGGAACGAGGACGAGCGCTCGCGCGACCCCGTCGAGGTTGATCAAAAACAGGCGGATCGGGAGGTGGCCGAGCATGCGCGACTTCACCGGCCACCAGGATTTTGCACACCCTGCCATGTTCTACGCGAACCGGGACGAATATCTGGCCGGCACAATCCCGTTCATCCGGGCCGGGCTCTCCGCCGGGGAACCGGTCCTGGTCGCCGTGCCCGAGGCGAACCTCGGCCTGATCCGCGACGCGCTCGGTGCGGACCTGGGCCGAGTCGAGTCACAGGACATGGCCGTGGCCGGGCGCAACCCGGGCCGGATCATCCCGCACGTCCTGCTCGCCTTCGCCGCCGCGCATCCCGACCGCCGCGTGCGGATCGTCGGCGAGCCGATCTGGGCGGGCCGGAGCGAGGCCGAGTATCCCGCCTGCGCGCAGCACGAGGCGCTGATCAACGCCGCCTTTGTCGGCCGTCGGGCCACCATCCTCTGCCCGTACGACACCGGCCGGCTGCGCCAGCGCTGGGTCGAGGACGCCCACCGGACGCATCCCGTGCTGCGCCACGGCACGACCGCCTGGGACAGCCCGGACTACGGCGACCCGTTCACCGTGGCGGCCGGGTTCAACCTGTCACTGTCGCGCCCACCGGCGCACGCCGAAACGGTCACCGTCGAACTGCACGCCATCTGGGCACTGCGGCGGCTGGTCACCGCCCGGGGCATCGCCGCGGGTCTCGCCCCCGACCGGGTCGCCGACCTGACCCTGGCGGTCAGCGAACTCGCGGCGAACACGGTCGAGCACGCCGGGGCCGCAGGCACGCTCGCGGTCTGGACCGACGAAACAGAGTTGGTCTGCCAGCTCACCGACACCGGACACATCACCGAGCCGCTCGCCGGCCGCATTCCGGCCCCGGTGGAGCAACCCGGCGGGCGGGGTCTGCTCCTGGTCAACGAACTCTGCGACCTGGTACGCGTGCACACCCGACCCGGCGCCACCACGATCCGCGTACACATGCGCCGCTGAGCCACCGTGATCCGCGTACACCTGCGCCGCTGAGCGGCCCGATCAGGCCGGTCCCGACCAGACCCACACCTCGTTGAGCAGGGTGCCGCCGGGGCGGTCGTGACGACCGCCGCCGAAGAGCAGCATCTCGGTCCCGGCGGCCACCAGGGTGTGTCCGGTCGGCTCCGGGTCCGGGGCGTCCGGAACCCGTACCCACCGCTGCGTCGTCGTGTCCAGCAGCCAGCCGTCGACGTCGAGATAGAGCGCGTTCGACCTGCCCCGGGCGCCTGCGCTCACCGTCACGCCGCCGGGCGGCGCCGGCAGCGCCGACCACCGGCCCCCGGCGACGTCGAGGATGCCGCCGAACGGGTACGTGGCACCCCAGTTGTCGACCCGACCGCCGTCGGCGCCACCGAGCGTCGGGTTCACCAGTCTGCCCTCGTCCAGCAGCCACGGGCCGGCGGACAGGATGGTCGAGTCGGGCAGCCGTCGCCAGACCGCACCCGGGTCGAGCACCGCCGCCCGGGCGATCGCCGGTTTCTCACCGTTCGGGTCCGGGACGAGTTCCCGGCCGAACAGCACCAGTTCGGCCCCGCTCCAGGCCACCGTCCGGTCGAACGACGGGCCGAGCGGGTCGTCGGGCAGGCGCTGCCAGGTCCCGGTGCTCGGGTCGAGGGCAAAGTCGGCGCCGTCGCCGGTCTCGTCGCTGAGCAGGTACGCCACCAGCCGGTCGCCGGTGCCGGCGATGCCGTACCGGGTGGGGTCGAACGGCACCGGCAGTTCCCGCCAGCGATCCCCGGCGATGTCGTACGCGAGCAGTCCGGGCTGCCCCCTCGGCTCACCGCCGCCCGGCAGCACGTACGCCGTACCACCGAGCACCACGCCGGACGCGATGGCGAACGGATGCGGCGAGGAGGCGAGGCGCCGCCACAGACCGGTCCGGGGATCGAGGGCGGCGCCGTCGGCGAGCGGCGTCCGGTCCAGCCCGCAGTCGGCGTTCGGCGGACACGGCGGCTCGTCGCTGCCGCCGATCAACAGCACCTCCCGGCCGGTCCAGAGCCCGAGCGCACCCTGCCGAGGGGCGAGCGGCGAGCCGGCGATCTCGCGCCAGGCCAGCTCGCCGACCGCCGGCAGGGTCCGGGACGCGGTGCCCGGGGCACAACCGGCCAGGACCAGCAGAGCGCAGAGCACCGGCGTGATCCGAACCCGTCTCATGCCGGGTTGGACCGGCCCCGGACCGATCCCGTTCCGCCGCCGTGCGGGTTTGTCGCCCGTCGGTCGGTTCAGTGACCCCGGAACGCCTCCGCCAACCACCAGGAGCCGTGCTCCGACGAGATCTTGGCGTCGACCACCATCGGCCGGGTACGGGGACCGGTCAGCCAGTCGCGTACCGGCCCGAGGTCGTCGACACCCCGTACGGTGACGCCGTCGCAGCCGTAGCCCCGGCCGATCGCGGCCAAATCGGTGTCCGGGAACGTGACCGTCTCCAGGGGATGACCGTCCGGGCCGAAGTGGTGCACCTCCGCCCCGTACGCGGCGTCGTCGTAGATCACCACGAGCAGGGGCAGGGCCAGCCGGACGGCGGTGAGCAGTTCGGTCGCGGACATCACGAAGCCGCCGTCGCCGAGCGCGGCGACGGTGAGCCGGTCCGGCCGGGCGACCGCGGCGCCGAGCGCGCTGGCCAGACCCAGCCCGATCGACTGGAACGCCTGGGTGAAGCAGAATCCGGCGACGTCCGGCACGCCGAGGAACATCGACGGGTAGCCCATGAAGTTGCCGGAGTCGACCACCACGGTCCGTTCCGCCGGCAGCAGGTCGTCCAGCGCGATCGACAGCGTTCTCGGGTCGACCGTCGCGGCGACGCCGGCCGCCCCGCTTCGACTCTCGTCCACGTAGGAGACCGACCGCCACCGTCCCTCGGCCGCGATCCGACGACCCAGGTCCGGGGTACGCCACCCGGTCGCGCGGAGCGGTGCACCGCCGAGCCGGTCCAGTGCCGCCCGGGCGACCTCCGCCACGTCACCGAGGACGGTCAGCTCCACCGGACGGTTCACCCCGAACGCGGCCGAATCGCGGTCGACCTGGGCGACCACGGCCGACGGCGGGACCAGCGCGCCGTGCCGGGTGGTCCACATGTTCAGCGTGCTCCCCCAGGCGACGACCAGGTCCGCCGACCCGATCAACTCGGCCGCGAGCGGGGTGGCGAACCCACCCGACACGTCCAGATCCCACGGATTCCCGACGAACAGCCCCTTCGCCGCCGCCGAGGTGGCGAGCAGCGCGCCACACTCGTCGGCGAGCCGGATCAGCGGTTCCCCGGCCGCGCGTGCACCCCGTCCGGCGACGAACACCGGCCGCCGCGCCGCCCGCAGCGCCTCCACCAGCGCGTCGACCTCCGGTCCGGCGTTAGGAAGGGGCCCTTCTACAACGGAATCCGATAACAAGGGGCCCTTCCTTACGGCCGGGGCCGGGGCGAGCGGGCCGGACCACGGCTCGGTCACCGCCTGCTGCACCTCCAGCGGGAGACCGAGCACCACCGTCGCGCCCCGGGCGGCGGCCCGGTACGCCGCGCTGGTGTCCTCGACCGGGTGGGTCGCGCGTACCCGGACGAAGTCGGCGCCGACCGACGCGGCGAGCGCCGGCAGGTCGACGAAGAAGTTCGACCGGGGCGCGGTCGCCTCCGGGGCCAGCACCAGCATCGGCGTACGGCTCTTCGCGGCCTCGGTGATGCCGGTCAACGCGTTTGTCACGCCCGGACCCTGGTGCACCGAGAGGATCGCCACCTCACCCGAGGTCCGGGCGAACCCGTCCGCCATGCTCGCCGCGCCACCCTCGTGAGCCGCCGCGACGAACCGGGCACCGGCCGCCACCAGCGCGTTGGTGACGTGGAAGTTGCCGCTGCCGACCACCGCGAAGACGTACCGCGCGCCGTGTCCGTAGAGGACCCGGCCGACCACCTCGGCGACCCGCATCGCTGCCCGCGCCTACCGTTCGACCAGGGCGAGGACCCGGCACGGACTGCCGGAGCCGGCCACGATCGGCAACGGCCCGGCGATCACCACCGCACCGGTCGGCGGCAGCTCGGCCAGGTTGCGCAACTGGGTCAGGCCGTACTTGTCCTGGCCGAGCAGGAACGAGTGGCACGGGAACGGCGGGTCGAACGAGTGCGCGGCTCCCGCGTCGGTGCCGACCGTCTCCACCCCCACGCCCTGGATCGGCGACTCCTCCGCCAACCACCGGGCGCACTCGACCGAGATGCCGGGAGTACGGCCGGAGTTGGTGTACCGCCGCGCGTCGTCGCCGTAGGCGTCCCAACCGGTGCGGTAGAGCAGCCAGCCGCCGGCCGGCAACGCGCCGTGCTCCGCCTCCCACGCCTTGACGTGGTCGATCTCCAGCAGGAAGTCGGGGTCCCGGGCGGCGTCGGCGCTGTGGTCGATCACCACCGCCGGGGCGATCAGTTGGTTCACCGGGACCTGCGACACGTCGGTCCCCTGCTGTCCGGTGACCCAGTGCACCGGGGCGTCG
This sequence comes from Micromonospora sp. NPDC050397, assembly GCF_044901685.1. NCBI lineage: Bacteria > Bacillati > Actinomycetota > Actinomycetes > Micromonosporales > Micromonosporaceae > Micromonospora > Micromonospora sp. NPDC050397. The sequence goes on from NZ_JBJDPS010000020.1 coordinate 45,621, forward strand.
AAGTGGGTGCCGGTGTGCTCGCCGGTGGAGAAGTTGTTCCAGTACCAGGCGGGACCCCGGTCGTCGTACCGGCTGATCTCGCTGAGCTGGAACGGCCAGGTCTGGCCGAACTGCTCCGGCAGACCCAGGATCGGGGTCTGGTCGGAGAGCGGGGCGGTGAGGTCGACAACCTGGATCTGGCCGCTGGAGAGGGCGGCGACAAACTGCTTCAGCACCGTCATGCGCGCACACGGTACACCGATCGGGAATCGATCACGGCCCCTCGGCGCGGCCCCGTGCGACCCGTCCCGGTGGTGGCCGTCGAACCGACGCAACCCCGGCAGGAGGGGCGGCAGCCGCCCGCGACCGGTACGGCGATCGCCGTACCAGCGTGCGTCTCGCGGGAATTGACCGACGTACGGCAACCGAATGAACGCGAATGCGTTTCGTCATCGGCGGTGCCGCCATTCCGGTCCGTTTTCCGGCCGTGATTCTGTCGGAGGTCCGGTCCATACTGACCGCTGGCGCGCACCCGGCGTGCCGGATGGGAGGTCCGATCGTGACAGCACCAGCCGCAGCGACGTCTTCAGCAGGGACTGCGAACGCGACGACATTGTTGATGATCGGCACCGGGAAGGGGCTCTTTCTCGCCACCAGTCGCGACGACCGGGTGAGCTGGGAGCTGAGCGGCCCGCATTTCTCGATGACCGAGGTCTATTCGGTGGCGATAGACAAGCGGCGGTCGGTGCCGCGACTGCTCGCCGGGGTGAGCAGTTCGCACTTCGGACCGAGCGTGGCCACCAGCGACGACCTCGGCGGCTCGTGGCGGGAGCCGGACCAGCCGCCACTCGCGTTTCCCGCCGACACCGGCGCGAGCCTGGGCCGGGTCTGGCAACTGGCGCCCGGCACCTCGGCCGAGCCCGACGTGGTCTATGCCGGTGCCGAGCCGACCGCGCTCTTCCGCTCCGTCGACGGCGGCGTCAGCTACGAGATGATCCGGTCGCTCTGGGACCACCCGCACCGTAAGGACTGGGGCGCCGGATTCGGCGGGCAGGCGGCTCACACCGTGCTGCCGCACCCGACGGATTCGGACCGGATCCTGGTCGCCATGTCGACCGGCGGGGTTTACCGCACCGACGACGCGGGCGCCAGTTGGACCACCGGTAACACCGGTATCCGGGCGTATTTCCTTCCCGATGAGTGGCCCGAGTTCGGTCAGTGCGTGCACAAGGTCGCCCGCGACGCGGTCGACCCGGACCGGTTGTACGCGCAGAACCACCACGGCGTCTACCGCAGCGACGACGCGGGTGTCACCTGGACCTCCATCGCCGACGGGCTGCCGAGCGACTTCGGCTTCGCGATGGTCGCCCACCCGAGCCGCCCCGGAGTGATCTACAACTTCCCCCTGGTCGCCGACGGGGAGCGTTTCCCGGTCGGTCGCCGGCTCCGGCCGTACCGGTCGGAGGACGCCGGTGCCACCTGGGAGCCGCTGGTCGACGGCCTGCCGACCGACCCCTACTACGCGGCCGTGCTGCGCGACGCGATGTGCGTCGACGACGCCGACACCGCCGGGGTCTACTTCGGCACCCGGGCCGGTGATGTCTACGCCAGCCGCGACGAGGGCGACTCCTGGTCCCTGGTCGCCGCCCACCTGCCGGACGTGCTCTGCGTCCGCGCCGCCCGGGTGTGAGGGATGGTCACGTTACTCGTGCCGTCCGCGCTGCGGGTCGACGCCGCGGGTGCCAGCCGCCTGGAGGTGAGCACCGCCGGCACCCTGCGGGCGGTGCTCGACGAGGTGGCCGGTCGGTGGCCCCGGCTCGACCGGCGCATCCGGGACGAGCGGGGTGAGCTGCGCCGGTACGTCAACGTCTACGTGGACGGGGAGGACTGCCGACGTGCCGACGGCCTCGACACCCCGGTGCACGGCGACGCCGAGGTGCAGGTGATCCCGTCGGTGGCCGGCGGCTGATCCAGCCCCGGACCGGCACAACAATCCGGTCAGCGGGGGACGCGGCGGTCCACCGTGCTCTCCGCGAACCACCGCACGGTGGTCACGCCCTCGTCGGCGACCAGCGCGGTCGCGTCCATCGGCAGGCCGAGCGTGCCCAGCAGAAACTGTCCGACCAGGTCGGCACCGGCGGCCAGCGACAGCGGCAGACCGCCGGAGAAACGGGGGTTCACCTCGACCACCCGCGCCGGCCCGGCCTCGTCCAGGAAACCCTGTACGTTGCAGACGGCGGTCAGCCCGAGCGCCGCGACCAGCTCCTTGACCAGCACGTCGACCCGGCTGTCGGCAAAGGTGGTGCCCCGGGTCGAGATGCCGGCTCGGGTCTGGGCGCGCCAGCGGGGCACCGAGCCGAGGACCGTACCGTCTCGCCCGACGAGGCAGTCGACGGTGAACTCCCGTCCGGGCAGCCTGGTCTGCACCAGCGGGCGCGGCACCCGGCGCAGCAGGGTCGGGAAGTCGGCCGGGTCGTCCACCGGGTGGACGTCGCGTGACCCACGCCCGACGCGGGGCTTGACGATCCAGGGGCCGGGCAGGTCACCCGGCCCGTCGAGCGCGGTGCCGGGCCCGGCCACGCCGGCCGCCTCGACCCGCGCCGCGAACGCCCACTTGTCCAGGCAGTCGGCGACCGTACGGTGCGACGGGAACCACGCCGCGACGCCCCGCGCGGCGAAGTCCGGTTCGTTGCCGGCGACCCGGAGCAGCTCCTCGGCGACCGTCACGATCACCGCGTCGCTGCCGGTGGCGATCGCCGTGGCCAACAACCGGTCGGGATAGTCGGGGGAGTCGGCCGTGGGCAGCAGAGCGCTCTCGTGGCCCAGGTGCAGCCCGGCCGCGTACGGGTCGCAGTCGGCCGCCACCGGGGTCACCCCCAGGGCGGACAGCTCGCGCAGTACGGCCACCCCGGCCGGCCCGCCACAGCCGGTCACCAGCACCCGCCGGCCGGTCAGCCGAGGGTCCGACGGCAGTGGTCGCGGCGCCGACCGGACCGGCTGGAGCGGCTGGAGCGGGCCGGCGGCGGTGTGGTGGTCCACGTCGGTCATGGTGTCGTTCCCCGTCTCTCGTGCGCACCGCCCCGCCGCCTCCCGGCGGCGGTCGGTTGTGGTCGGGCGGTGGTCGGTTGTGTCCGGGTGGCGGTCGGTTCTCCCTGGGCAGCGGTCGGTTCTCCCCGGTTGGCGGTCGGTTCTCCCCGGTCGGCGGTCGGTTCCTCCCGGGCGGCGGCCATGTCCACGGCCTTCCCGCCCGCTGGCGTCGACGGGGTGCGGGGCCGGTCCGACCGAGGTGCCCGGCGACCGGGAAGCCGTACCGCGACCAGCACCAACAGCACCCCGATGAGCAGCGCGTAGGAGAAGACCGTGCCGACCCAGTCGTGGAAAGTGATCATGGTTGGGATGCCCGCACCCCGGCCGACCCAGAGCACCGCGACCAGGCGGGTCAGGTTGCCCAGTGACAGCAGCAGCACCGCGAACAGCGCACCGCCGACCCGCTGGCGCCGGCTGCCACCCAGGATCAGCAGCGACACCCCGGCGGCCGCGGCGCTCACCGTCAGCGCCGAGCACGAGGGGGTGATCCGGATGAAGTACGGCTGGTAGCCGTAGAAGCCGTGGACCAGGTTCGTGCCGGGAAGTTCCCTGGTCATCTCCAGCCCACTCTGCTGCGCCAGCCAGGCGGTCGCCCCCGCCTCCCAGTGGCTCACCGGGACCGCCGCCCACCAGCCGAGCCCGACCGTGAGCGCCAGCACCGCCAGGACCCGTACCAGCGGATAGCCGAGCCGCCCCCGCGCCGGGCCGACCGAGCGGTGCCGCCCGTGCCAGTCACCGCCGCCCGGGTGCGTCGGGTCCGCCAGGCTGGTCACGCGGCCGTCGCCACGGGCTGCCGGTCACGGGTGGCGCGGTCGGCCGGCACCAACGTGTTCGGGTCCAGGGCGGTCCGTTCGGTCTTGACCCAGGCGTAGCGGGACCCGGCCCAGGCGTCGAGCATCGCCCGGGTGCAGAGCAGCATCGAGACCACGAAGAGCGCGGGGAAGAGCAGCAGCGGCAGCAGTTCGCGGCGCCGGGCGCCGGCCCGCAGCAGACCGCCACCGACCTCCAGCACCGGCCCGGCCGCCATCAGCGGTGCGACCGCCCAGAGCGGCCCGGCCGACGGCAGGTCGGGCACGGTCATCGTGACCCCGGCCAGCAGCACGGCGAGCACGCAGAGCACCGGTACGTGGAAGACGTACAGGAACAGGGTCGCCTCGATCTTCTCCACCACCCGCAGGCGTGAACTGCGCAGCAGCGGGCGCCGGTAGTCCCGGCAGACCTGCTGGTGGCCCCGGGCCCAGCGGTAGCGCTGGCGGTAGTAGGCGCCCAGGCTGGTCACCGCGAGTTCGTGGTCCACCGCGTGTTCGGCGTAGCCGATCCGGTGACCGCGTAACCAGATCCGCAGCGACAGGTCGGTGTCCTCGGTGACCGAGTCGACGTTCCAGCCGCCGAGTTCCCGCAGCACGTCGGCACGTACGGCACAGTTCGCGCCGCCGTACGCGGGCAGCCCGAAGACCCGGTCGCGACCGGCCATGTTCACCAGGTAGCCGCAGAGGTAGTCGATCGCCACCAGCCGGGCCACCAGGCTGTCGCGGGCGTTGCGCACGACGCACCGGCCCTGCACGGCGGCCACCCGTGGGTCGGCGAACGGGCGCAGCAGTTCCCGCAGGCAGTCGGGGGCCGGCTGGTGGTCGGCGTCGAAGACCACCACCACCTCGCCCCGGGCCAGCCGGAGCGCGTCGTTGAGCGCGGCCGACTTCCCACCCACCGCGTTCTCGGCCCGCCGCAGCACCCGCCATCCCGGGTGCCCGGCGGCGGCCCGCTCCAGCAGGTCACCGGTGCCGTCCACGGACCGGTCGTCGACAAAGACGACCTCCAGCAGGTGCGCCGGGTAGTCGAGGGCGGCGAGCGCGGCGGTCAGCCCGTCGACCACTTTGGCCTCGTTGTGGCAGGGGACCAGCACGGTGACGCTCGGCGTGTGGCCCGGTCGGTCGTCCGGTCCGGTCGGGCCGGGACGCAGCGCGGCGGTCAGGAAGACCAGGTGCCGGATCAGGTACGCGGCGAAGACGGCGGTCAAGGCGAACACCAGCGCCTGGTACGCCCACGTCGGGCGGAGCAGCACGGCCACGCCGAGCGGCACCGCGACCGCGACCGCCGGCCAAATCCGTCGCCCGTTGTACCCCGCTGGCGCGGCGACCGTCCCGCCGGGCGCCGCCGTCCCGCCGGGCGCCCACCGGCGCCGGTGCCGTGGGCTCATCCGCGTCCCCGGCCGCAGAGGTCGAGCAGCAGGTCCAACGCCTCGGCCGTGCTCTCCGCCGACCGCCACACCCCGGCCGGGTCCGGCCGGTCGCGGTACTCGCCCACCCTCACCCGCAGCGCCCGGATGCCGAGCGCGGTGGCACCGGCGATGTCCTTCTCCGGCCGGTCGCCGACCATGACCGCGTCCCGCGGGGCGCAGCCGAGCAGGGACAGGCCCCGGCGGAAACCGGCCGGGTGCGGCTTGCGCCCGGCCCGGCCCAGCTCCTCGTCCGTACAGACCACCCCGGTCAGCACCGCGCCGAGCCCGGTCGCGGCGAGCTTCGCCCGCTGCTGGGCCGGATTGCCGTCGGTCACCAGGACCAGCGGTACGGACCGGGCCAGCCGGGTCAGCCGCTCGGTGACACCCGGGTACGGGGTGAGCGTGGTCGGCCGGAACTCCCGGAACGTGCCGACCAGTGCCGGGGCCAGCGCGGGATCGGCCCCGAGCGTGGCGAGCGCGGTGTCGATCAGGCCACCCCGGTCGCTGCCGCCCGTGGTCGCCGACCGCAGCGCCGTACGGAGTCCGGCCGGGTCGAGTCCGAGCACGGCACCGGCGGCGGCGACCCGGTCCCAGGTCTGGTCCAGGAACTCGGCCTGCGGGTAGAGGGTGTCGTCCAGGTCGAGCAGCACACCCCGGGGAGAGCGGTCCACCTCAGCCCTCCGCCGCCAGGCCGAGCGCTCCCGACATCGGAATCGTCGGCCGGTCACCGGGGAAGCGCAGCAGCGTACGGGTGGTGGTGAACGCCTCCGCCTCGGTCACCCGCCCCTGGAAGCCACGGAACCGGGCCTGCGCGGCCAGCGCCTCCAGGTCGATCCGCCGGCCGCCGATCACCTGCGAGATGTGGTGGCGCAGCAGGCGCAGTTTCTCCGGCACCAGGCCGGTGACGTCGCCGAAGACCACCGGCTGGAAGTCGAGCGTGGACGGGCTCTCGTAGTGCAGCACGGTGGTGAGGGTCCGGGCGGCGGCGACCGAGGCGGCGGCCGCCGCCCGGTGGTCCTGGTGCGAGTCGGCGGGCGCGTGGGTGAAGACCAGGTCGGGACGGACCCCGTCCATGGCCTCCTCGATCCGGTTGACCAGAGCCGGCCCGTGGTCGAGTTCGCCGTCGCGGAAGCCGCCGCCGAGCAGGTCGGCGCCGAGGTGGTCGGCGGCCTGACGCTGCTCGTGGGCGCGCAGGTCCGGGTCGCCCGGTCCGAGGCGACCATCGGTCAGGACGAGCATGGTGACCGAGGCGCCGGCCTGGCGGGCCCGCAGCAGGGTGGCGCCGCAACCCAGTTCGATGTCGTCGGGGTGGGCGCCGATCGCCAGGATTCTCATCACGCGGCCTCCTTCGAGTTGCCGGGCGCCGAGTTGCCGGGCGCCGAGTTGGTGAGCGCCGAGTTGTCGAGCGCCGAGTTGGTAGGCGCTGAGGTGGCGGACCCCGGGACGGCGGGACCGGGCTCGCGCAGCGCCAGCCGGCCGGTGTGGTGCAGGTCGGTCAGGAGCGCCGCGATCCGTTCGGCGGTGTGGCCGTCGCCGTACGGGCACGGCATCGCGGCGACCCGTTGCCGTACGGCCGGGGTGAGCAGGAGCGTGGCGGCGGCCACCGCCCGGTCCCGGTCGAGGCCGACCAGGACCGCCTGGCCGAGCGCGACCCCCTCGGGCCGGGGGGTGCTCTCCCGCAGCACCACCGCCGGTACGCCGAACCAGCCCGTCTCCTCCTGGAGCCCCCCGGAGTCGGTCGCGACCAGGGCCGATCCCGCGATCAGTTCCAGCATCCGACGGTGCGGCTGCGGCTCGAGCAGGGTGATCCGAGGGTGGTCCAACCGCCCGGTGAGCCCGGTCGCGGCGAGCCGGTCGGCGGTTCGCGGATGCAGCGGCCAGGTCACCGGCGCGTGCGACCGCGCCAGGGTCCGGACGATGTCGACCAGGGTGGCCAGTCGCTCCGGTGCGTCGACGGTGCCGGAGCGGTGGGCGGTGACCAGGATTCCGGACCGTCGTTCCGGTGGCACCACGGGCACACCGGAGCCGCGTAACACGTCGCAGACGGTGTTGCCGACGACGTGCACGTCCGGGTCCGCGATCCCCTCGCGGAGCAGGTGCTCGCGCGCTCCCGGGGTCGGGGCCAGGTGCACGGTGGCCAGGTCGGCCGCGACCGTACGGTTGCGTTCCTCCGGGGAGAGCGGGTTGTACGAGCGCAGCCCGGCCTCGACGTGCGCCACCGGTACGCCGTACCGGCGGGCCGCCATCGCCACCAGCGGCACCGTCCAGGTGTCGCCCTGCACCACCGCGACGTCCGGCCGGTCGCCCGCGAAGTAGCCGAGTGCGTGGGTGAGCAGTGCGCCGACCCGGGCCGGCTCGTCCCCGTCGAGCGTCCATTGGTGGTCGGGCGTGACGCCGAGGTCGGCGAAGAACGCCCCGGCCATCCGGTGGTCGTGGTGCTGTCCGGTCGCGATCACCTGGACCTGCGCCCCCGTGGCGCTCAGGGCCAGGGCGACCGGTGCGAGTTTGACGATCTCGGGGCGGGTGCCGGCGAACAGCACCGCCCGGAGGGCCCGCCCGGGGAACGTCTCCCCGGACGGGCCGGTGGGTTGGCGGTCCATCAGGCGGCCGGGACCTCCAGGCCGCTGCGGTGCCGCCGCCACGCGACGTAACCCGCGCCGGCGGCGAGGGCCGCGCCGGTCAGCACGGCCGGCATGCCGAAGGCCGGGGCGTCCACGGTGGCGGCGGTACGGCTGATGGTCAGCCGGTCCACCTCCGTCCCGGTCGCCGCGCCCTCGATCGAGACCGCCCGCAGGGTGAGCGTGGTGGTCTGGCCGGGGGCGGCGGGCACCACGTCGACCGCGAGCAGGTTGTGGCCCCGGTAGCGGACCCGGGACCACTCGACCGTCTCGCTCACCTTCGAGCCCGAGGCGTTGTGGTAGAAGGTGGAGACGGCGTCGGAGTCGTGCACCTTGCCGGCGTAGCTCTCCGGGCCGTTGGCCGGCAGGTTGTACAGGCCGGCGCCGCCGCCCCCGGCGACGACGTACGTGGTGCCGTCGGTCACCGGGTTGACGGTGTCGCCGACGGCGGCGGTACGGGTCCTGCGGTTGTCCCGGATCGGGTCGGCCCGCTCGTACATGTGGTTGTGACCGTTGATCACCAGGTCGACGTTGTACTTGTCGAACAGCGGCGTCCAGTAGGCGCGTACGCCGCCCTCGGAGCCGTGGTTTGTGGTGACCGCGTAGGCGCAGTGGTGGAAGAAGACCACGATGAAGTCGATCTTCGGGTTGGCCCGCAGGTCGGCCAGGGTCTTCTCCAGCCAGCTCACCTGGTTGCCGCCGGAGTAGCCACGGTTCGCGGGTCCCTCGTTGCTGACGTCGTTGGTGTCCAACGACAGCACCGCGACGTTGCCGTACGTGAAGGCGTAGACGCTCGGGCAGTTCGACGGGCCGCTGGTCGGCAGGTCCAGGCGCTGGACGTGGCCGCCGTACCCGTTGGGGGAGTACCACGACTCGATGTCGTGGTTGCCGGTGGCGAACATCCACGGCACCGACCGGGCGACCGGCTCGATCTGGGTGAAGTACTTGTCCCAGACCGTCGGGTTGAAGCTGTCCTCCAGCTTGCCCTTGCCGCTGGAGTCGGCGTACGTGATGTCCCCGGCGACCAGGTGGAAGGCCGGCTTCTGGGCGATTATCTGGGCGTTGTCCAGCAGGGCCTGGGCGCTCGCGCCCATGTCGCCCATGGCGGTGAAGGTGAACGGCCGCAGTGCGCCTCCGCTGCCGGCCGGTGCGGTGGTGAAGCTCTGCACCGGTCCGCCGGCCGGGTCGAGCCCGTCGTGGCCGATCGCGTAGTAGTAGGTGGTGTCGGGCGCGAGCCCGTCCAGCGCGGCGTGGCCGTAGAACTGGTCCAGCGGCGTACCGGTGCCGTAGTTGCTGTGCAGCGAGCGCAGTTCGCCCTGGACCACCTGGCTCAGGTCGTCGGCGGACGGGCCGAAGCGCAGCACCGGCTTGTCGACCGCGGCGGGAACCTGCCAACCCACCCGCATCTGGCTGGTCGGGTCGTTGCCGTAGGACAGGTGTCGCCCGAACGGCGTCACCGACGATCCCGGCGCTTCGGCGTACGCGGCCTTGGTGAGCAGTGTCGGGCCGACCGCGACCGCGGCGGCGCCGACCGCGCCGGCGGCGAGGAACCGCCGGCGGGACAGGCTCCTCTTCACGTCCTGCCAGTACTCGTACTGCTCGGCGATGGTCATCTCGCCGCGACGGCGGCGGGACACCCGGAAACCAGGAAGGTCCACGGACCTGCCTCTCTCGGTAGTTCGCAAGAAGGGTTGGACGACTTCACCCCAGGCAGAGGTTCACTCGCTGTAGTGAAGCTGGGGGTCATCGAAGGTGAACTTTTCGAGGTCAGACCATGTTTCATGAATGAAAAGCGGCTCGGAAACTACCAACAGTGATGTGTCTGCGTCGTGCGGTCCGGCCCCCGGGGAGATCCGGGCCGGTTGTGTGCGTGCGCGGTGGATCGGCACTTTTCGGCGGCGCCGGGCCGAGTCGCGGCTTTGCCTGCATCGTGGTATCCGTCCGGCTGGCCCGGATCCGCTAGTCTCGGGGCACCGGTTTCCGGAAGACTTCCGTAAATTGGTGGAGAATGCCAGATCCGGTCCCGACCGGCTGGCCCGGCCGGGACCGGCCCGGCTGAGCGTCATCCGTTCTGCCGTGGTGCCGGCGCGACCGCGAAAGTGTTTCGGTCGTAGGCTGGAGCCTCGACGAAGGAGCTGCCCGTGACGGTCGACGAAGGACGCAGGATCACCATCACCGCGATCGCCCAGGAAGCCGGCGTGTCGGTGCCGACCGTGTCCCGGGTGCTCAACGGTCGTAACGACGTCGCCCCGCAGACCCGGGAACGGGTCGAGGAGCTGCTGCGCCGCCACGGCTACCGGCGCCGCGCGACCCGGCCCCGAGCCGGTGCCAGCCTGATCGACCTGGTCTTCAACGACCTCGACAGCCCGTGGGCCGTGGAGATCATCCGAGGGGTCGAGGACGTCGCGCACGCCGCCGGTGTCGGCACCGTCGTCTCGGCCATCCACCGCCGCTCCACCTCCACCCGGCAGTGGCTGCAGAACCTGCGTACCCGGGCCACCGACGGGGTGATCCTGGTCAGCAGCGACCTCGCCCCACCGGTCCACGCCGAACTGCGTCGGCTCAACGTGCCGATGGTGCTGGTCGACCCGGCGGGCGTACCGACCCTGGACATCCCGACCATCGGCGCGACGAACTGGGCCGGTGGGCTGCGCGCCACCGAGCACCTGATCTCGCTCGGCCACCGCCGGATCGGCTTCATCGCCGGCCCGCCCCGACTGCTCTGCAGCCGGGCCCGCCTGGACGGCTACCGGGCCGCGCTCGAGGCGGCCGGTCTGCCGATGAGCGACGAGCTGATCGTGCCCGGCGACTTCTACCACGAGTCCGGTTACTCCAGCGGGACCGCGCTGCTCAACCTCGCCGACCCGCCCACCGCGATCTTCGCGTCGAGCGACCAGATGGCCTTCGGCGCGTACGAGGCGGTCCGGCGACGCGGCCTGCGGGTGCCCGACGACGTGAGCGTGGTCGGGTTCGACGACCTGCCCGAGGCGCGCTGGTCCTCACCGCCGCTGACCACGGTCCGCCAGCCGCTGGCGGAGATGGGGCTGCTCGCCGCGCGTACCGTGCTCCGGCTGGCCCGGGGCGAGCCGGTCGACACCCCACGCGTCGAGCTCTCCACCGACCTGGTCGTACGGGACAGTTCGGCGCCGCTGGCCCGGCCCTGACCCGCGCTCGTCGTCGAGGCGAGGGCCACCCCGTTCGTCCGCACCCGTTGTCGAGGCGACGCCCACCCCGTTCGTCCGCTCCCGCTTTTGCCGGTGTCGCGGGCGGGTCGCCCGGTGGCGGTCGCTCGCCCAGCTCGGCCTCAGCCGGGGGCGGATTCGGTCAATCGCGTCCGCCCGGCCCGCGCCGACCTAGGCTGCTGGTGGAGACAAGTCCGCCGACGGGTTAGGGATGATCGCGCACCGGGTACCACCGGGTGCACGGCGGCCCGCCGCGTGGAAGGTGGGGCGACAGATCCGAGGGGGCCCGATGAGACTCGACGACGACGACATGCGGACGAGCGGCGGTGGCGCCGCCGAGGGCCCGGCCGACGGTGGGGCCAACCCAGCCGGCCGTGACGGGGGTGCCGACGGGTCCGCCGAGGGTCCGGCCGACGGCGGCGCCACGCCGGGCCAGCACGACGGCGGCGCGGACGGCACCGCCGAGGGTCCGGCCGATGGCGGCGCCACGCCGGGCCAGCACGACGGTGGCGCGGACGGCAGCGCCGAGGGTCCGGCCGACGGTGGGGCGAACCCCGGTCAGCGCGACGGTGGCGCGGACAGCGCGGCCCGCTAGCCGGGAACCGAGGATATGAGCGATGACGCGCCGGGCGGCCAGCACCGCCCGGCGCTCGCCCGTTGTGTGGCCCTCGCCCCGGCCACGTTTGTCGCCGCCCACTGGGGTCGGGCACCGCTGCTCTCCCGCGCGGCCGAACTCGGCAACCCGGACGGCTTCAGCGACCTGCTCAGCCCGGCCGACGCCGACGAACTGCTCAGCCGGCGTGGGCTGCGTACCCCGTTCCTGCGGGCGGCCAAGGAGGGCCGGGTGTTGCCGGCGGCCCGGTTCACCGGCGGCGGCGGGGCCGGCGCCGAGATCGGCGACCAGGTGCTCGACGAGCGGATCCTCGACCTGTACGCCGACGGTGCCACCCTGGTCCTTCAGGGCCTGCACCGTAACTGGCCACCGCTGGTCGACTTCACCCGCGAACTCGGTACGGCGCTGAACCAGCCGCTACAGGTCAACGCGTACCTGACACCCGCCGGCAACCAGGGCTTCGCCACCCACTACGACACCCACGACGTCTTCGTGCTCCAGGTCGACGGCGAGAAACACTGGCGGATCCACGAGCCGGTGCTGCCCGATCCGCTGGAACGCCAGCCCTGGGGCGGCCGGGCCGACGAGGTTTCCGCCACCGCCGCCGGCCCGCCCGCGCTCGACGTCACCCTGACCCCCGGGGACGCGCTCTACCTGCCCCGGGGCTGGTTGCACAGCGCGCAGGCACAGCGCGGCGCCTCCCTGCACCTGACCGTCGGGGTGCGCGCCCTCACCCGGTACGCCCTGGTCGAGACCCTGCTCGGACTGGCCGCCGAGGACCAGCGGCTGCGCGCCTCGCTGCCGTTCGGGCTGGATCTCGCCGAACCCGACCAGATCGCGGCGGAACTGACCGAGACCGTCGCCGCGCTGCGTGACTGGCTCGGTCGGGCCGAACCGGCGGCGGTGGCGGCGGAACTGCGCGAGCGGGTCTGGACTGCGGCCCGACCGGCGCCGATCCGGCCGCTGGCCCAGGCGGACGCGATCACCGGACTCGACGTCGACACCCGGCTCGCGCCCCGCGACGGGCTGCGCTGGCAGGTGGTGCCGGCCGGCGCGGACGAGCCTGGGCGGATCGCGCTGCGCCTGTTCGACCGGACCATCACCTTTCCCGATCAGTGCGCGCCCGCGCTGCGGGCGTTCCTCGGCGGCGCCGTCACCCGGGTCGGTGACCTGCCCGGACTCGACGACGACGCGGACCGGATCGTGCTCGCCCGCCGGCTGCTGCGCGAGGCGGTGGCCGTCCCGGCGTAGCCGACGGCAGGGCTCGGCGGAACAACCGGACTCAGCGGAACACGGCGAAGAGGGTGGCGGTGGTCAGCGCGCCGGCCACGACCACCACGGTCACCGCCCTCGGGTCCAGACCGGCGTGCCGCCGGTCGGCGAGCAGCTTCGCCGGGGCCAACCCGACCAGCGGGCCGAGCAGGGTCACCACCAGGCTCAGCACCGGCATCCCCACGGCCAGGTCGCCGCCGTACCGGACACCGGCGGCGCGCGCGGCGAACCCGAGGGCGTACGCGAGCGCGGCGCCGAGCACCCCGAAGCCGGCCAGCAGCGGGTGGGTCGAACTGGGCAACTCGCCCGGGTGCCTGGTCCGGTCGAGCAGGTCACGTACCCCGTCGAGCAGCATCGCCGGGTCGGTCGGCGGACCCGGCGTCGGCACCGGTGGGTCGCCGATCCGGCGGGCACCGGGGCCGAGCCGCTCCCGCAGCGTCTGCCACAGGTGGAGCACCTCGGCCTCGGTCGCCTCGGCCTCCTGACCGGCCGAGGCGAGTTCCGCCTCGGCCCGCCGCACCGCCTGTTCGGCGTCGCGTACGGCGCGCTCGGCCGCCGCGCACTGGTCGGCGTACCAGCTCTCCGCCTCGGCCCGCTCGGCGTCCATCCGGGCGGTGGCGTCGGCCAGCCGGCGGATCAGCTCGGCGTAGGTCTCGCTCATCGGGCCGGTCCGTACGGGATGATCGTCTGCCCGGTACGGTGCACCGCCCGGTCGAAGAAGAGCCCCCGCCACGGCCGGGGATACCAGTCCGGGCCACCGGTGCCCGGATAGAGCGACGAACCCAGCTCGGCCCCCTGCACGTCCAGCGCCACCCAGGCGCCGATCTGGTCGGTACGCGAGGCCGGGCCGCCCAGGTCCGCCCGCATTCGGGCCACCCCCCGCCACCAGGCGAGCACGTGCGTACGCCGCTCCGGCCCGTCGTGCAGGATCTGCCGCAGGTGCTCCAGCCCGGTACGCCCACCGGCGCGGGCGGCCAGCCGGTTCGCCGCCGCGTCGACCGCGTACAGCAGCAGGTAGTGCGGCTCGCCCGGGGCGGCGCCCAGGCCCAGCCCGGTGGCGGTCTCGCTCATCAGCTCCGGCACGGTCTCCTCGTCGTACCAGGCCGCGTCGTCGCCGAGGGTGTCGTAGAGCGACCGGGCGGCCGGGTCGGCGTCCGGGTCCAGGCAGGCGATCGAGAACCGGGCGGTGCCGGGCCGGTGCTGGCGGTGCAACGACCGGGCGGCGGCGTCGAGCACCGCGCACGCCTCGTCCACCCGGGTACCGAGCACGGCCAGGTTCCGACCGGGCGCGCGGGGCAGCCGCATCCCGGCCGACCGGGCCTGTACGTCGATGATCTCGCCGAGCAGGGCGAGCGGACCCCGTGGGCTCCCTGTGGCTCGTCCCTCGGCCGACTCCTCGACCGGGCGCAGCGCGGCGAAGTCCGGCGCGTCGCCGAGCCGGGGCACCGCGTCACCGTCGAAGAGCCGGGCCGGCGCGGCGTCCTGCGGGCGCATCCGCCAGAGCTGGTTCTGCAACTCGCTCCAGGTGCCCCAGTCGCTGGCCGACGGGATCTGGGCCACCTGGTTGCCCTCCACCATGCCGGACTCGGCGTTGACCACGGCGTGATGCCGGGGCAGCGCCTGGGCGGCGTCGTTGCGTTCGGCCAGGATGCGCAGCGCCTTCGGCAGTGCGATCCGGAGGGTGAACTGGGCGACCAGTGCCGGCCGCCCCCAGAGCGCCTCGATGCCGCGTACGTCCTGCGAGGCGAGGACCAGGTGGATGCCCTGCGACCGGCCCCGTCGGGCCAGGTCCTCGAGCAGGTCGGCCGCCTCCCGGGCGACCGCGTCCCGACCGGCGAGCAGCATCTGGAACTCGTCGACCACCGCCACGATCCGGGGCCAGTGCCCGTCCGGGTCGACCGCGCGCAGCTCGGCCAGTTTGGTCACCTCGTGTCGCTTCGCCGCGTCGGCCCGGCGACGCAGCTCCTCGGCGAGGAAGCGGAGCAGGGCGAGCCCGAACTCGCGGTCGGTGTTGACGTTGATGCCGACCAGGCGCATGTGCGGCAGCCAGCTCGGGTCCCGCCGGCCCTGGGCGAACCGGGCGAAGGAGACCCCCTCCTTGAAGTCGAGCAGGTAGAACTCCAGCTCGGCGGGGGAGTAGCGGGCGGCGAGCGAGCCGATCCAGGCGAAGATTAGGTTGGTCTTGCCGGTGCCGGACGGGCCGCCGATCAGCGCGTGCGGCGGGTAGTCACCGAGGGTGAGCAGCACCGGCCGCCCCTGCGGGCCGTCGCCGATCGGTGCGGTCAGGCCACCGGCGGACCCTTCCTTCCACATCTGGTCGACCGGGGGCAGCAGGTCGGTGAAGGGCGCCGGGGCGGGACCGGCGGTGACCGTGGCGGCGATCTCCCGGCAGGTGTCGGTCACCAGGCTGGCCGGCGGCGGCGGATCGAGCCGCACCGGCAGCCCCGGGGCGGTACGCAGCCGGGTCAGTCCGTCACCGACCAGCACCCGTTCGACGGTCGGTTCGTCCGGCAGCTCGATGCCCCGGACCACCAGGTGCACCCCGCAGGCGGCGCCGGTGCGGACCACCCGGTCGAGCTGCCCGCGCTCGTGGCGGGAGAGCTCGTCGCCGCCGAGCAGCACCGCCACCCGCCACGGTTCGGGGCGCCGGCCGGTCGCGGCGGCGAGTTCGCGCAGCGACGCGTACTCACCGGCGAGCACGGTCTCGTTGATCCGGCGGATCTGGTCGACCAGGTCGTCGAGGAGCCGGGCCAGCCCGCCCGGTCCGACGAAGGTGAGCAGGCCGGCGGTGGAGAGCGGGGCGAACCCGGCCAGCCCGCCACCGAGGTGCTCCGGGTCGTACCCGATCAGCCGGACCGCGCCCGGCTCGGCGCGGCCGACCGCCCGCAACAGCAGGGCGGCCACCACCGCGTCGCAGCCGGCCCGGTCCTCCCCGGCGAGGTGCACGTGTCCCCGGTCGAGCAGCGGGACCAGGGCGGGCACCGGTTCGGCGTCGGGCAGCCGGACCGCGCCGATCCGCAGCGCGCCGGCGGGTTCGTGCCGGTTGGCCGGGCTCGGGCGCCAGACCGGCCAGGCCGCGCTGGCCGCGCCGGGTGCCGCGTCGGTCGCCGCCTCGGCGGTACGCCGGGCCAGCAGGATCAGTTCGGCCTCGTACTCGTCGGCTATCTCGGCGAGGCGGCGGTCCCGTTCGGCGCCGACCCGCTGCGGCACCCGCGCGGCGGCCCGCCGGGTGCGGGTCAGCCGGTCCCGCGAACCGTCGAGTTCGGTACGGGCCTGGGTGAGCCTGCCCCGCGTCGCGCCGAGCGCGTGCGACAGCATGCCGCGGACCCGGGTGACGAGCTGGGTCCGGACGTCAGCCATCGGACTCCCGAAGTGTCTGGGCGGCCACCGAGCGGGCGTCCCGGCCGAGCCGGTTGAGCAGCAGCCCGGTGAGTACGCCGGCAGCCACCGCCGGGTCGGCCGGGTGCGGCGGCGCGGTGGGGTTCTTCGGCGGCGGCATCCGGCAGACCCGGCTCAGCGCCGTCTCCAGCACCTCGGCCGGCAGGCCGGGCAGCAGGTCCCGGGCCTTGCCGGTGAGTTCGCCCCGCAGCCGGGGCAGGTCCTGCGCCCGGGGCGGGTGCCCGAGCAGTTCCGCCGCCAGGTCGCGCAGCATCGGTGGAGCCACCGCGGCCATCCCGAGCCCCACGTCGGCCGGTACGTCACGCAACTGGGCGTGCAGTTGGCCACGGTCGTCGGCGCGTACCCGTTCGGCGACCCGGCGCAGCAGGTCCTCCGCGTCGGTGATCTCGCGGTCGGGTTTTGCCCCGGGCGCGTCGCGCTGGCCGGTCAGCTCGGTCACCCGGACCGACCACCACCGGTGCACCGGTCCGGCCTCGCCGCGCGGCTCGGGTACCGGCCCCGGCCCAGCGGTCGGCTGGTCGTCGGTGGGTTCGCGGCGCGGCGTGGGCCCGGCGGCCGGCGGTCCGTCGCCGGCCAGCCCGATCGCGGCCAGGTACGCGGCGAACTGGTCCTGGGCCACCCGCAGTACGTGTCCGGCGGTCTCGGCGTGCTCGGTGGCGGCGGAGAGTTCGGGGACCCCCATCGGGTCGGCCGACTCCTGCCGGACCCAGCGCAGCCGGTCGGCGGCCTGCCGGAGCCGGTCCAGCGCCTCGGTCACCTGCACCAGTGGCAGTTCGTCGGCGGCGGCCCGCACCTGTGCGCCCAGTTCCTCGACGATGGACATGGGCGGCTCAGAGCGTCGAGACGTAGAGCTGTGCCTGCTCCACCGCGGCGAGGGTGGCGGAGAGACATTCCTCCAGTTCCTGCGACGCCTGGGTCAGCGACGCCTGCGCGGCGCTGACCGTCTCGTGCCCACTGCCCTCCAGGGCGCCGGCCAGCGTCTGCTGTGCCTCGGTCAGCTTCTCGCTGGCCGCCTGCACGGCGGTCTGGCCCTCGGTGATCTGCTGGAGGGCGGCATCGATGGCTGCTTTCAGCTCGGCGACGCTCGCCACGGCGAACCTCCTGGGGGCGGCGGAGAGGGTTTTCATTAGAAGGTAATGCCGTTCTGGGGTCAACATATCCGGCTGGGCGGTTACCGCCCGGCTGTCCGGTCCGGCGTGCCTTGGACGGCTTCACGTAAGTACGCGGTCGGACCAGGCAGTCGCGTTTTCGGGCAGCATTGAGTCGGATCTCCGACAGTCCGCCCACAAACCCGGTCTGCCGAGCGGTCGGCCGTACCGTGGCAGCCGGTCTCAGGTGTTCGCGCCCCGGTCGGTCACCGGACGAAGCCAGCGCGGGCCGCGTACCTCGGCGCCGAGCGCGGTCACCCGGGCCCGCAGCTCCCGGTCGGCGGTGACCACCACGCAGCGCCGCCCCGGCGCCTCGGCCCGCACCAGCTCGACGATCCGGTCGTCGCCGGAACCGGGGGCCGGCACCACCCGCACCCGCTCCGCGCCGGGTACGTCCCGGGCCGCCCCCTCCACCACCAGCACCACCTCCACCGGCGCCGGCAGCTCGGGCAGACCGCCGTCGGCGACCCCGCCGAGCGCGTCGCGCAGCCGGGCCGCCGCCCCGGCCCGGTCCCGCCACCAGCCGTCCGGCCGGGAACCCATCACGTTGGCGGCGTCCACGACCAGCAGCGGTTCGTTCTCCACCCGCCCAGCCTGCTCCACCCGCCCAGCCTGCTCCACTCGCCCAGCCTGCTCCACGTGCCCAGCCTGCCACCGGCCCGGGTTTGTCGGGGCCGCCGCCGGGTAGGCCACGCCGACCGTGTCGTGCCCGCCGAAGGGGACCAGAGATGACGCAGCCGCCCGGTGACTCCGGCGTTGACCCCTGGGACGAGTTCCTGGCCCGTTACTTCGGGCGTGGCGAAGGGCGCCGGCCGGCCCACCGGGTGGACATCACGCGACTGATGACCGCCGATGCCCGGGAACTGCTCGCCGACGCCGCCCGCCGGGCCGCCTCCGCCTCCAGCAGCGACCTCGACACCGACCACCTGCTCTGGGCCGCCTTGCAGCGTGAACCGCTGCGTGAGCTGGTCCGGCGGGCCGGCGCGGACCCGGACGCGCTGGCCGGCGCGCTCGGTGGTCAGCAGCGTCCGGCCGAGCCGCCGCCGCACGGTCAGGTGCCGCCGAACCTCTCGCTCACCCCGGCCGCCAAGCGGGCGCTGCTCGACGCCCACCAGCTCTCCCGCGCCATGGGCGCCTCCTACATCGGGCCGGAGCACATCCTGATGGCGCTGCCGCTCAATCCCGAGTCGCCAGCCGGTCGGATGCTCGCCGCCGGGCGGATCCAGCCGCAGGCGTTGCAGAACGCGAACTCGGAGCGGTCCGGCGCCCAGGCGCCGAAGCCCGACCGGGGCACCCCGACCCTGGACCAGTACGGCCAGGACCTCACCGACCTGGCCCGCGCCGACGAGATCGACCCGGTGATCGGGCGGGCCGACGAGATCGAGCAGGCGGTGGAGATCCTCTCCCGGCGGACGAAGAACAACCCGGTGCTGATCGGCGAGGCGGGGGTCGGCAAGACGGCCATCGTGGAGGGACTGGCGGAACGGATCGCCGACGGGGACGTACCGCGCACGCTGCTCGGCAAGCGCGTGGTCCAGTTGGACCTGGCCGGGCTGGTCGCCGGCACCCGCTACCGGGGCGACTTCGAGGAGCGGCTGAAGAAGGTGATCGACGAGATCCGGGCCCACGGCGAGGAACTCATCGTCTTCCTCGACGAACTGCACACCCTGGTCGGTGCCGGCGGCGCGGGCAGCGAGGGCGGCATGGACGCGAGCAACATGCTCAAGCCGGCGCTGGCCCGGGGCGAACTGCGGGTGGTCGGCGCGACCACGCTCAACGAGTACCGCCGGCACATCGAGAAGGACGCGGCGCTGGCCCGGCGGTTCCAGCCGGTGATGGTGCCGGAGCCGTCGGTGGAGGACACGGTGGCGATCCTGCGCGGCCTGCGGGACCGGTACGAGGCCCACCACCAGGTGCGTTTCACCGACGAGGCACTGGTCGCCGCCGCCGAACTGGCCGATCGTTACCTGACCGACCGGTTCCTGCCGGACAAGGCGATCGACCTGCTCGACCAGGCCGGCGCCCGGGTACGGTTGCGCACCCGTACCCCGGACAACGACGTACGGGACCTGGAGCGGGAGCTGGAGGACCTGCGCCGGGACAAGGAACAGTCGGTCGCCGACGAGCAGTACGAGCGGGCGTCGCAGCTACGCGACCGGTTGCAGGAGGTGCAGGAGCGGATCGAGGCGTCCCGGGGCGACAACGGCCAGCAGCAGGTCCCCGAGGTCCGGCCGCAGGAGATCGCCGAGGTGGTGTCCCGGGCCACCGGCATCCCGGTCAGCCAGCTCACCGAGGAGGAGCGCGACCGGCTGCTGCGGCTGGAGGGGCACCTGCACGAGCGGATCGTCGGCCAGGACGACGCGGTCAACGCGGTCGCCGAGGCGGTACGGCGCTCCCGTACCGGGCTGGCCGACCCGGACCGGCCGATGGGCAGCTTCCTGTTCCTCGGCCCGACCGGGGTGGGCAAGACCGAGCTGGCCCGGGCCCTGGCCGAGGCGCTGTTCGGCGAGTCGGACCGGATGATCCGGCTGGACATGAGCGAGTTCCAGGAACGGCACACGGTCAGTCGGTTGGTCGGTGCCCCGCCCGGATACGTCGGGTACGAGGAGGCGGGCCAGCTCACCGAGGCGGTGCGCCGCCGCCCGTACGCGGTGGTGCTGCTCGACGAGATCGAGAAGGCGCATCCGGACGTGTTCAACATCCTGCTCCAGGTGCTCGACGACGGCCGGCTCACCGACAGCCAGGGCCGGGCGGTCAACTTCCGCAACACCGTCATGATCATGACGAGCAACCTCGGCTCGGAGCTGATCACCGGCACCCAGCGCAGTGTCGGCTTCGGCGGCGACGGTGCCGAGGACGAGAGCATCGAGCTGCGGGAGCGGTTGATGCGCCGGTTGCAGGAGCATTTCCGGCCGGAGTTCCTCAACCGGATCGACGAGGTGATCATCTTCCGGCGGTTGGAGGGCGAGCAGCTCCGGCAGATCAGCGAACTGCTGCTGAAGGAGACCCGCCAGCGGCTGCACGCGCAGGACATCGTCGTCGACTTCACCACCGCCGGAGTCGACTGGATCGCCGAGCACGGCTACCAGCCGGAGTTCGGTGCCCGGCCGCTGCGCCGGACCATCCAGCGTGAGATCGACAACCGGCTCTCCCGGATGCTGCTGGACGGCTCGCTCTCACCCGGCCAACGGGTCACCGTCGACGCCGCCGACGGCGCGCTCACCTTCGACGTGGCCGACACCGGCCGGCGCAGCGGCCGCAATCCGACCCCGGCCCCGGCGGGCGCCGAATGAGGACGGGCCGGCACGGCGTGAGAAAGGGCTGGCACGGCCTGAGGACGGGCCGGCACGGCGTTCGAACGGGCTGGCACGGCGCGAGGACCGGCGGTGGGTCGGCAACCGGGGCGGACCCGCAGCGGGTCGCCGTGATGGCGAGGGGAGTCGGACGGTGAGTCAGCCTGAGGAGATCCGGGAGAAGAGCCCCAAGACCGACGCTGTCCTGCATCCGCCGACCGCGAACCCGGACCGGACCCAGTTACGCGACGAGCGCGACCTGCCGGGTCGCGCGGAGTCCGACCGTACGGAGTCGGCGCCGGACGGCTCGGACCGGGACGAGGACGAACCGGGGGAGACCCCGTCGAACTCCGGGAAGGAGCGGTGATGGCCCGCGAGCAGCGCATCGAGCCCGAGGTCGAGCGGTTGTGGCAGGACTTCCACGACCGGGTCAACGTCACCTCGGAACAGTTGCGTACCTGGCTGATGACCCAGGGTTCGGGGGAGGAGGCGTTCGGGCCCGGCCCGGACCTCGACCTGCCCGAGCCGGGTCGCCAGATCCTGGCCGTGAAGCGCAAGCGCAAGGTCGACCTGACCCCCGACGACATCGACGTCATGCGGGACACGGTGGTCGAGATCGAGGACCTGCTCGACTCCCGCCCCGGCGGCGGCCTCTCCGACGAAACCTGGCGCCGCGCCCTCCTGGACCTCGGCCACGACCCCCTCCTCGAACGCTGACGGTGTAAGGAAGGGCCCCTTATTATCGTTTTTTGTATAGGAAGGGGCCCTTCCTAACCTCGCGGCCGCGGGTGGCGGGCGGCGCGGGTGGCGGGCGGCGCGAGCGGGGGGTCAGGCGCCGCCGATGCTGGGGGTGCCGAGCCCGGCCGCCTCGACGGCGTCCTCCCGCTCGTCGCGCAGCGCCTCCTCGCGGCCGAGCAGGGCGGCGTACTCGGCGTACTCGGCGGGCGTGGGTGTCTCGGATGCCCGGCGCAGGAACGCCTCCACGTCACGGGAGGCGGCGGTGTGCGCGGCGGCGATCCGGCGGGCGATCTCGCGGGCGTCCTCGCCGGGAATCAGGTCGGTCATGTCCCTACCGGTACCCGGTTCGCCGCGTTTCGCACCTGGACGGTGCGCTGGGGGACGGGTCGGGCCGGGCGGTGGGTCGGCGCTCTTTCCACCCGGCCGACGCGGCGCGAGGATCACTTCATGCGTACGCGTAACGCGCCGCCCAATTCCCGCGCCTCACGGCTCGGCTGCCTCGTACCCGTCGTAGGTGTTGTCCTGCTCCTGCTTGTCCTCGCGTGGGGCGCCCTGCGGGGCCATGAGAGCGAGTGGTTCCAGCGGGTCGCCGGCCCGGTGGTGTTCCTCGTTTTGCTGCTCATGCTCGCGTTCCCGCTGCTCACGCTCCCGTTCCTGCTGAGCGGCCTCCCGGACGGGAACGACGAGGGGGAGCCGCCCGCGCGTCCGGGGCCGTCGGCTCCCGCGATCGTCAGCGCGCGCACGACCGTACGGGAGTTGGAGCAGGCACGGTGGCAGTTGGCCAAGGCCAGGCGGATGCTGGACCAACTGGAGGCCGAAAGGGACGCCGTACGGCGGGAGAAGCGTGACGAGACCGACCGCTACGAGCGGCTCGCCTCGATCACGCGGGAGCAGGCCGAACTGGTCGAGCACCTGATCACCCGTCAGTTGGTCCGGCAGTCGCGTACGACCTGGGTGCAGTGGTACGTCTCGCTGCTGCTGGCGTTCCTGCTGGGCCTGGTCGTGAACTGGGTCTCCGACCCGGTCTACGCCTGGCTGTTGCACCTGGGGCGGTGACCTGCAGACCTGTGGCGGTGGACGTACGCCCGGCCGGCGCGGGGAGTCTCCCCACGCCGGCCGGAACGTTTCACGGGTTGGTGATGCCGAGCGTGTAGCTGCCGGAGCCGCTGTACGCGTACACGTCGTAGCGGTAGTAACCGGCCGTGCCGTTGTACGTGATCGTCTCGTCCGAACTGGCGCTCTCACCGGCGGCCACGTCGACCCAGGCGCTGCCGTTCCACTTCTGCAGGTAGAGGTCGAAGTCCACTCCGGACGGTCCGTCGAGGCAGCCTCGGTGGGTGCCGGAGACGGTCGACTGGTAGTAGCTGCCGTTCGGCTGGAACTGGCTGTTTCCGCTGGTCACCGAGCCGCTGTAGGTCGCCTCGTAGCCGGTGCACCCGGTCGGCGGCGGCTCGCCGGGGCCGCCGCTGCCGGTGCGCAGGGTCAGGCCGTAGACCGACAGGATCTCGTTGACCGGCTGGAAGTAGGTGGTGCCGCCGGAGGAGCAGTTGCCCGAGCCGCCGGAGGTGACGCCCTGGGCCTGCTGTCCGGAGAGCCAGGAGCCGCCCGAGTCGCCCGGTTCGGCGCAGGCGTTGGTACGGGTCAGCCCGGAGACCGTGCCCTGCGGATAGGTCACCGAGGAGTTCTTGGCCTGCACGGTGCCGCAGCGCCAGCCGGTGGTGGAGCCGGAGCGGCAGATGGAGGCGCCGACGGCGGACTCGGTGGAGCCCGCCACGGTGACGTTGCCGCCGGAGTAGTTGTTCACCCACGGCTGCGGGGTCCAGTTCGAGTTGGTCTGCACCCAGGCGTAGTCGTTGCCCGGGAACGAGGAGCCCCGGAAGGTCCCCTGTGCCACCTGGTTGTAGCCCTGGGTCGCGGTGCCGGTGGTGCCGCAGTGGCCGGCGGTGACAAAGCCGCCGGTGACCGAGAAGCCGACCGAGCAGCGGCCACCCATGTAGTAGGCGTCGCCGCCGCGTACGTCGTAGTAGGGGACCGGGGACTCGGTGCTGGCGACCAGTTGGACCGCCGTGGCGTCGACCCCGCTGGCCTTGACGAAGGCGCTCGCCCCGCCGTTGCCGCCCTTGGCCAGCACCACCACGGTGTTGCTCCGCACGTCGACGTACCAGCCGGCGACCGTGTCGGCGGTCGCCTTGCCGGCCGCCCGGTCCAGGCCGCTCTTGATCCTGTCGAGTTCGGCCGCGCTGCGGGCGACCACCTTCGCCTGGGCACCGGCGGCGGTGACCCGACCGGTCAGGGCGGCGTCGGTGACGGCGACCACCAAAGCGGTGCCGTCGGCGTTCACCCAGCCGCCGGCGTACCCGCCGCCGAGTGTCTTGCGCAGGTCGGCGTCGGTCCGGCTGGCCTTGTCGTCGCGGGCGATCCGGGCCCGTGCCTCGGTGGCGTCCAGGCCGAGGTCGCGCTCCATCGCGGCGAGCATCTCGGGGCTCGCGGCGGCGCCGAGCACCGTCGCGGATCCCGTGCCGGGTGCGGCGGTCGCCGGTACGGCCACGGCCGGAACGACGCCGGCGGGCAGCAGGATCACCGCTGCCACCGCGGCGAGTCTTCGCTTCATCCGTCTGTCTCCTTGGGGGGTGTGCCGGCTCCCGGCCCCGGCGGATCGCCGTCGTGACCGTGGAGGGTGGACGGTGAGCGGGGCACGATCGGGGGTCTCCCCGCCCCACCGCCGGTGACGTGGTCGTCCCGCCAGTCCGGACGGCCGGCGCTGTGGATGGTCCGGGTGCCAAGCCGATCGGGGGTCGGCCCGTCCACCGGCGGTCGTCGGACCGTCGGCTGGGCCTGGATCGAGCAGGGCAGGCCAAACCTAACGGTCATTTGATTGACGTAGGTATATACCACCTGGCTCATATCGCGCCCCGGCGGCGGTGCCACACACCCCGCCCGCCAAGCGTCCGGAACCCGGCAGCGCCACCCACCGGGCGTCCGGACGCGCGCGCCCACCGGGCACCCGGACCCGGACCCGGGCACCGCGGGTGTTCGCCGTCCGGGCCGCCGCGGCCGTTTGTCAGGCGGCGGCCATCTGCTGTGGGCCGAACGCCGGGTTGCGGGCGAGCCAGGCGAGGTAGTCCGGGTTGCGGTGCAGCGAGTCGGTGTACGCCGCCACCGCGTGCCCCAGGACCCGGTCGGCGATCCCCGCCGCCGGGGCTTCCGGGTGCCAACCCAGCAGCAGCCGCCAGCGCAGCGGCGCGCCGGCCAGTGGACGGGTGACCAGGCCGGAGACCGGTCGGAAGGTGGCCTGGGCGAGCGCCACCGCCTCACCCGCGTCGACCAGGTCCAGGCAGCCACGGATGTCGGTCTCGTACATTTTGCGCGGGGTGAAGCCGGCCCGCGCGCAGGCCGCCGCGAAGCAGTCCCCGAAGCAGCCGTCGCCCGGCGCCACCGCCCACTGCTCGTCCCGGAGCATGGCCAGGCTCACCTCGTCCACCGCCGCCAACGGGTGTGCCTCGGGCAGTACGACGAAGATCGCGTCGACCGCGATCGCCCGCCAGGTCAGCCCGAACTCGGCCGACGGGGTGGCGTCGCCGCAGACCCCGGCCAGCGCGTAGTCGAGCCGACCGCCGAGCACCATCTGCGCCAGCTCGTCGACGTACCAGGACGCGTACGTGCTGATCTGGGCGTGCGGCTGGTCGGCGGCGAGCCGGTGCACCAGCCGGCCGACGAGCGGGCTGTTCACCCCGCCGAAGCGGTAGCGGCTCATTGTCGTACCGGTGCCGGCCAGCCGGGCCGCCTCGTCCTGCAACCCCTTCATCGCCGGCAGCAGCACCCGGGCCCGGGCCAGCACGAGTTCGCCGAGGGCGGTGGGCCGGGCACCGCGCCGGTCCCGTTCGAACAGCGGCCCGCCGAGGGTGCGCTCGATCCGCTGGAGCTGCGCGGTGAGGGCCGGTTGTGCCAGCCCCAGTGTGGACGCGGCCTTGGTGACGCTGCCCGTCTCCGCGATGGCGCAGACCACCTTCAGGTGTCGCAGCTCCAGGTTCATAGCGTGACGGTAGGACTATGACGGGATCTACGGGAAGACCTTCGGCCGGTGAAAGATCCCCCAAAGGAAAAGTAAAAAGTAACCGAACGGACACCCAGGACTAACGCGCCGCCCAGAGCAGCCCACGCTCGGTGATCGCGCGAACCTCCGGCGCGTCGAAATCGTCCAGTTTGTGGCCCACCGTCGAGACAAAAACCCGTCCCGCGCCCCACACACGCGTCCAGACCGCGGGCAGCGTGACCGGCACCTGCCACGGCGTGCCCGCGACCCGCCCCGGCGCCGCGCCAACGGCTGCGACGGCCGGCTCGGTCACCGGCTCGGTGTCGAAGGTGACCGTGGCCAGTACGTCGTTGAGCGGATCGCTCAGCACCCAGTATTTCTCGGTGTGCAGCGCGACCGTGCCGATACCGGCCACCACCGGATGGGCCGCCCGCGCCGGGACCACGGTCAGTTCATGATGGACAAAACCGGGCGGATGATGCACGAACACCCCGCCGGTGAGCTGGTGGTAGGTGGTGTGGTGGAACGCGCCCACGATGCCGCCGTGCCAGCCGGCGAAGCCGGTGCCGCCCCGTACCGCCTCGGCCAGCCCCTCGGCCTGGGCGTCGGTGATGGTCCCGATCGACCAGCACTGCACGACCAGGTCGGCGGCGGCCAGCCGGGCGGCGTCGGTGTAGACGTCCAGGTCGGAGTGGACCTCCACGGCGAAACCCCGGGACCGCAGGAGCGGGATGAACAGCTCCGTCGCCGCCACCGGCGCGTGGCCCTCCCAACCGCCCCGCACCACGATCGCGTCCCGCACCGTCGTACCCCTTCCGTCCGGACCCGGTCGGCCCGGCGGCGGGTCCGGTCAGGGCCGGGTGCCGTCGGGCAGGTCGTCAACGTACGTCTGCCGCCCGGTCACCGCGTCCCGGACCTTGTCGACCACGCCCACCGCCGGTTCCACGATCCGGTTCCACGGGGGCGTCGCCGGGGTGTCCGGATGCGGCCGGGTGGGAGCCGCCTCCTCGGCGATCTGCACCCGGTTGCCCAGCCGGATCAGCTCCGCCTCGCTGGCCACCGTACGCAGGGCGGGGAAGATCTCGGTCGTCGCCGCCCGGGTGTGCCGGTCCACCTGCCCGGTGACCTCGGCCACCGCCGCGCCGTACGCCGGGTCGTCCGACGCCGTGCCGGAGAGTTCCCGCAGCGCGCGCAGCAGGTCCGCGTCCGCGGCGATCTCCCGGTCGGCGACCTCCGCCCCGTCCGCCAGCGCGCCACGCACACTCGGGTAGAGGTACTGCTCCTCGCCGGAGAGGTGCCGGGTGACGGTCGCCACGAGCACCTCGGCCACCCGGTGCCGCTGGTCGGCGGCGAGCGCCGGGTCGGCCAGCTCCCGGCAGAGGGCGCCGATCTGCTCGTGCTCCTCGGTGAGCAGGTCGACCATGCTGAGCCCGCCCGGGCGGTAGTGGTCGTCGTCGACGCCGGCGGTGGGCGGGAGCGGGGGAAGGGGCACGGTCACGACGTTCCTCCTGCGGGGGTCGGCACCCCGGTCCACCGGGGCGGTGGCGGTGGTACCTGGTCAACGGGGTAGTCATGTCGGCGGATATGCGAACGCCAGCGGCGATACCCGGGGCCGTAACCAACCAAACCCGCGGTGGGCCGACCCGACCGTCACCCGGTCCGGGCTGGTAAGAAGAACCGCATGACCAGCCAAGCCGCGCCCAGCCAGCCCAGTGCCGTCGACGAGGTCGTCGACATCTGCCGTGACCTGCTGCGCATCGACACCAGCAACACCGGGGACAACGCCACCAGTGCCGGCGAACGGGTCGCCGCCGAGTACGTGGCCGCCCAGCTCGCCGAGGTCGGCATCGGTGCGGAGCTGCGCGAGTCGGCCCCCGGCCGGACCAGCCTGGTCGCCCGGATCCCCGGCACCGACCCCGGGCGGGGGGCGCTGCTGGTGCACGGTCATCTCGACGTGGTCCCGGCCGACGCCAGCGAGTGGTCGGTGGACCCGTTCTCCGGGGAGGTCCGCGACGGCTACCTGTGGGGTCGGGGCGCGATCGACATGAAGGACTTCGACGCGATGACGCTCGCCGTGGTGCGCCAGTGGCAGCGCACCGGCGTACGTCCCCCGCGCGACATCGTGCTGGCCTTCACCGCCGACGAGGAGGCCGGCGGCGACTACGGCGCGCACTTCCTGGTCGAGCGGCACCCGGAGCTGTTCGACGGCTGCACCGAGGCGATCGGCGAGGTCGGCGGCTTCTCCTACACCGTCAACGACGACCTGCGGCTCTACCTGATCGAGACCGCCGAGAAGGGGCTGGACTGGCTGCGCCTGCACGCCAAGGGCCGCCCCGGCCACGGCTCGATGATCCACGACGACAACGCGGTCACCGCGCTCGCCGAGGCGGTGGCGCGGGTCGGCCGGCACCGCTTCCCGGTGGTGCTCACCCCGACCGTACGGACCTTCCTGGAGCAGGTCTCGGAGCTGCTCGGGATCCAGTTCGACCCGGACGACCCGGAGACGGCGATCGCCAAGCTCGGGCCGATCGCGAACCTCGTCGGGGCGACCATCCGCAACACCGCCAACCCGACCCGCCTCGACGCCGGCTACAAGGACAACGTGATCCCCGGCCGGGCCACCGCGACGATCGACTGCCGCAGCCTGCCCGGTCAGTCCGAGCTGCTGCTGGAGCAGTTGCGCCAGGTGATCGGCCCGGACATCGAGGTCGAGTACGTCCACCGCCAGCCGGCGGTGGAGACCAGCTTCGACGGGGAACTGGTCGACGCGATGGCCGCCGCGTTACGGGCGGAGGACCCGGGCGCCCGGCCGGTGCCGTACATGCTCTCCGGCGGCACCGACGCCAAGGCGTTCCAACGGCTGGGCATCCGGTGCTTCGGATTCGCCCCGCTGCGACTGCCGGCCGACCTGAACTTCAGCGCGTTGTTCCATGGCATTGACGAGCGGGTACCGGTGGACGGACTACAGTTCGGCGTGCGGGTGCTCGACCGGTTCCTGCGCGGCTCCTGAATCCGCGTCGGCGCAGCTCGCACACCCCGCCGCGTCACCCACGCGCCGCGGGTGCATCATCTCGCCCGCGTTTGCCACCTCGAAGGGAAAGCCACACCATGACCGACCAGCACGCCGAGCTGGACGCCGCCCTGGAGCGGGTCATCGAGACCGCCCGGGCTCACCTCGCCGCAGTCAAGGCCGCCGAGGGCCGGATCGACGACGACAACGTCTGGCAGGCGTACGTCGCGCTCAACAACGCCTCGTTCGAGTACGACGAGCGCCTGCTCGACGCGTTCGGCGAGGTCACTCCCTGGGACGTGGAGTCGATCGACCCGAACGAGGCCGACGAGCGGTTCGGCGTCGGACTGGGTGGGGTGGACGGCACCGAACCGTCCGACCCGCACCCCCGGGTTCTCTCGGTCCGCCAGCGCCGTGACTACCGGGTGCCGAGCGTCGCCGCGCTGATCCGGGTGGCGGAGGCGGCCCGCCGGTCCGCCGCGCCCGAGGACGAGGACTCCGAGCCGGTCGAGGGGGTCGGCGAGGCGGTGCTGGAGCTGCTCCAGACCGGTGACGGCTCGCTCGGCGCGCTCGACATCCCGGAGCTCGAACCGCTCGACGGGCTGGTGATCGTCAGCGAGGTGGCGGTGCCGCTGAACCTGGAGTCGTTCGACGACGACGACAGCGCCGGGCCGTTCCGGCCGGATGCCGAGGACCAGCTAGTCGGCCGGCTCGACGAGCACCCGTTCCTGCCGACCGAGGTCGACGACGACGAGGTGCCGTCGGTCCGGTAACCACCGGATCGTCCAGGGTCAGTAGGAGAGGCCCGGTTGCGACGTCTGGGCCAGGCGGCGACGCAGCACCACCTGTCGCGTCCCGTCCCGGAACAGTCGCACCCGGGCCAGCTCCCAGCCGGAGAACTCGGCCTGGATCGCAAGCTGTGCCGCGGCGGTCACCCGATCGACATTCGGCGGCAACCGCAGCGGCGCGTATTCGTAGTCCATGTCCCCTATCCTGCCCACGCGGGTCGGAGGGCACCAGTCCTTGAGATCGGTTCCACCCCCGCGTCAGCCGTCCCGCTCCGGATAACCGACCGGTACGCCCGACACGTCGTCCAGGGCGCTGGCGATCTCGTCCGGCAGCGTCATCCGTTCCACCTGCAACGCGCCGAGCAGTTGGCCGACCGTACGGGCACCCAGGATCGGGGCGACCACGCCGGGACGGTCACGTACCCAGGCCAGGGCGACCTCGAGCGGCGAGACGCCCAGGCCACCGGCGGCGGTGGCGACCGCCTCCACGATGCTGGAGCAGCGGGGCTCCAGGTAACTGGCGACAAAGCGCTCGAAATGGGGCGAGGCGGCGCGTGAATCAGCCGGCCGCCCGTGCCGGTACTTGCCGGTCAACACCCCGCGTCCCAGCGGTGACCAGGGCAGCAGCCCCAATCCCAGGTCGGCGCAGGCGGGCAGCACCTCGCGCTCGATGCCCCGTTCGAGCAGCGAGTACTCCATCTGGGCGGCGACCACCGGCGCCCGCCCGGGGAACGCCGCCTGCCAGGTGGCGGCCCGCGCGGTCTGCCAGCCGGAGAAGTTCGAAACCCCGACATAGCGGACGCGACCACTGTTCACCGCGTGGTCCAGGGCGGCGAGCGTCTCCTCCAGCGGGGTGTCCGGGTCGTACCCGTGCACCTGCCACAGGTCGACGTGGTCCGTCCCGAGCCGTCGCAACGAGGCGTCCAGGGTGCGCAGCAGGTGACCCCGGGAGCCGTCCCGCCGCCGGCCGGTACCCGGTCGTAGCCCCGCCTTTGTCGCGATCAACAGGTCGTCACGCGGCACCAGGGTGCCGATCAGCGACCCGATCACCGACTCGGCGTCACCGTCGGAATAGACGTCCGCGGTGTCGACCAGATTCCCGCCGGCATCGAGAAAGCTCTTCAGTTGCGCGGCCGCGTCGTCGGCGTCGGTGTCCCGACCCCAGGTCATGGTGCCGAGCGCGAGCCGCGAAACCGCCAGCCCGCTTCGGCCGAGCGGTCGCTGTTGCATGGGTGAACCTTATTCAGAACATCGCTCCACCGATATCCTCGCTCCCGCTTCTGTGTGCCGCGCCGCGCATTTCCGACCTGCGCAGAGGCTCGCTGACGGCCTTCCGACACCCGTACGGCGATCCGGACGGCGCGTTGCCCCACCGATGACGGGGTAGCAGGCAATAGTTGCGTACCCTGATTCGACTTGCCGTACGGATGGGGGAGGAACCAGTGCGACTCGGGCTCAGCCTTGGTTACCAGACGGCGTGGAGCACGCCGGCCGACCACCTGCTGCTGGCCCAGGAGGCGGATCGGCTCGGCTACTCGGTGGTCTGGGCGGCCGAGGCGTACGGGTCCGACTCGCCGAGCATGCTCGCCTGGATGGCCGGGCAGACCGAGCGGATCGACCTCGGCGCGGCGGTGATGCAGATCCCGGCCCGGACCCCGGCGATGACCGCGATGACCGCGGCCACCATCGACACCCTCTCCGGCGGCCGGTTCCGCCTCGGCCTCGGTGTCTCCGGCCCCCAGGTCTCCGAGGGCTGGCACGGGGTACGGTTCGCCAAGCCCCTGGCCCGCACCCGGGAGTACGTGGACATCGTCAAGCTCGCCATCGCCCGCAAGCAGGTCGAGTACGACGGCGCCCACTACGTCCTGCCGCTGCCCGACGGGCCGGGCAAGGCGCTCCGACTGGGCTTCCACCCCCACCGCGCGCAGGTCCCGATCTACCTCGCCGCGGTCGGCCCGAAGAACCTCGAACTCGCCGGTGAGATCGCCGACGGCTGGCTGGCGGTCTTCTTCGCCCCCGAGTTCGCGGCCGAGCAACTGGGTTCGGTGGCCGCCGGGCGGGCCCGTGCCGGTAAGGAGCTGGCCGGGTTCGACGTGGTACCGAGCGTGCCGATGGTGCTCGGCGACGACGTGACCGCCGCCGCCGAGCTGGTCCGCTGGTACGCCGCGCTCTACGTCGGCGGCATGGGCAGCCGGGAGCAGAACTTCTACAACCAACTCGCCACCCGGATGGGCTACGGCGACGCCGCCCGCGAGGTGCAGGAGCTCTACCTGGCCAAGCGGCAGCGCGACGCGGCGGCGGCGGTGCCGGCGGAGTTCATCGACCGCACCTCCCTGCTCGGCCCGAAGGAGCGGATCGCCGACCGGATGCGCGAGTACGCCGAAGCCGGCGTGACCACCCTGTCGGTGACGCTCTTCGTCGCCGACGTGGAGAGCGGTATCCGGGCGCTGCGCGCCGGTGCCGAGGCCCTCGACCTCTCCGGGGTCGGCGAGTGAGGACGGCGGCGACCGGATGACCTGGATCGAGGCCATCGTGCTGGGCATCGTGCAGGGACTCACCGAGTTCCTGCCGGTGAGTTCGTCGGCACACCTGCGGATCACCTCGGCGATCTTCTTCGACCGGGACGCCGGGGCCTCGTTCACCGCGGTCACCCAGCTCGGCACCGAGGCGGCGGTGCTGGTCTACTTCGCCAAGGACATCTGGCGGATCACCCGTACCTGGGTGGTCGGGATCTGGGACCGCTCGGTCCGCGGCGAGTTGGACTACCGGATGGGCTGGTACGTCATCGTCGGCTCGATCCCGATCGGCGTCTTCGGGCTCGTGTTCAAGGATCAGATCCGGACCGCCGCCCGGAACCTCTGGCTGGTCGCCTCCGTGCTGATCATCTTCGCCTTCGTGCTGGCCTTCGCCGAGTACTGGGGTCGTCAGACCCGTACCATCAGGGACTTCACCATGCGCGACGGCGTGGTGATGGGGCTGGCCCAGGCCGCCGCGCTGGTGCCCGGCGTGTCCCGGTCCGGCGGCACCCTCACCGCCGGGCTGTTCCTCAACCTGACCCGCGAGGCCGCCGCCCGGTACTCGTTCCTGCTGGCCATCCCGGCCGTGGTGATGTCCGGACTGTTCAGCGTCCCGGACGTCTTCGACACCAGCGGTGACGGCTCGATCCCGACCCCCGCCCAGATGGTCGTCGCCACCCTGATCGCCTTCGTGCTCGGCTACGTCTCCATCGCCTGGCTGCTCCGCTATGTCGCGCACCACACCCTGTACGTCTTCGTCCTCTACCGGGTCGCCCTCGGCAGCCTCGTCCTCGTCCTGCTCATCACCAACACCATCACCCCCACGTAAGGAAGGGCCCCCTGTTATCGCTTCCGGTATAGGAAGGGGCCCCTGTTAACGGGGCACCGTAGGGTAGAGATCGTGGCAACCCTCCTACTCCTGCGACACGGCCGGACCACGGCGAACGCCAGCGGCGGCCTGGCCGGACGGCAGCCGGTCGAACTCGACGAGACCGGACGCGCCCAGGCCGTCGCGGCCGGCGCCCGGCTCCGTACGCTCCCGCTCGCCGAGGTGATCAGCAGCCCACTCATCCGCTGCCTGCAGACCCTGGAACTGGCGCTGCCCGAGGTCAAGCCCACCCTCGAGGACGACCTGATCGAGTGCGGGTACGGCGAGTGGGAGGGCCAGCCCCTGAAGAAGCTGGCCAAGGATCCACTGTGGCCAGTGGTCCAGCAGCATCCCAGCTCGGTGGTGTTCCCGGGCGGGGAGGCGATGGCGGCGATGGCGAGCCGGGCGGTGTCGGCGGTCCGCCGCTGGGATGCCCGGATCACCGCCGAGCATGGCCCGGAGGCGATCTGGCTCGCCTGTAGCCACGGGGATGTGATCAAGGCCATCGTCGCGGACGCGCTCGGCGTACACCTTGATCTTTTCCAGCGGATCGTCGCGGACCCGGCCTCGGTGACCGCCATCCGCTACACCCCGACCCGGCCGTTTGTGCTCCGGCTCAACGACAGCGCCGGAGACCTGGGCAACCTGGTGCCGCCCAAGCGCACCCGCCGCCGGCGACCCCGCCCGGCGGACTCCGACGCCGCGGTCGGCGGCGGGGCCGGCAGCGGTGGGCCCGGATTGGAACGATGACCCCGAGCAGCCCTCGAAGGGACTTTCTAGCTGCTCTACCTGGTGATCGGGAAGCACCTGCCGGGCTCGGACGATGGCGCCGACCGACCGGCTCCGGGTTGGCAGGCGGCAGCAGCGCGTCGACCGGGGGCTTCGCCAGGATCGAACGATGATGCCGACCGACCGACCGACCGGTCGGTCGACTGGTCGACCGGTCGACTGACCGGTCGACCGGGCCCGCGCACTGCGGCGCCACGGCCACCACCCCCGCCGGCCCGGCCAGGACCGACACGCGAACGTGGTTACCAGGGGCGGAGCAGGTGCCGCCAGGGGCGCCCGCCGGGTGGGCGGCGATTCGGGTCGGTGCGCTGCACGGCGGCGGATCGGGCCGGATAGGGTCGTGGGTATGACCCATCAGGTACACGCCTTCGAGCCGCCCGAGCGGTTCGTCGCCGGCACCGTGGGAGCGCCGGGGGAGCGGACGTTCTTCCTCCAGGCGCGGGGCGGCGGCCGGGTGGTCAGCGTGGCCCTGGAGAAGGTCCAGGTGTCGTTGCTGGCCGAGAAGCTGGAGGAGTTGCTGGCCGAGGCACAACGCCGGTTCGGGGTTGAGTTGCCCGATCCGGTGCTGGCGAGTTCCGACAACGACCCGTTGGACAACCCGGTCGACGAGGAGTTCCGTGTCGGCACCCTCGGTCTGGCCTTCGACGTCGACACCGCCACCGTCGTGATCGAGGCGATCGCCGCCGGGGAGACCGAGGCCGAGGTCGAGCTCGGCGAGCCCGACGAGGTGGACGAAACCGACGAGGAGGACGAGGAGCCCGACGACGACCTCGACCGGCTGCGGGTGCGACTGACCCCGCAGGCGGCGCGGGAGTTCATCGAGCGCGCCCGGCGGGTGGTGGCGGCCGGTCGGCCACCGTGCCCACTCTGTGGTCAACCCCTCGACCCCGCCGGTCACCTCTGCCCCCGACACAACGGCTACCACCGCTGATGCTCGTGCCCGATCGGCCGGTGACCGGCGCCGGCCCGCGTACCGGTCGGCCGCGGTGACCTCGTCCGACCTACAGCCCATGCTCGACGAGAACGACGCGCTACGCCTGCTCCGCGGCGGCGAGTTCGAACTCGAAGGGCGGCTCACCGACGCCTCCAACACCACCCTGCGCGGTTTCCTGACCCTCGACGGGGTGACCGCGCGCTGCGTGTACAAACCGATCCGGGGGGAACGGCCGCTCTGGGACTTCCCCGACGGCACCCTCGCCGGCCGTGAGGTGAGCGCCTACCTGGTCTCCCACGCGACCGGCTGGGACGTGGTGCCGCCGACCGTGCTGCGGGACGGGCCGTTCGGTCCCGGCGCCTGCCAGCTCTGGATCGACGAGCCGGCCGACGCCGAGCCGCTGGTCGGTTTCGTACCCGCGCAGAGCCTGCCGCCGCGCTGGTTCCGGGTCGCCGCCGCCCAGGACGACGACGGCCTGCCGTACGCGTTGGCGCACGCCGACGACCCTCGGCTGGCCCGGATGGTGGTCTTCGACGCCGTGATCAACAACGCCGACCGCAAGGGCGGTCACGTCCTGATCGGGCCGGATGACCGGATCTACGGCGTGGACCACGGCGTCTGCTTCCACGTCGAGGAGAAGCTGCGCACCGTGCTCTGGGGTTGGACCACCCGCCAACTGCCCCCGGACGCGGTGGAGGTGCTCGGCAAGCTCGCCGCCGACCTCGTCGGGCCGCTCGGCGAGCAACTTTCCGAGCACCTGACCATCACCGAGGTCGCCGAGGTGTCCGCGCGGGTCAACCGTCTGCTGGAGACGGGACGGTTCCCGGTGCCGTCCGAGGACTGGCCGGCGATCCCCTGGCCGCCAATCTGACCCCAGCGATCGTCTGGCCGCTGATCTGCCCCGGGCGATCTCCGCCGATCTGACCCGGGCGATCCCGTGGCCGCCGAACTGACCCCGGCGAGCGTTCGGGATGGCGCTCCGGCGGGCCGTACCGGGACGCTGTCGCATTGATCACCTCGGGGTGTCCCGACCGGTGTCCGCCGGCTGGCTAGGCTGGCCGTCATGGACGCATGGACGGGGCATCAGGTGCCACGGCTGCCGGGATCCGGTCAGCCGCTGGCGTTGTACGACTCGGCGCGGGGCGCCGCCCACCCGAGTCTCCCCCAGGGACCGGCGACGATGTACGTCTGCGGCATCACACCCTACGACGCCACCCACCTCGGCCACGCCGCCACCATGATCACTTTTGACCTGGTGCAGCGGATGTGGCGGGACAACGGCCACGAGGTGCGCTACGTCCAGAATGTCACTGACATCGACGACCCGCTGTTGGAACGGGCCGCGCGGGACGGCGAGGACTGGGTCGTGCTGGCGATGCGGGAGACCGCCCTGTTCCGGGAGGACATGGAGGCGCTGCGGATCATCCCGCCGACCCACTACGTGGGCGCGGTCGAGTCGATCCCGGCGATCGTCGGCAGGGTCCGCACCCTGGTCGAGCAGGGCGCAGGGTACCGCCTGGACGACGGAACCGGCGACTTCTACTTCGACATCTCCGCCGCGCCCCGGTTCGGTTACGAGTCGAACCTCTCCCGGGAGGAGATGCTCGTCCTCTCCGCCGAGCGCGGCGGTGACCCGGAGCGGCCGGGCAAGCGTGACCCGCTCGACCCGCTGCTCTGGCGCGGCGCGCGTGAGGGTGAGCCGGCCTGGGACGGCGCCGACCTCGGGCCGGGCCGACCCGGCTGGCACATCGAGTGCGCCGTGATCGCCCTCGACCTGCTCGGCGCCACCATCGACGTCCAGGGCGGCGGGAACGACCTGCTCTTCCCGCACCACGAGTGCTCGGCCGCGCACGCGGAGCGGCTGACCGGTGAGTCGCCGTTCGCCCGGCACTACGTACACGCCGGCATGATTGGCCTGGACGGCGAGAAGATGTCGAAGTCCAAGGGGAACCTGGTCTTCGTCTCCCGACTCCGCGCCGACCACGTGGACCCGATGGCGGTCCGGCTGGGCCTGATCGCCGAGCACTACCGGTCGGACCGGACCTGGACCGACGAGGTGCTCAAGACGGCCCAGCAGCGACTGGCCCGGTGGCGCGACGCGAGCAAGGCCAGCGCCGGCCCGTCCGGTGTCGACCTGCTCGCCGACGTACGGGCGCGGCTCGCCGACGACCTGGACACCCCGGGAGCGCTGGCGGCGATCGACGCCTGGGCCGACGGTGCCCTCGCCGGCCAGGGCACCGACACCGACGCCCCGGCCCTCTTCGCCACCGTCACCGACACCCTGCTCGGCATCCGCCTCTGAGATGTAAGGAAGGGCCCCTTGTTATCGCTTTTTGTATAGGAAGGGCCCCTTCCTAACACCTGGCCCGGCGGTCACCCGGCACGCCCAGGTCGGCCGAGTGCCGCCCCGAGGCAGCCGAGTGCCGGCCGATCGTGGGTCTGGCGTTGGCCGGGTGGGCCTGGCGTTGCCAGGTGGGTCCGGCGTTGCCGGGTGGGTCGGGCGTTGGCCGGGTGGGTCCGGCGTTGCCGGGTGGGTCCGGCGTTGCCGGGTGAGTCTGGCGTTGGCCGGGTGGGTCGAGCGCCGACTGGCAGTCGAGGACCAGTGTCGGGTCAGCCCAGGACCAGGCCGGGGTCGGGTTCGGGGTCGGGGGTCACGCCCGGGATGCGGTACTCCTCGGTCAGCGTTGTCATCGGTCCCGGCCAGGTTGCCTGGGCCACCTCGATCGGCTTGTGCTGGTCGTCGTACGCGACGTGCAGCAGGTGCAGCACCGGGGTGTCCGGCCGGATCTGCAGGATCTCGGCCTCCTCCCGGCTCGGCTGGCGGGCACTGATCGTGTCGGTGGCCGAGCGGTAGCCGCGACCGATGGCTTCCTCCGCCTCCTGGTACAACGGTCGGCCGAACGCCTCCATCCGCTCCAGGCTGGTGCCGGCGGCGTCGGTTACCCGGAACCAGGAGGCGCCGACCTCGACCGGGACGTCCTCGGTGCGGACGAGGTGCCGCCGTACGACCAGTTCGCTGCCGTCGCTCACGCCGAACGCGTCGGCGACCTCCGGTGGCGCGGGCGCCCGCCCGACCTGGATGAGGTGCTGCCGGTAACGAGCGGCCAGGTCGGCGTGGTAGCCCCGGTGGCCGCCGTAGCGACCACGGGAGAGCCGGTTGAGGCGACGCCGGGTGCCGCGTACGTAGGTGCCGGAGCCGGGTTTGGTGATCAGAACACCCTCGACCCGGAGCTGGTCGATCGCGCGCTGCACGGTCTGCTTGGCCACCCCGAACATCTCGGCGATGCCGGGGATGGAGGGGAGCCGCTCGCCCGCCGCCCAGTCACCCCGGCGGATCCGGGCCCGTAGCTGCTCGGCGATCTGTCGGTGCGGGAACTCGGCGGCTCCCGGGTTGATCTGCACCTCTACCGTCCTCCGCGCTTCGTCGGTGACACCCGGCGGTGGGCGCACCCACGGCCGAAGCATCGTCGATCATGACAAGAGCAACTAGGTTCCTAGGATGCCGTACGCGGGGTGGCCCGGCCCCCAGCGACACGCCAAGGGCCGAACCTTCCACGAAAGATCCACGCGTTACCGCAGCACGAACCGACGCGACAGCTCGAGCAGACGCGACGGGCTGAGCAGACGGGACGGACTGAGCAGACGCGACGGGACGGACAGACGCGACGGGACGGACAGGGTCAGGGCTTGCGGCCGAGCACCGCGCCGTTGGCGCCGGGGCCCTCGAAGGTCACCGTACGGATGTCCGCGAACCCCGCCCGACGCAGCCACTCGCGGTACTCGGCCCCGGAGTAGTTTTTCCCACCCTCGGTCTCGACCAGCATGTTCATCCCCATCAGGGCAGCCGCCGGTGGCCCGGACCGGTCGTCGTCGAGCAGCAGCTCGGAGATGATGATCGTGCCGCCGGGGGAGAGCGCGTCGAGGCACTTGGCCAGGATCAGCTCGTTGGTCGGCTCGTCCCAGTCGTGCAGGATCATGCTCAGCAGTACGGTGTCGTAGCCGCCGGGCAGGGTCGGGTCGCCGAGGAAGTCGCCGGTGATGGTGTCGACCCGGCCGGTCAGCTCGGCCGAGGCGATTTTTGTCTCGGCCTGTGCGCAGACGTGTGGCAGGTCGAAGATGGTGGCCCGCAGGTCGGGGTTCTGCCGGCACAGTTCGATCGAGAAGGCGCCGGCGCCGCCCCCAACGTCGAGCAGCCGCCGCTGGCCGCTGAGGTCGTACGCGCCGGTGAGGGCGCGGGCGGTGAAGATCGAGGTGGAGTACATCGCCTCCCAGAACAGGGCGAGCATCTCCGGGTCGTCGCCGTCGAACATCGAGTCCTTGGCCTGCGGGTCCCAGGTGAGCGGCTTGTCCGTACGCAGTGCCTCGCCGATCCGGTGCCACGGCAGGTAGGTGCGCTCGTCGCAGTAGCGCACCTGCCCGCCGAAGTAGTACGGCTTACCGGCGACCAGGAACTCCTCGGCCACCTCGGTGTTGCGGTAGCCCTCACCGCTGCGTTCGAGCAGGCCGAGTGAGGCGCAGGCGGACAGCAGCAGGTCGGCGGGGCGTTCCGGGAGGCCGAACTCGGTGCAGGCGCCCTGGACCGTCAGCACCCGTCCACCGGCGATCCGGGTGAACAGCCCGAGTTCGACCGCCGCCGCGAAGGTCTTGAAGCTCCAGAAACCGGTCACGAGCCCCATAAGCGGGGTAGGGGTGATCATCCCGACATATGATCACTTGGAAGAATCGTACACGGTGAATTTGTCGGTTATCCGACAATCAGGCTCGAGTGGCACGTGGAAGGGTCACCAGGAACCGGCGGTCGGACCGGCGGAACCACCCCGGCGGCGCAGGTACTTCTCGAACTCCTGCGCGATCTCGTCGCCGGTCAACGGCTGGATGCCGGCGTCGCCGACCCGCTCCTCCAACTCTCGCACGTACTCCCCGAGTTCGGCGTCCTGCTCGGCCGCCGCCCGCACCCGCTGCTCCCACTCCGCCGCCTCCTCGGCCAGGTCGGCCATTGGCACCGGCAGGTCGAGCACCTCCTCGACCCGGTGCAGCAGGGCCAGGGTCGCCTTCGGGCAGGGCGGGTTGTTCGCGTAGTGCGGCACGTGCACCCAGAACGACACCGCGTCCACCTCGGCCCGCGAGCAGGCGTCGTGCAGCACGCCGACGATGCCGGTCGGGCCGTCGTACCGGGTCGGGGTGAGCTGGTAGCGCTCGGCGGCGTCCTTGTCCGACGCGCTGCCGCTGATCGGCAACGGCCGGGTGTACGGCACGTCGGCGAGCAGGGCCCCGAGCAGCACGATCCGGTCGACCTCGAGGCTGTGGCAGATCTCCAGCACCTGCTCGCAGAACGTACGCCAGCGCATGCTCGGCTCGATCCCACGGATCAGCACCACGTCCCGGTCGGTCCCCT
The DNA here is from genome assembly GCF_044901685.1 of Micromonospora sp. NPDC050397. Taxonomy (NCBI): domain Bacteria; kingdom Bacillati; phylum Actinomycetota; class Actinomycetes; order Micromonosporales; family Micromonosporaceae; genus Micromonospora; species Micromonospora sp. NPDC050397. The sequence continues at coordinate 85,501 of NZ_JBJDPS010000020.1, forward strand.
CGGGGCTGGCCACCATGAAACGGGTGGTCGGCCACTCGACCCGGCGGGTCTCGCCGTCGGCCATCGTGATCGTCGGCCGGCTCACCTGGAAGTCGTAGAAGTCCTCCGGGTCCAGCTCGGCGACCTGGCGGGCCTGCCAGACCTGCTCGAGATGCTCGACCGCGGCGGTCGACGCGTCGGCGGCGTCGTTCCAGCCCTCGAAGGCCGCGATGGCCACCGGTGAACGCAGCGTGGGCAGGCCGTCGAACTCGGTCACGCGCGCACCTCGCCGTCACCGTCACCGCACGTCGCGGTGTCGAGCCCGATCACGCTGAACCGGGTCGCGGTGTCGAGCCCGATCACGCTGAACCGGTTGGTGCCGAGCCCGGTCGTCTTCGCGCCGTGCCCGTTGGCGCTGTCCCTGATGTCCCTCACGTCCGTCAGCCTACGTCTCTGCTCGGGATCGGGCCCGCCGGCCGCGCCGACGCCCCGCGCTCACCGCCCCCGCCGCCACCTGCGGCCCCGCCGGTCCGCCGGGCGCCGGGCCGCCCGAAAGCTGATCATGTGGGTCGGACACCCGGGTACGGACGGCACGAAGGCGACGCGGATCACACCTTGCGCGAGTGTGCTCCGTGCAACGGTCGTCCGGCCTGGTCCGCATTAGCCTGGGTGGGTGCCCGAATCGCTGCTGGACGCCCTGGCCAACCGGATCCTGATCGCCGACGGTGCGATGGGGACCATGTTGCAGGCCGCCGACCTCAGCCTGGACGACTTCGAGGGCTACGAGGGCTGCAACGAGGTCCTGAACGTCACCCGCCCCGAGGTCGTCCGGGCGGTGCACGACGCCTACTTCGCCGCCGGTGCCGACTGCGTGGAGACAAACACCTTCGGCACCAACCTCGGCAACCTCGGCGAGTACGACATCCAGCACCGGATCGTGGAGTTGGCCGAGGCGGGCGCCCGGATCGCCAGACTCGCCGCCGACCACTGGTCGACCCCGGAGAAGCCGAGGTACGTCCTCGGTTCGATCGGCCCCGGCACCAAGCTCCCGACGCTCGGCCACAGCCGCTACGACGCGCTGCGGCAGGCGTACCTGGAGAACGCCACCGGGTTGCTGACCGGCGGCGTGGACGCGCTGATCATCGAGACCTGCCAGGACCTGCTCCAGGTCAAGTCCGCCGTGGTCGGCGCCCGGCGGGCGATGGCCGACGCCGGACGTACGGTGCCGTTGATCTGCCACGTCACCGTCGAGACCACCGGGACCATGCTGCTCGGCAGCGAGATCGGCGCGGCCCTGACCGCCCTCGAACCGCTCGGCATCGACCTGATCGGGCTCAACTGCGCCACCGGCCCGGCCGAGATGAGCGAGCACCTGCGTTACCTCTCCCAGCACGCCCGGGTCCCGCTGTCGGTGATGCCGAACGCCGGCCTGCCGCAGCTCACCGCCGACGGTGCCTACTACCCGCTGACCCCGGACGAGCTTGCCGAGGCGCTGGACCGGTTCGTCCACGAGTACGGTGTCGCCCTGGTCGGCGGCTGCTGCGGCACCACCCCCGAACACATCCGCAAGGTCGCCGAGCGGCTGGGCAACACCACCCCGACCGTACGCGAACCGAGCCCCGAGGCCGGCGTCGCCTCGATCTACCACCACGTGCCGTTCGCGCAGGACGCCAGCGTGCTGATGGTGGGGGAGCGGACCAACGCCAACGGCTCCAAGGCGTTCCGGGAGGCGATGCTCGCCGGTGACTGGCAGGCGTGCGTGGAGATCGCCCGCGGCCAGGCCCGCGACGGCTCGCACCTGCTGGACCTCTGCGTCGACTACGTCGGCCGCGACGGCGCCGAGGACATGCGGCAGCTCGCCGGCCGGTTCGCCACCGCCTCCACCCTGCCGATCATGCTCGACTCGACCGAACCGCAGGTGATCGAGGCGGGGTTGGAGATGCTCGGCGGCCGGTGCGTGGTCAACTCGGTCAACTTCGAGGACGGCGACGGCCCCGAGTCGCGTTACGCCCGGGTCATGCCGATCGTCAAGGAACACGGCGCCGCGGTCGTGGCACTGACCATCGACGAGGAGGGCCAGGCCCGTACGGCGGAGTGGAAGGTACGCGTCGCCTCCCGGCTGATCGACGACCTCACCGGCCGGTGGGGGCTGAAGATCGGCGACATCATGGTCGACGCGCTGACCTTCCCGATCGCCACCGGTCAGGAGGAGACCCGGCGCGACGGCATCGAGACCATCAACGCGATCCGGGAGATCGCCACCCGCTACCCCGGGGTCAACTTCACCCTGGGCGTCTCGAACGTCTCCTTCGGACTCAACCCGGCCGCCCGGCAGGTGCTCAACTCGGTCTTCCTCAACGAGTGCGTGCAGGCCGGGCTGACCAGCGCGATCGTGCACGCCAGCAAGATCCTGCCGATGTCGAAGATCCCGCAGGAGCAGCGCGAGGTAGCACTCGACCTGGTCTACGACCGGCGCCGGCCGGCAACCGCCGACCAGCCCGCGTACGACCCGGTGCAGCGGTTCATCGAGATCTTCGAGGGGGTCGACGCCGCCTCGGCCCGTGCCAGCCGGGCCGAGGAACTGGCCGGGCTGCCGTTGGGCGAGCGGCTCAAGCGGCGGATCGTCGACGGCGAGCGCAACGGCCTGGAGGCCGACCTGGACGAGGCGCTGACCGAGCGCCCCGCCCTGGAGATCATCAACGACACCCTGCTCGACGGGATGAAGGTGGTCGGCGAACTGTTCGGCTCCGGCCAGATGCAGTTGCCGTTCGTGCTCCAGTCGGCCGAGGTGATGAAGACCGCGGTGGCGTACCTGGAACCGCACATGGAGAAGGCCGACGACGGCGGCAAGGGCCGGATCGTGCTGGCCACGGTCAAGGGCGACGTGCACGACATCGGCAAGAACCTGGTCGACATCATCCTCTCCAACAACGGCTACGAGGTCGTCAACATCGGCATCAAGCAGCCGATCAGCGCGATTCTCGACGCCGCCGAGGAACACCGGGCCGACGCGATCGGCATGTCCGGCCTGCTGGTCAAGAGCACCGTCATAATGAAGGAAAACCTTCAGGAGATGGCGTCGCGCGGGGTCGCGCAACGGTGGCCGGTGCTGCTCGGCGGCGCCGCGCTGACCAGGGCCTACGTCGAGGACGACCTACGATCGGCGTACGAGGGCCAGGTCCACTACGCCCGCGACGCGTTCGAGGGTCTGTCCCTGATGGACCGGGTGATGGTCGCCAAACGCGGCGGCGCGGCCGTGGTCGACCCGGAGCGGGAGGCGGCGCTCGCCGCACGTCGGGCGCGACGGGAGCGGCACCGGGCCATGACCAGCGACTCGCTGCCGGACATCTTCGACTCCTCGGTCCGCTCCGACGTCGCCACCGACGCCGAGGTGCCCGAACCACCGTTCCTCGGCACCCGCGTGATCAAGGGCGTGCCGCTCGCCGACTACGCGGCCGTGCTGGACGAACGGGCCACCTTCGTCGGCCAGTGGGGGCTGCGCGGTGCCCGGGGCGGCAACGGCCCGTCGTACGAGGAACTGGTCGAGACCGAGGGGCGGCCGAGGCTGCGCTACTGGCTGGACCGGCTCATCGCCGACCAGGTCCTCGAAGCGGCCGTGGTGTACGGCTACTTCCCGGCGTACTCCGAGGGCAACGACCTGGTGGTGCTGGACGAGAACGGGCACACCGAACGGGCCCGGTTCACCTTCCCCCGGCAGCGGCAGGAACGCCGCCTCTGCCTCGCCGACTTCTTCAAGCCCAGGGAGCAGGGGCTGGACGTGGTGGCGTTGCAACTGGTCACCGTGGGGCAGCCGATCAGCGAGTACACCGCGAAGATGTTCGCCCGCAACGAGTACCGGGACTATCTCGAGGTGCACGGGCTGTCCGTACAGCTCACCGAGGCCCTGGCCGAATACTGGCACCGTCGGGTCCGCAGCGAGCTGGTCCTACCCGGTGGCCGTACGGTCGCCAGCACCGACCCGACCGACCTCGCCGGCCTGCTGCGCAACGACTACCGGGGCTGCCGGTACGCGCTCGGCTACACCGCCTGCCCCGACCTCGAAGACCGGACGAAGATCGTCGACCTGCTCGGCGCGGAACGGATCGGCGTACGCCTCTCCGAGGAGTTCCAGCTCGAACCCGAGCAGGCCACCGACGCCATCATCGTCCACCACCCCGAAGCCAACTACTTCAACGCCAAATGACGCAGCCATGAGGCAGACGCGTTCTACCACGCTGTCCACAGATCATTGCTTTCCGTGGGGTGCGCCTGGGGCACAGCGCGCAGAAAGAGAGTGTCGCGCCGACCTTCGCACACGCCGCTCAGCCAGCAGATGATCACGGATTGATTTCACGGACCCCCAATTGCCCGCCCGCTGCCGCCATTCGCGGATTACCAGTGACGGAAACTTGACAAGTTTTGAACGCGTTATGGTGCGAGTTGTTGTCGCAGCGCGAAGCGGGTCGCGCGTTCACCAGGTGTAACGGGTGATGGTTGAGGTGGGAGCTGCCCGCTTGATGGTGAATTCGGGCATGTCGGTGCGACCGCCGTTCACAGTCGGTGTCGGTCGTACCGTGTTGAGGCAGGCGGTGCTGACGGCGCCGCCGCCGTGCCGGCCGTAAGCAGGCACAAGAGGAGGCGGCACCCGCGGGAACGGGTGCCGCCGACGCAAATTCCACCCGCCACTGCCTTGAACGGAAGGAACTGCTCGTGTCTACGTTACGTCCCCTGGGCTCGCCGCACCCCGAGCGTCTGCCTCACGCTGGAGTACCGATTCGGTCGGTGGTGATGGTGGCCGCTGCCGTTGGTGGCGCTTTCGCCGCCGTCCACTACCCAGAGATCATCAATCCGGTGGTTATTGGGCTGATGATCTTTAGTCTGCTCGATCGTCTGATCGCTCGGTAGGTTTGCGGCCTGAACAAGTCAGAGGCCGGCGGTACGAGTTGGTGTTGCCGGCCTCTGCTCGGACAGAGGGAACCGTGGTCTATGGCCTGGCGGACGTAGTTTGTGCATTCGTCTTCGCTATCAGCGGCTTCCGGTTCGCGGTTGACGCCGGGCCAGCCTTGCGGATTCGGGCGCGGCGCACCTCGACGCCCCGGTCGACCATGGCCACCACCGTGTCCAGCCACGGCCGCCACCACGACGCCCGGTCGTCCAGGCTCGGCCGGTGGCCGCCCTGCCCTGCCCGGTAGGACGGGTCAACGAGCAGGTAGCGTCGCGCGGAATACGAGCGTCACAACGCACACCTTTGGCACATGGACCTGCTCGCTCGGAGTGGTCGCCGAGGCGAGCTGACGGACCTCGTACGCGACGATGTAGACGCACGTAGGCGGTTGCTCCGGTTGCTGGATGACAGTGAGTCGCAGGTCTAGCGGCGGCAATCGCCGTCACCGGACAGGGCGGGCCGAGGTCAGCGAGTCCAGAGAATGAACCGGTCGTAGAGTTCGGCTGGCGACGATCCGCGCAGGTCGCGCGCTGCTTCGACGAGTCGCTCGGCCATGTACGTGGCCATACCGATGCGGTCTCCGGCGAACGACACAGCAAGTTCCTCGCGCGCGTCTTCGCAAGGCCAGGGGCGTCCGCAGCCGCAGTCCCAGCGGTGACTGGTGCGCTTGTGGGTAAGGTCGGCGGCGACCGACGAGGCGAGCCGTCGTGCCGTCACCGCTGCGCCTCCCGCTCAGCGGCCAGCATCTCCGGGTCGGTTGCCAGCCGGCGAGCCGCCGCCAGGCGCCCGCACTTGCCCGCCGGGTACGCCGGGCACAACCGGCACTCCTCACCGCACTCATGTGCCGCGATGGTCGCCCGCGCAATACCGAGGATCGCCGGCCAGAGGTATCGAGGCATGATCGTCGATGGGTGCCGCTCGACGTTCATCGGCGCCGCCGCACGAAGCGGATCACGCCCGAGTTACCGAGAATCCGTCGCAGCGGCCACGGCATCGGCTCGTCCGGCGCCGGGGTGGGCATGGGTTCGGTCGGCGCGCGGCGTACCCATGGAGGGAAGAATCGAGGGTTCCCGTCCGCACCAAAGAACCACTTCAGGTTGTTCGCCATGTGGTGACGATGCCGTCACGACGGGACAGAGGCCAGGTGCGTTATGGGGCAGACGTGCCGAACCTGTCTGCGGATGTGACCCGTGACGGGGCAGCGCCGCAGGTCAACTCAATCGCTGACGTCGAGGAAGTCCGCCAGGTCGCGTAGCTCAAGCGGAATCGCACGCGCCCGGCTGCGAAGCAGGCGCGAGGTCAAGGTGTGGGCGTACCGCTGGTAGCGCAGCCAGCCGGCTGCGGTCGCGCGTAGTTGCAGCAGAACATCCAGTGCTTCGTCGTGGTGTCGACGCTCGATGTGGGCCGCCGCCACGTCGAGACGGAAGCGTTGATAGGTGATCGCCGGTCGAGCGGAGGACGGCACGGACCGAGCAGCCTTCAGGGCGCGTCCCGCATCGCCTGTGACCATCGCGAGTTCGACCTCTCGCATGGCTACCACCGCCGGGCTAAACGTGGTCCAGTGAGTGACATGCGGCGATCTGTACCCGACAGCAACGTGCGCTGCCGCGCGCGCTCGGCGCAGCGAGTCCATGGCCACGTCCATTCGGTTGTTCCGCGTGGCCGCCGCAGCAGCGCCCAGGTTCAACCATCCCCAGGTGGCGATATCACTTTGCGGCGATCGGGTCAGGCTGGGCTCGATCGCCTCGGCGGTTGCCAGCGCCGCCCGCTCGGCCTCGTTGAACCGCGCCTGCCTGGTGAGCAGCCAGTTCTCGCTGCACACCGCCGAAGCGACCAGCATGTCGCTGCCGGCTTGGTGGGCGGCGTCGATGGCAAGGCCCAGGGCGTAGTAGGCGAGGTCGTCCTTGCGTAACTGGATCAGGATCATTGCGGCGGTCTGGTAGGTCTGTGCGAGTTGTTCCCAGGCCGTCGCTTGGTGGGGCTCGGGCGCGGCCGAGGTCGCCGCGCGTGCGTACGTGATCGCGGTTGGAAGCGCGGCCACTCCGGCGGCGTAATCGCTGTCCCGGAACATGCCGTTGATCTCGCGTACGGACTGCCAGACGTCGGTGCTGGACGGTGCGTCCTCGTCGTCGGCGAGAGTGACGACCCCGCCACCACTGAGCGCCCGTGCCGGTTGGAGGACGCGACGCATGACGTACAGGTCGTCGCGGTCGTCGGTGTTACCGGGAGCGAATCGAGGCACGGGGTGAAAGAGGGCCACGGTCGTGACGTCCAGGGCCGTGGCGAGTTTTCGGAGGGTTGGCAGAGATGCGGAGTCGCGGTCGCCACGTTCGAGCTTGCGGATCACGGAGACGCTGACGGTGGAGCGCTCGGCAAGGTTTTCCTGCGTGAACCCGGCTCGGCGACGCAGGCGGGCAAGATTGTCACCGATGCTCGGCATCGTGATCATCTCCCAGCTGGTGGTCTGGGCGGTTCCGCTCGGCCTTGACCCCGGACGCCCTCAATCCGGACGGTACACCTTGAGGCGGATCATCCTTCGGCGGCGACCAGCGCCATTCCTAAAAGCTACCGATGTTGACCATTTTCCGTCAGCCGGCCGCTTCGGCGCTGGTGTGACGGACGGCGAAAGTCTCGATCGCGTCCAGATCGTCCGGCTGCAATCCCACCCAGCTATCGGGGCGGATCAGCAGGGCATGACCGCCGCCGGTCAGTTCCTCGTAGACCGGCCCGTCGGTCGGCGTCTCGAGGTCGTCCGACCAGATCAGTCGTCGCCCGTCCGCGCGCACCGACCTGGCGGTGGCGAGCTTCGCCGAGGCAGCGGCATCTCCGGTGAGCGGTTCGGTGAACGCCCGACCGAGCTGCGGCAGCTCCCACAGCCGCTCCAACTCGTCGGCGTACGCACACCAGGTGGTCGACCAGCGCGCCTCGACCAGACCGAAGGCGTGCAGGGCGTGGATCCGGCTGATCAGGGGCGGCATCCATTGGAGCAGCACCGAGCGGCCGGCGGCGGTGGCGTAGCCGTACGCCAGGGTTCCTCCCCACCGGCCGGGGTCGTCGACGTTGAGCACCCCGTCCACGTCGAGCAGCCACACCGGCTTTTGTAGATCGACCATCTGTGACTACACCCAGTCTCTGAGTTTGGCGAGGAAGCGGGTGAAGTGTGGGTCGAAGCGGGAACCATCGGTTGCTTGCACCTCTGCCAACGACCACCACCGGGCCTCCCGGAACTCGCTGTGGTCGATCCGTAGCGGCTGCTGGCGGTCGCTGTAAACGAGGAACCACAGGCTCACGTCGGTGTGCCCGGCATCCATGCCGACGGTTCGGGTCACGGTGAGAAAGGTGGGCCGCTCCTCGAAGGCGCTGTCGGTCGTGATGCCGAGTTCCTCCTCCGCCTCCCGGCGGGCGGTCTGCGCCGGGTGCTCGTCCGGTTCGACGTGTCCGCCGGGCGGCAGCCACAGCCCGGCGTTGATGTGGTCGACCAGGAGGAGGCTGCCATCCGTACGGTCGATTGGAACGACGTAGGACACCAGGTGACGTGGCGGGGTGGCCGGCTTGACCCGCCGGAAGACGTCATCGGTGCTCTCCAGCCACCGCAACGTCTCCAGCCGGTGCTGAGCCTCCAACTCGTCTGCCGGCTCAACGCCGGAGACCAGGTCGTGGACAACCGCTACGGATGGACGCATCCAGGGATCATGCCAGGGCGCTACCGGCGACGGAGGAAGGCGTGTACGAGTTTGCTGCTGCCGAACTCGGCGATGTTCAGCAGTTCCCAGCCGAGCGGGTCGAGCGCCTCGGCGGCCATCAACGCGTACGTCGCCCGTTCCGGGCCGACCCCGCGATGGGACATGATCGCCAGGTAGCGGTGTGGGTAGCCGCGCAGGTCGGCGGTGTTGTTCAGGATCGCCTCCGCGCTGACGATGCGCGTCCGTGCGATCATCTCAGCGGTCTCCCGGGTGGCCATGCCACCCACCCTAATCGGGCTCTGCTCGTGCTGTCGGGGCCTGCGCGCCGGGCCCCGCGCCCGGTACGTTGGCGTCATGGAACTCCCGTCGTCGGGCCTCCTCCGGAACATGACATCGCGCGGGATGCGCAGGGTGTGGGTCGGTGGGCTAGGCGCACTGGTCGTCGTCCTCTTCGCCGCCGGCTGCGGCAGCGGGTCGTCGGACGTGCCGACGCCGACGACCGGTCCGGCAGCCCCGGAGACGACCGGCAGTTCGGCGCCCGCCGGGACCGGCCGGACGTACGACGCGGTCGGTCTGGACCTGTGCGCCCGTACGGACCTCGGCCCGCTCGCCGACCTGTCGCTCACGGTCGAGCGGCGGGAGCCGAAGCAGCCGCGTTCGGCGCCGGGAGCAGCCTGCCTGTTCGAGATGCGTACGCGTAGCGGGCACCAGGCGAGCCTCCTGGTCGAGGCGTCCACGTTGGGCTCGGCCGACGAGGCGGGGCGCCTCTACCGGGCCACCCAGGACGTTTCCGAGATGAACCCGGACGGCGCCGTCGACGGTGTCGGCGACGAGGCGGAAGCCTTCGCCCAGCAGTCCGAACCCGGCTTCAGGTATGCCGAGTACATGATCCACACGCGTAGCGGGAACCTGGTCCTGAAGGTGTGGCTGGCGGTGGGCGGCACCGCCTTCACCCCGAAGGACGTGCTGGCGGCCAAGGTGGAGACGATCGTGAAGGCGACGCTGTCGCAGGTCCCGGAGTCCTGACCGGCGCTCAGGCGCTCTCGGGTACGGGTCGGAAGTGGGTCGGAACCCAGGCGTACCCGTTCTCGACGCGGCGCAGGTGGCCCAGGCCGGGGAACGGGAGATGGGCCGCCGCCACCCACCATCGGTGCCGGGTGACCAGGTCGAACACCTCGTTCCGGGCGCGTACGGCGAGGTCGGGTTCGTTGTCGATCGCGATGGAGACGTGCGGCTGCGGCAGTTGGACGCTGTGACTGTGCACGACGTCGCCCCAGAAGAGCATCGTGTCCGTACCCTCGCCGACCAGGTACCCGGTGTGACCGGCGGTGTGCCCGTGCTGGTCGAGCGCCCGTACGCCGGGCAGCACCTCGTTGGTGTCGGTGTCGAAGGTGTCGAGCCGACCGGTTCGCTGGTACGGGGCCAGGCTGGTGGCCGCCGTCTGGTGGATCGTCCGTTGGACGCCCTCGGCCCGCGCGGTCTGTTCCCCGTCGAGCCAGTACCGGGCGTCGGCACGGGCGACGTGGACGGTGGCGCGCGGGTAGGCGGCGTCGCCCTGCGCGGTGACCAGGCCGCCGCAGTGGTCGGGGTGCAGATGTGTGATCACAACGTGTTCGATGTCGTCCGGGGTGACCCCGGCGGCGGAGAGGTTGTCGAGCAGGTGACCGGTGTCGGGGCCGAGTGCGGTCCCGCCACCGGTGTCGACGAGGAGGTGTCGGCCGTCCTCCTGGACGAGGAAGGCGATGACGGCGGTGTGCGGGTCACCTTCCTCGGGGAGGTAGGCGTCGGTGAGACGGGTCCGTACCTGCTCCTCCGGGACGCCCCGCAGGTCTTCGGCGAGAATGGGTACGTATCCGTCGTACAGCGCGGTGACCAGGCGGTTTCCGATCCGGAACCGCTGGAAGCCGGGCGCCTGCGCCGGTGGGTTGGGCATGGGTGGGTCTCGCTTTCCAAGTGGATCGTTTGATCGTCCCTACTGTGAATCGCCGCGTGGTCGACAACCAGACAGTGCGGTGGTTACCCAGCCGGCCGGTAACGGACAAAACAGTGACGCGGATATCCGTGGCCGATTCGGGAGGTTCCCGCGACGGGCGGCCGCTCGCGCTGCGGGTATCCACGGGATGGACAGGCACGCTGGTGCATTCCCGCCGACACTGGAGGCATGACTCGGAGCTGGTCGTCCTCGGCGGAACTGGGCGCGTTCCTGAGAAGTCGACGGGCCGCGCTCACCCCCGAGGAGACCGGTGTGCCCGCGTACGGCCAGCGCCGGGTGCCCGGTCTGCGACGCGAGGAACTCGCGCAGCTCGCCGGCATCAGCGTCACCTACTACACCCGGCTGGAGCAGGGGGAGAGCCACCAGATCTCGGACTCGGTCCTGGAGTCGTTGGCGCGCGTGCTCAGACTCGCGCCGAACGAGCGTGCCTACCTGACGCGCCTGGCCCGCCCGACGCGCGGCGTCCGTCGCGGCGACGAGCCGGAACTCGTACGCCCCGGGGTGCGTGCCCTGGTCGACGCGGCGGTCGGTCAGGCGGCGATCATCGTGGGACGCCGTGCGGACCTCCTCGGCGGGAACCGGCTCGGTTATGCCCTGTGGGGACTGTCCGCCCCGGATCCCGAGTCCGGAGAACCGCTGGTGAACATCGCCCGGATCATTTTCCTCGACCCGTCGTCCCGGGACCTGTTCCCGGATTGGGAGTCGCAGGCCCACGATATCGCTGCCTATCTGCGAACCGCGGCGGCTCGGCACCCGGGCGATCACGAGCTGCACGCGTTGATCGGCGAATTGAGCGTACGCAGCCCGGACTTCGTACGGATCTGGTCCGGGTACCCGGTCGGTGACTGCGTCCATTCCCGACGGGAGTACCGCCATCCCCAGGTCGGCACCATGACTCTCGAAGAGGAGATCGTCCGGTTGGCCGACGATCCCGGAATGCGCATCATCTTCAGCGGGGCACCGGAGGGCACCGAGTCGGCGGAACGGCTGCGCCTACTCGACACCCTCACCCTTCCGGCGCCGTGACGTGGGCGTACGCCCCGGTGGAGGTGAACCGGCCCGGAGCCGGGTGCCGACCTCGGACGCCCGCCCTAACCGCGTACCGCCTGGGGCCAGTTCCCGCCGGGGAGCTTCGAGTGGTCACCGACCTGGGTCGCCAGGTCCCGTACGTTGCCGAGCGCGTCGACAAAGCGTTGACCGACCGTGATCAGGATGTTCAGCCCCTCTTCGACCAGGGTGCCCACCGAGTTGCCCAGCGTCTCGATGACCAGGGGCAGGGTGATGACGCCACCCGCTTCGGCGGCAGCCTCCACGATCTTGTTCGCCAACCCGGTGACGATCTTGGCTAGTTCCGCGGCGAAGTCGACGTTCGCCTTCGCGATCTTGAACAGCCACTGACTGATGAACTCGGCCTTCAGGACGCTCTCGTCGATGGCCGCCTTCTGCTGGGTGGACTTGCGGGTGTAGGCGGCGGCGGCGTCGCCGGTCCACTTGACGAGGTCCTCGTCGGCCGGCTCGGTGGCGGCGAACGACAGCTCGGAGACGGGCGTCTTGACCTCGCCCACCCACCGGAAACTGATGGAGATGAGTGACAGCACCGGCAACTGGTGCTCGATCGCGTACCGCACCTTCTCCAGGACCTTGTCCAGCGCGTCCCGGATCGCGTCGAGGTTGTGCTTGATCCACCACAGGGCGGCGGGCCCGATCAGCCAGGCCCACCTGTTCACCTTGGCGACCAGGTCGTTGAAGGCGTCGACCGCTTTCTGGGCGCCCTCACGGATCTGGTCGAACGCAGTGTTGAACGGGCCCGTGTACTCGGCCTCGTCGCCCGGCGGTGCCATCTCAGAGCCCTCCCCGTGTCACGTGGTGTAGATCTTGTTCAGGTCGAGCGCGACGACCTCGTCGGCCCGGTCGTACGCGTTGGCGATCCGGTCGAGGGCCCCACCGATCTGGTCGAACTCCGTCACCGCGCCGGCCAGGATGTTCTCCATGAACGCCTGGAAGTCGTTGTACGCCGACGAGTGCTGCCCGGCGTTGGCGTCGCCGATGAAGAACGCGGTGATGCCGAGGTCGAGCAGGCTGGCCGCCGACTTGATCGGCTCCATCTGGTCGGCGAGCCGCCGCCACTTCCTGCCCTCGTTGTACACGGCGCGGGTGATGACGGTGACATCCGACATGGGCGTACCTACTCTCGGTCGGAATCGGGCTTCACTGCCCGTTGGCCTGGGCGGCACGGAACACCGCCAGCGCCTCCCGGCGCAGTTGGTCGTCGCTCGCCCCCCGGACGCGGTGGAGGTCACCGGTGACGCCGGCGATCGTCCGACCCCGCAGCCGTACGGTGAAGTGTCCGTGCGGGCTGGTCAGCGTCTCCTCCGAACTCTCCCGGGCGGTGGACTCGCTGTTGATCCGGTCCAGGCGACGTAGCCGCCGGTTGATGTCTTCGAGAAGGTCCCAGGTCGAGGCGAGCCACTCACGCTCGTCGACCGGCTCCTCGGGCACGGGCTGCCGCTGCGGGCGCCCTCCGGAGCGACCGGCAGCCGCCGTCACCGGCATCGTCCCGCTCCCCGCGTCAGCCGGGACCGCAGGATCGAACGGACGACCGCCGGACTCCTCCCGCGCCGCCAGGGCGGCGAGCGCCGTGGTGTTGGTCAGCTTCCGTACGGCATCGCCGTACGACTCGAACAGTGCGCTCGCGAAACCAGCCGGCTCCAACCGCTCCCGCCAGAGTCGGCTCAGCTCGACGCCCACCACCTGACCGCCCGGGTCGACGGAGACCCAGATCGAGTTCGACCGGTCAGTGCCCTCGTAGTGGGTGGAGAGATGGACGCTGCCACCGGCCTGCGTCAACTGCCGCCGGGCCTCCTCGCGGAGTTGCTCGGAGTCGCCGAGCGAATCCAGGCGCGCCAGTGTCAGGCCCTCGTCGTGGCCGTACCGCTGCGCCACATCGCCCCCCGTGGTCGTTGCCCGCCGGCCCGGCGCCACTGACACTGACACTGTCCGAGGGCAGGACGAGGCACAGGCTAACCCATAGCTCCACGTGCGTCAGTCCGCATCCATCGGTGCTCCAACCTGCTTGGAGCTGTCCGCCCTGGCCATCCGATCGCCGCCCCGCCATACGGCGAGGCATGTTCAGGCGGCAGCGCCCGGCTTCGGGCGGCGTGCCCGCAGTGCGCGTCCGAGCATGTCGCCCGTTCGTAGGTCGCTCGGGTGGCGGAGCATGTAGGAGACCTCCTCGAAGCGGCGGCTGACCACCGGGTCGACCAGGGTCGCGGCGCTGATCCGTCCGGAGAGCCACCGGGTGACCCGGTAGCCGCGCGGGCGCGGCGCGGTGACCGACGGCCGGGCCAGGTCGGCGAAGGTCGACAGGTCCCAGGCGGCGTCGACGACCACCCGTTGCAGGTCGAAAAAGTGTCGGGCGGGTTCGCTGATCGGCTGCCCCGAGTGCAGGAACATCGACAGACACGAGGCGTGCAGCGTGGCCGACGAGATTCCCTGCCCGTAGACCGGATTGAACGAGGCGACCGCGTCGCCGACCGCGATCAGGCCGGCGGGCAGGTGCGGGGTGCCGAGGAAGTCGCGACGCCGGCTGTCGGCGATCCGGTACGTCGTGACGTCGGTGACCGGCTCGTTGTCGGCGAGCTGCCCGAACGGCGCCGGAAGGTCCTCGCGGCAGCGGCGCAGCATGTCCTCGACGGTCGCGCCGGGGCGGCACTCGCCGTATCCCGCCATGGTCAGAATCCAGCGGTCGTTCTCGACCGCGCCGAAGAACGCCATGCCGAAGTCGCCGCCGACCCTCGGGCTGACGATCGCCAGACTGGTGTCGTACGGCGCGGGCCCGTCCTGGCGACGGAGGAAGATGGTGGCGTAGTTGACGCCGCTGACCTGACGGATCAGCGCCGGCTTCGGTCGCCCGGCAGCCTCCAGCCAGCTACCGAGCCTGCTTCCCCGTCCGGTCGCGTCGACCACGAGGTCGGCCGGGTACGAGGTGAGGACGTCGCCCGCTATCGCCTGGACGGCGGTGACCCGCGTGTCGTCGACCGTCAGACCGGTCACCTGGGCGGTGACGGTCCTGACATTCGGCACGGCGTCGAGCCGTTGCCGGATTTTGTGTTCGATCAGCGGTCGCGTCGCGGAGAGCAGGTGGACGGGGGCACCCTCGGCGCGGCGCATGCCGTCGAGGAAGACCGATCGACGGTGCGACGGCGCCTGGGTCGCGCCGGCCGACACGGCGTCCTCGGCGAAGCCCGGGAACCAGCGTTCCAGTTGTCGCTCCGCCGCCGGCAGCAAAAGATGCGCCTGACTCCCCTGGGGGACTCCGTTCCGACCGACGCCGTCCTCGGGCGCCGAGTCCCGCTCGATCACGATGACCTGCTCGGCGTGGTCGGCCAGGACTCGCGCGGCGAGCATGCCGGCGACGCTGCCACCGAGTACGACAGCGGTGCCGAGCCGAGTCGGGCGTCCGGTCGACGGCTCGACCGAACCGATCTCGGCGAACGTCATCGCCGCATTCGGCGTCATGGCTCTCTCCACTTCGGGCTGCGACTCGGGTGGTGAACGGACGCCTGTCGACGTGACAAGTCCGGGGTGGTGATGCCGACCGTGCGGGTCGGGGATCGTCGACGACGGTGGGGTGGTCGGACGCTCGCGCAAGAATGTACAAGGACGGCGGGGCGCGTACCCGGTGACGTTTTTCATGCCACGGTGGGTGAAGTGGCAAGCCTCTGCTGCGTCTGAACGGCCCCGCCGCCGTCGGGAACGAGCGACACCGTCCCCCGAGGACGGCCGGGCGCGACCGCGCGGCGGCGACCACGCCGGGAGGTCGGTTCCGGTCGGCCCACCGTCGCCCACGCGGGCGGGCGATCGTACGGGACGGTCTCCGATATGTTGGACCGGTGCCCACCATGGACGACGCCGGCCCGGTACGTCTAGGCATCGACTTCGGCACCTCCACGACCGTGGCGATGCTGGCCGTTCCGGGCAGGGGCTCGCGTTCGCTGCTGTTCGACGGTTCGCCGTTGCTGCCGTCGGCGGTCTGTCTCGACCCGACCGGTCGGATCCTGGTCGGTCGTGACGCCCTCTACACCGCCATGGCGCAACCGGCCACGTTCGAACCGCACCCGAAACAGCGGGTGGACGAGGGTACGGTACTGCTCGGCGACACCGAGATCCCCGTGTCGAAGCTGTTCGGAGCGGTGCTGGACCGGGTGCTGCTGGAGGCGGCGAACGTCACCGGTGGTGCCACCGACCGGGCCTCCGAAGTGGTGATCACCTGCCCGGCGGCCTGGGGGAACGCCCGTCGGGAGACGCTGCTGGCCGCCGCTCCCGACGGGACGCGTCTGGTCGAGGAGCCGGTGGCGGCGGCGCACGCGTTTGTCGACATCGCCGGTAACGACATCCCGGACGGTGGTGCGGCGGTCGTCTACGACTTCGGCGCCGGCACCTTCGACGCGGCGGTGGTACGACGTACCGGGGTCGGGTTCTCGGTGGTCGCGTCGCGCGGCCTGCCGGACTGCGGTGGGCTGGACGTGGACGCCGCGATCGTGGCCCGACTCGCGGCGGCGGTGCCCGACCCGCAGCTCTGGCACCGGTTGGACGAGCCGGCCACCGCCACCGACCGTCGGGCCCGGCAACAGTTGTGGGCCAACGTGCGCGCCGCCAAGGAGATGCTGTCGCGGGCCGCCACGGTCCAGGTCTACCTGCCGCTGTTCGACCTTGTGGTGCCGCTCGGCCGGCAGGAGTTGGACGAGCTGGCGGCGCCGATCCTCGACCGTACCGTCGAGACCGTACGCGAGGTGCTGGAGCTGGCCGGTGTCGGCGACGACGGTCTCGACGCGATCTTCCTGGCCGGTGGTTCGAGCCGGATGCCGGCGGTGGTGACGCACCTGCACCGCGCGTTCGGCTTCTCGCCGCTCACCGTGGAGCAGCCGGAGCTGGCGGTCGCCGAGGGCAGCCTCCGTGCCACCCGTACGACGGAGGCGGCCACCTCCACCACCACGAGCCCGGCGCCCGCTCCAGATCCCGGCGCCGAAGCCGGCGGCGTGTCCCCGGAGCTGGTGCCCGGGGTCTTCCGTGGTGCCGCGACGACGACCTGGACGCTGCCGGTGCCGGGGTGGGTCGCCCGCCAACGGGGGAGGCGGATCTGGCTGAGCGCCGGGGCGGGCGGCGCGGTGCTGGCCCTGATCGTGGCGGTGTTCCTGGTGGTATCGCCCGAAGGCGACGATCCCCGGGCATCAGAGCCGGGTGCCCGGGGCGCGTCGTCGGCGACCGCGAGTGCGTCACCGACTCCGAGTCCGTCGCCCAGCTACCCGCCCGGGATCGACCCGTGCCTGCTCGGAAGCTGGCGGGTGACCGCGAGCCGGGTCGTCGGCCGGATCGACAACGTCGAGGTGCAGTACGCCGGTGGTGCCGGGGTGGTGGTGACCTTCCGTGCCGACGGTACGTCCAGCACCGACTTCAGCAAGATGGAACCGAGGGTGACGAAGTACAAGAATGCCACCTGGTCCGATGTTGTCCGGGGCAAGTCGTCCGGACGGTACTTCGCCGAGAACGGGAAGGTCAGCGGGAGCACGGAGCGCTCCGACGCCGTCGGCACCCTGCGCCGCAACGGCAAGGTCAACAACACCTCGCCGGTCGCGTTCTTCCTCGAGCCATACTCCTACCGCTGCCGCGACGATCGCCTGACCACCTGGAGTGATCAGGGCGAGTTCTCCGACGAGTCGGTCCGGATCGCTCCCGCACCCACCCCGGTCCAGACGCCCACACCGGCGACCAGCGCGAGCGGCGGGCCCGCCTGAGGCTGGTGCGCGACCACCCCCACCGGGCGGTCGCCGGTGCCACCAACCCGACACGACCCGTACGCCCGGACGTCTGCAAGAGCACGTAAGGTCCCTCGAATGGGTGCGATAAAGCCGTGGCACGTGGTCCTGCTGTCGATCGTCTGTCTGCTGCCGCTCTTCGTCGCGTCGCTGGTCGGGGTGCTCTGGGCGATGTCCCGTCGCCGTCGCGACCGTTGACCCCGATGACGGCCGACCCGATCCGACCCCGGTGACGGCCGACCGCTTGCCGGACGGAACGGAGGTGGCGCCGGGTGGACCGGGTCGACCCGCCGGTCGCGGGGTGGGCCGAACCTGCCCACGGCGGCAGTGTGCCGGCCGAACTGACGGTGGTCCGGCACGGCCAGAGCACCGCCAACGCGGCCTTCGCCCGCGCCGAGGCGGTGGGCAGCACCGACAGCGGGGTCACCGGTCCGGACGCGCGGATCGGGCTCTCCCCGCTGGGTGCGGCACAGGCGGTGGCGCTCGGTCATCGGTTCGGTGCGCTCGCGGTCGACCGGCGCCCGCAGGTGGTGGTCTGTTCGCCGTACCGGCGGGCGCGGCAGACCTGGCGGCTCGCGGTCGACGCGGCTCGGGCGGAGAGTGGGCCGGAGCTGCCCAGCGCCTCGGTCGACGACCGGCTACGGGACCGGGTGATGGGGGAGTTGGAACTGCTCACCAGCGCGGCGGTCGCCGCCCGGTTCCCGGTCGAGGCGGCCCGCCGGGCCGCTCTGGGCGAGTTCCACTACCGCCCGCCGGGGGGTGAGTCGTTGCTGGACGTCGCGGCCCGTGTCGGGTCGCTGTTCGACGACGTACGGCGCGACCACGGCGGGAAGCGGGTGCTGCTGGTCGCCCACGACTCGGTGGTGCTGATGCTGCGCCACCTGGTGGAGGGCCTCTCCCCGGAGGAACTGAAGGCGGTGGTACGCGCCGGTCCGGTGCGTAACGCGTCGGTCACCCGTTGGGCGCGGGTGGCGGGACGGCTGGTGCTGGCCGAGTACAACACCGTTACCCACCTGCCCGGGGAGTGAGCCCGGCCGGGCGGTGGCTCAGCCCCTCGGCTGCTGCGGCCGCAGTCCGTCGAGGGCCATGTCGAGCACCCGTTCGAGTTGACCAGGCTCGGCGACCTTGATCAGGGTGATCCCGCTGACCATGCGCATCACGTCGCTGATGTTCGTGTCGGGCCGGGCGACGCCGGCTTCCTGGGCACGTTCGAGCAGCGGCTTGCCCGCGTCGTACACCTCGTCCCGGCAGCGCTGGAAGATCTCCGAGTCGTGGACCAGCTCCTCGGCCAACGCGCGCTTGGTGGCGATGTAGTCGACCAACCGGTGCAGCCAGCCGACCAGCGCCTCCCAGGGCGGTTCTCCGGCGAGGTCGCTCGCGGAGCGGGAGAGTGCCTCGACCTCGCCGACGTAGACCGCCTCGAAGAGGTCGCGGCGGGTCGGGAAGTGCCGGTAGAGGGTGCCGATGCCTACCTCGGCCCGCCGGGCGATGTCTTCGAGCGAGGCTGACGCGCCGTCCTCGGCGAAGGCGGTACGGGCTGAGCTGACCAGTTTGTCATAGTTTCGCCGTGCATCGGCCCGCATCGGGCGCCGCGAAAGAGCGTCGGGTGCCGGTGCGGCCTTCGTCACAGCGGGCTCTCCCACCTTCGGTTGCTACCGGAGGAATCCCTCCGGTAGTGTTTTCGGAGGCAAGCCTCCGCTTGTTGTTCGGAGGGTCGCCTCCACATATGGTACCTCCCCGTCAGGGCGGGGTGGGTCGAGCGGGTGCGCCGGCTGCCGCTCCCGACCAGCACCGCCCGCGCCAGCGTCGGCCGGACGGGTCGGGCGAGCACGTGCCATCCGGGCGGCAGGGACACCCATTCCAGCTACTTCGTAAGGAAGTTCTCGTGGCATCGACCACCAGACGTACACCTCGTCAGTTGACCTTCGCCGTGCTCGCGGCGGGCGCCGGCTTCTTCGCGATGACGCAGTCGCTGATCAGCCCGGTGCTCTCCACCATCCAGCACGACCTGCACACCTCGCAGAGCACCGTGACCTGGGTGCTCACCGCCTACCTGCTCTCCGCGTCGATCTTCACCCCGATTCTCGGCCGGGTCGGCGACATGATCGGCAAGGAGCGCGTCCTGGTCGCCGCCCTGCTCGGGCTGGCGGTCGGCTGCCTGCTCGCCGCCATCGCCCCGAACATCGGCGTGCTGATCATCGCCCGGCTGATCCAGGGCATCGGCGGAGCGGTCTTCCCGCTCTCCTTCGGCATCATCCGGGACGAGTTCCCGCCGGCCCGGATGTCCTCGGCGATCGGCGCGATGTCGGCGATCGTCGCGGTCGGCGGCGGTCTGGGCGTTGTCCTCGCCGGCCCGATCGTCGGGCTGCTCGGCTACCGGTCACTCTTCTGGATCCCGGCGCTGATCGTCGCGCTGACCGCGCTCGCGGCGCACCTGCTCGTCCCCGAGTCGCCGGTACGCAACCCGGGCCGGATCAGTTGGCTCGCCACCGTGCTGATGTCGGCCTGGCTCGTCGCCCTGCTCCTGGCCGTCAGCAAGGCACCGCAGTGGGGCTGGTCGTCGACCAAGGTGATCGGCCTGCTGCTGGTCGCTGTGGTGATCTTCGCCGGTTGGGTCGCCACCGAGATCCGTTCGGCGAACCCGCTGATCGACATGCGGATGATGCGGCTGCCGGCGGTCTGGGCCACCAACCTTGTCGCGCTCCTCTTCGGCGGCGTCATGTTCGCCCTGTACGGCTTCCTGCCGCAGTTCACCCAGACGCCGAGCGCGGCCGGATACGGCTTCGGCGCGAGCGTGACCGAGGCGGGGCTGCTGATGCTGCCGATGCTGGTCACCATGTTTGTCGCCGGACTGCTCAGTGGCCGGATCGAGCAGGTGTTCAGCGCGAAGGCACAGCTCGTCGCGGGCTCGGCGCTCGGCGTCGTGGCCTCGGCGGGCCTGGTCGTGGCGCACGACGAACGCTGGCAGCTCGGTGCTGCGGCGGCCGTCTTCGGTCTGGGTATCGGTCTGGCCTACTCGGCCATGACGAACCTGATCGTCAAGAGCGTCGAGCCGCACCACACCGGCGCGGCGGTCGGGATGAACGCCAACATCCGGACCATCGGCGGCGCGATCGGCGCCGGCCTGATGAGCAGCGTCGTGACCAGCCACCTCCAGCCCAGTGGGCTGCCCGAGGAGGCCGGCTACAGCCACGGCTTCGCGATGCTCGCCGGCCTGGCGGTGGCGGCCGTCGTGGCGGCGCTGCTCGTACCGACCGTTCGGCGCGCCTCCCGGCCGGCGCCGCAGGACGTGACGCCGACCCCGGACGTCTCACCGGAGCCGGTGGCCGTCGCCGGCAGGTGACACGGGACCTTCGTACGGTCGCTCGACCTGGAGGTAACCACGGGATCCCGGGGGCACAGCGCCGTCACCGCGACGGCGTGCCCCCGGGATCCCGGTCTTTCTCAGGCGCGTCCTTGGGCGGGTGTGTGTCATCGATCGGCGCAGCAGGGTTCGTCGGCGCAGCCCGGCCCGCAGCCGCAGTCGTCCGCCCGCTGGTCGTGGCCGGCGGGGACGGCGCAGTCGTCACACTGCTCACCACGCCACGCCTGGATCCCCTCGCGGACGGCGACGGCGGCGATGACCAGGCCGGCGACCGGGTCGGCCCAGGACCAGCCCAGCCAGGCGTTGAGGACCAGCCCGACGAGCAGGATCGCGGAGAGATAGGTGCAGAGCAGGGTCTGGGTGGAGTCCGCGACCACGGTGGCCGAGCCGAGTTCCCGGCCGGTGCGGCGTTTGGCCCAGACCAGCAGCGGCATCACGACCACGGAGACGGCGGCGATGCCGATCCCGACCGGGGAGGGCTCCGCGTCACCCCGGCCGAGCAGGGAGCGGAGAGCGTCCGTGCCGATCCAGGCGGCGAGGGCGAAGAACGACAGGGCGATCAGCCGCAGCGCGATCCGTTCCCGGGCCTCGGGGACGCGCGAGCGGAACTGCCAGACCACCACCAGGGCGGAGGAGACCTCGATGAAGGAGTCCAGGCCGAACCCGATCAGCGCGGTCGAGGACGCCGCCGCGCCGGCCGCGACGGCGACGATGCCTTCGAGCAGGTTGTACCCGGCGGTGGTGTAGGCCAGGTGCAGGCTGCGCCGGTTGAGCCGGGCCCGCCGTTGCGGGCTGAGAATTGTCGTCGAGATGCTCACCGGCTCGCCGCCCCGGCCGGTTCGGTGCCGTAGGTCGGGCAGAGGGCGACGGCCGAGCCGGTCGCCGTCAGTACGCCCTCGGCGGCGTGCAGCAGGTCCATCAGCTCGGGCCGGGTCAGCGTGTAGAACGACTGCCGCCCCTGCACCCGGTAGTCGATCAGGCCGCAGTCGCGCAGGCAGGCGAGGTGTTTCGAGACCGTCGACTGGGCCAGGCCCAGCTCACCGGTCAGATCCACCACCCGAGCCTCCCCGGCCGCGAGCCGTCGCACGATCCGTAGCCGGGTCTCGTCCGCCAACGACCGGAACAGGGCCACCGCCGGTGTCATCCCGGCCGCGATGTTCGCGGTCACGCATTCCCCACCTGTCATCGTCATGAGGCGATGATAGCCGTATCAGGCGATGCCGTGTCCAGGGTTTCGAGCACGAACCAGGTCCGGTGGAGAGTGTGGATGGACCGTGGTCTAACTTCCGCCGGACGGGAATCATTGACGTACCGCCGGTTCGCCGGGCGGCACGACTGCCGAGGGAGGCCGCGATGACGGCGCGGATGGTGGACCGGAGCAAGCGCGGAGCGGGTCTGGTCGGCCTGGTCGCCGCGCTCGCGGTGACGCTCGCCTGCATGGGTACGCCCGGCACCGAACCGGCCGCGCCGCCACCCGCGCCACCGGCATCCGAGGCGTCCGGCGAGCCCGTGGACGGCTCGATGAGCGTCGAGGAGTTCGAGCGCGACATCTCCGGTGCGGTCCGCCTCGCCGAGCAGTACTGGAAGGAGCGGTTCACCGAGTCCGGCCAACGCTTCGAGGCGGTCCGCCGCGTCCTCACGTACTCCCGCAACGGCGAGATCTCCTGCGGGCAGCAGGAGATCCCCCGCAACAACGCGGTCTACTGCCCGGCCGGGGACTTCATCGCGTACGACGTGAACTGGGCCGTCGCCGCGTTCCGGCAGATCGGCGACGCGTTCATCTTCTTCCTGCTCGGCCACGAGTACGCCCACGCGATCCAGGCCCGGCTCGGTATCCAGCACCAGTTCACCATCCAGTCGGAGTTGCAGGCCGACTGCATGGCCGGCGCGTACCTGGGCGACTCGGTGCAGAGCGGCCAGTTGGACCTGCAGGACGGTGACCTCGACGAGTTCCGGGCCGGTCTGGAAGCCGTCGGCGACGACCCGGACCAACCCTGGTTCGCCGAGGGCTCGCACGGCACCGCCCGGCAACGCATCGAATCCTTCTTCCGGGGCTACGACAGCTCCTTCTCCGCCTGCGACCTCACCTGACCCCGTCCGGGCGGCACGCTGAGGGATCGGCCACAGTTCACCGGGAGTACGCGTACGGGTCCGGACCGCGCTTGGGAGAATCGGGCCAACTGCTCGTACCCGGGAGGACACCCTGACTGGCCCGCATCCCGCCGCCGTTCTCTTCGACATGGACGGCACGCTCGTCGACAGCGAGAAGATCTGGGGTATCGCCCTGCACGAGCTCGCCGCGCACTACGGCGGGACGCTCTCCGAGCCGGCCCGCCGGGCGATGATCGGTTCCAGCATGGCCAGCTCGATGGAGATCATGCACACCGACCTCGGGCAGGAGTGGCGGGACGCGGCCTACGGCGCGGCCTGGCTGGAGAAGCGGGTGGCGGAGCTGTTCGTCGACGGACTGCCCTGGCGGCCGGGGGCACTGGGTCTGCTCCAACTGGTCCGGGCCGCCGGCATCCCGACCGCCCTGGTCACCTCCACCGGTCGGCAACTGGTCGAGATCGCGTTGGAGACCCTCGGCCGGGACAGCTTCGACGTGGTGGTCTGCGGCGACGAGGTGAGCGCCGCCAAGCCGGATCCGGAGCCGTACCTCACCGCCGCCCGGATGCTCGGTGTGCCGATCGAGCGGTGCGTGGCGATCGAGGACTCGCGGGCCGGGGTGGCGAGCGCGGTCGCCGCCGGTGCCGCCGTACTGGCGGTGCCGAGTGAGGTGCCGCTGGACGAGGTGGAGGGCATCCACCTGCTGGAGAGCCTGACCGGCGCGGACCTGACGCTGCTCAGCCGGGTGGTGGCCCGCCTCGACCTGCCCGGGGCACCTGCCTGACGTTGCCGGTGGACCGCTCCCGGCTGTGAGCGGGGGCGGTCCGGCCCGCTGGGAGCCGCACGAGCAACGTGCCGTTCTGTTGGACCAGGAGCCCTGCCACAACCGGTGACGAGCACTGGGACGTATTTCGTCGACGCGCTGGTACACGCACCGGCGCGCCCGGTGGGGATGAAGCGGCTCCTCGTGTCTTCGACCACCAAGGTTTGTGCTCGACGACGTGTTCGAGGATCAATAGCTTCCAACCATGATGACCTTCGCCGTAGACCTCCGATTTTGATCCTCGCACCGCAAGACGCCGTGGGGGCGGTGTCGCGTACGACACCGCCCCCACGTCCCCCGTACCCCCCAATAGCGACTTATTCGTGCGCGATCGCGCCCAGGACGTTGATCCGGGCGGCCCGGATCGCCGGCAGCACCGCCGCGACCACACCGACCAGGGCGGCCAGCCCGATCACGATGCCGAGCTGGGTCCAGGGCAGCACCAGGTCGGTGATGCCCTCGTCACGCAGGGCCCGGACCACCGCCGCGCCCAGGCCGGCGCCGACCACCATGCCGAGCAGCGCGCCGAAGACCGAGATCACCACGGCCTCGACCGTGACCATCCACATGGTCGACGCCCGGTTCAGCCCGATCGCGCGGAGCAGTCCCAGTTCCCGGGTACGTTCCAGCACCGACAGGGCCAGCGTGTTCACGATCCCGAGTACGGCGATCAGGATCGCCAGCGCCAGCAGGATCTGGATCATCGTGAGCAGCGTGTCGACCTGGCCGGTCTGCTGTTCGATGAACGTCGCCCGGTCCGCCACGGAGACCTCCGGGCTGTCCGCGAGCAGCGTCTCCACCTGCGGCAGCACCTGGCCGACCGAGGTGCCGGGGGCGAGTTGCAGGTAGCCCTGCGACGGCCGGGGGATGGCGAAGTCCTTTGTCGCCTCCAGCGGCAGCAGGAACCCGCTGTACAGCTCGGACGCGGCGTAGATGCCGCGCACCGTGTAGGTGTGCGCCTCACCCCGGGAGAGCTGCATCGGTACCGTCGCCCCGACGGTCAGGCCGAGGTCCTTGGCGGTTTCCGCGTCGACCAGAACCTGGTCCGGACCGAGCGCGTCGATGGTCCCGGCGGTCGGCTTCACCCCGTAGATGTCGACCATCGCCGGTACGTCGTTGGTCGCGTTGACCCACTCCCGTTCACCGTTGACCACGGCCAGGTCGCCCCAGAAGCCGGCGACCGCCTTCACCCCGGGCAGGTCGGCGGCCCGGTCCAGGACCGCCTGGTCGAAGGTCGGCGGCCGGGGACCGGTCTGTGCGCCGGAGATGACCAGGTCGGCGCTGATGGTCTCCTCGGCCAGGCCGGAGATGCTCGTCTTGGCCGAGTCGAGGATGACGGTCACACCGGTGACCAGGGCGATGCCGATCATCAGGGCCGCCGCGGTGATGGCGGTCCGGCGCGGGTTGCGTCCGGAGTTGAGCCGGCCCAGCTTGCCCGGGACCGACCAGGAGAAGATCCGGCCGAGCAACGCCACCACCGGCCGGCTGATCACCGGGGTCAGCAGGGCCACGCCGATGAACGCGAGCAGCACGCCGCCGAGGATGGTGGCGAGCACGGAGTCACCGGCCGAGCCGGTCAGCCCCAGGGTCAGCAGGCCGGCGCCGAGGACCGAGACGATCGCGCCGGCCACGGTGAGCCGGGTCAGCGGACGGTCCGGGGTGGCGACGTCCTGCATCGCCGCGATCGGCGGAATCCGGGAGGCACGAAGCGCCGGGATCAGCGCGGCGACCACCGTGATCAGGATCCCGACCGCGAAGGAGCTGATCACCGCCACCGGGGGCACGCCCACGCCGGCCAGCGCCAGGCCGCCGCCGAACTGCCCGAACGCGTACGCGAGCAGCGCGCCGACGCCGATGCCGGCGCCCAGGCCGAGGACCGAGGCGACCAGTCCGATCGCCAC
Organism: Micromonospora sp. NPDC050397; assembly: GCF_044901685.1. Lineage (NCBI taxonomy): Bacteria > Bacillati > Actinomycetota > Actinomycetes > Micromonosporales > Micromonosporaceae > Micromonospora > Micromonospora sp. NPDC050397. The sequence goes on from NZ_JBJDPS010000020.1 coordinate 111,110, forward strand.
CGCCTCGACCAGGACCGAGCGGACGACCTGCCGGCCGCTGGCCCCGATGGCCCGCATCAGGGCCAGTTCGCGGGTCCGCTGGGCCACGATGATCGAGAAGGTGTTGAGGATCAGGAAGGTGCCGACCAGCAGCGCCACCCCGGCGAAGCCGAGCAGGATCTGGTTGAAGAAGGCCAGCCCCTCCTTCAGCCCGGCGGCGGAGTCGGCGGAGAGCTGTTCGCCGGTCTTCACCTCGTACCCGTCGCCGACCACGGCCGCGACCCGGTCGCGCAGTGTCGCCTGGTCGACGCCGACCTGCGCGCGGACGCTGATGTTGGTGTAGACGTCGCGGGCGCCGAGCATGAGCTGCTGCGCGACCGGGTCGGTGAACGCGACCTCGTTGACGCCGCCGAGGCTGTCCCGGTCACCGCTGTAGCCGAAGACGCCGACCAGGGTGAACTCCTGCTTCGGTGCCAGGTCGACCAGGACACCGACCCGGTCGCCGACCTTGACCTTGGCGGCCTTGGCCAGCCCGGCGTTGATCACGATTTCGGTGTCGGCGGTCGGTGCGCGCCCTTCGCGCAGTTTCAGCAACTCGTTCTCGCCGGTCCAGTTCTCGCCGAGCTGCGGCGGCCCGAACGACGTCACGACCTTGCCGTTGCTGCCGATCAGGCGGGCTCCGTCGGTGGCGACCACGCCGGTCGCCTCGGCCACCCCGGGCACCTTCTTTACGGTCTCCAGCGTGGCGGCGGGCAGCGGGGTGGCGATCTGCTCGCCCTCGAACTCGCTGAGCGCCACCTTCGGCTTGGCGGCCACGTTCACGTCGGTGGTGGCGTACGCGTCGCTGAACACCGAGTCGAAGGAGCGGCCGAGCGTGTCGGTGAGGACGAACGAACCGGCCACGAACATCACGCCCAGCACCACGGCCAGTCCGGACAGGACCAGCCGTACCTTGCGGGCGAGCAGGCTCTTGAGGGTCGCGCGCAGCATCAGTTGTCCGCCTCGGCGAGTACGTCCAGCCGCTTCATGGTGTCGAGCACGGTCTCCGGCGTCGGTTCGAACAGCTCGGAGACGATGCCGCCGTCGGCGAGGAAGATGACGCGGTCGGCGTAGCTGGCGGCGACGGGGTCGTGGGTGACCATGACGATGGTTTGGTGGTGGTTGCGGACGCTGTCGCGGAGGAAGGTGAGGACTTCGGCGCCGGCTCGGGAGTCGAGGTTTCCGGTGGGTTCGTCGGCGAAGATGACGTCGGGTCGGGCGACGAGGGCGCGGGCGCAGGCGACGCGTTGTTGTTGTCCGCCGGAGAGTTGGTTGGGTCGGTGGTGGAGTCG
>NZ_JBJDPS010000021.1:0-96471 GCF_044901685.1 Micromonospora sp. NPDC050397
AGACCGGAACCGAGCCGCCCACCCACCGCCGCAGCGGCCTTACCGGCCAACGCCCCACCGACACCACCGGCCAGACCCGACAACGCACCCGTACCGAGCGAGCCGAGGGCATCGCCCATCGAATGGATGTCACCCTGTGCCGCGTCCTTGGCCAGGTTGATCAACGCTCCGGCGCCGACCATGCAGGCGACCGCACCCACACCCGCGGTCACCGCCGTACAGGCCATGCCGGCGAGGATCGCCCCGCCGATCGCGGCGAACTCCAGCAACGTGTCCTTGTTCGCCGATGCCCACTTGCTCACCGCCGCGTACGAGTCCTTCAACGCACTCGCCGAAGCCACCAACGGCCGCGCGGCCTTGGCCACGACCTGTTTGCCGAGCTGTTTGGCGGCGGTGGCGGTCTTCTTGACCGCCGTCTTCGCCTGCGAGACCTTCTTTGCTACGTACTTGCGGCCCTGGTCGATTTTTTTGCTGACAGCCTTGACGACCTTGTTCTTCAGGTTTTTCGTCGCGGTGTACCCCTTCTTGGCGATCCCCACCGCTTTCTTCGCCAGGGAGAGAGTCGCATTCCCGATCGTCTTCGCCGCAGCGATCACGGGTGCGGCGACCGCCTTGGCCGCGGTGTACACGTACGTCGTCGCTCGCGAGACGGCCGACGAAACCGTGCTCACCGCCTTCTTAGCGAGCGACTTGAACGGGTTGCCCCAGTGGCCGGTCGGGTCGGTGACGGTCATCGGGTTCGCGTCGCCGTACTGGTAGCGGTTGGCATTGATCGAGTCGGGTACCGGCGAGTTCGAGGCGGTGTCCCGGGTGTCGAACTGGCCGGTCTCCGTGTTGTACCAACGCGCGTGCATGTTGACCCGGCTGGTCGCGGTGTCGGTCCACTCGGACTGGTAGCCGAGGCTGCCGAGCAGCCCCGCCTGGGCGAGCACCTTGCCCAACGGGTCGTAGGTCGTCGAGCCGGTCAGCGCGGTGGCGGTGGCGGTGAACTGGCCGACCACGTCCGTGTGCAGGTCGGTCCAGGTCAACCGCTGGCTGCCGCCCGCCGCCGCGCCCAACACCCCGCCGAACGGGTCACGGGTAAACGTGGTCGTGCCGTCCGAGGCCAGGTCGTTGCCGAGCCCGGCGTACGCGAATCCGGGCCGGACCGCCCGACCGAGCGCGTCGTAGTCGTACGTCTGTGAGCCGGTCGCCGAGCCCTGGGTACGTACCTGGCCGAACGCGTCGGTCTGGGTGGTCACCCCGCCGGCCGAGGCGAGCGTGCCCCGGGCGGTGTACGCGTAACTTGCCCCGTCCGCCGTCAACAGCCGGTTCCGCTGGTCGTACGTGAACAGCTTGCTGCCGTTCTGCACCCGGTTGCCGGACTTGTCGTAGGCGTACGAGGTGATCGTGGCGCCGTTGTTCCAGGAGGTCAGCCGGTCGGCCAGGTCGTAGCCGTAGCTGTTCGCCGTCGTCGTCCCGAAGCCGACCGTCGACTTCGACACGATGTTGTCGTTGCCGTCCCAGCCGTACGTGACCTTCGCGATCGACGTACCGGTGGCGGTTTTCAGCTCGTCCGCGGTCTGCCGGTGCAGCCCGTCGTAGGCGAACTCGCGACTGTTGCCGGTGCCCCCGTAGGTGATCTTCGAGATCTGGGACAGCGTGTTGTACGCGTTGGTCAGCTGCACCCCGGCCGCGGGGTTCGCGACCGTGGCCAGCCGGCCGGCGCCGTCGTAGCCGTACGAGGTGCTGCCGGCGGCGTCGACTCGGGAGGCGAGCTGACCGTCCGGGTTGTAATCGAAGGTCGAGTTGCCCATCGGACCGTTGATCGTCCGTGGCAGGTCCCGGTCGTCGTAGCTGAGGGTGTTCGCTCCTCCCGGACCGGAGAACGAGGTCATCCGCCCGGCGATGTCGTAGTCGAAGACACGGTCCGCCGCAGCCGCCTCGGCACCCGCGCCGACCTGCCGTCTCACCTGCCCCAAAGCGTCATAGGTGCTGGTCAGCGAGACGCCGCCGGGCATCACCTGGGAGACCGGTCGCCCGGCCTTGTCGTAGGTGATGGTGAAGGTCCGGTCCGCCGGTGCCGGATGCGCCGTGGTCGACGGCTCGATCTGCGACTCCGGCAGGCCCCAACTGTTGTACGTGGTGAGGAACGAGCCGCCTCGCCCGTCGGTGAACCGGGTCCGGTTTCCGGCCAGGTCGTAACCGAACGTGGTCTGGATCGAGTCCGACGGGGAGATCGGTTGCAGTTGCCGGGTCAGCATGCCGGTCGCGTCGTACTCGAACGTGGTGGTCGTACCCCGTCCGTCCTTGGTCGCGACCACGTTGCCGGCCCGGTCATAGCCGCTCGACTCGGACGACAGCAGCGTCCCGGTCGCGCTGTACGACCCGGTGGCGGTCGCCCGCCCAGCCAGGTCGTAGCTGGTGGTGGTGTACGTCTGGTCCGGCAGCGTGGTCCGGGTCAACCGGCCGGCACCGTCGTAGGTGTAGCGGGTGACGTTGTTCGCCCCGTCCTTCACCGTCGACGTCTCGCCGAGCGCGTTGTACGTCGTCATCGAGGTCACCGTCGACGGGCTCTTGACCTCGGCGAGCCAGCCGCCGGCCGCGTAGCTGTAGCTGGTGGTGTAACTCTGGCCGTCCTGGCGGACCACCTCGGTCGAGGTGAGCTGCCGACCTAGGTAGTCGTAGGTGGAGGCGCTGACCGCGCCGGACGGGTCGGTCTGGGAGAGCCGGTCGCCCAGCAGGTCGTAGGTGAAGGTGGAGACACCGTCGTTCGGCGCGATCACCTTCGAGGTACGCCCCAACTGGTCGTACTCGTATTCGGTGCTGTTGCCGAGCGGGTCGGTCGTCTTGGTGACCTGGCCGAGGGCGTCGTACTCGGTGATGGTCTCGGCGACCATCGGGGTGGACGAGCCAGGAGCGGTGTAGCTCGGCGATCTCTGCGAGACCAGCCGTCCGCCCCTGTCGTAGCCGGTGACCGACCAGTTTCCGTTCGGGTCCCTGCTGTCGGTTTGCTCACCGAAGGTGTTGTAGCCGGCCCAGGAGACCGCGTTCGCGAGCGCCGCGCCCTGGGTGGCCGACTCCGCCATCGCCGCCGGGGCGGTGGTCTTCGACAGCCGGTCGGCCTCGTCGTACGAGTAGCGGGTGGTGTTGCCGTTCGGGTCGGTGCTGGCCTTGGTGTGGCCGTTCCGGTCGAGTTGTACCGAGGTACGCACGACGTGGCTGCCTGCCGCCGGCAGGGTGCCGCCGTACACCTGCGCCACCTCGGCGGAGGTCAGCGCCTGTTGGTAGACCTGCACGTCGTCGATCGAGCCATCCCACTGGTCGGAGGGACCGCCGTTGTACTTGATCTGGCCGATGGTCAGCGGGCCCTTCGCGGACCAGGAGACGGGCGGCGCGGTTGCCGTTCCTTCGAGCCGGCCGTTGACGTAGAGACTCCGGGTGCCGGAGTTGGCGTCGTAGACGCCGGTCAGATGGGTCCAGACTCCGAGCGACGCCTGGGTGGTCGAGAACGAGCCAGTCCCGGGAAAGAAGTCCGTGTCACTGTCTGCCGTGTAGAACGACCACTTGTTGGAACTCATCTGGTAGCCGAGCAGGAAGGCGCTCGCACGGTCCCCGTCCTGGCCGAGCATGTTGCGGTTCCAGGTGGCGGTGTCGAGCTTGACCCAGCTCGAAACGGTGTAGCTGCGGCGGGTGTCCAGCAGCGGGCCGTCGGAGACAAGTGGTGCGTCGGTGGTGTCGAACGTGGCCGAGCCGCCGCGTTCGGTCGACCAGTGGACGGCTCCGGCCGAGCTGAGCCTGCTGTTGCCGCTCGCGTCAGCGGCGGTTGTACCGGTGGTCTCGTCGAGGTTCCACCGGCCGACCGGGGTCGGTGTCGTCGAGGGGTAGGTGGTTTCGGCGACCGCGTTGCCGTTGCGGTCGTACAGCGCCTCGGACCGAGCCACCACGCCGTTCGGATCGGACTCGACGGTCGTGACGACGTTGTCGTCGCGGTCGTAGGTAAGGGTCGTGGTGCGGTTGACCCCGCCCGGATCGGCGGTGGACGAGATTTGCCGGCTGGCGGCGTCGTAGACCGAGGTCGTCGTGGTCACACCGTTGTTCGCCACCTGCTTGACCACGTTGCCGGCCGCGTCGTAGGAGTTCTCCTCGACCACGAACGTGCTGGTGCCGTCCGTACGGGCGGTCTTCACCGCCAGCCCGTTGTCGGTGTACGTGTACGACGTGGTCCACCCCATCGCGTCGGTCTCGGTCGCGAGGCGGCCCGCCGGGTCGTACCGTTTGGCAACCGTGACCAGGTCCCTTGCCGGGCTGGGGTTGTTCGGATCGTCGGTGAAACCGAGCACGGTGGTGGTGAGCAGGTTGCCGTTGACGTCGTAGGCGTTGGCGGTGACCCCGCCGTCGGGTTCGATCTCCTTGACCAGGTTGCCGTGCGAGTCGTACTCGAAGCTGGTGGTGGCGCCACCGGTGTTGGTGGTGGCGGCCTCTTGGCCGTAGCCGTTGAAGACGTGGGTCTCGGTCCGCGACGCGTCGCCGCCGGTGAGATCGGCGGTCGTCTCGGAGAGAATGTTGCCGTCCGGGTCGTACTCGGTGGTGGTCTTCGGGGTGTGCACCGCCCCGGTGACCCGGTTGGTCACCGCCGGGTCGGTCTGGGAGACCATCCGACCCTGTCGGTCGTAGCTGTAGGTGGTGGTGAGCCCGGACGGGTAGGAGTCGGTGATCTCGCTCTCGCTGAGCTTGCGACCGATGCCGTCGTACGTGAATCGAGTGATCTTGCCGACCGGGTCGACCACCTCGGCCACGTCACCACTGGCGTAGTAACGGACCGTCTGCTTCGCCCCGCCCGGTGTGGTGACCGTGGTCGGCAGTCCGGCGGGCGGGAAGCCACCGTCGAATCCGGGCACGGTCGCACCGTCGGTGTACGTGGTCGCGGTGACCCGACCGAGCGGGTCGGTGATGGTGGTCTGGTTGCCCCTGGCGTCGTACCCGAACTTGGTCAGGTAGGTGTTGTCCGTCGCCGACGCGGACCGGCCGTCGCGGGTCTCCAGCAACAGGTCGTTACGGCCGTCCGGGGGCAGGTTGGTGCTCGTGGCGTCGGGGAAATAGGTGTAGTAGATCGACGAACACTTGTTCGTCTCCTGGTCCTGGCAGGTGATCTTCTGTTTGGTGTTGCCGCGTACGTCCTGGAGTTCCTGGGTCCAGACGCCACGCGGGTCGTAGACCAGGCTGCTGAAGCCACCGACGTCGTACCCGAACTTGGTGGTGTTGCCGAGACCGTCGGTCTGGGCGACGATCCTGTTTCCGTTGACCAGGTCGTAGCTGTAGGAGGTCTGCTCACCCGTCGGTCCGGTGACCGCCACGGTCGAGACCGGCATCGCCATGGTGCTGGTCGCCCCCGACACCAGGGTGATTGCCACCGGGGTGGTCTGCTTCGACGCCTCGAAATGCGCCGCGACCTGCGGCGTGCTCAGTGTCGTCGGATAGTAGGCAAGTTCGGCCATCCGACCGTTGAGGTATGCGGTCGTGTTCGGAAGAAGCCCCGAGAGTCCCGTTCCGGTGGCACCCGCTCCGGCGTACGCGAAAGGCTGGGCGACCGGTGTCAGCGGCTCCGGACCACCGTTGCCGCTGATGACCGCCCCGTCCAGGTAGAGCGCCTGGGTGTTGGCAGTCGTGACCAGCACCGCGTGGTGCCACTTGCCATCGGTCACCGCCGTGCCTGAGCTCAGCGACTGGATCCACTGCTGTGCGGGCGTCCCGTTACAGGTGTTGATTACAACCTGGGAGCCGTTGACGTTCGAGTTGAGGTAGTTGTCCAGGCATTTGCCCGACACCGGATTGCGCAGACCGCCGTTGTACGGCTCCCACTGCTGGTTCGCGCCGCCGTGGCAGCCGTGCAGCACGACCTTGCTCAGGTCGGCCGTGGCGGCGTTGAACACGTCGAGGCATTTGCCCATGGCTCGGAGCGTCCGGTCCGGAAAGTAAGACCAGTTCTGGGCGCTGCCTCCGTTGCAGGCATGGACCACGATCGGATTGCGATCCGCCGTGCTGGCATTGAAGTCGTCGAGGCACATGCCCTGTCGTCCGGCCTGGATCGGTCCGGTCGGTGTGCTGGACGGGGCCAGCGCCCGCAGTCTGCCATCGGAGGTGATCCAGAGCGTGGGCAGGCACGGACATTCAACCCCGCCGAGCGCCGATGTCTGCGAGGAGGCGAGCACCGAGCCCGCTTGAGTCGTGGAGAACCACATCTCGATGGAACTGGAGCCGTTGGGCAGATTTTCCGGCAGCCGCAAGTGCGACGAGGTGCCGTTGAAGGATGCCGCTCGGCTGTCCGAGAACGGGCCGTCCGCGTTGAGGGTTACGGAGTTGTAGGTGGCGACCCCGCCCTGGACCTCGTTGACCGCCTCGGTGGCGTCGGTCTCGCTGAGCCGCCAGTAGTCGGTTGGCTTGCTGCCCAGCACTGCTGCGGCGTACACGTCGCTGCTGCCGGAGACCGTCGGCGTGCCCATCGACCAGACGCCGCCGTTCTCGTCGGTGACCGACGCCACCCGACCGGTCACCTTGTCGTACTCGATCCCGGCGGTGATTCGGCCGCTGGGCCGGGTCACCCGCGACAACACGGGATGCACCCGGGTGCCGGCCAGGTGCAGCGACGAGACCGCCGACGCGGTGAGCGCCTGATTGAAGATCGCTACATCGGAGATCGAACCGTCGAAGTAGGTGGACGACACGGCCGCGCCGGTCTTCGCGTGGCCGGGCCAGGTTCCACCTATGAACCCGGCTCCGACGTGCACGTTGTTGGCGCCACCGGTAGCGGCGATGGCGATGGTTCCCGCGAGGGTGCCACGGGCCAGTCCGTCCAGGTACAGCGTCTGGGTGTCGCCGGCTCCGGCAAGGACGACGTGGTGCCAGGCGCCGTCGTTGACCACGACGTTGGAGTTGATCGGGGTGGTCGCACCCTGCCAGAACTCACCACGTAGCTTGCCATCGCCGCCGATGTAGAGCGCCGGGGAGTAGTTGCCGCCGGTTGTCCCCTTGCTGACCGGGTCGGCGCTGTAGCTGAACAGCACCCCGTTGGCGCTACTGGTCTTGAACCACATGCTGATCGACTGGTACTGGCCGTCGCTGACCAGGTTGCCCGGTAGCTGGACGTACGACGAGGTGCCGTTGAACCCGGCGGTGGTGGCGGTCGAGCCCGGCCGAGCGGCCGGCTGCCCGAGCGTCACGTCGTTGTAGCGAGCGTTGTCGACTCCCGTGTTGGCCAGCACCCGGCTCGACGCGACCGTCGCGCCGCTCGCCTCGTTCAATGGCCAGTACGAGTAGGGGTCGGCGTCGAGCACCGTGTTGGCGTACTGGGAGGTGGTTTCCTGCTGGTACGTGGTGCACCGACTCCAGTCCGGCGGGGCGCAGACCTTCTCGAGTTGGTCGTTCGCGCCGTAGCCGTAGTCCCAGTTGTCAGTCGTGTTCCAGTCGTCCGGAACGACGGGGCTGGTGGCGACCTGGGTCACGTGCGGGTAGGTCGATCCCGGTGGCGTGTTCCAGAGAAACGAGAGGAATCGACCAGAGGCGGAGATCATGCGGGTCGCCCGCGCGGAGGTGTCGTATTCGATCGACAGCCGGCGGCCGTTCGCATCGGCGATACTGCTCACCTTGAACACACCCGGCTCGGCCGGCTGGGCGAAGGTGTAGACCGAGGCGTCCTTGTCCGTCAGCGTGTAACCGGTGAGCGCACCACTGGCGCTCTTGGTTTCCTTGAGCACGGAGAACCGACCGGACGGCGGGGTGAAGCTGCCGTCCGCGTTACGGCCAAAGGCCACGTCCTGCCCCGTCGGATACGTGACGAGAACGGTCTCGACCGCGCCGTTGACGTCCTTGACCTGCGTGGCGCGTACGTCCAGCACGCTCGACCAGCCGGAACCGAAGGCGCTCGCCCGGCGCGTGTCGATGCTGTTGTAGCTGCGGGTGATGTTCAGCGCCGGGCCAACCGTCGCGATGCTGGCGTCGGTCGCCGTGGTGGTGTAGTTGCCGATGCTGGGGTCGTAGCCCCGGCCCGAGTTCTGTGCGAGGTTCGCGGTGAGCTGCGGTTGCGGCACCGAGGTGGCGAATGCGTACGGTGGCGCGATCGCGCTGTAACCCGCCTTGTCGAACGTTTGGACCGTGTACAGGTAGCGCTTGTTCCAGGCCAGTTTGCCCGCCGGAACGGTCCAGGCGGCGGTGGTCCAGCCCGAGTTGGCGACCACCGCTCCGGTTGCCGCATCGCCCACGACGAAGTTGTAGGTGAGCCCCTTGGCCGGCCAGTTGTCCGGGTCGTGTCCCTTGGCGAGCAGCTCAGGAGTGAGCGTCGACACGACCGCGTTGTTCTGCGGATACCGGACGTTGACCTGCGGTGCGACGTTGGCGGCGTAGTCCAGCTCCAGGTACGGCTTGAGCACCGCTCCCGCGTAGTTGGCCGAAGTGAACTGCTTCCACGCCCTCGACTCGGTTTCGGAGGTGGTGACCGCCAGGCCGGCGTTCCAGCCACCGGTGGACCAGTCGTCGAACGTGGCTACGTTGAGCGGAACACCGACCCACTTGCCGACGCCCCGGTTGCCTTCGTCGTTCTGGCACGCCGGATAATTGTCGGTGACGGTCAGCGAACCGATCGGAGCCGAGACGTCAGGACCAGGCCATCCGCCGTCGGCCAGATCGACCACCCGCCACGAACTCAGGATGCGCCGGACGTCGAACGAATAGTGCGAGGAACAGTCATAGGTCCAACTCAGGAAGAGCTTCAGCCGCGCGCCGGTGAACCGCAGCCCATTGAAACCGTTGTCGTCGAACTCGTCGAACGAGATGAACGATCGGGCCTTGACCGTGCCGCTGTTGTAGGTGCCAATCGCCAGTGAATCGCCGTTCGTGTTCTTCGTGGAGGAGTCGTTGTCGGCGAAGACGTCTCCGGTGGTTCCGGTCACGGCGGTCGGGTCCACCCGGATCGGATAGACCCGGGCCGGGTCGTGCAACCACGCCTCGCTGGCGCTGACCCGCAGGGCGGGCTGGCCATCCACCGTCGCCAGCTCGTACGTGACGTCCGGTGACTGGATCGGGGAGCCGGACTGCGGATCGATCCTTGAGTCCTCCATGAAGCCGCGCGGAATCCAGACGACGCTCTCGTCTCGCGCGTTCCGCAACTCGACGACGCCGCTTTCCAGGATCTGGGGTGTCAGCCCGTTCAGCCGGAGCGGGAAAACCCAGGACGATGCCGCCGTCGGCGACCGGAGGACGAGGGTCTCCTTCAAACCATTGTCCGTGGCGTGCAGCTCGACATCGGTCATCGGCAGGATGTCCGGATAGGTAGCGACGGCACCGTTCACCACCGGGGTCACCTCCGCCCCGCCGGCAAGGCCGTATCCGAACACCTCGCCGGTCGGCAGCGTCATCGTCGCGAGGTCGGTGGAGGTCGTGGTCACCGGTTCGGTTTCGGCAGCGTCGGCCCGGTCGAGCGCGCGGGAGCGCTCATTCTCGCTCGCACCGTTGGCGACGGAGACCCGTACCGAGTTGGCACGGGTGTGCAGGCGGCCGTCCGCCCGCTCCTCAAGTGTCGTGTCGATGGGCTGCCAGGTGCCGTCGTCGGCACGGAAATTGACCTGGCCCGAGTAGACGCGTCTGGTCATCGACCCGTCGGGGTTCGAGAAGAGGTCTTCGTTGGCACTCGACTTCGCCGCCACCCGCTGGCTCTTCTGCGCGTCGAAGCCGCTGGTGCCGGTGGTCGTCGACGTGCTCGGCGGCTCGTACGGCTGATAGGGCGACAGCGTTCCGGGGGCCGGTGTCGGCGCCCTGCCCGCGCCGCCGCGCGCGTCGGTCGAAGCGGCGGAAACCTGACCCGTAGGCACATCCTCGGGCCCCCGTCGCTGGGCCGGGAGTCCGGCCAGTGCCCGCTCCGCCAACGAGGCCGACCAGGCGGGTCGTTGGGTGAGCCAGGCAAGCCAGGTCAGCGGAAAGTCACCGTCGGGCCGGACCGCTCCCGGTGGCAGTGCCACGGTGAGTCCGAAGACGATCGCGACGAGCAAGGTGACCCGTGTCAAGACACGACTACCCGAACGGCGCATCGGCCGTCTCCTCCCCCGCTGTGAAACGAACAGCGGGAGTCTGCGGCACCGAAGATCGTCGCGTCAAGGAAAATCTCGACGCAGAGCGAAGACAGAGCTACTGAGCGGCGGATTTGACCGTGGAAACGAGGGCACGCACGTTCGCCTGCACGGCTTCCGCCGTCTGTCCCTCCACAAGGGACACATTTTGGGCCACCACCCCGCCGCCTACCAGCGCAAACCGGGCGGTCGGGAAGCGCTTTGCCTCGCTGTCCACTGCCGACAACGGGCCGGGGCCGACGGCGAGCACCAGGTCGCATCGAGCCTGCACCAGGCTCGCCAGGTATGTCTTCGCGTTCTCAGCCGTCTGCGGGCCGTCCACCTCGAGGTACTGCACCTTGGTCAGGGTCGCCTCGGACGCCTCGCGCATGCCGGCCCAGACTGCGGCCGCCTCGGTCCCGGTCACGCCGTGTTCGTCGGTGAGCAGGCACGCGGTCGCCTCGCCGTACTGCCGGGCCAGTGGCTCCGGCGGCGACGGCCACGCGACCCAGAGCACGATTCCGGTCACCAGGGCGACAGCGGCGGCGAGCGTCCACCAGAGCCGGCGTCCGCCACCGATCACGAACCGCATTCGTCGTTCCAGCACGCTCGAACGCCGACCAGCCTGCGCACGCGACCGCACCTGACGCCCCAATCCGCCACCCAGCACGGCGAGGACCATACCCGGAGTTCGACGGCCGCGTGAACGGTCGTTTGTCACTCGCCGCCGAGTGCCCCCAGCCCGGACCGGCACGGGTCCGATCAGCCGGGACCGGCGGTCGGGAAGCGTGACTGGCTTGGCAGCGTCGGTGGCTCCGGGTCGTCGATCGGTGGACCGGCCTGCTTGAGCAGGGCGCTGAGCGCGGCCCGCCGGACCACCACCACGAGCCGGTCACCGGGGCCGAGCCGCTGCTCGTGTGGCGGAGACCAGTCGAGCATCACCTGCCCGGCCGGGGTCAGCCCGATCACCCGTACGCCGGTTGTCTGGTCGATGTCGGCGAGCGCGCGACCGACCAGCGGTGATCCGGTCGCGACCAGCACCTCGGCGACCAGCAGTGCGTGCCGGTCGATCGGGATGGTGGCGATCACCTCGCGGTTGAGCAGCGCGGCGGCGAACGACGGCGCCGCCAGGTACGACACGCTCCGGGAGATGTTCATGTTGAACGCCTTCTGGATCCGGTCGGCGAAGTCGCCGTCGGAGAGGCGCAGCACCACCCGGAGATCGTTGTTGATCGCGCGACCGTTCAGGGCCGCCTGGAGGTTGGTCACGTCGTCGGTGGAGACGACCACCAGGGCCTGGCAGGTGGCCACCGACGCGGCCTCCAGGATCTCCTCCCGGGCGCCGTCACCGACGATGAGCGGGACGTGCAGCCGGCGGGCGAGCGCGGCACCGCGCGCGTCCGGATCCTTGTCGATCACGACGACCTCGATGCCGAGGTCGTTCAACTGACCCATGACCCGGGTGCCGACGTTGCCGAGCCCGATCACGACCACGTGCCCCTCGCGCGGGCTGCGCAGCCGGCCGTCGTCCAGGGCCAGTCGGGCGTTCACCATGCCGTCGACCACGGCGGCGGTGATCAGCGGGATCAGCGCCAGCCCGGCCAGGTTCAGCACCACCTGCATGACCTGCTCGGGCGCGGCCTTGCCCGGGTCCGGGTCGGCGCCACTGATCGTCGTCACCATGGCGACGTAGACCGCCTGCCAGACCGAGATGCCCTCCTCGGGGTGGGCGAGCAGCGCACCGAAGACGACGATGACGGCGAGCACGGCGAGGGTGGCGATGCCGATCTTGCGAGTGGCGAAGGAGCGTACGGCCCGCCACAGCACCGCGCTCGGGCGTCGCTGCCGGCGTCGGGCGCGGATGATCCGACGGGCGGCGACCTCGGTGCCGGGTGGCTGACCGCTCGCCTCGGCGAGCACCAGGTCCGCCTGCGCCTTGTCCGGAGGCAGCAGGCGCAGGTGGCCGGGGTCGCTGGTGTCGGCCAGCCCACAGACGACGTGCTCGGGGCGGACCTCCTTGCGGCGGGCGACGACGAGGGTACGGGCGCGGAACCGGAAGTGCGTCGGCGTCGGCTCGCCGAGTGCCGCCGCGACGAAGGTCGGTGCGGCCATCGAGGCGTCGGAAAGGACCGCGCAGTCGGCGAAGAGCGGCCGTACGCTGTTGCCGAGTCCGGTGTTGAACATTCGTAGCACCAGTCGCAACTGCGGTTCGACCGCCTGGGCGCAGAGCGCCGCGTGGATGTTGCCGACGTCGTCCTGGTGCATCAGGGCGAGCCCGTACGCGCCGGCCAGTCCGGCCGATCGGAAGGTCTCCTCGTCGAGCCGTTCGGCGACGAGCACGCGTACGCCCCGGATCGCGCGGACGTCGGCACCGTCCGGCGCGCGACGCGGCGGGATGATCACGGTTACCCGTACGGATTCGGCCAGCAGCGCGTTGACCAGGTGGACCACCAGGTCGTTCTGGCCACAGACCACGTAGTGGGGACGGTTCTCACCGGTCCGGAGTCCGTCGCGGAGCCGGGTCTCGACCGCGCGCCGGGCTCGGTTGCGCCACGGATCCGCCATGCCCGGATCGTAGTCACCCCGATCACCGGTCGCTGCCCTCTCATGATCCACCGAGTGCCCCTGCCCGGGGCGGGGAGGGAGAACAGGTTGCGGCGCGCATGTGCCCGGTGGTCCCGGGTAGTGCTCTCGGGTGCAGACCTTCCTCCCGTACCCGGATTTCGGGGACACCGCGAGGGTGCTGGACGCCCGGCGGCTGGGCAAGCAGCGGGTGGAGGCGCTCCAGGTGCTGCGCGGGCTGACCTGGCCCCGGTACGGCTGGCGGCACCACCCCGCGGTCAAGATGTGGGCCGGTTACGAGGAGGCGCTGGTCCGGTACGGGCTCGACGTCTGCGAGGTCTGGACCGCCACCGGCCGGGGTGACACCGTCGCGGTCACCCTGGTCGTCGACCTCGCCGCCGCCTGCAACATCGAACGCGTACGCAGTCAGCCCGAACTCGCCGAGGCCGGTGAGCTGCCGCCCTGGCTCGGGCGCGAGGACCTGCACCTGAGCCACCGGGTGTCGCTGTTGCGCAAGGACCCGGACTTCTACCGCCCGTTCTTCGGCGACCTGCCGCCCGACCTGCCGTACGTCTGGCCCCCCTCGGACCGCCCGCCCACCTGCCGCCCACCCTCGCCCCCGCCTGGTTAGGAAGGGCCCCTTCCTATACAAAAAACGATAAGAAGGGGCCCTTCCTTACCCCCGGGGCGGGAGGATTGGGGTTTATGGGGCTGGTGCGGGGGGTGGGGCGGCTGCTCGGCGTACGGGCGGTGCGGGTGGGCGCTGGCGGCGACGAGGGTGGTACGTCCCGGGTTCCGGACGGGGTGGACGCGCTGGTGGTCGGTGGTGGTGTCGCCGGGATATCGGCTGCGGTCGTGCTCGCCGAACGGGGCGTACGGGTGACCGTGCTGGAGGCCCGGCCGACCCTCGGCGGCCGGCTCGCGTCCTGGTCGGAAACCCTCGCCGACGGCACCGAGCAGTTTGTCGACCACGGCTTCCACGCCTTCTTCCGGCAGTACTACAACTGGCGGTCGATCCTGCGGCGGATCGATCCCGCTCTGGACCTGCTCCGGCCGGTGGCGGGATATCCGGTCCTCTCGGCAGACTGGCCGAGCGAGGAGTTCGCCCGGCTGCCCACCACGCCACCGCTGAGCCTGCTCGCGCTGATCGCCCGCAGTCCGAGTCTGCGCCTGCGTGACCTGCGCACGATGGACGGGAACGCGGCGCTGCCACTGTTGGCGTACCACCCGGTGCGCACTCACGCCGAGTTGGACCGGACCACCGCGAAGGAGTTGCTCGACTCACTGCGCCTGCCGGACCGGGCGCGGGCGATGCTCTTCGAGGTCTTCGCGCACTCGTTCTTCAACCACGAGCACAACATGTCGGCGGCCGAACTGGTGGCAAACTTCCACTTCTACCTGCTGGGCAATCCGGAAGGGCTGGGCTTCGACGCGCCGGACCGGGACTACGACTCGGCCATCTGGCGCCCGCTCGCGGCGTACCTGCGGCAGCGTGGTGGGCTGGTCCGGGTCGGCGAGCCGGTGACCCGGATCGCACCGGACGACGAGCGCGGCGGTTGGCGGGTGTCCGGAGCGGACGGTGCGCAGTACCGGGCCCGGTTCCTGGTGCTGGCGGTTGACCCACCGGCCCTGCGTACGCTGCTCGCCACCGCGCCGGAGGTGGCCGCGCGGGCGCCCCGGTTGGCGAGCCAGGCCGCCGCGATCGAACCCGGCCCACCGTACGCGGTGGCGCGTTACTGGCTGGCCGGCGACGTTGCCCCGGACCGGGCGGTGTTCAGCGGGGTGTCCCGTCAACCGACGCTCGACTCGGTGACGCTCTACCACCGGCTGGAGGCTGGGGCCCGACGCTGGGCCGGCGAGACCGGCGGGTCGGTGGTCGAACTGCACGCGTACGCCTGCCCACCCGACCTGGCCGCCGACGAGTTGGCCGAGCGGATGCGGGCCGAACTGGTTGGACTCTGGCCGGAGGTGGGCCGGCTGCCGGTGGTCGAACTCCGGTCCCGGGTGGAACGGCAGGCGCCCTCGTTCCGGCCGGGGGGCCACTCGTCCCGCCCGACGGTGGTCACCGACGCCGACGGGCTCTTCCTGGCCGGCGACGGCATCCGGGCCGGCGACGGGACACGGGCCGATTCACCGAGTGCGTTGATGGAACGGTCCGCCGTCACCGGAATCCTGGCCGCGAACCAGATCCTGCGCCGGCACGGCACGGCCACCGAACCGATCTGGTCCGTACGTCCCCGGGGCCTGCTCGCCCGAGCGTGAACCGCGTACCAGCGGGTTCCGGCTGATCCGCCCGAGCGGCTGATCAAATCCGTTGGCGGTGGCGGGTGGACGCAATTACCGTTTAGCGCGTCAGGTTTTCCACCCGATCGAGGGGTCGGTCAATGAAGGCGTACGGCAATGGTTCGGTGCGGCGGTGGTGGCCGCTCGGCACCGCCCTGTCCGCCGCCGCCCACCGGCTGACCTGTTGGCGCACGGAGAGCAAGGAACGCAACCCGGGCAGGTTCTCCGGCTGAGTCGATCGTGACCTCGGACCGCAGCCGCCCACCCGGAAGACCAGGGTACGGGCGGTTTTTTGTATCAGTCGCCCAACCACCAGGAGTAGTCGCCAATCGATCGGCGACCGACGCGAAGCAGGACAACGATCCGGCCACACCAGGCCGTACCCCGATTGTTCATCGTCTGGAAAGGAGGACCCGGTGGACGCGGTGCTCGTCATCAACGCCGACCTCGGCCCGCTGCACAAGGTCAGTGTCCAGCACGCGATCCGGATGCTCCTGCGCCGGGTCGCCGAGATCCACGAGGCCGAGCCGGACCGGCGGATCGGGGTCTTCCCGATGCCCCGGGTTGTCCGGCTGGTCCGGTACGTGGTGACCCGCTGGCGGTTCAGCTCCGGCCCAGCCTGGTCCCGGTCGGGGGTGCACCTGCGCGACGGGCACCGGTGCGCCTACTGCGACGGCCGGGCGACGACCATCGACCACGTCCTGCCCCGCTCCCGGGGAGGGCGGAACACCTGGAAGAACACCGTGGCCGCCTGCTACGCCTGCAACCAGCGCAAGGGTGACCGTACGCCGGCCGAGGCGGGCATGCCGCTGCGGTACGACCCTGCCGTCCCGAGCTGGGCGGCACTGGTTCGCCTCTGACCGGTCGGCGGGGATTCGGGGTCCCGCCGGCCCCTCAACTCCTCCCGGTCCGGTCGCCGGGCCGGGAGGAGTGCGTTTTGGCGGGCCGGGCACAGGGGCACGTTCCGGCGAGCCGGGCGGAGTGCGTTTTGGCGGGCCGGGGCTCGGTGCCGCGGACCGTGGTCAGTTCGGCTGGCCCGGCCCGAGTTGGTCGAGCGTGTAGCCGTCGGGATAGGCCGCGTTGGGCTGGCCGGGGGTCCAGAAGTCGACGTCGGGAACTTTGCCGAACCGGCGCAGCCGCCCCTTCGCCCGTAACAGGCCGTGCACCGCCAGTTCGAGCAGGCGTGGCGGTTCGGGGACGCCGAGGGCGGCGCGTACCGGTGGGTCGAGCATGGTGTCGGTGGCCGAGGCCATCAGCCAGCGAGCCCACCCGGCCTGTCGTACGGCCCTGGGCAGCCGCAACGCCATCAGATCCTTGGTGGCCCCGATCAGCGTGCCGGCGGCCGGGTCGAAGGCGAAGTTGACCCGTTCGAACTCGTTGAACTCGGCCTCGAACGCCGCCCAGCTCGTCGGGATGTCCTTGATGCCCATCTCGTCGCCGACCCGGCGGTAGAAGTGAAAGGTCGCCTCGCGCTCCTGTTCGCACAGTTGACGCGCCCCGAACCGGTCGATCCACCTGCTCGGCACGAAGACCAGCGTGCCGAGTACGTAGCGGTACTCGGCGTCGCTGATGTCGTGGACCCGGTGCATCCGGTTCAGCAGGGTCAGCACCTTCCGCCCGCGCGGATGGTCGACGCCGTTGGCGATCAGCTCGTACATGATGGCGCCGGTGTCGTACGCGCGCTTGAGCGGGCGACCGGTCAGCTCACCGGTGGCGATCAGCAGCCGGGCGATGGTCGGCACCGCGTACGTGCGGTAGAAGGCGAGGTTCAGGCCGACCCGGACCTCGGGCCAGAACTCCCGCAGCACCAGGTGACGGTAGATCGCATGATGGTCCGCGACCGGATCGAGACCCCGCAGATAATCCGGGGTACGCCCAGCGGCTGCCGTGTTCCGCACCGCCATTGCCACCCCGTAATCGCCGCCCGATCGCCGCCGTGCCAATTTCTACCCCGGCCCCTTTCTACCCTGCCCGGCGGATGATCCGCACTTCGGGCAGGGGACACGGTCCGTCAGCGTATATTGACGGCGTGTCCGACGAACCCCTCCAGGAGCTGCTCAGACTCTCCGCCGGGCCGGAGCCACTGGAGAGCCTGCGGGCCGCGGCCGAGTTACGCCGTGGGGTGGAGCGGATGGAGGCGGTGCTCGTACGCCGTGCCCGGGTGTCCGGCGCCTCCTGGGCGCAGGTGGCGGAATCCCTCGGCGTCTCGAAGCAGGCCGCCCACCGCAAGTACGGCGGCGGCCTCTTCCGCCGCGAGCCCTAGCAGGGTAAGGAAGGGCCCCTTATTAACGCTATGCGTTAATAAGGGGCCCTTCCTTACACCTCAGGGGCGGCGGGGGCGACGGGTGAGGGCGAAGCCGACCACCCCGGCGACCGCGGCCAGTACGCCACCGACGCTGGTCCAGATCCACCGGGACGAGAAGCCGTCGAACCAGCCGTCGAACCAACCGAAGAAGAACCCGTCCTCCTCGTTCGCCGCCTGGGCGGCCGGATCGGGGCTGCCGCTCGGGGCCGGCGTGGCAGCACCGGCGGCCGGCAGGACCGCTCCGGGCTTGACCGCCGGCACGAGCGGCGTCTTCAGGTCACCGTCCTCGGGCGTGATGTTGTCGTCTTCCACCGCTCCGACCAGCAGTTCCACCTGGATCGGCAGACCGAGGTCCTGCTCGGGCAGGCTGGTGGTGGAGAGCCGGACGAAGTAGGTGCCCGGCAACGGGTCCCCGGACCACGGCTCGGCCCAGGCACGTACCTGGCGCAGGGTGCAGTTGAGCGCGACCGTGGTCTCGGTCGCCGCGACCGTCGGTGCCTGCGCGCCGGCCGTGCACGCCTGCCGCCGACGGAGCCCGTCGAAGACGTCGACCGCCCAGGTCGACGCGCCGTGCCGGTCCGCCGCCGGTGGCAGCGTCACGTTGACCGCGATGTCGTTGGTCTCGCCGGCCTCGGCGGGGAACGACCAGTAGAGGTAGTCACCGGTCGACCCGGCGACGTTGACCGGCTGACCGGCGTTGATCCCGGTCGCGGTGAGGAACGAGGTGCCGGCCTTGGTGACCGTGACCGCGCCGGGTGAGGGCGTCGGCAGTGGCGAGGCCGGCGCGGCCAGTGCCGCACCGGCCGGCAGCAGGATGCCGGCAGCCACGGCGACCGCCGCCACACCGCGCGCGCTCGCACCGAACGCTTTCGAGCCGCGCCGGGCCGCCGTCGCCGTCGTCTTGTCGGTCCGGGGCATCAGTTCTCCCTCCAGGTGGCAACCCACCAGCGGGTGAGCCAGCCGGCGATCAGGCCGGTGAGCAGGCCGGCGACGGTCAGCAGGAGCAGCAGCACCCAGCCCCGGCCGAGACCCGGGCTGTTCGGCGCGGGCGAGAAGTCGACCACGTCGATGGTCAGCTCGACCGGCATGCCGGGCACCTGGGCGGAGGCGTTCTGGGCGGAGAAGGAGTTGCTGACCACCAGGCAGACGGTGGGCGTCTCGGGGACCGTGGCCGCCCCGCCCTCGGAAGGCGCCTCGCTGGCGTCCTCCTCCGGCTCCTCGTCCGGCTCCGACGCCGACCAGCGCAGACCGGTCGAGAGTACGTCGGTACGACCGCTACCAGCGTCGGTGCCGCGTACGAGTTCCCGGCCGTCAGCGGCGGTGGCCCGCAGCAGTACGCCGTAGTCGCGGTTGAGCGGTCGGTCCAGTGCCACGCTCACCGAGGCCCGCAGTTCCTGGTCGGCCCGGACCGGCACCCGGTAGTAGCGGTGCTCCTGGAACTTCTCCCGGTCGGTGTAGACACCGGGGCTGAGGATCGGCGCGTCGCCGCACGCGTCGGTGCCGGTGACCAGCGCCGGGGTCGCGGTGTAGGTGTCGCCCGCCCGGTCGACCAGTTGCTTGATCCGGCCGCTGAGCTGCTCGACGCTGTTCGCCGAGGTGTACGTGCCACCGGTCGCGGCGGCGATGCAGACGAGCTGCTTGCGTACCTTCTCGTCGGGGGCCAGGCCGAGCGTGTCGACGACCAGGTGGGTCCCCTGGGCGGCGAGTTCGCGGGCGACCTCGCACGGGTCGGGCGGCGCGCAGGTGTCCTCGCCGTCGGTGATGAGCACGATCCGGCGGGTGGTGCCGCCGGTGCCGAGGTCCTTGGCGGCGCCGCGCAGCGCGAGCCCGACCGGGGTGAACCCGGTGGGGCGGAGCCCGGCGATCGCGGCCTTGGCGAGTTCGCGGTTGACCGGGCCGACCGGCACGATCTGTTGGGTGTCCTGGCAGCCGATCTTCTTGTCGTCGCCAGGATAGGTGGCGCCGAGGACCCGGATGCCCAACTCGGTCCCGTCCGGCAGGGCGTCCACCACCTCGTGGAACGCCTCCTGGGCGACGGCGATCCGGGTGCGGCCGTCGATGTCGTTGGCCCGCATCGACCCAC
This sequence comes from Micromonospora sp. NPDC050397, assembly GCF_044901685.1. Classification (NCBI taxonomy): domain Bacteria; kingdom Bacillati; phylum Actinomycetota; class Actinomycetes; order Micromonosporales; family Micromonosporaceae; genus Micromonospora; species Micromonospora sp. NPDC050397. Next base: position 19,310 of record NZ_JBJDPS010000021.1, read on the forward strand.
TCACGTCGAGCACGAGCTCCACTTTGGGCGGCTCGGCGGTGGGTTCGCCGGCCGAGGCCGGTGGAATACCAAGTGGCGTAAGGGCGGCCAGCAATCCTAAGAGGACCGCTATGGACCGTCTCATGATGATCACGCCGAGATCCTAGTGAGGACCGAACGGGCGATCTCCGTGGTATCGAACGAATCCGACAGCCGGTAGCGTCCGCCGTCCCGAGCTCCGGACGCGGTGCCGTACCGGGCCGGCGGGGGGTCAGTTGTCGCTGGTGGCGGCCCAGCTCACCGCCGCGATGCAGAGCAGCAGCACGATGCCGCCCTTGCTCACCGCGACCCGGATCAGGGCCCAGGCCGCCTTGCGCGCGCCGGGGATGCCCGCCTTGGCCTTGCGGTAGTCGACCCAGGACCGCCGGGCGACGGCGTACGCGACGCCGACCGTCAGCCCGAGCACCACCCCGATCGTCAACATGGCTGCCGTGAGGGAGCGTTCCACCAGGTCAGTGTGGTAGTCGAGGATGAAAGGGCACTATCCCCCGTTCGGGGTAAATAGTCATGAATGCCTCTCGTAATCGAGATGCCGGCCGCCCCGGCGTGTGCCACGATCGGCCGATGTGGGATGAGCCGGGACCAGCGCCGGCCCGCAAGTACCCGCGTACCCACCACCTGCCCGACTCGCCGGGGGCGACGACTGACGACCGGATCGTCGCCGATCTCGACGGGCTGACCGGCGAGTTGGTGGTGACCGAGAAAATGGACGGCGGCAACGTCACCTTCACCCGCGACCTGATGTACGCCCGCTCGGTCGACTCCGGCACCCACGCCTGGGACCGGCCGGCGAAGGCGCTCTGGGCCAGGGTGGCGCACGAGATCCCGTACGGCTGGCGGATCTGCGGCGAGTCGATGTGGGCCCGACGCAGTGTGGCGTACAGCGGTCTGGCCGGTGTTTTCCTGGTCTTCGCCGTCTGGGACACCACCCACACGCTGCGGAGCTGGGACGAGACGGTCGAGTGGGCGATGCTGCTGGAGTTGCCGTTGGTGCCCGTACTCCATCGCGGCACCGACCTGGCGACGGCCCGCGCGGCCTGGTCGCGGCAGCGCGACGCCGACGACTCGGAGGGCTTCGTCGTCCGCACGGCCGCCCCGATCCCGGAGGCCGAGTTCGGCCGCCGGGTCGCAAAATGGGTACGCCCGGAGCACGTCCGCACCGAGGCGTCCTGGCGGCACCGCGACGACTTCGCGGTCAACGGCTTCGCGAGCGCCGACCCCACCCGCTGAACGCACGGGTCAGTCGGTGGCGGTGAACCTGACCTTCAGCCGGTGCGCCTGCACCAGATCCATCAGGCGCGGGCTGCACACCATGGTCCGGTAGCGGGCGTCCCGGGCGATCAGGAACTGGTGGGCGTACTCCTCCCGGAAGAAGGGCTCGGTCAGGATCGGCGTTCCGCCGCCGGCCGACGGCCGGTGCCGGGACCGGTCCTCGTCGATCAACGGCAGCACGGTCTTCACCCGGGCCACCGAGTAGTCGTCGTACTCCTCGTCCTGGCAGCGCACGATGCAGCGGTGAAACTCCAGGTCCCGGTCCAGCTCCGACCCGACCGCCGCGACAAACGCGGCCGAGAAGATCGGAATCCGTACGCTCGCCGTCAGGTAGTCGGCCTCGCGGACCAACCGGGTGGGCAGACCCTCCTGGGCCTGCGCGACCACGTTGGTGTGCCGGAGAAAGCCGTCGTCACCCTCGTTCTCCACGAAGTAGGAGATGAGCCGGTGACTGGTGCCCGGACTCGGTTGACCGGTCCGGGCGGAGACGAAGTCGAACAGCCCCGGCACCCGGGCCAAAGTGGGCGAGGTGAGGTAGTGGTAGGCCACGTCAGAACAGCTCCACGACCGTGAACCGCTGGGCCACCGCCCGGGTGTTGTCGTCCACGGTGAACGACGGGTCGCCCAGGAACTCGCGGTACTCGGTCCCGTGCCAGAAGTCCTCGTGCCCGATCCGCCACTCGGCGACGGACTCGAACCCCTCGCCCTCGTCGACGGCGTGGGCCAGGTCGACGTCGCCGAGGCGGACGACGCGTACGTCGGTGGTCTCGATGATCGCGACCGGCTGGTCCGCCGAGTCGACCACCACCGACCGCCGCCCGATGCTGGGCAACGGTTCCTGCTCCCGCTGATAGTCGATTTCCAGTCCGGTGGTCGAGGTCTTCGTACCGTTGAGGATGGCCGCGACGAGTTGGTCGCGCAGTGGCCCGGGAAAGGCGAACTCGGCCTTCGGCAGGTCATGCATCCCCAAAGGCTACCGACCGATCCGCCGTACCTGACCCGTCGTAGCTGGCCGATCGAACTAGATTGAAGGTGCCCACGCGTCCGTACGCGTCTCCCCCGGGCGGCGAGGTGGCTGTTCGGAGAGGGAACCGGTGATCACGCAGACGATCCCGCACGGAGTCTGGACCCGGGTGGGCGACACCGGGGTCGAGGCGTACCAGGACAGCGGCGAGGAGGTCGTGCTCCACGTCGATGACGACGGTACGGAGATCACCGTGCCGGTCGCCTCGGCGCTCCACCTACACTTCCGCGCCGCGTTGAGCCGCCTCAGCGACGAGGACGAGGTCTGGGGCAAGTCCTGAGCGCAGACCGAGCGGGCGTCACGCGACGTTCAGGTTGATGTTTCCGATACGCGCCACAATATCCAGGTGTCCGCCAAGGCCGACGACGTACGCCCGCAGCGTCTCAAGGCTCGTGGACTCGCCACTCTCGATCTGGCTGATCCGGGCCTGGGACAGCCCTGCCGCCTCGGCGAGCTGCGTTTGGGTCAGACCGAGTTGCTTCCGAATCTCCGCCAGTTGGGCACCACTGACGGAGGCGAGCATCGCCTCGCGCATCCGGCCACGGCGCTCCACCCGCTCAGCCTCGTCCCACTGCGGGTCGATATTCCGAGCCCTGTCCTTCACCTCACGCCAGGTCGACTCCCCACTCACCGACGCTCCCCCTCCAACGTTGTCAGGTGCTTCTCGAACCGCTCGTCGGCCAGAGGCACCGCAGTCACGTACCACGAATGCCACTGTCCGGATTTGTCACCAGCGACTAGAAAAATCGCTTCGCGAGCAGGGTCAAAGGCGAAGATCATACGAACCTCGCTAGACCCCGCCGAGCCGGGCCGGAGTTCCTTCATGTGGTGGAAGCCGCTTCCCTTGAGCCGATCCACCAGCGGGCGCCCTAGCGCCGGACCCCGCTCGGCGAGCAGGTCGATCGCTTCCGCGACCAGATCAGCGGTCGCCGCGTCGGTGCGGCATAGGTCAAGGAACCATGCCTCGACCTCGGGATGCAGCTTGACCTCCCACACTCCATGAGCATAAGCCCAACTTATATCCCGGGCATGCCAATCTCGTTCGTTACCAGACCGGTCGCAAGGCAGGTACGGGCCAGCCAGGGAATCCCTGCTGGCGGCGTTGGAGCCCCCGGCCGGGATCGAACCGGCGACATCCCGCTTACAAGGCGGGTGCTCTGGCCAGCTGAGCTACAGGGGCAGCGTGTTCCGGGGTCAGCATAGCCAGTGTGGTCACGATCCCAGCGGCGCCACGGTCCCGCATCGTGAACTTCACCAACTTCGGCACGCCCATTGATGACTGACCGTGCCCCAATGACCGAAATGTGAGCCGATCGCATCTCTCCGTACGGCTCCGACCTTGGCAGGGTGGGCCGAGCGGATTACCGTGGCGTGACACGGGCGACACGCCTACCACCCCAGTGGCCGTCGGCGTGTCTCCCGAACCGGAGCGGCCCCCCGCTCCGGAGCTCCTTCACTCGGATCGTCCGGCACGTTCCTGCCGGTGAAAGGAAGCGCTTCACCATGGCTACGGTCACCTATTCCAAGGCCACCCGCATCTACGCGGGTACCGAACGCCCCGCGGTCGACCACCTCGACCTGGAGATCGGCGACGGCGAGTTCCTCGTCCTGGTCGGCCCCTCCGGCTGCGGAAAGTCCACCAGCCTGCGGATGCTCGCCGGCCTGGAGGACGTGGACGACGGCTCGATCTTCATCGACGACCGGGACGTCACCCACCTGCCCCCGAAGGCCCGGGACATCGCGATGGTGTTCCAGAACTACGCGCTCTACCCGCACATGACGGTCTACGAGAACATGGCGTTCGCGCTGAAGCTCCGTAAGACCTCGAAGTCGGAGATCGACCGGCGGGTCAAGGAGGCGGCGGCGCTGCTCCAGCTCGACGACTACCTCAGCCGCAAGCCGAAGGCGCTCTCCGGCGGTCAGCGCCAGCGGGTCGCGATGGGCCGGGCGATCGTCCGCGAGCCGCAGGTCTTCCTGATGGACGAGCCGCTGTCGAACCTCGACGCGAAGCTGCGGGTGCAGACGCGTACCCAGATCGCGTCGCTCCAGGCCAAGCTCGGCATCACCACCGTCTACGTCACCCACGACCAGGTCGAGGCGATGACCATGGGTCACCGGGTGGCGGTCATGCTCGACGGTGTGCTCCAGCAGGTCGACACCCCCCGGGCGCTCTACGACACCCCGGCGAACGTCTTCGTGGCCGGTTTCATGGGCTCCCCGGCGATGAACATCAAGACCGTGCCGCTGACCGAGAACGGCGCCAACTTCGCCGAGCTGATCGTTCCGCTCACCCGTGAGCAGGTCGACGCGGCCAAGGCCGACGGCGGCAACGGCAAGGTCACGGTGGGCTTCCGGCCGGAGGACTGCGACCTGGTCAGCCCGACCGAGGGTGGCCTGCCGGTCGTCGTCGAGCTGGTCGAGGACCTGGGCTCGGACGCCAACATCTACGGCACCGCCACCATCGACGGCACCTCGGAGCGGTTCGTGGTCCGTACCGACCGGCGGACGATGCCGAACATGGGCGACACCGTCTACGTGAAGCCGCGTACCGGTAAGAACCACACCTTCCACGCCGCCAGCGGCGTACGGATCTGAGCTAGCCAGACCAGCGCGCAGGGGCGGTCCGCGAAGCGGGCCGCCCCTGCGCGTACCCGTCGTCAGGCGGCCGTCATCAGGCCGAGGTCAGCCGGTGGGTCAGGGCGGTGTGTCGGCGCCCGGTCCCGGCGGTACGGACGGCGATGGCGATCGCCTTGCGCGAACCGGCCAGCACGACGAGCTTCCGTGCCCGGGTGACCGCCGTGTAGAGCAGGTTGCGCTGCAACATGGTGTACGAACTCATCGTCACCGGGATCACCACCGCCGGATACTCGCTCCCCTGCGACCGGTGCACCGTGATCGCGTACGCGTGTTGCAGTTCGTCCAGCTCGTCGAAGTCGTACGTCAGGTCCTCGTCCTCGTCGGTGCGGACGGTGAGCTGGCGGTCCTCGCCGCTGAGTGCGGTCACCACGCCGACGGTGCCGTTGAAGACCCCGGCCTTGCCCTTGTCGTAGTTGTTCCTGATCTGGATGACCTTGTCGCCGACCCGGAACACCCTGGCCCCGTGCCGCCGCTCGGGCATCGACTCGCGGTGCGGGGCGAGCGCTTCCTGGAGGATCGTGTTGAGGTTGCCGGCGCCGGCCGGTCCCCGGTGCATCGGGGTGAGCACCTGGATGTCGCGCGGGTGCAGCCTGAACTTGCGCGGGACGCGGCGGGCGACGATGTCCACCACCAGTTTGGCGGTCTCCTCCGGTTCGTCGACCGGGAAGAGGAAGAAGTCGGGATACTCGCCGATGGCGGGCGGCTGACCGGCGTTGATCCGGTGCGCGTTGACCACCACGCCGGACTCCTGAGCCTGTCGGAAGATCTTTGTCAGGCGTACCCGGGGGATGGCCTCGGCGCCGAGGATGTCGCGCAGCACCTCGCCCGCGCCGACCGACGGCAACTGGTCGACGTCGCCGACGAGGAGCAGGTGTGCGCCGGGCGCGATGGCCTTGACCAGCTTGTTGGCGAGGATCAGGTCGAGCATCGACGCCTCGTCGACCACTACCAGGTCGGCGTCGATCGGGTTGTCCCGGTCGTGCGTCGGCTCGCCGCCGGGCCGCAGTTGCAACAGCCGGTGTACGGTCGCCGCCGGGTGCCCGGTCAGTTCGGTCATCCGTTTCGCGGCTCGCCCGGTCGGCGCGGCCAGCACGATCTTCGCCTTCTTCGCCGCCGCCAACGCGATGATCGACTTGACCGTGAAGGACTTGCCGCAGCCGGGTCCGCCGGTCAGCACGGCGACCTTCGCGGTGAGGGCCAGCCGGACCGCCCGTTCCTGCTCCTCGGCCAGGTCGGCGCCGGTTCGCGTACGCAACCAGGCGAGCGCCTTCACCCAGTCGACGCCACCGAAGGCGGGCATCCGGTCGCTGCGGTGGTTCAGCAGCCGGAGCAGGCTGTTGGCGAGCGCGGTCTCGGCCCGGTGGAAGGGCACCAGGTAGACGGCCGGGATGGTGGCGCCCTCGGTGCTCGGGTTCGGCACCTGTTCGCGTACCACGCCCTCGTCGGCGGCGAGCGTGTCCAGGCAGGTCCGGACCAGTTCGGCGGGGACCTGGAGGATCTCGGTGGCGTCCGCGACCAGGTTCGGCTCGGGCAGGTAGCAGTGCCCGCTGTCGGTCGCCTCGGAGAGGGTGTACTGGATGCCGGCCTGGACCCGCTGCGGGCTGTCGTGCGGGATGCCGACCGCCTGGGCGATGGTGTCGGCGGTCTTGAAGCCGATTCCCCAGACGTCGGCCGCGAGCCGGTACGGTTCGTCGCGCACGACCTCGACGGACTTGTCGCCGTACTTCTTGTAGATCCGTACGGCGAGCGAGGTGGAGACGCCGACGCCCTGGAGGAAGATCATCACTTCCTTGATCGCCTTCTGCTCCTCCCAGGCTGCGGCGATCATCGCGGTACGTTTCTTGCCGAGTCCGTGCACCTCGACCAGTCGGGTCGGCTCCTCCTCGATGATCCGCAGCGTCTCGACCCCGAACAGCTCGACGATCCGACCGGCCATTTTCGGGCCGATCCCCTTGATCAGCCCGGAGCCGAGGTAGCGCTCGATCCCCTGGATGGTCGCCGGCAGCACCGTCGTGTACGAGTGCACCTCGAACTGGCGGCCGTACTTCGGGTGCGAGCCCCAGCGCCCGACCAGCCGCAGGCTCTCCCCCGGCTGCGCACCGAGCAGCGCGCCGACCACGGTGAGCAGGTCGTTTCCGGAGCGCTCGGTGGCCACCCGGGCGATCGTGTAACCGGTCTCCTCGTTGGCGTAGGTGATCCGTTCGAGCACCGCCTCCAGCACCGCCGCCCCGGGCGGCCGGCTCCCACCCGTCGCGGCGGGCGGTACGCCGGCCCCGGTCACAGTCGTGCTCACCGCTGCATCATCCATCAGTCGCCGTCGTCCTCGGCGGGTACCTGTGTCGCGGTTTTTTCCTACACGTTCTTTCGTGTAGGTACACGGAAAAACGTGTAGGAAAAAGTTGACCTGATGAGTCTGCCGCGCGTCACGCTGCGTGAGGTCACGCGACCATGGTTCTTCAGGCGATGGTGACGAGGTCCTTGAGGAAGCGAGCCTTGGACGGGGACGCGTCCTCGTAGCCGAGGCGCTGGTAGAAGGCGTGCGCCCGGTCGCGGTGCCGACTGCTGGTGACCTCCAGCCGGATGCAGCCGGCCTCACGGGCGCGCGTCTCGACGGCGGTCACCAACGCCTGCCCGACGCCCCGGCTGCGGTAGCGGTCGTCCACGACCAGGGCGAGCAGCCGTCCGAACTTCCCGCTGACCTCCAACATCGGCAGTACGTGCAGCGCCGCGACGCCGACCAGTTCCCCGTTGTCGTCGGCTCCGACCAGCCAACTCGCCGGGTCGTCAAGCCAGTGGTCGAGCCGCTCGTGCACGGCCGCCTCGTCGGTCGGATAACCCAACTGCCCGAGCAGCACCACGAGTCGCGACACGTCCCGCCGTACGACCGGTCGAAGTTCCCACGTCATACGGCACAGCCTGACATCCGCGCCCTCCGTTGATCCACCCCATGAACGCTGGGCCTGGACCATTCGTGCGATAACTTGGTCCCCGTGACAACGGTCAGCGGCCTGTGGTCCTTTGTCCTCGTCGTGGGACTGCTCACCATCACTCCCGGGATGGACACCGCCCTGATCCTGCGCACCGCGGCCGTCGGGGCACCCCGCCGGGCTTGGGGCGTCGTCATCGGAATCCAGAGTGGAACCCTGGCGTGGGGCTTGCTCACCTCGGCCGGTGTCACCGCGCTGCTGACGGCCTCGCACCTGGCCTATGAGACGCTGCGATGGGCCGGTGCCTGCTATTTGATATGGATGGGCCTCAGCATGTTGTGGGCCGCCCGCCACCGCCCGGCGATCCCGCCGACCGACGAGCCTGTCATTGCCGACGACAGCTTCTTTCCCGGGTGGCGTCGCGGGGCGTTGACCAATCTGCTGAACCCGAAGATGGGCGCGTTCTACGTCGCGCTCCTGCCTCAGTTCATTCCCGCCGGTGCTCCGACCTTCGCCTCCGGTGCGCTCCTGACCTGCGTACACATCGCCCTGGGCACCGCTTGGTCGGCCGTGCTCCTCGTGCTGGCACACCGACTACGCAAGGTGCTCCAACGTCCGACAGCTCGCCAGGCGTTGGACCGCGTCACCGGCACGGTGATCACCGGCTTCGGCATTCGACTCGCCACCAGCAACCACTGACACCGCCACAAGTGGGCTGTGCCGGCAGCAACGGCACCAACACAGCCCCCTCGTTGATTACTCAGATCCCTGCTTCGCCTGACCGACGAAGCCCCGCCACGCCTCGGGCGCAAAGGTCAACACCGGCCCGAACGGGTCCTTACTGTCACGGACAGCCACCACGCCAGGCAGATTGCCAGCCACCTCAACGCAGCCCCCGCCTGCCGTGTTACTTCTGGTGGATTTCCTCCAGCGAGCCCTACTGAGGTCCATGCTGGCTCTCAATTTCCTTAATCAGGGCGACCGATTGATCTCGGGGAAGGGGGCGGGGGTGGGGATGGGGGTGGGGGTTGGCAGGGCGCTGGTGGGGCTGGCTGCTACGGCGACCCTTGCGCCCCGCAGGACTCGCTGCCGCCGTACTGAGCGCTGCGGTCGCACGATCCCTCCCACAAGTGTTAGGAAGGGCCCCTAGTACAACTGAATCCGATAACTAGGGGCCCTTCCTTACTCTTAGATTCGGCCGGTGCCGGCGCCGGCGGTCACGATGGATTTGACGTTGCTGGCGGTGTCGAGTTGGTAGTTGTAGGGGATGCTGGCGACGCTGCCGCCGGTTTGTCCGGTGCCGGAGTTGACGAAGTGGTTGTTGCGGGCGACGAGGGTTCCGGGTCCTGAGTCGCCTTCGCCGAGGTGGTAGGGGTCGTCGGTGTTTTCGAAGTAGTTGCCTTCGACGAGGACTCCGGCGCCTTCGGTGGAGGCGACGCCGTAGCCGCTGATGTTGTTGTAGTAGTTGTTGTAGACGTGGACGGGGTTGCCGAAGCGGACGCGGGGGTGGCGTTGGCCGGAGCCGTCGAACCAGTTGTGGTGGTAGCTGACGCGCAGGTGGCCGGTGTCTTGGCTGGCGTTGTCGTCGCTGTGGCCGAGGAGCATGGATTTGTCGTGGCCGTAGACGCGGTTCCAGGAGATGGTGACGAAGTCGGAGCCGCGTTTGACGTCGACGGCGCCGTCGTAGCCGTCGGTGAAGCTGTTGTGGTCGATCCAGATGTTGGTGGCTGATTCTTGGACGTTGATGGCGTCGTCGTCCCAGCCGCGGAAGTTGAGGTTGCGGATGATGACGTTGCGGTCGCCGTTGATGTTGAATCCGCAGCCGTTGATGGTGGCGTTGGAGCCGGTGCCGAGGATGGTCTTGTTGGACCGGACCCGGAGCATGCCGGAGCAGGAGATGGTGCCGGAGACCCGGATGACGGCCGCGCTGGTGGAGCCGAGGGCGCTGGTCAGGGCGCCGGAGTCGGAGACGGTGACCGGTGAGGCGTTGCCGCCGCCGGAGGTGCCGCCGTTCTGGGTCGCCCAGCCGACCAACCCGGTCTGCGGGGGCAGGGTCGGCCCGCCGGTGCCCGGCGGCGTGGTCGGCGGCCGGGTGGTCGGTCCGGAGGTCGGCGGGGTGGTGCCGTCGCTGTCCACGCTCACGTCGTCGAAGACCGCGCTGGCGTACGTGGTGACGAGCGCGATCCGGCCGGCGGTCTGGGCGTTGTTGCTGCCCGAGCCGATCTGGGTGCCGTTGACGAACCCTCGGATCGTGCTGCCGGTCGCCTCCAGCCGCAGGGTGTACCAGGTGCCGGTGGAGACGGAGAGCGCCGCCGAGCCGATCACCGTGATCGAGCTGCCGTTCACCGCCTGCAACTCGGCCCGGCCGTTGTTGATCAGGGCGAGCCGGTACATCCTGGTCGCGCTGTTCGACCGGGAGGCGATTCCGACCAGCCGGTTCGAGCCGTTGAACGAGGCCGGCTTCACCCGGGCCTGCACCCGGTAGCTGGTCCAGCCGGTGTCACCGGCAAAGGCGCGGGCGAGTTCGCTGCCCGAGTTGCCCTGCTGGTACGCGCCCGTACCGTCGGTCACCACCGACCAGTCGCCGCCGGACTTGGACCAGCCGTCGGCGTTGCCGTCGTTGAAGTTGTCCGCGAACAGGGTCGCGGCCTGGGCTGCCGTGGTCATGCCGACGGTCAGCGCCACCGCGACCGCGCTGGCGCCGAGCGCCAGCAGCAGGCCACGGCGGTGGATGGTTCTTCTTGTCGCTTGCACTGCTTTCCTCCGGGGGCTGGGGTGGGGCGACGGATGGCGGCCGTCGCCCCACCGTTATGGGGTTGGGTTTGGTGGGTCAGGGGGTGATCCGTCCCGCCCCGGCGCCGGCCGTGACGATCGACTTGACGTTCGCCGCCGCGTCCGTGCTGTACGCGTACGGGACGGCGGCGACGTCACCGGCGCTCTCCGGCGTACCGGAGTTGACGAAGACGTTGTTGCGCTGGACCAGGTCGCCCGGGTCCGACTCGGCGTACCCGACCGCGGTCGGCCGGGTGACGTTCTCGAAGTAGTTGCCCTCGACCAGCACTCCGGCGCCCATGGTCGAGGCGACGCCGTAGTCCGCGCCGAAGTAGTAGTTGTTGAACACGTGCACCGGGTCGCCGAAGCGGACCCTCGGGTGCCGTTCCTTGCTGCCGTCGAACCAGTTGTGGTGGTACGTCACCCGCAGGTGGCCGATGTCGGCGGTGTGCCCGTCGTCGTGGCCGAGCAGCATGCTCTTGGTGTGGTTGGTGACTCGGTTCCAGGAGACGGTGACGAAGTCCGACTCCCGCTTCACGTCGACCGCGCCGTCGTACCCGCCGTCGAAGGTGTTGTGGTCGATCCAGACGTTCCGCGAGCCCTGCACGTTGATCGCGTCGTCGTCCCAGCCCCGGAAGGTGAGGTTGCGGATGATGACGTTCGTCGCCGAGCTGACGTTGAGCCCGTTGTCCAGGGTGGCGTTGGTGCCGACGCCGAGCACGGTCTTGTTCGACCGGACGTCGTTCATGGTGTCCGGCATGCTCAGCGAGCCCTGGACCCGGATGGTCAGCGGGGACGACGACTCCATGGCGTCGGCCAGGGCCTGCCCGTCGGTCACGGTGACCGTCTGGCCACCGGCGCCGCCGGTGGTGCCGCCGTTCTGGGTGGCCCAGCCGACCAGTCCGGTCTGCGGCGGGGTGGTCGGCGGCGGCGTGGTGGCCGGTGGGGTGGTGGCCGGCGGCGTGGTGGGCGGGTTGGTCGGCCCGCCGGGGAGGCCGACCTTGCCGACCCCGGCCTGCGCGAGCACGGTCGCCCTGGTGTCGCAGGCAACCCCGATCGTGTACGGGTACGGCGGGTTGCTGACACTGCCGCCGGTCTGGCCCTCGCCCGAGTTGACGAAGCAGTTGTTCCGGGCGACCAGCCGGCCGTCCCCGGACGACGCCTCACCCAGGTGGTAGGGGTCGTCGACGCCCTCGAAGTAGTTGCCCTCGACGATGACGCCGGAGTCCTCGGTGGCGGCGACGCCGTAGTTGCCGGTGTTCAGGTAGTAGTTGCTGTAGACGTGCACCTGGTCGCCGAAGCGGACCCGGGGGTTGCGCTGGTTGGTGTTGTCGAAGAAGTTGTGGTGGTAGCTGACCTTGAGCCGACCCACGTCCTGGGCGGCGTTGCCGTCGTCGTGACCGAGCAGCATGTTCTTGTCGGTGCCGTCCGCGTGGTTGTACGAGATGGTCACGTACGACGAGCCGCGCTTGACGTCGACGCCACCGTCGGCCCCGGTGGTCCACGTGTTGTGGTCGATCCAGATGTGGTGCGAGAACATCTGTACGTTGACCGCGTCGTCGGCCCAGTCGCGGAAGTTCAGGTTCCGCAGGATCACGTTGTGTACGGCGTTGGCCGGCGGTGACGTGATCGCGTTGTCGATCGGCAGCCCGATGTTGAGGCCACCGCCGGTGAAGCCGGAGTTCGCGCCGAGCCCGACGATGGTCTTGTCGGAGCTGACCTCGTGCATCGGTCCGGGCAGCGCGATCAGGCCGCTGACCTGGATGATCTTCGGACCGGACGAGGCCGCCTCGGCGATGAACTGGGACGCGCTGGTGACGGTGACGGTGGGTCCGCCCGCGCCGCCGGTGGTGCCGTTCTGGCCCCACGCGTCCACCGAGGCCCAACCGTCGGCCACGTTCGGGCCGGGGTTGGTCGGCGGGGTCGGCGTGGGAGTGGTCGGGGTGGGCGTCGGGTTGGTCGGGGTCGGGGTGGGGTCGACGCCACCGGAGGAGACCAGCACGTTGTCGAAGTTCGCCGAGGCGTTGAAGGTGGCGACGCCGATCCGGCCGGTGGCGTACTGGCTGTCGGTGCCCTCGGTGAGCAGGGTGCCGTTGACGTACCCCCGGAGATTGCTGCCGCTGACGTCGAGCCGGAGCGTGTACGTGGTGCCGACGCTCACCGTGACGCTGGCCGTGTCCAGGGTGGTGGAGGAGCCGCCGGTGAGCCGCTTCAGCTCGACCGTGTTGTTGCTGCGCAGCGCCAGGTAGTAGTAGCTGGTGCTGCTCTGCACCCGGGCCAGCAACGCGACGAAGCGGTTCGACCCGTTGAACGCGGTCGGCTTCACGGTTGCCTGGACCGAGTAGTTGGACCAGCTTGCCGTACCGGCGATGGAGCGGGCGTCGCTGCTGGTGCCGCCCTGCCGGTAGACCCGACTGCCGTCGGTGGCGACCGTCCAGCTACCGCCGGACGGGGTCCAGCCGGTGGCGTTGCCGTCCTCGAAGTCGTCGGAGAAGAGCGTCGCGGCGTAGGCGGTGGCGCCCATGCCGAGCGCGAGAGCGACCGCGGCTGCCGCCGCGCCGATCGCGATCAGGAAGCCACGGCGATGCTTCCGCCGGGTTTCGGTGGTTTCCACGGAACCTCCTCGGTGGCTATCCGCCCAGGTCAGGCCGATAGATTGACAGATATCGATCTTTGAGAGCCGGGGGTGCTCCGGATCAGGAGGACCGTCCGTACCCGTTCGGATCGACGTGCCGCCGGGAGGGGTGCGGGAGAACCGGGCTGACTCGCCCGTACCCCTTCCCGACGTCGCGCTGGCGCGCGGAGCTGGTGCTGCGCGGAGCTGGTGGCACGCGGAGCTGGTGGCACGCGGAGCTGGAGCTAGAGACCGATCTTGCCGGTGCCGGAACCGGCCGTCACGACCGACTTGATGTTGTTCGGGTCGGTGACCGTGTAGCTGTAGTAGCTGCTCGGCTCCTGCACGGTGCCGCCGGAGTCACCCGTCTCGCTGGTTCCCGCGAGTACGTTGTTCCGCGCGACCAGCCGACCCCGGGACCCGGAGTAGCTGATCGACCAGGGCACCTCGACGTCCTCGAAGTAGTTCCCCTCGACCACGCAGCCCGAGTTGAGCTGGCAGGCGACGCCGACATCGGTGTTGTAGACGAAGTAGTTGTTGAACACGTGCACCGGCTCGCCGAACCGGACCCGGGGATTGCGCTGCGGCGTACGGTCGAACCAGTTGTTGTGGTACGTCACCTTCAGGTAGCCGGTGTCCTGCGCCGCGTTGCTGTCGTCGTGCCCGAGCAGCATGTTCTTGGTGTGGTGGTGGGTGTGGTTCCAGGAGACCGTGACGTAACTGGCCCCCCGCTTGATGTCGATCAGGCCGTCGTAACCGAGCGACAGGTCGTTGTGGTCGATCCAGACGTGGTGGGTGAACATCTGTACGTTGATCGCGTCGTCCACGGTGTTGCGGAAGTTCAGGTTGCGGACGATGACGTTGTGCACCGCGTCCGCCGGTGGGCTGGTCGCGTCGCTGACCGGCAGGCCGATGTTGAGCCCGCCGCCGGTGATCCCCGAGCTGGCGCCGACACCGACGATCGTCTTGTCCGAGGTCACGTCGTGCATCGGTCCGGGCAGCGCGATCATGCCGCTGACCCGGATGTTCAGCGGTCCCGACTGGGAGATGGCGGCGAGCAGTTCGGCCGGGGTGTCGACGGTGACGGTCGGGCCGCCGGCCCCGCCGGTGGTGCCGTTCTGGCCGAGCGAGTTGACCGAGGCGAACCCGATCGGCGGCGCCCCCGGGTCCAGCGGCGGTTCGGTCGGCGGGAGCGTCGGACCGGTGGTCGGGCCGGTGGTCGGCGGGGCACCGGTCACCGTCGCCACCTCGACGTCGTCAAAGGAGGCGCTGGCGTACGAGGTGGCCAGCCCGGCCCGGCCGGAGCTGAAACCGCTGTCGGTGGCCTGGACCACCAGGTTGCCGTTGACGTACCCGCGCAGTGAGCTGCCGACCGCGTCCAGCCGCAGGGTGGCCCAGGTCCCGACCGGCACCGCGGCCGAGCCGGTGCCGAGCGCGACCGGGTCGCCACCGGCCCGCTTGACCAACTGCACCGCGCCGCCGCTGGTCACCACCAGGGCGTAGTAACTGCTGCTGCTCTGCGCGCGGGCGACCACGCCGACGTGCCGGTTCGCGCCGTTGTAGCCGGTCGGCTTGACCCGCGCCTGGACGAAGTAGTCGCCCCAGCTCGGCTGGCCGACCAGGGTGCGGGCGTCGCTGCTCTGGCCGGACTGCCGGTAGACCAGGGAACCGTCGGTCACCACCGACCAGCTCCCGCCGGACTTCGACCAGCCGTTGGAGTTACCGTCCTCGAAACTGTCCGACAGCAGTGTGTCGGCGAACGCATACGGCATCCCGTAGGTCACCGCGACGGCGCTGAGGGTGCCGGCGAGACCGGCGGCGGCGAGCAGCCGCCACCTCGGTCCTCCCCGGGTCCGGATCGATTTCACACTGGGCCTCCTCCTGTGGTGGTGGTGGGATGCGGTCAGGTGTAAGGAAGGGCCCCTAGTACAACCGAATGCGATAACAAGGGGCCCTTCCTTGCATGGGTCAGAGGGGGATGCGGTTGGCGCCGGCGAGGAGCTGGACGGCGAGCGGGACCAGCGCGGTGGGCAGGGGCGGAGCGGACCGCAGGGTGGGGGTCCAGCCGGCGTCCGCGCCCAGGTCCGGGTCGTGGCGGCTGTTGTACGCGTCGAGCAGGCTGGTCGGTCGGGGCCAGCCACCGTCGGTACGGACCCAGCTCCCGCGCTCGGTGACGGCGGTCCCGCCCCAGTCGTAGAGCAGGTCCTCGGCGGCGATCCCACCGGCCAGCGCGAAGAAGTTGTTCTCCGCGTAGAGCGCCGACTGCACGCCGACGCCGAGCGCGTACTGGAAGTCCGGGCCGGCGAGCTGGTAGTGGTTGTTGTAGAGGTCCACCTGGCCGAACCGGATCCGGGGCAGCCGTTGCAGGTCACCGGCGAAGAGGTTGTGGTGCAGGGTGACGTTCAGCCGGCCGACGTCCGGGCCGACCGTGTTCGACGAGCCGATCAGCATCACCTTGTCCCGGCCGTCGAACCGGTTGTAGGAGACGGTGACCCGGCTGGCGGTGTGGGTGATGTCGACCGACCCGTCGTGCACCTGGTAGGGCCGTCCGAAGTAGATCGGCTGGCCCGAGTCCGGGTTGTCGCCGTCGGTGAAGGTGCTGTGGTCGACCCAGACGTTCTCGCTGCGGCGTACCGAGAGCTGGTCGAACTGCGAGTTCCAGTTGCCGGCCTCGCCGTCGGTCGGTGCCCACGCCGGAAAGCAGTCCCGGGCGTCGACAAAGGTGAGGTTGCGGACGATCGAGTTGCTGGCGCCGTCGAGCATCAGGGTCAGCCCGGTCAGCTTCGCGCCGCGCAGCCCGACGATGGTGGTGTTCGGCCCGACATTGATCTGCGTCTGCCGGGTCTGGTTCGCCACCGACCGCACCCGGGCCGCCTCCAGCGGTCCGCTCGGCGCCACCCGCCCCCAGACCGCCGGGTCGTACGCGGCGAGATAGGCGGGCAGGCTGTATTCCGGATCGGCCAGGTCGGCGCAGTCGAGCAGTGTTCCGTCGACGGCTTCGAAACCGTCGACGGAACCGCGTACGAAGATGATTTTCGGGGTGGCGTTGGTGCGGTTCGTGGAATTGTCACCGCCGAGCGCGGCCACCAGTTCGGTTCGGCTGTCGACGACGTGCACCTGATTGTCGGTGGCGGCCGAGCCGCCGGTCGTACCCGGCCCGGCGGCGGCCCAGCCGTCATTCGCCGGCAGAACCTGCCGACCCAGCAGACGGGCTCCCCAGGACAGTCGGTCATCGGAACCACCTGCGGTGACGGCCGTCCCCGGCCCAACCGCGAGCGAGATCCCCACCAGTACGGCGGTCAACCTGATCAGTCGCATCTGCACTCTCCGCGTCTGCGTGTGGGTTACCGGTTCCGTAACGCGTACGAAACCTGTTCACAAACAGACGGTAAGTATTCGCAGTCACAATAGTCAATGTGCTGCGTGTGCAGTTATGTTGCAGAGAATGGAGGCAATATTAATTGCCCCGGCCACCCGTTGGCCGAGAAGGGGGTATTCGGTCCGATTCTTACCGCACGGCCGCCCCGTCGGTTTGCAGCCTGTTTTCCGTACGCCGCTCACCCATCACGCTTCTCCTCGCCCAGCGCCACCCGGTACGGCTCGACCGCCCACGGCACGCCCAGTTCGGACAACAGGGCGCCGGTCTCGGCGGCCTGCCGCAGCAGCCGGTTCACCCCCACGATCGACCGGACCCGCTCCGGCGGCTCACCGATCGCGACCACCGTGTCGCCGTCCAACAGGGCCGGCTCGGGTGCCGCGTGGATCGCCTCCACCAACGCGGTGAAGCCCGCCGTACGCGCCAGCGGCACCAGCAGCGGCACCCCGGTCGGGTCGGCCCGGTGGTCGAGCAGGTTCTCCAACAGGCCCGTCCGACCCGGAATCTCGCGCGGCTCCGGTTGCTCGGCCCCGTGGGCGACGTCCAGCCGTTCGCCCGGCAGCAGCAACCGGTCGGTCGGGTACTCCAGCACCGCCCGGCCCGCCGTACCGCGCACGATCACCTCGCCGGGGATGAACTCCTCCCCGGCCAGGGAGACCGCCGCCACCACCGGCAACCCGGAACCGAGGGTGACCCGCAGCGAAGCGGTGTCGTCCACCTCGATCGGCCGGGTCCGGTACCGCTCCAACTCGATCGCGATCGGCTCGGCTGCCCGCACTCCCTGGCGAAGTGGAACGGCGGCGGCTACCGCCAGGCACTGCATCAGCGCGTGCGCCAACGGGTTGACCAGGGCGCCGTCGAGCACCGGACGCCCGTCCAGGAAACGCCGCCCGGCCCACGGCGAGCGGGCGTAGTAGGCGTCGGTGCGCTGCCAGGAGGCGACCGTGGCGATCCCGGTGACCGTGCCCAGCCTGCCGGCGGCGATGGCGCTGAGCAGGGCGGTCAGGGCCGCCGAGCCGAGTGCCTGGAAGCCCACCTGGACGATCCGACCGGCTGCCGCCCGCGCCTGCTCCAGCCTCCGGTGCTCGGTCAGCGAGAGCACCGGAGGCTTCTCCAGCAACAGGTCGGCCCCGGCCGCCAGCACGTCCAGCCCGATCGGCAGGTGCGTGTGCGGTGGCGTGCAGACCACCACGACATCCGGCCGGACCGCACGGAGCATCTCCCGGTGATCGGTGAAGACCGCCGTCACCGGCTCGCCGTCCGCCTCGGGCAACGGTTCCACCGGACGTACGTCCACCAGGGCGACCAGTTCCAGCCGACCGCTCCCGCCCAGCCGGGCGATGGTCTGGCGGTGCCAACGGCCGTGACCGCTGGCACCGATCAGCGCCACCCGGGGCGGGTCCGGCGCAACCGGACCAACGCCCTGGCCGCCCGGTCGTCGGCCGGTCACGTCGCGGCCGCCACGGTCGCCTCGACGCCGTGCCGGTCCAGCGCGGTCAACCACTCCAGCACCAGCTCGCGGACCACCTCGTCGTCGGCTAGCTCGGCCGGGAAGACCTCACCCAGCCCGAACAGGGCGTCGACCACCCCGGCCGGGGTGTCCTTCGCCTCGGCCAGCGCGGCCCGGATCCGCTCCGCGAGCGGGTCGTCCAGGGGCAGGGCGGTGCCGTCGTCGGCGCGGCCCTGGACGTACCGCATCCAGGCCGCGATCATCAGCGTGGCGAAGCGCGGCCGGTGTCCGGCCGCCCGCAGGTCGACCACGGTGTGCAGGACCCGCTGCGGAAGCTTCTGCGAACCGTCCATTGCCACCTGGACGGTCCGGTGCCGGATCACCGGATTGGCGAACCGGTCCAACACCTGGTCGCCGTAGTCGACCACCGAGACACCGTCCGGCGGGTCGAAGCTGCGCGCCACGTCCTCGGCGATCAGCCGACGCAGCACCTCGACCAGGCCGGGGATCGCCAGCGCGTCCGCGATCGTCTCCCGCCCGGCCAGCGCACCGAGGTACGCGGTCGCCGAGTGCACCCCGTTGAGCGCCCGCAGCTTCAGCCGCTCCCACGGGCCGGCGTCGTCGGTAAGCACCACCCCGGCCCGCTCCCAGGCCGGACGTCCACCGGGGAAGTTGTCCTCGATCACCCACTGCCGGTACGGCTCCGCCGCGACCGCGGCCAGGTCGGTGACGCCGAGCGCGGCCCGAGCCGCCTCCAGCGTCGCCGGGGTGCTGGCCGGCACGATCCGGTCGACCATGGTGCCGGGGTAGGTGATGTTCGCCCGCAGCCAGTCGGCGATCCGCTCCGCGCGGGCACCGTCGCGGCCACCGGCCGACTCGGCCAGCGTCGTCAGGGCCTGACCGACCAGGCTGTGCAGCCGTCGACCGTTCGAGGGCAGATTGTCGCAGCTCACCAGGGCGAGCGGACCCGCGTCGGCGACGGCTCGGGCGAGCAGCCCACGGACCAGCAGACCGGGCACCGTACGCGGGTCGCGGTCGGTGGTGAGATCGGCGGTGACCTCGGCGTCCGGCCGCAACCGGCCACTGGCCGGGTCGAGCTGGTACGCCTTCTCCGTCACGGTCAGCGTCACCACCCGGATCGCCGGGTCGGCGAGCAGTGCCACGATCGCGGCCGGATCGCTGGCCGCGTGCCGTACGCCGGCCAGCGCCCCGACCACCCGGGTCTCGCTGCCGTCGCCGGAGAGCGTGGTGACGCTGAACAGGCAGTCCTGCCCGACCAACCGGGTCACCACGTCGGTGCTGCGCGGAGCCACCCCGACGATGCCCCAGTCGCCGCCGGCCCGAGCGACCGCCTCCTCGGTGTAGACGGCCTGGTGGGCCCGGTGGAACGCGCCCAGGCCCAGGTGCACGATGCCGGCCGGCACGGTGCCCGGGCGGACCAGCGGTCGGGCCGACTCCGGCAACCGGCGCAGGGTGCCCAGTCCGAGCGGCGACGCGCCGAGGGTCACCGCCATGCCGGGCCGTCCGGGAAGCTGAACTCGGCGATCGAGGCGGGCTTCATGGTCGCGCTGTAGCCGGGTTGCTCCGGCAGGAGGTAGCGCCCGCCCCGGGTGCGTACCGGATCGACGAAGTGCTCGTGCAGGTGGTCGACGTACTCGACCATCCGGCCGTCGAGCGAGGTGCCGACCCGCAGGTAGTCGAAGATCGCCAGGTGTTGGACGTACTCGCAGAGGCCGACCCCTCCGGCGTGCGGGCAGATCGGCACCCCGAACTTGGCCGCCATCAGGATCACCGAAAGCACCTCGTTGACCCCGCCGATCCGGCAGGCGTCGATCTGGCAGACCCGGATCGCCTCGGCCTGGAGGAGCTGCTTGAAGATCACCCGGTTCGCCGCCACCTCGCCGGTGGCCACCCGGACCGGCGCGACCGCGCGGGCGATCCGGGCGTGCCCGAGTACGTCGTCCGCGTGCGTCGGCTCCTCGATCCAGTACGGCTCCACCTCGGCCAGCCGCGCCATGTTGGCGATCGCCTCGTCCACGTCCCAGACCTGGTTGGCGTCCATCATCAGCAGCGCGTCCGGGCCGATCTCGTCCCGGATGATCCGGGCCCGCCGGACGTCGTCCTCGATCGGGCCGCCGACCTTCATCTTCATCGCCCGCCAGCCGTCGGCGTACGCCGCCCGGGTCAGCGCCCGCACCTTCTCGTCCGGGTAGCCGAGCCAGCCAACCGAGGTGGTGTACGACGGGAACCCGCTCTCCTCCAGCTCGGCCAGCCGCTCCTTGAGCCCGACGAGCCCGTTGTCCAGGATGGTGGTCGCCTCGGCCGGGGTGATCGCGTCGCTGATGTGGTGGAAGTCGACGCTGGCCACCAGTTCCTCGGTCGGCAACTCGGCCAGCAGTCGCCACATCGGCTTGCCGGCGAGCTT
The DNA here is from genome assembly GCF_044901685.1 of Micromonospora sp. NPDC050397. Lineage (NCBI taxonomy): Bacteria > Bacillati > Actinomycetota > Actinomycetes > Micromonosporales > Micromonosporaceae > Micromonospora > Micromonospora sp. NPDC050397. Next base: position 39,846 of record NZ_JBJDPS010000021.1, read on the forward strand.
GGCCCGCAGGTCCCAGACCGCGTTGACCAGCGCCCCGGTCGCCATGTGGATGACGCCCTTCTCCGGCCCGAGCCAGCGCAACTGCACGTCGGCGGTGAGCGAGCGCCAGAAGGTCACCGGGTCGGCGAGGATCTCCTCGACCGTACGGCCGACCACGTGGTGGGCCAGCGCCCGGATCGCGCCGCAGGTCAGCTCGTTGCCCCGACCGTTGGTGAAGGTGAAGCCGGCACCGAAGGCGCCGGACGGATCGTCGGTACGCAGTTCGACGTAGGAGGCCGAGTAGTCGCCCCGGTTGATCGCGTCGGAGCCGTCGCCCGCCGCTGCCGTGGGAAACCGTACGTCGTGCACCTCGGCCGAGGTGATGGTCACCGTCACCGCAGTTTCTCCCCGATTTTGAAGACCCGCTTGGGCAGGTGGTACGCCAGGTCGACGATGGTCTCGGCGGCCTCGTCCAACGGCAGCCGCTCCTCGGCGACCAGTCGGGCCAGGAAGCCCGCGTCGATCCGGCGGGCCACGTCGTGGCGTACCGGGATCGAGCAGAACGCCCGGGTGTCGTCGACGAACCCGGCGGTGTTGTAGAAGCCGGCGCTCTCGGTCACCGCCTCGCGGAACCTGCGCAGCACCTCGGGCGAGTCCAGGAACCACCAGGGCGCGCCGAGGTAGAGCGCGGCGTAACCACCGGCGAGCGGGGCGAGCTCCCGGGTGAAGGTGTACTCGTCCAGGGTGTAGACGACCACCCGCAGCCGGGGATCGTTGCCGTACGCGTCGAGCAGCGGGGTGAGCGCGTGCAGGTACTCGGTCGCCTGCGGGATGTCGCCGCCGACGTCGCGCCCGTGCCGCCCGTACAGCCAGCGGTTGTGGTTGCGTACGGCGCCGGGGTGGAGCTGCATCACCAGGCCGTCCTCGATGGACATCGCGGCGAACTCGACCAGCATGTGCGCGCGGAACGCCTCGGCGTCCTCCGGCGTGGCGGTGCCGGCGCGTCCCCGCTCGAACAGGGTGGCCGCCTCGCCCTGGCTCAGCCGCAGGGTCAGCGCGGTCGGGTGGCCGTGGTCGGAGGAGGTGGCACCGGCGCTGATGAACGCCGACCGGCGGGCCCGCAGGGCGTCGAGATATCCGGCGTACGTCGAGGTGTCCGTGCCGGCCACCTCACCGAGCCGCTCGATGTTCTCGGCCCAGCCGTCGAACTCCATGTCGACCACGTTGTCCGGCCGGAACGTGGTGATCACCCGGCCGCCGGGGCCGCCCCAGCCGTCGGCCGCGAGCTTGGCGTGCCGGCCCAGGTCGTCCAGGGGCGACTCGGTGGTCGCCAGGGTCTCGATGTTGAACTTCTCGAACAGCGCCCGGGGACGGAACGCCGGCTCGGCCAGCCGGGCGGCGATCTGGTCGTAGATCTCGTCCGCGGTCGCCGGACCGAACGCCTTTGTCACCCCGAAGACGTGCTGGAACGTCTGCTCCAGCCAGAGCCGCGACGGGGTGCCCCGGTAGAGGTGCCAGTGCGCGGCGAAGCGGCGCCAGATGGTCCGTCCGTCGGTCTCGACCGGTGCCCCGTCGACCGTCGGCACCCCCAGTTCGGCCGGGGGAACGCCCTGGCTGAGCAGCATCCGGGTCAGGTAGTGGTCGGGCACGATGATCAGGCGCGCGGGGTCGGGGAAGGGCGCGTCCTCGGCCAGGATGGCCGGGTCGACGTGCCCGTGCGGCGAGATCAGCGGCTGGTCCTTCGCCAACGCGTACAACTCCCGCGCGATCGCCCGTTGACCGGGCTCGGCGGGGAGGAGCAGGTCGGCTCCTGGTAGTGGCGGCACGGAAGCGGACTCCTCTGGTCAGGCGATGGTGAGCAGGTCGGCGACGCGGACCGGCTGCCCGGTCTCGAAGGAGCGGTTCGCCGCCAGACCGGTGAGCAGGGCGAGCGCGCCGTCGCGGGCGGTGGCGCCCCGGTCCATCGGGTCGGGGTGCCCGCCGAAGAGCACCCCGGTCATCCGTACGTCGGCACCGCCGTGCCCGGTCCGGGTGTAGCCGGACACCGGCACCTGGCGGGCCTGTTCCCAGAACGGGCGGACGGTCAGCTTCGCCCAGCCCTCCTCGATCGCGGCCTGTACGCCGTGCAGCGCGGCCCCCTTGAGCTCCCCGGCCGCGTACGGGCTGACAAAGTCGCTCTCGACGACCTCCAGCTCGAGCCGCCCCCGGCTGCCGTTGACCATCACCCGGTAGCCCTCCCAGGGCGCGTACGCGGTCAGGTGGTAGGTCATGGTGGCGCCGTTGGAGTAACGGGCCAGCACCGACATGTCGTCCTCGATGGTCACCCCGGGCGCGAACACGTTCTGGTCGCGGTGGTAGCCGTCCTCGGCCTCCGCGTCGAGGTAGAGCGCCCGCAGGCGGGGGTGGTTGGCCAGGTGCAGGGCGAACGGGTCACCGGCGGCGGCCGGCGAGCCGTGTGCCCGGTCGTAGTCGCGGGCGTAGCCGTGACGCCGGCCGGTCTCGCCGTAGAAGAAGAGCCGACCGGAGGCGTAGACCTCCACCGGCACCGCGTCCAGCCACCAGTTGACCAGGTCGAAGTGGTGGCTCGCCTTGTGCACCATCAGGCCGCCGGAGTTGGCCTTCTGCCGGTGCCAGCGCCGGAAGTAGTCGGCACCGTGCCGGACGTCGAGCAGCCACTCGAAGTGGACCGAGCCGATCTCGCCGATCTCGCCCGCGGCCAGCACCTCGCGCACCTTCTCGTGCAACGGGTTGTAGCGGTAGTTGAAGGCGACCGAAACGTTTCGGCCGGTTTCCGCGACCGCGTCGAGTATCCGCTGGCAGCGGGGCACGTCGATGGTCATCGGCTTCTCGGTGATCACGTCCCGGCCGGAGCGGAGCGCGGCCACGATGTACTCGTCGTGGACCCGGTCCACCGTGGTCACCAGGACCACGTCGACCCGTTCCTTCTCCAGCATGGTGGCGTAGTCGACGGCCAGGTAGGTCGGCACCGAGTCGAAGCCGAGCTCCTCCAGCCACTCGTTGTGCGCGTCCATCCGGGCCTGGTTGACGTCGGCGAACGCGACCAGTTCGGCGGTGGCGGGATGGTCGAGTACGAGCGCGCGGACGAACATCTCGGCTCGTGCGCCGGTGCCGACCACGGCGTAACGAAGTCGCTTGCCGGGTTCTGTGGACATCCCGCTCAGCCTCCGGGTGACTACATGGGCCGTTCGGCCTCCGTGTGACTGCAAAGGTTTGCAGCCGAAGTAACCACGTGAATGCTTCCGCCGTCAACGATCGACAACAATCCTGTGTATTTTCTCCGGTTTTCTGAGGTTATGCCGGCATCGAAGGTCACCGCCCGCAACAAACCCGTAATCAGGACCCGTTGACACCTGAGCAACCGTTTGCATTAATTGGCCACACCAAACGTGACGGCTACCACAACCAGCAGTGTGTGGACGGCCCGACGACGATCAACCCGACCCGGAGACGAAGGGACTCACGTGCCAGCCACCATCCGAGATGTCGCACGTGCTTCCGGGGTGCACATCTCCACCGTGTCCCGCACGTTCTCCGCCCCGCACCTGGTCAACCCCGAGACCCGGCTCCGGGTGCTGGCCTGCGCCGAACACCTCGGCTACCGACCCAACCGGGCGGCTCGCGCGCTGATCACCGGCCGTACGCACAACATCGGCCTGATCGTCGCCGACATCGCCAACCCGTTCTTCCCGCCACTGATCAAGGCCGCCGAGAGTCAGGCCCGGCACCGCGACTACCACATCTTCGTGGCCGACACGAACGAGGACCCGGCCGCCGAAGAGGACCTGGTGCACGCCCTGGCCAAGCAGGTCGACGGCATCCTGCTGTGCAGCCCCCGGATGAGCAACAGCCTGATCGAACAGCTCAGCCGTGAGGTGCCACTGGTCGTCATCAACCGTCAGGTGACCGGGCTGCCGGCGGTGGTGATGGACGTCGGGCAGGGGGCCCGACTCGCGGTCGAACACCTCACCGGGCTCGGGCACACCGAACTCGCCCTGCTCGGCGGCCCGCGCGGCTCCTGGACCAGCCGGGAGATCCGCCGGGCGGCGACCGCTGCGGCCCGTTCCGCCGACGCGGCGCTGACCGTACTCGGGCCCAACCCGCCCACCGAGGGCGGCGGCACCGCGATGGCGGAACAGGTGCGCCGGGCCGGCGCCACCGCCGTGCTCGCCTACAACGACCTGATGGCGATCGGTCTGATCGAGGGGCTCGACACGCTCGGTGTCCGGGTGCCCCAGGAGGTCAGCGTCGTCGGCATCGACGACATCGCGCTGAGCCGGCTGGTCCGGCCGAAATTGACGACGGTGGCCACACCAACTGCGGCCGCCGGCCGGACGGCCGTCGACATGCTGCTGCAACACGACAGTGCCGCCGCCCACCGCAACCGGGGTGGCAACCGCACCGTCGCAGCGGACGACCGTCGCACCACCGCACAGGTAATGCTCCAGACCGAACTGGTCATCCGCGACTCGACGGGGCCCCGCCACCCGGCCCTCACCGGCCGGACCAGCGCCGCGGCCACCACCACGACAACCGCAGACCCGGGTCCGCACAGCCCTGCGGACCCGGGCGACGCGGCCGCGGTCAACCCCGAAGCTGTCGCCTCCTAACGCCAAGGAGTGAGCGCACATGCACCCCGCAACACCCCCGATGGCGGACGAACGTGCCGCGCATGATCACCGTACCCCTCCACCCCGACGTGGCCTGATCAGCCGTTTGGTGGCTGCGGCCATCGTCCTACCGCTTGTTCTCGGCGCCGCAGCCTGCGGCGGCGAGGAGGAGGGGCCCTCCGCCCCCGACGCCCCGGTCGAGCTCTCGGTCTTCTGGTGGGGCGGTGAGGCGCGGGCCAAGCTCACCGAGGACGCCCTCGCCCTCTACACCAGCAAGCACCCGAACGTCACGTTCAAGAAGACCTGGCAGGCCAACCAGGGTTACTTCGACAAGCTGGCAACCCTCACCGCCAGCGGCGACGCCCCGGACATCTTCCAGATCGACGACAACTTCCTCACCGAGTACGCCTCGCGCAACGTCACGCTGGACCTGACCAAGTACAAGGACGACAAGAAGCTCGACGTCACCAAGCTCCCCGAGAGCCTCTGGCAGTACGGCGTGGTCGACGGCAAGCTCGCCGGCATCGCCGGTGGCGAGAACACCCAGGGCATGGTCTACAACAAGACCCTGCTGGCCAAGCACAACCTGCCCGAGCCGACCACCGGCATGGGCTGGGCCGACCTCGTCACCTGGGCGGAGAACGTCTCCAAGGTGACCAAGGTGCCCGGCACCATGGACCCGAGCGCGGACTACAAGGCGTTCTGGGTGTGGCTGCGCCAGCAGGGCAAGGACCTGTACAAGGGCAAGGAACTCGGCTTCACCGCCGACGACGTGACCAAGTGGTTCGAGCTGTGGAAGGGCGCCCGCGACCGGGGGGCCACCCCGACCGCCGACGTGATCCACGAGGGCAACGCCACCGACATCACCAAGCAGCTCGTGGTGACCGGCAAGGCCGCCACCTCGTTCGTCTGGGCCAACCAGCTCCCCGAGCTGAAGAAGGCCACCAAGGACGAACTGGGCGTGGTCGCCTACCCCGGCGACCCGAGCGCGCAGTGGGCCCGGGCCGCGCTCTACTACTCCGTCTTCCGGGGCAGCGAGCACAAGGACGTCGCGGTCGACGTACTGAACTTCCTGGTCAACGACCCGGAGGCGGGCAAGATCCTGGGCACCGACCGAGGGCTGCCGTCCAACCTGGACGTACGCAAGTCGGTCAGCGAAGGGGTGACCGACCCGGCGATGAAGCTCTCCATCGCGGTGGAGACCGAGCTGGCCGCCAAGTTCGGCCCGTCGCCGCAGGTGCCGTTGAAGGGACACAGCAAGATCCGGGCCGAGCTGATCAAGGCGGCCGAGGAGGTCCAGTACGGTCGGCAGACCCCGTCCCAGTCGGCCACCGCGTTCCTGGAGATCTGCAAGAGCGCGATCGCATGACGATCGGCCGAACCACCTAACCGGAGAGGAGCCGGCTCGTGGCGTTGACCACGGCGCCCAGCTCGACTCCGCGCGCCACCGGCCCCGTCCGGACCCCCGCACAGCGCGGGTCCGGACGGTTCTGGCAGCGCGAGGGTCTGGCCGGGTACGTTTTCCTGTCGCCGTGGCTGATCGGCCTGCTGGCCATCACGGCGGTCCCCATGCTCTTGTCGCTCTACCTCAGCTTCACCAACTACGACATCCTCACGCCCTGGTCCGAGGTCGAGTGGGTGGGGCTGACCAACTACGAACGGATGTTCACCAGCGACGCGTCGTACTGGCACGCGGTGCAGGTGACGGTCGCGTTCGCGCTGATCGCCGTACCGCTGAAGCTCGCCGCCGCACTCGGCGTCGCGCTGCTGCTCAACCGCGCCTGGCGCGGCGTCGGGCTGTTCCGGGGTCTGTTCTACCTGCCGTCGCTGCTCGGCGGCAGCGTGGCGCTGGCCATCGTCTGGGTCAGCATGTTCAACCGGGACGGCGCGTTCAACTCGTTCCTCGGCCTCTTCGGCATCGAGGGCAAGCCCTGGGTGAACGACCCGGAGTGGGCCCTGGAGACCCTGATGGTGCTGGCCATCTGGCAGTTCGGCGCCCCGATGGTGATCTTCCTCGCCGGGCTCAAGCAGGTGCCGACCGAACTCTACGAGGCCGCGTCGGTGGACGGCGCCGGCCGGTTCCGGCAGTTCGTCAGCGTCACCCTGCCGATGCTCTCGCCGGTCATCTTCTTCAACCTGGTGCTCGAGACGATCAACGGCTTCCAGGGCTTCACCTCGGCCTTCGTGCTCAGCAACGGCACCGGTGGCCCGGTCGACTCCACCCTGATGTACACCCTCAACCTCTACATCAAGGGCTTCGTCGACCTGGAGATGGGCTACGCCTCGGCGATGGCCTGGGTCTTCCTGCTCGCCATCGCGGTGATCACCATCGTGCTCTTCAGCACCGGTCGGTTCTGGGTGCACTACTCCGACGGGGAGGACCGCTGATGGTTACCCAGACCGAGGCCCCGGCCCCGAGCAGGACGCTCGCGCCGACCTCGACCCGGCGCCCCAGCGGCACCGGCCGACACCTCGGCCGCCTGGTCATCCTGGTCGCGATCCTCGCCCTGGTGCTCTACCCGCTGTTCTGGATGATCGGTACGTCGGTGAAGTCACCGGAGGAGATCGTCAACAACATCGGGCTGCTGCCGAGGGAGTTCACCCCCGGCAACTACCCCGACGGCTGGAACAACTTCGACGTCAGCTTCGGCCGGTTCTTCCTCAACAGCGCGATGGTCAGCCTGCTCACCGTGCTCGGCAACGCGATCTCCTGCCTGCTCGCCGCGTACGCCTTCGCCCGGCTGCGGTTCCGGCTGCGGGGCTTCTGGTTCGCCATCATGATCGGGACCCTGCTCCTCCCCGGTCACGTGCTGATCGTGCCGCAGTACATCCTGTTCCGTACCTTCGACATGGTCGGCGGACCGTGGCCGTACCTGCCGCTGGTGGTGCCGCAGTTCCTCGCCACCGAGGCGTTCTTCGTCTTCCTGATGGTCCAGTTCATCCGGGGCATCCCGCGTGAGCTGGACGAGGCGGCGAAAATCGACGGGGCCAGCCCGTTCGGCATCTTCCGGCACGTCATCCTGCCGCTGAGCCGACCGGCGCTGGTCACCACGGCCATCTTCTCGTTCATCTGGACCTGGAACGACTTCTTCCGGCAACTGGTCTACCTCTCCGACCTGGAGGACTACACCGTGCCGGTGGCGCTCACCCTGTTCATCGACTCGACCAGCCAGAGCGCGGTCGGACCGATGTTCGCCATGTCCGTGCTCTCCCTGCTCCCGGTCTTCCTCTTCTTCGTAGCCTTCCAACGCATGCTCGTAGAGGGCCTGAACACCACCGGCCTCAAGGGGTGAGTCGGAGGGTCACGGCGGGGTGGTCAGTGGTCAGGCAGAGAGGTGCTGGTAGTCGGGGGTCGAGGTATCCCGTCTTGGTAGAGCGGACGAGGTGCTGGTAGTCGACGGAGGGGTGCTGGTGATTGGGTGAGTAGATGTTGTCCGAGTCGCTGGTGAAAGTGGGTGGCGTGGTGATGTCAGGAGTTGCGCGGAGTGGGAACCGTTGGCCGGAGGAGCCGGACGGGTCGGTGGCCCGGCGCCCGGACTGGCGGGACACCCTGCGCAACGCCAGCGACCTCGCCCTGGTCGGCATCCTCACCACGGTGGCCGCGCTGCCGGTGCTGACCGCGGGTGCCGCGGTCGCCACCGCCAGCGCGGCCGTGCATCACTGGAGCGCGAACGAAACCTGGCCGGGAGTCCGACCGGTGCTGCGCGGTTTCCGCCACGCCCTGCTGCCCGGCGTCGTGGCAACCCTGGTCGCCGGCGGGACGGCCGCGCTGCTCACGCTGAACCTGCTCGCCCTCGGCAACGGCGTCGTGCCCGGCGGGCCAGTCCTGATCGCGGTCACCGCCCTGCTGGCCCTCTCCGCGGCCGGACTCGCCGGGCTGACCGTGGTGCAGATCGGTCGGCAGGACGGTCAGGGCTGGCGGCAGGCGGTACGCCGAGCGTGGCAGGTGGCGCTCGGCCGTCCGGTCGTACCACTGGCGCTGGCCGGGGTGCTGGCGCTGGTGGCCGTGCTCTGCGGGCTGGTCCTGCCGCTGCTCACGCCGATCCTGGCCGGTTACACCCTGCTCGCCCTGCACGCGACCGTACGCCGGATCGAACGACCGACCCCGTCCACGATGGATTGACGGGCGACCGTCCCGGACGTCCACCGCACACAGACGGCTACTCGACGAAGCTCCGGAAGAGCATCGCCGCCCGGCCCGGACAGACGATCACCGAACTGTTCCACGAACAGCTTGCCGCCCGTACGCCCTTCAACTCGCCCAGCTCGACCGGGTCGGCCGAACTGACGCGTACCCCGGCGACGCTCACGTCGGTGGCGACGGTGGAGGGGTTGTCGGCGAAGAGCAGCAGGTTGCCGCCGTCGAGCCGGACCGCGACTCCCTCCCTGCTGACCAGTTTGGCGCCGTCCGGGCCGTAGAGGGTGACGGTCTCCGGCGAACCGCCGCTGGCCAGCACGTGTTCGCCCACCGGCAGCAGGGTCTCCACCTTTGCCGCCGGCCTGCGCCACACCCGATCGTCCGCCTTCGCCCCGTCCTGCGCCTTTGCCGACACCGAGAGCAACTCCGTTGTCTCGGTGTCGAAGCTGCGCCGGTCGAGCAGACAGACCCGCTCCCGGCCACAGGGCACCAACTGGTCCGGATAGTGCTGGTCGTCGCCGGTGTAGAGAATCGCCGGCTCGCCCATCCGGTCCAGGTCGTACGCGCTGACGCGGTAACCGCTCTCCTTCGGTGCGACGTAGAGGCGGCCGTCGTGCGCCGTGACGAGGTCGTCGTAGTCGGCCACGTTCTTGGCGCTCTGAAGCAGCTTGCCGCTGTCCACGTCGATGATCCGCGCGGAGCGGTCGACCGTGATCTGCACGATCCGGCGATCCTCGCCGCCGTACGAGAGCTGCCCACCGCCTTCACCCGCCGCGCCACCCAGGTCCTTCGGAACCGTCACCGGGTACACCGAGGTCGAGGCGTTCTCGTACTGGTCCTTCGGGTTGGACTCGTCCCAACGTACCTTTCCGGTGCGCAGGTCGAGCCCGACGAGTTGGTTCGCCACCCGGTCGACCAGCACCACCGTCCGGTCGAAGTAGTAGACGGAGTCGTCACCGTGGACGGCACGACCCCAGAGCTTCCTGCCGTCGGCGGGGTCGAGCACGCTCAACTCACGGGGGTCGGCTCTGCCGGCACCATTGGCCAGCACCACCAACCCGTTCGGCAGCGCGGCGATGCCGGCCCACCGCTCGGACGTACCCTCGGTCTGCCGCTGCCACTCCAGTTTGCCCGTGCTGGCCTTGGCGGCGATCACCTCCAGCCGCTTGTCCTCCCGCTCGTACGCCAGGTACGCCCGGTCCCCGACCAGCGCCGTGTAGGTGTAGTACGGATCTTCCTCACCCAACGCGATCCCCTCGCCGAGATCGCGGAAGGGGGCAAACGCGACGTCGTCGTAACCGCCCCGGTTCAGGTACAGCATCGTCGCCGCGACCACCCCGACCAGGGCCAACACCGCCGCCGCCCCGATCCAGACCGCGCGTCGCCCGCGCCATTTTCGAACAAACGCCACACCCGGGTACGTCCCCGCCCCACCCCCGGACCCCACGGAACCACCAGAAACCGAAACACCCGAAACCGCCCCACCCCCGCCCCCCGCTCCCACCCCGGAACCCGAACCTTCGCCCGAGCCGGACCCCGAGCCCGAGCCCGACTCCGAGCCGGATCCTGCACCCGGCTCCGAGCCGGATCCTGAACCCGACTCCGATATCGGCGAATCACCACCGGAGACCCCGGTCGCCGCCACCCCGGCCCCGAAACGCGCCGGCTCCGCCGCCCGCGCTCCACCCGCCGAGGCCCCCGGCGCTCCACCTTCCGACGCCCCCCTCGCTCCGCCCGCCGACACCGCCGACACCGCCGGGACCGCCGGGGCCGCCACTGTCAGCTCCGCGAGCGCACCCTCCGCCACCGGCAACTCCGGTTGCTCCAGCACCGTCGGCGCCACGCCCAGTTCGGCGTGCAACATCCGGGCTACCAGCGGCACCCGGGACGACCCGCCGACCAGGAACAGCCCGGCCAACTGGTCTGGCCGCAGACCGGAGTGCCCGATCACCGACGATGCCTCGAAGATTGCACGGCGTAGCAGCGGAGTCGCCAGTCGCTCCAGTTCCTCACGGGTCAGGTGAACCGCCTGCTCCACCCCGGGTACGGCAACCGGTGCCGTCGTGGCGCGCGACAGCATCTCCTTCGCACCGCGTACGTCGTCCCAGAACTGCCGCCGGTCACGCCAACCGGTGGTGGTCTCCGGCTGGGCCAATCGTTGCCACACCTGTGGCGCGTTCGCGCCGATCAGCCGCCCGAGGTGATCCACCAGCGCGGCGTCCAGGTCGAGTCCCCCCAACTCGGGCAGCCCGCCCGAGCCCACCACCGCGAACCGTGGTCGTCCACCGTGGTCGAGCCCGTCGTTGCGTACGACCGCGATGTCCAGTGTGCCGCCGCCGAAGTCGAAGACCGCGAGGGCGCCACCCACCGGCACCGGTCGTCGCAGCACCTCGACGAAGTATCGGGCCGCCGCCACCGGCTCCGTCACCAACCGCGTCCCGCCGCCCGGGGCGTCGGTCAACGTCCCGCCAGGCAGCTCGGGTCGCACCGGGGGCCACCCGGCCCGGGCGACCGCCGTGGCCAACGCTCCCCGACGCCGGGCACCCCAACTCGCCGGATGGGTCACCACCGCCGGAGGCAGGAACCCCACCGCCTCGATCGCCGCCTGGGCCACCGCGTGCAGCAACGCGGCGAGCAGGTCCACGGTGGCCACCTCGGCGTCGCCGAGCAGCACTCCGGGCTCGTCGATTCTGCGCTTCGGGTTCGGGTCGTACCGTCCCGGCTCGGCCTGGGCCAGGCGCTGCGCGTCCCGTCCCACGTGCAGCAGTCCGGCCTGGTCGACAAAGACCCCGGAGGGCAGGAGAGGCTGCCCGTCGAAGAGCAGTGGTCGGGTCCGCCCGTCCGGCCAACGCAGCACCGCCACCGTGTTGGACGTACCGAGGTCGACGCCGAGTGCGTAGCCGCCGTCCTGCCCTGCCATTTGCCGACTCCTCCGGGGCGAGGGATTACCCGGCCCCGCATGCTACGGCCACCATGCAGCCAACAGGCTCCGCCTACAGGCTCACCCCACGGCTCCACCGATGAGACAAAAGGTTGGGCCCGCCGTGCCCGGCGACGGCATCAAGCCTGACGGCCCACGCCGGGCACGGCGGGCCCAACCCCCACCGCAAGAATCACAGCCGGCCAACCCCACCGCAAGAATCACTGGCGAGCCCAACCCCGCCCGAGCAGCTCAGAGAGCAGTACGCCGCCGAGCCACCTCGGCCAACGTCACCGCCGCCGCCACGCTCGCGTTCAACGACTCGACCTCGGACATCATCGGAATGCTCACCCGCAGATCACAGGTCGCCCCGACCAGCCGCGACAGCCCACGCCCCTCCGAGCCGACCACAACGACCAACGGTCCCGCCGCGGCCTCCAGGTCGTACAGGTCGGTTTCGCCGTCGGCGTCGAGGCCGACCACGACAAAGCCCGCCTCCTGACACGCCTTCAACGACCGGGTGAGGTTCGTCACCTGGCTGACCGGCACCCGGGCGGCGGCGCCCGCGCTGGTCCGCCACGCGGTCGCGGTGATGCCCGCCGCCCGCCTTTCCGGTACGAAGATCCCCTGCGCGCCGAAGGCCGCCGCCGACCGGATCACCGCGCCGAGATTGCGCGGGTCGGTCACCCCGTCGAGCGCGACCAGCAGCGGCGCGGTCTGCTCCAGCGACGCCGTGACCAGGTCCTCGAACGGCTGGTACGCGAACGGCGGCACCTGGATCCCGACACCCTGGTGCAGAACCCCGCCGGTCATCCGGTCGAACTCGGCCCGGCTGATCTCCAGGATCGCGATGCCCCGGTCGGCCGCGATCCGGACCAGCTCGTTCACCCGGTCGTCGATCTCGATGCCCTGTGCCACGTAGAGCGCGGTCGCCGGTACGTTCGCGCGCAGCGCCTCGACCACCGGGTTCCGTCCGACCAGCAACTCCGGCGCGTCCTTGGCCGGGTTCGACTTGCGCCCCGGCGCGACCCGTGGACCCGACCGGCCAGGCTGCTTGCCGGCGCCCCGGCCGCCCGTACCCCGGCCGGTGGAACCGCCGCGAGCCGGAGCCGCGCCACGGCCCCGGCCGCCTCCACCGCCAGCGCCCCAGGTGGTGTCCTTGGTCCCCGGCTGACCGATCTTGGGCGCGCGGCCCTCCTCGGCCGCCGCGCGGCGCTCCTTCTCCTGTTTCCAGGCGGTGCGCTGCGGCAGTTGCTCGGTGCCGGAGTAGCCCTTGTGCCACGGACGCTCGTCGGCGGGCAGGGTCCGGCCCCGGCCGGCGAGTCCGGCGCGGTTCTTTCCGCCGGATCCGGCGGACGCGCCCTTCTTGGCGGTTACCCGCCGTCCACGGCGCTGTGAGTTGCCGGCCATCAGTCCTGTTCTCCGATCGTCCATCGCGGTCCGTGCGGGGTGTCCTCGACAACGACACCCGCATGTCGTAGCTGGTCGCGCACCCCGTCGGCGGCGGCCCAGTCCTTCCGCGCGCGGGCCTGCGTACGTTGTTCCAACGCCAACGCGACCAGCGCGTCGACGACCCCACGCAGCTCGTCGTCCTGCCCGCTGCCGGCGAAGGCCGGGTCGAGGGGGTCGACACCGAGCAGGTCCAGCATCGTGCGGACCGCGACCAGCGTACTGCGGACGGCGTCGTCGTCGCCTTCGGCCAGCGCGTTGTTGCCGTCACGCAGGACGTCGTGCAGGGCGGCGAGGGCGGCCGAGGTGTTCAGGTCGTCGTCCATCGCAGCGGCGAAACCCGCCGGGACCTGACCCAGGGAGCCCGGGCCGACCCGTTCCACCGCCCGCTGGACGAAGCCCTCGATCCGGCGGTACGCCACGGCGGCCTCGCCCAGCGCCTCGTCGGAGTAGTCGATCCGGGAGCGGTAGTGCGGTGAGGCGAGGTAGTAGCGCAGCTCGACCGGGCGTACGCCGAGCGCGGCGACGTGGGCCAGGTCGAGCGCGTTCCCGAGCGACTTGCCCATCTTGGCCTCGCCGAGGTTGAGCAGGCCGTGGTGCACCCAGTAGCGGGCGAACGGCAGCCCGGCCGACCGGGACTGGGCCAACTCGTTCTCGTGGTGCGGGAAGACCAGGTCGAGCCCGCCGCCGTGGATGTCGAACTCGGCGCCGAGGTAGCGCCGGCACATCGCCGAGCACTCGATGTGCCAGCCGGGACGGCCCCGCCCCCACGGCGACGACCAGGAAGCATCGGTCGGTTCTTCCGGTTTCAACCCTTTCCACAGGGCGAAGTCCCGGGGGTCCCGCTTGCCCCGGCCCGGCTCGTCGGTGTTCGCCTGCACCGCGTCCGGCTGCTGACCGGAGAGCATCCCGTAGTCGGGATCCGACTGGACGTCGAAATAGACGTCGCCCGAATCGTCACCGGCCGGGTAGGCGTGCTTGTTGTCGATCAGAGTCTGGATCAGCTCGTGCATCTCCGGGATGTGTCCGGTCGCCCGGGGCTCGTACGTCGGCGGCTTGACGTTCAGCGCCCGGTACGCGCCGGCCAGGATCACCTCGTTGGCGTACGAGATCGACCAGAACGGGCGCCCCTGCTCCTCCGACTTGACCAGCAGCTTGTCGTCGATGTCGGTGAGGTTCCGGATGAACGTCACGTCCAGACCGTCGTAGGTCAGCCAGCGGCGCAGCACGTCGTAGTTCACGCCGGAACGAAGATGGCCGATGTGTGGCGGCCCCTGGAGTGTGAGACCACACAGATAGACCCCCACCTTGCCGGGCTGCCGCGGGACGAAGTCCCGCACCGATCGGGTGGCGGTGTCATATAGGCGTAGCGTCACCGCACCAGGGTAGCCGTCGACGGTTTCCGGCGTCGTACTCGTCGGGCTCATCCGGCTGGCCGCTCCGGCTTCAGGTCCGCCAGCGAGAACACGTGGCCGGAACGCGTCGTACCCGTGCCCTCGCCCGCGATCCGGACAGCGTCGCCGTACCCTGCCTGGTGTGGAGGCGACCGGTCGCGTGGGCGAGACCGCACAGACCCTGGACCGGGGCCTGCGCCTGCTGCACCTGGTCGCGGACGCGCCGGGCGGATTGACGGTGACCGAGGCGGCGAGCCGTCTCGGTGTGGGCCGAGCGGTGGTCTACCGGCTGGTCGGCGCGCTCAGCCAGCACGGTCTGGTCCGACGCGACGCCGCCGGCCGGCTGCGACTCGGTGTCGGGGTGCTGCACCTGGCCCGGCGAGCCCAACCGCTGCTCGCCGAGGGCGCGTTGCCGGCCCTGCGTCGGCTGGCCGAACAGGCCGGCGCGACCGCCCATTTGACCGTGGTCGAGGCGGGCGAGGCGGTGGCGATCGCGGTGGTCGAACCGAGCTGGACCACGTTCCACGTCGCGTACCGCACCGGTTACCGGCACGCGCTCGAGCGAGGCGCGGCCGGGCAGGCGATCCTCGCCGGGCGGTCGGGCCGACCCGACCCGGTCGCCAGCAGCGGTGAGTTGCAACCCGGGGCGTACGGGGTGGCGGCGCCGGTGCTCGGCGTACCCGGGCTGGAGGCGAGCGTGGGTGTGGTGGCGCTCGCCCCGCTGGCCGTGCCGACCGTCGGCGAACAGGTACGTCACGCCGCCCAGACGATCAGCCAGGCGCTCGCCTGACCCGTCAGCGCCCGCCTGGCGGGTTAGGAAGGGCCCCTTGTTATACAAAAAGCGATAACAAGGGGCCCTTCCTTACGGGTGGGTCATGCGGAGGACGTCTAGGGCTTCGTCGAGCTCTTGCTCGGTGAGTTTGCCGGCTTCGACGTGGCCCCGGCTGAGCACCACCGCCTTGATCGTGGACTCGGTGGCGAGCGCCTCCTTGGCGATGGAGGCCGCCTCGTCGTACCCGAGGTAGCGGTTGAGCGGGGTGACCACCGAGGGCGAGCCCTCCGCGTACGCCAGGGCGACCTCCGCGTTCGCGACCAGGCCGGCGATGCAGCGGTCGGCGAGCAGCCGGCTCGCGGCGGCCAGCAGTCGGATCGACTCCAGCAGGTTGCGGCCCATCACCGGGAGCATCACGTTGAGTTCGAAGTCGCCCTGCGAGCCGGCGAAGCCGACCGTCGCGTCGTTGCCGATCACCTGGGCGCTGACCTGGCGCACCGCTTCGCAGACCACCGGGTTCACCTTGCCCGGCATGATGGACGAGCCCGGCTGGAGATCGGGGATCTGCAACTCGCGCAGCCCGGCCCGGGGACCGGAGCCCATCCAGCGGATGTCATTGACGATCTTGTAAAGCCCGACCGCGATCGTACGGAGCTGCCCGGACGCCTCGACCAGTGCGTCCCGCGCCCCCTGGGCCTCGAAGTGGTTGGCCGCCTCGGTCACCGGCACCCCGGTCTGCTCGCGCAACTTCGCGATCACGGCCGGGGCGAAGCCGGCCGGGGTGTTGATCCCGGTACCGACCGCGGTGCCGCCGAGCGGCAGTTCGGCGAGCCGGGGCAGGGCCGACTCCACCCGCTCGATGCCGTAGCGGACCTGGGCGGCGTACCCGGAGAACTCCTGCCCCAGGGTGACCGGGGTGGCGTCCATCAGGTGGGTGCGGCCGGCCTTCACCACGGCCGAGAATTCCTCCACCTTGGAGCGGAGCGTCTGCTCCAGGTGCGTCAGCGCCGGAATCAGATCCTGGATCACCGACTCGGTCGCGGCCAGGTGGATGGAGGAGGGGAAGACGTCGTTGCTGGACTGGGAGGCGTTCACGTGGTCGTTCGGGTGCACGTCCCGGCCGAGCTCACGGGTGGCCAGGGTGGCGATGACCTCGTTCGCGTTCATGTTCGACGAGGTGCCGGACCCGGTCTGGAAGACGTCCACCGGGAACTGGTCGTCGTAGCCGCCGTCGGCCACGTGCGCGGCGGCGGTGGCGATCGCGGCGGCGATCTCCGCGTCGACCACCCCGAGTTCGGCGTTGACCTGCGCGGCCGCGCCCTTGATCTGGGCCAGGGCGCGGATGTGCGCCGGTTCCAGCCCGCGTCCGGAGATGGGGAAGTTCTGCACCGCCCGCTGGGTCTGCGCCCGCCACAACGCCTCGGCGGGGACCTCGACCTCGCCCATCGTGTCCCGCTCGATCCGGAAACCGGATGTCCCTGATGTGCTCACGCGTTCCATCCTGCCCCGCGTCGTGCCGGAGCGCAGATGATCCCGGTCACCGGCCGAATCGCCGGACCCCGCCGGGGCCGGGGCACGGCCGGGCGCGTACCGGACTCCGCCGGACCCCGCTGGGTGCGTGCCGGATGCCGCCCGGTCGGTGGCCTCCGGCACGCGGGCACCGGTACGGTCAGCGCCGGCCGACGGTCAGGACCGGCTTGGTCACCTCGGCGAAGAAGTCGTTGCCCTTGTCGTCGACGACGACGAAGGCGGGGAAGTCCTCGACCTCGATCCGCCAGATCGCCTCCATGCCGAGCTCCGGGTATTCCAGGACCTCGACGTGCTTGATGCAGTCCTGGGCGAGCCGAGCCGCGGGACCACCGATCGAACCGAGGTAGAAGCCGCCGTGCTCGTGGCAGGAGCGGGTGACCTGACCGGAACGGTTCCCCTTTGCCAGCATGACCTGGGACCCCCCGGCGGCCTGGAACCGCTCCACGTACGCGTCCATCCGGCCGGCGGTGGTCGGCCCGAACGAGCCGGAGGCGTAGCCCTCGGGTGTCTTGGCCGGTCCGGCGTAGTAGACCGCGTGGTCACGCAGGTACTGCGGCATCGGCTCGCCCGCGTCCAACCGCTCGGCGATCTTCGCGTGGGCGATGTCCCGGGCCACCACCAACGGGCCGGAGAGCGAGAGCCGGGTCTTCACCGGGTACTTCGACAGCTCGGCCCGGATCTCGTCCATCGGCCGGTTGAGGTCGATCCGGACCACGTCGGTGCCGGCCTCGAGCTGGGTGTCGGTCACCTCCGGCAGGAAGCGCGCCGGATCGGTCTCGAGCCGTTCCAGCCAGACCCCGGACGGAGTGATCTTGGCTACCGCCTGCCGGTCGGCCGAGCAGGAGACCGCGATCGCCACCGGGCAGGAGGCACCGTGCCGGGGCAGCCGGACCACCCGTACGTCGTGGCAGAAGTAGCGGCCACCGAACTGCGCGCCGATGCCGAACTGACGGGTCAGCTCCAGCACCTCCGCCTCCAGTTCGAGGTCGCGGAAGCCGTGCGCGAGCATCGAACCCTCGGTGGGGAGCGCGTCGAGGTACTTCGCCGAGGCCAGCTTCGCGGTCTTCAGCGCGTACTCGGCCGAGGTGCCGCCGATCACGATGGCCAGGTGGTACGGCGGGCAGGCGGCGGTGCCGATCAGCCGTAGCTTCTCCTCCAGGAACTGCATCATCCGGGTTGGATTGAGCAGCGCCTTTGTCTCCTGGTAGAGGTACGACTTGTTGGCCGAGCCACCGCCCTTGGCCATGAAGAGGAACTTGTACGCGTCCGGGTGCCCGTCCGGGTCCTCGGCGTAGATCTCGACCTGGGCCGGCAGGTTGCTGCCGGTGTTCCGCTCGTCCCACATGGTGAGCGGCGCGAGTTGGGAGTAGCGCAGGTTCAGCCGGGTGTACGCCTGGTAGACGCCACGCGAGACGGCCTCGTGGTCGGCACCGTCGGTCAGCACGTGCCGGCCGCGCTTGCCCATCACGATGGCGGTGCCGGTGTCCTGGCACATCGGCAGCACCCCGCCGGCCGCGATGTTCGCGTTGCGCAGCAGGTCGAGCGCGACGAACCGGTCGTTCGGCGAGGCCGCCGGGTCGTCGATGATGGCGCGCAGCTGGGCCAGGTGCGCGGGGCGGAGGAAGTGGGCGATGTCGTGCATCGCCTCGGCGGTCAACGCGGTCAGCGCGGCGGGTTCCACGGTCAGGAATCGCCGGCCACCCGGCCCGTGTACCACGTCGACGCCCTCGTCGGTGATCAGCCGGTACTCGGTCTGGTCCGCGCCGACGGGGAGCAAGGGAGCGTAGGAGAACGCGGCGGCACTGCTCATGAGCGGAAAGCCTAGGCCAGTCGACCGGAACCGTCCTAGCCGCCGGGTCGGCTCCGCGTCGTCTCGCTCGTCCGCCGAGCGCTCGCGCCGCTCCGGACGGTCGTGACCCGCTGGTCAGTCCCGGTCGTGACCCGGCTGGTCAGTCCTTGCCGGCGTCGGCCGGGCGGCACTCCTCCATCTTCGGCCCACCGCAGGTCGGGCCGGTGCCACCGGGCCCGGCGCCCGGCCCCGGGGAGGTGCCGGGACCCGGACCGGGCACACCGGCCGCCGTGGCGAACTGGACGTAACCGATGTCCCGGCCGTCGCCGATCACCAGTCCGGACTGGCCGACCGCGAGCACCTTCGCCGAGGTGGCGAGGTCGAGCAGCTCCCGTCCGCTGAGCGGGTCGAGCGCGAGCACCCGGTCCGGTTTCTGGTCGACCAGCAGGGCCGCGGACCGGGTCAGGGTGGCCCCGCCCTCCTCGGTCAGCGGGCGGTTCCAGCGGGGTGCGGTCCGGGCCAGCTCGCGGCCGATGACCGTACGCCGGTCGGCCGAGCGGACCAGCGCGTACCGGTCGTCGACGGCGAGCAGCTTCTCACCTTCCGCGCTGGACCAGAGGCTGCGGCCGTCGTACCCGTCGAGGACCGTCTCCCGGCCGTCCGGGCCGACGCCCACCAGGACGTTCTGCCCGCCCTGTGGGTCCTCACGCTGTACGCACCCGCCCGCGTTCGCGGTCCGCAGGTTGATCCCGGAGCGGCGCCAGATCTCCTGCCCGCTGATCGGGTCCCGGGCCAGGACGGTGAAGTAGCAGCTCCCGTCCTCGGCACGGGCCTCGATCCGCAGCATCCGCCCGCCGACCACCGCCAGCCGGTCGGCCCGACCTGGCTGGACGTCCCGGAGCACCCGACCGGTGGCGGTGTCCACGATGTGCACCCGGCCGTCGACCGGGAAGCCGAGCAGGGACGGCATGGTCTCCGGGCCGCTCGCGTCGGCCGCCACGTGCTTGGTGGTCAGTCGTCGGGTGCCGAGCACCTCCGGGTTGTCGGCGAAGAGGCCGGTGCCGACGCCGGGCAGGAAGGTGGTCCAGACCGGTTTGGTGCCGCGCGGGTCCCACCGGCTGAGGGTGCACTCACGCGGGTCGCTGCACCGTACGTCGAGCAGTGCGTTCCGGTACGTCCAGACGCCGCTGGCCCGGGTGTCCCTGCGCCGTACCGCCCCGGTCTCGGGGTCGATCAGCTCGTACCCCTTCTCCAGCAGCTTGCCGGTCGCGACCACCGGATCGGTCTCGCCGCCGGCCACCGCGGCCCAGTCCGCCTTGCGTTCCCAGAGCTTGCCGCCGGTGGCGAGACTGCGCGCCTCGACGAAGGTACGTTGCTCGACCACGACGGTGCTGCCGGTGACGGTCACGCTCTTCGGGGTGCCGCCCACCCGCTGCTGCCAGACCACGTCCGGTTCGGAGAGTGGCTGGCTGCGGTTGACCCAGGCGAGCACGTTCGGGAAGGGGTTCCAGAGCCCGGTGGCCGAGAGCGCGATGACCGCGACCAGCATGAAGGCGAGGAACCACTTCGCGCTCCGCCCGGCGCTCCCCTTCGCCATCCGGCTACCGTAGCGAGGCGCGGGGGTCAAACGCGGGAGGGCTCGCCGCCGGGATCTTCCGGAGTTGGCCCCACGTCGCCGGTCGCCGCCGCCCGGACCAACGGCAACACCCGGTACGGAATCTGCTCGGCCAGCGCGATGATCGTCGAGGCCCGGGCGATCCCCCGGTACGACACGATCTCGTCGATCACCCGCTGAAGGTCCGCGTTGGACCGGGCGACGATCCGGCAGAGCATGTCGCCGGAGCCGGTGATGGTGTACGCCTCCAGCACCTCCGGAATCCGGCGCAGGTGGGCCGCGACCGGGTCGTGGCCGTGCCGTTGACTGATCTCCAGGGTGACGAAGGAGGTCACCCCGAAGCCGATCGCGGCCGGTGCCAGGTCCGGCCCGAATCCCCGGATCACCCCCCGCGCGACCAGCTTGTCCAGCCGCGCCTGCACCGTGCCCCGGGCCACCCGAAGCCGGCGGGAGCACTCCAGCACGCCGATTCTCGGCTCGTCGGCGAGCAGCTCGATCAGCCTGGCGTCCAGTCGATCGAGCTGTACATCCTGTACAGCGGTCACGGTGGTTGACCATACCGAATGCGCAAGCTGACCAGCGAATCGACCAACTCTTGCCCAGCCATGCCGACAGACGCGATCCTCGCCACAGGACCGCGACCCCACCAGGCGAGCGGCCGGCACGGAGGAGGCCAGACCATGACCCAGGCGATTGACCGCCCGACGCCCGACAGCACCGACGTCGACGTCGACGCGCTGGTGGGCGCGGTCGACCACGACATCTCCGCCGACCCGTTCCCGGTACGCGGCATCGACCACATCCAGTTCCTGGTCGGCAACGCGAAGCAGGCGGCGCACTACTACTCGACCGCCTTCGGCATGACGTGTGTCGCGTACCGGGGTCCGGAGCAGGGCTTCCGGGACCACGCCGAGTACGTACTGACCAGCGGCTCGGCCCGGTTCGTGCTGACCGGCGCCGTGCACGCGGACGCTCCCGGCAGCGAGCACGTGGCCAAGCACAGCGACGGGGTGCGCGACATCGCGCTGGAGGTCCCGGACGTGGACGCGGCGTACGAGCACGCGCTGGCCCAGGGCGCCACCGCCGTCGTCGCACCGTACGACAGCACGGACGAGCACGGTACGGTCCGCACCGCCGTGATCGCGGCGTACGGTGACACCCGGCACTCGCTGGTCGACCGGTCCCGCTACACCGGCCCGTTCCTGCCCGGCTTCGTGGCGCGCGGCCCGATCGTGGACCGGCAGCCGATGATCGACGCGGGCGTGCAGCCGAAGCGCTTCTTCCAGGCCGTCGACCACGTGGTGGGCAACGTCGAGCTGGGCAAGATGGACGAGTGGGTGGAGTTCTACCGGCGGGTCATGGGCTTCACCAACATGGCCGAGTTTGTCGGTGACGACATCGCCACCGACTACTCGGCGCTGATGTCGAAGGTGGTAGCGAGCGGCACCCGCAAGGTCAAGTTCCCGTTGAACGAGCCGGCGGTGGCGCGGCGCAAGTCGCAGATCGACGAGTACCTGGAGTTCTACGGCGGTCCCGGCCCGCAGCACATCGCGGTGGCGACCAACGACATCCTGCGCAGCGTGGACGCGATGCGGGCGGCCGGGGTGGAGTTCCTGGACACCCCGGACTCCTACTACGACGACCCGGAGCTGCGGGCCCGGATCGGCGAGGTGCGGGCGCCGATCGAGGAGCTGAAGGCCCGCAAGATCCTGGTCGACCGGGACGAGGACGGTTACCTGCTCCAGATCTTCACCAAGCCGGTCCAGGACCGGCCCACCGTCTTCTTCGAATTGATCGAGCGACACGGATCGCTCGGCTTCGGCAAGGGCAACTTCAAGGCACTGTTCGAGGCGATCGAGCGGGAGCAGGAAGCGCGCGGGAACCTGTAACACTGTCCGCGTGACCGAGCCGACCCCGCACTCGACGCCGCCGCCCGGCGGGACCGCCACCCCCAACCCCCAGGGGCCGGTCCCGCCGGGCGGCAACATCCCGGCCCAGGCCGGGCCGCCGCACGGCACCGCGCCGCTGCGGTACGGCACCCCGCCCGCTCACCTGCCGCCGGGCCCGTACCCGGTCCCGGGCTGGCCGGGCATGCCCCCGCCGGCCGGCACCGCACCGGGCTGGCGGCCCGGCTTTCCGCCACCGCCACCGGTCAGCCCGGCCGGACAGCCGCTGGCCGACTTCTCCGACCGGTTCCTGGCCGGGCTGGTCGACTACGGGATCTACTTCCTGGTGAGCCTGGTGCTGAGCGTGCCGTCCATGATCTTCTATCTCACGCGGGTCATGCCGGAGATGTTCCTGGTAACCGGCGACGGCGTCGTACGCGAGCCGGACCTCCTCGCCGTCCTGGTGCCGATGCTCCTGCTCCAGCTCGCCCTCCTGCTGCTCATGCTGGGGCTGTTGTACGTCTACCACGTCGAGATGATGTTCCGGACCGGGCAGACCCCGGGCAAGCGGATCATGAAAATCCGGGTGGTCCCGCTCGACCCTCGGGCCACCCTCAACCGGGGCGACGCGGCCAAGCGGTACCTGGTCCAGTTCGTCGCCGGAGCGGTCGTACCCGGCTTCAGCTACCTCGACGGGTTGTGGCAGCTCTGGGACAAGCCGTACCAGCAGTGCCTCCACGACAAGGCCGCTCGCACGGTGGTGGTTAAGGTTCCCAGGGTGAACGAACTGAGGTTGGCGCCATGACGGTGCAACCGGGCTGGTACACCGACCCCGCCGAGCCGAGCACCCAGCGTTACTGGGACGGCGACGGCTGGGTCGGCGCGCCACTGCCCGCCGACGCCACCCCGCCCCCCGGACCGCCGCCCGCCGAGCCGGAGCCGTCGACCGCTCCGCCGGCCGGACCGGCGTCGCCGGAGGGGACCGGGACGACCACCACCGCCACGCCCACGGCGATCCCGACGAGCGGGCTGCCGGGCGTACCGGGGTCTCCGATCCCGCCCGGAGCGCCCGGGGCGCCGCCGGCCAACGGCGTACCGCCGTGGCCGGGCGCGGCCGGGTCGGCCTCCCCCGGTCAGCCACCGACCGGACCGGTCCCGCCGGTCTGGGGCTACCCACCGTACCCGTTCCCGGCGCCGGAACCTCGGCCGCACGGCAGGGCGTTGGCGCCGCTCGGCGCCCGGATCGGCGCCCGGTTGATCGACATCGGCCTGGTGCTGCTGCTCAACGTCCTGGTCAACGGCTGGTTCGTCTGGCAGTACGTGGAGGAGATCGGCCCGGTCTACCGGGAGATCCTGCGCCGCTCGATGGCCGGGGACTCGTCCACCGACGGGCTGCCGCCGGTCAGCGCGCAGGCCGACTGGCTGCTCCTGGTCATCCTGCTGATCGCCGCCGCGCTCTGGTTCGCCTACGAGGTGCCGGCGATGGCGAACACCGGACAGACCGTCGGCAAGCGGGTGCTCCGCCTCAAGGTGGTCGCGCTCGGCGAGAACGAGCACCTGGGCTTCGGCCGCGCCGCCCGGCGCTGGAACACCCTCGGTCTGCCGACCTTCTTCTGGTACTGCTGCGGCATCGGCTTCCTGCTACAGCTCATCGACTGTGCCTTCGCGCTCTTCGACCGACCGCTCCGGCAGGCGTTGCACGACAAGCGCGCGCAGACCGTCGTGGTACGGCTCGACCGGTTGGCCACCGCCGCGTCCGCACCCGCGGCCGACCGTTCCGACACTCCAGGAGGTCCCACGACATGACCGGCCGCGACCGCAGCCAGCCCAGTCGGCTCACCCGAGCCGATCTGGCCGCCCTGCCGAACTACGTACCCGGACGCAGCCCCGCCGACCTGGCCCGCGAACTCGGCATGACCGAGGCGATCAAGCTGGCCAGCAACGAGGTGCCGTTCGGGCCGCTGCCCGGCGTGGTGGAGGCGGTCGCCGAGGCCGCCGCCGGGGCGCACCGCTACCCGGACCTGGCCGCGGTCGCGCTCCGCGAGGCACTGGCCGAGCAGTACGGCGTCGCGGCGGACCGGATCGCCACCGGCTGCGGCTCGGTCGCGCTCGCCGAACACCTGACCCGGGTCACCACCCTGCCCGGCGACGAGGTGGTCTACTCCTGGCGCTCGTTCGAGGCGTACCCGATCATCACCGCGACCAGCGGGGCGACCAGCGTACGGGTGCCGAACACCGCCGGCCACGGGCACGACCTGACGGCGATGGCCGACGCGGTGACCGACCGGACTCGGCTGATCTTCGTCTGCAACCCGAACAACCCGACCGGCACCAGTGTGCGCCGGGCCGAGTTGGACCGTTTCCTGGACACCGTCCCGGACGACGTGCTGGTGGTGCTCGACGAGGCGTACCGGGAGTTTGTCACCGACGCTGAGGTACCGGACGGGCTCACCGCGTACGGCGACCGGCCGAACGTGGTGGTGCTGCGTACCCTCTCCAAGGCGTGGGGCCTGGCGGGCCTGCGGATCGGCTTCCTGGTCGCGCAGCCGGAGGTGGCCACGGCGGTACGCAAGGTGGTCACCCCGTTCTCCAGCAGTGTCGTGGCGCAGGCCGGCGCACTCGCCGCGCTGACCCAGGCCGAGGAGGTACGTCGCCGCTGCGCACTGGTGGTGGCCGAACGCGATCGGGTCACCGAGGCCCTGCGCAAGCTGCTGCCCGAGGTGCCGACCAGCCAGGCGAACTTCGTCTGGCTGCCGCTGCCGACGCTACCCGGCGGGGTCGACCGGGCGGTCCAGTTCGGCCGGGTCTGCGAGTCCCGGGGCGTGATCGTCCGCCCCTTCCCCGGCGAGGGCGTACGGGTCACCATCGGTACGGCGGCCGAGAACGACGCGTTCCTCGCCGTCGCGGAGACCGCCCTCTTGTTCAACTAACCGGATCGAGCCTATTTGCCGCTTTTCGCCGTGAACGTGGCCATACTGCCCTAGTTTTCGAAGCGGGCCTGTACTGCCAGCACTGAGGCATTGCAGCCCTGTCAGCCACTTCGAAACCATGGGGGACAACTCGTGCGTATTGCCAGAATTCTCACGCTGGGGGCTGCTGCGGCGGCCGCAGCGGTCGCCTTCACAGCTATGCCGGCGACGGCCGCCCCGACCGATGACACGGAGGTGACCTTCGAGATCCTCGCGGGGACGCTCGACATCACCGCTCCAGCCACCGCCGATCTGGGCACCGGAGACGCCGGCACCGTGATCGAGGGGCAGATCGGGCCGGTCACGGTCGACGACTCCCGAGCGAGCGACGACGCGTCCTGGGAGGCGACGGTGACGTCGACCGACTTCACCACCGGCACCGCGACGCCGACCGAGACCGTTCTTGCCTCACAGGTTGACTACTGGTCTGGGCCAGCAACCGCGACCACCGGTAACGGAACGTTCACACCTGGCCAGGTCAACGCGGCTGCCGCCGCACCGCTCGATGACACCACTCCGTTGACCGCGTTCACCCACACGGGCGGCACCGGAAACAACACCGCCACCTGGAACCCGACCCTTGAGGTCAACGTCCCGCTGGCCAACGTGGCGGGCACGTACACCGGAACGGTGACACATTCGGTGGCGTAGCCGCTGCGGCCGATCGGCCCTCTGCGCCATTGTGGCGCTGCTCTGCCTCGCCGTGCCGGGCCAACCCGCCCGGGGCGGCGAGGCAGAGCCGGAGCCCGATCCGGGAAGCATCGGCATTCAGTTGCTTGAGGCGCCGACCGAGCGCTCCAAGGACCCCCGCGCACTCCGCTACATCGTCGATCATTTGCCGCCCGGCGCCATTGTCAAACGACAGATGTTGGTGGCGAACAAGACCGACCAGCCGCAGAAGATCGAGCTCTATCCGGCTGCGGCGACGATCACGGGTACCCGGTTCCAGTTCGGCGAGGGGCGGGCCTCCAACGAGCTGGCCTCGTGGATCTCGCTCGACCGCGCGTCGGTGGATCTCGCGCCCAGGGAGTCGGCACGTTTCCGGACGACCATCACCGTGCCGCCGAGGGCGTCGAGGGGCGAACGGTACGCGGTCATCTGGGCCTCCGTCGCCTCGGCGACCGACCCTTCCGCCAACGTCAACAAGATCCACAGAGTTGGCGTGCGGACCTATCTCAACATCGGCATTGGCGGCGAGCCGCCGTCCAGTTTCACGATCGGCGACATGATCCCGAGCCGCGACACCCTCGGCGTGCCCTCGGTGCGGGTCGCGGTACGCAACACCGGCGAGCGTGCGCTCGACCTGGCCGGCTCGGTGGCCCTCTCCGACGGGCCGGCTGGCATGAGAGCCGGGCCGTTCGACGTACTCGAAGGCACCACCCTGGCACCGGGCGAGTCCGGCACGGTGGTCGCGGTTCTTCCCCGCGAGTTGCCCAACGGCCCCTGGCAGATAGCGGTGGAGTTGGAAAGTGGTCTGGTGAGGGAAACCGCCACCACCCGGATCACCTTCCCGGACCCGGGACGGCCAGGGCAACCGGGCTCGCCCCTGAGCCGGTTGGAATCGCCCTGGCTGCTGACTGCCGGAGCACTGGCGATCACGATGATCGTGGTGCTCGTGCTGGCACTGTCGAGGCGTCGTTCCCGGCGGAACCGGTCCACGGTGGCTGGGTGACCTTCCGGTAACCGCCCGAAAACTCAGGTCGCGGCGAGGATGACCGGCTGGGCGGCGCCGTAGAACTGCTGGTCGTCCGCGTCCGGCGGGGCGGCCGAAGCGAGCCGTTCCACCGCGACGAAGCCGTCCGCCGCGTACGCGAAGCCGGGCCGCCACGCGACGACCTCGTCCCCGGCGGTCAGCGGGAAACTCGACCGCTCCGCCCCGGTCATCGAATTCAGCGTGACCAGCTCGTGCGCGTCGGTGAGCAGGTGCACCCGGCCGGACTGGACGGCGACGATCCGGGCCGGCTCACGCCCGGTCCGGCGCCAGAGTTCGCTGCCGTCGCGGACCGAGCGGGCCACCAGTTCGCGACCGCTCGGGGTCAGCGCCACGTCCCCGTCGAGCACCGCCTCGGTCGGGTCCAGCACCGGCACCGGCACCGGCTCGTCCCGATCCACCAGCCAGCCACGGGTGGTCCCGGCGCTGCTGGTCCGCATCGCCGGACAGTTCGACCCGCCGTTGCCGCAGCCGAGCGGGGCCAGCCCCAGCTCCGGGCCGGCGTCCTCCGGACGCCACCGGTCGACCAACTCGCCGGACTCCACGTCGTGGAACTCGGCCACCTGCGGGGCCGCGCAGGCGTCGACGGTGACGAGCTGCCCGCCGCTGGTGGTGAGCGCGCCGGCCCGGCAGGAGCCGTCGATGCCGACCCGCCACAGCTCCCGCCCGTCGGCCAGGTCCAGACCACGCACTCCCGAGCCGCCGATCACCACCAGCACCGCCCGGCCGCTCCGACCGGTCGCCGGGATGAGACCGGCGGGGGTGTAGTTGGTGCTGGCTCCGGTGCGTCGTCCGTTGTACCCGTGTCCGGGCGGTGGACCGTCGACCCGCCACACGATCCGGCCCGTACGCGCGTCGAGAGCGACCAGGTTCCCGTCCGACCAGCGGCTGACCACGGTGGTGCCGCTGGCCACGACGCCGATCAGTTCGGCCGGCCACCGCCGGTACGACCAGTACGGCGTACGCCGGGTCCGGGCGTCCACCGGCAGGTCGGCGCGGACCTGGCGGGTGGTGGCGTAGACCCGCAGCCGGCCGTCCACGATCAGCGGGGCGGAGGCGAGCGTGCCGACCACACCGGTCGCCGCGTTGACCGGGGCCGGATATCCGGTACGGGCGGTGGTGAGCACCTCCGCCGGGGCGAGCACCCGGTGGACGACCACGGCGACTGCCGCGACGGCCAGCAACGCCGCGATCGCGACGACGATCGGCCGACGCCGAGCCACTCCCCCGCTCCGGGATCGCATCCAGCACCTCCGCCGGCACCCTATCCATCCGGTCCGGGCCGGCGCCTGGCAGGTCAGGCGGCAGCGGCGGGGTCACCCCGACGGCCCGGCCCGGTCACCCCGACGGCGGCGGCGAGATCGGCCAGGTCGCGGCGGAGCACGTTCTCGACCGTACGGGCCGCCAGCCCGCCGAAGAGCAGCGCGATCAGCCGCCCGGACGGCGTGGTGACCACGCCCTCCTGCACCACGCTGACCGCCGTCCAGCCGCCCCGCCGACATCGCCGACCGTCGACCGGCGTGAAGCTGTACGCGGTCCGGTAGTCGACGCCCGCTCCGGCGGAGGTGACCGTCAACCGGTGCGGCGCGACCATCTCCTCCACCCGGAACTCCTCGACCAGCCCGGTCCCGTCCGGTAGCCGGTGCCCCTCCCGCCAGGTCGTGCCGGGCCGGACCGGTCCCGGGGTCAGCACCTCGATCCCGGTGACGGTGGAGAGCCAGCCGTCTCGGCCCGGAAGGTCGGTGAAGACCCGCCACAACTCGTCGGCCGACGCCTCCACCAGTCGGGTCACCGCCACCGTCGCCATCGCACCCCCCGAGCCCTTCCCCGAACACCCACCGTACGGGCGAGAGCGCCCGACCAGCGCAAAGATCGGCGAGCGGCGACAAGAAGGTGACGCGGGTGACGTCGCGAACGGCTCGGTGACGCCGGGGCGAACGACTCCGCTATGGTCCCGGGTGGCACAAACGTTGCGAGGTGCCCCGCGGTCGCGGGGAGAATCGGGAAGCCGGTGCGAATCCGGCACGGGCCCGCCGCGGTGACCGGGGAGCTGCCACCCACGCGTACGAGACGCGGCCACTGGCCCACGAGGGCTGGGAAGGCGGGTGACCAGCGCTGATCCGGGAGTCCGAAGACCGGCCTCGCGTCACGAGCCCCGTTTCGGGGCACGAGCGCAGCGGGAGCCTGCCTTGGACACCGAACCCGTCACCCAACCCGTGCCGGTAACCGAACCCGACCCGATCGGCGGGACGGATCTTGCCGCCGCGCTGTACCAGGTCATCCACCGCCGTCGGGACGTGCGCGCCGAGTTCACCGGCGCCCCGATCCCGAACGAGGTGCTGCACCGGGTGCTGGCCGCGGCACACGCCGCGCCGAGCGTCGGACTCTCCCAGCCCTGGGATTTCCTCCTCGTTCGCGACCCCGACCTGCGTCAGCGGTTCCACCGGCACGTCGAGCGGGAGCGCGAGAGTTTCGCGGCCACCCTCGACGGCGAGGCCGCGGCACGGTTCGCCCGGATCAAGATCGACGGCGTACGTGAGTCGACGCTGTCGGTGGTGGTCACGTACGACCCGGAGCGGGGTGGCCCGGCGGTGCTCGGGCGTCACTCGATCGCCGACGCCGGCCTCTACTCGGTCTGCCTGGCGATCCAGAACCTCTGGCTGGCCGCGACCGCCGAGCGACTCGGCCTCGGCTGGGTCTCGTTCTACCGGGAGGAGTTCCTGCGGGACCTGCTGGGCATCCCGGCGACGGTCCGCCCGGTGGCCTGGCTCTGCCTCGGCCCGGTCAGCCACCTCGAACAGGTCCCCGACCTGGAGCGGCACGGCTGGCGTCGGCGACGGCCACTCTCCGAGGCGGTCCACCACGACCGGTGGACCGCCCGCTGACCCGGTTCTCGACGCGGAGGCCGGGTAGCGCCGTCAACCGAGCGGCTTGACCCCGCTGACCACCCAAATCGTGATCGCGAGGAGGAAGTCACCCCGGGCGACCGAGGCGTCGACGGCTTCGAACCATTCCGCGCCGAGCAGCGCCGGATCCGCCCCGAGCCTGCGGATCGCGTCCCGGTCGAAGATCGGGGCGATGGCGTTGGCCTCCGCGAAGTCGGTCACCGCGACAGTGATCGGTTCGGCGCGCACCTCGTCGAGTCCGGCCGCCAGCAGCCTGCGGCGCAGCGTACGGCCCATCCGGAACTTGTCCGGCTGTTCGGGGGTGGCGACGTACTGGAAGAACTTCCCCCGGATGCGCTCGATCAGCTCGGGCGCTATCCCGTCCAGCAGAAGACTCTCCCAGTCCGTGTCGATCAGACACAGTCGTCCGCCGGGGCGCAGCACGCGTACCAGCTCCGCCACCGCGCGGTCGGGCTCGGCGAGGTGCTGCATCACCCGCTCGCTCCGTACGCCGTCGAAGCTCTCGTCGGCCAGGTCGAGCGCGGTGACGTCTCCGACGAGGTACTCGACCCGGCTGCCGTCGTGCCGCCTGGTCGCCGCCGTCACGAAGAACTCCGACCGGTCGACCGCGACCACCTCGCCCTCCGGTCCGACCAGCCTCGCGAGTTCGCGGGCCACCTCGCCCGCCCCGGCCCCCGCGTCGAGCAGTCGCTGACCCGGCCAGGCGTCCAGCGCGGCACGGGCCACCTCGCGCACCTGCCGGATGGACGGATAGGCGGCGATGCGTTCGAGGTAGTCGACCATGCTCGTCTGGAGCTCGTTCCCGGCCCCGTCGACGTCACTGAAGGATGTGGTACCTGCGATTTCGTCCGTCACGTCGGTAAGGCTGCTCTGCCGACGGGTCGTCGCGACAGCCATCCCCGCGTTGCCTGCGTCACACCGGTCGGCAAGCATCGTTTTGCCTGGTCATCCGCAACGGTGAGCGGGCGGCCGAGAAAAGCGTCACGGGGGTGAATTTCGCACCGATCCGTGCGTGGCTCGCGGCGACCGACCGGCAACGACCGGCGGCAACCGGTGCCGGACCTGGCGAGGCGGCCCCGACCTGTCATCGCTGGACGGGGCCGCCCGGGAAACGCGAATGGAGTTGTCTGAATCAGCCGTCGAAGGAGCCGGCCCGTGCCGCGCCGATGAACGCGGACCAGTCGGTCGGGCTGAACGAGAGCACCGGTCCCGTGACGTCCTTCGAGTCACGCACCCCGACCACGCCGGCCAGGTTGTCGGCCACCTCGACGCACCAGCCCTGGTCGTTCGACCGGGTGCTCTTACGCCACGACGCGCGCGCGAGATCGATCTGCATTTTATACCCCTTTACGACGAGTTATGCACATAAAAGTGCGTTCGCCGGTATTCTTACACGGCGAAGGGAGCGAACGCGTTACCGAATGCAACATGCGCCACTACAGCGGGGCACGCTCACACAGACTGTGCGACTCGATCAATCGCACCGCGACCAACGGTGCTCCACAATCGATAGACGATGGCGAAGTAGGGGTCAGGGGCGCGCGGGAAGTACGGTGCCGGTCACTTCGCCGAGGGCGACGGTGCGGCCGTCGGGGCCGGCAGCGGTAGCGCTGATGGTGACCGTGTCGCCGTCGGCGAGCCAGCTACGGGCCACGCCCTCGGCGAGTGCCACCGGCTCGGCCCCGCCCCAGGTCAGCTCCAGGAACGAGCCGACCTGGTCGCGGCGTACGCCGGAGACGGTGCCGGAGGCGTAGAGGTCGCCCGCACGCACCGAGGCGCCGTTGACGGTCAAATGGGCCAACTGCTGAGCCGGGGTCCAGTACATGCCGGCGAACGGTGGCTCGCTCACCCGGCTGCCGTTCCAGTCGACCGCGAGCCGCAAATCGAGACCGAGGTGCGGCTCGTCGCGCAGGTATTCCAGGACCGGCGGGTCCTGCTCCGGAGCCGGCACCCAGGCGTGCTCCAGGGCGTCCAGCGGCACCACCCAGGGTGAGATCGAGGTGGCGAACGACTTGCCCAGGAACGGGCCGAGCGGCCGGTACTCCCAGGCTTGCAGGTCCCGCGCCGACCAGTCGTTGAGCAGCACCACACCGAAGACGTACGCCCGGAAGTCCTCGACCGGCACCCGGTCGCCGAGCGCCGAGCCGAGCCCGATCACGAAGCCGACCTCGGCTTCGATGTCCAGGCGCGTCGAGGGCCCGTACCCGGGTCCGTCCCCAGTGGAGTGTTGTCCGGCCGGGCGGACGACGGGCGTACCGGAGACGACCACGGTGCCGGCCCGGCCGTGGTAACCGATCGGCAGGTGTTTCCAGTTCGGCAGCAGCGGCGGCTCGCCGGGACGGAAGATCTGGCCCACGTTCGACGCGTGCTGCTCCGAGGAGTAGAAGTCGACGTAGTCGCCCACCGCGAACGGCATCAGCAGGTCGACCTCGGCGAGCGGGTGGAGCAGCGGGGCGACCGCCGGCCGGTGTGCCGGGTCGGTGAGCAGTTCGACCACCCGCTTGCGCACCGTGCCCCACTGCGCCTGCCCGAGCGCCATGAACGCGTTCAGCGAGGGCTCACGCAGCGCACCCCCGGCCAGGACCAGCCCGGCCGCCTCGGCGCCGTCGAGGTCGAGGACATACTCCCCGATCCGTACGCCGATCCGCGCCGGCACGTCGCCGTGGGCGAACACCCCGTACGGCAGGTTGTGTACGTCGTACGGCGAGCCCGCCGCGCCCTCGACCCAGCTCACGTGCTCTCCCCCTGGTTGATCAGCCCGAGCCGGGCCAGGTCGGTCAGTGGTTCGTCGATGCTGCACGAGCCGAAGCCGCGCCAGAGCGGCCGGGCCTGCTCCCGCCGGACCCGGGCCGGCTCGACCATCCGGAGCGGGTCACCGCTGGCCAGCAGCTCGGCGATCTCGGCCACCTCGGCGCCCTCGGCGGCGGCAGCCGTGGCGACCAGCACGTTGACGAACCCGTGATGGGTGAAGCCGGTCTCGGCGTCGGTGTGGCGCAGCGCGTGGTGCAGGCCGGCGGTGAGCTTGAACGGCAGGGCCCGGTCCCGGCAGGCGCGGATCACCGCGGCCAGCTCGACCGGGGTGGGAAAGAGTTCGGCGGCGAGCCCGCCGGTGCGGAACTTCGCCGCGACCGGCGCCCCGGCCGCGCGCGCCCGCGCGATCCGGTCCAGTGCGGCGAGCAGTCCCCAGGTCAGCGGGACTTCGGCGTACAGGTCGAGCGTCGGTGACCCGCTGTGGCCAGCGGTTGCGGCGGGCGGCAGGTCGCCGTGGACGGCGAGGAGTTCGGCCAGTCCGGGGGTGGGGTCCTCGCCACGCTTGCCGACCGCCACCTCCAACTGGCGTGGGCACAACCGGTCGTCGATCGCGCCGAGCAACGCGGGCAGTCGGCCGATCGGCACGTCGCCGATCACCCCGACCTCGATCCGCTCCCCGGGCTCCAGCAGCGCCGGCAGGTGGGCCAGCGCCGACGCCGGGACCAGCAGCGGCCCGACCAGGTCGGCGTACCAGGCGGTGCGGTGCTCGCGGTGGGCCACCAGGGCGTCGGCGAGCGACGCGCTGCCGGGCGGGAAGACGGCGGCGTCGTCGACCAGGCCGGCGAAGAGCCGGGGCACCTGCGTTGACACGAACAGAGAACTTACGGGACGCTACGACTAACGGACAACAGCGTCCGATTATCGGACACCATCGGCCGCTGAATGGGACAAATGCGGAGGTCAAAGTGCCGTACTACCGCAGCGTCGGTGAGCTGCCCCGTAAGCGCCACACCCAGTTCCGGCAGCCCGACGGGAGCCTCTACGCCGAGGAGCTGATGGGCCAGGAGGGCTTCTCCTCCGACTCGTCGCTGCTCTACCACCGCTACCCGCCGACCGCGATCGTGGCCGCCGAGGAGTTCACCCCGCCGGCCTGGTCCCGGGTGCCGAACCTGCCGCTCAAGCCCCGGCACCTGCGCACCCACAAGCTCGACGCGGGCGGCGCCGACCCGGTGCTGGGGCGGCAGCACCTGTTGGCAAACGACGACGTACGCATCTCGTACGTGGTCGCCGACCGGCCGTCCCCGCTCTACCGCAACGCCATCGGCGACGAGTGCCTGTACGTCGAGTCCGGCGCGGCCCGGATCGAGTCGACCTTCGGCGTACTCGGGGTGACCGCCGGCGACTACGTGATCATCCCGACCTCGGTGGTGCACCGGATCGTGCCGGTCGCGCCGGACCCGCTGCGCCTGCTCACCATCGAGGCGACCGGGCACGTCGGCCCGCCCAAGCGCTACCTCTCGGCGCGGGGCCAGTTCCTGGAGCACTCCCCCTACTGCGAACGTGACGTACGCGGCCCGGCCGAGCCGTTCCTGGTCGAACAGTCCGACGTCGAGGTGTACGTCCAACACCGGCGTGGCTGGACCCGGTACGTCTACGCCAACCACCCGTTCGACGTGGTCGGCTGGGACGGCCACCTCTACCCGTGGGCCTTCTCCATCCACGACTTCGAGCCGATCACCGGGCGGGTGCACCAGCCGCCGCCGGTGCACCAGACCTTCCAGGGGCCGAACTTCGTGATCTGCTCGTTCGTCCCGCGCAAGGTGGACTACCACCCGCTGGCGATCCCGGTGCCGTACAACCACCACAACACCGACTCGGACGAGATGCTCTTCTACACCGGCGGCAACTACGAGGCGCGGCGCGGCTCCGGCATCGAGCAGGGCTCGATCTCGCTGCACCCGGCCGGTTTCACCCACGGTCCCCAGCCGGGCGCGGCCGAGCGTGCGATCGGCGTCGACCACTTCGACGAACTCGCCGTCATGGTCGACACCTTCCGTCCGCTGGACCTCTGCGACCCGGCACTGACCGTCGAGGACCCGGCGTACGCGTGGACCTGGGCCGGCCGCACGCTCTGAGCCGGTACGCCCGGATCCACGCCGTGGCGCCCGGGATCCGTACGTCGACACGGAAAGCGTGCCCGTCCGCGCGGGAGTGGGCACGCCTTCCCTGTGGGCGTGCGGGTCCCGGCCGGGGGTGCGAATCCCGGACCGGCGTGCCGGTGCCGGTCCACCGGCGGCCCGGTCAGTTCGACGCGGGGCCGTAACGGCGCAGCACGGCGAGTTCGGCCACGGCGGTCGCCACGATCGCCAGCACCAGCGGCCAGGGGGTGCCGACCAGGGCGTACAGCAGGATGAACGCCGGCCCGGCCAGGGCGGCGTAGACGGACAGGGCCAGCGTCCGGTCCTGGCTCATCAGCGCCGGCAGGGTCGTCCTGACCAGCCCCGGCACCGCCGAGGCGAACCGCCACACCAGCACCCCACCGACCACCGCCAGCAGCACCGCCCAGGCCCGGGAGGCGCCCGGACTCACCGCGGCCAGGTAGGCCACCAGCACCGCCGCGACGATCGAGTAGCCGGCGCCGTACATCACCAGGCGGAGCAGGCTCTCGCCAACCGAACGGACGCTGTTCACCCGGACCGGCTGGACCGAGACGGTGGCCGCGACCTCCTCCAGCGCCCGGGCGTAACGCCGCCGCTCCAGCCGGGTCTGCCCCACGTCGTTGCCTGCCTCGTCCAGCGTCGGGTCGAGCCGCAGCGCCTCCTGGTACGCCCGCTCGGCCAGGTCGAACAGGTCGAGTCGGGCCGCGACCATGCCCAGCACCAGGTGGTTCTGCGCCTCCTCGGGGGCGAGTTCGACCGCGCGCCAGGCCGCGTTCAGCGCCGGCTGGCCGTTGCGCGCGTCGGCCAGGATGCCGGCGGCGCTGCGCTGGGCGTACGCGTCCGCGGGTCCCCGGGCCAGCAGCTCGTCGGCGACCTCGGCCGCCTCCCGGAACCGTCGCAGATCGACCAGCGCGAGCCCCCGGACGGCCAGCGGGGCCGCCCAGTCCGGGGCGGCACCCGGGATCGCGGCCGTCGCGGTCGAGACGGCCACGGCGGTGTCGGCGGCGGTCAGCGCCTCCTCCGGCCGTCCCGCCGCCACCTGCACCCGGGCGAGCATCGTCCAGGCCCGCACGCTCGCCTGGTCCAGGGTGATGGCAAAGCCCAGCTCCGCCACCGCGTCGTCGTATCGGCCGAGTTCGGCCATCAGGTCGGCCCGCTGGAGGTAGTCCTCGGCGGAGGCGTGGTGTTCGGGTACGGCGTCGCTGG
Source organism: Micromonospora sp. NPDC050397 (assembly GCF_044901685.1). Classification (NCBI taxonomy): domain Bacteria; kingdom Bacillati; phylum Actinomycetota; class Actinomycetes; order Micromonosporales; family Micromonosporaceae; genus Micromonospora; species Micromonospora sp. NPDC050397. The sequence goes on from NZ_JBJDPS010000021.1 coordinate 75,648, forward strand.
ACACCGCCCGAGCCTAGGCCATCCGGCCAAGCCGACCGCGCGTACGCGGTGCGGTTCCGGGCACCCCGCCGGGTGTCGGGGGGCGGTTCGAACGCGACAGCAGAGCCGCTCAGCGGGCGTGCACGAGGGCGGTGGCGATGCCGGCCAGCCCCTCGGCCCGACCGGTGAGTCCGAGCCCGTCGGTGGTGGTGCCGGAGACCGAGACCGGGGCGCCGACGGCCTCGGCGAGCACCCGCTGGGCCTCGTCCCGCCGTGGCCCGATCTTCGGCCGTACCCCGATCACCTGGATCGACACGTTGCCGATCTCGAAGCCGGCCGCCCGGACCCGGCGCGCGGTCTCGGCCAGCAGCACCACGCCCGCCGCTCCGGCCCACTCCGGGCGGTCGGTGCCGAAGTTCGACCCGAGGTCGCCGAGCATGGCCGCCGAGAGCAGCGCGTCACACGCGGCGTGCGCGGCGACGTCACCGTCGGAGTGCCCGGCCAGGCCGTCGACGCCGGGCCAGTGCAGGCCCGCCACCCAGCAGGGCCGGCCGGCTTCGAAGGCGTGTACGTCGGTGCCCACACCGATCCGGGGAACGATCACCGGCACAGGTTACCGACCCGGGTGGCGCCCAGCCGCTCAGCCGACGCCCGGCTCCGGCTGGGTCTGCCACAGGTGCTCGGCCAGAGCCAGGTCGAACGGGGTGGTGATCTTCATCGCGTACGGCGATCCGGGCACGCAGGTGACCCGTACGCCCTGCTTCTCGACCAGGCCGGCGTCGTCGGTGAGCGCGTCGACGGCGGCGGCGTGGGCGGCGGCCAGGACCGGCCGGCGGAAGCCCTGCGGGGTCTGTACGGCGCGCAGCGCGGAGCGGTCGACCGTGCCGAGCACCAGTCCGTCGGCGGAGACTTCCTTCACCGTGTCGATCACCGGCAGGACCGGGATGGCGGCGTCGTGCCCGGCTCGGATGGTCGCGGCCACCGACTCGACCAGCACGGGTGGGATCAGCGCGCGGGCCGCGTCGTGCACCAGCACGATCTCCGGTCCGGCCGGTACGGCACCGAGCGCGGCGGCGACCGACGACTGCCGGGTGGCCCCACCGACCACCACGATCACCTCGGCGACCGGGGCGAGCATCAGCCGCACCGCCTCGACCTCGGCCGGCGGCGCCGCCACCACGATGGTGTGTACGGAGGGAGCGGTGGCGATCCGGCGGACCGCGTGCACCAGCAGCGGCTCCCCGGCGAGCAGCCGGAGCGCCTTCGGGGCACCGGGGCCGAGCCGTACGCCGGCACCCGCCGCAGGAACGAGGACCGCGACGTCACCGCGCGGATTGAGCTGCGCGGTCACGTCGCGGTCCTCGTTCTCTTCTCGGATGAGTGGGCGTGAATCGCCAGGATTGTCCCTACCCGGGCGTTACGCCTCGGTGAGCACCTTGTCGAGGAGGTTCTCCGCCTCGTCCTTGGTGCTCTTTTCGGCGAGCGCGACCTCGCCGACCAGAATGTCGCGGGCCTTGGCGAGCATCCGCTTCTCACCCGCCGACAGGCCCCGCTCCCGCTCCCGGCGCCAGAGGTCACGAACGACCTCAGCCACCTTAAGGGGGTTTCCGGAGGCCAGCTTTTCCAGATTCGCCTTGTAACGCCGCGACCAGTTGGTCGGCTCCTCGGTGTGAGGGGCGCGGAGGACATCGAAGACCTTGCCCAGGCCCTCTTCACCGACCACTTCGCGGACGCCGACGATCTCGGCATTCTCAGCGGGCACCCGGACCGTCAGGTCACCCTGAGCGACCCTCAGCACGAGGTACTGCTTCTCCTCGCCCTTGATGACCCGAGTCTCGATTGCCTCGATGAGTGCGGCCCCGTGGTGGGGGTAAACAACGGTCTCGCCGACACTGAAAACCATAGGTTCGAAACCCCTTTCGCTGTGTCTAGGGTAACACGCTCAGGCACCGATGTCCCACCTCAGTCCTGACCATTAGCGCAGCTCAGAGGCCCTGTGAGAGGTCTTTCTTCCGCTTGACAGGCCGCCGGCCCGCGAGTCTCACCACGCTGAGTAACCTCCGGATCACCGGGCGGCGGGGGCCAGTCGGAAGAATCGGATGTAGGGCGTTCCGGTGGTTCAATCATATCTCTCCCCCTTAGGGGACGCCGGAGACTAGCGGTAGAGGGCCCCGTACGGGACGCTGGACGAAGAGCCCGATCCACTACCACGTGACCGTCGAGGGGGCACGATGGGCACGCCCGGAAATACCGACGGGTGGCCGGAGAACAGCGGCCCACCGGACGGGCTGCCCGATCTTCCGCCCGAGTGGGGACCGATCGTCATCCCGGACGATCCCGCCGAACTCGCCGCCGAGGCCGCCCTGATCCGGCGCGAGTTGCGCCAACGGGCCCGGCGCGCGGCCTGGCGCCGACGCCTGCGCCTGCGGCGCGGTGGGCCGTCCGCGCTCCGGCTCACCCTGCTGATCATGCCGCTCGCCCTGCTCGCGGCGGTGACCAGCCTCTTCGCCGTGGTCTGGCCGGGCCAACACCGGCAGCCGAGCACGCCACGGGCCAGCGCCGGTGGCAGCCCCAGCCGGACGCTGCCGGCGCTCGACCTGGTCGACGCCGACGCCGCCCCGGTGGCGCTACGCGGGCTGCTCCCGGCGGTCATCCTGCTGACCGACGGTTGCGCCTGCGCGGACCAGGTCACCGCCGCAGCCGCCGCCGCACCCCCCGGGGTGACCGTGATCGTGGTGACCAGCGGCCGCTCCCGGCCCAGCCCACTGCCGAGCCCGCCGCAGACCGTCGCCGCCCCGGTACGCAACCTCGCCGACCCGGCTGTCGAACTCCGTGGCCTCGTCCAGACCGCCCCCCAGCCGGGCAGTGCGACCGCGCTGCTGGTCGACCGGACCGGGCAGATCGTCCGGATCCTGCCCACCCTCGGCTCGCCGGCCGACTACCAGGGCAACCTGCCCCAGCTCACCCGTACCTGACCGGAGCGGGACGGGTCGCCACCGGCCGACTCAGGACAGGGTGGTCAACCGGAGCGTCACCGCGGCCGGTCCCGGACGCGTGGTCGGCCCGGCGAGCGAGATCGTCAGATGGGGCGCGCGCGCATCCAGCTCCACCCGGGCGGAGCCCTCGCCACAGGCGATCGCCGTCGGCCGTCCCTGCGCACCCTCGACCCGTACGGTGACCGGGCCCTGCCCGTCACACTCGTACTCCAGCAGGTAACGACCACCGATCCGCGCCTGGACCCACCAGGCCGCCTGGTTGACGTTCTCGTCGACGCGGAGCACGGTACGGCGTACCGGGTCGGGCTGGGGCGACGGGACCGGGCCTCCGACGCCCCCGACCACCGCCCCGGTCACCGCGTCCAGCACGACATACGAGTCGAACGACGAATCGGGCGGCGGCACCGACGCGGACGGCACCGACGCGGTCACCGGGCCCGGCTCGGGTGCCGAGTCGGCCCACCACCAGCCGCCGACCGCCAGCGCGACGACCGTACCGACGCTCAGCACTACCCCGACATCCCGGTCGCCACGCCGTACGGTCACTTCGACACCTCTCCAGCCTCGACCGGGGTCGGTTCGGCTTCGATCAGGGGACGACCGGGAGATCGAGCAACATCGCGTACAGGGTAAGACCCGGGCCGAACGCGAGCATGACGACCCGACGCGGTGGTCGCGGCCTGTTCCGCAGCCGGTCCAGGATCAGCAGCACGGTCGGTGACGAACAGTTGCCGTACTCGGCCAGGGTGGCCCGGGAGTCGACCAGACTCTCAGGTGGCAGGCCCAGCTCCCGCTCGACCACGTTCAGGATCCGTGGCCCACCGGGATGCACCGCCCAGCCGTCCACGTCGGCGATCCGCAGCCCGTGCCGGTCCAGCAACTCCTCCACCAACGTCCGGACGTGCATCGCGAGCACCTGCGGCACCCGGGGCGACAGCCCCATCCGGAAACCGGTGTCGGTCACCTCCCAGGTCATGTGGTCGGCCGTCGAGGTGTCCGTGACGGCGGAGACCTCGCGCACCGCGTACCCCCGGGGTCCGGGCGGGGTGACCACCACGGCCGCCGCAGCGTCCGAGAAGAGCGCGTGCGAGACGATCTGCTGGGTGTCCACCCGGGCCGACGACGGCTGGATGTGCAGGCTGGTCACCTCGGCGCAGAGCAGCAGCGCCGGGCGGCCCCGGGCGGCCACGAAGTCGCTCACCGTGCCCAGGCCGGGCAGCGCCGCGTAACAGCCCATGTGCCCGACGAAGACGCGCTGGGTGGCGGCGGACATGCCCATGTCCCGGGCGAGCAGGATGTCCAGTCCCGGGGTGGCGTACCCGGTGCAGGAACAGACCGCGAAGAGGCCGATGTCCCCGGCGGAGACCCCGGCGTCGGTCAACGCCCGGCCCACCGCCTCCTTGCCCAGCGGCAGCGCCTCCACCAGGTAGCGACGCATCCGTCGCTCGGTGGACCAGGTGGAGATGTCCTCCAGCAACGGGTTGACCGCCGCCTGGCGGGTGACCACGCCGGAGTTCGCGAAGATCCGCTCCGCCAGGGCCCGGGTCGCGCCGCCGAAGTGGCGGACGAAAAAACCGGACCAGAGGTCGCCCTGGTTGGCCCGGGGCGGGAGTGCGGTACCGAGACCGGCGATCACCGGCACCGCGTCGTTGCCCCCGGCGCTCACCACCGGGGGGCCGACCCGTCCCGGTCCGGGTCCCCGCCGATCGCCGCCACGCCCAGCCAGTCGGCGCAGACATCCGAGGTGGCCGGGTGCAGCGACCCGCAGCGCGCGTCGCGGTAGAGCCGTTCCAGTGGGTGTCCCCGCCGGGTCGCGGAGGTACCGGCCGCCTCCAGCATCGACGCGGCCACCTCGGCCGCCGTGGTCCCGGCGAGCAGCTTGGCCCGCCACACCCAGCGGTTGGTCTCCGGGTCGCCGGGCTCCTCGTCGACCCGCCGGGCCGCCTCCGCCACCACCAGCCGCGCGGCGGCCACCGCCGCGTCGGCCCGGCCGATCCGGGCCCGGACGGCCGGCAGCTCCCCGAGGTTGCGGGCGTTGACGTGGGCGACCGCCGCGTCCACCGCCGCCTGGGCCACCCCGACGTAGACCGCCGCGTAGCTCGCCACCAGCCAGTGCGGCATCAGCTGCGCCACCACCAGGGCCAGCCCCTCCACCCCGCCGAGCAGCCGGTCCGCCGGCACCGTCACGTCCAGGTGCAGGTCGTGCGAGGCGGTCGCGCGCATGCCGAGCGAGTCCCAGGTGGGTTCCACCCGCAACCCCGGCGCCGAGGCCGGCACCAGGAACTGCGACACCATGGACTGGTCGGCCACGCTCCGGGCGGCCACCAGGTACGCGTCCGCGTGCCCGGCGCCCGAGCAGAAGGTCTTCGCGCCCTTGATGTGGAAGCCGCCGTCGACCTGCTCGTACACGGTGGAGAGCTGGGACAGCCGGGCCCCGGCGCCCCGTTCGCTCATCGCGACGCCGTACCAGGCACCGGCCGCCGCCTCGGCGAGCAGCCGGTCCCGCGCGGCGAGCGCCTCGTCCGGCACACCGAGCGCCTCGGCCAGTTCCTCCGTCACCGCACCGAGCGCGCCGGTCACCGAGGCGTGCATGTTGAACACCAGCGCGGTCGCCCCGTTACCCCGACCCAGCTCGGTGGCGACGGCGGCGTACTCGGCGAACCGGGCGCCCATCCCGCCCAGCGTCGCCGGCACCATCAGCCCGAACAGGCCGGCGTCCCGGAGGTCCATGAAGTCTTCAACGGGAAAGGTGCCCTCGCGGTCGTGCTCGGCGGCCCGTGCGGCCAACCGTGGCGTCAACCGGCGTACCGCTCCGAGCGCGTCCACCGACATTCCTGCCCCCTCCTGCACACTGGCCCTGTACCGGCCCTGCCGTCGAGCTACCCCTGCTTCACCCCACGGCCCTGGTTGCGTGCTTCACCCCGAGGCCCTGGTAGAGCACCGCCGTCGACCGGGTCGGCACGATCCGGGGTGTTTTCCACCCGCGACCGGCCGTCCCGGAAGTCCTGCCGCCGGCACCGGCCTGGGCGGCGAGCCAACGCAGCAACCCCGGTACGGCCGGACGGATCCCGCGCACCCGCAGCGTCACGCCGTGCCGGGCGCACTCGACCACCAGCGCCCGGGGGTCGACGAACAACCTCGGGTCGTGGATGCCCCGGGGTACGCCGCGCACCCGCTCGGCCAGTCGTACCGCCACCAGCCGGCTCAACGCCGTGTCGTTGAGCGTGTCCAGCACCAACGTCCCGCCGGGCCGGAGCACCCGGCACGCCTCGGCCACCGCCGCCCGCCAGTCCGGTACGTGTTCCAGCAGCTCACCAGCGGCGACCACGTCGGCACAGCGGTCCGCCAACGGCAGCGCGGCGGCGTCGCCGTTCACCGCGCCCACCCCGTGCGCCGCCGCCTGGGCGAGCGCCGACCGGGTCAAATCCACCCCGACGTGCCGGTAGCCGAGGCCCGCCAGGTGCGGGGCGAGCAGGCCGGCGCCGCATCCGACGTCGACCAGCACCGCCCCGGGGCGGGTCGCGGCCGGCACCATCCGGGCCCGCGCGGCGGCCAGCCAGTGCAGCATGGCGAAGACGCCCTCCGGCCGCCACCACTCGTCGGCCAGGTCGTCGTACTGCCGTGGATCGTTGCGCGGCCGGACCGGGGTCCGGGCACGCGCCGTCCGGACGTCGCCCACCTCGGGATCCTCACCCGCCATGGCTTCGAGCCTGGCACGACTCGCCGGTAACAAACAGACTTCCTCTATGTCGCGAATGGTGTTAGGGCTGGTCCGGGCGAGTCACCCCGAGCCGGCGGCGGCGGTGACGGCGGTCGCGGCACTGCTCGCCTGGGGGGTCGGACACCGGCCGTCGGGCATCGTGGCGGTCGCCGCGAGCGTGTTGGCGAGCCAGCTCGCCGTGGGCTGGCTCAACGACCGGCTCGACGCCGACCGGGACGCCGCCGTGGGGCGGACGGACAAGCCCCTCGCGACCGGCGAACTCAGCCGGCGTCTGGTGCTGCTCTGCGGGATCGTGGCGGCGCTCGCCACCCCGCTGCCGGCCCTGCCGCTCACCCCGGCGGCGCCGGTCGCGATCGGGCTGGCGCTGGTCAGCGCGCTGCTCTACAACTGGCCGCTGAAGTTCACCCCGGCCTCCGTGCTGCCGTACGCGGTCTCCTTCGGCACGCTGCCGGCGTTTGTCGTACTCGCCCTGCCCGGCACGCCGACCCCGCCCGGGTGGCTGGTCGCGGCCGGGGCGCTGCTCGGTGCCGGCGCGCACTTCGCCAACGTGCTGCCGGACCTGGACGACGACGCCCGTACCGGCGTGCGCGGGCTGCCGCACCGGATCGGTCCAACCGCGTCCCGGGTGGCCGCCGCCGGCCTGCTGCTCGCGGCCACCGCGATGCTCGTCTTCGGTCCGTCCGGGGCACCGTCGTGGGCCGGGCTCGTCGCCATCGCCGCCGCCGCCGTGGTCCTGCCGCTCGGCTGGTACGCCAGCCGCACGGCGAACCGCCGGGGTGACCGGGCGGTGGGTGTGTTCCGGGCGGTGATGGTGGTGGCCGTGATCGACGTGGTGCTCCTGGTCGCCAGCGGACGGGTGGTGTGAGCGGGTCGCCGCTGGCCAGCTCGGTGCCGACCGGTTGTCCGGGTCGCCGTACGGCGACCGACCACCCCCAACTACCCTGGAGGCCGGTCTGCGCGGGTATGGCCACCGCGCCCGGTGCCAGCCGGGCGTGGATCGCAACGAGGAGGACCGACGTGACGCGCTCGATCAGGCGACCCCGGCGGGCCGCGCTGCTGCTGGGCGGCGCGGCGACCGCTACCGCCCTGCTGCTCTCCGGGTGCGGGACGGGCCAGATCGCGGAAACCGCCGCCATGCGACCCACCGTCTCCGGGATCAACACCCAGACGGGGGACAACGCCTTCAAGCTCCGCAACCTCGCGGTTGTCTACAAGGACACCAAGGGCTACCCGGCCGGGTCCGACGCGCCGCTCGAGGTCTCCATCTACAACGACTCGGCGAACCCGGTGACCCTCACGGTCACCACCACCAGCGCCCGGGCCGTGGTGCTCGGCGGCAAGCTGGCGCCGAGCCCGCAGCCGAACCCGTCGAGCGCCTCGCCGTCGGCCGCCGGCAGCGCGAACCCGTCCGGCAGCGCCGACCCGTCCGGCAGCGCGAACCCGTCGGGCAGCGCCGACCCCTCGGGCAGCGCGAACCCGTCCGGCTCCGGGTCGCCGAGCCCGAGCGCGAGCAGCGCCGCCCCGGTCGACCAGCCGGCCCGGATCGAGATCCCGGCCCACGAGTTTGTCGTGCTCAACCCGACCAGCGGCAGCTTCCTGCAACTGGCCGGACTCAGCAGCGACCTGAAGCCCGGCCAGTCGGTGCAGCTCGTCTTCGACTTCGGCGGCCAGCGGATCGAGACCGCCGCCCCGGTCGCGATCCCGCTGACCCCTGCCCCGGTGGCCACCCCGATCGTGCCCGAGGGTGAGGGACACGGCGGCTGACCGTACGGGCGGGGGTTTCCCTCCCGGGACCGGATCGTCGAACGGGCCGGCGTGGCAGTTGCCACGACCGGCCCGATTCGTCGTACGGATTGGCTAACGTCGCGGGGTGACCCCGCCCCCCGCTCCGCGCGCCACCCCCACCCGCTCCCGAGCCGCGGCTCGCGAACCCCGGCCCACCTACCAGTGCGACGCCTGCGGACACCAGCCGCCCAAGTGGGTGGGGCGGTGCCCGGAGTGCGGCGAGTGGGGCGCCGTGATCGAGACCACGGTCAGCGGCCCCACGGTGGCCGGGCGGGTGGTCAGTTCCCGGGTCCCGGGCGAGCCCGCCCGGCCGATCGCGACGATCAGTGCCGCCCCGGCGAAGGCCAGACCGACCGGCATCGGCGAGTTGGACCGGGTGCTGGGCGGCGGCCTCGTGCCCGGTGCGGTGGTGCTGCTCGCCGGTGAGCCCGGCGTGGGCAAGTCGACCCTCCTGCTCGACGTGGCCCAGCAGTGGGCGGCGGTGGCCGGGACCCCCTCCCTGGTGGTCAGCGGCGAGGAGTCGGTCAGCCAGGTACGGCTACGGGCCGAGCGGATGGGCACCCTGCACGAGCGGCTCTACCTCGCGGCGGAGAACGACCTCGGCGCGGTGCTCGGCCACCTGGACGCGGTCAAGCCCGGCCTGCTCGTGCTCGACTCGGTGCAGACCATCGCCACCCAGGCCAGTGACGGCGTGCCCGGCGGGGTGACCCAGGTCCGGGCGGTGACCGCCGCGCTGGTCTCGGTCGCGAAGGAACGCGGCATCGCCACCGTGCTGGTCGGCCACGTCACCAAGGACGGCCAGGTGGCCGGGCCCAGGGTGCTGGAGCACCTGGTCGACGTGGTGCTGCACTTCGAGGGGGACAAACACTCCTCGCTGCGGATGGTGCGCGGGGTGAAGAACCGCTTCGGTGCCGCGGACGAGGTCGGCTGCTTCGAGATGCACGAGGGCGGGATCAGCAGCCTGGCCGACCCGTCCGGGCTCTTCCTCACCCGCTACACCGAGCCCGTTCCGGGGACCTGCGTGACGGTGGCCATGGAGGGACGCCGGGCCCTGCTCACCGAGGTCCAGGCGCTGATCGGGGCCACCGTCGCCGGCTCGCCCCGGCGCACCGTCTCCGGTCTCGACTCGGCCCGGCTGGCCATGGTGCTGGCCGTGCTGCAACGGCGGACCGAACGGCTCACCCTGCACGACCGGGAGGTCTTCGCCGCCACCGTGGGTGGCATCCGGGTGGTGGAGCCGGCGGCCGACCTGGCGGTCGCGCTCGCCGTCGCCTCCGGCGGGCTCAACCTCGCCATCGCCCCGAACCTGGTGGCCATCGGCGAGGTGGGTCTGACCGGCGAGGTGCGCCGGGTCGGTGCGGTGCCTCGCCGGCTGGCCGAGGCGGCCCGGCTGGGTTTCCGTTTTGCCCTCGTGCCGCAGGGTTGCGGCCCCGAATCGACCGGGGTCAGCCAGGAGAACATGCGGGTATGGGAAGTGACCGACGTACGATCGGCCCTGCAACAGGCCGCGCGCGTCTCGGCCGAGTGACCGGAAAGTCCCAGAGATCTCCCGTACGGACGAAAGTGACAGACACCTGGATGGTGGGCGTCATCACGACGCCGGCCCCGATCGCGGCGGAGGGAACGGACGAAGTGGCACATCACAGTAACCGCGGCAGCACCGAGTGCATGCCGATCCGTAGACTGTCCGGGTGCCGACCGACCGCGACGCGAGCAGAAGCGCTGGCGCGAGTGCCCCTGTCCGCGGCATCGCCGTGGGCTCGCTGGCGCGTACCGTCAGCGCGGGGGTGATCGTGAACGTTCCCGGATCCACCGGCGATCCGCTGCGCGCCAATCTGGCGTTGATGGCGCCCGGCACCGCGCTCCGCGACGGGCTGGAGCGCATCCTGCGCGGCCGTACCGGCGCGCTGATCGTGCTCGGCTACGACAAGGTGGTCGAGACACTCTGCACCGGCGGCTTCCCGCTCGACGTCGAGTTCTCCGCCACCCGGGTCCGCGAACTGTGCAAGATGGACGGTGCGGTGGTGCTCTCCAGCGACGGCACCCGGATCGTCCGGGCGGCGGTGCACCTGATGCCCGATCCGTCGATCCCGACCGAGGAGTCCGGCACCCGACACCGCACCGCCGAGCGGGTCGCCCGGCAGACCGGCTACCCGGTCATCTCGGTGAGCCAGTCGATGCGGATCATCAGCCTCTACGTCAACGGCCAGCGACACGTACTGGACGACTCGGCCGCGATCCTCTCCCGGGCCAACCAGGCACTCGCCACGCTCGAACGCTACAAGCTACGACTGGACGAGGTCTCCGGCACGCTCTCCGCGTTGGAGATCGAGGACCTGGTCACCGTGCGGGACGCGGTCGCCGTGGTCCAGCGGCTGGAGATGGTCCGCCGGATCGCCGACGAGATCGCCGGCTACGTGGTGGAACTCGGCACCGACGGCCGGCTGCTCGCCCTGCAACTCGACGAGCTGATGGCCGGCGTCGACGCCGACCGGACCCTGGTGATCCGCGACTACCTGCCCAGCGGGCGCAAGGCGCGCACCCTGGACGAGGCACTGGTCGAACTCGACCTGCTCACCGCGACCGAGCTGATCGACCTGGTGGCCGTGGCGAAGGCGATCGGCTACCCGGGCGCCTCGGACGCCCTGGACGCGGCGGTCAGCCCACGCGGCTTCCGGCTGCTGGCCAAGGTGCCCCGGCTCCCCGGTACGGTGGTGGACCGTCTGGTCGGTCACTTCGGCAGCCTGCAACAACTGCTCGGCGCCACGGTCGAAGACCTCCAGGCGGTCGACGGTGTCGGCGACGCGCGCGCCCGTGGCGTACGTGAGGGACTCTCCCGGCTCGCCGAGGCGTCCATCCTCGAACGTTACGTCTGACCTGACCCGCCCCGGCGCCGCCCGCGTACGCTGCGCGGCGCCGGAGGCGGCGACTCAGTCGGTGATGGTGAACGCCACCGGGTCGCTGTGCTTGGTGCCGAGTCGGGCGAAGATCTGGTACTCGCCGGGTGCCGTGTCCGGGCCGTCGGCCAGCAAGCCGTTGCACTTGGTGTCCCGGTTGCCGTTCCAGTCCGCCTGGTAGGTGTGCTCCACCCCCGGCACCAGCGAGACCATCTCTTTGCCCTTCACCCCGCAGGTGTCGGAAGACCAGATCTTCTCGGCACCGCTCTTGATGAAGACCTCCTGGAGGTCGGCACCGAGGTCACGACTACAGGTGCGGTTGGAGATGTTCTTGATCACCAGCTTCAGCCCGACCGTGCCGCCCGTCCGGATGGACTTCGCCAACGGCACCGGCACCACCGAGATCTCCTCGTCCGTGCACGAGCCGGGCGCGGGCGGCGGCACTTCCGGCACCGTACCCACCGGTGGGTCGCCGGCCGGCGCTCCGGTCGGGTCGGCGGCACCGGGGTCGGCTGCTCCCGGGTCACCACCGTCGCTCCCCTCGGGAACCGACGGCGCGCCGGTCTCCGGGATGAGCAACGGACCGGTGGGGGTCGACGCGGGCGTCGGACTCGACGTCGGTGGCGGTGTGCTCTTCGCGCCGTTCGGACCGGACTTGCCGGGTTGATTGCACGAGAAGAGCACGACGATCAGGAAGAGCAAACCCGCACCGAGCACGACGGCTCGACGCCGCCAGTAGACGGCGGGTGACAGGGGGCCAACCGTCAAACGCATGATGCCCTCACCGTATCGGGACGGGCTCTGCGTACTCCCGCGACGCGCCGGGGTTGGCGGCCACGGAATCCGTACTCCCCCGCCCGCGATCCCCTACCAGGTAAGCGGATCCGGCAGATGTCACAGGTAAACCTTGCGTTGGTAGACCGCGTGCGCGCCGGCCACCCGGTCGAGAAAGATCAGCCCGGCGCAGTGGTCGATCTCGTGTTGCAGCGCCCGCGCCTCGAAGCCGTCGGCAACCAGCCGTACGGCCTGTCCGGTGCCGGGCAACTGACCGGTCACCACGAGCCGGCTAGCCCGTTTCACGTCGCCGGTCAGATCCGGCACCGACATGCAGCCCTCCCGTCCGGGCCGCCACCGGGTCGCCTCGACAATCGTGGCGTTGCAGAGCACGAAGGTGCCGTGCACGGTCAGCGCCTTCGGGTGGCCGGTCACGTCCACCGCGAAGACCCGCGCTCCGACACCTATCTGCGGAGCCGCGAGACCCACGCAACCGGGCGACGCCCGCATCGTCACAACCAGGTCGGCGGCGAGCCGTACCACCTCGTCGGCGGTCGGGTCGACCTCGGCGCCGGCGCGGCCGAGCGGCGCGGCGGGCGCGGTGAGCACCGGGCGTACCCGCCCCCCGGTGCCGAGCACGGCCAGATCCCAGTCCCCCAGGCCGACAACCTCGAACTCCCGGCCCGCACCAACAATCTCCGTCTCCCGGCCGGCACCGTCGCCCAGGCCGGCGACATCCACCTCCCGGCCGGCGTCTTCGGCGGGGGTCACAACAGGTCCGAATCGGCTCGCCGCAGGGTCAACCCGACGTCCAGCCCGGCGGCCACCTCGGTCAACCGCGCGGTGAGCGGGCCGGCACTCTCCGGCGGCAGGTCCACCTCGGCCACGATCAGGTAGAGCGCTCCGCTGAGTCGGGTGGTCAGGTCGGTGACGTTGCCCCCGTACTCCGCCAGCACCCGGGTCACGGTGGCCACGATGCCGAGCCGGTCCGCGCCGTGCACCGCCAGCACGTACGGGTCGCCCGCCGGAGGCTGCTCCCCGTCAGCCCGCAACGCCCGTACGTTGGTCAGCAGTTGGCCGTCCGCGCTCAGCGGGTGCAGCGCGGCCTCCACCTCGTCGGCGCCCGGCCCGACGCAGATCAGGGTCATCGCGAAGTGGCCCCGTAACCGGGTCATGGTCGAATCGGTCAGGTTGGCGCCGAGACGGGCCAGCACCTCCGCCACGTCGGCCACGATGCCGGGGCGGTCGGGACCGATGACGGTGATCGCGAGCTGGCTCATCCGCGCATTCTGCCCGATCAGCGCCCCTGTACCGCCCCGGCCCGGCGTACCGGTCCACCTCTCGGGACGCCCGCCCGAGTCCTCCGGTAAACCCGTGCTGGCCCCCGCCCCGGGCGCCGCGCCAAGCCAACAGCGCCCGACATCGCGGGCCAACTCCGGCGTGGGCCGTGGTCGTGACAGGATCGGGCGCGATGTCCGAACCAACGCTCGCCACCGTGGCCGTCCGGTGGTACGACGAGAACGCGCGCGACCTGCCGTGGCGCGAGCCGGGGATCGGCGCCTGGCCGGTGCTGGTCAGCGAGGTCATGCTCCAGCAGACCCCGGTGGTACGCGTACTACCCGCCTGGCAGGCGTGGCTGACCCGGTGGCCCGGGCCAGCCGAACTCGCCGCCGATCCGGCGGCGGAGGCGATCCGGATGTGGGGCCGGTTGGGCTACCCCCGCCGGGCGCTGCGGTTGCACGACTGCGCGTCTGCACTGGTGGAACGGCACGGTGGCGAGGTGCCCGCAGATCTGCACGCGCTGCTCGCGTTGCCCGGAATCGGCGACTACACGGCGCGCGCGGTGCTCGCGTTCGCGTACGGGCAGCGGCACCCGGTGGTGGACACGAACGTACGCAGACTCGTCGCCCGCGCGGTCGCCGGAGCCGCCGACGCGGGACCGACCACCCGTCCGGCCGACCTGGTCGCGACCGAGGAACTGCTGCCGGTGGAGCCCGCCGTGGCGGCCCGGGCCAGCGCCGCCTTCATGGAGTTGGGCGCGTTGGTCTGCACCGCCCGCGCACCCCGCTGTACGGACTGTCCACTCTCCGACCGGTGCGCCTGGCTAGCCTCGGGTGAACCGGCGCCGGCCGGGCCGACCCGTCGCCCCCAGCGCTACGCCGGCACCGACCGGCAGGTACGCGGTCTGCTGCTGGCCGTACTGCGGGAGACCGCCGGCCCGGTCTCCCGGGACCGACTGGACCTGGTCTGGTCCGACGACGTACAGCGCGCCCGCGCACTCGCCACCCTGGTCGAGGACGGCCTGGTAAACCACCACTCCCACACCACCTACACCCTCCCCGGCGACACCCCACCCCCCTCCCCCTCCCCCTCGCCCCTCCGCCCCGTCGATCTAGGGGCAGATCAACGCTAGTTGATCTGCAATCACGCGGATTTGCCCTAGATCGCGAACGGGGTGGGGGAGGGGGGAGGAGGGGGTGGGGGGTTGGGTGGGGAAGGGGGCGGCCCCGGTCGGGGGATCCCGACCGGGGCCGCTTGTTGTTCGTGCCTGCTGTTACTCGTCGGCTCCTGCCGCGGCCGTGTTGCCGAGGTCGGCGGGCACCGCGTCGGGCACCGGCACCGGCTTGTCCGCGCCACGGAACACCAGCTTGGACTTGTCGATGTTCTCCGGGTCACCCTCGCAGTCCACCACCACGATCTGACCGGGGGTCAGCTCGTTGAACAGGATCCGCTCGGACAGGTTGTCCTCGATGTCGCGCTGGATCGTCCGACGCAGCGGCCGGGCGCCCAGCACCGGGTCGAAGCCCTTCTTCGCCAGGTACTTCTTGGCGTTGTCGGTCAGCTCCAACCCCATGTCCTTGTTGCGGAGCTGGGTCTCGATCCGCTGGATCATGATGTCGACGATGTGCAGGATCTCGTTCTGGTTGAGCTGGTGGAACACGATCGTGTCGTCGATCCGGTTGAGGAACTCCGGACGGAAGTGCTGCTTCAGCTCGTCGTTGACCTTCTGCTTCATCCGCTCGTAGTTCGAGTCGGAATCCTCGGAGGCCTGGAAGCCGAGCGACACCGCCTTGGCGACATCCCGCGTACCCAGGTTGGTGGTCAGGATGATGACCGTGTTCTTGAAGTCCACGATCCGGCCCTGACCGTCGGTGAGCCGACCGTCCTCCAGGATCTGCAGGAGGGTGTTGAACACGTCCGGGTGGGCCTTCTCGATCTCGTCGAAGAGCACCACCGAGAACGGCCGCCGACGCACCTTCTCGGTCAGCTGGCCACCCTCGTCGTAACCGACGTATCCGGGAGGCGCACCGACGAGCCGGGACACCGTGTAACGGTCGTGGAACTCGGACATGTCCAGCTGGATGAGGGCGTCCTCGCTGCCGAAGAGGAACTCGGCGAGCGCCTTGGACAGCTCGGTCTTACCCACACCCGACGGGCCGGCGAAGATGAACGAGCCGGAGGGCCGCTTCGGGTCCTTCAGACCGGCCCGGGTCCGCCGGATCGCCTTGGACACCGCCTTGACCGCGTCCTCCTGGCCGACGACCCGCTTGTGCAGCTCGTCCTCCATGCGGAGCAGCCGGGAGGTCTCCTCCTCGGTGAGCTTGTAGACCGGGATACCGGTCCAGTTCGCCAGCACCTCGGCGATCTGCTCGTCGTCGACCTCGGACACGACGTCGAGGTCGCCGGCCTTCCACTCCTTCTCCCGCTGGGCCTTCTGGCCGAGCAGCTGCTTCTCCTTGTCCCGGAGCTGCGCCGCCCGCTCGAAGTCCTGCGCGTCGATGGCGGATTCCTTGTCCCGACGCACCTGGGCGATCCGCTCGTCGAAGTCGCGCAGGTCTGGCGGCGCGGTCATCCGGCGGATGCGCATCCGGGCACCGGCCTCGTCGATCAGGTCGATCGCCTTGTCCGGCAGGAAGCGGTCCGAGATGTACCGGTCGGCCAGCGTCGCTGCGGCGACCAGCGCGGCGTCGGTGATGCTCACCCGGTGGTGGGCCTCGTACCGGTCCCGCAGACCCTTGAGGATCTCGATGGTGTGGGCGAGCGACGGCTCACCCACCTGGATCGGCTGGAACCGGCGCTCGAGCGCGGCGTCCTTCTCCAGGTGCTTGCGGTACTCGTCGAGCGTGGTCGCGCCGATGGTCTGCAGCTCGCCACGGGCCAGCATCGGCTTGAGGATGCTCGCCGCGTCGATCGCGCCCTCGGCGGCGCCCGCGCCGACCAGGGTGTGGATCTCGTCAATGAACAGGATGATGTCCCCGCGGGTGCGGATCTCCTTCAGCACCTTCTTCAGGCGCTCCTCGAAGTCACCGCGGTAGCGCGAGCCAGCCACCAGGGCACCCAGGTCAAGCGTGTAGAGCTGCTTGTCCTTGAGCGTCTCCGGGACCTCGCCCTTGATGATCCGCTGGGACAGCCCCTCGACGACCGCGGTCTTGCCGACCCCGGGCTCGCCGATCAGGACGGGGTTGTTCTTGGTACGGCGGGAGAGCACCTGCATCACCCGCTCGATTTCCTTCTCGCGCCCGATGACCGGGTCGAGCTTGCCCTCCCGGGCGGCCTGGGTCAGGTTCCGGCCGAACTGGTCCAGCACGAGGCTGGTCGACGGCGCGGCCTCACCCGGCGCGGCTCCGGCGGCGGCCGGTTCCTTGCCCTGGTAGCCGGAGAGGAGCTGGATCACCTGCTGGCGGACCCGGTTGAGGTCGGCGCCGAGCTTGACCAGCACCTGGGCGGCGACGCCCTCACCCTCACGGATCAGCCCGAGCAGGATGTGCTCCGTACCGATGTAGTTGTGGCCGAGCTGCAGCGCCTCGCGCAGCGACAGCTCCAGCACCTTCTTGGCCCGCGGCGTGAACGGGATGTGCCCACTCGGCGCCTGCTGACCCTGGCCGATGATTTCCTCGACCTGCTGGCGGACGCCCTCCAGGGAGATGCCCAGGCTCTCCAGAGCCTTGGCGGCGACGCCTTCGCCCTCGTGGATGAGACCCAACAGGATGTGTTCCGTACCGATGTAGTTGTGGTTGAGCATCCGGGCTTCTTCTTGAGCCAGGACGACAACCCGCCGCGCTCGGTCGGTGAACCGCTCGAACATGCCCTCGTGCTCCTCACGTGCCGTGCGCCATTGATCTTGGCGGGGCCAGCGCCCGGGCGTCCAGGTGACACCCGTGCCATCACTCTATCGCCGCGAACCGACTCTCTTGAGGTCGTGTGTTGCTGGAATGCGCCACGTCCGCGACGTTTTTTCCCAACTGCCCGCGCTCAGAGCATGTTCCCCGGCCCTCGGCTCTACGCGTAGAGCGAAATCCAGCCGGGCAGTCCGACGTCCACAGGCAGTCCCGAGTTCATCCACAGCTTGTGGATAACTCTTCCACTGGTTGTGGACAACGCCCGACCTGCCCGATTCGTTCCCACCTCACCCAACGGATCTTCCACCCACCACTCACGCCCGCCAGAGCGAGCAGCACCCACGACACCCACGGCGAGCACCACCCCACGGCAGCACCCCTGAAGCCCCACCCCCGCATGGTCAGCCCCGAACCGGGCACGGTCAGCCCCGAACCAGACATCGAACAGCCAAACCAGACGCAGCGACACAAAAAACCAGCGCCGGGCCAGAAGCGTCAAATCCGCTCCGGACCCGGCGCAGCGGCCGGTCGATCAACACGACTCAGCGGCCAGCCTTGGCGTGGTACTCGTCCACGATCTCCTGGGGGATGCGCCCACGGTCGGAGATGTCCCGGCCCTCCTTCTTGGCCCAGGCCCGGATCGCCTTGTTCTGCTCCCGGTCGGCGGTGGCGCCACCGCGCCCGCGAGCGGCCCGGCCACCGACGACCACACCGCCCCGACCGACCTTCGAGCCGGCCGCGACGTACGGGCTGAAAAGGTCCCGCAATTTGCCTGCGTTCTTCTTCGACAGGTCGATCTCGTACTGAACGCCGTCGAGCGAGAACTTGACGGTCTCTTCCGCGTCGCCGCCGTCAAGGTCATCGACAAGCTTGTGAATGATCTGCTTGGCCACGTGCCGTAATCCTCTCGAGCAGGGTGTTCCGCAAACAAGAGCACAATAGCCCGTTACGCGCTCGTTGCGTCAATAGGACCCGGAAATTACTCAACCGACTTACGCGACTACTCCGCGCGGATCAAGGGGAACAGGATGGTTTCCCGAATTCCGAGGCCGGTGAGGGTCATCAGGAGCCGGTCGATTCCCATTCCGACGCCCCCCGAGGGCGGCATTCCGTACTCCAACGCGCGGAGGAAGTCCTCGTCCAGCCGCATTGCCTCATCGTCGCCCTTGGCTGCCAGTTGCGCCTGGGCGATCAGCCTGGCCCGCTGCACCACCGGGTCCACTAGTTCGGAGTAGCCGGTGCCGAGTTCGAATCCGAGGACGTACAGGTCCCATTTTTCGGTGAGTCCTGGCTGGTCACGGTGGGCGCGGACGAGCGGACTGGTCTCCTCCGGGTAGTCCCGTACGAACGTCGGCTCGCGCAGGCCGGGAACCACCAACTCCTCGAAGAGTTCCTCGGCGAGCTTGCCCGGCCCCCACTTGGGATCGACCCCAAGGCCCACCTTTTCCGCGTACCGCACGAGCTGGCCACGATCGGTCGCGACGGTCACCTCCTCGCCGAGCGCCTCCGAAATCGAGCCGAAGAGAGTGGTCGAGCGCCACTCGCCGCTCAGGTCCAACTCGGCACCGTCGGCGTGCGTCACGACGTGCGAGCCACTCACCGCGTACGCCGCCTCCTGCACCAGTTCCCGGGTGAGCTTGGCCATAGTGTCGTAGTTGCCGTATGCCTCGTACATCTCGAGCATCGCGAACTCCGGTGAGTGCGACGAGTCGATGCCCTCATTACGGAAGTTGCGGTTGATCTCGAAGACCCGGTCGATCCCGCCGACCACGGCGCGCTTGAGATAAAGCTCCGGGGCGATTCGTAGGTACAGATCGGTGTCCAGTGCATTGCTGTGCGTCACGAATGGCCGGGCGGTAGCCCCACCGTGCAGCAACTGGAGCATCGGGGTTTCCACCTCGACGAAACTGCGCGCGTGCAGAGAATCGCGCAGACTCCGTACGGCGGTGGCCCGGGTGCGTACGGTCTCCCGCGCCTGCGGCCGGACGATCAGGTCGACATAACGCTGCCGGACCCGCGCCTCCTCGCTCAGCGGCTTGTGCGCCACCGGCAACGGCCGCAGCGCCTTCGCGGTGATCGTCCAGGAGTCCGCCAGGACGGAGAGCTCACCGCGCCGGCTGGTGATCACCTCGCCGGTGACCCCGATGTGGTCACCGAGATCGACCTGGCGCTTCCACTCGTCCAGCCGCTCGGCACCGACCTTGTCCAAGGAGATCATCGCCTGGATCTCGGTGCCGTCACCGTCACGCAGGGTGGCGAAGCAGAGCTTGCCGCTGTTCCGTACGAAGATCACCCGACCGGTCACCGCGACGGTGTCGCCGGACGCGGTGTCGGTGGCGAGGTCGACATACCGGGCGCGGACCTCGGCCAGGTTCGCGGTACGCGGGTATCCGACCGGGTACGGCTCGACGCCGTCGGCGAGCAGGCGGTCCCGCTTCTCCCGTCGTACCCGCATCTGCTCCGGAAGGTCGTCCACGGGGTCGGCGGGGGCGGGGATGTGCTCGGTCACGGCAGGCTTCCTCAGGACAGTGGTTCGGCAGAGTTCCCCGAGCCTACTCAAGTGCTTCAGGCCCGGACATCGGATAACCCCGGGAAGACCCCCCATGGCATCGGACAACCCGGAAAAGACCCCGGTGGCATCACCTGACCCCGATGGCGTCGAACGACTCGCGAAGGCCCGGATGGCTAGCATGAGCGGCATGGCAGATCTTGAACAGGCACTCTCGTTCGGGACCGCCGCGGCGACCTACGACCGGTTCCGTCCGGCCTATCCGTTGACCGCGCTCACCTGGGCGGTCGACGCACCCGCGCCGGTCGAGGCGGTCGACCTCGCCGCCGGCACCGGCATCCTGACCCGGCAACTGCTCGGGCTCGGGCACCGGGTCGTACCGGTCGAGCCGGACCCCGGCATGCGGGCCCAGCTCGACCTCGCCACGCCGGGCACGACGGCGTTGGCCGGGAGCGCCGAGTCGATGCCACTGCCGGACGGCGTCGCCGACGTGGTCATGACCGGCCAGGCGTACCACTGGTTCGATCGCGAGCGCGCGCACGCCGAGGTGGCCCGGGTGCTGCGTCCGGGCGGGCGCTTCGCCCCGATCTGGAACAGCCGGGACGAGTCGGTGCCGTGGGTGGCCGAGCTGAGCCGCCTGCTCGCCAACTTCGCCGGGCGGTCCAGCGTCGACACCGCCCCGGACCTGACCTCCTTCGGTGAATGGTTCGAGCCGCTGGAGCGGGCCGAGTTCACCCACGCCACCCGTCACACCGCCGACACCCTGGTCGGGCTGGTCGGCACCCGTTCCTACTATCTGACCGCGTCACCGCAGCGTCGGCGCGAGCTGGAGTCGGCCGTACGCGACCTCGCCACCAACCATCCCGACCTGGCCGGGCTGGAGAGCTTCGAACTGCCGTACCGGACCACCGCCTACCGCGCCCGCCGGGTGTAAGGAAGGGCCCCTTGTTAACGCGGCGGATTCCAGGGGTCGTTGCAACACGGTGGTTAGTCGGTGACGGTTAGGAGTTTAGCGAGGCGCTCGGCTGGGGTGTCCCAGCCGA
>NZ_JBJDPS010000022.1:0-89002 GCF_044901685.1 Micromonospora sp. NPDC050397
GCACGCCGCCAGCGTTCGTCCTGAGCCAGGATCAAACTCTCCAACAAAAACTTGGAAAACCAATCCCGACAACAAAAAGTTGCCAAAGGAATCCAAGCCAAACCAACCACTCCAAAGAAGCGATCAGCCGGCCCGGGGTAAAAATCATAATTGGCACTGGCTTATCAAGCACCCTGTTGAGTTCTCAAAGAACAACCACGCACCAGACCACAAACCCCAACCAAGGGGCCCACAACCCGGGGCTTCATTCCCTATATTCCGCGCCCCGCGTTCCCGCCCGGCGCTTTTACTACGTTACCCGGTCGTTTCCGCCGAGTCAAACCGGAATTTCCCGGTTTGTCATATCCAATCCCATGGAAGATCACGGCGGGTGATCCGCCTTAGAAGATCCAGAGGGATTCGCAGGCCGTCCTGTCTGCGGTCTTACCCGCACCTCGTCCGGTTCCCTGCCGACCTGCAACCATACCCGGTCGGATGCGCGGCGCCAAATCGACCCGACCAGCGGATCATCCGTGCCGCTCCGCCCGCCAGCCTCGGACCGACGGTCACCCGTCGCGAAGCCTGGAGGTTGTCCCACAGTTCCGGCCTTGCGGTGTTGTGTGCACCGTTTCCGTCCGTTCCCCTGCGGGCAGAGAGAAAGTTACGCGTCCGGCGGATTGATCGTCAAATCCGCCGGACGCGTTCCCCGTCACATCGGTGCTGGCGACTAACCGGCCAACTCGACACCGGCGAAGGTGCGCTTGCCCCGGCGCAGTACGAGGTACCGACCGTGCAGCAGCGCCTGCGGCGACACGGTCGCCTCCACATCCGACACCCGCTCGTTGTTCACGTACGCGCCGCCCTCGGTGATCGCTCGGCGTGCCTCGTTCAGGCTCGACACCAGCCCGGCCTCCTTGAGCAGCACCGCCACCGACGGCAGCTCGGTGAGGCGTACCAGTCCGGCCTCGGCGAGTGCGGCCCGCAGCGTCTGCGGGGCGAGTTCGTCGAGCGATCCCCGTCCGAACAGTGCCTGACTCGCCGCGATCGCCTGGCGGGTCTCCTCCTCCCCGTGCACCAGCGTGGTCAGTTCCTCGGCCAGCGCCCGCTGGGCCTGCCGGGCCGCCGGACGCTCGGCCGTCGCCCGTTCCAGCTCCTCGATCTCGTCCCGCGACCGGAAACTGAAGTAGCGCAGGTAGCGGTCGACGTCACGGTCATCCGCGTTGATCCAGAACTGGTAGAACGCGTACGGGCTGGTCATCGCCGGGTCGAGCCAGACGGCGCCGCTCTCGCTCTTGCCGAACTTCGTGCCGTCGGCCTTGGTGACGAGCGGGGTGACAAACGCGTGCACCGGCCCCGCACCGCGTCGGCGGATGTAGTCCGCCCCGGCGGTGATGTTGCCCCACTGGTCGGAGCCACCGAACTGCAACTGGCAGCCGTACCGGCGGTGCAGCTCGTAGTAGTCGTGTGACTGGAGGAGCTGGTAGCTGAACTCGGTGAAGCTGATCCCGCTCTCGAGCCGGGCCCGGACGACCTCCCGGGCCAGCATCTTGTTGACCGGGAAATGCTTCCCGACGTCGCGGAGGAACTCCACCACCGACATCTCGCCGGTCCAGTCCAGGTTGTTGACCAGTTGCGCCGCGTGGTCGCCGGTGTAGCTGACGAACGGCGAGAGCTGCTCCCGGATCCGTCGCACCCATCCGGCGACGACCTCCGGCGGGTTCAGCGACCGCTCCGCGCTCTCCTTCGGGTCGCCGATCTGTCCGGTTGCTCCCCCCACAAGCAGCAGTGGCCGGTTTCCGGCAAGCTGGAGCCGGCGCGCGGTGAGGATCTGCATCAGGTGTCCGACGTGCAGGCTCGGTGCGGTCGGGTCGAAGCCGACATAGAACGTCACCGGCCCGGCGGCGAACTGCGCCCGCAGTTCGTCCAGGCCGGTGGCGTCCTGGATCAGGCCCCGCCACTGCAGGTCGTCCATCAGCGATCCCGCTCCGGTCGGTCCGGCGGGAGGCGCGCTGCTCTCGGTCACGGTGCTGCTATCGGTCACGTACGGATTCTCCCCCATCGCCGCCGGTGGCCCCCACCCGGTTTACCGGCCGGGTAGGGTGGCCGGCGGATGATCACCGCCCGGGGTCGAGACCCGTCGAGGAGGAGCAGCCGTGGAACTACCCGAACTGACCGGTGGCTTCGCGGGTCTGCTGGGGCTGCGGCTGGCGGAGGCAACCCCCGATCGGGTGGTGCTCACCTGGGACTGCCGGCCAGAGTTGCACCAGCCGTTCGGGATCCAGCACGGCGGGGTCTACAGCTCGGTGGTCGAGTCCGCCGGCAGCATCGGTGGTGCCCTCTGGTGGGGGGATCGGGGCCAGGTCGTCGGGGTGTCGAACCAGACCGACTTTCTCCGCCCGGTGCGCGACGGTGAGCTGACCGCGGTGGCGACCCCGGTGCATCGGGGCCGCAGCCAGCAGCTCTGGCAGGTCGAGATCACCGACGCCGGTCGGCGCCTGGTCGCCCGTGGCCAGGTCCGGCTACAGAATCTCAGCTCGACGCCGTCGGCGGGCACGGTCACCCGGTAGCCGCCGGGTTCCACCACCATCTGAAAGATCTCCGGGTACGCGGACAGCGGCCCGTCTCGCGGGTGCCGTCCGAGCGGTGGTACCCGGTTCGAGTCCTGGCCTTCTCGCGCCGTCTTCCCGGTGGCGTACCGGTGTTCACCGCTCTCTTCGGTCGGTCTGGCCGGACGGCCCGGCCAACCGGTGGACCACCCTTGACCCCGCGTTCCGATTAGCGCACAATCCCTATCACTTAAGTAGGGAACGACATCGCTCCGAATCCTGTCCTCCACGCCGGAACCCCCGAAGCGTCACCACCGGCGACTGCACGCAGGAAAGGAACCATTGTGCGTAAACTCCTCCTCCTGGCCCTGGTGGGCCTCGGTGCCCAACTGGTGGACGGCAGCCTGGGCATGGCCTACGGCGTCACCTCCACCACCCTGCTGCTCGCCATCGGGACCAATCCGGCGGCGGCCTCCGCCACCGTGCACCTCGCCGAGATCGGCACCACGCTCGCCTCCGGGGCTTCGCACTGGAAGTTCGGCAACGTCGACTGGAAGGTGGTCGCCAAGATCGGCGTACCGGGCGCGATCGGCGCGTTTGCCGGCGCGACCGTTCTCTCCGGTCTCTCCACCGAGGTCGCCGCGCCGGTGATGGCACTCATCCTGCTCGCGCTCGGCATCTACATCCTGGTCCGCTTCACCGCCTTCGGCATTCCCCGCGACCGGCTCGGCCTGCCGCTGCGCAAGCGCTTCCTCGGCCCGCTCGGCCTGGTCGCCGGCTTCGTGGACGCCACCGGCGGAGGCGGCTGGGGCCCGGTCGGCACCCCAGCCATCCTGGCCAGTGGTCGGATGGAGCCACGCAAGGTGATCGGCTCGATCGACACCAGCGAGTTCCTGGTCGCCATCGCGGCCAGCCTCGGCTTCCTGGTCGGCATCGGCAGCGAGAACATCGACTTCGGCTGGGTGGCCGCGCTGCTGATCGGCGGCGTCATCGCCGCCCCGATCGCGGCCTGGCTGGTCCGGCACATCCCGCCCCGGATCCTCGGCTCGGCGGTCGGCGGGGTCATCATCCTGACCAACACCCGCTCGCTGCTGCGCAGCGACTGGATCGACGCCCCGGACAACGTGCGGTACGCCTTCTACGCGGTCATCTACCTGGTCTGGGCCGGCGCGCTGGCCTACTCGATCAAGCAGTACCGGGCCCACCGCGACCTGGAGCGGGTCGACTCGGAGAGCGCCGACAAGCCCGCCTCGGCACCGACCCCGGTCTGATCCGGGGTTTCCTCGTCACACCCGTACGACCTACCGGCACGCTGCCGCGAGGAGTTCACTCCCCTCGGCGGCGTCGCTGTTTGTCACCGTCCACGGTCCGCCGTTCCCGCTTTCCGCGTGCTCGCATGCTCGCGTACTAATGACTCCATTAGACGATAAAAAGTGGTGAGGGCTAGCGTCCCCTCCGTTCGACTACGGAGGAGGAATTGTTGAGAGCGTCAATTTCCCGGGTGATGCACCTGACGGTCGCGGCGGCGATCGTCTACGCGATGTCCGCGTGCGGCTCCCCGGACGCCGGAAACACCGGAAACAGCGGTGGCGCGGACGCGGGACGGTCGTCCGGACAACCGTTGGCGGTGGTCGCGACCACGCCCGAGGTCGCCGACTTCGTACGGAACGTCGGTGGGGACCGGGTACGGGTGACCCAACTCGTCAAGCCGAACGTCGACCCGCACGAGTACGAGCCGAGCCCGGCCGACATCCTGGCCATCAGCTCCGCGTCACTGCTGGTCAAGAACGGTGTCGGGCTGGAGAGGTGGCTGGACGCCACGATCGCGTCGGCGGGCTTCGAGGGGGTCGTGGTGGACACCAGCCAGGGCGTGACCGTGCGGAAGGGCGACCCGGAGGACGAGGAGACGGCCGAGGGTGACCCGCACATCTGGCACGATCCGAGAAACGCCAGGATCATGGCCGAGAACATCGAGAAGGCTCTTGTCGCCGCCGATTCCGGGCGGGCTGCGACGTACCAGGAGAATTTCCGGGGTTATGCGGCGAAGCTCGACGCGTTGGACGCGGAGAACGTACGCAAATTCGCGGCCCTTCCGGTCGACCAGCGCAAGTTGGTGACCAACCACGACGCCTTCGGTTATTACGTCGACCGGTACGGCCTGCAATTCGTCGGCTCGGTCATCCCGAGCCTGGACACCTCGGCGGAACTCTCCGCGTCCCAGCTCGCCGACCTGGTCGCCAGGATCAGGGCGACCGGCACGAAGGCCGTCTTCAGCGAGAGTTCCCTGCCGCCGAAGAGTGCCGAGGCGATCGGCCAGCAGGCCGGTGTCAGGGTGGTCGGTGGCGAGGACGCGCTGTACGGCGACAGCCTCGGCGCCGAGGGAACGCCCCAGGGCACGTACATCGGCGCGGAGCAGCACAACACCGACACGATCGTGAAGGCGCTCGGTGGCTGAGCCGGCCGCCGGTGCACCGGCGGCCGGCACTGTCCTGCGGTTCGCCGACGCCAGCGTCGGTTACGCCGGTCGGACCGTGCTCACCGGCCTGGACCTGTGGGTCGAGCCGGGCGAGGCGCTGGCCCTGGTGGGGCCGAACGGAGCCGGTAAGTCGACCCTGATCAAGTCGGTGCTGGGGCTGGCGCAGGTGCTCGGCGGGTCGTTGACGGTCCTGGGGCGTTCGCCGGCCGGGGCGCGCGGGCAGGCCGCGTACGTCCCGCAGGTCGACAGCCTGGACGCGGACTTCCCGGTCTCGGCCGGGCAGGTGGTGCTGATGGGCCGGTACCGGCACGCCGGTTGGCTGCGCCCGCCCGGCCGCGTCGACCGGCGGATCGCCGCCGAGGCGCTGGCCCGGGTCGGGCTGGCCGACCGGGCGCGGGACCGGTTCGGTCTGCTCTCCGGCGGGCAGCGGCAGCGGGTGTTGCTGGCCCGGGCGATCGCGGCGCAGCCCCGGCTGCTGCTGCTCGACGAGCCGTTCAACGGTCTCGACGCGCCGAGCCAGGAGGAGATCCTGCGGGTGATGGCCCAGTTGCGTACCGAGGGGACGGCGCTGGTGGTCAGCACGCACGATTTGGCCGTCGCCCGGGACGCGTGTGGCACCGTCTGCCTGCTCAACGGTCGCCAGTGCGCCTTCGGCCCGGTCGATCGGACTCTCTCGGCCGAGCTGCTGCGCCGGACGTACGGCAGCCAGGCGGTCGAGCTGTCCGGCGGCGCGACGGTGCTGGTGGAGCCGTGACCTGTCACCTTCTGGTGGAACCGATCCGGCACCCGCGGGTGGGGCCGTGATCCGCGACCTCCTGGTCGAGCCGTTCGGTACGCCGTTCATGGCTCGCGCGCTGGCCGAACTCGTCCTGCTGGCGCTGATGTGCGGTCCGGTCAGCGTGCTCGTCTTCGTCCGCCGGCTCTCGTTTGTCGCCGACGCGCTCACCCACACCGTCTTTCCCGGCGTGGTGGTCGGCTATCTCGCCGGTGGGGTGGAGGGCGTCTTCGGCGGGGCGCTGGTCGCCGGTCTGCTGACCGCGATCGCGCTGAGCCTGCTCACCCGGCACGGTCGGTTGAGCGAGGACGCCGCCATCGCGGTGATGCTGACCGCGATGTTCTCCGTCGGCGTCGTCCTGGTCTCCCGCCGGCCGTCGTACACCGCCGATCTGACCTCGTTCCTGTTCGGTCGGGTGCTGACGGTCAGCGAAGCCCAACTCGTACAGACCGGGCTGCTCGCGGTCGTGGTCCTGGCCGTACTCGCGGTCACCGCCCGGGTGCTCGTGTTCCGAGCCTTCGACCCGGTCGGCGCGACCGCCGCCGGCTACCGGATCGGTCCGCTCGACGCGTGGCTGAACGTCGTCGTCGCCCTGGTCGTGGTCGCGGCGGTCCGCGCGGTCGGCACCGTGCTGGTGGTCGCCCTGCTGCTGGTGCCGGCCGCCACCGCGAGGCTGCTCACCGACCGGTTGCTCGGCATGGCCGTGATCGGCACCGGCGTCACCGTGGCGGCGGGTTGGCTCGGCCTGGTCGCGAGCTGGACCGCGTCGATCGATTTCGGGGTGCGCCTGACGTCGGCGTCGGCGGTGGTGCTGGCGCTGGTCGCGGCCTACCTGCTCGCGCTGCCGGTCGGCCTGCTGCGGGCCCGACGGATGGCGGCGGGGAGGCGGGGATGAGCTGGTGGGACGACGTCTTCCACCGGGCCCTGGTGGCGGCGGTGCTGGTCGGGCTGCTGGCCGGGCTGATCGGGGTGCCGGTGGTGCTGCGCCGGCTCTCGTTCTTCACCATGGCGATGAGCCACGCGACCTTCCCGGGTGTGGTCGCGGCGAGCATTCTCGGGGTCAACATCTATCTCGGCGGCGCGGTCGCGGGACTGTTCGTCGCGGTCGGGGTGGCCGCGCTGAGCCGGGCCCGGGGGCAGGACGCCGCCACGGCGACCGGTGTTGTTCTGGCCGCCGGGTTCGCGCTCGGGGTCGGCCTGGTCGCCACCCAGAACGGTTTCAGCCGGGACCTGTCGTCGTTCCTGGTCGGATCGATTCTGACCGTCTCCACCGGTGACCTGCTGGTGACCGCCGCCGTGCTGGTCCTGGTTGGGCTGGTGGCCGCGGTGGGCGCCCGGTCACTGCTCTTCGTCGGCTTCGACCGGGTCGGTGCCCGCGCCGCCGGTCACCGACCCTGGCTGGTCGACCTGCTGCTGCTGGTGGGGATCGAGCTGGTGATCGTGGCGGTGGTGCCGGTGGTCGGCACCATCCTGACCCTGGCCCTGGTGGTCGCCCCGGCCGCCGCCGGCCGGGCCTGGTCGGACCGGGTCGGTGTGGTCACCGGACTGGCGATGGCCTTCGGCGGCCTCAGCGGGGTGGTCGGCCTGCTGGTGTCGAGCGCGTACGACGTCGCGGCCGGCGCGAGCATCACGCTCGCGGCGACGGCGATCCTGATCCTCTCCCTGCTCGGCGGGGGGTGGCTGGGTCCCGTGCTGCGTCGTCGGGCGGGAACGGCGTCGGCCCCGGTCCCGTACGGGTGACGGGACCGGGGCCGGGGCCGGCGGTCGGGCGGTCGGTCTGGTCCTGGGCCTGCCGGCGCGGCTCGATACCCGGCTCGCCGGTCGGCTCAGGGCGGGTCCAGGGCGGGCCCGGGATGGGTCAGTCCTGGGCTTTTCCGGTGGTGAGCCGGGCCAGCAGCAGCGCGACCAGGATGATCAGGCCGTAGATGGCCTGGATCCACTGCGCGGAGACACCGGCCAGGGTCAGGATGTTGTTGATCAGGCCGAGCACGATCACGCCGCAGAGCGCACCGAACAGGGTGCCCTTGCCGCCGTCCATGCTCACCCCGCCGATCACCGCGGCGGCGAAGACGGTGAAGATCATGCCCTGTCCCTGGGCGGCGGCGACCGAGCCGAGCCGCCCGGTCATCAGCAGACCGGCCAGCGCGGCCAGCACCCCGGCCACCATGAACACGATGAAGACAACCCGGTCGGTACGGATACCGGCGGCCCGGGCGGCGTCCGCGTTGCCGCCGATCGCGTAGATCGACCGCCCCTGCCGGAAGTAGCCGAGCACCACGATGCCGATCGCGAACAGCGCGCCGCAGAGCCAGATCGAGGCGGGCAGCCCCAGCCACAGCGCGTTGCCCAGGTAGAGCACCGACGGCGGCAGTTCGAACAGGTTCTGCCCACCGGTGATACCGATCTGCAAGCCACGCAGGACGATCAGCATGCCGAGGGTGACGATGAAGGCGGAGAGCCCGAGTCGCAGGATCAGCACCCCGTTGAACGCGCCGACGAGCAACCCGACCAGCAGGCAGATCGGGATGGCCAGGGTGGACGGCCAATCCGTACCGAGACCGTTGCTGACCGCCGGGATGACCAGCGCGACGGCGAGCGCCGGTGCCAACCCCACGGTCGACTCCAGCGACAGGTCGAACTTGCCGCCGATCAGGATGATCGCCTCGGCCAGCACCAGCAGGGAGAGTTCGGTCTGCTGCTGCAACACGTTGGTGATGTTGGCGGTGCTCAGGAACACCGGATCGACCAGCGCCCCGACCAGGACGAGCACCAGGATCGCGGGGACCAGCGCCAGGTCGCGCAGGCGGGCCAGGCGCAGCCGCCGCCCGGGGGCCACCGGGGGTGGCAGTACCGGGGCGGTCGTGGTTCCGGTCATTCTTGTGCTCCTTCCGGGGCCGCCGACTCTTGTACGGCCACTCCCTCCACGGCGGCGACGACGTCCGCGTCCGCCCAGCCGGGTGCCAGCTCCCGGGTCACCCGACCGTGGAACATCACCAGGACCCGGTCGCAGTGGCGCAGGTCGTCGAGTTCGTCCGAGACCATCAGTACGGCCGTGCCGGCGTCGGCCGCGCCGCGTACCGCACCGAGCAGTGACTCCTTGGACCGTACGTCCACCCCGGCGGTGGGGTTGATCAGCACCAGCACCCGGGGATCGGTGGAGAGCGCCCGGGCCAGCACCACCTTCTGCGCGTTGCCGCCGGAGAGGCTGTTCACCGGGGCGTCCGCGCCGGTGGCCTTGATGTCGTACCGCTCGATCATCCGCCACGCGGCGGCGTCCCGACGTTTCGGTACGACCACGCCCGCCGGCCCGAACCGGTCGGAGATCGGCAGGGTGGCGTTCTCCGCGATGGAGAGCAGCGGAATCAGTCCCTCCCGGTGCCGGTCCTGGGGGACGGTGCCGATCCCGGCGGCGAGCGCCCCCGGGACACTTCCCGGCGGGACGACCCGGTCGCCGACCTTGACCGTGCCGACGTCCGCTCGGCGCAGTCCGCTGATGCTCTCGGCGAGCGAGACCTTGCCGCTGCTGCCGGAGCCGGTCACCCCGACCATCTCCCCCGCCCGTACGGCCAGGTCGATGTCGTGGAACGCGTCGGCGAGCCGCAGTCCCTCCGTACGCAGCACCACCGGTGCCTCCGCCGGTGGCGGCGGCCGGTGGGTTCCCGTGGTGAGCCCGACCGCCTCCCCGGTCATCGCCTCGACCAGCGCCTCCCGCCCCAGCTCGGCGACCGGGCGGGTGAGCACCCAACGGGCGTCACGCAGCACCGTCACGGTGTCGCAGACCTGGTAGACCTCCTGTAGGTGGTGCGAGATGAACAGCAGGGTGACCCCGGCCTCGGCGAGGCCGCGCAGCCGTTCGAAGAGCCGCTCGATGGCGACGCCGTCGAGCTGCGCGGTCGGTTCGTCGAGAATGATGAACCGGGCCCCGGTGGAGAGGGCACGGGCGATCTCGACCAGTTGCCGCTGCTCGACGTTGAGTTCCCCGGCGAGCGAGCCCGGGTCGACCGCCAGGCCGAACTCCTCCAGCAGGTCGCCGGCGCGCTGACGGAGCTTGCGCCAGGCGATCGGCCCGCGCTCGGTCTGCCGGTTGAGGAAGAGGTTCTCGGCCACGCTGAGGGTCGGGATGATGGTCGACTTCTGGTAGACGCAGGCGACCCGCCGTCGCCAGGCGTTCCGGTCGGAGAGCGGCGGCGCGAGCTCGCCGCCGAAGCGGACCTCGCCGCTGTCCGGCCGCTGCAACCCGGTCAG
Organism: Micromonospora sp. NPDC050397; assembly: GCF_044901685.1. Lineage (NCBI taxonomy): Bacteria > Bacillati > Actinomycetota > Actinomycetes > Micromonosporales > Micromonosporaceae > Micromonospora > Micromonospora sp. NPDC050397. The sequence continues at coordinate 10,022 of NZ_JBJDPS010000022.1, forward strand.
GATCGAGACCAGGGTGGACTTCCCGGCCCCGTTCCGCCCGACCAGGGCGTGTGTCTCGCCGGTGGCGATCGAGATGCCGGCGTCGGCCAGTGCCGTGGTGGCACCGAACCGTTTGCTGACACCGACCGCGGAGACGGCGATGCCGGGTGCCGCGCCCGTGCCCGGGGCGGCGGCCCCGGGCACGGCGTCGACACTGTTCGGATTGGGCGTCGCCGACATCACTTGCCGACCTGGTTGCCCCACAGCCCGGCGTCGTCGACGTTGGCCGCGGTGACCAGCGGCGCCGGGAGCTGGTCCTCGAGGACGCCGTTGCCGACGTCGACGATGGTGCTGCCGTGGTCGGTCGGGCCGGGGGTGAAGGTCTTGCCCTCGACCGCGGCCTTGGCGTAGAAGAGCGCGTACTTGGCGTAGAGGTCGGCCGGCTGGGAGACGGTGGCGTCGATCTCGCCCTTGCGGATCGCCTCGAACTCCTGCGGGATGCCGTCGTTGGAGACGATGAAGATGTGCTTCGGGTCCGTCGGCGGGACCAGCAGGTTCTTCGAGCGCAGCAGTTGCAGGGTCGGGGCCAGGAAGACGCCGCCGGCCTGCATGTAGACGCCCTTGATGTCGGGGTGCTGGGCGAGCCGGGTCTGCAGCGCGGCGGACGCCTTGGCGCCCTCCCACTCGGTCGGCTCGGCGAAGACGGTGATGTTCGGGAACTTGGTCTTCATGCACTCGGCAAACGCCTCGGAGCGGTCCCGACCGTTCACCGAGGAGAGCGAGCCCTGGAACTCGATCACCTTGCCGGTGCCGCCGAGCTTCTCGCCGAGGAACTCGCACGCCTTCTGGCCGTACGCCCGGTTGTCGGCGCGGACGACCATGAAGACCTTGCCCTTGTCTGGGCGGGTGTCGACCGACACCACCGGGATCTTCTTCTGCTCCAGGGTGGCGAGGGTGGTGGCGATCGCGCCGGTGTCCTGCGGAGCCATCACGATCGCCTTGGCGCCCTGGCTGGTCAGCGCCTGGGCGTTCGCCACCAGCTTCGCGATGTCGTTCTGCGAGTTGGTCGGGGCCATCAGGTTGATCCCCGCCTCCTGCGCGAACTGCGGCACGTACTTGGCGTAGGAGTTCCAGAAGTCCGAGTCGGCGCGGGGCAGGTCGACCGCGATCGGCGGCTTGTCGCCGCCCGCGCCGCCGGTCGAGCCGGTGCCGGAGTCGCCGCAGCCGGTGGCGGTCAGGGCAAAGGTGACGACCAGCGCCGCGGTGACCGCGGCGCGCCTGGTCAGTTCCATGGTGATCCTCACTGTCGGGACGGAAACGCTGGGTGGGGATGCGCTGGGTTATACCGTGGTGACAGATTGCTTACCGTGGTGTCAGGTGTCGCGGGTGAACCTTTTCCGTACGGTGACTCGCTCATGGCGGGCCGACGGGTGTTCGGTCGGGTTACGACCGCCGCCGGATGACGACGACTGTCGGGTTACGACGGCTTCGGTGGTGCCGGCATCCGGAGCCCGTGCATGCCGCCGTCGACGGCGAGCACGGTCCCGGTGGTCGCACCGGCCAGCGGACTGGCCAGGTACGCGATCGCGGCGGCGACCTCGTCCGCGCTGACCAGACGCCCGGTCGGTTGACGGGCGCGCAGGGCGGCGAGTTCGGCCTCGGGATCCGCTGCGGCGGCGAGCAGCCGGCGTACCCAGGGGGTGTCCACGGTGCCGGGGTTGACGCAGCAGACCCGGATCCCCTCGCGTGCGTGGTCGGCCGCCATCGCGGCGGTCAACGCCTGCACCGCCCCCTTGGTAGCGCTGTAGAGCGCCCGGTTCGGCAGGCCGGCGTGCGCCGCGATGGAGCAGGTGTTGACGATCACCGGGTGGGCCGACGCGCGCAGCAGCGGCAGCGCGGCCCGGGTCACCCGGACCAGACCCACCACGTTGACGTCCCAGACCCGGTGCCACTCGTCGTCGGCGTTGCTCTCCACCGTGCCGACCGCGCCGATGCCGGCGTTGTTGACCAGGATGTCGATCCCGCCGAGCCGGTCGGCCACCTGCCGCACGGCGGCCCGGACCGAGGCGTCGTCGGAGACGTCGGCCGCTACGCCGACCAGCGGTTGCGGCACCGACGCGTGGTCGAGGTCGAGGCAGGCCACCCGTACTCCCCGGGCGGCGAGGAACCGCGCGGTGGCCAGCCCGATACCGGAGGCGCCACCGGTGACCACGGCGACCAGCCCGGCGAACTCCCGGCTGACCGGTTCGGCAACGGTCCCGGTTTCGGCTGTGGGCTCGACTCTCGGGGTGGTCACGACGCCTCCTCTCGCCACACCGGACCGTCCGGGTAGACGTGGTCGGCGAGGCTGCGCGGGTGCATGGTGGAGCTGAATCCGGCGGCGGTCGGTGCCTGGTAACGGCCGTCACGTATCCGTACCGGGTCGACGAAGTGCTCGTGCAGGTGGTCGACGTACTCGATGATCCGGTTCTCCATGCTCCCCGACACCGCCACGTAGTCGAACATCGACAGATGTTGTACCAGCTCGCACAGACCGACGCCGCCCGCGTGCGGGCAGACCGGCACGCCGAACTTGGCCGCCAGCAGCAGGATGGCGATGTTCTCGTTGACCCCGGCGACCCTGGCCGCGTCGAGTTGCAGGAACGCGACCGCGTCGAGCTGGAGCAACTGCTTGAACATCACCCGGTTCTGCACGTGCTCGCCGGTGGCGACCGGGACCGGCGCGATCCGCCGGGCGATGGCCGCGTGCCCGAGTACGTCGTCCGGGCTGGTCGGCTCCTCGACCCACCACGGGGAGAACTCGGCCAGCGCGCCGACCCAGCTCACCGCGGCGTCCACGTCCCAGCGCTGGTTGGCGTCGATCGCGATCCGGATGTCCGGTCCGCAGGTCTCGCGGGCGATCCGCATCCGCCGGACGTCGTCGTCGAGGTCGGCACCGACCTTGAGCTTGATCTGGGTGAACCCGGCGTCGATCGCCTCGCGACAGAGCCGGCGCAGCTTGTCGTCGTCGTAGCCGAGCCAGCCGGCGGAGGTGGTGTACGCGGGGTAGCCCTCGGCGAGCAGCCGGGCCACCCGTTCGTCACGGCCCCGGACCCCGGCGCGCAGGATCGCCAGCGCCTCCTCCGGGGTCAGCGCGTCGGTCAGGTAACGGAAGTCGACCAGGGCGACCAGGTCCTCCGGCGTCATCGAGGCGAGCAGTTGCCACAGTGGCAGCCCGGCCCGCTTCGCCTTGAGGTCCCAGAGCGCGTTCACCACGGCCGAGATGGCCATGTGCATGACGCCCTTCTCCGGGCCGAGCCAGCGCAGTTGCGAGTCGTGCACCAGCTCCCGCCAGAGCCCGCCGAGGTCGTCCAGCACGTCCTTGACCAGCCGGCCGACCAGGTACGGGCGCAGCGCGGCGATGGCCGCCTCCTGCACCTCGTTGCCCCGTCCGATGGTGAAGGCGAAGCCGTGGCCCTCGTGGTCGTCGGCCGCGTCGGTGCGCAGCACCACGTACGCGGCGGAGTAGTCGGGGTCCGGGTTCATCGCGTCCGAGCCGTCCAGTTCCCGGGACGTGGGGAAACGGATGTCGTACGTCTCCAGTGCCACAAAACGGCTGCTCACCACGCGACCCCCAGTCGTTGTCGCTGCCGGCCCAGTCCGTCGATCTCCAGCTCGACCAGGTCACCCGGACGCAGGTACGGCTTCGGGTCCGGCATGCCGAGGGCGACACCGGCCGGGGTTCCGGTGTTGACGATGTCGCCGGGATAGAGCGTCATGAACTGGCTGACGTACCGGATGATCTCCGGCACGTCGAAGATCATGTCCTTGGTGTTGCCGTTCTGCCGCAGCGTGCCGTTGACCCAGAGGCGCAGACCGAGATGTCCCGGGTCGGGGATCTCGTCCCGGGTCACCAGCCACGGGCCGAACGGGTTGAACGTCTCGCAGGACTTCCCCTTGTCCCACTGGCCGCCGCGTTCGAGCTGGAAACCTCGCTCCGAGACGTCGTGCGAGATGGCGTAACCGGCCACGTACTCCAGCGCGTCGTCGGCCGGGGAGAGGTACCGGGCGGTCCGGCCGATCACCACGGCGAGTTCGATCTCCCAGTCGGTCTTGTCGCCACCGTGCGGCACCAGCACCTCGTCGCAGGCGCCGACAACGGTGTCCGGTGCCTTGAGGAAGAGGACCGGTTCGGCTGGCGGGGTGACACCGGTTTCCCGGGCGTGGTCGTGGTAGTTCAGACCGACGCAGACGATCTTTCCCGGGCGGCGCAGCGGCGGACCGATCCGCAGGCCGCGCCCGCGCAACGGTGGCAGGTCCAGTTCGAGCAGACCGCGTACGCGGTTGATCCCGCCGTCGGCGAGGAAGTCGCCGTCGAAGTCGGTGATCGCACCGGAGAGATCGAGGAGCGTGCCGTCCTCGGCCAGCACGGCGGGGCGCTCGCCGCCGGGTGGACCGACCCGTAACAGCTTCACGGCAGCGGTTCCTTTGTGTCGTTGGCGTTTCCCCGCGTCATACATCGGATGTCTATCAGTCCATCGACACACGCACAAGGCCACCGTCGGGCGGTTCGCTCCCCTTCACGACACTCCACACCGGATTGTGCGCACCGGGTCAGGCCCGTACGTACCATCTTGACTAGGCGATACATCCAATGTTAACTCCGTGTGACAGCACCACCGGGATCGAGCGTGCTCACCGCCGGAGCGAACGCGGTGCCCCGATCCCCATCGGCGACTAGGAGGGGCGATGGAGCCGGCTCCATCGACGGCGCCCGGCACGGACGGTCGACCCGCCATCCGTCACCGCTCACCGGGCGGCGGCCAGCATCGCGGCGATCCGGGGCATCCTCTACTCGGTGGGCGTACGGGTCCGGCAGTCGAGAGAGACCGCCTCCCGCATCCGACCGTGCAGCTCCAGCACCTTGCGCGGGCTGGAGCCCGCACGCAGGTGCAGCCCGTCCACGTTCTGGGTGAGGATCCGCACCGCCACGCCCGATCGTTCCAGGTCGACCAGCGCCCGGTGGGCGGCGTTCGGCTCCGCCCGCCAGGCCGCGTGGTCGACGTACGCGTGCCAGAACCGCCGCCGCGCCTCCGGGTCGCCGACAAACCGGTCGTAGCGGAACGCCGCCGCCGCGCCCGGATCACGGGTCCAGACACCGTCCGGTCCCCGGTAGTCCGGGATGCCGGAGTCGGTGGAGATGCCCGCCCCGGTCAGCACCGAAACCCGACCCACCCCGTACGCCCACTCCGGCACCGTCCGCATGACCGCCGATGTTAGGGGGCTGCCACCGGCCGGACGAACGATTATGCCGACGGGACAGCCCGACGGCGCCGGGCTGACGGCGCCGGGCTGACGGCGCCGGGCTGACGGCGCAGGGCTGACGGCGCAGGGCTGACGGCGCAGGGCGCACGGACCTTCGCCGCAGGGCGCCGTCACGTCCGCTCGAACCGGACCTCGGAGTAGTCGGGCGTCGGGGCGTCGAGCAGCGGCCGGGGCCGCTGGCGCAGGTGCAGGTCCAGGAAGGCCCTGACGTACGCCCGGGTGGTCGCGACGCACCTGTCGGCCGGCAGCGACTGGATCGGCCGGCCGATCTGCTCGCCCAGCGGGGCGAAGTCGGTGAACGAACTGTGTGTCGCACCGTCGACGCTGAGCCAGCGTCTCCAGCCGGTGAACCGGGGCCAGCTCGCCGTCCAGTCCGGGTTGTTCTCCGGCCGACCGCGCCACTGCGCCCCGACGCTCAGGAACGGTCGGTCGAGATCGGCCGTCAGCGGTGGCTGGAACGCTCCGTCCAGGTTGGCCCCGGCCCGGAACCGCCGGTCGACCAGCATCACCCGGGCCGCGGCGGCGCCGCCCATCGAGTGTCCGACCACGGCGACCCGGTCCGGGTCGATCAGGTGGGCGCCCGACCAGCACGGCCGCGTGTCGACCCGGCGGGAAAGGGGCGCGACGCCGAGGCGGTCGAGCACAAAGGCGAGATCGGCGGCCCGGCCACCGGCCACCGTCGGTCCGTCCGGGTCGAGTTCGGCGGCCAGGAAACCGGTGACCCGACCGTCAGGGAAGGTGACCGCCGCCGACTCGTGGTTGTGATCCACCCCGGCCACCAGGTACCCGTTGCTGGCCAACTCCTCGGCCAGCCCGGACAGTGACGTACGGGGAAAGCCGAAGCCGGGCGAGAGGAGCACGAGCGGCAGCCGGCCGGCGGTGTCGAGCGGCTCGACCGCCACCCTCGCGTGGGTCCGGACCCGTGCGAACAGGTCGGTCGGCTGGTCGACAATCTCCCGCAGGGCCAGGATCAGCGCCGACTCCGCCGGGGTGACGTACGGTGCCAACCGGCCCTGGCCCGTCCGCGCCGGGTACCAGATCGACACCATCAGCTCACGCGGCTCGTGCCGCACCCACGGGTCGGCGCGGTCCGGATCCACCAGGTGCAGGATCGTCCGTCCGACCGGATGTGGACCGGTCGGCACCGGCAACGCCAACTCCCCCGCACCCCGGTCGGCCCAGGCGACCGCCGGTGAGAACGTCCCGGCCACCAGTGCCACCGCGAGTACCAGGGCAAGACCGCGTCTCGATCCGCCACCACGCTGAGCATCCCGATCGTCCATGGCTCCTCCGTCCGTCGAACCGGCGCGCCGCATCGCGCCGGTCGCCCCCCAGCCTCGACGTCGCGCGCCACCCCAGCCTCGACGTCGTGCCACCCCCACACCGGCGCTGTGCCCCGTCTCCGAGGTCGGACGGCGGTCACTTCCTCCGTGGCGTGTGCCGGCGGTACTCGCTCACAGTCGGATCACCGGCCAGCCAGAACCGCCAGGGCCGGTCGTGCGCGCTGGTCACCCCGACCCTCGGGCCGGCGGCGATCGCCTCGGCCGGCACCGGCTCGGCCGGCGGCGTCAGTCGGAGGGGACCGTCGTCGAGCAGGAACAGCCCGTAGGCCGCCCGGTCGACGCCGAGCGCCGCGCAGAGCCGGGCCGGCCCGCGGGCGAGGTCCAGATCCCGGCGTACGGCGGTTCGCCGGCTCCGCGCGATGTCGATCCCGTCGACCACCTCACCCGCCCGCAGCAGTACGGCCGACGCCTCCTCCTCCGCCCCGGTCACCACGTTCATGCACCAGTACATGCCGTAGGTGAAGTAGACGTAGGCGTACCCGGACGGGCCGAACATCACCGCGTTGCGGGGCGTACGTCCCCGGTACGCGTGGGACGCGGGGTCACCGGCCGTGCCGGCGTACGCCTCGACCTCGGTCAGCCGGACCGTGACCCCGCCGGCGGAGAGCGTGCAGTTGAGCAGGCCGCGCGCCGCCGGCAGCAGCGGCCCGGCGAGCAGCGCCGCCAGCTCGGTCGTGGTCATCGGCCCAGCAGAACACAGCAAGGACGGGTTCCGTCCGGCGCCCCCGCGACGGTGACCCGGTACACCGGACCGGGGCTCTCCGCGGGTTTGCCACCCCACGCGCCGCGGGCAGGAACGTGAGCGAATGGAGATGATTCATGACGAGAAAGACTCACTCGCCCGGTAACCCGTGACCAGGTCTTGCAGCTCACGCGGGGTTACCACGAGAGTTACCTTTTGTCGCCAACACCCCGGGCGTCGCCCCGCGTCGCTCGCTTCGGTCGATGGACGGAGGACTTGTCGTGGTCGTGACCGTGACAGCGATCAGCGGCATGACGGTGGGTTTCATCGCCGGCCTGTACGCCTACCGGGCGTCTCGCCGTTGGTGTGCCGCCTGTGGCAGCAGCCTCTGCTGCCCCGCCTGCTCCACCCTGGGTATCCGACGCAATGCCGCGACCCGGCGGTTCTGATGGGTACGGCCCCGCCTCCGCCCCGGGTACCCGCCGGGACGGTCCTGCAGTTGTCCAAGGAGGACTGGCGCTACGGAGGATTCACCCTGTTCCTGCGGGTCGAATCCGTACGCGACGACCTGTCGAGCTACTACGACGACGAGTGGATCTGGGTCAGCGGGCAGCAACTCGCCCGTGACGGCACCCCGCTCGGTCAACTGGACGCCCTGGTCCGGGTCGCCGCCCTGCCCCGCCCGAACACCGCCCCGCACCCCACCGACGGCTGACACCCACCCTTCCGGACGCCCCCGAACCCGCAACGGCTCCGACCCGGCTCGCCTGGCCCCGGGGTTGGGGCGGCGTGCCCCACGACGGGATCAAGCCTGACCGCCCAGAGTGGGGCACGCCGCCCCAACCCCGACCCCGACGCGCCCCTCCCGGACCGGTCCTCAGATCACCGGTCCGGGAGAAGATCGTGCAAGCTCAGCGCGGAACAACCTGCTCGGTCGCCCACTCCCGCCAACCGTCGAGCTGGTCCGTGGCCGCCGCGAGCTGGTCGGCGACCGGCCCCGGCCCGGTGGAGCCGGGCGTGGTCCGGGCGGCCAGCGCGGAACGGACCGAGAGCACCGTCCGGACCTCGGGGTCGAGGTGCTCGCTGACCTGGGCGAGATCCTCGTCCGAGACCTCGTCCAGGGCGCAGTCCCGGGCGACGCAGAGGGCGACCAGCCGGCCGGTGACCTCGTGCGCGTCACGGAACGGCACTCCCCGACGCACCAGCCAGTCGGCGACCTCGGTGGCGAGCGAGTAGCCGACCGGCGCGGCGGCGGCGATCCGGTCCACCCGGACCGTCATGGTCGAGATCATGCCGGCCAGCGCGGGCAGCAGCAGTTGCAGCGTGTCGACCGCGTCGAACGCCGGCTCCTTGTCCTCCTGCATGTCCCGGTCGTAGGTCAGCGGCAGGCCCTTTAGCATGGTCAACACCGCGACCAGGCCGCCGACCAGTCGCCCGGACTTGCCCCGGGCCAGCTCGGCGATGTCCGCGTTCTTCTTCTGCGGCATGATCGACGAGCCGGTGGCGAAGGAGTCGTCCAACTCCACCCAGCCGAACTCCTGCGAGGTCCAGAGCACGACCTCCTCGCCCAGGCGCGACAGGTGCACGCCGACCAGCGAGGTCACGAAGAGGAACTCGGCGACGAAGTCCCGGTCGGCGACCGCGTCCATGGAGTTGGCGAACGAGGCCCGGAAGCCGAGCTCCCTGGCGACCGCCACCGGGTCCAGCGGGAGTCCGGAGCCGGCCAGCGCGCCGGCGCCGAGCGGGCTGACCGCCGTGCGGTGGTCCCAGTCGCGCAGCCGCTCCAGGTCCCGCAGCAGCGGCTGGACGTGGGCCAGCAGCCAGTGCCCGAAGGAGACCGGCTGGGCGTGCTGGACGTGGGTCATGCCCGGGGCCGGCGTGTCCAGGTGCCGCCCGGCCTGCTCGGTCAGGGCGTCGGCCAGCTCGACCAGCCGGGCGGCCACGCCACGGGCGTGGTCCCGCAGGTACAGCCGCAGGTCGGTGGCGACCTGGTCGTTGCGGGACCGGCCGGCGCGCAGCTTGCCGCCGAGGCTGCCGAGCCGTTCCAGCAGCCCCCGCTCCAGCGCCGTGTGCACGTCCTCGTCGTCCACGGTCGGCCGGAACGCCCCGGAGGCACAGGCGGCCTCCAGGTCGTCCAGCGCCGCGAGGATCTGTCCGAGTTCCTCCGGGTCGAGCAGACCCGCCCCGGCGAGCACCCGGGCGTGTGCCCGGGAACCGGCCAGGTCGTACGGGGCGAGGCGCCAGTCGAACTGCACGCTGACCGAGAGCCGGGCCAGGGCCTCGGCGGGGCCACCGGCGAACCGGCCTCCCCAGAGGCTCGTACGGTTGGTGCCGGCGCTGTTCTCGGTCAGACCCTTGTCGTCCACGCCCGCCATTGTGAACGTCACTGCTGCGGGCCACCCAACCGGGCGTCCCGGGCGGTGGCGAGACGGCTGGGCAGGCCCCAGAGCTGCACGAAGCCCTTGGCCAGCGACTGGTCGAAGGTGTCGCCGGTGTCGTAGGTCGCCATGCCGAAGTCGTAGAGGCTGGCGTCGGAGCGACGGCCGGTGACGACCGCACGGCCGCCGTGCAGGGTGAGCCGCACCTCGCCGGAGACGTGCTGCTGGGTGTCGTCGATGAACGCGTCCAGCGCCCGCTTGAGCGGGGAGAACCAGAGACCGTCGTAGACCAGCTCGGCCCAACGCTGGTCGACGCCCTTCTTGAACCGGGCCACGTCCCGCTCGACGGTGACGTTCTCCAGCTCCTGGTGGGCGACGATGAGCGCGATCGCGCCCGGCGCCTCGTAGACCTCACGGCTCTTGATGCCGACCAGCCGGTCCTCGACCATGTCGAGGCGGCCGACACCCTGGGCGCCCGCGCGCCGGTTCAGCTCCAGGATCGCCTGGTACGGGGTGACCGTCTCGCCGTCGATCGCCACCGGCACGCCGGCCTCGAAGGTGATCACGACCTGGTCGGGGTCACGCGGCTCGGCCGGGTTGGCGGTGTAGGAGTAGACGTCCTCGATCGGCGCGTTCCAGATGTCCTCGAGGAAGCCGGTCTCGACCGCGCGGCCCCACAGGTTCTGGTCGATCGAGTACGGCGACTTGTGCGTGACGTCGATCGGCAGACCCTTCTCCTCGGCGTACGCGATCGCCTTGTCCCGGGTCCAGGCGAAGTCGCGGGCGGGGGCGAGCACCTTCAGGTCGGGGGCGAGGGCGCCGATGCCGACCTCGAAGCGGACCTGGTCGTTGCCCTTGCCGGTGCAGCCGTGCGAGACGATCGTGCCGCCGTACTTCTTGGCCGCCGCGACCAGGTGCCGGACGATCAGGGGGCGGGAGAGGGCCGAGACCAGCGGGTAGCGGTCCATGTAGAGCGCGTTCGCGCGCAGCGCCGGCAGGCAGAAGTCGGCGGCGAACTCCTCGCGGCCGTCGACCACCTCCGACTCGGCCGCGCCGCAGTCCAGGGCCCGCTGGCGGATGGCGTCCATGTCCTCGCCGCCCTGGCCCACGTCGATCGCCACCGCGATCACCTCGGCGCCGGTCTGCTCGGCCAGGTAGGGAATGGCGACGGAGGTGTCAAGGCCCCCGGAGTACGCCAGTACGACGCGCTCAGTCATGGTGTGCTGCTCCTCTCAACATTGGTGAATCCACGACCCACGTCGGCTGCTGACCTTCGCCTGGCCGGTTCTGATCGACTATCGGTAGTCCGGGCTGGCTCGCCGCCCACCCGGAAAGCTGTTCCCCCAGCGCCGCGCCACCGGTGGCCTCGCGGGCGACCACCAGGATGGTGTCGTCGCCCGCGATGGTGCCGACCACCTCCGGCAGGCCCGCCCGGTCCAGGGCGCTGGCCAGGTACTGGGCCGCGCCGGGCGGGGTGCGCAGGACGGTGATGTTGCCGCTGGAGTCGACGCCGGTGAGCAGTTCGCGCAGCAGCCGGATCAGGCGCGCGGGGGCCTGTTCGGCGTCGCGCAGCGGCCGCTTGCCGTCCTCGGGGATGAGGTAGACGGCCGGACCGTCGCCGCCACGGACCTTGACCGCGCCCAGTTCGTCCAGGTCCCGGGAGAGGGTGGCCTGGGTGACCTGCACGCCGTCGCCGGAGAGCAGTTCGGCCAGTTCGGTCTGGGAGCGGATCGGCTGGTCGCGGATCAGTTCCACGATCCGGGCGTGCCGCGCGGTACGGGTCAGCGGGTTGGTCACGACGCCACCGCCCCGGCCCGGGGAAGACCGTCGGGCGTCGGGGTCGCCCCGGTGCCCGCCTTCGAGGCACCGACCAGCCAGGTGAGCAGTGCCTTCTGCGCGTGCAGCCGGTTCTCCGCCTGGTCGAAGACGGCGCTCTGCGGACCGTCGAGCACCTCGTCGGTGATCTCCTCGCCCCGGTGGGCGGGGAGGCAGTGCAGCACGATCGCCTCCGGCGCGGCCACCGCGAGCAGGGCCTTGTTGACCTGGTAGGGCCAGAACGGGGTGAGCCGGTCCCGGCCGTCGCCCTCCTGCCCCATCGAGGTCCAGGTGTCGGTGGCGACCACGTCCGCCCCGTCGGCCGCCTCCCGGGGATCGCGCAGCACCCGTACCGAGCCTCCGGTCCGGGCGGCGATCTCCTCGGCGCGGGCCACCACCTCGGGCGCCGGGTCGTAACCGACCGGGCCGGCGACCCGTACGTGCATTCCGGCGGTGGCACCGGCGAGCAGGTAGGAGTGGGACATGTTGTTGGCCGCGTCGCCGACGTAGGCCAGGGTCCGGCCGGCGGTGCCGCCGCAGCGTTCCCTGATGGTGAGCAGGTCGGCCAGGAGCTGACAGGGGTGGAACCCGTCGGTGAGGGCGTTCACGACCGGCACGGCGGAGCCGGCGGCGAGTTCGGCCAGCCGGTCGTCCCCGTGGGTACGCAGCACGATCGCGCTGACGTAGCGGGAGAGGACCTGGCCGGCGTCGCCGAGCGACTCCCCCCGGCCGAAGTGGGTCGCCTGCGTGTCGACGATGATCGGGTGCCCGCCGAGTTCGGCGATGCCCACGTCGAACGAGATCCTGGTCCGCAGGCTCGGCTTGTCGAACAGCACCGCGACTGCCTGCGGGCCGGCGAGCGGTCGGGCACCGAACCGGTCGACCTTCTGGCGGGCGGCCAGGTCGAGCACCTCGGACTGCTCGGCCGGGGAGAGGTCGTCGTCCCGCTGGAAGTGACGGATCACCGGGTCACCGCCGTCGCGTTCGCCGGAGCGGCCGGTGTCCCGGCCGGCGTCGGGGCGGCCGCGTCGAGCGCGGCCGGCAGCGCGGCGAGGAAGGCGTCCACCTGCTCGGCGGTCAGGATCAGCGGCGGGGCGAGCCGCACCACCGCCGGTTGCACCGGGTTGGTGAGGAAGCCCGCGTCGCGCAGCAGTCCGGCCAGGGCCGGCGCGGCCGGCGCGGTCAGCACCACACCGAGCAGCAGCCCGGCGCCGCGCACCTCGGCGACCAGCGGGTGGCCGAGCGACTCGACACCGCGCCGGATCCGTTCACCGATCCGCTTGACGTGGTCGAGCAGTCCCTCGTTGGCGATGGTGGAGACCACCGCGAGCGCGGCGGCACAGCTGATCGGGTTGCCGCCGAAGGTGCTGGCGTGGGTCCCCGGGCCGAGCAGTTCGGCGGCTGGGCCGAAGGCCACGCAGGCACCGATCGGCAGGCCGCCGCCGAGCCCCTTGGCCAGCGTGACCACGTCCGGCTCGATGCCCTCGGCCTGGTGGGCGAACCAGTGTCCGGTCCGTCCGACGCCGGTCTGCACCTCGTCGAGCACCAGCAGCGTGCCGTGCGCGGCGGTGATCCGGCGGGCCTCGGTCAGGTAACCGGCCGGCGGGACGAGCACACCGCCCTCGCCCTGGATCGGCTCGAGGATCACCATCGCGGTCTCGTCGGTGACGGCGGCCTCGAGCGCGGCCACGTCGCCGTACGGCACGTGGGTAACGTCGCCGGGCAGGGGACGGAACGGGTCGGCCTTGGTCGGCTGCCCGGTGAGCGCGAGTGCCCCCATGGTCCGGCCGTGGAAGCCGCCGACGGTGGAGACGACGTGGGTACGCCCGGTGCGGCGGGAGAGTTTGAAGGCGGCCTCGTTCGCCTCGGTGCCGGAGTTGGCGAAGTAGACCCGGCCCTCCCGTCCGGCCAGCGCGAGCAGCAGTTCGGCGAGCGCGACCGGCGGCTCGGCGGCGAACAGGTTGGAGACGTGACCGAGCGTGGCGACCTGCTTGGAGACCGCCGCGACCACTGCCGGATGGGCGTGGCCGAGGGCGTTGACGGCGATCCCGCCGAACAGGTCGAGGTATTCCCGGCCCGCCTCGTCCACCACGACCGCGCCGTTGCCCCGGACCAGGGCCAGCGGCGGCGTGGCGTAGTTGTCCATCATGGCTTGCGACCAGCGCTCGACCAGCGACGTCATGACGAGATCACCATGGTTCCGAATCCTTCCGAGGTGAAGACTTCCAGCAGGGTCGAGTGCGCGACCCGGCCGTCGACCACGTGTGCCGCCGGGACACCGCCGCGCACCGCGCGCAGGCATGCCTCCATCTTCGGCACCATGCCGGACTCGAGGCTGGGGAGCAGTTCGGCCAGCTCGTCGGTGGTGAGTTCGGAGATCAGGCTGGAGGTGTCCGGCCAGTCGGCGTAGAGCCCGGCGACGTCGGTGAGGATCACCAGCTTGCGGGCTCCGAGCGCCACCGCGAGTGCCGCGGCGGCGGTGTCCGCGTTGAGGTTGTGCAGCACCCCGTCGACGTCCGGTGCCACGGTGGAGATGACCGGGATGCGCCCGGCGGCGAGGAGGTCGGTGAGTGCGTCGACGTTGACCGCGTCGACGTCGCCCACCTGGCCGATGTCGACCGCCTCACCGTCGACGTAGGCGGGCCGCCGGACCGCGGTGAAGAGCCGGGCGTCCTCGCCGGAGAGACCGACGGCGTGCGGGCCGTGTTCGTTGATCAGCCCGACCAGTTCCCGGCCGACCTGCCCGACCAGCACCATCCGGACCACGTCCATCGCCTCGGGCGTGGTGACGCGCAGCCCGCCCTTGAACTCGCTGACGATGCCGAGCCGGTTCAGCATGGCCGAGATCTGCGGGCCACCGCCGTGCACCACGACCGGACGCAGACCGGCATAGCGCAGAAAGACCATGTCCGCGGCGAACGCGCGTTGCAACTCGGGGTCGACCATCGCGTTGCCGCCATACTTGACCACGATCGTGGCGCCGGAGAAACGGGCCAGCCAGGGCAGCGCCTCGATCAGCGCGGCGGCCTTCCGCTGGGCCTGGGTCAGGTCCCGGGAGAGTTGCCCGGCGGCTGCCGGAGCGCCGCCGTTGCCCCGTGCGGCATCCTGCACCGTCATGACGAGTACGCCGAGTTCTCGTGCACGTAGGCGTGCGACAGGTCGTTGGTCCAGATGGTGGCGGCGTCGGCCCCGGCGTTGAGCCGGACCTGGATGGTGACGTCCCGGCCGCTGAGGTCGACCTTGCTCCGGTCCTCGGCGGCAGCGCCGGAGCGGCACACCCACACCCCGTTGATCGCCACGTCGAGCTGGTCGGGCTCGAACGCCGCCGTGGTGGTGCCGACGGCGGCGAGGATCCGTCCCCAGTTGGGGTCGTTGCCGAACAGCGCCGTCTTGACCAGGTTGTTGCGGGCCACCGAGCGTCCCACCTCGACCGCGTCGTCCTCGCTCGCGGCCTCGGTCACGTCGATCGCGATCTGCTTGGTGGCTCCCTCGGCGTCGGCCAGCAGTTGCTGGGCCAGGTCGTGGCAGGCGGCGGTCACGGCGGCGGTGAGCTCCGCCTGGGTGGGCTCGATGCCCGAGGCGCCACTGGCGAGCAGCAGCACGGTGTCGTTGGTCGACATGCAGCCGTCGGAGTCCAGCCGGTCGAAGGTGACGCGGCAGGCGGCGCGCAGCGCGGTGTCGAGCGCCTCCGAACCGGCGACCGCGTCGGTGGTGAGCACGCAGAGCATGGTCGCCATGGCCGGGGCCAGCATGCCCGCGCCCTTGGCCATCCCGCCGACCGTCCAGCCGGTGCCGGCGGCGACGGTGGTCTTCGGCCGGGTGTCGGTCGTCATGATCGCTTCGGCGGCGGCGAGGCCGCCGTCCCGGGCGAGACCCCGCACCGCAGCCCGGACACCGGGCAGCAGCTTGTCCATCGGCAGCCGCTCGCCGATCAGCCCGGTCGAACAGACCGCCACCTCGCCGGCGCCCAGGATCAGCCGGCTGTTGGAGTTGGTCAGGCTGGACGCGGTCTGCTCGGCGGTGGTGTGGGTGTCCTGGAACCCGGGTGAGCCCGTGCAGGCGTTGGCGCCGCCGGAGTTGAGCACCACCGCCCGCACCACCCCGCCCCGGACGATCTGCTCGGTCCAGAGCACCGGTGCCGCCTTGACCCGGTTGGCGGTGAAGACACCGGCGGCGGTGGCGTCCGGTCCGTCGTTGACGACCAGACAGACGTCGGCCAGGCCGCTGGTCTTGAGTCCGGCGGCCACCCCGGCCGCCCGGAATCCCCGAGGGGCGGTGACGCTCATGATTCCTGCTCCTGACTGGGATGCGGTGCGGATCCGTTCGTGCCGGTCACGGCGCCACGCCGTGGACCGGCAGGCCGGTGGTCTCCGGCAGGCCGAGCATCAGGTTGGCGCACTGCACGGCCTGACCCGCCGCGCCCTTGCCGAGGTTGTCGATGGCGCTCACCACGATCACCCGACCCGAGTCGATGTCGACCGTCGCCTGCAGGTGGCAGGAGTTGGAGCCGTAGGTCGCCGCGGTGTGCGGGAACGTCCCCTCGGGCAGGACGTGCACGAACGGGGAGTCGGCGTATGCCTCGGCGAGCACCGCCCTGGGGTCCGCCGCGCCGGGGCCGAGCGGCAGCGCGGTGACGGTGGCGAGGATGCCGCGCGGCATCGGCGCCAGCACCGGGGTGAAGGAGAGGCTGGTCGCGCCGGTCGCCTGCTTGATCTCGGGAACGTGCTGGTGGGCACCGACCTTGTAGGGGGTCAGGTCACCTATCACCTCGCTGCCGAGCAGGTTCGGCTTCGCGTTCCGGCCGGCACCGGAGGTCCCGGAGGCGGCCACCACCACCACGTCGCTCGCGGCGACCGCGCCCGACGCCACCAGCGGCGCGAGGGCGAGGGTGGTGGCGACGGCGTAGCAGCCGGTGGCGGCGACCCGGTCCGCAGCGGCGATCGCGACGCGTTGGCCGGGGAGTTCGGGCAGACCGTAGGTCCACGCCCCGGCGTGGCCGCCGCCGTAGTAGCGGTGCCAGGCCACACCGTCGCGCAACCGGTGGTCGGCGCCGAGGTCGACCACCTTGACCGTTGCCGGCAGCTCCGCGGCCAGCGCCGCGGACTGGCCGTGTGGGAGGGCGAGGAAGACCAGGTCCGCGTCGCCGAGCGTGGCGGGATCGGTCTGGCCGAGCGTCAGATCCAGACCGACCAGGTGCGGGTGCACCGCCGACACGGGCGCACCGGCCTGGCTGTGGGCGGTGGCGGCCACGAGGTCGAGCTCCGGATGCCCGGCGATCAGGCGCAGCAGCTCGCCGCCCGCGTAACCACTGGCCCCGGCGACCGCGACTCGGATACCCATGCCCACCTCCGTATTTCTATACGGACAGGGTATCAGTCGACCAATTGCCACGCAAGACTATACGGCGCGATGGATGATCACTCACAGCCGTCGGTCCAGGCCGAAACGCGTCGCGGTGGCCGGCATCACACCGGCCACCGCGACGTACAACCCCGGGTGTGACCGTCAGGCGCCGCGCAGGGTGGCGCCGAGCCGGGACGCCGCCTCGGCGACGGCCGCGTCCCGCGCGGCCACCGCCTCCTCGACGGTCAGGGTACGGTCCGGCGCCCGGAAGGTCAGCTTGTACGCCAACGACTTCCGCCCCTCGCCGAGTTGCGGCGAGACGTAGACGTCGAACAGCCGTACCGCCTCCAGCAGGGCACCCGCCCCGTCGGCCAGGGCCCGCTGCACGTCCGCCGTGGCGACCTCCTCCGGCACCACCAACGCGACGTCGATCAACGCCGGTGGGAAGGACGAGATCCTCGGCGCGGACCGGACCGGGGTCGGCGGCAGCAGATCCAGGTCCAGCTCCATCGCGCTGCTGCGCCGGGGCAGTTCCAGCGCCTCGACGACGGTCGGGTGCAGTTCGCCCGCGTACCCGACCACGGTGCCGTCGACCAGCAGCTCGGCGCAGCGGCCGGGGTGCCACGGCGCACGTCGCGCCGCGCGCACCACCACGTGCCCGTCCGGGATACCGGCGGCGGCGACCACCATCCGGGCCGCCTCCACCGCGTCCGCCCAGCCGGCCGGCTGGCCCGCGCCCCACCAGCCGGTCCGCTCGACCTCGCCGGCCAGCACCGCGGCCACGTGCCGGGGCTGGTGCGGCAGGACCGCGTCGGCGGCGGCGAACTCGGCGTCGCTGGGCCGGTGCTCGACCGGCATCGGCGCCGGGCTGCCCGCCCCCGGCTTGGGCTCGAACACCGTACCGACCTCGTAGAGGGCCAGGTCACGCTGACCGCGCCCGAGGTTGCGGCGCAGCGCACCGAGCAGCGGGCCGAGCAGCGTGGTACGCAGCAACGGCTCCTCGTCGGAGAGCGGGTTGGCCAACCGCACCGCCCGGCGACGCGAGTCCTCGGCCGGCAGCCCCAGCGCGTCGAAGAGCTGCGGTGACACGAACGGGAACGACACCACCTCGACGTACCCGTTCTCGGCCAGCGTCCGGGCGACGGCCCGGCGGCGCCGCTGCTCGTCGGTGAGCCCGCGACCGGGCGGGGCGAGCGGCAGCACCGAGGGGATCTCGTCGTAGCCGCCCAGCCGGGCGACCTCCTCGACCAGGTCGGCCGGGCCGGTGAGGTCCGGTCGCCAGGTCGGCGGCACGACCCGGAGCAGGTCGGCCTCGGTGGCGACGGTGCAGCCGACCTCCTCCAGCAGCGCGACCACCCGCGCCGTCGGGTACGTCACCCCGATCCGCCGGGTCGGCAGCTCCGGGTCGAGTGCGACCGGCACCGGCGGGCGGGTCTGGTCGAAGTCGAGCACCTCCGCCCCCGCCTCGCCGCCGCCGTACGTGGTGAGCAGGGTGACCGCCCGGTCGAGGGCGACCAGCGGCAGCGCCGGGTCCACCCCGCGCTCCCAGCGCTTGGCCGCCTCGCTGAACAGCTTGTGCCGGCGGGCGGTCCGTCCGACCATCACCGGGTCCCAGTGCGCCGCCTCGAAGAGCACGTCGGTGGTGCTGGCGACCACCTCGCTGGTCTCGCCGCCCATCACCGCGGCGAGCGAGACCGGCAACCCGTCACCGTCACCGGCGGCCGGGTTCGGCCGACCGGCGTCGCAGATCACCATGTCCTCGGCGTCCAGCACCCGGCCGACCCCGTCGAGCGTGGTGAGCTTCTCCCCCGGCACCGCCCGGCGGACCACCAGCGCCCCGGTCAGCCGGTCGGCGTCGAAGGCGTGCATCGGCTGGCCGAGTTCGAGCATCACGTAGTTGGTGATGTCCACCGGCAGCGAGATGGTCCGGATGCCGGCGACCGTCAACCGGCGCCGCATCCACTGTGGGCTCTGCGCGGTCGGATCGATCCCCCGCACCAGCCGGGCCGCGAACCGGTCGCAGCCGACCGGGTCGCGGACCTCGACCGGGTACGCCGGCCGCTCGGTGCCGCCGGGTGCCGGCACCAGTCCCGGGTCACGGAACGGCACCTTGAACGCGTGCGCCAGCTCGCGGGCGACCCCGCGCACCGACAGCCCGTACCCCCGGTCCGGGGTGATCTCCAGCTCGACCACGACGTCGTCGAGCCCGACCACCGGCCGCGCGTCGTCACCGGGCTTGGCCACCGTCTCCGGCGGCAGCACCAGGATGCCGGCGTGGTCCTCGCCGAGCCCCAGCTCCCGGACCGAGCAGATCATGCCGTTGGAGTTGTGCCCGTACGTCTTGCGGGCACCGATCGCGAAGCCGCCGGGCAGCACGCCGCCGGGCAGGATCACCACCACCCGGTCGCCGGGGGCGAAGTTGGTCGCGCCGCAGACGATCTCCTGCAACTCGCCGGTGCCGTTGGCGGCGCCGACGTCGACCCGGCAGAACCGGATCGGCTTCTTGAAACCGGTCAGCTCCTCGATCTCGCGGACCTCGCCGACCACCAGCGAACCGGTGACCGTGGTCCGCAGGTCGACCAGGGACTCGACCTCCAGGCCGAGGTTCACCAGCGCCCGTTCCAGCTCCTCGGTGCCGAGGTCGACCGGCAGGTCGACGTGCTCGCGCAGCCAGGAAAGACCAACTCGCATGACTCAGACCACCGCTTCCGAAGTTCGATTACGCATGCCGCTGCTACACCTCGACGCCGAGCGCGCGGGTGAACCGCACGTCGCCCTCGAACAGGTCGCGCATCTCGCTCGCCCCGTTGCGGACCATCACCGTACGGTCGATGCCCATGCCGAAGGCGAAGCCGGAGTAGACGTCCGGGTCGATCCCGCAGGCGCGCAGGACCTTCGGGTTGACCATGCCGCAGCCACCCCACTCGACCCACTGCGGGCCGCTGCGGTGCTCCGGGAACCAGACGTCGAACTCGGCCGACGGCTCGGTGAACGGGAAGTAGTGCGGGCGCCAGCGGGTACGCGCGTCCGCACCGAACATCGACCGGGCGAAGTGGTCGAGGGTGCCGCGCAGGTGCGCCATAGTGATGCCCTTGTCCACCACCAGCCCCTCGACCTGGTGGAAGACCGGGCTGTGGGTGGCGTCCAGCTCGTCGGTGCGGTAGACCCGCCCGGGGCAGACGACGTAGATCGGCGGCTTGCGGCTGAGCATCGTCCGCGCCTGCACCGGGGAGGTGTGGGTACGCAGCACCAGACCCGGGGTCTCGACGTGGAACGTGTCCATCAGGCCCCGGGCCGGGTGGTCCGGCGGGATGTTCAGCGCGTCGAAGTTGGTCCACTCCAACTCCAGCTCGGGGCCCTCGGCGACCTCGTAGCCCATCCCGACGAAGAGGTCGCCGATCCGCTCCATCAGCAGGGTCAGCGGGTGCCGGGCGCCACGCGGGCGCCGGTCGTACGGGAGGGTGACGTCCACCCGCTCCTCGGCGAGGACCCGCTCGGCCTGGGCGAGCTGGAGTTCGGCCCGCCGCTCGTCGTGGACGGTCTCGATCGCCCGGCGGGCCTCGTTGACCCGCTTGCCGGCGTCCGACTTCGCGGCCGGTGGCAGCGCGCCGATCTCCCGGCGGGCCAGCGAGACCGGCGCCCGGTCACCGAGGTGCGCCGGGCGTAGGGCGGCGAGGGCGTCCGGGTCGGCGGCGGCGGCGAAGGCCGCCCGCGCCGCGGCGACTGCCTCGTCCAGGTTGTCCTGGTCGAGCAGGGCGACCTGTTTCGGGTCGTAGGGATCGTTGCGGTAGGTCATGGCGTACGGGTGCTCCCTCACGGCGGAAGGCCAACCTCGGCGGCGGCCATCAGAGTTTACGGACGCGCGGCGCCGCCGCAGCCCGCCGGTGGGGAGAGGAGAGCGAAAGGGTCAGCCCTGCCGCCCGCCGACACCGGCGGGCTGGCTAAACGAGTCCGTCCTGGCACTCATGGGGCGGCTACTCCTTGGCTCGCGGAAGCTCTGGTCCTCGGCTCTGGAAGCGCTAGTCCCGGACGCGCAGAGCTCTGGCTGAAGCGTACAGGCAGACCGCCGCGGCGGCAGCCAGGTTAAGGCTCTCGGCGCGGCCGTGCAGCGGGACGCGTACCCGCGCGTCGGCCGCGTCGGTCAGCTCCGCCGGCAGGCCGTGCGCCTCCGAGCCGAACAGCCAGGCGGTCGGCCGGGCCAGCCCGCCGGAGTCGGCCAGGTCGTCCAGGTCGGTCTCGCCGTAGCCGGTGGCGGCGAGCACGGTCAGCCCGGCGGCGCGCAGGGCGCCGACCACGGCCGCCGGGTCGGCGGCCCGGACCACGTCGACGTGGAAGAGGCTGCCGGCCGAGGCCCGTACACACTTTCCGTTGTACGGGTCGACGGCGTCACCGGCGAAGATCACCGCTCCCGCCCCGGCCGCGTCGGCGGTACGCAGCACCGTGCCCGCGTTGCCCGGGTCCCGGATCTCGGCCAGTACGGTGACCAGCCGGGGGGCCCGGTCCAGCGCCCGGTCCAGTGGTCGGTCGAACTGCTCGCAGACGGCGACCAGCCCCTGCGGTGCGACCGTCTCGGTGAGCACGGCCAGGGCCTCGTCGGTCACCGGGGAGACGGGTGTGCCGGCGCGGTACGCGGCGTCGGCGAGGTCGGCGTACCGGTCCAGGGCGGCCGGGGTGCCGAAGAGTTCCCGTACCACGCCGGGGAGGGCCAACGCCTCGCGGACCGCCTGCGGCCCCTCGGCGAGGAACCGGCCGGTGCCGTCCCGGTCCCGGCGCCGCTGCAACCGGCGCGCGGCGACCACCCTGGGGGTACGCGGGGTGAAGACCGGTTGGTCCGGGTCCCGGACATGGTCGAGGCGCCCCACCTGCGGTTTGGACGGCATTCGGGGCGCCTCGATCAACTTTCTTGCCCGGTCAGGCGGCCTGAGCCGCCGCGCCGCCGGTGCCCTCGGCCGCGACCGCGGCCCGGGCCACCTCGACGATGGCGGCGAAGGCCACCGCGTCGTTGACGGCCAGGTCGGCCAGGATCTTGCGGTCGACCTCGACGCCAGCCAGCTTGAGCCCCTGGATCAGGCGGTTGTAGGTCATCCCGTTGGCGCGGGCGCCCGCGTTGATCCGGGTGATCCAGAGCTGCCGGAAGTCGCCCTTGCGGTCGCGACGGTCCCGGTAGGCGTACTGCATCGAGTGCAGCACCTGCTCCTTGGCCTTGCGGTACAGCCGGGAACGCTGACCGCGGTAGCCACTGGCGGTCTCGAGCAGGGTACGACGCTTCTTCTGGGCGTTTACAGCCCGCTTGACGCGTGCCATCTCAACTACTCCTTCAGGTTAAGTGGCGGGCGCGTCAGCGGCCCAGCAGCTTCTTGATTCGCTTGGCGTCGACCTTGGCAACCTCGACCGTGCCGGTGAGCCGGCGGGTCTGGGTGGAGGGCTTCTTCTCCAGGTTGTGCCGCAGGCCGGCCTGCTGGGCGACGATCTTGCCGGAGCCGGTCACCTTGACCCGCTTGCCCATTCCGGTGTGGCTCTTCATCTTCGGCATGTGTTGCGTCTCTCCCCTGTTACTCGCCGGCGGTGCCGGCGGGTTCGACCGCCGCCCCGGCCGACGGTGCCTCGGCGGCGTCGGTCGTCTCGGCGTCTCGCTCACGCGGTGCGCCGGCCTTGGCCGCCGTGGCGGCGGCCTTGGTGGCGCGGTGCGGAGCCAAAACCATGATCATGTTTCGGCCGTCCTGCTTCGGCGCGGCCTCGACGTACCCCAGCTCCGAGATCTCCGACTCGAGCCGGCGGAGGAGCCGATAGCCAAGTTCCGGTCGGCTCTGCTCGCGACCACGGAACATGATCGTTACCTTGACCTTGTCACCCGCCTTGAGGAACCGCACCACGTGACCCTTCTTGGTCTCGTAGTCGTGCGGATCGATCTTCGGCCGGAGTTTCATCTCCTTGATGACGGTCTGCTGCTGGTTACGCCGCGCTTCGCGCGCCTTGAGTGCGCTCTCGTACTTGAACTTGCCGAAGTCCATGAGCTTGCACACCGGCGGGCGCGCCATCGGCGCAACCTCGACCAGGTCCAGGTCGACGTCCGCGGCCAGCTGCAGAGCGCGCTCCAGCGGGACGATGCCCACCTGCTCACCCTCAGGGCCGACCAGTCGGACCTCACGTGCCCGGATCTGTTCGTTCACGCGTGGTTCGACGCTGATGGGGCCTCCTCGAGTCGGTTCTCCTTCGGTGCCGACCTCCTCGCCGGCTCCCGGGGTGGGAACCGACCCGGAAAGCAGAAGGCCCCGGCACACGCCAGGGCCCGCTCGACCGGTCAGCACGGCACGCCGCGCGCCGCCTCGGACACGTCCGGGGCGGTTGACCGGACCCGGCCACCGACTGGGGCGACTCGGGTGGGAGCAGGCGCTCCGCTTCAGGCTGTCATCGAGAAACGACGACAGCATGGTCGACCCGCCAAGGTTAGCAGGTCAGGCCGGAAGCCGCGAAAACGGGCGGGCCACCGGCGGGTCGGGGTGACTCAGCTCGCCGCCGGCACCGGCTGCGCGCTCTGGTGCAGGGCCCGGAGCGCGCGTACGCCGACCACCGCCGAGTCCTTGTCCACCGCCTGCACGGCGATCATCGGGATCAGCTCGTCGTCGTGCAGCTCCAGGCTGGCCCAGGGCGAGCCCCGGTCGAACCGGACCGCCCGGACCACCTCCCAGGGCAGGTTGTACGAGCCGAGCACGTTGCGCACCCGCACCCCGTTGGCGTCCGCCTCGACCCGGACCCGGGTGAAGAGCAGCACGATCGCCGCGCCGAGCACACCCAGGCCGATCATGGCGAACGAGTCGCCGCGCTGGAAGGTGGCCGCGCCCTGGCCGGTCGACCCGTGCAGCGCCAGCCCCAGCGCGGTGAAGGTCACCACCAGGGCCGGGGCGAGGATCCAGCACATCATCCGCAGCCGGTGCGGTCGGAGCCGGAGAACGTCGGGTTCGGTCACGCCCGCCATCTTGCCATCTCCGGCCGCACCGTCGGCGGGCGGTTCAGAGCCGGCAGGCGTGGATGTCGGTGACCAGGATCGCCCGGGCGCCGAGGTCGTACAACTCGTCCATGATCCGGTGTACGTCGGCGCGCAGCACCATCGCCTGGACCGCCACCCACCCCTCCCGGTGCAGCGGTGAGATGGTCGGCGACTCGATGCCCGGGGTGAGCGCGGTGGCCCGGTCGAGCAGGTCGGCCCGGACGTCGTAGGCGAGCATCACGTACCGACGGGCGACCAGCACCCCGTGCAACCGGCGCAGCAGCTGTTCGGCCTGGGGGTTCGCCGGAGCGCCGAGCCGGCGGATCAGCACCGCCGACGACCGCAGGATCGGCTCGCCGACGACCACCAGCCCGGCCTGGCGCAGGGTGGCGCCGGTCTCCACCACGTCGGCCACCACGTCGGCCACGCCGAGCCGGACCGCGTTCTCGACCGCGCCGTCGAGCCGGACCACGTCCGCCTCGATGCCGTGCTCGACCAGGTGGCGTTCCACCACCCCGGGGTACGCGGTGGCGATCCGCCGGCCGGCGATCTCGTCCACCGAGGCGATGGTCTCCGGGGAGGCGGCGAACCGGAAGGTGGCGCCGCCGAAGTTGAGGTCGAGCACCTCCTCGGCCGGGCTGCCGGCGTCGATCAGCAGGTCCCGCCCGGTGATGCCGAGGTCGAGGTCGCCGGAGCCGACGTAGGTGGCGATGTCACGGGGACGGAGGTAGAAGAACTCGACGTTGTTCGGCTCGTCCCGACAGACCAGGTCCTTCGGGTCGGTGCGCTGGCGGTAGCCCGCCTCGCGCAGCATCTGGGCGGCGGGGGCGGAGAGGGTGCCCTTGTTGGGGATGGCGATGCGCAGCATCTGAGGTGCTCCTTCGATCGGCTGGACGGGGTTCGGCCGTTGAATCGGGGGCGGTGGCACCTCAGAGATGTCGGTACACGTCCTTGAGCTCCAGGCCGGTCGCGAGCATCAGCACCTGGGCCTGGTAGAGCAGTTGGGAGATCTCCTCGGCGGCCCGCTCGGGGCCCTCGTGCTCGGCGGCCATCCACGACTCGGCCGCCTCCTCGACGACCTTCTTGCCGATCGCGTGGACGCCGCGCTCCAGGGCGGCCACCGTCGCCGAGCCCGGAGTGCCGGCGGCGGCCTTGGCCTGCAGCTCGGCGAACAGCTCTTCGAACGTCTTCACGGAATCGGATTCTCGCAGCCGCCCGCCGCCGTCCGCCGCGCCGGGTCGTCCCCGGCCAACAGGTGGACCGGTCAGCCGACCGTCACCTCGTGGTCGTCCAGGTGCCGTACGCCGCCGCCGGTGGCCGCCGCCGCGTACGCCTGGAGGGTGTAGTCGCCCGGCGGGAGGCTCAGCCGGACCCGCGCCTCACCCTGTGCCGGTGACCCGGCGGAGAGGGTGAGCAGCCGTTCGGTGACGGTCCGGTTGCCCTGGAGCACCCGCAGGTGCACCCCGGCCGGGCCGACGGTCCCGGCGACGTGCACCTCCAGATCGCGCCCGACCCGGTCCCCCTGCTGCGGGCTGATCAGCCAGACCGGGGCGAGTACGTCCACCGCCGGGGCTCGCCCCAGCACCTCCCGTACGTCGACCCGGTCCCAGAGCCGGTCCACCGGTACGCCGTCGAGCAGCAGCCGTACCCCGGTGATCCCGGTCACCGCGGTGGCCGTCCAGACCAGTTGCTGGACCGCCTGGGCCGCCACCCGGTCATCGGCCGAGCCGCTGACCGGCACCGGGGCGGCGGCGCCGGCCAGGTCGACGGTGGCGGTGCCGGCGGAGACCGTGACCGCGCGCAGGCGCGTCCCCGGCGGCCAGCCGGCGCGGTAGTCGGGATCGCGCGCCCCGGCGGACTCGACCAGGTGCCGCAGCGCGGCCCGGACCCGGTCCGCGGGCGACCCGTCGCCCACCGGCAGCGGACGGAACTCGCGGTAGAGCCCGTGCTCCGGGTCGGCACCCTGGTAGTAGACGGCGACCGGGGCGGTCGCCGGCCCGGCCGAGGACGGCTCGGCACCGGGTGAGGACGGCTCGGCACCGGGCGACGGCGCGGGACCGGGCCGGACCGGCGGACCGCAGGTGCTCACCACGGCCGCGCAGGCGACCACGACGGCGGCCCCGACCAGCAGCCGGTCGAGCGACGCGAACCGCGTCCGCCGCCACCACCACCGCCGCCGCCGAATCCGGCGGCGGATACTGTCGAGCGCCACCGGGGAGACCTCGACCCGGCCGGCCTCGTCGGCGAGCACCTGGCGCAGCAGTTCCTCGTTCATCGCGACGCCCCCGGCGCCCCGTTCGGCGCGGCGGCCCAGCAGGCCCCGTTCGGCGCGGCAGCCCAGAAGGTCCCGTTCGGCGCGGTAGCCGCGAAGGCCCCGCTCATCGCAGCGCGCCCAGCGACTGGCGCAGGGCGGCGACCCCGCGCGAGGTGTGGCTCTTCACCGCACCCCGGCTCACCCCCATCACCTCGGCGGTCTCGGCCTCGGAGAGGTCGGCGTAGTAACGCAGCACGATCGCCTCCCGCTGCCGGGTGGGCAGGGCCCGCAACGCGGCCAGCACCGCGTCGTGGCGGAGCAGGGCGAGCGCCCCGGCCTCGGCGCTCGGCGCGTCCGGCTCGGGCCGGGTGCGGGCCAGGTGCGCCCGTACCACCTGGCGGTGGCGCAGCGCCGAGCGGCTCCGGTTGACCACCGTCACGCGCAGGTAGGCCAGCGCACGGTCGGCCTCGCGCAGCCGGGGCCAGTGCGCGTGCAGTGCCACGTACGCGTCCTGCACGACCTCCTCGGCCGCCTCCCGGTCGTGCAGCAGCAACGCGGCGAGCCGGACCAGCGGGCGGTAGTGCGCGGCGAAGAGACGGGTCACCGCCTCGTCCGCGCCCCACTGTGCCCGTGGGTACGGCATGGTCCTCCCGCCGAGCGCGCCGGTCAGCGGATGGATGGTCACCTGTGGACGACGCGCGATTCCTGTCTCCGGTTTACCGCCGGTCGGCGAATGGCACCAGTCGGTGACCGGAAGCCGACCGGCACCACGCCGGGGACACGATGCCCTAGCGACGTGATGGGGAACTCTATGGACGACCGTGCACCCGCGCCTATGCTGTCCGCCATGGCTCGTCCTACCGTGCCGGTCGCCCTCGGGGCCGCGACCGTCCTCCTCGCCGCCCTCGCCGGCTGCGCCCCGCAGGATGCAGCGGACCCGTCGACCCCGTCCGGGCCCGCCGAGGCGTCCTGCGAGAAGTCCGCCCTCAGCACCAAGACGCCGGGCAGGCTGACCATCGGCACCGACGAGCCGGCGTACGAGCCGTGGTTCACCGACAACAAGCCGGAGAACGGCGAGGGCTTCGAGTCGGCGGTCGCGTACGCGGTCGCGGAGCGGCTCGGCTACGCCCGTACCGAGGTGGTCTGGAACCGGGTGAAGTTCGAGAACGCGATCGCTCCCGGGCCGAAGGACTTCGACTTCGACATCAACCAGTTCTCCATCACGGAGGAGCGCAAGCAGGCGGTCGACTTCTCCGCGCCGTACTATCTGGTCCGCCAGACGGTGATCGCGCTGAAGTCGTCGAAGATCGCCGGCAGGACCACGCTGGCCGACCTGCGGGGCGCCACCCTCGGCGCCCAGGTCGGCACCACCAGCTACCAGGCGATCACCGACGTGCTCAAGCCCGGCCCCAAGCCGCAGGTGTTCAACACCAACGACGACGCCAAGAAGGCGCTCCAGAACGGACAGATCGACGGGTTGGTGGTGGACCTGCCGACCGCGTTCTACATCACCGGCGCCGAACTCACCGACGCCACCATCGTCGGCCAGGTGCCGCAGGTCGGCGTGCCGGAGACGTTCGGCCTGGTGCTGGACAAGGGCTCGCCGCTGACCGGCTGCGTCGGCCGGGCGGTCACCGAACTGCGCGACGCGGGCACGCTGGGCGAGCTGGAGAAGAAGTGGCTCGCCCAGGTGGCGGGCGCGCCCGAGCTGACGTGAGCCTGCTCGACCACTCCCCCTCCGCGTACGCCCGCGACCGGGCCGCCTACCGGCACCGGCAGACGGTCCGCTCGGTGCTGGTCGCCGCCGCCTCCACCGGGGTGCTCGGCGCGCTGCTGGTCGTCGCGGTCACCGGTTCACCGGGCTGGGACCGGGTCCGACAGTCCTTCCTCGACCCGGAGATCGCCCGGGCGGCACTGCCGGACGTGCTGGCCGGGCTCTGGCTCAACGTCCGGCTGCTCTTCTTCTGCGCCCTCGGCGCGCTCGCCCTCGGCCTGGTGGTGGCCCTGCTGCGCACCCTGCGCGGCCCGGTCTTCTTCCCGGTCCGGGCACTGGCCACGGGCTACACGTACGTCTTCCGGGGAATGCCGCTGATCATCGTGCTCTACGTCTTCACCCTCGGCGTGCCGGGTCTGCGGTTGCAGGGCATGCCCCCGGTGCTGGTGCTCGGCGGCGCGGCGCTGGTGTTCACGTACAGCGGTTACCTGGCGGAGGTGTTCCGGGCCGGGATCGAGTCGGTGCACCCGAGCCAGTTCGCCGCCGGCCGCTCGCTCGGGTTGACCTACCGGCAGACGATGCGTCACGTGGTGCTGCCGCAGGCCGCCCGCCGGGTCGCCCCGCCGCTGCTCAACGACGTGGTCGCGCTCCAGAAGGACGTCGGGCTGGTCTCCCTGGCCGGGCCGATCGACGCGGTACGGGCGGCCCAGATCCAGACCGCCGTGCACTTCAACTACACCCCGTACGTCGTCGCCGGGGTGCTGTTCGTGCTGCTCGCGATCCCGCTGATCGCGGTGACCGACTGGGTGACCCTGCGCGCCGCCCGCCGCCAGGCCGGAGGGTGAACCGGTGACCGTGACCGACCGGAGCACGCCGGACGCGACCCGGGACGCGACCACCGGCCTGCTCGCCTGCCGGGGACTGCGCAAGGCGTACGCCGGCCGGACCGTGCTGGACGGGCTCGACCTGGACGTGGCCGAACACGAGGTGGTGGCGTTGATCGGCGCCTCCGGCTCGGGCAAGTCGACCCTGCTGCGCTGCCTCAACCTGCTCGACGACATCGACGACGGAACGATCCACCTGGACGGCGAGCACATCACCGACCCCCGGATCGACCCCGACCTGGTACGTCGCCGGATCGGCATCGTGTTCCAGTCGTACAACCTGTTCCCGCACCTGAGCGTGCTGGACAACATCACCCTGGCGCCCCGGCGGGTCTACCGGCGCGGCCGGACCGAGGCCGAGACCCAGGCCCGGGAACTGCTCGACCGGGTGGGGCTGGCGGATCACGCGACGTCCTACCCGGACCGGCTCTCCGGCGGCCAGCAGCAGCGGGTGGCGATCGTCCGGGCCCTGGTCAACTCGCCCCGGCTGATGCTGCTGGACGAGGTCACCTCCGCCCTCGACCCGGAGCTGGTGGGTGAGGTGCTGAACCTGGTCCGCGAACTCAAGTCGGACGGGATGACCATGGTGCTGGCCACCCACGAGATGGGCTTCGCCCGGGAGGTCGCCGACCGGGTCTGTTTCCTCGACGGCGGCCGGGTGATCGAGCAGGGACCGCCGTCCCGGGTGTTGGGCGAGCCGACGCAGGCCCGCACCCGGCAGTTCCTCCGGCGGATCATCGAGGCCGGTCGGCTCTGAGCGCCGACCGGCCCCGACGACCCCCGGTTCAGCCGCCGAAGCCGAGCTGCCCGGTACGCGGCTTCAGGTCCCGGATCGCCAACGCCGCGTCGAGGGCGGCGACGGTGGCCGCCCAGCCCTTGTCCTCGGCCGATCCGGGCAGACCGGCCCGGTCCCGAGCCTGGTCGATCGTGTTCACCGTGAGCACACCCTGGCCGACCGGCTTACCGGCGTCCAGGGCGACCCGGGTCAGTCCGTCGGTCACCGACCGGCAGACGTAGTCGAAGTGCGCGGTGCTGCCCCGGACCACCACTCCGAGGGCCACCACCACGTCGTACTCCCGGGCCATGGCCTGGGCGACCACCGGCAACTCCACCGAGCCGGCGACCCGGGCCACGCGAACGTTGCGCACCCCGGACGCCTCGGCCGCCGCCACCGCCCGCTCGACCATGTGGTCGGTCAGCTCGCCGTGCCACCGGGCCGCGACCACGCCGACGGTCAGCCCCGCCGCGTCCACCGCGTCCGCACCCGGTTCCCCGAACCCCGCCATCGTCACACCGTTCCTTCCGTGATGCCGTCGAGCTCGCCCAACAGGTGGCCCATCCGGTCCCGCTTGGTCCGCAGGTAGCGGACGTTCTCCGGGGTCGCCCGCACCGGCAGGCCCTCCCGCCCGGTGATGGTCAGCCCGTACCCCTCCAGCCCGGCCCGCTTGGCCGGGTTGTTGGTGAGCAGCCGCATGGACCGTACGCCGAGGTCGTAGAGGATCTGTGCGCCGGTGCCGTACTCCCGGGCGTCGGCCGGCAGGCCCAGGTCCAGGTTGGCGTCCACGGTGTCCCGCCCCTGGTCCTGCAACTGGTACGCCTGGAGCTTGTGCAGCAGGCCGATGCCCCGCCCCTCGTGCCCGCGTACGTAGAGCACGACGCCGCGCCCCTCCTGCGCCACCCGGTCCATCGCGGCGTGCAACTGCGGCCCGCAGTCGCACCGCAGCGAGCCGAAGACGTCCCCGGTGAGGCACTCGGAGTGCACCCGGACCAGCACGTCCTGCCCGTCACCGATCTCGCCGAAGACGAGCGCGACGTGCTCGGACGGGTCGTTGGCGACCCGGTAGCCGAGCGCCCGGAAGTGCCCCTGCGGCGTCGGCAGCTTCGCCTCGGCGACCAGCTCGACCTGCTTCTCGGTCCGCCGCCGGTACGCGATCAGGTCGGCGACGCTGATCAGCGTCAGACCGTGGTCGGCGCTGAACTTCTCCAGGTCCGGCAGGCGCATCATGGTGCCGTCGTCGTTGACCAGCTCGCAGAGCACCCCGGCCTCGTTCAGCCCGGCGAGCCGGGCCAGGTCGATCGCGGCCTCGGTGTGTCCCGCCCGGCGCAGCACCCCGCCGGCCCGCGCCCGCAGCGGCACCACGTGACCCGGACGGGCCAGGTCGGTCGAGCGGGTCGCCGGGTCGGCGAGCAGCCGGATGGTGTGCGCCCGGTCGGCGGCCGAGATCCCGGTGCTGACCCCCTCGCGGGCGTCCACCGTCACCGTGTACGCGGTGCCGCGCCGGTCCTGGTTGGTGTGGTACATCGGCGGCAGTTCGAGCCGGTCGGCCGCGGCCTCGGTGATCGGCGCGCAGATGTAGCCCGACGTGTAGCGGACCGTGAAGGCGAGCAGCTCCGGTGTGGCCAGCTCGGCCGCGAAGATCAGGTCGCCCTCGTTCTCCCGGTCGGCGTCGTCCACCACGACCACCGGTCGACCGGCGGCGATCTGCGCGATCGCCTCCTCGACCGAGGCGAAGGCGGAGTCGTCGGACGCCGAGCCGGAGGAGCCGGGCCCGCCGGAGGAGCCGGGCGCCGCGCCGTCGGACCGGCCGGGGTCGGGCCGGGTGAAGTCTGCCTCGACGAGTGTCGACTCGCTCATGACGTCGCCTTTCCGGTGCCGAGTAGCCGCTCGACGTACTTGGCGACCACGTCCACCTCCAGGTTGACCGGGTCGCCGAGCTTCTTGTGGCCGAGCGTGGTGAGCTTGAGCGTGGTCGGGATCAGGCCGACGGCGAACTCGTCGTCGCCGATCTCGGAGATGGTCAGGGAGACGCCGTCCACGGTGATCGAGCCCTTCTCCACCGCGTACCGGGCGATCGCGGCGGGCAGCGAGAACCGCACCGTCTCCCACTGTTCGGCCGGCTCGCGACCGATGATCTCGCCGACGCCGTCGACGTGCCCCTGCACCAGGTGCCCGCCGAGCCGGGTGCCGAGCGTCGCCGCCCGTTCCAGGTTGACCGGGTCGCCCGGGGCGAGCCCGCCGAGCGCGGAACGTCGCAGGGTCTCCCCCATCACGTCCGCCGTGAACGTGTCGCCGTCGACGTCCACCACGGTCAGACAGACACCGTTGACCGCGATCGAGTCGCCGTGCCGGGCGTCCGAGGTCACCACCGGGCCGCGTACGACCACCAGGGCGGAGTCGGCCCCCGTGTCGGCCAGCCGTACGACCTCGCCCAGTTCCTCCACAATGCCGGTGAACATGTCTCAGCCCTCCCTCTTCAGGGGCAGCGCGGTGATCCGCAGGTCGGGACCGACCTGGGTGATGTCGACGAACTCCAGGTCGATGACCTCGGAGATGGTTCGTGGTCCGGCCTCGGCGAGCGCGGCCGGGCCGGCGCCGAGCAGTTTGGGCGCGACGTAGCCGACCACCTTGTCGACCAGCCCGGCGGCGAGGAACGCGCCCGCGAGTGTCGGCCCGCCCTCCAGCAGCGCGGCCCGCACCCCCCGCTGGTAGAGCCCGGTCATCAGGGCGTCCAGGTCGACCCGGTCCTCCTTGGTGGCGCCGACCTCCGCGGTGGTCACCACCCAGGTGCGCGCGGCGCCGTCGCGCACGCGGGCGTCCGCCGGGGTACGCCCCTCGCTGTCGACCACCACCCGCAGCGGCTGCCGGATGGCCAGGCTGCCGTCGCGCAGGTTCCGGGCGGTCAGTCGCGGGTCGTCGGCGAGCACGGTGCCGATGCCGACGACCACCGCGTCGACCGTGCCGCGCAGCGCGTGCACGTCCATCCGGGACGCCTCGGAGGTGATCCACATGCTGGTGCCGTCGGCCGCCGCCGAACGGCCGTCGATGGTCGAGGCGAACTTCCAGATGACGTACGGACGGCCCCGGCGTACGGCGGTCAGCCAGGCGATGTTGCCGGCCTCCGCCTCGGCGGCGCGTACCCCGATCTCCACCTCGACCCCGGCGTCGCGCAGGGTCCGGGCACCGCCGGAGGCGACCAGGTTCGGATCCGGTACGCCGATCACCACCCGGGCCACCCCGGCCTGGATCAGCGCACCCGTGCACGGGCCGGTACGGCCGGTGTGGTCACAGGGTTCGAGGGTGACCACGGCGGTGCCGCCCCGGGCGCGCGAGCCGGCCTGGGCCAGCGCGACGATCTCGGCGTGCGGACCACCCGCGTAGGCGTGGAACCCCTCCCCGACCAACTCCCCGTCGGCGTCGAGCAGGACGCAGCCAACCACCGGATTGGGGCTGGTGCTGCCCAGGCCGCGGGCGGCCAACTCGATCGCCCGACGCATCGCCGCATCGGTGGAGACGCTCACCATGTCCGTGCCCCTACTCTCCTCGCTCGTCGGTCAAACGCGCGACGAGGGGGAGACATTCCGGCACGAACTGGCCGGCACGGGCGGCGGCGGAGGAACCCGGAGACGGCACGGCCGCCCCCGGCGGGTGGCCCGAACCCGGACGCCAGACAGCGCGGTTCGAGACCCGTCCGTCCCGCGCGCTGTCTCCCATCCGGACTGTCTGACCACGGGCACAGGCCCGCGCTCAACCGTCGGCCCCGGATTCTCACCAGGTCCACCGCTCGACACAGGGTCGACCGGGTCGCGGGCTTACCGTGGCCGTGGCCGCGGATCACCGCCGGTTCGGAATTTCACCGAGTCCCGCCAGCGCGTGGTGGGTACGTCGTGAGTCTTACACGGGTACGGCCCTCGATCGCCACCGGCGCGACCTACTTCACACCGCCGGGCTATCCGCCCTGCGCCCAATCGGGCGGGAATAATCCGTCAGCGGTCTGAGATGTCCCGGCGGGGCGGTTCGGCCTCGACCCGGCGCCGGTCGACGGCCACGTACGAGCCGGGCTGGTGCTTGGCCAGACTCTTCATCTCCGAGGCGGCGGCGATCACCTCGAGCGGGTCGGTGAACCGCCGCTCGGGGACCGAGAGGGAGACCCCGATCGAGAGCGTCACCAACGCGGCCCGCTGTACGTTGCCCCGCCGGTCGCGCAGCTCGACGTAGCCCCGACCGGCGTCCGAGGGGTCGTACAGTTCGTCGGCGGCCTTCTCGAAGTCGACCACCGCCTTCTCGGTCAGCGGCCGGACCTGGTCCGGGCTGCACACGATGACAAAGTCGTCGCCGCCGATGTGGCCGAGGAACGCGGGCGGCAGCCCGACCGAGACCACCGCCCGGTGCAGGCTGCGGGCCAGCGCGCTGATGAACTCGTCGCCCCGGCTGAAGCCGTAGCGGTCGTTGACGCTCTTGAACCGGTCGATGTCGACGTAACCGACCGCGTAGTCCACCCCGCTGCGGACCCGGTCGGTGATCTCCCGCCGGACCCGGGTGTTGCCCGGCAGCCCGGTCAGCGGGGAGACCTCGCGGAACTCCTTGTTGCGACGCAGGGTGGAGCTGACCCGGGCGATCAACTCGGCCGTGTCGAAGGGCTTGACCAGGTAGTCGTCCGCTCCGGCGGTGAGGCCGTGCACCTTGTCCACGGTCATGCCCTTGGCGGTCAACATGATCACCGGCAGGGCCGAGGTCAACGGGTTCGCCCGGAGCCGGCGGGTGAGTTCGAGACCGTCGATCCGGGGCATCATCAGGTCGACCACGGCCAGGTCCGGCCGCTCCTGCTCGATCATCTCCAGGGCTTCCTGGCCGTCCCGGGCGTGCCGCACCTCGAAACCGTGCAGTCGCAGGTTGAACTCCACAAAACGGGCGATATCCTCGTCGTCGTCGACAACCAGGATCAGATCCTTCGGGTCCTCTACCGGCTCGACGCTCACGGCTGCGGCACGGCGCGCGCGGCCAACCCCCGCAGGTGCCCGATCGCCGCCGCCGGGTCGGCCGCGCCGTAGATCGCGGTGCCGGCGACAAACGCGTCCGCGCCGGCCGCCGCCGCCTGCTCGATGGTGTCCGCGGCGATCCCGCCGTCGACCTCGATCCGCAACTCCAGGTGGCCGCTGGCGACGTGCCGACGGGCGGCGCGGACCTTGTCGAGCAGCTCCGGGATGAACCGCTGCCCGCCGAACCCGGCCTTGATCGTCATGATCAGCAGGGTGTCGAAACTCGGCAGCAGTTCGAGGTACGGCTCGATCGGGGTGTCCCGGTCGATCGCCAGGCCCGCCTTGGCACCGGCCGACCGGAGCTCCTTCGCCAACGCGACCGGGTTGTCACACGCCTCCGCGTGGAACGTCACGTTGTACGCCCCGGCATCGGCGTAGGCCGGCGCCCACCGCCTCGGGTCCTCGATCATCAGGTGCACGTCGAACGGCAGGCCACTGACCGCGAGCAGGCTCTGCACCACCGGAAGCCCGATGGTCAGGTTCGGCACGAAGTGGTTGTCCATCACATCCACGTGCAGCCAGTCCGCCGCCGACTCGACCACCCGGGCCTCGTCGGCGAGATGCGCGAAGTCGGCGGCGAGAATGCTGGGCGCGATGATCGGCGTCGGTGCGGTCACCGGGCCAGTCTACGAACGCACGCCACCCGTACGACACGGGCCACCGGACCCGTCCAACCACCGGACCGAACCGGCCGGGCCGCGACTCAGCGTCCGGGGACCGGCCAGGCCGCCCAGGCGTCGGCGAGGATCGCCTCCAGCTCCGATCGGCGCGGTGCCCACTCCAGCATCACCCGGGCGAGGTTGATGTCGGCGGTCAGCCGGAGCGGCTCGGGCTTGGGCGGCAGCCGGCGCACGTCGACCGTGCGCCCGGTGACCCGCTGGGCGCTGGTCACCACCTCCAGCATGCTGGTGCCCCGACCGCTGCCGATGTTGACCAGCCGGTGCTCGCCCGGCCGGGTACGTTCCAACGCCAGCCGGAACGCCTCCGCCGCGTCCGCCACGTGCACGAAGTCGCGGACCGCGTGGCCGCCCCCGTTGAGGGTCACGTGCGGCAGTTGCCCGGTCATCGCCCGGAACACGTTCGGGATGATCCGCCCCGGATCGGTGTCGCCGATCCCGTCGACCGCACCGGCGACGTTGAACAGCCGCAGGGTGGTCGCGCCGATCGCGCCGATGCCGGCCTGCGCGGCGACGAGCTGCTCGGCGGCGACCTTCGCCACGGCGTACGGGCTCTCCGGGTGGGCGTCGAGATCCTCGGTGAGCGCGCCCTCGGGGCGGGAGCCGTACACGATGTTGGTGGAGGCGAAGACAACCGAGATGCCCGGTCGCTCCTCACTGGCCTGTTCGAACGCCTTGAGCAGGTTGAGCGTGCCGACCGCGTTCACGTCGAAGTAGGTGAGCGGGTCGGCGAACGAGTCCCGGACGCTGGTCAGCGCGGCCAGGTGACACACCCCGTCGAAGCCGCCCTGGCCGACGATCCGGGCCAGCCGGGTGCGGTCGCGCAGATCCCCGGTGACCAGCTCGGCACCGACCGCGAGCCGCTCGGTGGACTTGCGTCGGCTCAACACCGTCACCCGGTGCCCGGCCGCGAGCAGGTTGACGCTGACCGCGTGCCCGAGGAAGCCGAGCCCACCGGTGACCAGTACGTGCACGAGGGGTCCGATCTGGCCAGGTTCCGCCACCGGCAGGCAGTGGCGCGAGGTCCCGCAATCCTACGACGATCCGGCGGCACCGGGGATACCCGTACCGGTATGCTGCACGGCCGATGGCCCACCGCGCCCGGCCGGGCGCGGTCGCTGGCCGTCGGTCCCCGGGGAGGACAAAGAGATGCGACGGTGGCTGACCGCGATTGCGCTCGGTGGGATGGCGACGCTGGCGCTGGCCGGATGTGGGCTTCCGGCCGGTGTGGACGGCAACCTGACCGACGACTGGGCCGCGATCGGCGAACCGGTCGCCGTCACACCGGTGGTCGGTGCCTGCCACCCACGGTTCGTCGACGTCGGCTACCTCAGCTCCTACCAGCCCGTCGACTGCGCCGAGCAGCACGACGCCGAGACCCTGTACGTGGGCACCTTCGGCGGTGCCGACGCGGACCGGGCCACCCCGCCGCCGGACGGCTCGCCGAGTTGGCGGGCGGCGCGGGCCGAGTGCGACCAGAAGGTCAGCGAGGCGGTCGGTGGCGACTGGCGCGCCGGTCGAATGACCATGAGCCTGGTCCCGCCGTCGAGCTACGCGTGGTCCGGGGGCGCCCGCTGGTTCCGGTGCGACGTCGGCGAGATCGACGGGCTGGACAACCGGGACGTGGTGGCCCGGACCGGCAGCCTCAAGGGCGCCATGGGCGGTTCGGCGGCGCTGGCGTACGGCTGCTTCTCCCCGAAACTGGACCGGGCCGGCGACATCGACGTGATGCAGCCGGTGAGCTGCACCGCCAAGCACAACACCGAGTTCGCCGGGATCTGGACCGTCCCCGACGTCTCCTACCAGTCGTTCCTGAAGGACGAGGCCCGGATCGAGCGGGGCTGCCTGTCGACGATCGCCGTCTTCGCCAAGGTGCCGAACAACGCCGACATGAAGTACCGCACCGGCTGGATCTACTACTACCCGGGCGAGGCCGACTGGAACGCCGGCAACCGGGGTGTGCAGTGCTTCCTCTGGCTCGACGAGCGGCAGGTCACCCGCTCGCTCAAGGGCGCCGGAGCCGGCGCCCTGCCGGTCGACTGACCCTCGGTCCCACCGGGGAGGCCCGGTAACCGTCCGATCCCGATGCCGTGCCGGTTCGAACGACCGGCACGGCATCGGTCCGTCGGTGGGTCACTCGCCCCGGCGCAGCACCGCCAGGAACATCGCGTCGGTGCCGTGCCGGTGCGGCCAGAGCTGCACGGTCGGGCCGTCGCCGAGGCCGGGCATGCCGGCCGGCAGCAGCGGCCGGGCGTCGACGAAGTCGACCGGTACGCCGGAGCGGCGGGCCGCCTCGGTGACGGTCACGTGCGTCTCCACCACGTGCGGCGAGCAGGTCACGTACGCCACCACCCCGCCGGGGCGGACCGCCCGCAACGCGGCGGCGAGCAGTTCCCGCTGGAGTCGGGTCAGCGGCGGCAGGTCGGACGGCTGACGACGCCAGCGCGACTCCGGACGCCGACGCAGCGACCCGAGACCGGTGCAGGGCGCGTCGACCAGCACCCGGTCGAAGCCACCGGCGGGGAGGTCGGAGTCCGCGCCGACGGTCCTGCCGTCGGTGGCGAGCACGGTGACCGGCAGGCCCCGGACCGCCTGGGAGACCAGCCGGGCGCGGTGCTCGGCCACCTCCACCGCGGTCAGGGTGGCGCCGCGTTCGACGGCCAGCGAGCCGAGCAGCCCGGCCTTGCCGCCGGGCCCGGCGCAGAGGTCGAGCCAGCGGCTGTCGCTCCCCTCGACCGGAGCCGTGGCGAGCGCGGTGGCGACAAGTTGGGAGCCCTCGTCCTGCACGTGTGCCCGACCGTCGGTCACCGCGGGCAGGTCACCGGGGGCACCACCGGCCAGGTAGACCGCGTACGGCGAGAAGGCGCCCGGCGCCCCGCCGACCGCCTCGGCCAACTCGACCGGGTCGGCCCGACCGGGCCGGGCGCAGAGGTGCACCGGTGGCCGTTCGTTGTCCTCGATCAGCAGCCGGCGGGTCTCGGCCAGGTCGCCGCCGAGCGCCTCGCTGAACGCCCGGACGATCCACTCCGGGTGGCTGTACGCGAGCGCCAGGTGCCCGATCGGGTCGGTCTCGTACGGCGGAGCCAGTTCGGCGATCCAGGTGTCCAGGTCCTTGCCGGCGACCTCACGCAGCACCGCGTTGGCGAACCCGCTCGCCCCGGGCGCCACCGCGCGGACCAGGTCGACCGTGGCGGAGACCGCAGCGTGCGCCGGCACCCGGGTGTAGAGCAACTGGTACGCCCCGATCCGCAGCGCGTCCCGCGGCTGCGGGTCGATCCGGGCCACCTCCCGGCCGGCGGCCTTGGTGAGGATCGCGTCCAGGGTGCCCCGGACCCGGAGCGTGCCGTAGGTCAGCTCGGTGGCGAAGGCGGCGTCCCGACCGTGCAGCCGGAAGTCACGCAGGATGCCCGAGAGCACCAGGTTCGCGTACGCGTCGTCGCGGTGCACCGCCGCGACCGCCTCGTACGCCGCCTTCCGGGCCAGGTCGGCCGGTGGTGCCGCCGACCGGCCCCGCCCGGCACCGGCCCGGTCCCGCCCCGGGCGGGTGTCCCGCCCCCGGTCGTCCGAGCGGGTCCGGTTCGCCGGGTCCGAGCCGGAGCGGGTCGGGTTCTCCGAGGAGGTGCTCATGCGGTCACCTCGGCGTTCTGGAAGCTCTCGCCCGGTGTCACCCGGACGCCGCGCGCCCAGTCCGTGGCCGGCATCGGCTTCTTGCCCGCTGCCCTTACCTCACCCAGTGCGACTGCGGTGGTGGCCGTTCCGACCAGCACCTGGTTCCGTTCGACGAGTAGCTCCCCTGGGGTGAGTTCGGGTGGGTTGGCGATCGGGCGGACCGGACCGAGCTTGATCCGGTCGCCCCGGAAGGTGGTCCAGGCGCCGGGCGCCGGGGTGGCCGCGCGGATCCGCCGGTCCACCGCGAATCCCGGCTCGGACCAGCGGACCTGACCGTCCTCGACGGTCAGCTTCGGTGCCAGCGAGACGCCGTCGGTCGGCTGCGGCTCGGCCCGTACGGTGCCGGCCTCGATCGCGTCGAGCACGGCCACCAGCAGCCCGGAACCGGAGGCGGCGAGCCGGGCCAGTAGGTCACCGGAGGTGTCGGCGGGGCGGATCTCGTCGGTCACGGTGCCGAAGACCGGACCGGTGTCCAGCCCGGCCTCGAGCTGGAACACGCTCGCGCCGGTCAGTTCGTCGCCGTGCAACACCGCGTGCTGTACGGGCGCCGCGCCGCGCCAGGCGGGCAGCAGCGAGAAGTGCAGGTTCACCCAGCCGTGGGTGGGGATCTCCAGCGCCACCGGCGGGACCAGTGCCCCGTACGCGACAACCGGCACGCAGTCCGGCGCCAGCTCCCGCAGCCGGTCGAGGAACTCGGGCTCACGCGGCTTGGCCGGGGTCAGCACCTCGATCCCCCGCTCGTCGGCCCACGCGCCGACCGGTGAGCGGGCCAGGCCCCGGCCACGACCGGCGGGCGCGTCCGGGCGGGTCACCACGGCGAGCAGTTCGTGCCGGGAGGCCGCGATGGCGTCGAGGGCGGGCAGGGCGACGGCCGGCGTACCGGCGAAGAGCAGACGCAAGCCGGTCACCGACCCAGACCGAACGGGCTGCCCGTGCCGTGCGGGCTGACCTTGACCACCGGCGGGGCGCCCGCGTCGTACCAGTCGGCGGCGCGGATCGCCTTCATCGCCTCCTTGCGCCCCTTCGGGTCGAGCCGGTCGAGGAAGAGGACCCCGTCGAGGTGGTCGGTCTCGTGCTGCACGCAGCGGGCCATCAGCCCGGTGCCGACGATCTGGAGCGGGTCGCCGTACGAGTTGAAGCCCTTGGCGACGACGTTCTGCCGCCGCTTGGTGTCGAAGTAGAGGCCGGGGATGGAGAGGCAGCCCTCGGGGCCGTCCTGTTCCTCCTCGTCCGGGAAGGAGAGGACCGGGTTGACCAGATGTCCGACCACGTCGTCCACGTCGAAGGCGAACACGCGCAGACCGATGCCGAGCTGCGGGGCGGCCAGGCCGGCACCGTTGCGGTCGCGCATCGTGTCGGTCAGGTCGGCGACCAGTTTGCGCAGCTCGGTGTCGAAGTCGACCACCGGCTCGGCCGGCGTGCGCAGCACCGGATCCCCGAACAGACGGATGGGCTGGACGGTCACGCGGGACGGCTCCTTAACTGGTGGGCGGGACGGCTCGGCTGGTGAGGCTGGGACCGGCCACCCGGACGGCAGGGCTGGCGGGATCGCCGCGGACGGGACCGGCGCCGACATGATCAAGGCAGCTTGGCCACGCGAGCGGGGTCCCGCCGTACCAGTCTACGGCGGTGGTACCGGCAGACCTCCGGCCACCGACACCGGCAGCCGCCGGTAGCCGCGCAGGGTGAGTCGGACCCGGTGGGTCGGGCGACCGGCCGGCGCCAGCGCGGGCAGCCCCCGCAGCAGTTCCGGGAAGGCAACCGTCGCCTCCAGCCGGGCCAGCGGCGCGCCGAGGCAGTAGTGCCCGCCCGCGCCGAACGAGATCGGCTGGTTGTCCGCCCGGTCCGGGTCGAACCGGTCCGGGTCGGTGAACCGCTCCGGGTCCCGGTTGGCCGCCCCCAACAGCAGCAGCACCTCCGCGCCGGCCGGCAGTTTCTCGCCGTCGACCTCGATCGGCTCGGCGACCACCCGGCTGGTCAACTGCACCGGCGCGTCGAACCGGAGCATCTCCTGGACGAAGGCCGGGGCCAGCGAGTCGTCGGCACGCAGCCGGTCGGCGTGCCGGGGGTGTGCCAGCAGCACGGCCAGGCCGTTGCCGAGCAGGTTGGTGGTGGTCTCGAAACCCGCCACCAGCAGCAGCACCAGGTTGGCCAGCAGTTCGTCACCGGAGAGCTGTTCGGGGTCGCGGTCGTGGGCCTGGACCAGCGCCGTGGTCAGGTCGGTGGCGGGCGTGCGGCGCCGCTGTCCGACCAGCTCCCGCAGGTACGCGGCCAGCTCGACCGCGCCCCGGTTGGCGGTGTCCAGGTCGGCCTGGGTGATCTCCGGCTCCAGCACGGCGGTGAGATCGGCGGCCCGTCCCCGGAACCACGGGTGGTCGGCGGCCGGCACGCCCAGCAGCGCGCAGATCACCCCGACCGGCAGCGGATAGCCGAACTCGGTCAGGAAGTCGACCGCCTGCCCCGACCGGCCCCGCTCGGCGATCCGGGCGACCAGCTCGCGGGACTGGGCGGCGACCACCTCCCGCAACGCGGACACCCGCCGGGCGGTGAACGTGCCGGCGACGAGGCGGCGCATCCGGGCGTGGTCCGGCGGGTTCGTCTGCAGGATCGAGGTGGCGATCACCGAGACCGCCGGGTTGGACCGCCAGCCGACCCACTGCCGGTCCAACATGCCGGCGTCGCGTACCAGCAGTCGGGAATCCCGGAGCAGCCCGTCCACGGCCCGATAC
The DNA here is from genome assembly GCF_044901685.1 of Micromonospora sp. NPDC050397. NCBI lineage: Bacteria > Bacillati > Actinomycetota > Actinomycetes > Micromonosporales > Micromonosporaceae > Micromonospora > Micromonospora sp. NPDC050397. The sequence goes on from NZ_JBJDPS010000022.1 coordinate 51,598, forward strand.
CCGGTGGCCACGAAGAGATCGTCCCCGACCTGGGCCACCGGACCGTGCCGTCGCAGCTCGTGGTAGAGCGGGTACGGGTCGACCCGTCCGAAGGGCGACATGAGCAGGGCGAGTGCCTCGGCGGCTTCCACCGCGTACCTCCCCGGTCCGGCGGGCGGAGATCCATCGTCGCCGCCCGGTGCCAGCGCCTCCGGGCCGGTCGGCGGACGGCCGGTGCCAGCGCCTCCGGGCCGGTCGGCGGACGGCCGGTTACGAGCCGATGCCCGCCTCGCTGGGCAGGATCGGGTCCGCCGGGGCTGCTCCGGCCCGGGCCAGCACGTGCTCGGGCAGCGGCAACGACACGCCGTGCGCCGCGTCCCAGTCGTAGATCGCGCCGAGCCCGACCTCGGTCTGGAAGAACTCGATCGCGGAGCGACCGCCGACCACGGGCTCGTCCACCTCGGCGACCAGTCGACCGGGTACGAGCTTGAAGCCGTTCTGGAGGGCCGCGCTGAGCCGGCGGTGACCGTCGACGACAAAGAACTCGCTACCGGTGTAACCGATGCTGATCGGCTCCAGGGCCGCCTCGCCCGCCTTGGCCACGTCGGCGACGAAGTCCGAGTCCCAGAGTCCGCGCAGGCCCTGAATCTCCTGGCTCGGGTAGATTCGGCCCGGGTCGAGCAGGAGCAGCGGCGGGGCGTCGCGCAGCACCTCCCGGCCGAGCGAGCCCTCGAAGGCGGCGATCACGTGCTCGACCACCTCCATCGCGGAGGCGCGGGTGGTGTCGCAGATCAGGTCGTAGTTGCGCAGTTTGGCCTTGTCCACGCCGTACCGGAGGATGAAGCGGCCCCGCTCGCTCTCGCTGCGCTCACGGAGCTTGGTCTTCGCCTCCTCGATCGAGGTGTAGCTCTCGGCCGGGCCGGAGGGACGGGCCAGCACCCGGCGGGCCGCCTCGGTCGGCTCGGTGATCATGTGAATCTTGAGGGCGTCGCGGAAGAAGTGCCAGGCGAGCCGGCTGTCGACGACGAGTTGCTCACCGGAGTCGGCGATGTCCTGCTGGAGCTGGTCGACGTAGCCGTCCACCGCCTGGTCGAGCTCGGCGTGCAGGTTGAGCTGCAGCGTGGTCATCTGGCGCCGCTGCGCCATCTCCCGGTAGAGATCGCCGACGCTGATCCGGCGCAGGCCGAGCCGCTTGGAGAGCTCGATCGACACGGTGCTCTTGCCGCTGCCGAGATCTCCATTCAGAACGATCGATTGACGACCGGTCACGACGCACACACCCCTGATCGCAGACTGACTAGGATCACTCGATTGCACACCGAACCGGTGTGATCACGGCATCGTCACACCAATGGGCGGCGACATGAGGGGCGATGTTACCACGCGTGAACCAGCCCTTCGGCGAGGTCCCACGCGCCATAAACCACTCATAACGACTCAGCCTACCTCCGGCCGCGCCCCCGTTCCCGAGTGGGTTCGACGCCCGGACGGGCGGCGGGCGGGCGTCCCCCACCGAGTGCGGATCGGGGCGACCGGTGAGGGTGCCGTTTCCGTCACCGCGCCGGCCCGACGCGGGCCCCACGCCCGCCGACGCACGGCCCACCGGGCGAGCCGTTCGGCCGACCCGCGGGCGGTTTCTCCGCGTGCGTACGCGGTCTATTCTCCAGGCAGGAATTCGTCGACCCGGCGCCCTTAAGGACATCCTCGTGACAGATCCGGCGGCCTCGGCAACCGATCTCGAAAAAATCATGCTCGGGGAGGAACATCGCCGGGCCATTCTCTTCGCCGTGGCAAAGCTCGAACTGCCTGACTGCTGGCTATCCGCCGGATTCGTCAGAAATCTCGTGTGGGACCGACTGCACGGTCGCACCACGCCCACGCCACTGAACGACATCGACGTGGTGTATTTCGACGCCACGGAGACCGCGCCCGCCGTCGACCGGCAGATCGAGACCGTCCTGCGGAGCCAATTCCCGAACGAGAACTTCTCCGTCAAGAACCAGGCCAGGATGCACACCCGCAACGGCCACCCGCCCTACGTCGACACGGCGGACGCGCTACGGAGGTGGCCGGAGACCTGCACCGCGCTCGGTGTCGCCTGGCGTGCCGGCCGGTTCGAGGTGCTCGCGCCGTTCGGCCTCGTGGACCTGTTCGGCCTCCTCGTACGTCCGACCGCCGACGACGCCGAGACGGTCGCCCTGGTCCGACGGCGGATGGAGCAGCGCCGCTGGCGGGAAACCTGGCCACTGCTGGTCTTCGACCTGCCATGAGCGACTCGCCACTCGTGATCGTCTCGGGGCCGCCGGCGGTCGGGAAGACCTCGGTGCGCCGACACCTGCGGGTCATGCTGCGGCAGCGGTTCGCGCTGACCGGCGACATCGGGATCGACGACATCCTCCGCCGGCTGCACCGGGAGGGCCGACTCGACGGCCTAGCGACCCTCGGCGACGACGGTGCCCTGATCCTCGGCCGCTGGCCGGAAGCGGTCGAGATGGCCCTGGCCAGACTGACCGAGCAACTGTCCGCGCCCGACCGCCCGGTGCTGGTCGAGCTTCCCCTCTTCCCGGACTGGCTCGCCGGATTCGTACGCGACCAGGAGCTGGCCGCCAGCACCCTGTTCATCCACCTGCACGCCCCGCTGGAGGTGCGGGTACGACGCAACCGGGAACGGCGTGCGGCCCGAGTGTCGGAGACGAACCTGAGACAGATGACGGACCAGATCCCCCACCCGCTGCTACGCGAGCTCACCTCAACGCTGCCCGCGTTCTTCGCCCTCGACACCACCCACGATCTCGACACCGTACTGTCGCGCAGCGCCGAGGCCACCCGCGCCTTCCTCGAACAGTGGTACGCGTAGTGGGCATCTTCAACATCCTCGTGCTGCTCGGTGCCGGTGTCTTCGGCTACCTGCGACGCGCCGATTCGTACGCCCTCGAGGTGTCGATCGGCATCGCCGGTGTCGCGATGGCCAACCTGGCCGGTCGCATCGACATCTTCGAACCGCGCTATCTCTGGCCCACGGTGCTGGCCGGAACCGTGTACCGCCGCTCGCAGATCCGGGTCTCCATCGCGTACCTGGTCGCGGTGCCGGTGGACGAGACCCAGCTACTCGTCCGCGGCCACCGGATAACGACCCAGTACCAGCCGGTCGGGGGCGTGTTCAAGTGCCGGTTGTCGGAGAGCGAGTTGAGCCGGCGCTTCCATGCCCGACCCGACATCCGGTTCACCCCGGACCAGGTCAGCAACAACGACCTACGCCTGAGGCTGCCCGGCCGGGATCTGCACCGACTGCTCAAGTGGTTCGACTCCCGGCACGACCGGGAACTCTTTCCCTGGCGGGAGTTCCACGAGGAACTCATCGCGACCGGCATACTCGACCGTCGTGACTTCCCGTTCTTCGACTGCACCTACCTGGGCACTCGTCACCTGCCGCTACGACACGACCGGTTCTCCGGACTGCGCCAACTGATCATCGGCGAGATCTACGAACTGCGGCCGAACGAGCAACAGTTGAAAGCGCTTCGCGGGCTCCGGGAGAAGCACCGGTCGAATCCGGTTGACGGCATATATTTCGCCACCAGAGAAGAGATCGAACGTGGTGGTATCGTGTCCGGGACACAGGCGACCTTCGATATAGCACCCACCTCGGCCTGGCTGGTAAGGGGGTAGCGCGGTGATCAGTCCGGAACAGACAGGGGCGCTGACCGAAACGGGTTGGTTCCGCGTCGACGACGTCGCCGGTGACCCGGTCCTGGCCGAGGTGCTACGGCTACGGCAGGCGTGCGCCGACGAGTTCACCGCACTGATGACGTCGGGTCGACCGGCCGAGGCGGCCGTCACCACCACGGGCCAGTACGGCTTCACCGCCGACGGTGACGAGAGCGCCGCCCGACTGCGGGAACTACGAAGCCACCTGGTGGTCAACCAGACCCTGCCGACCGGCCACCCGCTCGCCGTCCTCGCACCGACCTTCTACGGCGAGGACGTGCCCACCGCCGGGGCCGACCGGTGGTCGGCCATGGCCCTACGCCTGCACCGGCTACTGGACCTGTTCACCATGGAGACGATGGAAGCGCTGGAGGAGCGGCTGGGGCTGGCCTTCGGGACGATCGCCGGACCACTGGCGATGGGTGAACGCCTACTGCGGTTCCAGTGGTACCCGGCTCTCCCGGACGGACCCGAAGAGTTGTTCATGGTCGAGACCGACGACGGGGTGATCCCCGTACGTGGCAGGCTGGTCGCCGACGGGGAACGACGGTCCCCGCTGATCCGGGTGGGCCCGCACAAGGACATGGGCCACTGGACCTGGCAGGTGTACAGCACCGACTCGAAGCTGCGCTTCTGGGACCGGCGCGGACAGACGGTGGTGCCGGCACCGCGCGGCGACTGGCTCTACGGCAACGTCTGCGACTTCCTCGAGGCCGAACACCCCGGGCTACCCACTCCGATCCACTGGGTCGACGCCGACCGCGACGGCGGCGACAGCACCCGGATGTCGATCTCCTACTTCGCCCACGTCCGGCCGGGCGCCGCCGGGGCGGACTCGACCTGGGGCGCCGAACTGTACCGCCGCCTAGCCACGCTCGGGTACGCGACGGACCCGGAGGTCCGGCAGGCGATCGACCTGCTGCACGAGCGCGGCGACGATCGGGAGCTCACCCTTGCCTCGATCGACTGGGAAGCCACGCATGCCGCACCGCCCGGCTTCGCCGTGGGAACGAGTCGCTACTACCGCCGTGACGAGCGCGAACCCGGCGGGCTCGGTCGGCGTACCCGGGCCGAGGTGGGCGGCCTCCGGGAGGAGCTGACCGGCTGAGCCGGCGACCCGCCCGCACCACCTCAGAACATGTCCAGCGGATCGACCTGTATCCGTACCGGTTCGGCGGCCTTGCGGGCGGTCCGGACGCCCGCCGCCTCGTGCAGCGCGACCGCCAACACAGCGGCCCGGCCCCTGGGCACCCGGACCAGCATCCGCTCCTGCCCCCGCTGCGCCGGCACCGGGCCGAGCACCTCCGCCTCTGCCGGCAGCCGGGTCACCGCGAGCAGGTCGGCGACCGCGTCCGGCACCCCGGTCAGGCTCGCCATCCGGGCCGCCGGGGGAAATCCCAGCTCACGCCGCTCGGCCAGCTCCCGGCCGGCGAACCAGGCCGGATCCCAGCGCAGCAGGGCCTGCACCGGGGCCAGCGAACCGTCGGCGACCAGCACCACCCGCCCGCCGGCCGAGGCGGGTCGGGCCAGCGCGGACGCGGTCAGCCAGCGCCGCAACGCCTCCTCACCGGCCCGCAGGTCGGCCCGGGTGAGCAACGCCCACGAGTCGAGCAGCAGCACCGCACCGTAGCCGCCGCCACCGGCGACCGGCTCCGCGCCCGGGGTGGCGACCACCAGCCCCGCCTCCGCCGGCACGACGTCGAGCACCTCGTCCCGGCCGGAGGTGCGCACCGGTACGCCGGCGAACGCCCGGCCCAACTCCTCCGCCGTACGCCTTGCGCCGATCACAGCCGCGCGCAGCCGCCGGCCACCGCACTGAGGGCAGGCGTACCCCGCCGCCACCCGGCCACACCAGTGACAGCTCGGTACGGCGTTCGCCGAACGCAGCGCCAGCGGCCCCGAGCAGTGCGGACAGCGGGCCGGCGCCCGACAGGTGGCACAGGCGACCGATGGCAGGTAACCGCGTCGGGGCACCTGCACCAGCACCGGCGCGTCGGCCCGTAGGGCGGCGCGGGCCGCCTCCCAGGCCAGGCTGGGCAGCCGCGCCGTGGCCGCCGCCGGGTCCCGGGCGAGCTGCGGGTCGTCACCCGTCGGTGTGATCTGCGGGCTGCGGGACCGCACCGTCGCCCGGTCCGCCACGACCTCCTTGGCCCAGCCGGTCTCCACCAGCAGTTGGGCCTCGGCGGTACGGGCGTGACCGGCCACCAGCACCGCCGCGTCGGCGAGCTGCGCCCGGGTCAGCAGCACCTCGCGGGCGTGCGGGTACGGTGCCCTCGGCTCGGCGTGCAGGTCGTCGCCGTCGTCCCAGATCGCCACCAGTCCCAGCCGCTCGACCGGGGCGAACATGGCCGCCCGGGTGCCGATCACCACCGGTACCTGCCCGCGCCGGGCGGCGAGGAACGCCCGGTACCGCTTCGCCGGACCGAGCGCCGCCGCGAGCGTGACGTGCCGGCCGGGGCCGAGTTCGGCGGTGAGCGCGACGTCGAGCCGGTCGAGGTCCCGGGCGTCGGCGACCACCGCGACCACCCCGCGCCCCCCACGTACGGTGGCTCCCGCCGCCTCGGCGAACCGCTGGGCCCACGCCTCGCCGGGCAGCGCCGACCAGACCGCGCGCGGCTTGCGCCCGTCGCGCAGCGCGCGCAGGAAACCGGGCCCGGCCGGGTAGTCCCGCCACCCGGCGCCGGGCCGTTCCTGCCCCGCCACCGGAACCACGAGAGCCGGCGCTACCGCCCGCGGTTCGTCGGACGGCGGTGCGGGCTCGTCGGACGACAGCGGGGATTCGTCCGACGGCGGTGCGGGCTCGTCGGAGGGCTGCGCGGCGGGCGGTGGGGACTGCGACTCGACCCGGGCGTGCCGGGGTGGCACGGCCAGCCGGAGCACGTCGGCCAGGCCGCCGGCGTACCGGTCGGCGACGGCGCGGGCGAGTCGGGCGATCTCCGGTGCGAGCACCGGCTCCGGCGAGACCAGGCGTTCCAGGTAGGTCAACCGGCCGCCGTGGTCCGAGGACTCGACCCGTTCGAGCAGCCAGCCGTCGACCAGTTGCCCGGCGAACCGGACCCGGACCCGGGTGCCCGGCTGGGCCGTCTCCGCCAGCTCGGCCGGCACCAGGTAGTCGAACGGGCGGTCCAGGTGGGCCAGGGGCACATCGACGCAGACGCGAGCGACCGGCAACCCGCTGGCGGGTTGCCGGTCGCTGCGCTTCGCGGTGGTCAGGCTCCTGCGGCCGACTTGAGGTCGGCGGCGCGGTCGGTGCTCTCCCAGGTGAGGTCCGGCAGCTCACGGCCGAAGTGGCCGTAGGCGGCGGTCTGCTGGTAGATCGGGCGGAGCAGGTCGAGGTCACGGATGATCGCCGCGGGGCGGAGGTCGAAGACCTCGTTGACCGCCTTCTCGATCCGCTCCACCGGCACGTTCTCGGTGCCGAAGGTCTCGACGAAGAGGCTCACCGGGTGCGCCTTGCCGATCGCGTACGCGACCTGCACCTCGCACCGCTCGGCCAGCCCGGCGGCCACGACGTTCTTCGCCACCCAGCGGGTCGCGTACGCCGCCGACCGGTCGACCTTCGACGGGTCCTTGCCGGAGAACGCGCCGCCACCGTGCCGGGCGTAACCGCCGTAGGTGTCCACGATGATCTTCCGTCCGGTGAGCCCGGCGTCGCCCATCGGGCCGCCGATCTCGAACCGACCGGTCGGGTTGACCAGCAGCCGGTAGCCGTCGGTCTCCAGCCCCAGCCCCTCCAGCTCGGGGGCGATCACGTGCTCGCGCACGTCCGGGGTGAGCAGCGACTCCAGCGAGATGTCCGCGGCGTGCTGGCTGGAGACGACCACCGTGTTGAGCCGGACCGGGCGCAGCCCGTCGTACTCGACGGTGACCTGGGTCTTGCCGTCGGGCCGCAGGTACGGGATCGTGCCGTCCTTGCGCGCGGCGGCGAGCCGGCGGGCCAGCCGGTGCGCGAGCGCGATCGGCAGCGGCATCAGCTCCGGCGTCTCCGAGCAGGCGAAGCCGAACATCATGCCCTGGTCACCGGCGCCCTGCGCGTCCAGCGCGCTCTCCGACGCCCCGGTGCGCAGCTCCATCGCGCTGTCCACGCCCTGCGCGATGTCCGGCGACTGGGAGCCGATGGAGACGCTGACCCCACAGGAGGCCCCGTCGAAGCCCTTCTTCGAGGAGTCGTAGCCGATGCCGAGGATCGTCTCGCGGACGATGGTCGGGATGTCGGCGTACGCCTTGGTGGTCACCTCACCCGCGACGTGCACCTGACCGGTGGTGATGAGGGTCTCGACCGCGACCCGGCTGCGCGGGTCCTGGGTCAGCAGCGCGTCGAGGATGCCGTCGCTGATCTGGTCAGCGATCTTGTCCGGGTGGCCTTCCGTGACCGACTCGGAAGTGAACAGGCGGCGTGCCACGGTGCTCCTAAAGGTGCTCGAAGAGTGTTCGCGGCAGTGTAACGCCGCAGACAGTGGACCGTTTCCAAAGTGACAGTGTGTTGAACGGTTAAGACGAAGCGGTTAAGCGCTTTGTTACCAGGTCCCAGACCGCGTCGGCCAGATCTTCCTTGGATTGCTCCGGGAAAGCTGTCCTCGATCCGTCGGCGCCCAGCACGACAGCGGTGTTCGAGTCGGCGCCGAACACCTTGTCCGGCCCCACCTCGTTGACCACGATCAGGTCCGCCTTCTTCCGGGAGAGCTTCACCCGGGCATTCTTCTCGACGTCCCCGGTCTCGGCGGCGAAGGCAACCAGCACCTGCCCGGCGTGTCGCCGCTCGCCGAGCTCGGCGGCGATGTCGGGATTGGTGACCAGCTCGATGGTGGGCGCGGAGCCGTCGCCGGTCTTCTTGATCTTCTGGTCGGCGTACGTCGCCGGGCGGAAGTCCGCCGGGGCCGCCGCCATCACCACCACGTCCGCGCCGTCGGCCGCCGCCAGGGTCGCCTTGCGCAGTTCCTCGGTCGTGCCGACGCGCACCAGCTCCACCCCGGCCGGGTCGGCGAGCGACACGTTCGCGGCGACGAGCGTGACGGTGGCGCCACGTGCCACGGCGGTGCGCGCGAAGGCGTATCCCTGCTTGCCGGACGAGCGGTTACCGAGGAAGCGGACCGGGTCGAGCGGCTCGCGGGTGCCACCCGCGGTCACCACCACCCGGCGTCCGGTCAGGTCGCGCGGTGCCACCGAGCCCCGGGTCAGCGCCCGCCGGGCGACGGCGAAGATCTCGGCCGGGTCGGGCAGCCGGCCCTTGCCGGTGTCGGCACCGGTCAGCCTGCCGCTGGCGGGCTCGATCACCTGCACACCACGGGCGCGCAGCGTCGCCACGTTGGCGACCGTCGCCGGGTGCTCCCACATCTCGGTGTGCATGGCCGGCGCCAGCACCACCGGGCAACGGGCGGTGAGCAGCGTGTTGGTCAGCAGGTCGTCGGCGAGGCCGTGGGCCGCCTTCGCGATCAAATCGGCGGTGGCCGGCGCGACCACGACGAGGTCGGCGTGCTTGCCGAGGCGGACGTGCGGCACGTCCTGCACGTCGGACCAGACGTCGTCCGCGACCGGCTGGCCGGAGAGCGCGGCCCAGGTCGGGGCGCCGACAAAACGCAGGGCGGAGGCGGTCGGTACGACCCGGACGTCATGCCCCGACTCGGTGAGGAGCCGGAGCAGCTCGCAGGACTTGTACGCGGCGATGCCCCCGCCCACCCCGAGGACAACCTGAGCAGGCATGTGCGTTCGTTCTCGGCCCTACGGCTGGTCGGTCGGCTCGGCGGTGAGCAGACCCGCGTTGATCTCGCGCATCGCGATCGAGAGCGGCTTCTCCTGCGGCGTGGTCTCGACCAGCGGGCCGACGTACTCCAGGAGGCCCTCACCGAGCTGGCTGTAGTAGGCGTTGACCTGGCGGGCCCGCTTGGCGGCGAAGATGACCAGCGCGTACTTGGAGGTGGTCTTCTCCAGCAGCTCGTCGATCGGGGGGTTGGTGATGCCTTCGGGATTGGCGATGGAACCCACGAGATAAACCTCTGTGTCTCTCAACCACTGGTACGCGGCTGAGCGGGAGTCAGAAAGGATGAACCGAGCAAGCCTACCAGTTCCTCCGCAGCCCGCTCGGCGAAGTCGTTCACGACCACCCGGTCGATTTCCGACTCCACGGGTGCTCGCCCGGGTGCCGGAGCCGTACCGGGCGGAACGAGACAGACCAGACGGGAGCCGGGCAGCGCGGCCCGTACCCGCCGGGCGCCGGGCAGGTCGAGACAGATCAGCACCGGTTGGCCGGCGAGCAGCCGCCGCCAGACCGGTTCGCGGGGCGTGCCGTACAGGTGGTCGGCGTACCGGTCCCACTCCAGCATCCCGTCGGCGGCGACCAGCGCCTCGAACTCGCCCCGGGTCACAAAACGGTGATCCGCCCCGTCCACCTCCAGCGGTCGGACCGGCCGGGTGGTCATCGGGACCGAGACCCACGGTACGGACGAACGCGCCCGGATCAGCTCGACCACGCCCTCCTTGCCGGCCCCGGCGGGACCGGCAAGGAGCGTGAGACGAGCCGCCGGGCGCGCGTCGTCCGCCGTGCTCACTGCTTGTTTCTACACGCTGCCAGGATCAGTTGGCGGCGAACTCACCAAGCAGTGCCTTGCGCTGCTGGTCACCCAGGCCACGCAGACGCCGGCTGTCGGCGATCTTGAGCTTCTCCATGATCTGGGTCGCCCGAATCTTGCCGATCCCCGGCATCGCCTGCAGGACAGCCGAAACCTTCAGCTTGCCGACGACATCGTCGGCCTCCGCCCGGTCGAGGACGGCGGCGAGGGTGGTCTTGCCCTGCTTGAGCTGCTCCTTCAGCTCAGCACGGGCTTTGCGGATCTCCGCAGCCTTCTCCAGCGCGGCTGCACGCTGTTCGGGGCTCAGTTGGGGGAGCGGCACCAGTTCTCCTCAGGTCCCTATCGCGACGGGCGGAACGCACCGCCGCATCTGTGAAACGTGGGGTGGCTGAAAACCAAAGGGGTATGTGGTTCCCAGCGCGGGGAAAACTAGCGGTCAGCGGAGTTTTCGGCAACGTGGGCGCGCCATGATCACAAAACGGTGATCGAGCTATCACTCAACGGTGCGGCCCAGTACGGCCCGGCAATCGGCCAGCGCGCGGTCGGCGGCGGCCCGCAGCGCGGCCCGGTCCGGACCCGCTCCGAGGACCTCCCGGGAGTACGACGGGAGCACCGTCGAGAGGTCGCGACCGAAGACCGTACGCAGGTCGGCGGCGCTCCCACCCTGGGCGCCGAGACCGGGCGCGAGCAGTGGCCCGTGTACGCGGGACAGGTCGTGACCGGTGTCGCCGATCGTCGCGCCAACCACGAGCCCGAAGCTGCCCAGCGGCTCCGCACCCGCGTTGAGCTGGGAAATCTCGTCGACCACGGTTTGCGCCACGGTCCGGCCGTCGGCGCCGCGCGCGTGCTGGACGCTCGCACCCTCCGGATTCGAGGTGAGCGCGAGCACGAAGACGCCGCCGCCGTGCGCCGCCGCCGTGTCGAACATCGGCGCGAGCGAGCCGACGCCGAGGTACGGGCTCGCGGTGATCGCATCGACATACAGCGGACTGGATGGATCAAGGTACGCGGCGGCGTACGCGCTCACCGTGGACCCGATGTCGCCACGCTTCACGTCGAGAAGCACAAGAGCTCCGGCCTGTCGCAACTGTCGGATAGTTGACTCAAGCACCGCGATGCCCTGAGAACCGAAACGTTCGTAGAACGCGGACTGCGGCTTGACCACCGCGACCCGGTCGCCCAGTGCCTCGACCACCGTCTCGCTGAACCGCGCCAGCCCGGTCACGTCGTCGGGCAGTCCCCAGCGGTCCAGTAGCGCCCCGTGCGGGTCGATGCCCACACAGAGCGGGCCGCGCTCCGCCATGGCCCGGTGCAGCCGGGTCCCGAAGCTCTCCATCGCGCTCTCCTCTCCTCGCCGCCGCGCGAGCCGCGCCACGGCATCCAGCCTTCCGGCGACGGTCTCCGGCCGGTGGGGCCGACGGCCGCCGACCCGACGCGTCCGCCGCGGGACGGGAACGGCGGTCCGCGTCCCGGCGGTTCAGCCGGCGGCCACCGCAGCGGCCACCCCGGCGGCGATCCGGGCCACGTCCTCGTCGTCGGTCAGGTACGGGGGCATCGTGTAGACCAGGTCCCGGAACGGACGCAGCCAGACGCCCCGCTCCGCAGCGGCGGCGGTCGCCGCCGGCAGGTCCACCTCGTGGTCGAGCTGCACCACGCCGATCGCGCCGAGCACCCGTACGTCGGCCACGCCGGGCGTGCCACGCAACGGCTCCAGACCCGTCCGCAGACCCGCCTGCACCCTCGCCACCTCGGCGCGCCAGTTTCCGGCCCGCAGCAGCCCGATGGAGGCGTTCGCGACCGCACAGGCGAGCGGGTTGCCCATGAAGGTCGGGCCGTGCGCCAACACTCCACCGTGGCCGATGCCCCGGGCCACCTCGGGGGTGCAGAGCGCCGCCGCGAGGGAGAGGTAACCGCCGGTGAGAGCCTTGCCGGCGCAGAGCACGTCCGGGGTCACCCCGGCGTGTTCGGCGGCGAAGAACGCTCCGGTACGACCAAAACCAGTAGCGATTTCGTCGAAAATGAGTAATACCCCGTGCGCCTGAGTAGCCTCGCGCAGCACCCGCAGGTAGTGCGGATTGTGGAACCGCATCCCGCCCGCGCCCTGCACCACCGGCTCCACGATGACCGCGGCCAACTCGTGGGCGTGCCGGGCAATCGCGTCGACCAGCGCGGCGCAGTAGTCCTCGTCGACCGGTGCGTCGAAGCCGGCCGGCGGGATCGGCGCGAACACCTGCCGGGGCAGCACCTCACGCCAGAGGTGGTGCATGCCGCCCTCGGGGTCGCAGACACTCATCGGCTGGAACGTGTCGCCGTGGTAACCGCCCCGCCAGGTGGCCAGCCGGTGCCGTTCCGGGCGCCCGCGGCCGAGCTGGTACTGCAGGCACATCTTGACCGCGACCTCGACGCTGACCGATCCCGAGTCGCAGAGGAAGACGTGTTCCAGCCCCGGCGGGGTGAGCTCGACCAGGTTGCGGGACAGTTCGATGGCGGGCTCGTGGGTCAGGCCGCCGAACATCACGTGGCTCATCCGGCCGAGCTGCCCGGTCACCGCGGCGTCCAGGGTCGGGTGCCGGTAACCGTGGATGGCGGCCCACCAGGACGACATGCCGTCGACCAGTTCCCGCCCGTCGGCCAGCCGCAGGCGCACCCCCTCGGCCTCGGTGACCAGATAGGGCTCGGTCCTGCCGGGCATCGGCGCGTACGGGTGCCAGACGTGCGCCGCGTCCGCGGCGAGCAACTCGGCCGGGGTCATCGCCGGGCCGACCGCGCGACGGCGCGGACCAGGCCCGGCCCGCGATAGATGAATCCGGTGTAGAGCTGCACCAGGCTCGCCCCGGCGTCGAAGAGCCGCTTCGCGTCGTCCGGGTCCACGATCCCGCCGACCCCGACCACCGGCAGCGCGCCGCCGGTCTCCCGGTGGACGAAGGCGACCACGTCGCGGGTCCGTCCGGTCAGCGGCCGACCGGAGAGCCCACCGGCCTCCCCCGCCCGGGACACGTCGGAGCCGGTCAGCCCGTCCCGGCCCAGCGTGGTGTTGGTGGCGATGACGCCGGCCGCGCCCCGGTCCAGGCAGACCCGCAGCAGTTCGGCGATGGCCGGTTCGGTCAGGTCGGGGGCGATCTTCACCAGCACCGGCTTCTCCCCCACCAGCGCGGCGAGCAGCGCGTCGAGGTGTTCCCGGTCCTGCAACTCGCGCAGCCCCGGCGTGTTCGGCGAGGAGACGTTGACCGCGAAGTAGTCGCCGTGCCCGCGCAGCGCCCGGTACGAGGTGAGGTAGTCCTCCACCGCCTGGTCCAACGGGGTGACCTTCGACTTGCCGAGCGAGATGCCGAGCGGCACACCGAGCGGCCGGCTCCCGGCCAGCCGCAGGGCCAACGCCTCCGCCCCGTCGTTGTTGAAGCCCATCCGGTTGATCACGGCGGTGCTCTCCGGCAGCCGGAACAGCCTCGGCCGGGGATTGCCCGGCTGGGCGTGCGCGGTCACCGTACCGACCTCGACGAAGCCGAATCCCATCGCCGGCCATGCCGGCAGCGCCACCCCGTTCTTGTCCATCCCGGCGGCCAGCCCGACCGGGTTGGGGAAGTCGAGGCCGAACGCCCGGCGCGGCGCGGCGACCGCGTAGGCCGAGCGCAGCGCGGCCAGCGCCGCCGGCCGCCCGGAGAGGGCGGCCAGCCGGCGCAGGGTCCACTCGTGCGCGGTCTCCGCGTCACCGCCGCCGAGCCGGAACAGCCCGGGGCGGACCACCCGTTCGAAGATCACTCGCCGGCCCGCAGGGCGGCGTGCAACTCCTGCAACGGGCGGACGGTCATGTCGCCCCGGATCAGCGCCTCGATGCCCATCACCGCGGCCGCCACCCCTGGCACGGTGGTGATGCACGGGATGTCGGCGCTCACCGCCGCACTGCGGATCTCGTAGCCGTCGGACCGGGCGCTCGCGCCGGAGCCCTGCGGGGTGTTGATGACCAGGGCGACCTCACCGGCCGCAATCATCGAGACCGCGTCCGGCTCCGGGCCGGTCTCCTCGTAGCGCTTGCGGATCAGGGTGCAGGCGATGCCGTGCCGGTGCAGCACCTCGCCGGTGCCGACGGTGGCGACGATCTCGAAGCCGAGGTCGGCCAGGCGCTTCACCGGGAAGATCATCGCGCGCTTGTCCCGGTTGGCGACCGAGACGAAGACCTTGCCGGCGGTGGGCAGCGAGCCGTACGCGGCCGCCTGGGACTTGGCGAAGGCGTGCCCGAAGGCGAAGTCGATCCCCATCACCTCACCGGTGGACTTCATCTCCGGACCGAGCAGCGAGTCGACGCCCTTGCCGGCCGGCGTGCGGAACCGCTTGAACGGCAGCACCGCCTCCTTGACCGCGATCGGGGCGTCGACCGGCAACGCGCCGCCGTCCCCGGTCGGCGGGAGCAGCTTCTCCGCGCGCAGGTCGGCGATGGTCGCGCCGAGCATGATCCGGGCCGCCGCCTTGGCCAGCGGCACCGCGGTCGCCTTCGAGACAAACGGCACCGTACGCGAGGCGCGCGGGTTCGCCTCCAGCACGTACAGGGTGTCGTCCTTGAGCGCGTACTGCACGTTGAGCAGTCCGCGTACGCCGACTCCCCGGGCGATCGCCTCGGTGTAACGGCGCACCTCGGCCAGGTGCGAACTGGCCAGCGTGATCGGCGGCAGCGCGCAGGAGGAGTCGCCGGAGTGGATGCCGGCCTCCTCGATGTGCTCCATCACGCCGCCGATGTAGACCTCGCCGTCGGCGTCGCAGAGCGCGTCCACGTCGATCTCGATCGCGTCGTCGAGGAACCGGTCGACCAGCACCGGGTGGTCCGGCGAGATGTCGGTGGCCCGCCCGATGTAGTCGCGCAGGGTCGGGTCGTCGTAGACGATCTCCATGCCCCGCCCGCCGAGCACGTACGACGGCCGGACCAGCACCGGGTAGCCGATCTCGTCCGCGATCGCCTTGGCCTCGTCGTAGGAGGTCGCGGTGCCGTGCGCGGGAGCGCGCAGGCCGGCCCGGGCGAGCACCGCGCCGAACGCGCCCCGGTCCTCGGCCAGGTTGATCGACTCGGGTGTGGTGCCGACGATCGGCACCCCGGCGTCCTTGAGCCGCTGGGCCAGCCCGAGCGGGGTCTGCCCGCCGAGTTGCACGATCACGCCGACCACGCCGGGGCCGCCGGCCGCCCGGCCCGAGCTCTCCTCGGCCTGCCACACCTCGAGCACGTCCTCGAAGGTGAGCGGTTCGAAGTAGAGCCGGTCGGCGGTGTCGTAGTCGGTGGAGACGGTCTCCGGGTTGCAGTTGACCATCACGGTCTCGTACCCGGTGCCCGGACCACCCGCGCCGGGCGAGCCCTGCAACGCCAGTACGGCGTGCACGCAGGAGTAGTCGAACTCGATGCCCTGCCCGATCCGGTTCGGACCGGAGCCGAGGATCAGCACCTTGGGCCGGTCCGAACCGGCCACCTCGGTCTCCTCGTCGTAGGACGAGTAGTGGTACGGGGTGGTCGCCTCGAACTCGGCCGCGCAGGTGTCCACGGTCTTGTAGACCGGGCGCAGCCCGAGCCGGTGCCGCAGCACGCGTACCCCGTCCTCGGCGGCCAGTTCCGGGCGGAGCGCGGCGATCTGCCGGTCGGAGAGCCCGGCCCGCTTCGCCCGCCGCAGCAGCGCGCGGTCCAGGACCGGCGCGGCGACGATCTCCTCGCGCAGGTCCACCAGCCCGGCGATCTGGTCCAGGAACCACGGGTCGATGCCGCCGGAGGCGGCCGAGACCTCGGCGACCGAGGCACCCATCCGGAGCGCTCGCTCCACTGTGTACAGTCGGCCGTCGTGCGGGGTAGCCAGGGCGCTGAGGGTGGACTCGACGGTCGCCCCGTCGGGGTCCGGCACGGTCCAGAAACCGGCCGCCTTCGTCTCCATCGAGCGCATCGCCTTGTTCAGCGCCTCGGTGAAATTGCGGCCCAGGCTCATCGCCTCGCCCACCGACTTCATCGTCGTGGTCAGCTCCGGGTCGGCGCCCGGGAACTTCTCGAAGGCGAACCGGGGGATCTTCACCACCACGTAGTCCAGCGTCGGCTCGAACGCGGCCGGCGTCTTCAGGGTGATGTCGTTGGGGATCTCGTCCAGGGTGTAGCCGATGGCGAGCTTCGCCGCGATCTTCGCGATCGGGAAGCCGGTGGCCTTGGAGGCGAGCGCCGAGGAGCGGGAGACCCGGGGGTTCATCTCGATCACGACGATCCGGCCGTCGGCCGGGTTGACCGCGAACTGGATGTTGCAGCCGCCGGTGTCCACCCCGACCTCGCGCAGCACCGCGATGCCGAGGTCGCGCAGACGCTGGTACTCCCGGTCGGTGAGGGTCATCGCCGGCGCCACGGTCACGCTGTCGCCGGTGTGCACGCCCATCGGGTCGATGTTCTCGATCGAGCAGACCACCACCACGTTGTCGTGCCGGTCGCGCATCAGCTCGAGCTCGTACTCCTTCCAGCCGAGCACGCTCTCCTCGATCAGGACCTCGTGCACCGGGCTGGCGGCCAGTCCCGCCCCGGCGATCCGGGCCAGGTCCTCGTCGGTGTGCGCCATGCCGGAACCGAGACCGCCCATGGTGAACGACGGCCGGATCACCACCGGCAGGCCCAGCTCGCCGACGGTCTCGCGGACCTCGTCCATCGAGTGGCAGACCCGGGAGCGCGGCACCAGCGCGGCCGCGTCGGTCAGCCCGATCCTCGCCCCCGCCTTCGCCACGACCTCCTTGAAGAGCTGCCGGTCCTCGCCCCGGCGGATCGCGTCGATGTCGGCGCCGATCAGCTCCACACCGTATTTCTCCAGCACCCCCGACTCGTGCAGCGCCACGGCGGTGTTCAGCGCGGTCTGGCCACCGAGGGTGGGCAGCAGCGCGTCCGGCCGCTCCTTGGCGATGACCTGCTCGACGAACTCCGGGGTGATCGGCTCCACGTACGTGGCGTCGGCGTACTCCGGGTCGGTCATGATCGTCGCCGGGTTGGAGTTGACCAGGCTGACCCGGAGCCCCTCGCTGCGCAGCACCCGGCACGCCTGGGTGCCGGAGTAGTCGAACTCACACGCCTGGCCGATCACGATCGGGCCGGAACCGATCACCAGAACATGTTGCAAATCGGTCCGCTTAGGCATGCTTTCCGCTCTCGTTCCTGTCGCCCTGGTTCCGTCCGCCCTGCCGCTCGCCCTCGATCAGCTCCGCGAAGCGGTCGAAGAGGTAGTCGGCGTCGTGCGGGCCGGCCGCAGCCTCCGGGTGGTACTGCACGGTGAACGCGGGCACATCCTTGGCCCGCAGGCCCTCGACCACATTGTCGTTGAGGCAGACGTGACTGACCTCGACCGCGCCGAAGTCCGTCTCGATGAACTGGCCCGCCGGCACCTCCCGGCCGGGCTCACGCCCCGGCCAGTCGACCGCGAAGCCGTGGTTGTGCGAGGTGACCTCCACCCGACCGGTGACCCGGTCCAGCACCGGCTGGTTGATGCCACGGTGGCCGTACCCCAGCTTGTAGGTGCCGAAGCCGAGCGCCCGACCGAGGATCTGGCTGCCGAAGCAGATGCCGAACAGCGGAATCCGCCGGCTGAGCACCTCGCGGGCCAGGCCGACCGGGTGGTCGGCGGTGGCCGGGTCACCCGGGCCGGGCGAGAAGAAGACCGCGTCGGCGCCGGTGGCGAGCAGGTCGTCGATGGTCGACGAGGCGGGCAGCACGTGCGTGGTGACGCCCCGCGCGGCGAGCCGGCGCGGCACGTTGCGCTTGATCCCGAGG
Organism: Micromonospora sp. NPDC050397; assembly: GCF_044901685.1. Classification (NCBI taxonomy): domain Bacteria; kingdom Bacillati; phylum Actinomycetota; class Actinomycetes; order Micromonosporales; family Micromonosporaceae; genus Micromonospora; species Micromonospora sp. NPDC050397. Next base: position 69,610 of record NZ_JBJDPS010000022.1, read on the forward strand.
TCCAGCGCGGCCACGGTGAACCGGTGCGTGCCCTCGGCCGCGACCGTGTACGGCTGGGCCGTGGTCACCTCCGCCGACAGGTCGGCGCCGACCATCTCCGGGGTGGCCCGGACCCGCTCCAGCAGCGCCCTGGGGTCGTCGTCGAGGCTGGAGACGCCGACCCGCATGGCGCCCGCGTCGCGCAGGTGCCGGGTGAGCGCCCGGGTGTCGATCCCGGAGATGCCGACCACACCCTCGGCGGCCAGCCGGTCCTCCAGCCCGCCGGTGGCGCGCCAGTTGGAGCCGATCCTGGCCGGGTCGCGGACCACGTAACCGGCCACCCAGATCCGGCCGGACTCGTCGTCGTCGTGGTTCACCCCGGTGTTTCCGATGTGCGGCGCGGTCTGCACCACCACCTGCCGGTGGTAGGACGGGTCGGTGAGCGTCTCCTGGTAGCCGGTCATACCGGTGTTGAAGACGGCCTCACCGAAGGTCTCCCCCACACTGCCGTACGCCTCGCCGTGGAACGTGCGGCCGTCCTCCAGTACGAGGATCGCGGGCCTGCGTCGCATTACTTCACTGCCTTTCCGTCGAGCACTGTCGGCGTACCGCGCAGGAAGGTGGCCATGATCCGACCGGGTAGCACGGTGCCGGCATACGGTGTGTTGCGGCTGCGGCTGGCCAGCTCAGCGGGGTCGACGGTACGGCGCGCGGCCGGGTCGACCAGGGTGAGGTTGGCCACCGCACCGGGTACGGGATCGTGCCCGTGCTCGGTTAGACCGGCGATCCGGGCCGGTACCCGGGACATCCGCTCGGCGATCAGGTCCCACCGCTCGCCGAGCACGGAGAGCAGCACCGGCAGGGCCGTCTCCAGCCCGAGCATGCCCGGCCGGGCGTACGCCCACTCGCACTCCTTGTCCTCCAGGGCGTGCGGGGCGTGGTCGGTGGCGACGATGTCGATGATCCCCTCGACCAGCGCGGCCCGCAGCGCCGCCACGTCGACGGCGGTACGCAGCGGCGGGTTGACCTTGAAGACCGGGTCGTAGCTGGCCGCCAGCTCGTCGGTGAGCAGCAGGTGGTGCGGGGTGACCTCGGCGGTCACCCGGACCCCGCGCGCCTTCGCCTGGCGGAGCACCTCGACGCTGCCGGCGGTCGAGACGTGGCAGACGTGCAGCCGGCTGCCGACGTGCTCGGCCAGCAGCACGTCCCGGGCGATGATCGCCTCCTCGGCGACGGCGGGCCAGCCGGTCAGCCCGAGCCGGGTGGAGACCTCGCCCTCGTGCAGTTGGGCGCCCTCGGTCAGCCGGGGCTCCTCGGCGTGCTGCGCGATCACCCCGTCGAACGCCTTCACGTACTCCAACGCCCGGCGCATCAGCCGGGGGTCGGCGACGCAGTGCCCGTCGTCGGAGAAGATCCGGACCCGGGCGGCGGAGTCGGCCATCGCGCCGAGTTCGGCCAGCCGCTCGCCGGCCAGCCCGACGGTGACGGCGCCGATCGGCTGCACGTCGACCAGGCCGGCCTCCCGGCCGAGCCGCCAGACCTGCTCCACCACCCCGGCGGTGTCCGCCACCGGCGAGGTGTTCGCCATCGCGCAGACCGCGGTGTAACCGCCGAGGGCGGCGGCCCGGGAACCGGACTCGACCGTCTCGGCGTCCTCCCGCCCCGGCTCGCGCAGGTGGGTGTGCAAATCGACCAGGCCGGGCAGGGCGACCAGGCCGTCCGCGTCCACCACCTGGGCGTCACGGGCGTCGAGGCGGCGGCCGGACTCGACCACCAGGCCGTCGCGCAGCAGCAGGTCGGTCGGCTCGGCGCCGACCACCCGGGCGCCCTTGATCAGGTACGCGCTCATCTTGTCTTTCCCCCCAGGAGCGGACGGTTCACTGGTTCTTTCCCCCCAGGAGCAGGTACAGGACGGCCATCCGGACGGAGACACCGTTGGCGACCTGTTCGACGATGGTGGAGCGGGGTGAGTCGGCAACCTCCGGAGCGATCTCCATCCCCCGGTTCATCGGGCCGGGGTGCATGACGATCGCGTGCGCGGGGAGCCGGCGCATGCGCGGCCCGTCCAGGCCGTAGCGGCGGGCGTACTCGCGCGCGGAGGGGAAGTAGGAGTCGGCCATCCGCTCGCGCTGCACCCGCAGCATCATCACCACGTCCGCGCTCGGCAGCACCGTGTCCAGGTCGTACGAGACGTCGGTGCCGGGGGCCAGCGCGGCGGCGATGTCCACCGGGATCAGGGTCGGTGGGCCGACCAGGGTCACCTTGGCGCCCAGGGTGGACAGGAGCAGCACGTTGGAGCGGGCCACCCGGCTGTGCAGCACGTCGCCGACCACGGCCACCTGGAGCCCGGCCAGCCGGCCCAGCCGGGACCGCATGGTGTACGCGTCGAGCAGCGCCTGGGTCGGGTGCTCGTGGGTGCCGTCACCGGCGTTGACCACCACGCCGTCCACCCAGTTGGCGAGCCGGTGCGGGGCGCCGGAGGCGGGGTGCCGGACCACCACGGCGTCGGCCCCCATCGCCTGCAGGGTCAGCGCGGTGTCCTTCAGGCTCTCGCCCTTGGAGACGCTCGACCCCTTGGCCGAGAAGTTGATCACGTCGGCGGAGAGCCGCTTCGCCGCCGCCTCGAACGAGATACGGGTCCGGGTGGAGTCCTCGTAGAAGAGGTTGACCACGGTCCGGCCACGCAGTGCCGGCAGCTTCTTCACCTCGCGGCCGGCGACCGTCGCCATCTCGGCCGCGGTGTCCAGGATCCGGGTCGCCGTGGCGGCGTCCAGGTCGGCACCGGAGAGCAGGTGTCTGATCACGGCGTCGGCCTCCCGAACAGTCGTACCTCGTCGGCACCGTCGACCTCGGCGAGCGTGACCTTGACGCTCTCCGCCAGCGCGGTGGGGATGTTCTTGCCGACGTAGTCGGCCCGGATCGGCAGCTCCCGGTGGCCCCGGTCGACCAGGACGGCGAGCTGCACCGAACTGGGCCGACCGAGATCGCTCAGGGCGTCCAGGGCGGCCCGGACCGAGCGGCCGGAGAAGAGGACGTCGTCGACCAGGACCACCCGCTTGCCGTCGATGCCGCCCGGCGGCACGTCGGTCGGGCCGATCGCCCGGGTCGCGTGCCGGCGGAGATCGTCGCGGTAGAGAGTGATGTCGAGCACACCCACGGGTACGTCGATGCCCTCGAATGTGCTGATCCGGTTGGCCAGCCGGCGGGCCAGCGGGACCCCTCGGGTGGGAATGCCGAGCAGCACGGTGTCGGCGGCACCCTGGGTCTTCTCCAGGATCTGGTGGGCGATCCGGTCGACCACGCGCTGCAGATCGGCGCTGGTCAGGATGACCTTCACAGACGGTGGCGATGCCACCGAAGGTTGGGCGGCCTGCGGGAAGGCCACGGCGGACCTCCTTCCCCGCCTCACGGGACGGGTCGTTAAAGGATGTCGGATCCGGCCCGGACCGCACGCGGTCAGGGCCGGGGGCTGATCACTACGTTACCAGCGGCCGGTCGGCGGCCCCGTGCGGGGCGCTGACCATCCGGTCAGCGAGGAGATTTCGGCTTCGTGACCACGATCTTGCCAACGGGAAGGTAACGAGCACTTGACCACGTGTCGTTATCCCCGTACCGTCACGCTCCGTAGCGACCGCTGGGGAGATCCCCGAGCCAGCACTGGGAGTGTCCGAATGCCCTCTGAATACGCCAAGTCGTTGGGCGCCCGCCTGCGCTCTATCCGTCAGCAGCAGGGGCTGTCCCTGCAGGGGGTGGAGGAGAAGTCGAACGGGCGTTGGAAGGCCGTCGTCGTCGGGTCGTACGAGCGTGGTGACCGTGCGGTCACCGTCTCGCGCCTCGCCGAGTTGGCGGACTTCTACCGGGTGCCTGTGGCGGAACTGCTGCCGGACGGCAGCGGGGTCCGGCACGAGCCCACGAACAAGATCGTCCTGGACCTCGAGCGCCTCTACGACGAGGCCTCCGAGGAACTCGCGTACGTCGCCCGTTATGCCCGCGCGATTCAGCAGCAGCGCGGTGACTACAACGGTCGGGTGTTGTCGATCCGCGCGGACGACCTGCGCGCGCTCGCCATCGTGTACGACTCGTCCCCCTCCGGGCTGATCGAGCGGCTCACCGAGCACGGCGTACTTGTCGCCGATCCTCGGGCGCTCTTCGCCTCCTGAGTACGACAGCAGGACAGCACCGCCGAACCACCGCACCATGAGCAATGAGAAGGGGCGCCCGACGGGCGCCCCTTCTTCATACCGACCGGCGACGCCGTGGCGTGCCTCAGCGGGTGGCGTACTCCGCGATCCGGCCGAGCACCCCGTTGAGGAACCGGGGCGAGTCGTCGGTCGACATCTGCCGGGCCAGTTCGACCGCCTCGCTGATCGCCACCGCGTCGTCGATCTCGTCGACGTAGAGCAGCTCGTAGACGGCGATCCGGGCCAGGTTGCGGTCCACCACCGGCATCCGGTCCAGCGTCCAGCCCTCGGTGTAGCTGGCGAGCAGCTCGTCGATCCGGTCCATCCGGCCGGCCACGCCCTCGACCAGGCCGATGGCGTATTCCAGGTGCTCCGGCGGGGGCGGGGTGAGTCGACGTAGGTAACCGGCGAGCACCTCGACCGGCGGCAGGTTCCGCTGATCCGCCTCGTACAGGACATCCAGCGCCCGTTTGCGCGCTTTGCGGCGCGCGGGCATTTGTGACTTGGGGCCCTCGGCCATCAGCCGCGGCCGAGGTAACGGCCGTCGCGGGTGTCGACCTTGATCTTCTCGCCGGTGGTGATGAAGAGCGGCACCTGTACGGTGGCACCGGTCTCCACGGTCGCCGGCTTGTTGCCGCCGGTGGACCGGTCGCCCTGCAGACCCGGCTCGGTGTACGTCACCTCGAGGATCACGCTGGTCGGCAGCTCGATGTAGAGCGGTACGGACTCGTGGGTGGCCACGATCGCCTCGGCCTCGGGCAGCAGGTAGTTCGCCGCCTCACCGACCGTGCCGCCCGGCACCTGGATCTGGTCGTAGGTCTCCAGATCCATGAAGACGTAGTCTTCGCCGTCGGCGTAGAGGTACTGCATGGTCCGCTTGTCGACGGTGGCCGTCTCGACCTTGGTGCCCGCGTTGAAGGTCTTGTCGACGACCTTGCCGGAGAGCACGTTCTTCAATGTGGTGCGGACAAAGGCACCGCCCTTGCCGGGCTTGACGTGCTGGAACTCCACGACAGCCCAGAGTTCGCCGTCGAGGTTGAGGACCAGACCGTTTTTGAGGTCGTTGGTGGTGGCCATTTCCTGCCTTGATCTTCAATTGGCGGACAGACCCGCCAAGTCTACTTGCCTGGAACGGTTACGCGACGGCACGGGTACGGGCGGTTGATCGAGGACGGACGCGCGGCCGTCACGCCCCGGACAACTGGCGGTCGGATCCAGGACATCCTTCGCTGACAGCGTGCACGGGTGCCGAACCCGGTCACCCGACTCTCCGTGCTCGCCCGCTGCCGCGCTCTGGGAGTGGTCGGGGTGATCCTGCTGGCCCTCGGTGCCGCCGGGACCGGCGCGCTGCCCGCCCGGAACCCGTTTCCCGCCCTGGCCGCCCTGGACGGGCTGCGCCAGTACCCGGGCCCGGCACTCGTCTGCGCCTCGTTCGGGCTGGCGCTGCTGGTGGCCGCCTGGTGGCGGCTCGGCCGGCTGGTCCGGGGCGAGCGACCGCCCGGCCCCCGGGCGCTGCTGGTCACCCTCGCGCTCTGGGCGGCACCACTGCTGCTCGCACCCCCCATGTTCAGCCGCGACGTGTACAGCTACCTGGCGCAGGGCGCCATGGTCGACGCCGGGCTGGACGTCTACCAGCAGGGGCCGGCGACGCTCGGCGGCCCGCTGGCGGCCGAGGTGCCGACGATCTGGCAGCACACCACCACCCCGTACGGTCCGGTCTTCCTGGTCCTGGCCACCTCGGTCGCCGCGCTGACCGGCACCCAGCTCGTCCTCGGCGTGCTCGGCCTGCGGCTGGTCGCCGCCGCCGGGGTGGTCCTGCTCGCCGCCGTCCTGCCGAGCCTGGCCCGACGCTGCGGGGTCGACCCGGCCGCCGCGCTCTGGCTCGGCGCGCTCAACCCGCTGGTCCTGATCCACCTGGTCGGCGGGGCGCACAACGACGCGCTGATGGTCGGACTGCTCGGCGCCGGGCTGGCCGCGGCGATGGCCCGCCGGCCGGCGTTGGGCACCGTACTGCTGACCATGGCCGCCCTGGTGAAGGCGCCCGCCATCGTGGCGTTGGTCTTCGTGGCACCGCTCTGGGCCGGGCAGCTCACCGGACGCTGGCGGACCGTACGCGCGCTGGCCGGCACCGCCGTGGTGGCGGCCGGCACCACCGTCGCGGTGACCGCGCTGGCCGGCACCGGCTACGGCTGGATCACCGCCCTGGACACCCCGGTCTCGGCCGCGAACTGGTCGCCGAGCAGTGCCCTGGGCCGGGCCACCCGGACCCTGCTGGAGCTGATCGGCGCGGACGTCGCCCCGCACGCCGTCTCGTTCTGGCGCTGGGCCGGTCTGGCGGTGGCGCTCGCCGCCGGGCTGCTGCTCTGGTTGCGCCGCGACGAACTCGGCCCGGTGTACGCCCTCGGCCTCGGCCTCGGCGCGCTGGTGCTGCTCGGGCCCGCGATCCGGCCCTGGTACCTGCTCTGGGGGCTGGTGCCGATCGCCGCCGCGGCGGCCGACGGCCGGCTGCGCCACTGGGCCGCGCTCGCCTGCGCCGGACTGGCCGTGATCATCCTGCCGGACGGGTTCGCCCCCGGACCGGCCCAACTAGGTCAGGCCGTGCTCGGCGGCGGGCTGGCCACCCTGCTGGTGCTCGCGGCACGGCACCGCGCCTGGCTCCGGGCCCGGCTCCGGGCCTGGCGTCGGACCTGGCTCCGCCGGCACCTGTCGACCCCTCGGCTCACCACGCCGCCGCTGGACCCGGCTCGGCTCACCGCACCGCCGCTGGGTACGGCCCAGCTCACCGTGCCCGACCCCGCAGTGACGAGAGGAACCCGATGAGCCGACTCCGGGCCCCCCGCCGGACCCGTGACCGGATCCTGCTCGTCGCCGGACTGGTCGCGCTCAGCGCGCTCTTCCTGGCCACGGTCCCGGCCCACCGGGGCTTCTTCGACGTCGGTGTCTACCAGGGCGCGGTCATCCACTGGCTGCGCGAGGGCGGGCAGCTCTACGACTACCTGCGCCCCGGCACCCGGTACGGCTTCACCTACCCGCCCTTCGCCGCGCTGGTGATGAGCCCGCTGGCGCTGGTGAACTGGCCGGCGGCGATCGCGACCAGCGTCGTGGTGAACGTGGCCGCCGCCGGTCTGGTGATCTACTGGCTGCTCGACCCGGTCGCCCGCCGCCAGAACTGGCCCCGCTGGTACGCGTTCGCGCTCACCGCCTGCGCCGTCGCCGTCTTCGAACCGGTCCGGGACACGGTCAGCTTCGGCCAGGTCAACCTGCTCCTGCTGGCGCTGGTGCTGAGCGACCTGATGGCCTCGCGTACCGGGCGGCACCGGCTGGCCGGTGTCGGGATCGGGCTCGCCGCCGCGATCAAACTGACCCCGGCGGTCTTCATCGGTTACCTGGTACTGGCCGGGCGCTGGCGGGCGGCGTCGGTCGCCGCCGGTACCGCCGTGGCCGCGACCGGGCTGGCCGCGCTGGTCGCGCCGCACTCGTCGTACGTCTTCTGGACCCACGCGCTCTGGAACACCGACCGGGTGGGCGACCTCGGCTACGTGTCGAACCAGTCCCTACAGGGCCTGCTGACCCGCTGGGACCCGCACCTCGGACGGGGCGCGTGGCTGGTCGCGGTGCTGGTCGTCCTCGTGCTCTGGGCGATCCGGGTGCGGCAGGCCACCCGCGCCGGCGACCAGCTCGCCGGGTTCGCGCTCACCGGGATCGTCGGCTGCCTGGTCAGCCCGATCACCTGGGTGCACCACCTGGTCTGGCTGCTGCCCGCGCTGGCCGTCGTCGGCGACGCGGCACTGCGCGCCGGGCCGGGCAACCGCCGCCGACGGCTCGGCACCGCCACCGGCCTGGCCTACGTGCTGCTCTGCAGCAGTGTGGTCTGGCTCTGGTGGAACGACGCCACCGGGGTGGACGGACTGCTCGGCTCGAACGCCTACGTCTGGATCAGCCTGGCGCTACTCGCCGGCCTGCCGATCGCCGCTCCCGTCGCCGTCGCCCCGAGCGCCGCTCGGGCCGCCGTCACCCCGACCGCCGTCACCCCGACCGCCGTCGCCGTCGCGTTCGGCGGCGGCCAGCCGGTCGGCGAGGTGGAGCAGGGCCAGCCGGTAGCCGTCCACGCCGAGGCCGCAGATCACCCCGGTGGCGACCGCCGAGACGACCGAGTGGTGGCGGAACTCCTCCCGGGCGTGGATGTTGGAGATGTGCACCTCGACCAGCGGCGCGCGGAGCATGGCGCAGGCGTCCCGGACCGCGTACGAATAATGTGACCAGGCGGCCGGATTGAGCACCACCGCCGCCCGCTCGTCGGCGGCCCGGTGCAGCCAGCCGAGCAACTCGTGCTCGGCGTCGGTCTGCCGCATTTCCACGTCCAGCCCCAACTCCCGCCCGGTGCGCTCGCAGAGCTCCACCAGGCCGGCGTAACTGGTCAGCCCGTAGACGTCGACCTGACGGGTGCCGAGCCGGCCGAGGTTGGGGCCGTTGAGGACGTACACCTTCGTCACCGGGCCACCGCCTCGTCGTACGCGGCCCGCAGCAGGTCCTCGTCCGGTCCCTCCAGGAGGGCCGGTCGGGCCAGCCCGTCGAGCACGACGAAGCGCAGCCGCGCGCCCCGGGCCTTCTTGTCCACCCGCATCGTCGCGAGCAGGTCCGGCCAGGCGTCGGCCCGGTAGCCGGTGGGCAGGTCGAGCAGTTCGAGCACGTCCCGGTGCCGGCGCGCGGTGGCCGGGTCGAGCGAACCGGCCAGCCGGGCCAGGGCGGCGGCGTAGACCAGTCCGACCGAGACCGCGTGACCGTGCCGCCAGCGGTAGCCCTCGGCCTTCTCGATCGCGTGCGCCAGGGTGTGCCCGTAGTTGAGGATCTCGCGTACGCCGGACTCGCGCAGGTCGCCGGAGACGACGTCGGCCTTGACCCGGATCGCCCGCTCGATCAGCTCCCGGACCACCGGGGTGTCCGGACGGCGTGCCGCCACCGGGTCGGCCTCGACCAGGTCGAGGATCACCGGGTCGGCGATGAAACCGCACTTGACCACCTCGGCCAGCCCGGCGACCAGGTCGACCGGGGGCAGACTTTCGAGCGTGACCAGGTCACAGAGCACGCCGACCGGCGGGTGGAACGCGCCGACCAGGTTCTTGCCCGCCCCGGTGTTGATCCCGGTCTTGCCGCCGACGGCCGCGTCGACCATGCCGAGCAACGAGGTCGGTACGGCCACCCAGCGCACCCCGCGCAGCCAGCACGCGGCGACAAAGCCGGCCAGGTCGGTCACGGCTCCGCCACCGACCCCGACCACCGCGTCGGTACGGGTGAAGCCCGCCTCCCCCAGCCGGTCCCAGCAGCGCGCGGCGACCTCGATGTTCTTGCCCGGCTCGGCGTCCGGCACCTCGACCAGCAGCGACGTACGCCCGTCCGCGTGCAGCCGCTCGGCCAGCGCGTCGGCCAGCGCCTTCAGCGGTGCCGCGTAGAGCACGGCGACCCGGTCCGCGCCGGGCAGCAACTCCGGCAGCGCGTCCAGCAGGTCCCGGCCGACCAGGACGTCGTACGCGCGCTCGCCGCCGATTGTTATCTTCGTCAACTCGTTCATCGGGGCTAGAGCCTAGTGCGCGTTCCCGCCGTCCGTCCTCTTCTCCGTCCGCGCGGCTTTCCGGCTCCCGTTTCGGCCCCCTATCGGCCCCTCCTGGCGCGTACTCCCACGCGTCATCGACAATGTGCGGACCCACTCGGGCACCAATCAGACCAACGTGACACCGAGCAGCGAACCGTCCGGCTCCAGACTCGTCCATTGGAGGGACCGAAACCGTGGGTCACGCCCCGCGCACTCCAGACGCCCCAGCACGTTTCCCCGATCCGACCCGATCGCGGGCCGCCACCGATCTCGGCCCCGACCGGGGGTTGACCCGGTGACCCGGCGCCAGACAGGTTTGGCGGCGCTCGTGCTGGTCGGGGTCCTCGCCGTAACCTTCTCGCTGCTCAGCCTCAATTCCGTCGGCACCGACCAGGCGGGCGACGGTGGGACCTCACCGGGACCGGTGACCGGGACCGAGGTCACCGTCGACGTCGCGGCGTCGTACACGTCCTCGGACATCGGGATCAACGGCCGGCTCGAGGAGCTCGACGCCATCGCCACCTACCTTCCGGGGCGATCACCGATCGTCCGGGTGGTTCTCGAATGGTGGACCGTCGAGCCCTGTCGCGGATGCAAGCTCCAGTGGGACGCGATCGATTCGATCGTGCGCGAGATCAGGGTCAGGGACATGCGGGTGCTGCTCGTTCTGGCCTACGCGCCACCGTGGGCGAACCGCACCCCGGGCGGACCCGAGCACGCCGACATGACCACGTGGTTCCCGACCAACGACAACGACTGGTCCTCGATCGTCGACCGGACGGCCCGACATTTCGGCAGCGACGTCCAGGCGTACGAGATCTGGAACGAACCCAACCACACGTTCTTCGGCCGCTACGACGGCGACCGCAGGCAACGGTACTGGGAACTGGTGCGGCTGGCGTACCAGCCGATCCACGCCGCGTGCGACACCTGCCTGGTGCTGGCCGGAGCGTCGGCCAACAACCTCGAACAGGGTCCGGAGGACGACCCGGCCTCGTGGCTGGAGTGGGCGTACGCGAACGGCTACGGAGGCTTCTTCGACGCGGTGGCGCACCACCCGTACATGCCGTGGGCCGGTCCCGCCGAACCGAACTGTGACCGGCCGGCGGTGAACAACTTCGGACCGCCGGGAGAGAACCCACCCTGCGGTGAACTCGCCCGGGTGCACTCGGTGATGGTGAAGTACGGCGACACGGAGAAGAAGGTCTGGGGCACCGAGTGGGGCTACCCGATCTCCTCCGTCGGCGCGCCACCGGCGACCGAGGCCCGGGACAAGATGGTCGAGGCGATCCGGATCTGGCGGTCGCTGACGTACACCGGCCCGCTCTTCCTCTACGCCTTCCGCGACGACTGTGCGGACGCCAGGAAGAGCGACTGCACCTTCGGGGTGGTACGGCGCGACTTCAGCGCCAAGGAGCCGGTGTACTCGGGCGTGGGCAACGCCATGAAGTACCTGCGCCCCGAGTGCGTCGGGCATCCGGCGTCCCCGCCGGCCGTACCACCGTCGCCGTACCTGGAACCCGGCCAGTGCTGGAGACCCGACTGGTCACGCTCGCTCAGCTCGGCCAACGGCTACTTCCGTCTGGTCCTGGAAACCAACGGCAACCTCGTGCTGTACATGCGTGATGTCCCGCTGTGGCAGACCGGCACCACGGACGGCGTGTTTCTGGAGAACCGGATCGACGGCAAGCTGGTGCTCTACCGGGCCAACGGCACCGCCACCTGGAGTTCCAGTGGTCAGGGGCAGGGCCCGTCCACGCTGCACCTGCAGAACGACGGCAACCTGGTGCTCAGCCCGATCGGCAGTTCGAGCCCGACCTGGGCGACCAACACCCTGCGCGGCGGCAGCCTGGTCCGCAACGAGGCCGGCGGCGTCGCGGTCCTGGTCGGCGGCGCGGGGGTCTGGTTCGCCACGCCGGACGAGCTCACCGGCTCCGGCTACCAGGCCGACCAGGCCACCACGGTACCGAGCGCCTGGGCCGACAACCTCCTGAGCAGTCCCCAGGACGGCGCCCTCATCCGGACCCCCGGTGGGGCTCTCGCCCTGATGGTCGGCGGGGCGGCGATCTGGTTCGACAATCCCGAGGAGGCCACCCGGCTGGGCTACAGCGTCGCCTCGGCGGTCACGGTGCCGGAGCGCTGGGCAAAATCGCTGTCGACCATGCCGCGCGACGGAACCCTGATCGGCACGGCGACCGGCGGGAAGGCGGTCATCGCCGGCGGCGCCGCCATGTGGTTCGTCAGTCCCGGCGAGATCCGCGAGGCGGGTTACAGCAGCGAGGGCGTTGTCGTACCGACCAGGTGGCACGACACCCTGGGCCGCGTTCCCGGGGACGGGACCCTGGTGCGCCTCGGCACGACGGCACAGGTCTGGCGGGTCACGGGCGGCACCCGCAGCGCCGTGACGGTGGACGCCGGGGCCAGTGTGGTGACACTGGGCGAGACGTCGCTACAGGCCATCCCCGTCTCCTGACGTCACGGGGGCGCCGGTCCAGTCGGGCCGGCGCCCCCGCACGTCCCGGCGGTCCGGGTCGAGCCGCGTCGGCTACACCTTGAGCAGTTCGAGGATCTCGTCGGCGACCTGCTCCGGCGTACGCCCGTCGGTGATCACGGTGTGCGCGGCGACCTCCTGGTAGAGCGGTCGCCGCTGGTCGAGCAGGTATTTCAGGGTGGCGCGCGGGTTGATCGCGAGCAGCGGTCGACCGGCGCCGAGCCCGACCCGGCGGATCGCGTCGGTCAGCTCCACCGACAGGTAGACCACGGTGTGACCGGCCAGCGCGGCCCGGGTCGACTCGGCCAGGATCGCACCGCCGCCGAGCGCGACCACGCCGTCGAACTCACCCAACGCGGTCAGCACGGCGTCGCGTTCGAGGGTACGGAAGTGCTCCTCCCCCTCGTCGACGAAGATCTCCGGGATCGGCTTGCCGGCGGCGGTCTCGATGTCCGTGTCGGTGTCCCGGAACCCGACACCGAGCAGGGCGGCGAGCGCCTGCCCGGTGCTGGTCTTGCCGGAACCGGGCGCGCCGACCAGGATGCAGACGGGGGCCATCAGCGGATCACCAGGTGGTCCAGGTAACCGGCCAGGTTCCGTCTGATCTCGGCGATCGAGTCGCCGCCGAACTTCTCCGTCGCCGCCTCGGCCAGCACCAGCGCCACCATCGCCTCGGCGACCACCGCCGCCGCCGGGACCGCGCAGACGTCGGACCGCTGGTTGATCGCGGTGGCCGGTTCGCCGGTGGTCACGTCGACCGTGGCCAGCGCCCGGTTCAGGGACGAGATCGGCTTCATCGCGGCGCGTACCCGGAGGGGTTCTCCGGTGGTCATGCCGCCCTCCAGGCCGCCGGCCCGGTCGGTGACCCGGCGGACCCCGGTCGCGGTCGGCACGATCTCGTCGTGCGCGACCGAACCCCGGGACCGGGCCTGGAGCCAGGCGTCGCCGATCTCCACCCCCTTGATCGCCTGGATCGACATCAGCGCGGTGGCGAGCCGGGCGTCGAGCTTGCGGTCCCACTGCACGTGGCTGCCGAGCCCCGGCGGAACGTTGTAGGCGAGCACCTCGACGACGCCGCCGAGCGTGTCCGCGTCCTTCTTCGCCGCGTCGACCTCGGCCACCATCCGGGCGCTCGCCTCCGGGTCCAGGCAGCGCAGCGGGTCGGCGTCGATCCGCTCGGCGTCCTCCGGCCGGGGTTGCAGGCCGGGCTTGGCCGCGACCGAACCGAGTTCGACCACGTGCGAGACGATCTCGATGCCGAGCCCCTGCCGGACCAGCGCCTTCGCCACGGTGCCGACCGCGACCCGGGCTGCGGTCTCCCGCGCGCTGGCCCGCTCCAGGATCGGCCGGGCGTCGGTGTGACCGTACTTCTGCATCCCGGCAAGGTCGGCGTGACCGGGGCGGGGACGGGTCAGCGGGGCGTTCCGTGCCTGCTTGGCCAGTTCCTCCGGGTCGACCGGGTCGGCCGCCATCACGGTCTGCCACTTGGGCCACTCGGAGTTGCCGACCCGTACGGCGACCGGGCTGCCCAGGGTGACGCCGTGCCGTACGCCGCCGATGATCTCGATCTCGTCCCGCTCGAACGACATCCGGGCGCCCCGGCCATAACCGAGCCGGCGCCGGGCCAGCTCCCGGATGATCTCCTCGCTGGTCACCTCGATCCCGGCGGGCACCCCTTCGAGGAGCGCGACGAGGGCCGGGCCGTGCGATTCACCCGCGGTCAACCAGCGCAACAAGGCAGCGAACCTTTCCTTCTACTGTCCGTCTTCGTTCGTCTTGTCCGTCTTCTGTCCGCGCTCGTCCGGGCCCACCCGGCCCATCCGGGCTCATCCGGGCCGGGGTGGTCGTGAGCCGTCGGCGAGGTGGCCGGCGGACGTCAGTTGCCCAGTCTGGCACGCACCCGACCCGCCCCGGGGTAACCCCACCCCCGTCCCGGCCTGCGGACCCGGACCGGCCGCAAACCGACCGCAGACCGACCGCGAACCGGCCGCCGCTCCGGAATGTATGACGCGGATTTCCTCTACACGAAAAAACGTGTAGCTACATGCTTTTCCATGTACGTCCCGACCGAGACACACGCTTTTCCGCGTACGTCCCGACCGAGACACTGGCCCGCCGCCCGGGGCGGGCCAAATGCCCCGACACCCTCACCCCAGGTCGCCCGCGCCGGTCGGCGCGGTCAGTGGCCGACCGTGTCGGAGTCGTCGGCCGTCTCCTCGCCCCGGTCGAGGGCGGAGAGCGCGGCCACCTCCGACGGGGTGAGCTGGAAGTCGAAGACCTCGATGTTGCTCCGCATCCGCTCCGGCGAGGTGGTCTTCGGGATCGGGACCAGCCCGAGTTCGAGGTGCCACCGGAGCACGATCTGGGCCGGGCTGCGACCGTACCGCTGCGCGATCTCGGTCACCGAGGGGTCGGCCAGCAGGTCACCACCCTGGCCGATCGGCCCCCAGGACTGGGTCACGATGCCGTGCTCGCTGTTGTACGCGCGGGACGCGTCCCTGGTAACCTGCGGGCTCAACTGGATCTGGTCCACGTCGGGGGTGACACCGGTCGCGGCCAGCACCCGCTCGATGTGCGCCGGCTTGAAGTTGGACAGGCCGATCGCCCGGACCCGGCCGTCGGCGAGCAGCTTGGTCAGCCCCTCGTACGCCTGGACGTACCGGTCCTGCCACGGCATCGGCCAGTGGATCAGGAACAGGTCCAGGTAGTCGACGCCGAGCCGCTTCACACTGTCGTCGAACGCCTGCTGCGCCTCGCGTACGCCGTGCCACTCCCCGTTCAGCTTGCTCGTGACAAAAAGCTCCTCCCGGGGTACGCCGGACGCCCGCAACCCTCGTCCGACGCCCTCCTCGTTGCCGTACTTGTAGGCGGTGTCAACCATGCGGTAGCCGATCTCGATCGCCTGCGCGACGGCGACCTCGGCCTCGGCGTTCGACATCGGCCAGGTCCCCAGGCCGATCTGCGGGATCGCCGCGCCGTTGGCGAGCGGTCGGGTCGGTGCGATGGCAGCCGGTGAGTTCATGTCCAGTCTCCTGCGCTCGGAATTCGCGCCGAGGCTACCCCGGCGATCTTCCGACCTAACCGACCGGGCGGAAACTGTGAGCAGGGTTGGCCCGCCTGTCCAACCGAGGCTCGGCCCGGACAGAGCCGGATCAGGAACGGGCGGCGGTAAGAGCGGTGCGCATCGCCGACACCGGTGCCGGTACGCCGGTGAAGTGCTCGAACTGGCCGACCGCCTGGGCCAGCAGCAGGTCGAGCCCGGAGACGATCCGGCAGCCGGCGGCAGCGGCCGAGGCGGCGAGCGGGGTCGGCCACGGGTCGTAGAGCGCGTCGAAGAGCACCGTCGACGGGGTCCAGTCGACCTGCCCGGCGATTCCGTCGGCGACACCCTTCGGCACGGTGGAGATCACCACGTCGGCCGTGGTGTGCTCGGTGGCCTCGGCCCAGGTGCCGGGCGCCAGCGCGACACCGAGCGTCCGGGCCGCCGGACGCAGCTCGTCGACCGCCTCCGGGCGCCGGGCCACCACGGTCACCCGCTTGGCGTCGAGTTGGGCCGCCGCCGCCAGGGCCGCCCGCGCGGTGCCACCGGCGCCGAGCACGGTGACGGTGGCACCGGCCGACACACCGGCCGCCCGGAGCACGGTCGCCATGCCGGGAACGTCGGTGTTGTCGGCGTACCAGGAGTTGTCGGGGCGACGTACCAGGGTGTTGGCGGCACCCACGGCGGCGGCGACCGGCGAGACCTCGCCGGCCACCGTGAGCGCCGCCTCTTTCAGCGGCATGGTCAGCGACAGCCCGGCCCACTCGGCGCCGAGGCCGGCCACCAGATCCGGTAGCTCGGCCTCGGCGCACTCGATCGCCGTGTACGACCAGCCGGTCAGCCCGGCCGCCGCGTAACCCGCGTTGTGGATCACGGGCGAGAGCGAGTGCGCGATCGGCTTGCCGAGCACCGCCGCCCTACGCCCGAACTCCGTCATGAAATGATGCCGGCCTGACGTGACTTCTCCTCGTTGCGCAACTGTTCGTTGTACGTCTCGGCGAATGCCGAATGGCCCTGCTTGTCGATCGCCACGAAGAAGTACCAGTCACCGGGCGGCGGGTCCATAGCTCCCTGCATGGCGAGCTTGCCGGGATTGTTGATCGGCGTGGGGATGAACCCCTTGAGCTTGCGGTTGTACGGGTTCTTCGGGTCGTCCATCTCGGCCTGGGTCATCTGGTCCGAGGTCTTGGTCGCCTTGCCCTGGACTTCGAGCCAGTAGTTGACCGTCACGTCCATCTCGAAGCACTCGCACGGCACCTCGCCGTTGGGCTTGAACAGCCGGTTGTAGGCGACCCGGGCGACCTTGCCGAGATCGTCGGGATTACCCGCCTCGGCCTGCGCGAGCGACGCCACCACCAGTGCCTCGTAGGGGGTGATCCCGCCCCGCTTCTCCTGCACCACGTCGGTGAACTTGATCTGTCCGGCGACGGTCAGGAATCCCTGGACCATCTCCTTCAGAATGCCCTCGGCGGTGGCGTTCGGCGGCAGGTCGTAGGTGTCCGGGAAGAGGAAGCCCTCGATCGACGGCGCGACCTTCTTGTCCTCGCTGCGCTTGAACCAGTAGTCGGGCACGCCGAGCTTGAGCGGATCCTTTCCCGCCGCCTCGAAGTCCTTCACCGGGATCTTGGTGGTCTCGGAAAGGATCTTGTAGACCTGCTTCGCGGTGCGCCCCTCCGGAATGGTGATCTTGTTGGTCACCTTGCTCTTCGCGTCGAGCAGCAGAGCCAGCGCGGCTTCCGCCGACATCTGCTTGCGGACCTGGTAGAAGCCCGGCTGGAGTCCCTTCGCCGCCGCGTTCTTGTCGGCCGCGTCGACAAACGCCTTACCGCTCTTCACCACTCCGGCGGCGAGCAGGGTGTTGCCGACGTCCGCGAGGAAATCACCGTCCTTGACCTCGATCATCACCTGCTCGGTGCCGGTGCCCTCGTAGTCGGGCGCGCCGAACAGGCCCTGGACCCGGTCGAAGCCATACCAGACACCGCCGCCCAGCACGCCGAGCAGGACGAACGTGAGCAGCAGGGCGACAACCGTCTTTCCCCGGCCGCCCTTTCCCTTCCGATTCGGATCGCGTGCGCCGCCGCGGCGGTGCTGTCCCTTCTCCCCCCGCTCATCGAACGCGAGCTCCAAGTCGTCGATCATCTGGTCCGCCTCCGCTGCGCGTCTAGCCAGCTCTGCAGGATCTCCACTGCGGCCGCCTGATCGACCACAGCGCGTTGACGCTTTCCTCTGACGCCCCGCTCGGACAGCCTACGGGTAGCCACCACCGTCGACATCCTCTCGTCCGTGAGAGTCACCGGAATGGGGGCGACCACGTCGGCCAGTCGGGCCGCGTACGCCTTGGTGTGTATTGCCGCCGGCCCGTGCGCACCGGCGAGATTCACCGGCAGACCCACCACGACCTCGACACTTCCGTGCAGTTCGACGAGACGGGCGAGTTCGGCGATGTCCGCCGGAACCCTGTCGTCGTCGTCGCTGGCGAGATCACGGGCCAGGGTGACGAGCGGGGTGGCGAGAATGGCGTCCGGATCGCAGACGGCCACACCCACACGCACCTTTCCGACGTCGACGCCGAGCCGTACTCCGGGCGAGAAATGCCCCATACCGATTGACCTCCCCTCGCTGCATACGGAAAGCAGACCGCCATGGTTCACGATCTGACCACGGCGATCTGCTTCCGGACAATCACATCACGCCTCGGCGATCGTCTTCTCCACGGTGGCGACCAGGTTCGGCGCCTGCTCCGCCGGCACGCCGCCGCCCTGCGCCAGGTCGGCGTTGCCGCCACCCCGCCCGGAGAGCGCCGCCTTGACCAGGTCACCGGCGGCGAGGCCACGCGCCTTCGCCGCCGCGTTGAGCGCCACCACCAGCGACGCCTTGCCGCCGGAGCGGGCGGTCACCGCGACCACCGCCGGACGGGCCGGGTCGATCTTGCCCCGGATCTCCTGGGCCAACGTACGGACGTCGTTGCCGGCCGCACCCTCCGGCGCCTCGATCCCGACAAAAGCCACACCACGTACGTCCCGGGCGCCGGCCGCGAACGCCGCCGCCCCGCCGAGCACCATCTGCGCGCGGAGCTTCTCCAGCTCCTTCTCCGCGTCCCGGAGCTGGGACACGGTCTGCTCGACCCGGTCGGCCACCTGGTCGTTCGGCACCCGGTAGAGATCGGCCAGCCGGGACACCAGCAGGTGCTCCTTGGCCAGGAACTGGAACGCGTCGATGCCGACCAGCGCCTCGACCCGGCGTACGCCGGAGCCGATCGAGGACTCGGAGAGGATCTTCACCAGGCCGAGCTGTCCGGAACGGGCGACGTGCGTACCGCCGCAGAGCTCGCGGGCGTAGTCACCGACCTCGACCACCCGGACCTCGTCGCCGTACTTCTCGCCGAAGAGCGCCATCGCGCCGAGCCGCCGCGCCTCCTCCTGCGAGGTGATGAAGGCGTGCACCTCCAGGTCCGCCAGGAGCACCTCGTTGACCTGCTGCTCGACGTCGGCGAGCACGCTCGGCGACACCCCGGTCG
The DNA here is from genome assembly GCF_044901685.1 of Micromonospora sp. NPDC050397. Lineage (NCBI taxonomy): Bacteria > Bacillati > Actinomycetota > Actinomycetes > Micromonosporales > Micromonosporaceae > Micromonospora > Micromonospora sp. NPDC050397. The sequence continues at coordinate 88,408 of NZ_JBJDPS010000022.1, forward strand.
GGGTGTTGAAGTCGAACCGCAGCCGGCCCGGCGCGTTCAGCGAACCGGCCTGGGTCGCCGACTCACCGAGGAAGTGCCGCATGGTCTGGTGCACCAGGTGGGTCGCGGTGTGCGACCGGGAGATCGCCTTGCGGCGGGTCACGTCGATCTCGGCCAGACCGGCCTCGCCGCTGCGCACCTCGCCCCGGATCACCCGGGCCCGGTGCACGATCAGCCCGGGGACGGGCTGCTGTACGTCGAGCACCTCGACCTGGCCACCACCGACGGTGATCAGACCCAGGTCGGGCTGCTGGCCGCCGCCCTCGGCGTAGAACGGGGTGGTGTCGAGCACCAACTCGACCGTCTCCCCCTCACCGGCGACCTCGACCGGGGCGCCGCTCCCGCCGAGCAGGGCCCGGACCTTGGACTCGCGGCTGACCTCGGTGTAGCCGGTGAAGGTGACCGGCCCGCCCTGGTCCAGCACGCCCCGGTACGCGGAGAGGTCCACGTGTCCGGTCTTGCGCGCCTGCGCGTCGGCCTTGGCCCGGGAGCGCTGGTCGGCCATCAGCCGCCGGAAGCCCTCCTCGTCGACCTTCAGCCCCTGCTCCCCCGCGAT
>NZ_JBJDPS010000023.1:0-85770 GCF_044901685.1 Micromonospora sp. NPDC050397
ACGACATGCCCATCGCCCGCGACGTCACCCCCACCCTCACCACCGTCCGCCTCCCCCTCGCCGACATGGGCGCCCGCGCCATGACCCTCGCCCTCCAGGAGCCCGACCCGAGCCACCACCACCAGGTCGAGCACGTGGCCGCCGAGCTGATCCGCCGGGAGAGCACCGCCCCACCCGCCGCCGGGTAGCCGTACCCGGACGGAGCGGTGCGGCGACTTGCGCGAGCAGTCGAACATATGTTCGTATCAGCCTCATGCGCTGGGAGAATCTTTCCTTCGCCACGGTCGGGGCCGGGGCGACCGACCCGTCGGCGCCTGCGGCGCCACCCTTGCCGCTGGCCCTGCCCGACGCGGTCGCCCGGACCTTCGACACCCCCGGGTTCGCCGGAATGACCTTCTACGAGGTGCGGGCGAAATCAATCATCAACCGGGTGCCCGGTGCCTCCCGGGTTCCGTTCGAGTGGACGATCAACCCGTACCGGGGGTGCTCGCACAGGTGCGTCTACTGCTTCGCCCGGAACACCCACACCTATCTTGACCTGGACGCGGGGCAGGACTTCGACCGCAAGGTGGTGGTCAAGGTCAACGCGGGTGCGTTGGTCCGGCGCGAGCTGGCCGCGCCGAAGTGGCGGGGCGACCACGTGGCGATGGGCACCAACGTCGACTGCTACCAGCGGGCCGAGGGCAGATACCGGCTGATGCCGCAGATCATCTCGGCGCTGCGCGACTTCGCCAACCCGTTCTCGATCCTCACCAAGGGCACCCTGCTCCTGCGTGACCTGCCGCTGCTGCGCCAGGCCGCCGCCGTGACCAGGGTCGGCATCTCGTACTCGGTGGGGTTCGTCGACGAGGAGCTGTGGCGCTCGGTCGAGCGGGCACCCCGAGCCCCCGGCGCCGGTTGGACGCGGTCCGGCAACTGACCGAGGCCGGCTTCCCGGTCGGTGTGCTGATGGCCCCGATCCTGCCCGGCCTCGGCGACACCGACGACGCGATCGAGGAAACCGTCTCGGCCGTCGCCGCCGCCGGGGCGGTCAGCATCACCCCGATCCCGCTGCACCTGCGCCCCGGCGCCCGCGAGTGGTATGCGAGCTGGCTCTCCCGGGAGCACCCGAGGCTGGTGCCGCGCTACCGGGAGCTGTACGGCAACGGCTCCTACCTGCCGCAGAGCTACCAACGCGAGATCGTCGCCCGGGTTCGGACGGCGGCCCGACGACACGGCCTGCTCCGCGCCGAATCCGGCGACACCCGACAGGTGCCGGAGCCCGCGCCCCAACCGCCGGCCGAACAGCTAACCCTGCTCTGAGCGGCGGCGGAGCTAGAGTCGGCGGGTGCGAGACGCTCAACAGATCCTGGCCGAGGCGAAGGTCATCGCGGTGGTGGGCGCCGCCCGCGATCCCGGCAAGGCGGCCCACCGGGTGCCGCTCCAGATCCAGCGGTACGGCTGGCGGATCATCCCGGTCAACCCGTACGCGGACGAACTCTTCGGTGAGCGGGTCTACCGGTCCCTGGCGGACATCCCGCACCCGGTCGACCTGGTCGACATCTTCCGCCCGGCCCGGGACGCCGTCGACGTGGTCCGATCGGCGATCGCGATCGGCGCCCCGGCCGTCTGGTTGCAGCTCGGCATCGTCTCGGCCGAGGCACGCCAACTGGCCGAGCAGGCCGGCATCGACTACGTCGAGGACCGCTGTCTGTTGATCGAGCGGGCCGCCGGCAACCTCAGCCCACGTACCTGAACCGGTCGGGCCGACCGAACCGGCGGGCGCGGCCCCGGGTGGTCCCGTACGCGAGCCGGGGCGGGCGGATGTCTACGTAGTAGACTTGTCCCGTGGTAGGCACCAGGAAAGCGGCGACCGTCCATCGCGGGCTCGACCCCGACCGGATCGTGGACAGCGCGCTCGCCGTCGCCGATGCCGACGGACTGGGCGCGGTGACGATCCGTCGGCTGGCCCAGCAGCACGATGTCACTCCGATGGCGCTCTACCGCCACTTCCGGGACAAGGAGGAGTTGCTCGACGCGGTCGCCGACCGACTGCTCGGCGAAATCGCCCTGCCCGAGCCGGACGGCCGGCCCTGGCACGAGCAGATGCGGGACCTGCTCGCCGCCTTCCTCGCCGCGCTGCGCCCGCACCCGAACGTCGCCCAGCTCACCCTGGACCGGATCCTCACCTCGGTGCCGGGCCTGATGCTGGCCGAGCGGACCCTCACGTTGCTCGACATCGCCGGGTATGCCCCGGACCAGGCGGCGCGAATCGGCCGGCAGGTGCTCTGCGCCCTGGTCGGCATGGTCAGCAACGAGCCCGGGGCCGGGCAGCACGGCGACCCCGAGGAACGCGACGACGCGCTGCACGCCGAGAGGGCCACCCTGGCGGCGCTGCCACCACGGCGCTTCCCCCGCGTCGCCGCCGCTGCCGAGGCGCTTACCACGACCGACCGCCAGGACGACTACTACCGGCTCGGCCTCGACCTCGCGGTCGCCGGCCTACGCGGGGTGGCACCGCGGTCCTGAGCCGCGACCCGAAGCACGCGGCACCCAGTCGACTCAACCGCCGTCCACGTCATCCCTGGTCAAGTAGCGTCCGGGGCGAGGAGGCGGAAGTATGAGCTATCCACCACCGGGCGAGAATCCCGATCCGCGACAGCCGTACGGCCCACCCGACCACCCGGGTCGGGACGACACCGAGCCTGACCGGTACGACCCGCCCGAGCAGTACGGCCAGCAACCCGGCCAGTACGGTCTGCCCGACCCCTACGGCCAGCAGTCCGCCCCGCCCGAGCAGTACGGCCAGTACGGCCCGCCACCCGAGCAGCCCGGCCAGTACGGCCAGCAGTACGGCCAGTACGGCTACTACGGCCAGCCGGGGCAGTACGGGCAACCCGGGCTGTACGGGCAGCCGCCCCCCGGCGGTTACCCGCCCGGTTACGGCCGACCGGCCGGGACGAACGTACTGGCGATCCTGTCGCTGGTCTTCGCGTTTGTCTTCGCCCCGGCGGGCATCGTGCTCGGGCACGTCGCCCGGCGGCAGATTCGGCAGAGCGGCGAACAGGGCAGCGGCCTGGCCACCGCCGGGCTGGTGCTGAGCTACCTGTTCACCGCGCTCTACCTGATCTTCTGCTGCGGTTGGCTGGCCCTGGGTATCTGGGGTGGCGACGACCTCGACGGAGGATCGTTCTGACCGCCCACCGGAGAATCCGGGCACACGCCTCCGGCTACCGGAACTGCGCCTCCCGCACGCTGTTGCCGCCGTCCACCACCAACATCTGACCCGTGATGTACGAGGCCGCGGGTGAGCAGAGGAAGGTGATCGCCGCCGCTACCTCGTCCGGCGTGCCGGGGCGGCCGACCGGCGTACCCAGGCCCTGCTTGAGCTCCGCCATGGTGGAGGCGGCGGTGTAGATCGTGCCCGGGGCCACCGCGTTCACCGTGACCCCGTCGGCGACCATCTCCATCGCCAGCGCCCGGGTCAGCCCGACCACGCCGGCCTTCGCGGCGGCGTAGGCGGCTTCGGTCGGCAACGCGTTCACCGGTCCGGCGGTGGCGGCCAGGTTCACGATCCGACCCCAGCCCCGCTCGGCCATGCCGCCGATGAAGGCCCGACTGCACAGGAACGCGGTGGTCAGGTTCCGCTCGATCTCGCCGTGCCACTCGTCGTAGCTGAGCTGGGCGACCGGGCGCAGCACCTCCGGACTCGCCCGGCTCGCCAGGCCGGCGTTGTTGACCAGCACCTCCACCTCTCCGAGTTGCTCGGCGATGGCGTCGGCGAGCGCGCCCACCTCGGCCTCGTCCGTGAGGTCGGCGACAAAGCCGGTCGCCCCGAGTTCGGTGGCCCGGTCGTGGATCCGCCGGGTGGTCGACACGATCGCCACCCGAGCGCCGAGGTCGCGCAACCGGCGGGCGGTCGCGTACCCGATGCCGTCCGGGCTGCCCGCACCGGTGACCAGCGCGACCCGACCGTCGAGCCGGAGGGTGATCGGCTCGGTGTCGGGCAGGGACTCGGGTTCGTCGGAGTCGGTCGGGCCCGCGCCCGGGGACAGGGTGCGGTTACGTCGAGCCAGCGCGGTACGCGAAGCGTCCCGCCGAGGTCGGCTGCCGGCACGTTCACCAGCGCGCGCGTCGAATGCCATGCCGCGATCCTGCCCGGTCCGGTCAACTCGGGCAACGCGGCACCCCCACCGACACGGGGCGGATATCGGTGGCGATCGCGGACTACCCTGGCGGCGCATCCCTGCGTAGACGGAGAAACCTGATGAGCGACCCCCAGCAGCCCGGCAACTGGAACGCACCACCCGGCTCCGCGCCGGAGAGCCCGCAGAGCCCGGCCTACCAGCCGCCGCCCGGTGCGCCGGACCCGACCGCGTACCAGAACCCGACCGGTGCGCCGGACCCGACCGCGTACCAGAACCCGGCCGGCTACCAGGTCCCGACCGGTGCCCCGGACCCGACCGCCTACGCGCCGGATCCGACCGCCTACCAGAACCCGACCGGCTACCCGCAGTACCCGGCCGGCAGCCCGGATCCGGCCGCCTACCAGCAGTACCCGGCGGGCGCCCCGGACCCGGCCGCCTACCAGCAGTACCAGCAGGCCGGCTATCCCGCGCCGGCTTACCCGCCGGGCTACGGCTACCCGGCGACGCCGCCGCAGAACGGCATGGCGGTCGCCTCGCTGGTCGTCTCCATCGTGGGCGTGCTCGGTCTCTGCGGCTACGGCCTCGGTGGCTACCTGGGCATCGTCGGCGCGATCCTCGGCCACGTGGCGAAGCGGCAGATCCGCGAGCGGGGCGAGAGCGGCGGCGGCATGGCCACCGCCGGCATCATCATCGGTTGGATCGCCGCCGGCATCGCCGTACTCGCCACCATCGCGATCATCATCTTCTTCGTCTACGTGGCCCAGAACCCGGACGTGTTCGACTCCTCGACCACGTACTGACCCCGACGGTCTACGCCGGCCGACGGGGCGGCGGGCAACCCGCCGGTTCCGCCGGCCGCCGGCCGCCGGCCGGGCGGCCGAGCCGGGTCGGCCGCCGGAGCGGACGTACGGGTGCTCAGTTGGGCCGCTCGAAGAAGGACGTACGGCGCAGTCCGGCGGCCCGACCCTTCGCGGCGACCACGAGGGCGAGCTTGCGGGACGCCTCGTCGATCATCTCGTCGCCGAGCATCACCGCGCCACGCCGGCCCCCCTCCGCCGAGGTGTGGAATTCGTACGCGTCGAGGATCAGTTCGGCGTGGTCGTAGTCCTGCTGGGACGGCGCGTACACCTCGTTCGCGGCGTCGATCTGGCCGGGGTGCAGCACCCACTTGCCGTCGAAGCCGAGGGCGGCCGACCGGCGGGCCGACGCACGGAACCCGTCCACGTCCCGGATCTGTAGGAACGGGCCGTCGATCGCCTGCCGGTCGTGGGCGCGGGCGGCCATCAGCAGTCGCATCAGGATGTAGTGGTACGGGTCGCCCGGGTATTCCGGGATGAGCGCGCCGACCACCATCGACCGCATGTTTATCGAGGCCATGAAGTCGGCCGGGCCGAAGATGATGGTCTCGACCCGGGGCGAGGCGGCGGCGATCGCGTCGACGTCGACCAGCCCGGCGGCGTTCTCGATCTGCGCCTCGATGCCGATCCCGCCGACCGGCAGCCCGAGCGCGCGCTCGATCTGGGTGAGGGTCAGATCCAGCCACTCGACGTGACCGGCGTTCTGCACCTTCGGCAGCATCAGGCAGTCCAGGTTGGCACCGGCCCCCTCGACCACGTCGACCACGTCCCGGTACGCCCACGGCGAGGTGACGTCGTTGACCCGTACGGCACGGATCTTCCCGCCCCAGTCCCCCTCGTTGAGCGCGGCCACGACGTTGCGACGGGCGTCCGACTTGGCCAGTGGCGCGACGGCGTCCTCCAGGTCCAGGAACACCTGGTCGACGCCGAGCCCCTGGGCCTTGCCGAGCATCTTCACGCTCGATCCGGGCACCGCGAGGCAGGACCGGCGGGGACGGCCGGCTGTGCTCATCGGATCAGCTCCCTTTCTGCTCCGGCCGGGGTCAGGCCGGTTCGGACGATGACGACGATCATTGTGACCACACGGTAACCTCGCGTCATGAGTGGCGATGACCGACCCACGGAACATGTCACCCGAGCAACATCCCCCTCCCCCGCCGAGCCCGAGCGGGAACCCGTACGAGTAGTGATAACCGGCGCCACCTCGGGCATCGGCCTGGCCGCCGCGGTCGAGCTGGCCCGCCGGGGGGACGAGGTGGTCCTGGTCGGTCGCGACCAGCTCCGGCTGGCCGCCGCGACCGACCAGGTGTACGACGCAAGCGGCTTCCGCCCGGCCGGGTTCCTGGCCAACTTCGCCGTACTCGACGACGTGCGGCGGCTCGCCGAGGAGCTGCGCGCCGGCTACGACCGGATCGGCGTGCTGGCGAACAACGCCGGCACGGTGAGCCCCCGCCCGGTGACCACGGTGGACGGTATCGAGCTGACCATGCAGGCCAACCACCTGGCGCCGTTCCTGCTGAGCGCGTTGCTGCGGGACCGGGTGGCCCGGATCGTGACAACCGCGTCCGGGGCGCACCGGTGGGGCGTACTGGACCCGGACGACCTCTCCGCCACCCTGCGCGACTACCAACCGCTGCGCGCGTACGGCACCAGCAAGCAGGCGAACATCCTCAGCGCCGCCGAGGCGGCCCGGCGCTGGTCGGAACCGCTGGCGGTGTCGTACCACCCGGGAATGGTACGAACCCGGTTCGCCAACGAGAGCCGGCTGATCGCCTTCGCGATGAAACGCGCCTGGTTCATGCGTACGCCGGCCAAGGGAGCGGAGACGCTGGTCTGGCTCGCACACCTGGCTCCGAGTGCGCTGACCAACGGCGGGTACTACGCCGACCGCGAGTTGCGCCAGCCGGGGCCGCACGCGGCCGACCCGGATCTGGCCGCCCGGTTGTGGTGGGCCAGCGAGCGGGCGGTCGGGCTGCGCTGAGCCCGGTACGGGGTCGCCGGGCAGTCGCGAATCGACCGATACGACTGTTTTGTCGGCAGTCACGGTGATGAATGCCGTTTTCTGTCCATAATCCGTCAGATCGTACATCGTAATCGATAGGACACGAAGAGTAGTCTTCGTGTAGAAGCAGTTAGTCGCTTCCGGGGCGGCAGGGCCCTCGATCATCGACCTTGTGCACCGACCTTGACACTCGACACGGCATCGACGCCGTCGACCGAGGTGGGCTATCTAGGCAGGACGGGCAGCGCAGCCGCGCCGTGCGCCGCCACTCCCAAGGGCGAACCATGAACAACACCGATCTGAACCCATCGGGTGATCCACAATCGCCGGACGCCCCCACCCCGCGCCGCACCGGACGTATCCGGATGATCGCCGCCACCAGTGCCGTCGGGCTCGCCGCGATCGCCGGAACCGGATACGCGATCGTCGCGAACCGTGAACCGGCTCCGATCGTGTTCGACCAGGCGGGCACCATCGTCGCCGGACAGACCTTCGACCGTCCGATCGAGATCGCAGCCGACCAGGTCACCCTGCAACGGGTCACCGTCCGGACCGGCGGCGCGGCGGCGATCCGGATCCGTCCGGGCGTCTCCGGCGCCACCATCACCGACACCGACATCCACTGCACCGACTCCAAGACCGACGGTGTGGTTCCCGGCGACTACGCGGCGACGCGGGTGACGGTGCAGGGCTGCCGACGGGCGTTCGTCCAGAGCGCCGCCACCCCGGCCACCGTCGTGGACTCCGAGCAGAACGGTGAGGCGTACTCCCCGGACGTGCCCGGTGGCGCCCCCGTCACACCGACACCGCCCGCCCTCGGCCCTGAACTCCCACTGCCGAGCCCCAGCCGGAGCCCGAACGCCACGCCGCCCACCCCGCTCAGCTACTGGCCCGGACCGACCACCACCGGTGTCCCGGTCGGCACCGTGCTGACCAACTCGGGCTCACTGGACCTGCGTAAGGCCGGGCAGGTGATCACCAATCTGAACATCGTCGGCTGCGTCACCGTACGCGCCAGCAACATCGTCATCCGCAAGTCGCGGATCACCTGCAACAGCCCGACCTACTCGATCCGGATCTACGAAACGGCGACGAACCTGCTGGTCGAGGACGTGGAGATCAACGGTGGCGGGCGGAACTCCGCCTCGGTCTGCTGCGGCAACTACACCCTGCGCCGGGCGAACATCTGGAACATGGTCGACGGGCCACGGCTGAGCAGCAGGAGCACCGTCGTCGACTCCTGGATCCACGACCTCGCCCGGGTGCCCAACTCGCACAACGACGCGCTCCAGACCACCGGCGGCAGCAACATCACCGTGCGGCACAACCGACTGGAGCCGTACAAGGCGAGCACCAACGACCCGCACAACGCCTGCATCATGATCGGCTCGACCACCGCCGACGCCGTACGGAACCTGACCTTCGAGGACAACTACTGCAACGGCGGCAACTACTCGATCGGTGTCCGGGACGACCTGGTCGCCTCGAACATCGTGTTCCGGAACAACAAGTTCGGCCGCAACTACCGCTTCGGCGTGATCGCCCGCCCCAACCAGACCGGCATCCTCTGGGACCGGGCGACCAACGTCTGGTTCGACAACGGCCTCCCGGTGGTTCGCTGACCACCACCTGAGCGGTCCGTCCGACGGCACCCCACCCCCGGAGACGGACCGCTCAGGCGGTCGGTCGCCCGGCCGCTCCCGCCGACGGGACTGAACGGTCGCTCGCGTCAACGGGACTGAACGGTCGCTCGCGTCGACGGGACTCACCCGGTCCGGGCGGCGGCGAGCACGTGCCGGGACTCGTGCGGGAAGCGCCGCTCGTCGAAGAGGACCCACTGCGCCACCACCACCTCGTAGAGCCGGCTCGGGGTCTCGTGCCGGGCCAACCGCCCCGGGTCGATCGCCATTTCCGCGCTCGGCCAGCGCTCCAGGAAGGCGCGGGCCGCCTCCTCCGCCCCGACCGGCGGCAGCGCCCGTACGGTGCCGGTGAAGGTCACCCCGCGTACGGTGCCGGCGCGCACGTCCGGCGGTACGGCGACGATGCTGCCGCCGACCCGACCGTCACCCGGCCCGTCCGGACCGTGACCACCCACCCGGTGCCCGTCGGCCGAGTGCCACCCGTCGTGCCGGGCGACGAACCGCAGCACGTCCGGCGCGAAGTGCGGGTCGTACCAGACGTTGCCCACCGACGGCGAGCCGTCCGCCCGTACGGTCGCCAACTGCATCAACTGCCCCGCGCGGACGTACTCCCGCAGCAACTCCCGGTCATCCGTCACCTGAGCAACGTAACCGGAGCGCCCGCCCCCGGCGGGGAAACGCGGGGCACGGGCGTTCGCGCTGGTCAAGCGGTGACGACTCACGCGGCGACAACTCAAGGGCTGACGGCCACTCACTCCGGCAGGTGCACCGGCACACTGGTGATCACCACGCCGGGCAGGCCGCGCAGGGCGCGGCGCAGCCGCCGGTCGAGCGGGGTGTGCAGGAGCCGGTGCCACGGCCGACGGACCATCAGCTCCGGCACCACCACGGTGAGCACCACGTCCGGCCGGAGCGTGTGCAGCGCGTCGACGTACTGCACCAGGGGCGCGGTGACCGCGCGGTACGGCGAGATGATGGTCTCCAGCCGGAGGTGGTCGCCCCAGACCCGCCACGCCTCACGGAACCGGTCCGCCTCCTCCTGTTCCGGGCTGAGATGGACGGCGAACACCGGCGGCCCGAGCGACGCCGCGTACGCCAGTGCCCGCAACGCGGCCAGGTTCAGCCGCGCGACCGGCACCAGCACCAGGTGCCGTACGTCCTGCGGGCTCTCCTCGCTCTCCTGGTCGTCCCCGCCGACCGCCCGGTCGCGGGCACCATCGGCGGACATCGGCTCGCTCCGCTCCGGTGCCGGCACCGACGGCTGGTGCAACGCCAACGCCCGGTGCGTCCGGTCGTAGTGCCGACGAATCCGCGTCGCCAGCAACACCAGCAGCGGGACGGCGAGCACCACCACCCACGCGCCCTCGCCGAACTTGGTCACCGCGGCGGTGAGCAGGACCAGGCCGCAGAGCACCGCGCCGAGCCCGTTGATCGCCGCCCGCCGCCGCCAGCGCCGGCCACGGTGCTGCCGCCAGTGCGCCACCATCCCGGCCTGGGAGAGGGTGAAGGCGAGGAAGACCCCGACCGCGTAGAGCGGGATCAGCGACTGGGTCTGGCCACCGAAGGCGAGGAAGACAACCGCCGCCGTGACCGAGAGGGCGACGATCCCGTTGCTGAACGCCAGTCGGTCGCCCATGTGCAGGAAGCGCCGGGGCGCGTAGTCGTCCCGGGCCATGAAGAAGAGCAGCCGGGGAAAGTCGTTGTAGGCCGTGTTCGCCGCCAGCAGCAGAATCATCGCGGTGGACGCCTGGACCAGGCCGTACCAGGGACCGGAGGGGAACGTCTGGCGGGCCACCTGGGACAGCAGCGTCTCGCCGCCCCTCGGCACCACGCCGCTGAGGTGGATCAGCAGGGTCAGCCCGGCGAAGAGTACGACCAGGATGCTCACCATCCAGGTCAGCGTCGTACGGGCGTTGCGCCACTCCACCCGCCGGAAGACCGGCACCGCGTCCGACACCGCCTCGATGCCGGTCATCGAGCTGGCGCCGGAGGCGAACGCGCGCAGGATGACCAGCACACTCAGCCCCTCCACGGCGGTGACCTGCGGCGGCGGCAGGGCGGCGAATCCGCGCCCGCCCGCCTGCGCGAACCCGACCACCAGGAGCAGCAGTATGACGGCGACGAAGAGGTAGGTCGGCGCGGCGAACAGGTTGCCCGCGACGCGTACGCCACGCAGGTTGCCGGCGAGCAGGGCCGCGATCGCCAGCAGCCCGAGCGGCACCGCCAGCGGCTCCAGCCCGGGCAGCGCCGAGGTGATCGCGCCGACGCCGGCCGCGATCGAGACGGAGACCGTGAGCACGTAGTCGAGGATCAGCCCGGCCGCGGCGACCAGCCCGAAACGCGGGCCGAGGCTGTCGCTGGCCACCAGGTAGGACCCGGCCCCGTGCGGGTAGGCGTACACGGTCTGCCGGTACGAGATGCCCACGATGATCATGAGCAGGACCAGCACGGCGGTCAGCGGCAGGGAGAGTCCGAGCGCGGAACTGCCGGCCAGCACCAGGATGGCGAGCATCGCCTCCGGCCCGTACGCGACCGAGGAGAGCAGGTCGGAGGAGAGCACCGGCAGGGCGATCAGCTTGCGCATCCGCTCCTGCAGCACCGCCGTACTGGCCAGCGGCGGACCCAGCACACCCCGCCGCAGCGGGGCGAGGAGCCGCCCCAGCCGTCCTCGTGGCAGGTTTGTCGACTCGGTCGCCAGCAGTTGCCGGGGCTCCTCGGCCCGGAACATCTCGACCCGGGCCAGGCGGCCGAACCGGCTCGGGGTGGGCCGGTGCCCGTACTGCCCGAGGCCGGGGTCCAGGGGTAATTCGTCCCAGTCCGCCGGCCGGGCCCGCAGCGCCGCCGACCAGCGCTGGCCGACCTCGCGCAACACCGCCAACTCGTCCTCGCCCAGCGGTGGGAACTCGGCCAGCGGGCTGAACGTGACCGTGGGGTGGTCCGGCGACGCGTCCTTCCCGTCCCGGTCGCCGTCCCCTCGCCGCCCCATCCGCTCGTCCCCCTCAGCTCGCCCCGCCCGGTGCAGCATCCGACCCCTGCCCCTCGCACTTTCACCGAAAGCGCGCCCATCGGCATGCGAACCGCGACATTTCACGGCAAGTGCGCCGGGTGGCGGAGGCGACCACGGCGGGGCGGACATGGCTCGGCCCGGGAGCCGGGCGGACAGGGCCCTGCCCGAAAGCGGGGGGATCGGCTCGATCCGGAAGCGGGGGGATCGGCTCAGTCCGGGAGCGGGGCGACCTCGGGCGGGGCGGGGATCGGTTCGGTCCGGCGCTTGGCGCGGGCGCCGCCGAGCACCACGATGGCGACCCCGACCAGCAGCAGGGCCAGTCCGGGCAGGGCGGCGGTCCGGGGCAACTGCCCGAGCCAGACCCAGGCGATCAGTGCCGCGCCGGGGGCCTCCAGCAGGATCAGGACGCTGATCGTGGTGGCCGAGAAGTGGTGCAGGGCGTAGTTGAACATCGAGTGCCCCAGCAGCTGGGCACCGGCCACCAACCCCAGTACGGCCAGCCAGGTCGTACCGGCGAACCCGGTCAACCGCACCCCGCCCACCAGGCAGACGACGAGCAGCAGGGCGGCGCAGACGCCGTAGCAGATCGTGGTGTACGTGGTGGTGCTGATCGTGGCGCGGGCCCGCTCGCCGAACGCGGTGTAGACCGCCGCCGCGATGCCGCCGAGGACCGCGAGCAGGTCACCGGTGACCGCCCGGTGGGAGTGCCCGAAGTCGGCGCCGGTCGCCAGCACCGCGCCGGCCACCGCCACCCCGATGCCGACCCAGGCGAGGGTGGGCAGCCGGCGGCCCTGCCCGAGCGCGATCAGCCCCTGCCAGACCGGCTGGGTGGCGCCGAGGGCGGTGGCGGCGGCGACCGTGGTGAGCTGGGCGCTCGGCATCCAGGTGGCGAAGTGCGCGGCCAGCGCCACCCCGGAGAGCACGCAGAAGAGTCCCTCGCGGCGCCCGGCACCCCGGGTGAGCGTACGGAGTTCGGCCCGCCGCCGGAGCAGGGTGACCGGGCTGAGCAGGCCGACCGAGATGGTGTTCCGCCAGAACGCGACGGCCAGCGCGGGTGCGGCGGCGTACGCGATCAGCGGTGCCGAGGAGGAGACGGCGGCGACGGCGAGGGCCAACGCCCCGACGCTCAACGGATCGACCGGTGGGCGTCCGGTGGGCGTGACTTGCGGAAATGGCACGGGAAGATCCTCACACGCCCCGTCTTGCAGACTGAAAGTTCCACGAATCGCTTACACGGGGCCACGAAACGATCAACTCTTCGTTACCATCGGCCGGTCCGCGTACGCCGATCCCCTCTCCGGAGGCTGGTACACCATGCCCGCATACCGGGCGGTGCTCTTCGACTTCTTCAACACCCTGACCTGCCCGGCGAACCGGGGGCGGCGGCACACCCTCGTCGCCGACCAGCTCGGCTGCACCACGGGGCAACTGCTCGACGTCCTGGACCAGTCGTTCTACCTGCGGGCCAGCGGTGTGCTCGGCGACGCCGAGGCGACCCTGCGCTGGGTCTGCGAGCGGATCGGCATCGAACCGGCGGACAGCCGGATCGAGGCCGCGCTCACCGCCCGACTGGAGGCGGTCGGCGCGGACACCCGGTTGCGCCCGGAGGCGGTGCCCACGCTGCGGGCGCTGCGCCGGCTCGGGGTGGCCACCGCCGTGGTCAGCGACTGCACCCACGAACTACCCGTGCTGCTGGCCCGGCTGCCGGTCGCGCCGTTGCTCGACACGGGGATCTTCTCGGTCCAGCTCGGCCGCTGCAAGCCGGACCCGATGATGTACCTGACCGCCTGCGAACGGCTCGGCGTGCTGCCGGCCGACTGCCTCTACGTCGGCGACGGCGGCAGCCGGGAGCTGACCGGCGCGGTCGCCGCCGGGCTGGACGCGGTCCGGTTGGCCGCCCCCGACCTCGGCGACCATCTTGTCTTCGACCCGGACAGCGACTTCACCGGGCCGGCGCTGACCTCGCTGCGCGAGGTGATCGGCCTGGTCGAACCGGCGCTGGCCGGCTCCGGCCGCACGGTCGCACGGGTACGCCTCACCGGCCGGGGCCGGCGCCGCCCGGCGCTGCGTACCCACTGACCGCTCCCGGGCGCTGTGCTGCCGTCTGCGGGCGGACGGACGCGGGGCGCCCGGTGTGGTCGCACCGGACGCCCCGCTCGTACCGATCGTCGTCAGGACATCCCGGTCAGAGCCCGACGCACTGCCCGGAGACCGGGCCGCGCACCGTGTTGGCCAGGCCGTTGCCGACCGGGGCCGGCTGGTTGCCCGTACAGGCGAGCGGTCCACCGACCTCGGTGGCCGCGAGCAGCGGTCCGGCGTTGCCGGTGAGGGTCACCGGGCCGCCGATGGTGGCCCGCTCGACGCTCACCTCGCCGGTGGTCCCGGTCAACGCGACCGGCCCGCCGACCGCGACGCCACGCAGCACCACGGCCGCCGCCCCGCTGGCCGCGACCGGGCCGTTGATGGCACCGCCGTCGACGTAGAGCGCGGCGCCGGCCTTCACCGTCACCGGGCCCTTGACGGTCGCCCCGTCCAGACAGGTCACGCCCGAGGAGACGGTCAGCGGGCCGTTCCGGGTGCCGGTCACCGTCGAGGTGCACGACGGCGACGGGTTCGCCAGCAGTTCGACCTCGGCGAGCGCGACCGGTCCGGCCCCGTCCGTGGTCAACCGGTAGTGCGCGTACCGGCCCGGGTGGGCGACGGTGAACGCCCGGGTCTGCGACCGCCAGGGGAACTTCTCGCCCGCCCTGGTGTCGACGACCGCCCACCGCTTGCCGTCGTACGAGCCCTCCAACCGCCAGTCCTGCGGGTCGGCCGGGTTCGCCCCGGAGGTGAGCGTGTACTGGGTGACCCGCTCGGGCGTACCGGTGACCGCCCAGGTGACCGGGGTGTCCAGGGTGGCCTCGCTGCCGGAGGTGTTGTCCCGCAGCGCGGCCGGGCCGCCGTCGACGGTGATGTCGGCCAGCGGCCGGGCCGGCGCGCCGGGCGCGGTCAGCGAGGTCGGCAGGTTCGCCGCGCCGGTGCCCCAGCTCGACGGCGAGGAGCCCATCCGGAAGTCCAGCACCGCCCCGTCGACCAGGTCGGCGTGCGAGATCGAGGTCTTGCCGTACGACACGCCGTCGACCTTCAGTCCCTGCACGTACACGTTCGACGTGCTGTTCTGCGGGGCGTTGACCACCAGGTCCCGGCCGTTCTCCAGGTGCACCGTGGCCTTGCGGAACAGCGGCGAGCCGATCGCGTAGTCCGCGCTGCCCACCTGGAGCGGGTAGAGGCCGAGCGCCCCGAACAGGTACCAGGCCGAGGTCTCGCCGTTGTCCTCGTCACCGGCGTAGCCCTGGCCGATCTCGCTGCCCTGGTACATCCGGGACAGCACCTCACGCACCTTGGCCTGGGTCTTCGACGGCTGGCCGACGTAGTTGTACATCCACGGGATGTGGTGCGACACCTGGTTGCTGAAACCCCACATGCCCATCCGTACGTCCCGCGCCTCCACCATCTCGTGGATCGTGCCGTTGTACGAACCCGGGAACTTCGCCGTCTCCGGGGTGGCGAAGAACTCGTCCAGCTTGTCGGCGAGAGCGTCGCGCCCGCCGTACAGGTTGGCCAGTCCCTGCCCGTCCTGCGGTACGTGGAACGCGAAGTTCCAGGCGTTGGTCTCGGTGTAGTCGTGCTCGTGGCCCCAGACCCTCGGGTCGAACTCCTCCGGGGTCGACTTCCAGTTCCCGGCCGCGTCCCGGCCCTGGAAGAACTCCACCGCCGGGTCGAACATGTGCACGTAGTTCTGTGCCCGGTTGCGGAAGTAGACCGCGTCCGAGCGGTAACCGGCCCGGTCCGCCTCCGGCGTCGCCGGGTCGGTGGCCAGCGCCTGTGCCATGTTGGCGATGCCGAAGTCGTTGATGTACCCCTCCAGCGCCCAGGAGACGCCCTCGGAGACCGCCGACGAGGTGTAGCCGGTGAAGATCGAGGTCTGCAACCCCTTCCGGCCGACGCTGGTGTTGTTCGGGTTGCTGCCCGGCGGGGCCACGGTGGCGTTCTTCACCGCCGCCTCGTACGCGGACTTCACGTCGAAGTTCCGCACACCCTTGACGTACGCGTCGGCGAACGCGACGTCGGAGCTGGTGCCGGTCATCAGGTTCGCGTAACCCGGCGAGGACCAGCGTGACACCCAGCCGCCGTCCTTGTACTGCTGCACGAACCCGTCGACCAGCTCACCGGCTATCTTCGGGCTGAACAGCGTGTACGCCGACCAGGCGGTCCGGTACGTATCCCAGAAGCCGTTGTTGACGTACACCTTGCCGTCGACCACGTCGGCACCGGTCTGGGTCGGCGTGGTGCCGGGCGGGTTCGTCCCGGAGGTGGAGGACTGCACCGCGTGCTTCCAGTGCGGCGCCGCGTTGGTGCCGACGTTCTCGTGACCCGAGTTCGGGTAGAGGAAGAGCCGGTACAGGTTGGAGTAGAGGGTGGTGAGCTGGTCCTCGCTGGCGCCCTCGACCTCGATCACCCGGAGCTGGTCGTCCCAGAGCCGCTGGGCCCGCTCCTTCACCGAGTCGAACGTGTCGGCGGTGGAGATCTCGTTGCCGAGGTTCTTCCGGGCCTGCTCGACCGAGATCAGCGAGGTGGCGATGCGCAGGTGCACCTGCTTCGAGGCGCTGGTGTCGAAGGCCAGGTAGCCGGTGACGTTGGAGCCGCCGCCGCCGGCGAGCCGGCCGTTGGCGACCACCGGCCGGTCCACCACGCCGTAGACGAACATCCGGGTGGCACCGTTGGAGAGGCCGCTGCGTACGTCGGAGTAGCCGCTGATCTCGCCGCTGGCGTCGAGGGTCAGGCCACCGTTGTTGTTCACGTTGTCGAAGATCAGGTTGCCCCGGTCACCGGGGAAGGTGAACCGGAACATCGCCGCGTGGTCGGTCGGCGCGATCTCGGTGACCAGGCCGCTGTCGAACGTCACGCCGTAGTAGTGGGCGCGGGCGGTCTCGTTGGCGTGGTCGAAGGAGAGTGCCCGGTTGTTCCGGTTGGCGTCCGGCACCCCGGCCGCCGCCGAGGGCATCACCTGGAACGTCTGCCGGTCACCCATCCACGGGCTCGGCTCGTGGCTGACCGTGAACGCCTGCAACGTCGGCCGGTTGTCGGCGTTGTTGTTGCGCTGGTAGTCGTAGAGCCAGTCGATCGAGCCGGCGTTGGTCATCGGGGTCCAGAAGTTGAACCCGTGCGGCAGCGCGGTGGCCGGGATGTTGTTGCCCCGGGAGAAGCCCCCGGTCGAGTTGGTGCCCCGGGTGGTCAGCACGTAGTCGGAGAGCCGCTCGCGGGGCGGCTTGACCGGGCTCGGCGTGATCCGGATGTCGTCCAGCCAGCCGTTGAAGACGCCGGTGCCGGTCGGGCTGTCGTAGCCGACGAGGACGCGTACGGCCCGCTTGCCGGCGGCGACGCCGCCGATCCGGGACCGCTTCAGGTTCCACTGGTCGGCATAGAGCGACTTGGAGGCGCCCTGCCCCTTCGGGCTCAGGCCGAAGCCGTACTGGTCGACCGCGCCGAGGTCGCTGAGGTAGGTGCCGTCGTCGAAGGCGAGGTCCACCGCGACGTACGTGCTCGGGTAGTCCAGGTCCTGGGCGCTCAGCTCGGGGAAGATCGCGTACGACAGCTCGGTGTCCGGGGTGATCGGCAGGTTGACGTCGAACACCTTGTTGTACGCGTACCCGCGCCCGTCGGTGGTCTGGCCGCCGGAGTACTGCAACGCGTTGCGCCCGGTCCAGCCGACGTTCGGCTTCATGGTCGGGCCGTTCACCGGGCCGCCGCTCACGAAGCTGCGCATGTCGGTCGCGGGCGGCGGGGTGGTGTCACCGTCGGAGAGCTGCAACTCGGCGAACTGGGTGATCCCGCCGCCGGCAATGGCGGTGATGTTCAACCGGTAGTACGCGTACGCGGTGGTGTTCTCGAAGCGGTACTCCTTGGTCTGGAACCGCTCGGTGAACGTCTGCCCGGTACGGGTGTCCAGGGTGGTCCAGTCCTGCCCGTCGACGGAACCTTCGAGGGTCCAGTCCTTCGGGTCGCGCTCGGGGGCGTCGTTCGCCGAGCTGAGCGCGTAGTGCACGACCGCGACGGGGGCGTCCAGGCGTACCCGGATCCAGCCGGACGAGGCGAACACCAGCCACTTGGTGCTGATGTTCTGGTCCACGACCCGCTGCGCGATCTCGTTCGGCGGGTTCTCGCCGCTGCCGGTGACCTCGATCGCCCGGTCGGTGACGTTGCCCGGGATGCCGGTCACCGGACTGCCGGTGACCCCGGACATCTTCTTCCGGCCCGCGGCGTCGACCTCGGCGGTGTTGGTCCAGGTCGGCTGCGGGTCACCGGGCTCCAGTGAGGACCGGAACCCGGTCGAGTCGGCCGGTGCGGCCATCGCCGGGAGCGGAACGGCGGGTATCGCCAGTCCGATCGCGACGGTGAGCGCCACCGGCAGGGCGCGTTTGGACACAATCATGTAGATCTCCCATGGGGGTTTGGTCGGGTACGGAGGCCGCACCCGATGGAGATCAACACAGCGTTTCGATCTTGAGACGATCCTGTCAAGAGTCGGGGAGGGGTGTTCGGCGACACGGGGCCGGGAACTGGGGCAGGATGCAGGGGTGACCGACGAGGATGGCGACCGGAGCCCGACGGTGGCGGAGGTCACGCCATCGCCGCTGGTCGAAGAGGCAATGAAAAAAGCATCGATCGCCTGGGTGTCGGTCGACGGCGGCCCCGGCCTGGCACTGTGGTGTCTGCCACTGGAGGGCGGCCTCTACGTGGTCAGCGGGCCGGGCGAGCAGCGTGCCCCCGGGCTCTCCGACGCGACCACCGCGACCGTCACGCTGCGCGGGGACCACGGTGGGCAGATCGTGACCTGGCCGGCGGAGGTGACCCGGCTCGTTCCGGGCACCGAGCAGTGGGAGGCGAATGCCCCGCTGGTGGCCGCGAAGCGGCTGAACGCGGCCGGCACGGCCGCACAGTTGGTCGAGCGTTGGGCGGCGGACGGGTGCGCGTTGAACCGGCTGGCACCGGCCGGTGTCCCGCTCGCCGAGGGCGGCTCACTGCCGGCCGGGTCGGGGGCCGAGGTGCCGAGGGAGTCGCCGGCCGTACGTCAGACCCGCAAGCCGTTCCGCCTGCACCGGGTCCGTCGCCGCCGTTGATCGCCGGACGCCCCGGCCAGCCCGACAGACGCGCGCCACGCGTCCGGGCTGAAGGTCAGTCTCGCAGTCGACATGGACGTGCCGTCGAACGAGGCTGAAAATTCCAAGAGGGAACTGTTACCAACAGGGGAACGGCTGCGGGGCCGGGATATGACTTGTCAAACCCGTACATGGAAAAACATGTAGCTACACGTTCTTCCATGTACGGGTTTGGTAAGTCATGCCGCCGGCATCCCCGGCCGGGTGTCGCGGTCCGACGGCAACGCGATCACACGAACGTCAACCCACGAACCTCGGTCAGCCGACGAAGGGTGGGACGGTGATCTGGCCGCTGGCGATGGCGACCACCTGACCGGCGACGGTGGCGCCGAGCGCGACCCCACCGGCCGCCGTGACCGTGCACTCGAGCAGGCACGGCCGCTCGATCTCCACCCCCTGCCGCACCGTGTACGACGACTGCCCGTCCGGCGCCAGCAGACCGCTGGTGACCAGCCACACCCCGAGGCCGAGGGCGGCCGAACCGGTGCCCGGATCCTCCGGCACGCCGACGCCGGGCGCGAAGACCCGGGCGTACGCGGTCCGCTCCTCCGGCCGCCAGGCGAAGACACTGAGGTGCTCGACCCCGGCGCGTACCGCCGCCGGGGCGTTGAGCACCACCCGGGGCAGCGCCTCCGGTCGTACGGAAAGGTAGGGGAACTCCAATCCGCAACCGGCCACCCGGGGTGCCGGTCCGACGAAGTCCTCGGCGGTCAACCCGACCATCGCCAGCAACGGTTCCACGTCGAGTTCCGGCCCGAGGGTCGGTCCCGCCCCGGTGACCGTGGCCCGGTCGTCGGTTACCTCGATCGGCAGCAGGCCGGCGCCGCACTCCTGGATCACCTGGCCGGAGCCGTACCAGCCACGGCGGCCGGCGGTCACCGCGGCGCCGATGCTCGGGTGCCCGGCGAACGGCAGTTCCCGCTCCGGGGTGAAGATCCGCGCCCGGTACGTCGCGGTGTCGGCGCTCGACGGCAGCACGAACACCGTCTCGGAGAGGTTGAACTCCCGCGCGATGATCTGCATCTGCTCGGTGGCCAGTGCCTGCCCGTCGAAGACGACCGCGAGCGGGTTGCCGGCGAACGGGCGGTCGGTGAAGACGTCAACGATCTCGTACGCCAAGGTCGACATGTTGATAAACACTAGGCGCATAGGCTGGCTCACGTGACCACGCCGACCCGGGTGTACATCGCCCGTCTTGCCGGACTGGCCGTCTACGACCCCAACGGGGACCAGGTCGGCCGGATTCGGGACGCCGTGGCACGCCTGCGGACCACCAGCCGCAACCCCCAGGTTGTCGGGCTGGTGGCGGAGCTGGCGATGCGCCGACGGATCTTCCTCTCGATCAACTGGATCACCACCATCGACGCGGAATCGGTGCTGTTGGCCAGCGGCACACTCAACCTGCGTCGGTTCGAGAAACGCCCGAACGAGCTGCTGGTGCTCGAAGACCTGCTGGACCGCCGGGTGGTGATCGAGCCGACCGGCCGACCGGGCACGGTGGTGGACGTGGCGATGGAGTCGAACCGCCAGGGCGAGTGGTCCCTGACCCGGGTCGCCGTACGCGAGCAGACCAGCCGGCTCAGCCGCCGGGGCCACCTGCACCAGCTCGACTGGGACCGGGCCGGCGGCCTGCTCGGGCTGCCGGAGACCCGGGGCACCGCCAACCTGCTCTCGGTGCTGGAGAACATGCGCCCCGCCGACCTGGCGAACGCGCTCCAGGACCTGCCCGACGCCCGCCGCAACGAGGTCGCCGCCGCGCTCGACGACGCCCGCCTGGCCGACGTGCTCGGTGAGCTGCCCGAGCACGACCAGGTGGAGATCCTGGCCGGGCTGGACCGGGAGCGGGCCGCCGACGTGCTGGAGGAGATGGACCCGGACGACGCCGCCGACCTGCTCAACGAGTTGCCGCCACCGGAGCAGGACATCCTGCTCGACATGATGGAGCCGGACGAGGCCGACCCGGTCCGCCAGCTCCTGAAATACCAACCCGGGACCGCCGGCAGCCTGATGACCTCGGAACCGGTGATCCTGCCGCCGGACGCCACGGTCGCCGAGGCGCTGGCCCGCATCCGCGAGCCGCAGCTCTCCCCCGCCATCGCCGCCCAGGTCTTCGTCGTACGCCCACCGATGGCCACGCCGACCGGCCGCTACCTCGGCATGGTGCACTTCCAGCGGCTGCTCCGCGAGCCACCGGCCGAACTGATCGGCAGCATGTTGATCAACGACATCGACCCGTTGCAGCCGACCACTCCGCTGCCCGAGGTGACCCGCCGGATGGCCACCTACGACCTGGTCGCCTTTCCGGTGGTCGATCCGTCCAGCCGGCTGGTCGGTGCGGTGACCGTGGACGACGTACTCGACCATTCGCTGCCGTCTGACTGGCGTGACCGGGACACGGCCCTGAGCCCGACGACGGCCGCCGTACGGGCCGGCTCCGGCAGTGCCGCACAGGCCACTCCTGGCGGCCGTGAACAGGGCGCTCCCGGCGGCGGCTCGGTCAACGGTCGGGCGAGCGATTCGACCCTGGCTGGCGACGATGACTGAGCCACGCCGGCTGGAACGGCTCGACCAGCCCCGCGAACCGCGTCGGCTCCGGCTGCCCCGGTTCGACCCGGAGGCGTTCGGCCGCTGGTCCGAGGGAATCGCCCGGTACATGGGCACGGCGAACTTCATCGTCTACATGACCGTGGTGATCGCACTCTGGCTGGCCTGGAACACACTCGCCCCGGCCGAGCTGCGCTTCGATCCGTACACCTTCACGTTCCTGACCCTGCTCCTGTCGTTGCAGGCGTCGTACGCCGCGCCGCTGATCCTGCTGGCGCAGAACCGGCAGGCGGCGCGGGACCGGCTCGCGGCCGAGGAGGACCGGCGGCGGGCGGCGCTACAGAAGGCGGACACCGAGTATCTGGCCCGGGAGATCGCCGCCCTGCGCATCGCGCTCGGCGAGGTGGCCACGCGCGACTTCCTCCGGTCGGAGCTCGGCCGCCTGGCCGAGGAGTTGGACGAGCACGCGCACCGCCGGCAGCGGTTGGAGCAGCGGCAGTACCGCAAGGACCGGCAACAGCACTCGGGCCGACCGGTGCCGGCCGAGCGCATCGAGGAGCCGCTCGACGAGCTGGACGCCGACTGACCGCCCCGTCGGGACCGGCCGCCGGGATTAGCCACCAGGATTAGTTGCCGGGACCAGCCGTCGGGGCGGCGTGGCCGTTCGGGAGACGCCGCCGCCGCGTTCGCCCCGGCCGGGAAGTCGGCGGAGATCGGCCGCGCGGGGCTGGAAATGGAGCCGCGCGCCTCAAGGGGCTAGGCGCGCGGCGTACCGCAACGATCGTTACACCCGGACCGGTACGGCGTCCATCCTCGAATCGGTGCATCCACATCCCTCACCGGGTTCGGCGCGCGCCCGTGCCCGGTTAGGAAGGGCCCCTTCCTATACAAAATGCGATAACAAGGGGCCCTTCCTTACCTGGGTCGGTGACAGTGGGTGGGCGGGAGCGGTACGGGGGGAATGGGGGGCGACGTACGATGGGGGTCATGTCAGCACCCGTCAGCACCGTCGAGGAAGCGGTCCAGGCCGCCCTGGCCACCGTCGACGACCCGGAGATCCGCCGTCCGATCACGGAGCTCGGCATGGTGCGCTCCGCCGTGGTCGGCCCGGACGGTTTGGTACGCGTCGAACTCCTGCTCACCGTGGCCGGCTGTCCGTTGCGGGACAAGCTGCGTACGGACATCACCTCCGCCGTCGGCGCCGTACCGGGCGTGACCGGGGTGGAGATCGACTTCGGGGTGATGACCCCGGAGCAACGGCAGTCGCTCCAGCAGCGGCTGCGCGGCGGCGGTCCGGCGGCCGAGGAGCCGGTGGTCCCGTTCGCCCAGGCCGGCAGCCGGACCCGGGTGTACGCGGTGGCCAGCGGCAAGGGCGGCGTGGGCAAGTCCAGCGTCACCGTCAACCTGGCCGCTGCCCTGGCCGCCAAGGGCCTGAACGTCGGTGTGGTCGATGCCGACATCTACGGCCACTCGGTGCCCCGGATGCTCGGCACCGAGGCCCGGCCCACCCGGGTCGAGGACATGATCATGCCGCCGCAGGCGCACGGCGTGAAGGTGATCTCGATCGGCATGTTCACCGACGGGAACGCCGCCGTGGTCTGGCGGGGTCCGATGCTGCACCGGGCGTTGCAGCAGTTCCTGGTCGACGTCTACTGGGGCGACCTGGACGTGCTCCTGCTCGACCTGCCGCCGGGCACCGGTGACGTGGCCATCTCGCTGGCCCAACTCCTGCCGAACGCCGAGATCCTGGTGGTCACCACGCCGCAGACGGCCGCCGCCGAGGTGGCCGAGCGGGCCGGGGCGATCGCCCTGCAAACCCACCAGCGTCTGGTCGGCGTGATCGAGAACATGTCCTGGCTGGAGCTGCCCGACGGGTCCCGGATGGAGGTCTTCGGGTCCGGTGGCGGCACGGCGGTGGCCGAGTCGCTCACCCGGGTGGTCGGTGCGCAGGTTCCGCTGCTGGGTCAGGTCCCGCTCGACACCCGCGTACGCGAGGCCGGTGACCGGGGCAACCCGATCGTGCTGGCCGAGCCGTCGGCACCCGCCGCGGTGGCGCTCAACGCGGTCGCCGACCGGCTCGCGGTCCGCCGGGAGTCGCTGATCGGCAAGTCACTGGGACTGCGTCCCGCCGGCCGCTGACCGGTCAACCCCGCGCCACGCGGACCGGTCAACGCAACTCACCCCCGCACCACGACACCACGGTCCCGTCCGCCGGCCGCACCGGCGAGCGGGACCGCTGTCGTTCGGCGGTTTTGACGTACGGGGATCAGGTCGCGTCGTCGTACGAGCGCGGCTGCGCGGTGGCCGAGGGGGTGCCGGCAGCGGGGCCGGTGGCGGCCGGCGCGGTGGTGTCGGCACCACTCGCGGTCGCCGCCCGGGAGCCGGAGCGCAGGTCGGTCGCCGAGGCGACGTCCTTCAGCTCGTCGTGTACGCCGCTGAGGTCGGACTTCACGTTCTCGTAGAGCCCCTGCAACGGCTTGCGGAGCGCCGCCTCGTCGTCCTCGCTGAGCAGGTGCTTGCGGATGAACGCCTTCGGGTGCAGATCCTCGAGCTGAATGTCGGTGCCCAGCTCACGGCTCAGGTCACCGGTCGCGTTGCTGGCCATCTGGCGCAGGTTGCGCAACATTCGCAGGCCATCGTTGATCACATTCGGCAGCTTGTCACCGAAGATCAGCAGCGCGAGGAGCAACAGCGCGCCGATCTCCCACCAGTTCAGGTTGTCGAACACCCCGCTGCCTCCTCGTGCCGGTCCCCGGCAAGACTACGCACGCCAGGGCCGGATCCGGCAGGGGGTTCGGGAGACCTACTTCGCATCCGCCGCAAGGGTCACCGAGGCTTTCTGCCGATCGGTGCCGCGCCGGTACTCGACGGTCACTACCGAACCCGGCGCGTATTTGCGGACCAACGCGATCAAATCAGTTGGTTCCTCCAGCACCCGGCCGTCCAGCCGGAGCAGCACGTCACCGGTCCGCAGACCGGCACCGGCCGCCGGCCCGGCCGGGTCGACGGCGGCGATCCGTACGCCGCCCTCCGCGCCGGCCCCAGCGCCGCCGACCTGGGCACCGATCACCGTACGGCGCGCCTTGCCGGTGTCGATGATCTCCTGTGCGACTCGCTTCGCCTGGTTGATCGGGATGGCGAAGGCAAGACCGATGTTGCCCGCCGCCGACTCGTCCACCGCCAACGACTTGATCACCGAGTTCACGCCGATCACCCGGCCCGCGCCGTCCACCAGCGGGCCGCCGGAATTGCCCTGGTTGACCGCCGCGTCGGTCTGGATCGCCGCGTAATACCGCACCTGCCCGCCCGGCTCACCGGCGCTGATCGTCCGGTCCAGGGCGCTCACGATGCCCGCCGTCACGGTGTTGGCCAGGGCCAACGGCGTCCCGAAGGCCAGCACCGGGTCACCGACCGCGATCGACTCGGAGTCGCCGAACTCGACCGGCGTCAGACCGGACCGGGAGACCTTGATCACCGCGAGGTCGGACTCCGGGTCCTTGCCGACCACGGTGGCGGACTCCACCGAGCCGTCGTTGAAGGCCACGGTCGCGCGTCCGCTGCTCGCCTCCACCACGTGGTCGTTGGTGATCACGTAACCGTCGGCGGTCACCACGAAGCCGGAGCCGACGCTCGAACCGCCGCCGCCGTTGACCCGTACGGTCACCACGCTGGGCGCCAGCCGCTGGGCCACCCCGGCCAGGGTGTCCGGCCGGCGCTGCTGCATCGGCGCCGGCTCACCGCCCTGAGCGCCCAACACCGTGCCGCCGCCAGCCCCGCCCCGGGCGGCGAAGGCAAACCCGAGCGCACCGCCGAGGGCACCGGCCAGCAGCGCGGTGACGAGCGTGACCAGGAAGATCGGACCGGTGGCACGGGGCCGAGGGACATCCGGGTCGGTGACCGGCTCCGGCAACATGGAAACGGCCAGCGGCGGCGCCTTCACCACCACCTCGGTGTACGTCCCCGGGTTGCGCCACGGGTCGTGCAACGCGTCGGACCACCAGGCGGAGGGTGCCGCGCCTCCGATGCCGCCAGGTCCCGCTGACGGGCCTACCGACGGACCCGGGGCCGGCGGCACGTGTGCCGTCGCCGGGGTTCCGTCGGGCTGGCGCCAGTTCCAGCCGTCGGTCACGTTCGGTGCCCTCCCAGTCCGTCCCGAAAACCGCCCGCCGCCGACGACGGCATGAACCGTCCTCCGGTCGGGCGCGCGGATTTCCGCCTCCAGGATTGCACGGATAGCCGAAGAGCATTCAGTGGTTGGGTCCGGCGTGGACGCGGAACCGGTGGGACGGGTGTCGATCGGCTAGCCACGCCCTTAGGCTCATACCGCAACCGCCCCTGTCCAACCTCGCCGCTCAGCGGAGGTGCCCCATCGCCATGGTCGATCGGTCAGTCGTCACGATGACCGCCCAGACACTCGGATTCGCCGAGGGGTACGTGGCCGAGGACCTCGTCCTGCAAACCGCCCGCAGTCTGGCCCGGGAGGTCGGGCTGCCCGCCATCACGCCCGGTGCCGGTGCCGCGCTGCGACTGCTCGCCGCCGCCGGCAGCGCCCGTTCGGTGGTGGAGATCGGCACCGGCACCGGCGTCAGTGGGCTCTGGCTGCTGCGCGGAATGCGGCCGGACGGCGTACTCACCACCATCGACGTCGAGGTCGAGCACCAACGCATGGCCCGGCGCATCTTCCAGGAGGCCGGGTTCCCGGCTGGACGTACCCGGATCATCACCGGCCGGGCGCTCGACGTCCTGCCGCGACTGGCGGACGGTGTCTACGACCTGGTCTTCGCCGACGCGGACGCGACCGAGTACAGCGCGTGCGTGGAGGCCGCGCTTCGGCTGCTCCGTCCGGGCGGCGCGCTCGTGCTGCACGGCGCGCTGGCCGGCGGGCGGATCGGTGATCCCGCCGCCCGGGACCTGACCACGGTCACCGTCCGCGAGATAGTCAAGGCGGTACGCGAGTCCGACGACTGGATTCCCGCCCTGCTCCCGGCCGGCGAGGGCCTGTTGGCGGCGATCAAGCGGGGCTGAGGCCGGGCGCTATCCCTTCACCGCCTGCGCGGAGTCCCACAGCACGCCCCGGTTCACCCGGTCGGGATGACGCGCGAGCATCGCCTCGTAGAGCTCGACCGCGCTGCCCGTCCGCGCGGTCTCGTTCTGGAAGTCCCGGATGTAGTCGCGGGTCCGGTCGATGTTCTGCGGACCGTCGTCGGTGCCGTCGCGCTTGTGGCCGGCGACCACGTTTTCCGGGTGCAGCGACTCGACGGTGTCCAGGGCGTCGAGCCACGCCTCGGCACCGCCGCCGGTGGACTCGGCGAGGTGCGGGTGGACGTCGTTGTAGACCGAGTCACCGGCGACGACCAGCCCGATCGACGGTACGTAGAGGGCCGTGGTGTCGTCGGTGTCGCTGTGGCCGAGTTCGACCGCGACCAGCCGCTCGCCCTCCAGCAGCAGCGCGTGGTCCGACATCGGTTCGGCGACCACCAACCGCTCGGGAAGCTGGTCCGGGAAACGCGGCCGCCAGTAGCCGTCGAGCTGTTGCGGCGCGCACTGCACGCGCATCCGCCGCACCACCCGGACGGTTGCCACCATCTTGGCCTCGGGGAAGCGGTCCAGGACGACCGAGGCACCGAAGAAGTGGTCACCGTGACCGTGGGTGATGTAGATCGTGGTCAAATTCTTCCCGCTGGCCGCCACCCACTCGGCCAGGTCCCGCGCCTCGTCTGCCGTCATCAGCGCGTCGACCAGGATCGCGTCCCGCTCTCCGTGGACCAGGGTGGCGGTGGTGGGCGACCAGTTCCGCACCTTCTCACCCGGCGCCAAACTGTCGGAGACGACCGGCTTCGGCGGCGCGACGAAGGTCGAGTATCCAAGCGATGGCATCTTCCAGTCCCCCCGGTTGTCCCGCCGCTGCGGCGCCGAAGCCGACCCACCACCACACATAACCACCCGTGACGGGTTCCTCGTGGCGCAACGGGACACACCAGGCGGATAACCGGCCGCCCTCCGGTCCTGGCCGGGTTTGCCGGCTAGGCCAGGCCGCCCAGCCAGCGCAGCAGCGTCCGGACGCCGTAGCCGGTGGCCCCCTTGGCCAGCACGCCGTCGTTCCCCTCGGCCCACGACGGCGCGGACATGTCGATGTGCACCCAGCGGTCGCGCAACGCCCCGGTGAACTCGCGCAGGAAGAGCGCGGCGGTCACCGAGCCGGCACCGGTGGCCGGCGCGCTGTAGAGGTCGGCGATGTCGCTGCCGAGGTACTCGACGTAGTCGTTCGGCAGTGGCATCCGCCAGGCCAGCTCACCGGCCTGCCGACCGGCGTCGATCAACGCCTCGGCCAGCTCGTCGTTGTCGCTGTAGAGGGCGCCGTGCCGCTTGCCGAGCGCCACCGCGTTGGCGCCGGTGAGGGTGGCGACGTCGACCAGCAGGTCCGGCGCCAGCCGTTCCACCGCGTACGCGAGCGCGTCGGCGAGCACCAACCGTCCCTCCGCGTCGGAGTTGGTCGTCTCGCTGGTGAGCCCGCCGTAGTGCGTCACCACGTCACCGGGGCGGAACGCCGAGCCGCTGACCATGTTCTCGGCCAGCGGGGCCAGGGCGGTGATCCGCACCGGCAGGCGCAGGGCGGCGGCCCCGATGGTGGTGGCGAGGACGGCGGCGGCACCGGCCATGTCCTTGCGCATCAGCTTCATCGCCTCGCGCGGCTTGATCGAGATGCCGCCGGTGTCGAAGGTGATGCCCTTGCCCACCAGCACCACGTGGGTACGCGCGTCGGCCGGTTGCCAGGTCAGTTCGACCAGGCGCGGACCGGTGGCCGAGCCCGCCCCGACGGCCAGGATGCCGCCGAAGCCCTCGGCGGCCAGTTCGGCCGGCTCGCGGACCCGGACGGTCAGCTCGGGGTGCTCCGCCGCCAGGGCCACCACCTGGTCGGCGAGCCACCCGGGCGACTTCACCGAGGAGGGCGTGTTGGTCAGGTCACGGGCGAGGCGGGTGGTCCGGGCGGTCACCTCGGCGGCGACCAGGGCGGTCCGGTGAGCTTCCGGGTCGGCGACCGCGACCAGCACCTCACCGAGCGTGCCGGCCTCGTCGCCGGCCCCGGACGGGTCGGGTAGCCGGAACCGGTACGAGGCGAGCCAGAGCCCCTCGGCCAGCCCCCGTACCGCCTCGGCGGTGACATCGGAGGGCATCGCTATAGTGATCGAAGTCTCACGGGCGGCGGCGCGGGCGATTGCCGCTCCGGCACTGCGCCAGCCGCTCTCGTCCCCGCTGCCCACACCGGCCAACAGCAGCCGGGCGGGCTCGCGCAGCGGTCGGACCGAGAGGTGGGTGGACCCGGCGGAGCCGGTCAGCTCGACCAGCGGCAGCAGCGCGGTGGCCTCGGCGACCAGGTCGGCCGGTACCGCCAGGGTGGTCGGCGCCAGCTCGGCTACCGGGGCGTCGCCGGTGCCGCCCGAGGTGTCGTCGGCGCTACTCAGGGTGGTACCCGGGGCGGTGCCGTTCGGGTCCGTACCACCGGCGGTCGGGGTGACCGGGCGGACCGGCAGAACGAGGGCGTCGAACCCGGTGGGATCGGCGACGAGACGGATGCTGAGCACGCCGACCGTACCTCCAGTAGATCTTGACAGGGGTGGGCCGCGCCGCACGGAGCGCGCTCACGGCCGGTATGACGTGCTGGGCCGCCGGCGTGACCGGCGGCCCAGCACGGCCGAAGGTCCGGGCACGCGGCGCGCCCGGACCTTCGTCTGGTCACTCAGCCCGCGGCGGCCTTCAGCGCGTCACCGAGCGCGTTGGCCTCGTCTGGAGTCATCTCGACGACGAGCCGGCCACCACCCTCCAGCGGAACCCGCATGACGATGCCCCGGCCCTCCTTGGTGACTTCCAGCGGACCGTCGCCCGTCCGCGGCTTCATCGCCGCCATGTTGTCTCCCCTCAGACCTTCACCAGGGTCGGTGGGTTGCCCCACGTCTACTTCGTCGACATCACCGCGCTCACGGCCCGCGGTGCCGACCAACGATTTTCCCTGATGAACACCGCCGGACCCAAACCGAACCAGCAACGCTGTAACAGCGTCTAGCATATCTTGCGAGAGGCTGTCACAATGTGCGGTCATGCAGGCACGGTCGGCACTCTTCGACCTGTACGGCGACTATCTGCGCGCCCGGGGTGGCCGCGCACCGGTCGCCGCCCTGGTCAAGCTTCTCGCACCGCTCGGGATCGCGCCACCGGCGGTACGGACAGCGGTCTCCCGCATGGTCCGTCAGGGCTGGCTGTATCCGGCCCGGCTCAGCTCCGGTCCCGGCTACCTGCTGAGTCCCAAGGCCAACCG
Organism: Micromonospora sp. NPDC050397; assembly: GCF_044901685.1. Lineage (NCBI taxonomy): Bacteria > Bacillati > Actinomycetota > Actinomycetes > Micromonosporales > Micromonosporaceae > Micromonospora > Micromonospora sp. NPDC050397. The sequence continues at coordinate 29,694 of NZ_JBJDPS010000023.1, forward strand.
ACGACTGGACGAGGCAGCAGCTCGAATCTACCGCACCGGCAAGATCGGCTGGGACGGACGGTTCGATCTGATCGTGCTTCGCCCACCGGCGGCCCGCCGGGACCGGCAACGCCTCGACACCAGCCTCGCCTACCTCGGTTACGGCATGCTCGACGAGCAGACCTGGGTCGCTCCCCGCCCAGGCGAGGAGGTGGACGCTCTGCTCAGCGAGGCCGGTGTCCGGTTCGAGCGGTTCTCCGCCGCCCACGCCGCCGGCACGCCGGGCGCGATGGGGCTGGTACGCCAGGCCTGGGACCTCGACGAGATCGGCCAGGCGTACGAGGGATTCGTCACCGAACAGCGGAGCCTGCTCAGCGCGGTGACCGTACGCAGTGGCGACGAGGAGGCGTACGCGGCCCGCTTCCGCCTCGTGCACGCCTGGCGTACCTTCCTTTTTCGGGACCCGCAGCTCCCCCCGGCGCTGCTACCGGAACGGTGGCCCGGCACCAGCGCGGCCGCCTTCTTCGACCGGCACGCCGCCCGCCTCCGTCCCGCCGCCGACCGCTACGTCGAGCACTGTCTCGACGCCAGCGGCAAGCTCCTCCGACAGAAAGGCCCGTAGAGATCGTGACCGAGCCGTTGCTCATCGAGCGTGACGACGCCGTCGTCACCCTGACCCTCAACCGCCCCGAGGCGATGAACGCGCTCGACGTGCCGCTCAAGGTGGCGCTCCGCGACACCCTGGCGATGCTGGAGACCGACCGGAGCTGCCGGGCGGTGGTGCTGGCTGGCGCCGGACGGGCCTTCTGCGCCGGCCAGGACCTGCGCGAACACGTCGAGACGCTGCACAGCGGCCGACCCGACCCGCTCGGCACCGTACGGTCCCACTACAACCCGATCGCCGCCCGGCTGGGCAACCTGCCCAAACCGGTGGTGGCCGCCGTACGCGGCATGGCCGCCGGGGCGGGCGCCTCGCTGGCCTTCCTCTCCGACTTCCGGGTCGGCGGCCCGGGGACCAGCTTCCTGATGGCCTTCGCCAAGGTCGGCCTCGCCGCCGACACCGGCGCCTCCTGGTCGCTGCCCCGCCTGGTCGGCCACGCCAAGGCGGTCGAGCTGCTGATGCTCGCCGAGTCGGTGCCGGCGCCCGAGGCGAACCGGCTGGGCCTGCTCACCAAGTTGGTCGACAACGACGAGGACGTGCTCCCGGCCGCGCAGGAGCTGGCCGCCCGGCTCGCCGCCGGACCGACGGTGGCGTACGGGGCGATCAAGCGGCAACTCTCGGTCGGCGACGCCGGGACGCTCTCCGAGGCGCTCGCGGCCGAGGCCCAGGCGCAGTCGATCTGTGGCGCGACCGAGGACCACCGGACCGCCACCGACGCCTTCGTCAACAAGCAGCGCGCGGCCTTCGTCGGCCGCTGACCCGCCTCCTGCTGGCCGGATCAGTCGTCGTCCTCCTCCGGGTCCTGGTTGGCCTCCACCCCGAGCACGAACGCCTGCATGGCCAGCTCGTTGCCAGCCGGCGAGACAAAGGTGGGAAGTTCCCGTGGGCCGAGTTCGCGCACGTAGGACCAGAAGATCTGGACCGCCTCGGCCGGTGACGCCGCCTCGATCGGCAGGTCCAGGCTGACCAGCCAGGTGCTGCGATCGGGCGTCGGGCCGATCCGGTCGGCCAGCGCCCGGTAGGTCGCCGGGTCGACCGGGGTCAGCGGCCCGTCGAGGTCGAGCTGGTCGGCCTCGACCGGGCTGTCGAAGATCCGTCGGGCGTACGTCACCACCAGCCCGCCGAACCCGTTGCCCGCCAGCGGGTCGTCCGGGTCCCGATCCAACTCGTACGGACCGATTCGGCCCACCGCCACCAGCAGCGGAACGTCGCCGTCACGCACCACCAGCACCGGGTCGCCGGTGGCCGGGCGGTGCCGCCCGTCCAGTCCGGTGAGCTCCAGGGTCTCGTGGTGGAAAAGCCGCTCTGCCTCGTACCGCTCGTCGGTGATGACCACCGCCCAGGCGCTCATGTACGCGCCCCGTTCGCCTGCCCCATGGCCCCTATCCCATCACGGCGGTGATCGGCGGCTCGGAACGACCGGTCGGGTCGGCCACCGTGACGCCCCTGGTCGGGTCGGCCGCCGTGCCGACCCCGATCGGGTCGGCCACCGTGGCGATCCCGGTTCGGCGGGCGTGGCAGCCGAGCAGGTGGTCGTCGACCATCCCGGTCGCCTGCATCAGCGCGTACGCGGTGGTGGGGCCGACGAACCGGAAGCCGCGCCGCTTGAGCTCCTTGGCCAGGGCGGTCGACTCCGGCGTACGGGCCGGGACGTCGGCGAGGGAGCGCGGCTGGACCGGCCGGGCCGCCCCGGCAAAGCTCCAGAGCAGCGCGGAGAGCCCGTCCGGCAGGTCGAGTGCGGCGCGGGCGTTGTTGATCGCCGCCTCGATCTTGCTGCGATTACGGACAATAGCGGCATTCTCCAGCAGGCGATCCACGTCCGACTCGCCATAACCGGCGACGGTCTCCAGGTGGAACCGGTCGAACGCGACCCGGAACGCCTCCCGCTTGCGCAGGATGGTCAGCCAGGACAGCCCGGACTGGAACGCCTCCAGGCAGAGCCGCTCGAAAAGGGCGTCGTCGCCGCGCAGCGGCCGACCCCACTCCTCGTCGTGGTAGAGCGCGTAGTCGGGGGTGCTGGCGCCCCAGCCACACCGGGCCAGGCCGTCCGAGCCGATCACCAGATCCGTCACGGTCACTACCGTAGGTCAGCCCGCCGGCCGCCGCTAACCCGCCGACACCGCCGTGATCAGGGCAACTGCCCGCTTTCCACCAGCCGGGCGAACCGCCTGAGCGCCTGGCCGAGACTAATCTTGGAGCCGGGCCAGAGCACCGGCCAGGCCCATCGGCCCACGGTGCCGCCGGGCAGGTGGAACCACTCGTGCCAGACCACCTGGGTTCGCTCCCGGTCCATCGGGGTGCAGCGGAGCACACCCGGACCACGCAGCAGACGTCCACAGTGCACGACCCGCAGCTCGTACGGGGCGTCGACCCGGACCACTCGCATCTCGTCGCGCAGCACCGCGGGCCCGACCGTGGTGACCGCCTCGACCAGGCTGCCTTCGCCACCGTCGCCCTTCACCACCCGGACCCGGGTGAACGGGATCCAGTCCGACTGCCGCTCCCAGGCGGTGAAGCCGGCGAACACCGTCGCAGCCGGGGCCCGGACGATCACCGTCGCGGTGACCTCGCCGGCACCCGGCTGTGCCACCTCGTCACAGCCGTCGGGAACCTCCGACCCGGTCACCCGCGCTCCGTACGCAACGCCTGCCCGCCACCCTCGGACCGGACCGTCGCCGGCTCTTCCGGGGCCTCGGCCGGGCCGCCGTCGACCTCACCGGCGCCGGACGTGGCCGTCCCAGCACCGGAGGTGGCCTTCCCGGCACCGGGGCTGACCCCGTCCCCCGCCGTCGCCGTCGCCGTCGCCGTCGCCGAATCAGCCTTGTCCTTCCCCGTCCCGGTGGCGACCTCGTTCTTTTCCGGTTGGGCGATGATTCCGGTCTTCTCCGTCCCGGCGGCAACCCCGTCCTTCTCCGTCCCGGCGGCGACCCCGTCCTTCTCCGGTTGGGCGTCGGCACCGTCGACACCGGGACGTCGCACGGCCCCGTCCGCCGCCGAGGCCGAACCGGTCGTATCGGTGGCATCCGTCGCAGCGGTGGTATCGGTGGCGTCGGTGGCGTCGGTGGCCGTGGTCGCGGTGGCGGGCGCGAGCGCCGCCAGGCGGGCCTGGCGCAGCGCCTCGGCATCCGCGCTGCGGCCCTCACGCAACGCCGTCACCTCCGCCTCCAGTACGCCGATCAGCTCGTCCTTGTAGCCGATGTCGTAGGCCGCGCGCTGAAACGCCTGGTCGACCTGACTCATCCGGTACCCGCGCAGAGCGGTGTCGAACCGCAGCTCGCTTACATCGGACTCCGCCAATGGCCGACTGGTCGGCAGCGGCATCGCACGACCATCCGGCTCGGCCGGCGTCATGCCCGGATCGCTGCCCGTGAGCAGCACGGTCACGCCGAAGACAACCGCTGCGGCGGTCAGCGCCACAACCAGGAGGAGGAGAAACTGGCCCATAGAAGGATCGTGTCACGGCGGGCCCGGCCGGGCGACCCCGCCACCCCGCCGGGACTCCCGTCGCCGCCGCGGACCCACCGCCGGTTAGCGTCGTGGCGACGGCGGATCGGATTCGAGGAGGCTCTGCGGTGCAGCGGACGCTACGACTGGGTGGGCAGTCCTTCGCCCCGGAGGAGCTGATCGTGATGGCGATCGTGAACCGTACGCCCGATTCCTTCTTTGACCGGGGTGCGACGTACGCGGCCGACGCCGCGCTGCGGGCGGTGGAGCAGGCGGTGGCCGAGGGCGCTCGGATCATCGACATCGGCGGGGTCAAGGCCGGTCCCGGGGCGGATGTCGGGCCGGCCGAGGAGATCCGCCGTACGGTGGCCACCATCGCCGCCGTACGGGCCGCCTTCCCGGACGTGGTGATCTCGATCGACACCTGGCGGGCCGAGGTGGCGGTCGAGGCGGTGGCCGCCGGTGCGGACCTGCTCAACGACACCTGGTCCGGAGCCGATCCCGCACTCGCCCAGGTCGCCGCCGACACCGGTACGGGCCTGGTCTGCTCGCACGCGGGCGGGCTGGCACCGCGTACCCGGCCGCACCGGGCGGGCTTCGACGACGTGGTGGCCGATGTCGTGTCCACCGTCACCGGGCTGGCCGACCGGGCGGTCGCCCTCGGGGTACGGCCGGACGGCATCCTGATCGACCCGGCCCACGATTTCGGCAAGAACACCCGGCACTCGCTGGAGACCACCCGGCGGCTCGACGAACTGGCCGCTACCGGCTGGCCGGTGCTGGTCGCCCTGTCGAACAAGGATTTTGTCGGCGAGACCCTGGACCTGCCGGTGGACGAGCGGCTGGAGGGAACGCTGGCCGCGACGGTGGTCTCGGCGTGGCTGGGCGCCCGGGTTTTCCGGGCCCACCAGGTACGCCAGACCCGCCGCGCGCTCGACATGGTCGCCTCGATCCGGGGCGACCGCGCGCCGACCGTCTCCCGCCGCGGCCTCGCCTGAAAGCCCGCCCCCCCATCGCGCCAGAGCCGCCCCGCAGCGGGGTTAGGAGGGGGCCCTTCCTATACCGAAAGCGATAACAAGGGGCCCTTCCTTACACCTCAGTCGGTCCAGCGGAGGATGTTCTTGCGCCAGGCGTAGAGGATGCCGAGCGCCAGCACCGCGACGAAGATCGCCATCTCGACGACCGTCACCAGGCCGAAGCCGGGCCGGTCGAAGACAACCGCCCAGGGGAAGAGAAAAACCGCCTCGACCGCGAAGAGCACGTAGAGGTAGGCGTAGACGTAGTAGCGGATCTGCACCTGGGCCCAGCCGCTGCCGACCGGGTCGACGCCACTCTCGTAGGTGGCCCGCTTGCCGGGCGGGTCGGCGGGGTTGGCCGGGCGGAGCAGCCGGTTGGCCGAGAAGGCGCCGACGAAGACCAGGACGCTCGCGAGCAACAGGAGCCCGAGCGTCGCGTACGACCCGAGGTAGCCGCTCATGCGCGGCAGCCTACCCGTACCGGCCGGTGGTCAGGGCCGACCCGAGCCGAGCAGCCGGCGACCGTACCGGCGGCGGGCCTCGCGGGTGGAGACGCCGAGCGCCAGCGCGATCTGTTCCCAGTCGAGGCCGGCGTTGCGGGCGCGCCGCACCTGGAGCGCCTCGGCCCGCTCCGCCCCGCGGCGCAGATCTCCGGCGGCCCGCAGTGCCCGCCTCGGGTCGTCATCGGGCTGCAACGCGACCTGTGGCATGGAAACCCTCCCCCTCCGTCGTCAACGTACGTTGACGATACCCCTTCCCGTCAACACATGCTGACGCCTGTTCCCGGCCCGTTACTGATTTGTTCCGCGTTGGGTGTGGTGTCCCCGGCCTGGCCACGCCGAATAATGAACCTGGTCAGGGCCGGGGGCGGAGGAACGATGACAGGTGTCGAGTTCGGACGGCGTACTCGCGCGCCCCGGCACACCCGTCCCCGAGCGGTTGCCCCGGCCCGGGTCGGGGTGGTGCCGCCGCTCCTCCTGCTCACCCTGCTCAGCCTCACCGGGGCGATCTCGTCGACGATCGCGGACGCCGGTCATTCCGCCGCCGAGGCGGCGAGCCGGACCGGCCCGGCCGGTGGCCGGCTCCAGCCGGCGGAGCCGGGTAGCGCGGGGACGGCGACCGACGAACCGGAGCCGACGACGCCGCCCTTCACCGAGCCACCGACCGGCACACCCGCGCCCACCACCCCTTCGGACACCGTCGGGCCGAGCAGCGGGCACCCCACGTCGGAGCCGAGTGTCAACACCCCCACACCAGCCGACCCGCCCACCACCGGCGACCCAGACCCCGCCTCGTCGAGCCAGCCGCCCACCACCGTCCCGAGGCCGCCGCAACCGGGACAGCCCCGACTCGGCGTGCTGGTCGCCACCGGCGACGTCACCCTCGGCAGCGGCTACTGGGGCGCACCGAGCACCACCACCGACCTCCAGGTGACCGTCCGCAACACCGGCGAGACGGGGCAGCTCCTCCGGATGCGTTACACGCTGCCGCCAGGCGTCACGGACGCGGGCACCGCCGGCTGCGCGGTGCTCGGGGGCGGGACGTACCGGTGTGCCGCCTGGAGCGTCGGGGCCGGCACCCAGTTCACCACCCGGATCAGGGTGTTGGTCGACGCCGACGCCTGGCAGCGCATGCCGCTCTCCGGCTCGGTACAGGTCACCGCCACCGATCCGACCCGGCCCGACGTACCCGGAATCACCGACGACGAGGGGTTCGCGGTGCTGTTCCCGCCGGGTCCACCAGCCGCCGGCCTGACCCTCTCGGCCGACGAGGTCGGCTTCGACGTGACCGGGCAGCCGGCGACGCTGGTGGCCCGGCTCGGCAACACCGGCACGAGCGACGCCGACGGTTCGATCGAGGTCACCCTGCCGCCCGGCGTCACCGTACCCACTCCGCCGCCCGGCTGCCGGTCGACGGCACCGGACCCGCGCGACCCCGCGCCGACCGACCCGGAGCGCGGTGGCACGACGCACGTCGGTTGCGACCTGGGCCGGGTGCCGGCGGGCCGGACGGTGACCGTACGGATGCCGGTCGCCGCGACCCCGGCCGCCCAGCGGATGGCACCCCTCTCCGGGGCCGTCGCCGGCACCCTCACCTCGGCACAGGGGCGGACGGGTCGGATGCAGATGAGTTTCCGGATCACGGCGGCGGCCGCGCAGCCGTCGGGGCAGAACGGCGCGGCCCCGACCGGCTCCCAGGGCCTGCTGCCGCTGGTCCGGCCGGTGTCGCAGCCGGACGGTGGGCTCACCGGAGTGAAGCGGACGGCGATCGGGCTGATCGTGGTCTCCGGGCTGCTGGTCGTGCTCGCACTCACCCTGGCCGCCGTGACGTTGCGCCGCCAGTCCCCCTGACCCGGCCGATCCCTGATCCCGCCGGCCCTGCTGACCTGGCCGCCCCCTCACTCTGTTGGCCCTGCTGACCCGGCCGATCCCTGACCCGGCTCGACCCCGATCGGCGTGGCGCCACGCCGGTGTTCGCGCGCCCGGTCGCGGCGACCCGGGCGGTGGTCCGGCGGGCGGTCGGCGGTGGTCCGGCGGGCGGTCGGCGGGCCGGCGCAATCGCCGGTGGCGATCCCGGACCCGGGGCGATGATGGATCGGAAACCGGACCGAAACCCCAGTGATCTGAGTTACGTCAATCGAGTTTGACCCACCAAATGCTGGCAAATGCCCTTTCTTGCCCTTCCCACCGAACGGACCTGGGGGAAGGTTTACCTAACGGTCCGACGTAGGCTCTCGGTTGAGAGACAGTCGGGGAATAGACCGACGACGTACGAACCGCCGCCGGCGACAGGAGGTCACGTGACCAAGCAGGTCCGTCAACTGGATCGGGTGGTGATCCGGTTCGCCGGCGACTCCGGCGACGGGATGCAGCTCACCGGCGACCGTTTCACCTCGGAAACCGCGCAGCTCGGCAACGACATCTCGACCCTGCCGAACTTCCCGGCCGAGATCCGGGCGCCCGCCGGCACCCTGCCCGGGGTGTCGAGCTTCCAGGTGCACTTCGCCGACTACGACATCCTCACCCCGGGTGACGCGCCGAACGTCCTGGTCGCGATGAATCCGGCCGCGCTCAAGGCCAATCTGGCCGACCTGCCCCGGGGCGCGGACATCATCGTCAACACCGACGAGTTCACCCGACGCAACCTGGCCAAGGTCGGTTACGCGGTGAGCCCGCTGGAGGACGGTTCGCTCGACGGCTACGCCCTGCACCCGGTCGCGCTGACCTCGATGACCATCGGCGCGTTGGCCGAGCTGAACGTCTCGAAGAAGGACGCCGAGCGGGCCAAGAACATGTTCGCCCTCGGCCTGCTCTCCTGGATGTACTCCCGGCCGTACGCGTCCACGATCCGCTTCCTCGAGACCAAGTTCGCCCGGCGCCCCGAGCTGATCGCGGCGAACACCGCCGCCTTCAAGGCCGGCTGGAACTTCGGCGAGACCACCGAGGACTTCGGCGTCCGGTACGAGGTCAAGCCGGCCAAGATGAGCCCCGGCAACTACCGCAACATCACCGGCAACGCGGCACTCTCGCTCGGGCTGGTCGCCGCCGGTGTCCGGTCGAAGCTGCCGGTCTTCCTCGGCGCCTACCCGATCACCCCGGCCTCGGACATCCTGCACGAGCTGAGCAAGCACAAGCGGTTCGGTGTCACCACGGTCCAGGCCGAGGACGAGATCGCGGCGATCGGCGCGGCACTCGGCGCGTCGTACGGCGGCGCGCTGGGCGTCACCACCACCAGCGGCCCCGGCGTGGCCCTCAAGGGCGAGACGATCTCGCTCGCGGTGGCCCTGGAGTTGCCACTGGTGATCGTGGACGTGCAGCGGGCCGGCCCGTCCACCGGCATGCCGACCAAGACCGAGCAGGCCGACCTGAACATGGCCCTGTTCGGCCGGCACGGCGAGGCGCCGGTCGCGGTGATCGCGCCCCGGTCCCCGTCGGACTGCTTCCACGCGGCGATCGAGGCGGCCCGGATCGCGCTGACGTACCGCACTCCGGTGATCCTGCTGTCGGACAACTACGTCGCGAACGGCTCCGAGCCGTGGCTGCTGCCCGACGTCGAGTCGCTGCCCGACCTACGGGTCGACTTCGCCACCGAGCCCAACGGCGAGGACGGCACCACCTTCCTGCCGTACCTGCGCGACCCGGTGACCCTGGCCCGGCCGTGGGCCATTCCCGGCACGCCCGGTCTGGAGCACCGGATCGGTGGGCTGGAGAAGGCCGACAAGACCGGCGACATCTCGTACGATCCCGCGAACCACGACTTCATGGTGCGTACCCGGGCGGCCAGGATCGAGGCCATCCCGGTGCCGGACCTGGAGGTGGAGGACCCGGACGGCGACGCGCGGGTGCTCGTACTCGGCTGGGGTTCGACCTACGGGCCGATCGGGGCAGCCTGCCGTGGCCTGCGCCAGCGCGGACTCTCCGTGGCCCAGGCACACCTGCGCCACCTGTCTCCGATGCCGGCGAACCTCGGCGAGGTGCTGCGGGCGTACGACCGGGTGGTCATCCCGGAGATGAACCTCGGTCAGCTCGCACACGTGATCCGGGCCCGCTTCCTGGTCGACGCGATCAGCTACAACCAGGTCCGGGGTCTGCCGTTCACCGCCACCGAGCTGGAGACCATGCTGGAAGAGGTTGTCAAGAATGCCTGAGCCCGTCGCCCTGAAGCTCACCGCCAAGGACTTCAAGTCCGACCAGGAGGTGCGCTGGTGCCCCGGCTGCGGTGACTACGCCATCCTGGCCGCGGTGCAGTCGTTCATGCCGGAGCTGAAGATCCCGCGCGAGCGGACCGTCTTTGTCTCCGGCATCGGCTGCTCCTCCCGCTTCCCGTACTACATGAACACGTACGGGATGCACTCGATCCACGGGCGGGCGCCGGCGATCGCGACCGGCCTGTCGGTCTCCCGGCCGGACCTGTCGGTCTGGGTGGTCACCGGCGACGGTGACGCCCTCTCGATCGGCGGCAACCACCTGATCCACGCGCTGCGCCGCAACGTCAACCTGAAGATCCTGCTCTTCAACAACCGGATCTACGGGCTGACCAAGGGGCAGTATTCTCCCACCTCCGAGGTCGGCAAGATCACCAAGTCGACGCCGGTCGGCTCGGCGGACTCGCCGTTCAACCCGCTCTCGCTGGCGCTGGGCGCGGAGGCGACCTTCGTCGCCCGCACCATCGACTCCGACCGCAAGCACCTCCAGTCGGTGCTCCGGGCGGCGGCCGAGCACGAGGGTTCGGCGTTCGTGGAGATCTACCAGAACTGCAACATCTTCAACGACGGCGCGTTCGACCAGCTCAAGGAGCCGGCGACCCGGGACGACTACCTGATCCGGCTGGAGCACGGACAGCCGATCACCTTCGGTGCCGAGGGCCGGTTCTGCGTCGTACAGACACCGGGCGGCTTCGGCCTGGAGGTCCGGGAGACCGCCTCGGTACGCCCGGAGCAGATCGTGGTCCACGACACCGCCGTGGACGAGCCGGCGTACGCGTTCGCGCTCTCCCGGCTGCCCGGCCTCGACCTGCGTAACACCCCGATCGGGGTGCTGCGCGACGTCTCCCGCCCCTCCTACGACAGCATCGTGCAGGAGCAGGTCGCCACCGCTCGGGCCAGCACCACCGAGACCCCGGAACAGCAGCTCGCCGGCCTGCTCAACAGCGGCGACACCTGGACCATCCTCTGAGGTGTAAGGAAGGGCCCCTTGTTAACGCTATGCGTTAACAAGGGGCCCTTCCTTACACCTAGGCGGGCGGCGTGGAGGAGTTGGGACGGTCGTCGCGTACGTAGACGAGCATGTCCCCGGTCTCGATTTTGACCCCGGCCGGCTCCACCACGGAGACCACCTTGCCCCGCCGGATCAACGCGATGACCAGCGCCTCCACCTCACGGGGCGAGGTACCGACCTCGTGCCGCTCGGCCGAGCGCATCGCCAGCGCCATGCCCTGACCGGGGGTGAGCAGGTCCTCGACCACGTCGATCAGCGGCGGCGCGGAGGTGGAGAGGCCGAGCAGGCGACCGGCCGTGGCCGACGAGACGATCACGTGGTGCGCACCGCTCTGCTTCAGCAGCGGCGCGTTCTCCGCCTCCCGTACGGCCGCGATGATCCGCACCTGGCCGGCGGTGAGCTGACGTACGGTCAGGGCGACCAGCACCGAGGCGTCGTCGCTGTCGGTCGCGATGATCACCGCCTTGGCGTTCTTGACGTGCGCCTCGTTCAGCACCGACGAACGGGTCGCGGAGCCCTCGATCGCGACCAGCCCGGCCGAGGTGGCCTGCCGTACGGCGGTCGCGCTCCGCTCGACCACCACGATCCTCGACTTGTCGAAGTCGGTTTCGAGCAGCGCGCTGATGGCACTGCGGCCCTTGGTGCCGTAGCCGCAGATGATGACGTGGTCCTTCACAGTTCTCCTCCACCGCGTCATGCGGAGGTTGGTGCGGTACTGCTCGGTCAGGACTTCCAGCGTGGTACCGACCAGGATGATCAGGAAGAGCACCCGGGCGGGCGTGATGACCAGTACGTTCACCAGTCGGGCCGAGGGCGAGATCGGTGTGATGTCGCCGTACCCGGTGGTCGAGAGGGTGACCACCGCGTAGTAGGCGCAGTCGAGCAGGGTGAGGTTGTCCTCGTTGACGTCCCGGTAGCCGTCCCGGTCCAGCCAGACCACGAACACGATGATCAGCACCAGGCCGACCGCGGCGAGGACCCGCAGGCTGAGGGCGCGTAACGGCCCCTGCCGGACGGCGGGGAAATGGATCACCGCAGGCTCGTTGCGGTCACCACGATCAGCTGCACGCCCACAACATAGCGGGTACGGGCGCTCGCGGACGCACGGGCGGTCGACACGACGTACCCGGACGTCCGACCGCCGGGGCGACCGCCATCCGCCCGATCCGCCGACACACCCCGGGCGCCGCGTCGGCACGCCACCCGGCAACAAAACGCCGACCGCCCTGCACATGCGCCTGTTTCAACGCATGTCGTCAAATATTCACGCGCCATAGAGATCGACGTCCTGCGATTCGCGGAAACTTGCCCAATCCGGTGACCCGCCGGTAACAAACCCCTTTCCGATGCCCCACCAATGGCATCCCTGTTCGGAGGTATCCCCCATGCCCCGTCGGATCACCACCCTGTTCGCCGGAGCCGCGTTCGCGCTGCTCGGCCTGCTGGGTGTCGCCTCGCCCGCAGCCGCGGTGACGCCCGCGCAGAAGCTCTCCGTGCTCACCAGCTGGACCCAGACCAGCGCGAGCAGCTACAACGCCTGGAACGCGGCACGCACCAACCGGGCCCCGTGGGCCGAGTACCAGTTCGACTGGTCGACCGACTACTGCTCGACCAGCCCGGACAACCCCCTCGGGTTCAACTTCGAGCTCTCCTGCTACCGGCACGATTTCGGGTACCGCAACTTCAAGGCCGTCGGCCAGTTCCCGGCCAACAAGTCCCGGGTGGACAGTGCCTTCTACGAGGACCTGAAGCGGGTCTGCGCAACGTACAACTCGGTGGTCCGACCGGCCTGCGTCAGCCTGGCCTGGATCTATTACCAGGCGGTCAACGTCTTCGGCAAGGTGGTCGTCAGCCAGGCGGAGCTGGACCGGGTGGCCAAGATGAAGTCCGACGCCGAACGCGCCGCCGGACTGGTCCACTAACTCACGTCGCCGGCAGCAAGCCTGTCCCGCCGAGTGCCGGCGGGACAGGCACCGCCACCTGCCGGCGAGTTCCGGCAGGTGGCGGCGGGTGCCGGCGAGTTCCGGCAGGTGGCGGCGGGCCAGGTGCCGGCGGGTGGCGGCACCCTGATCCGTACGGTGGGCGACCGGTCAGGAGCCGGGTTGCTCGCGCCGGTCGAGAACGTCGCCGGGCGACTCGGCGGGAATGGCCTCCCGGGTCGACCACGTACGCTGCGTCGGCGGTTCCACCGCCGAGAACCGCATCGAACCGGCGGCCAGGTCCGGGTGGTCCACCGCGAGCGCCACGGCCGCCGCCTCCTCCAGGGTCAGCTCGGCCCCCTCGGCATAGGCCGCGTCGAACGCCGCGTCGCCCAGCACGCCCCGCAACCCCGCCTGCTCCTCCAGCCAGTAGGGACCGAACATCCCGGGGGTGCTGCGCATCGCCGACCGGGTCGCCTGAGCCGCGCCGAACAACCGGGCGGAGGTGACCGGGTCACCGCCCCAGGCGCAGCGCACCGCGATCGCGTTGATCGTGTCGCAGGCCCGTCCGTGGAAGCCGTGTGCCATCCGGGACCGGAGCGCCACCACGAGATGGTCGTGCGCGGCGACCAGGTCACCCCGGGAGAGCGCCACCATGCCGAGCAGCATGTCGACCGATCGGCGGGCCCGCTCGGTCGGCCGGGCCGCCTCCACCGGCCGGGCCGCACCGAGCAGTTCGGCGGCCTCGTCCAGCTCGCAGCGGCGCCAGAGCAGCTCGGCCAGGCTGTAGACGGCGAAGAGCGCGTCGCCCGACACGTCGTTCTGGTGGGCCCAGGCGATCACCTCACGGCAGACCCGCTCGGCCTCGGCGAGCTGACCCATGTCGATCAACGGTGCGGCCCGGCCGGCGAGCACCCGGGCCTGTAGCCCGGCGTCGCCGGCCTGTCGCGCGGCCGACTCGGCCCGCTGGGAGAACCTCAGCTCCTCGGCGAACTCACCGTCCGCGCCGGCGTGCAGCGAATGCATGTGGTACGCCGCCGCCAGCTCCGCCTCGGGAATCCGCTCACCGGTCTCGGCGATCCGCCCGTAGAGCCGGAACAACCAGAGTCGCCCCTCCCGGGCCAGACCCCGCTCACGCCACCACTGGTCGAGCCCGCTGGCCAGCCGCAGCCCCTGCCGGGCGCTGCCGCCGGTGGCGGTCCAGCGCAGCGCGGCGCGCATCTCGTCGGCGAGCGGGTCGAGCGCGTACAGCGACAGGGTCACCGGTCGGTCGTCCGGACCGAGGTAGGCCCGTTCCAGCGCGTGCAGGGACCAGGCGACGTGCCGGTCCCGGGCACCCTGCTCCTCGCCCGCGTCCACCAGCCGCCGGGCGGCGTACGCGCGGATCGGGTCGAGCATCCGGTAGGTGCTGCCGGAGATGTTCGGCTCGACCTGGATCATCGACTTGTCGGCCAGCACCGAGAGCGGGTCGAGCGGGTCGTCGTCGAGCAGCCACTCCACGGTGGCCAGGTCCACCGGGCCGGAGAAGACGGCCAGCCAGCGCAGCAGCCGGGCGGCCCGGGGCCCCAGGGTCCGGTACGACCAGGTGACGGTCGCCTGCATGGTGTTGTGCCGTTGGGTGGCCGAGCGCTGGGCGGCACGGGCGGCGGCCACCGGGGCGACACCGAGCGCGGCGGCGGCCAGGTCGACCGTGTCGTGCTGGTTGGCCACCCAGCGGGGCACCTGCACGGTCGGCGGTTCGGGTTCGTCCCGTCCGGCGTCCAGCGCGCCGAGTACGTCGTCGAGCCGCCCGGCGAGCTGACTGGCCGAGAGGACCCGGAGCCGGGCCGCGGCCAGCTCGATCGCGAGCGGCAACCCGTCCAGCCGGGCCACCACCCGTTCCAGGTCGGCCGCCTCGGCCGGGGTGGACCGGCGACCGCCCCGCGCCGCGACGGTACGGTCCAGCAGCAACGCGATCGCGTCGCTCGGTGCGCCGTTCGGCCCCGGGTCGACCGAGAGCGGTGGAATCCGCCACACCACCTCACCGGGCAGGCCGAGGGATTCTCGACTGGTGGCCAGCACCCGTACCCCGCTGCCGCCGGTGAGCAGTCGGGCGATGACCTCGGCGCAGGCGGCCGGCTGGGCGTCGCAGGTGTCGAGCAGGACCAGCATCCGCCGTGAGGCGGCGTATTCCACCAGGGTCTCGGCCATCGGCCGACCCGGCTCCGGACGCAGCCCGAGCACCGCGGCGATGGCAAACGCGACCAGCCCCGGGTCGGTGACCGCCGCGATGTCGACAAACCAGACCCCGTCCGGGTACGTCTCCACGTCCGCCCCGGCCACCTCGACCGCGAGCCGGGTCTTGCCGGCGCCCCCGGCCCCCACCACGGTCACCAGCCGGTGCTCGTTGACCAGCCGGTCCAACTCGGCCCGCTCGGCCCTGCGCCCCACGAACGAGGTGACCTGGGTCGGCAGATTGTGCGGTACGGCATCGGCGGTACGCGGCCGGGGGAACTGCCGCTCCAGGCCCGGGGCGACGAGTTGGAACAGTCGCTCCCGGTCGTCGAAGCCACGCAGCCGGTGCAGCCCCAGGTCGAGCAGGGAGGCGCCGGGCGGCAGCGGTGCCGCGTGCCGGGCGGTGGCGCCGGAGCAGAGCACCTGCCCACCGTGCGCCGCCGCCGCGATCCGGGCCGCCCGGTGCACCTCGGCGCTGGCGTACTCCCCGGCGAGGGGCTCGGCGTGCCCGGTGTGCAGTCCCATCCGGACCCTCGGGGCGGCCTCGGGGGTCGGCCACTCGTGGCTGGCCAGCGCGCGTTGGGCGGTCAGGCACGCGTCCAGCGCCGCGGCGGCGTCAGCGAACGCGATGAAAAACGAGTCACCTTCGGTGAACAGTTCGGTGCCGTCGCTCGCGGCCAGCGTCGATCGGAGGAGTCTTCGGTGCTCGCTGAGCACCGGTCGATAACCCGAACCGAGCATCTGGGCCAACCGGGTTGACCCCTCGATGTCGGTGAACATGAAAGTCACCAGCCCACTCGGCAGGTGGATCCGTACCGACATGCGTGGAACCTCCGCCCCCTGGAAGTCGCGTTCATGCTGCCGCATTTCGACGTCACAGCGCATCGTAGGAACGGACGGGGCGAGACGGCCCCAAGGTGCTAACCCGCTACGTGACCATGGAACAACGACTTAACGCATGCTTCCCGAGCATTTGGACGATCACGACAGACCACCTAATAGTGGCAGATCGGTCGGACGCCCTCCACGTTGGGCGGAGCCCGGTGCTCAGCAGCCGCAGGCACCACCACAGCAACCGCCACCGGCCGGGCTGACCGGACCGCCCGACGCCGATCCCCCGCGCCCGGTCACCGAGACCGCCGATAGCAGTTTCACCGTGTCGTCGTGCCCCTGCGGGCAGGAGGCGGGCGCGGACGCCTCGGCCATCGGTCGATTGATCTCGAAAGTGTCGCCGCACGCGCGGCAGCGGAACTCGTACCGGGGCATGCCAACAGGGTACGACCGCGCCTGACGTTTTTCCCCGGATGGGTAATACTCGACGCGTGGCGGACCGGGAGGGGCGCGTGGTGAACGGGGCGGACGGTACGACGGCTCGGCAGCTCCGGCCAGCCGCGCCAGCATTGGACGGACCACTCGACGGGCCGCTCGCCAGCTCCGGTGCCGCGCCCGGCCCCGACGGGCCACGTCCGGTCTCCGGGCCCACACCCGTCCGCGACGGGCAGGTCACCCGTTCGGCGGCCGCACCGGCGTTCGACACCCCGCTAGCCAATTCCGGCGCCGCTCCCGAGGCGGGCTCCACCGCCGCCGCGACCGCGCCGACGCCCGCCGTGCCGGCCCAGAGAACAACTCCTGAACTGACGACGAAAACTCCGGACGGCACCGAGGCGGCTCCTGACGCGACGGAGACCAGCCCGGCCGAAACCGAGCAGACCCCGGACAAGGCCGACGCGACCCCCGGCGGAACGACCACCAGCCCGGACGGGACCGAGCAGACCCCGGACAAGGCCGACGCGACCCCCGACGGGACGACGACCAGCCCGGACGGGACGGGGACGAGCCCGGACGGGACGGGGACGAGCCCGGACGGGACGGGGACGAGCCCGGACGGGTCGGGGACGAGCCCGGACGGGTCGGGCGAGTCGGCCCCGGCGAACCGGGGCCGACGCAGCCGGGTGCCGTTCGCGCACGCCCTGCGCCGGGTTCCGCCGGTCCGTCAGCTACCCGCCCGGTCGGCCCGAGCGGTCCGCACCTGGTCCAGGGGAGGCAGCGGGCGGCTCGTGCTGCCCGCGATGTTCATCCTGGTGCTGGTCGCGGCGGCCGGACTGGCCGGCGGAGTGCTGATCCCGGCGACGGCGCACACCCCGCCCTCGCGTGCCGGCGCCGGCGATCCGTCGGGCGTCGACCTCGGCACCGCCGCCCCGAACCTGCCGGGCGGATCGGCCGCACCCTCCGGAGCCGGCCTGCCGCCGACCGGGCTGCCGGGCACCGGACCCACCGGTACGGCACCGGCGCCGACCGCTCGCCCGGCGGACGTACTGACCGGCTGGGCGCAGCAGACCTCGACCCGTACCGGCATCCCGCCGGTCGCCATGCAGGCGTACGGCTACGCCGAGCTGGTGTTGGCGCAGACGACCCCGGCCTGCAAGCTGACCTGGACCACGCTGGCCGCGATCGGGTACGTCGAGTCGAGGCACGGCAGCGCGAACCAGAACACGGTCGACGCCAAGGGTGTCTCCACCCCCGGCATCATCGGCGATCCGCTGGACGGCAACGGCGGCCGGATGCGGATCATGGACACCGACGACGGCCGGCTCGACGGGGACCTCACCTACGACCGGGCGGTCGGGCCGATGCAGTTCATCCCCACCACCTGGCAGGAGAACGGGGCCGACGCCGACAACGACGGCGTGAAGAACCCTCAGGATCTCGATGACGCCGCACTTGCGGCCGGTAACTATCTGTGCAAGGGCAGCCGCAACCTCTCCGTCGCCGAGGACTGGTGGAACGCCATCCTCTCCTACAACGACGTGCGGGTTTACGCTCAGGACGTGTTCAACAAGGCCAACGAGTACGGCGCCAACAGCCGAGCGTAGTCTGGACGTAGCGTAATGGCCCACGTACATTGAAGAATTGGCCACTTTCGCCGGACTGCGGTTAGCGGCAAGCTGTACTGGTGATGGTGCGCGAGTGGGATCCCCGGACCGCGTCGTCGGCCGAGATCGAGTCGTTGCTGGACACTGTCAACGCGGCCTTCGCGGCGGACCTCCCGGCCGATCCCCAGTGGCGGAACAGCTCGCTCCGGGAGTATCTGGCCGAGGTGATGCCGGGCGAGCGGCGGATCTCCTGGATCGCCCAGGAGGAGACCGCCGACGGCACCCCGGGCCGGATCATGGGACACGTTCACGTCCTGCTACTCGGCGACATCGGCGTGATCGACGTGCTCGTTCATCCTGAACAGCGCCGGCAGGGGCTGGGGCGGAAGTTGATCGCCAAGGCCGCCCGACGCACCTATCAGGAGGGTTTCTCCCTCATCGGGGTGGAGGTCATCGGCGACACTCCGGCGATCGGCTTCTTCGAGGCGCTCGGCTTCGCCCGGGAGTATGTCGAGACCCGCAGCGTGCTACGCCTGTCCACGGTGGACTGGGTGACCCTGGAGGAGATGGCGCGCGGGATCAGCTCCGGCTACCGGCTGGAGTTCTTCCCCGGCGGCCCGCCGGACGAGATGCTCGACGCGTACGCGCGGGCCAAGGCCGAGATCCGCGACATCGACGACGGCGACCTCGATCTGCGGCCGAGTTCGTACGATCCGCAGCGGCTGCGGGACAGCCTGAGCTGCCTGCACCGCCGGGGCATGAAGCCCTACATCGTGCTGGCCGTGCACGAGCGCAGCGGCGAGGTGGCCGGCCTGACCGAGGTGGTGGTGCCGGCCCAGCACCCGACCCGGGCCGACCAGTACGACACCATCGTGGTCCGGGACCACCGGGGCTACGGCATCGACCGGGCGATGAAGGCCCGGATGCTCTTCGAGCTGCGCGCCGCCGAGCCCGACCTGGCCGAGGTGCAGACCTGGAACGCGCAGGCGAACGAGCCGATGCTCAAGGTCAACGCGGAGCTGGGGTTCCGGGCCGAGCGAGACTGGTGCGAGTACGGCGTGAACGTGGCCGAACTGGTGCACCGGCTCGACGCCACCGGCGTCACCGCCCCCTGACCCGGCGGGCGGCGACGCCCCGGGTCAGTGGCCCTCGCGGCGCAGCAGCTCCGCCGCCTCGACGGCCCAGTAGGTGAGGATGACCTGGGCCCCGGCACGCCGGATCGAGGTGAGCGTCTCCAGAATCGCCCGCTCCCGCTCCACCCAGCCGTTCGCCGCGGCGGCCTCGACCATCGCGTACTCGCCGGAGACCTGGTAGGCGGCGACCGGGACGTCGACCGTGGCGCGGACCGCGGCGAGCACGTCGAGATACGGCAGCGCCGGCTTGACCATCACCAGGTCGGCGCCCTCGGCGATGTCCAGCTCGACCTCGCGCAGCGACTCGCGCAGGTTGCCCGGGTCCTGCTGGTAGGTCTTCCGGTCGCCCTGGAGCGGTGACTCGACCGCGTCCCGGAACGGGCCGTAGAACGCCGAGGCGTACTTCGCCGCGTACGCGAGGATCGAGGTTTCGGTGTAGCCGGCGTCGTCGAGCGCCTTGCGGATCACGCCGACCTGGCCGTCCATCATCCCGGACGGGCCGACCATGTGCGCCCCGGCGGCGGCCTGGGCCACCCCCATCTCGGCGTACGCGGCCAGGGTGGCGTCGTTGTCCACGCCGCCGTCCGGGCCGAGCAGGCCGCAGTGCCCGTGCGAGGTGAACTCGTCCAGGCAGAGGTCGCTCATCAGCACCGTGCTGTCGCCCAGCTCGGCGGCGAGGTCACGGAGGGCCATGTTGAGGATGCCGTCCGGGTCGAGCCCGCCGGAGCCCCGCTCGTCCCGGGTCTCCGGCACGCCGAAGAGCATGATGCCGCCCACCCCGGCCCGGACCGCCTCGACCGCCGCTTTGCGCAGCGAGTCCCGCGAGTGCTGGAGCACCCCGGGCAGGGTGCCGATCGGGCGGGGCTCGGTCAACCCCTCCTTGACGAACATCGGCAGCACCAGGTCGGCCGGGGCCACCCGGGTCTCGGTCACCAGCCGACGGATCGCCGGCGTACGCCGCAGCCGGCGCGGCCGGATGTCCGGGTAAGACATGGTTCCTCCCACGACCCGTGGCTCACGGGTCACCACTCCAGGCTACGACCGCCGCCCGGATCCCATCACTCGGTCAGCGGAACCGCAGCGCGGTCGGCCCCTGCACCTTCGAGCCACGGCGCTGCTTGGCCGGCATCGCGGCCAGCTTCTCGCGCAGCTCGACGGCGTACGAGGCGAGCGCCTCCACCAGGTCGGGCACCGAGGCGTTGGTCGGCTGGGCGTCCACCCGCAGGCCGAACTCGGTCGCCGTCTCGGCCGTCTTCGGTCCGATCACCGCCACCACGGTACGGGGGTGCGGCTTGCCCGCGATACCCACCAGATTGCGCACCGTCGATGAGGAGGTGAACAGGACCGCGTCGAACCCGCCCGACTTGATCGCGTCCCGGATCTCGGCCGGCGGCGGCGCCGCTCGGACGGTCCGATAGGCGGTCACGTCGTCGACCTCCCAGCCGCGCTCGGTGAGCCCGGCCGCGAGCGTCTCGGTGGCGATGTCGGCGCGCGGCAGCAGCACCCGGCCGACCGGGTCGAGGATCTCGTCGTGCGGCGAGAACTCGGCCAGCAGTCCCTCCGAGGACTGGTCCCCGGCCGGGACCAGCTCGGGCTGGATGCCGAAGGCACGGACCGCGTCGGCGGTCGCCTCGCCGATACAGGCGATCTTGACGCCGCCGAAGTGGCGGGCGTCCAGGCCGTGCTCGGCGAACTTCTCCCAGACCGCGCGTACGGCGTTGACCGAGGTGAAGATCACCCAGGCGTACCTGCCGTCGACCAGGCCCTTGACCGCCCGCTCCATCTGGGCCGGGGTACGCGGCGGCTCGACCGCGATGGTCGGCACCTCGCACGGGATCGCCCCGTACGCGCGCAGCCGGGCGCTCATCACACCGGCCTGCTCCTTGGTCCGCGGCACCAGCACCTTCCAGCCGTACAGCGGGCGGTTCTCCCACCAGCTCAACTTGTCCCGCTGGCTGACCCCGGCGCCCAGGGTGAGCACGACCCGCCCGGTGAAGCCGAGCGCGGCGGCGACAAAGCTGTCCACGGTCGAGGTGGTGGTGTACTGCGTCTCGCCGGTGCCGTCGCCGGTCACCCCGACCGGGGTGGTGCCGTCGACGCCGACCGCGAGCAGTCCGTCCCGGATCGCCGCGAGGTCACCGGCGTCCACGGCGAGCGCCAGCGAACCCCGGTTGATCGCCCCGGCGAGCGCCTCGAAGTCGAGCGCGGTGACGTCGTCGACGTCGGCGGCGGTGCGTACGCCCGGCAGCGGGACCCCGGCGTAGCTGGCCACGCCCTCGGCCTGGCCGATGCCCGGAACCACCTCGAAGTGCACCGCGGTACGGACGACCGCCTGCACCTCCTTGACCACCGAGTCGTGGCCGAACGGGTCACCGGCGACGAGGTGTACCGCCGACAGGCCCGAGCGGGCCGCGGAGATCAACACCTTTGCGACGTCCCCGGGAGCGCCCTCGGCCGGGCTGAACTGGGCGTCCTCCTTGGCCTCGGCGCGCAGGACGTCGAGCAGGGACTCGGGGACTCCCCGGTCGAAGATGACCTGATCGGCCTCGACCAGCGCGTCGTGCGCCCGGCGGGTCAGCAGACCCGGGTCGCCGGGACCGGCCCCGACGAACGCGATGTGGCCTGCGGGCTTACGGGTGCGGATCATGGCTGTGCTCCAAAATGCTGGGTCCTCGCGCCGGGGTGCGTAGGCGTACCGAGGATCGAGTCGGCGCCGAGGTCGAGGAGTTCGGCGGCGAGCGCCTTACCGATCTCCACCGCCTCGGCGGGCGTACCGGTGCGGGACAGCCGGAGGTCGAACGAGCCGTCCGGACTGATCACCGCCCCGCGCAGGTAGATCTCATCGCCGTCGTCGCCCTCGGCGAGTTCCGCGAATGCGGCGACCGGAGCGCTACAGCCGGCCTCCAGGGTGGCCAGCAACGCCCGTTCCGCGGTGATCGCGGCCCGGGTCGGCGCGTGGTCGAGTACGGCGAGCAGCTCGATCAGATCCGGGTCGTCGGCCCGGCATTCGACCGCGAGGGCACCCTGGGCGGGCGCCGGCAACATCAGCATCGGATCGAGCGTCTCGGTGATCTCGGCGGTACGGCCGAGCCGGGTCAGTCCGGCCCGGGCCAGTACCACCGCGTCAAGGTCCGCGTCCGGGCCGAGCACCCGCGCCACGCGGGTGTCGACGTTGCCGCGGATCGGGGTGACCGTCAACTGCAGGCCGAGCGCGTGGAGCTGGGCGATCCGGCGCAGCGCGCCGGTGCCCACGGTCGCGCCGGGGGGCAGCTCGGCCAGGGTGCGGCCGTCCCGGGCGATCAGCGCGTCGCGCGGGTCCTCGCGTTCCGGCACGGCGGCGATGTGCAGCCCGGCCGCGGCCGCCGTCGGCAGGTCCTTGTACGAGTGGACGGCGAAGTCGATCTCCCTGGCGGTGAGCGCGTCGCGCAGCGCGGAGACAAAGACCCCGACGCCGAGCCGGCTCACCGGCGCGCTGGAGCGGTCGCCGGCGGTGACCACCTCGACCAGTTCGACCTCGCGCCCGGTCGCGGCGCTGACCGCGGCGGCCACCCGGCCGGACTGGGCCAGGGCCAGGGCGCTGCCCCGGGTGCCCAGGCGTAGTGCGGTCACCGTTGCGCTCCTTCGGAGGGGTGCGACACGTGCGCGGCGATGTCGGGGACGGTGTCGACCTGTGAGGTGCCCGGCACCTCCAGGTCGAAGAGCTCGCGCAGCAGGGCGGTGTACTGGTCGCCGCCGGGCTCGGCGGCGAGCTGCCGGACCCGTACGGTCGGCGAGTGCAGCAGCCGCTGCACCACCCGGTGCACGGTGTGCGCGACGTCGGCCCGCTGCTCGTCGGTGAAGTCCGGGCGGCGCTGGGCCAGCCGGCGCAGTTCGGCGGTGACCACCTCGTCGGCCCGCGCCCGCAGCGCGGCCACGGTGGGGAGCACGTCGGCACCGCGCAGCCAGACCAGGAAGCTGGCGACCTCGCTGCTGACGATCTCGGCGACCGCGGCGGCGTCGGTGGCGGCGGGTCCGTCGGCGAGTTCGGCGGCGAGCCGGTCGATGTCGATCACGAGTACGCCGGGCAGCTCGGCGACCTCCGCGTCGACGTCCCGGGGGACCGCGAGGTCGAGCAGGACCAGTGGGGTGTCCGGCCGGCTGTTGGCCCGCAGCGCCAGGGCGGCGGCCACCGTCTCCCGGGTCAGCACCGGCTCGATCGCCGCGGTCGCGGTGACCACGATGTCCACAGTGGACAGGGCTACGATAAGATCATCGAAGGGTACGGCGGTGGCGCCGTACGCCTCGGCCAACCTGGTCGCGCGACCCGCGCCCCGGTTGGTGACCGCCACCGAACCGATGCCGGTCCGGGTCAGCGTCGCCACGGCAAGCGCTCCCATCGCACCCGCGCCGACAACCAGCGCCGGCCGACCGGTGAGCGAACCGTCGAACCGGTTACCGGCGATCTCCAGACCGGCCGTCACCACGCTCTGCCCGGCCTGGTCGATGCCGGTCTCGGCGTGCGCCCGCTTGCCGACCCGGAGCGCCTGCTGCATCAGCTCGTGCAACTGTCGACCGGTCGCCTCGGCCTCGGTCGCCACGTGGTAGGCGTCCCGGAGCTGGCCGAGGATCTGCGCCTCGCCGACCACCATCGAGTCCAGCCCGGTGGCGACCCGGAAGACGTGTTCGACCGCGGCCTCGTCGTAGTGCACGTAGAGGTGGTTGGCCAGGTCGGCCGGCGCGCAGCCGGCCTCGGCGGCGAGCACCGCGCAGATGTCGCCGAGGCCGCCGTGGAAGCCGGCGACCGCCGCGTAGACCTCGACCCGGTTACAGGTGGAGACCACCACCGCCTCGCCGACGTAGGTCTGGGCGAGCAGCCGGTCCAGAATGCGCGGCAGGTCGGCGGTGGAGACGGAGAGTCGCTCCAGGGTGGCGACCGGGGCGGTGCGGTGGGACGCGCCGACTACGAGCAGGTTCACGAGCCGAGCACCTCCGTACGGTTCGGACGGGTGCGGCCCGGCGGAACGGATTCCGTCGTGCCGGGGGCGGCGGCGTCCTCGGTGCCGGTGGCGGCGAGGTCCGGATCGGCCTCCACCTCGGCCCGACCGCCGGGGAGCGCGGTGAGCGACGCCTTGCGGTGCTCGTGGAAGGAGAGGATCTGGAGCTCGATGGCGAGGTCGACCTTGCGTACGTCGACTCCCTCCGGCACCGAGAGCACGCAGGGCGCGAAGTTCAGGATGCTGGTCACACCGGCCGCCACCAGCAGGTCGGTGACCCGCTGCGCGGCGGAGGCGGGGGTGGCGATGACGCCGATCGCGATCCGCTCCTCGACCGCGGTGCGGAGCAGGTCGTCGATGTGCCGGACGGTCAACCCGTTGATCTCCTCGCCCACCCGGGCCGGGTCGGCGTCGAAGAGGGCGGCGATCCGGAAGCCGCGACTCGCGAAGCCGGCGTAACCGGCGAGAGCGTGACCGAGGTTACCCACTCCGACCAGCGCCACCGCGCGGCGATGGGTGAGTCCGAGGACGTACTCGATCTGGTCGATCAGCAGGGCGACGTCGTAGCCGACGCCCCGGGTACCGTACGAGCCGAGGTGGGAGAGGTCCTTGCGCAGCTTCGCCGAGTTGACCCCGGCCGCGGCGGCCAATCCCTCGCTGGAGACCGTGTCGTCGCCGGTTTCGGCGAGATTGTGGAGTGCGCGCAGGTACTCGGGAAGCCGGGCGACCGTCGCCTCAGGGAGATCCGGAAGCGCCGGAACGGCACCGGCGCGCCCGGACGCGCCTGCGGGGCGGTGCTGACTCATGTGACTCCGTGCGGTGCGATCCTCGACCAGCCGGAGCGGCGGGCCATTACCGGGCGCCCGCTTGCGGCCGCTGTGACCGGCTGTGCTAGCAGGGCTCGTCGGAGTAACAGAGTAGGCGCTTGTGAAGACGTGCACAAATCGCGATCTTGAGGCACCGCGACACGGCCTCACCAGCCACTCCATTCACAAGATCGGTTTCATCGCGGGATCCGTCCGCGTGGCGATTATTACTCAATTCCGACTATTCTTGCCAACTTGACAAGCTATCGTGAGTCGCCACCGACTGCCCGCAACCTGCTCGCGGGCCGCTCAGGTGGGGCCAGCCCTACCGGAAATAGGCGGGCCGACGGGATATGGAACCGCGCGTCCGGTTGCCTAGCGTGGAGGACATGACCACCGTCACCGCCAACGCCGAACCGGCACCGTCCACCATTCTGCGCCAGCTCGGCGTCGATTCGGTGTACGTACTGCTCGGGCTTCCGCTCGCAC
This sequence comes from Micromonospora sp. NPDC050397, assembly GCF_044901685.1. NCBI lineage: Bacteria > Bacillati > Actinomycetota > Actinomycetes > Micromonosporales > Micromonosporaceae > Micromonospora > Micromonospora sp. NPDC050397. Next base: position 54,918 of record NZ_JBJDPS010000023.1, read on the forward strand.
TGGCGAGTTTCGCCATATTGATCGCCGGCTTGGCGCTCGGCGCGGGCCTGATGGTGACCGTGATCGGGCTGCCGATCCTGGCCGGCACCCTCTTCGTCGCCCGGGGCTGGGCCGACATCGAGCGGCTGCGCATCCCGGCCGTACTGCACCAGCCCCGGATCCGCCCGCAGTACCGCACCGCCGAGAGCGGGGCGAGCGCCTGGCGGCGGATCTTCGTCCCGATCGCCGACGCCCAGTCCTGGCTCGACCTGGCCCACGGCATCGGCAAGCTGGTGGTGGCACTGGCCACCTTCGTGGTGACGGTGATCTGGTGGGCCGGCGCCGTCGGCGGCTCGCTCTACTGGGCGTACGACTGGACGCTGCCCCAGGGCGACGGCGACGAGGGTCTGAACGTACTGCTCGGACTCGGCGACTCGGCCGGCGCCCGGATCGGTCTGAACAGCGCGATCGGCCTCTTCTTCCTGATCACCCTCCCGGTCGTGGTACGCGGCTGCGCGCTGCTCCAGGCCAGCTTCGGTCGGGCGCTGCTGACCGGGGTGGCCGAGATGCGCAACCGGATCACGGTGCTGGAGGAGCAGAAGCGGGCCGCGGTCTCCGCCGAGGCCAGTGCCCTGCGCCGGCTCGAACGCGACATCCACGACGGCCCACAGCAACGCCTGGTCCGGCTCGCGATGGACATCAGCCGGGCCCAGCACCAGCTCTCCAGCGACCCGGAGGCGGCCCGGCGCACCCTCGACGAGGCCCTGACCCAGACCCGGGACACCCTGGCCGAACTGCGCGCTCTCTCCCGGGGCATCGCACCGCCGATCCTGGTCGACCGGGGGCTGCCCAGCGCGCTGGCCGCGCTCGCCGGGCGTGGGCTGATCCCGGTCGAACTGACCGTCGACCCGGAGCTCGGCACGCCCACCGGCCGGCTCGACCCGGCGGTGGAGAACGCCGCCTACTTCGTGGTCGCCGAGGCCCTGACCAACGTGGCCAAGCACAGCCGGGCCAGCGAGTGCTGGCTCACCGTCACCCGGGTCGACCGGAAGCTGAACATCGAGGTGATCGACGACGGCGAGGGCGGCGCCCACCTCTCCAAGGGGCACGGCCTGGCCGGCATCGCCGACCGGGTACGCGCGACCGGCGGCACCCTGACCGTGATCAGCCCGACCGGCGGCCCGACCGAGGTCCGCGCCGAGCTCCCGTGCTGACCGGGGACACCTCGAACCGGGACCCGGACCGGCAGCCGGACGACGGGCCGGACCGGGCGACGGACGACGGGCCGGACCGGGCGACGGGCCTCACGGCGGACGGCGACGTGGTAGACAACCGGACCATGCGCGTAGTGATCGCCGACGACGCCTTCCTGCTCCGCGAGGGACTCGTCCGGCTGCTGACCGAACACGGACACGACGTGGTCGCCGCGGTCGGGGACGGTACCGCCCTGGTGGAGGCGGTGGTCGAGCACCGACCGGACGTCTCGATCGTGGACGTACGGATGCCGCCGACCCACACCGACGAGGGTCTCCGGGCCGCCGTGGAGGCCAGACGACTGGTCCCCCGGGCCCCGATCCTGGTCCTCTCCCAGTACGTCGAGGTGTCGTACGCCGACGACCTGCTCGCCACGGTCAATCCCGGGCCGGGGGCCGGCGGCGGGATCGGCTACCTGCTCAAGGACCGGGTGGCCGCGATCGACGAGTTCCTCGACGCGCTGCGCCGGGTCGCCGGTGGCGGCACCGTGCTGGACCCCGAGGTGGTCGGCCAACTGCTGGTCCGTCGTCGCCGGGATGACCCGCTGCGCGAGCTGACCCCGCGTGAGCGGGAGGTGCTCGGTCTGATGGCCGAGGGGCGGTCGAACACCGCCATCGCCCGCGCCCTGGTGGTCAGTGACGGCGCGGTGGAGAAGCACGTACGCAACATCTTCACCAAACTGCGCCTCCCACCGGACGAGGAGCAGCACCGGCGGGTGCTGGCCGTGCTGGCCTACCTGCGGGGCTGAGCCGCCAGCCGGACCGCCTCGGTCAGGGTCTCCGCGACCGGGCGGCCGGAGGCCCGCAGCCGGGCCGGCGCGGTGAAGCCGCCGGTGTAGAGGACGCAGGCCGCGCCGACCGAGTCGGCCGCGTCGGCGTCGTCGATCGAGTCGCCGACCAGCACGGTGTCCCTGCCCTCGATGCCGAGTTCGGCCAGGTGGCGGGCCAGGTGCTCGGCCTTGTGGTCGCCACCGACGGTGCCCCGCAGGCCGTCGACCCGGTTGAACATGCCGGTCAGCCCGTACGTCCCCACCGCCGGGACCAGTTCGTCGTGGAACCACATGGAGAGCAGTGACTGGGTGCCGGTCCAGGACCGCATCGCACTGGTGGCGTCCTCGGCGAGTTCACAGGTGGTCAACCCGGTCCGGTACGCGTCGTGGAAGATCTTGTCGAGCGCGCCGAACGCCTCGGCGTCCACCGTCCGGCCGAGCACCTCGGCGTAGTAGTCGGAGATCGGGCGACGGAACGACATCCGGTGCTCGTCCACGCTGACCGCCCGCCCGCCGACGCTGGCGAAGGCGACGTTGGTCGAGGCGACGACCAGACTCAGGTCGTTGAGCAGCGTGCCGTTCCAGTCCCACACCAGGTGCCTACGTGCCGACGTCATCGCCGAACAATAGCCAGAACGGCCGGTCGGTCAGGCGAGGGGTTGTCCGGTGGCACCGAGGTCGCGCAGCAGCCGTGCCTCCTCGACCCGCCAGTAGCCGTGCTCCTTACCGTCCAGCAGGACCACCGGCACCCGGTCGCCGTACTCGCGTTCCAGTTCGAGGTCAGCGGTGACGTCGACCTCGACCCAGCGGTCGCCGGTGGCGGCCACCACCCGGTCGACGGCCTCCTTGGCCACCTCGCACAAATGGCACCCGGGACGGGTGATGAGGGTCAGTCGCGGCTCGCTCGCCATGGTGTTCTCCCAGGTCCGGCGCTGATCGCAGCAGTTTGGCACAGGAGGGGCCCGCGCGCCCGCGGGCATCGACGGCCGACGCCCCCTCGACACCACCGGAGCGTCACGGTACCGTCCACGAGACCACGTCCCCGCGTGGAAATATCACCGGCGGGACGTGCCAGCACCGCTAGCACCTTTGCCGGCGGCACGCCAAGTCGTGCCTTCCTTCGGCGTGTTGCGGCGTTTTCCCAGGTCACACCTCTCATGACCGGACTGTCCGGGATCCGACAACGCACAATTGGTCCGGTCCAGATCGGCAAATCTGGGAAATACTTTGGCTCTGTGTAACGGACTCGCCACGCGTGGGTGACGTTGGCCCTATCATCACTCGGGTCAGCTCACCCGTTTTGCTGTGAGTCGACACCCCTCAGCCCGAGGAGGCCGCCGTGCCTGTAACTGCACTGCACCAGCACCTCATGGGTGCGTGCCGCCAACCGGGGCACCCTGCCCCCGGTGTGGTGGATCGTGCCGGTCCAGGACCGGGTCGCGGCATCGTCGCCGCGACATCGCGGCGACCGGCCCCGCTGGCGTACCGGCTCGGGGAGGGCCTGTGAGCACATACGGATACGCGGACGCGGCACGTAGCCGCGAGGTCCGGTCCGCCCGCGTCGCGCTGAACCAGGGCCTGACGCAACTGCGGATGTCCATGGACGACATGCTGAGCCTGGCCGTACGCGGCGAGGGCAGTCCGAAACGGACCCGCAACCGGCCACATCCGAACGAGACCCCGTCGCGGCACACCCCGCCGGGGAGCAACGCCCGGCCGATCAGCGGTCGGGTGACCAGCCCGACCCGGCCGACGATGCCGGCCCAACCGGGACCCGGCCAGACCGGACCCCGACCCGACACCCCCGAGACCGAGACCGCGATCCTGCCGGTGGTGCCCGCCGTCGACCCGTCCCCGGGTCCGGCCGCCCCGCCGCCGACCGGCTACCCGGACCGGCCGGACCCGTCCGACCCGGCGACCGAGGTGTGGAAGCTGATCGAGCGGGCGCAGCAGGGTGAGTCCGAGGCGTTCGGGCTGATCTACGACCGGTACGTGGACACCGTGTTCCGGTTCGTCTACTTCCGGGTCGGCAACCGGCAACTCGCCGAGGACCTGACCTCGGACACCTTCCTGCGTGCCCTCAAACGGATCGGCAGCTTCACCTGGCAGGGCCGGGACCTCGGCGCCTGGCTGGTCACCATCGCCCGGAACCTGGTCGCCGACCACTTCAAGTCCGGCCGCTACCGACTCGAGGTGACCACGGGTGACGTACTCGACGCCGATCGCGAGGACCGGGGGCCGGAGGGGAGCCCGGAGTCCGCGGTGGTCGAGCACATCACCAACATGGCCCTGCTCGGCGCGGTGAAGCAGCTCAACCCCGAGCAGCAGGAGTGCATCGTGCTCCGGTTCCTACAGGGCTTCTCGGTGGCGGAGACGGCGCAGACGATGGGCAAGAACGAGGGCGCGATCAAGGCGCTCCAGTACCGTGCCGTACGGGCCCTGGCCCGGCTGCTGCCGGACGGGTTCCAGCCGTGAGTCCGATCGGTGGCGGCTACTCACGCGCGGCAACACCGATCACTCATCGTGATACTGCGACCGAACGGCCCGTAACCGGCCGGGCTTACCGGCCGTTTGTCCCGGTGCGACGGACGGATGCCTTGACACACCACCGGCCCGTCGGTCCGGCCGACTGATCGGTCACGACCGTCACGGACCGGACCCGAGCCGCCGTCGCACGGTCGGCGACGATGCCGTCCGTACGGCCGTGACCAGCGAAGGGAGGTGCCCGCGGTGAATCTGAACATATTCCGCCGCTGGCGCGCCGAGCGCTTCGCGCAACTTCTCGACGAAGCCAACGGTGGCCGTCGACACCACATCCGTTCCCGTGCCGACGACGACCTGGCCGAACTGGTGACGGTCGGACAGCGGGTGCGCGGCGCCCAACCGTCCGTCGAGGTCGAGGTCGACCCCGATTTCCGAGCCGGACTGCGACTGATGCTCGTCGCCGCCGCCGAGCAGGCGACGTTGTCCGCCGCGACCGGTGCCGAGCAGGGTGCCCGACGAGCGGGCGGAGCGGGCAGCCGCGCCACCCGGGGCGGGCAACGTACCCGGGCAAGGGTGCGGGGCTCGATCATCGTCGGCGTCGCGGCCGGGGCGATCGCCGTCTCCGGCATGTCGGCGGCGAGCGAGAACGCCCTGCCCGGCGACGCCCTGTACGGCGTGAAGCGCTCCACCGAACGGGCGCAACTGGCACTGGCCAGTTCGGACCTGAGCCGGGGCCAGTTGTTCCTCGACTTCGCCCAGACCCGGCTCGCCGAGGCGATCGCGGTGCAGGGCGACACGACCGGCTTCGCCGCCGTCCTCGACGACATGGACGCCGACACACGCCAGGGCATCAAACTGCTCAACACCTCGGCAGCCCAGCGTCGCGACGTGGCGGCGCTGGACGCCATCGGCAATTTCCTCAGCGGGCAACGGCGGCAGATCACCGGGCTGTTGACCGGTGGGAGCGCCGCCGACAGCCAGCGGGTCGGCGACTCGCTCGCCCTGCTCGACTCGATCGGCAAGCGGGCCGACCTGCTCCGCACCGCGCTCCAGTGCGGCGCGGAACCGGCCGCCCGGGTCGACCAACTGGGACCGTTGCCACGAGCCTGCGCCTCCGGGCGCAGCGCCTCCGGGCAACAGCAGAGTTCGTCCCAGGAAGGCCGCCCGACACCGACCCCCACCGCCCGGGTCACCGACCCGCCACACACCGAGACGTCGGAAGACGCCGAGGTGGTGCCGAGCAGCACCCAGGGGCGGCAGTTGGAGCAGGGGCCGACGGCGAAGAAGCCGGTGGTCGACACGACCGCCCCGGTGGACGGGCGGCCGGCCGAATAGGTCGCCGTGGCGGCGTACCGCCCAGGCAACACCGGTGGGGGTCCAGACCTTTGGGGGTCTGGACCCCCACCGTCGTGTGGGACCTCGGTCCCACCCCGCTGGTCCGGTTAGGCTCGCTGGAGGCACCGGCACGCATCCGTCGAGCGGAGGGAGGTCCGCGGGTGGCCCGTACCCGCAAGGTGACCGTCAGTACGGACGTACGCGGTCACACCGCCGGCTGGGCCCCGACGGACCTGGCATCCGATCTGGTCCCACCCGCCGACCCGGCCGCCGCCGCGTTCTTCGACGTGGACAACACGATGATGCAGGGCGCCTCGATCTACTGGTTCGCCCGAGGGCTCGCCGCCCGCAACTACTTCACCACCGGTGACCTCGCCCGGTTCGCCTGGCAGCAGTTGCGGTTCCGGCTCCTCGCCACCGAGCACGCGGGCGACATGTCGCGGGCCAAGCAGGCGGCGCTGGCGTTTGTCGAGGGCTGGCGGGTGGAGGACGTGGAGCGGCTGAGCGAGGAGATCTTCGACGAGCTGATGGCGCCCCGGATCTGGACCGGCACCCGGGCTCTGGCCCAACGGCACCTCGACGGCGGCCAGCGGGTCTGGCTGGTCAGCGCGGCGCCGGTGGAGATCGGTCGGGTGATCGCGGCCCGGCTCGGCCTGACCGGCGCGATCGGCACGGTGGCCGAGATCTGCGACGGGGCGTACACCGGACGGCTGGTCGGTGACCTGATGCACGGCCAGGCCAAGGCGGACGCCGTACGTCAGCTCGCCGAGGTGGAGCAGCTCGACCTGACCCGCTGCGTCGCCTACAGCGACTCCGCCAACGACCTGCCGATGCTCGGTTCGGTGGGACGGGCGGTGGCGATCAACCCGGACAACGCCCTGCGGCAGACCGCCCGGCTGCGCGGCTGGGAGGTGCGCGACTTCCGTACCGGGCGGAAGGCGGCCCGGATCGCCGTACCGTCTACGGTCGCCGCCGGGGTGCTCGCCGGTGCGGTCACCGCCGGGCTCGCCGTACGTCGACGCAGGCAGGGGCAATGAACCTTCCCGTACGCCGGCAACTGCTCGGCCTGGCGGCGGCGCTCGCGGCCGGCGGGGTCCTGCTCGGCCTCCCCGCCGCCGGCCCCGAGCCGGCGCCCGGTCCGAAGGTGAGCACGATCGCGCAGGTCTGGCCCGACGTCCGGCCGGTGGAGATCCCGTCCTCGCTGGCCGACGGTCCGGCGTACAGCCCGGTCTACTTCCTGGACGCGACCAACTCGGTCGGCACCTCGCCGAGCCCGGACGGGACCCAGTTGCGGCTGGTCCTCAGGGCCGCCGACGGCGCGATCCGCGAGCTGCGCCGGCTGCCGATCGCGGACGCGCCGCAGTACAGCGGCTTCGCCCGGGACGGGGACCAGTTCGCCTGGGCCGAGTCCGTCTCCCTGGACGACGGGACCGGCCGTACCGAGCTGTGGACGGCGAACCTGGCCTCGGCCGAACCGGCCCGCCGGGTCACCGCCGACAGCGGCGACGTGGTCTTCTTCAACTCCCAGTACGACATGGTGATCAACTCCGGCCGGCTCTACTGGGCGGCGGTGGCGCCCGGCGAGGAGCCGGCGACCGAGATCCGTTCGGTGGCGCTGGGTGGCGGTCCGGTTTCGGTCCGTACCGAGCAGGGTGCCTGGTCCATCTCCGCCTACCCGTGGCTGGCCAGTGCCGGCACCGGGGCGAGCGGGCCGGTGCTGCTGCGCAACCCGGAACAGCGCAAGGTGATCGAGATCGACGCCACCGGCTCCGAGCTGGTCACCTGTAGCCCGACCTGGTGCCGGGTGCTGGTGCTCGCGGCCGACGGGCCCGGCGGGATCGAGCTGATGCGCCCGGACGGCTCCGCCCGTCAGCGGGTCGCCGGTGGGGTGGCCACCTCGGCGGTGATCGACGTGGCGATCCTCGACCGGTTCGAGGTGCTCACTCTCGCCGACGCGCAACGGACCGCCACCGACAACCAGCAGCTACTGCTCTACGACGTACGCGACCAGCAGACCGTGGTGGTGGCCGAGGGGAGCGGTCTGGTGCTCTGCCGGGACGGCATCCTCTGGTGGTCCACCGGTGGCAGCGACGTCACCGCCTGGCACAGCCTCGACCTGCGCGCCCTCTCCTAACCCGTCGGTCCGGCGGCCGAACGGCTCAGGAGCCGAACGGCTCAGGAGCCGGACGGTCAGGGACCGAACGGGTCCGGTCGGCGTTCGAGCAACTGGTGCAGGGTCTGCTGAATCGTCTCGCGTACCTGGTCGGCCAGGTTGAACACGACCAGCGGGTCGTCGGCCTGGTCGGCCATGCCCTCGGTCGAGATCGGTGGACAGAACTCGATCAGCCACTTGCTCGGCAGCGGCACCATGCCCAGCGGTCCGAGCCAGGGAAAGGTCGGCGTCACCGGGAAGTACGGCAGCTTGAGCAGCCGGGCCAGCGGCTTGATGTCGGCGAGCATCGGGTACGTCTCCTCCGCCCCGACGATCGCCACCGGGACGATCGGGGTCCCGGTGCGCAGCGCCGCCGAGACAAAACCGCCCCGGCCGAACCGCTGGAGCTTGTAGCGGTCCGCGTAGAGCTTGCCGACGCCCTTGAAACCCTCGGGGAAGACCCCGACCAGCTCTCCCCGACCGAGCAGCCGCTCGGCATCCGAGTTACAGGCCATCGTGCCGCCGGTCTTGCGGGCCAGCTCGGAGACGACCGGCATCCGGAACACGATGTCGGCACCGAGCAGGCGGAGGTAGCGGTGGGCCGGGTGATGGTCGTGCAGCACCGTGGAGAGGATCAGCGCGTCCAGCGCGACCGTGCCGGAGTGGTTTCCGACCACCAGGCCGGCGCCCTCGACCGGCAGGTTCTCCACCCCGCTGACCTCGGTGCGGAACCACTCCCGGTAGAGCTGGCGAAGCAGCGGGTGGAAAACCCGGTCGGTCAGCTCCGGGTCGAAACCGAAGTCGTCGATCTCGTACTGACCGGCCAGCCGGCGGCGCAGGAAGGCGAGCCCGGAGGCGACGCGCCGGTCCCAGACGTCGCCGGGCTGGTCGGTCACTGCCGGGTCGATCGGTTCCGGACCGGGCGACCGGCCGTTCTCACTCATCTACCGTCACTCACCGGTGGTCGCTCGTCGAGGGCATGGGCAACCGCGGCACGTACCTGACGGATCCCGTCGAGGATCGCCCGCTCGGCCGAGGCGATCTGGTCGGCGCGGACCACCGTACGGTCGGTGTGCCCGCTGATGAAGTCGTCGAACGCGGCGGCGGTGGAGCGCGGGGTGAAGCCGTACTCCTTGGTCAGCCGGCTGGTGTCGACCACCCGGCCGTGCACGAACAGGTCGACCTGGTCCAGGCCGTAGCGCCCGAACCCCAGCGTACGGGCGATGCCGGCGGCGCTGGAGAGGCCGGGTTCGAGCACCGGTACGGCGACCCGACCGGACCGCCGGATCGCCTGCGAGAGCGCGAGCACCCCCGGACCGGCGACGTTGTACGTCCCGCCGTGCTCCTCGGTGACCGAGCGGAAGAGCACCTCGAGCGCGTCCGAGATGTGCAGGAACTGCAACCTGGGGTCCCGCCCGAGCACGGTCGGCACCACCGGTTGGGCGAAGTAGCGGGTGAGGGTGGTGTCGGCGGTGGAGCCGATGAACGGGGCGAACCGCAGCACGGTCGCGGTGACGTCCGGCCGGCGCCGCCGGAAGCCGCGTACGTAACCCTCGATGTCGAGGATGTCCCGGGCGAAACCGCCGCGCGGGACCGCGTGCGGTTCGGTTTCCTCGGTGAAGACGGCCGGGTCGCGGAACGACGCCCCGTACGCGGCGGTGGACGAACGGACCACCAGCTTGCGCAGGCTCGGCGCGCGCTGGCACGCGGCGAGGAGCTGCATGGTGCCGATGACGTTCTGATCCTTCATCGCCGACCGCCCGCCGTGCTGCTGGTCGGGCGCGGTCACCAGGGCGAGGTGGACCACCGAGTCGGCGCCCAGGTCGTCGATGACGGTGCCGACCGACGCGGCGTCCGCGCGCACCCGGTCGACCCGGTCGAGCAGGGGGGCCAGTTCGGGGGTCGGGTCGGCGGCGTCCAGCCCGATCACCCGCTCGATCCGTGGATCGGCGGCGAGGCGGGCGGCGACGTGGGCCCCGAGGTAACGACTGACCCCGGTGACGACGACAACCCCCGGTGCACCTGGGGTGCGGCCGGGGGTCATCCCATGCTCCTCGTCAGCGGGTACGGGCGCTGCGGCCCGGACCACCGCGTCACGGGTGCCTCCGAGGGTCGACGGGTGGCAAGTGGGACCATCGGCCGGGCGGCTGCCCGGCCCGGGTCACTTGCCGAGCTTGCGACGCTGGACGCGGGTCTTGCGCAGCAGCTTGCGGTGCTTCTTCTTAGCCATGCGCTTGCGGCGCTTCTTGACCACCGAGCCCATACGACAGCCCTTCCGATACAACGTGCGGGTCGGTCCGGGAGCCATCGTCGGATGGCTCCGGAAACCGAGCTGGACAACGGACCGGATCCGGCCGGTGGGTGTCGGACGCACCAGGGCGGGATCACGGTCGCGGTCCAGGGTAGCCGTCGCCCCTGCACAGGGCCAACGCGACCCCATGCACACCCGTCACGACCCCGGCCGCGACCATCCCGGCCTGCGTCGCCGGGACGCTGACCGGTGCCGCCGGTGGGTCAGGCGGTTTCCTGGAAGGCGCCGCGCAGGTACTCGTGCACCGCGTGCTCCGGCACCCGGAACGACCGGCCGACCCGCACCGCGGTGAGTTCACCGGAGTGCACGAGCCGGTAGACGGTCATCTTCGAAACCCGCATCAGCGTCGCCACCTCGGCGACGGTCAGGAACCTGACCTCCGACAGCCGAGCGTCGGACTGTGGTGATCCCGTCATGGCCCACCGACCCATCCCATTCCCCGGCGCGCTCCCCCGGGCGGGCTGCTCCCGCGCCACGGTGGGCAACGCGCGTGTTACCAGTACGGTAGCGGGACGGCTGTGACCTGCGCGATCCCTTCACGCTGTTGATCATAGGTAGTCAAGCAGCCACACCGGGCTGAGCAGGCATTTTCCACTCATCGGGGAACATGAAGCCAACAGGGGGCACCCACACTTCGGGTGATGACCCATTCACTCAGCGCGCATGGCGACCGCCAGCCGCACGACCTGGACGGCGCAGCCGCGGGCGAAGGCGCCCGGCGGCTCCGGCGGCGCCACCGGAGCCACCGGACGGGTGCCCCGACTCGCTTCCGGACGCGACTCGGGGCTCCGCGCTGGGAGCGGCGTCCACTATCTCAGGTGCCCCGGCCGCCCGTGGCGGCACCGGTACGTCGACCGCGATCAGGCCATCCCGGATGATGACCTGTCGGCGCGTACGGCCGGCGAGCCGTCGTACCCGACCGGGGCGCTCCGGTCAGCGGGCACTGCGCGCGTACGTCACGCACTCCTGGTGCAGCACGCTCCACTCCACCCCGAACACCTCGACGCTCGCGTCCTCCTCCGACCGACCGTCGTGTACGACCGCCTTGAAGAAGGCGAGCAGCCGTTCCTCGCTGAACCGGTCGACCAGGTAACGGGTCGCCAGGTAACCGACCCCGTAGCTGCCCGAGACCCGCCAGTCCTCCGCGCCCGCGGCCGGCTCGAGCGATTCGAGCCGCCCGTTCCAACCACCCGAGGTGGTGCCGAGCAGCCGGGTCACGTCCTCCAGCCGGTCGTACTCCCGGACCGGGCGGCCGCCGGCACCGGCGTACTCCGCGATGCCCTCGACCAGCCACCATCTCTCGCCGCTGGCGTGCCCCCGCTCGGGCAGCGACGCCACGTGGGTCATCTCGTGCCGGAGCAGGTCGTCCACGGCGGTACGGTGCAGCCCGTCGGAGTTGAGCACCACGTCGAACCGGTCTCCCCCGATGCCGACCGCGTAACCGCCGGTCCAGGCCGGGCGACCGCCGCCGTACCACCGTTCCCAGTCCGGCTTGAGCGCGTAGAAGACGCGGTAGAGGTCCGGCTTCGACCCGTCGACCGCGTACCGGTCGGCGACCGTCGCCGCCTGCTCGGCCGCCTTCAGCAGGTCCGGGAGCTGGTTGCGTACGCTCTGCGGCACCGCGACCAGGGTCCGGGTGCCGATCGCGACCGCGAGGTCGGTCACCTCCCACGGCCGTGGCCCCTCCACGCCCGACATCGACGGCTCCACCGCGACCAGACGCGGCTGCCGACCGTCGTCGACCCACCGGGTGCCGATCGTCACCGGCCCGGGGTCGCAGCCGGGCACCACGAAGCAGTGTTCGACGGTGACCAGCACCCGCCACTCGGCGGTGTTGCCGGCCATCCGGGCGAGCGGGCCGTTGCGCGACGGGTCCCAGGCCGCCACCTTCATCGACCGGAGCACCCGGAACTGCCGCTTGAGGTCGGCCGCGGCCGGTGACGCCGGGTCGGCCACCCCGACAAAGCCCTGCTCGTCCCCACGGAGCAGGGCCTGCGCCTGCTGGTCCAGCAGCAGGTCGATGCGTTCGGCCAGCCAGGCCCCGACCACCTCGGGCGGATCGCCGGCCACCGGGCTGCGGGCCGGTGCCGCGCTCGCGGCGGCGTCGGGCAGAGCCGGCGTCTGCGGCATGCGGGCGATCAGCACCGCCGCCAGCCCGGCTGGCACGCCACAGAAGAGCAGCACCGCGACCACGCCCAGCGCAACCCACAACGGCCATCGCCAACGGCGCGCCGGCCGCGTGTCCACCCCGTCGATCACCTCCGGGAGAGTACGACATCCGGCTGTACGTGAGATGCCCGGATATCCCCCGTACGTCGATCGCCCGTACGACTCTTGCCGGCCGGGGCATCGGGAGTGTGCTAACAGGACGGACGGTCGCCGTTCAGCTCCGGGAGAGCAGGGCGCGGGCGAAGAAGACCAGGTTCGCCGGGCGTTCGGCGAGCCGGCGCATCAGGTAGCCGTACCAGTCGCTGCCGTAGGGCAGGTAGGTCCGCACCGTGTGGCCCTCACCGGCGAGCCGGGTCTGCTCCTCCGGCCGGATGCCGTAGAGCATCTGGAACTCGAACTCGTCCGGCGAGCGGTCGAACCAGCGGGCCCGGTCCTGGCCGATCGCGATCAGGCGCGGGTCGTGGGTGGCGAGCATCGGATAACCGGCGCCGGAGAGCAGGATGTTGAGGCAGCGGACGTACGACTTGTCCACGTCGCGCGCCGACTGGTAGGCCACCGACTCCGGCTCCTTGTACGCGCCCTTGCACAGCCGTACCCGGGAACCGGCGGTGGCCAGCTCGCGGCAGTCCGACTCGGTCCGCCGCAGGTACGCCTGGAGCACCGCGCCGGTGGACGGGAAGTCCTTGCGCAGCCGCGCCAGCATGTCCAGGGTCGAGTCGGTGGTGGTGTGGTCCTCCATGTCGAGGGTCACGGTGGTGCCGGCCGCCGCGGCGGCGGTGCAGATCGCCCGCACGTTGTCGTAGGCGAGCTTCTCGTCGAACTTCTGCCCGAGGGCGGAGAGTTTGACGCTGACCTCGGCGGCCGGGGTCAGATCGGCCCCGGCGAGCACGGTCAGCAGGGTGAGGTACTCCTCCCGGACCGCGGTGGCCTGCTCGGGGGTGACGGTGTCCTCCCCGAGGTGGTCGATGGTCACCGCCAGGCCACTGCCGACGAGCTCGCGGGTGGCGCGAAGCGCGTCGTCCGTGGTGGTGCCGGCGACAAACCGGCGTACGACGTCCCGGGTGTAGGGGGCCGTTTCGACGAGCCGCTCGACCCGGGATGACCGGGAGGCGGCGAGGATGACCGAACGCATGCTGGGAGCGTAACGTCCGTCGACGCGCCGGAACCGGGCAGCGGGCAGGTACGACGTCCGGCCCGGACCCAGACGATCATGAAATGGCGGCACCGGATCCACCGCGCCGTTCGGCGCGACCACCTCGTGGGGACCGCGATCGACGCGAGGAAGGCGCCGCTCAGCGCGTTGTAGGAATTTTTCCGGACCTCCCATACCTGTTGCCGGCATTTCTCGATTCATCGCACCGGATGACGAAGTCTGCCGCCGAGTCAGACACCGGCCGGGTAGCGCGCATTCAGGAAGTGAAAGCCTTATCACCGACGCGTACGCCCGCTTCGCGCTCACTACGGGGACGCGCCACTACGGGCCTGAATCGTCTACGGTTGTCGGGTGAACTTCGACGCGTACGCCCGGACCGGAGTTGACCTTGTCAACGCGCGACTGGACGACCTCGACGACCTGAAGGCGCTCTTCGCCGACGAAAACCTCTGGATGCGGGACGAGGTTGCCGAACGCGACGTGGTGATATTCCGCCGCGCACAGAAGCGGCTGCGGGACGTCTTCGAATTCGGCACCTCGGGCCGCGACGTGGACGCCGTGGCCGAACTGAACTCGCTACTCGAGACCTTTCCCGTTCAGCCGCGAATTTCCGGTCACGGATCCAGCGACTGGCACATGCACGTGAGCAGCCGGGGTGCCTCGGTCAGCGCGGAGTATCTGGCCGGTGCGGTTTGGGGCCTCTCGGTCTGGCTTTGCGAGTACGGCAGCGCGCGGTTCGGGGTCTGCGCCGACGACCGTTGCGGCAACGTCTACCTGGACACCTCGTCCAACTGCTGCCGCCGGTTCTGCTCGGAGCGTTGCGCCACCCGTTCGCACGTCGCCGCCCACCGGGCCCGGAAGCGGGCAGCGGTGGAGGAGGCGGTGCAGGCGGCGGCCGTACCGAAGCCGAGCGTGCCGAAGGCCACCCTGCCCAGCCAGACCCTCACCAAGGTCTGAGCCGGCAACGGCGCGAGCCGACTGCGCCCCCGCACCCGCTCGGGCGTCGTCGGCGGTGAGCCCGTGGGCCGAACACCACCGGCCGGAGCCGCCCGTCCGGCGCCCACGCGTCCGGGCGGGCCCGTGGAGTCTGGGCGTACCCGTTCAGCGCTTGAGCGTCCGGGCGGCGGCGAGGTGTTCGCGGGCGAAGGCGAGGGCCGCGCCCAGGTCGGCCTCCCGACCGGCCCGGCTCTTGGCCCCCCGGGTCGAGACCTCGACCGCGATCGCACCGGTGAACCCGCGACCGGCCAACGACGCCAGCACCTCGGCACAGGGCTGGTTGCCACGTCCCGGCACCAGGTGCTCGTCCCGTCCCTCACCGGTGCCGTCACCCAGGTGTACGTGGGCGAGCTTCGCCCCCATCTGGTCGGCCATCTCCATCGAGTCGGTGTGCGACGCGGCGCAGTGCGACAGGTCCAGGGTGTAGGCGTCGTAACCGGTGTCGGTCGGGTTCCAGCTCGGCGCGTACGGGACGAACCGCCGGCCGGCCATCCTGACCGGGTACATGTTCTCCACCGCGACCCGGATGTCGGGATGGCGCTCGGCCAGCTCGGCCAGGAGCGTGTCGAAGCCTCGGGCGTACTCGCGCTGCCAGGTGAAGGGCGGGTGCACGACCACCGTCGGCGCCTCCAACGCCTGGGCCAGCCGGACGGCGCGGCGCAGCCGCTCGGCCGGGTCGTTGCTCCACACCCGCTGGGTCACCAGCAGGCAGGGGGCGTGCACCGAGAGGACCGGTACGCCGTAGTGCTCGGCCAGGCCGCGCAGCGCCCCCGGGTCCTGGCTCACCGCGTCGGTCCAGACCATGACCTCGACCCCGTCGTACCCGAGCGCCGCGGCCAGCTCGAAGGCGGCGGCCGTCGGCTCGGGAAAGACCGAGGAGCTGGACAGGAGAACAGGGGTGGCCACGGTTGTCAGCGTAGCTCTCGGCCGCGCGACCGCCACCGACAAGATGGGCTAAACCACCCGTATCCGCAAGTCAGGACCGATCTGTACGAGTTGGCCGGAGCCACTCCGACCGGCCCCCGTCGATGCGGGGAGCCCCCGCGCTCACGCCGGTTCGAGCTGGTCCAACCGGCGCAGGATGACTCCCTCGCGCAGCGCCCAGGGGCAGATCTCCAACGAGTCGACCTCGAGCCGGCGCATCACCGCCTCCGCCACCAGGGCGCCCGCCAACAACTGGTGCGCCCGGCTGCTGCTCACCCCCTCCAGCTCCGAGAGCTTGGACGGCGGGATGTGCCGGATGAATCCGATGATCTGCCGCAGCCCGTTCTGGGAGAGGGTGCGCCGGGCCCAGAGCCCGGCCCCCGACGGCGCCGCCCCGGCCAGCCGGGCCAGCATCCGGAACGTCTTCGAGGTGGCCACCGGCCGCTCCCAGCCGACCTGGGTCATCCGCTCCACCACCGGATCGAGCGTCGACTCGACGTACTCCCGCAGCTCCTCGACCGCCAGTGCCGACGGCGGCTCGTTGGTGCTGGGATCGACCCGGAGCCGTTCCCGGGTGAGCCGACCGGCACCGAGCGGCACCGAGAGTGCGATGTCCGGGTCCTCGTCGATACCGGCGGCCACCTCCAGCGAGCCACCACCGATGTCCAGCACCAGCAGCCGGCCGGCGGACCAACCGAACCAGCGCCGGACCGCGAGGAAGGTCGCCCGCGCCTCGTCCGCACCGGAGAGGACCTCCAGCCGTACGCCGGTCTCGGCGCGTACCCGGGCCAGCACCTGTGCGGCGTTGGTGGCCTCCCGGACCGCCGAGGTGGCGAAGGCGAGCAGGTCGTCGACGATCAGCCGGGCAGCCGCCGCCTTCGCCTCGGCGACCGCCTCGACCAGCGCGTCCTCACCGTTGCGGGTCAGCGCCCCGTCCCCGCCGATCTGCTCGGCCAGGCGCAGCACCGCCTTCTCCGAGTGCGCCGGCCACGGGTGTGCGCCATGGTGGGCGTCCACCACCAGCAGGTGGACGGTGTTGGAACCGACGTCGAGCACTCCGAGGCGCATGCCCGAAACCCTAGACTCGCCGATGACCGGTCCCGTCGCGGGTAATGCAGCACGCCCGGAAAGGCGGCTATCCGTCCTGGTAGAGCCACCGGGCGTAGGCTGACCGGGTGGCAGCTCGTACCCAACTCCGCATCCTGGTCCAGGATCCGACCGATCCGCGTAGCCGGGAGGTCGACCTCGACTTCCCCCGGGAGTGGATCGAGTTCCTCGACCCGGCGGACGCCGAGCATCTCGTCCGCGCCGACCTGACCTGGTTGCTGTCCCGGTGGACCTGCGTCTTCGGCAAGGCGTGTCACGGCATCATCGCCGGACGGGCCAGCGACGGCTGCTGCTCGCACGGCGCGTTCTTCACGGACGACGACGACGAGCAGCGGGTGAAGTCGGCCGCCGCTCGGCTCACCCCGCAGACCTGGCAGCACTACCGGCGGGGCTTCAAGAAGTACACCGAGATGGACACGGTCGACGGCAAGACGCCGGCCCGGCGCACCGCCACCCGGTCCGAGGACGGTCCGTGCGTCTTCCTCAACGACGCCGACTTCGCCGGTGGCGGCGGCTGCGCGTTGCACGCCCAGGCGCTGCGCGACGGGGTGCATCCGCTGGAGTACAAGCCCGACGTCTGCTGGCAACTGCCGGTCCGCCGGGACCAGGAGTGGAGCAAGCGACCGGACGGCACCAAGGTGCTGGTCTCGACGCTGAGCGAGTTCGACCGGCGCGGCTGGGGCGCGGGCGGCCACGATCTCGACTGGTGGTGCACCTCGTCGCCGGAGGCCCACGTCGGGCAGGAGGCGATGTACCTGTCGTACGAGGCGGAGCTGACCGCGCTGATCGGCGTCGCGGCGTACGGCAAGCTCGCCGAACTCTGCGCGGCGCGGGCCAAGGCCGGCCTGGTGGCGCCGCACCCGGCGAGCCCCGCCGCACCGGAGCCCCCGCCGACCCGCCGGGTCAACGGCGGTCGCAAGGTGGTCGCCCCGACGATCGCGCCCTGAGCGACTCCGCCTCCCCGGAGTCCGTTTTCGGCTTCACCCGGGGTCGAGTGGCGTTCATGACAGCGGTTGGACGCTAGCAGACAGATCTGTCTACGGTACGTAGGCCAAACAGACTCGTCTGTTCATCGCCCGTCGCGAGAGAAGCCCCGATGACCTCCCCGACCGCCACCCTGCCCGACCTCAACAGACCGCGCCGGTCCCGACGGCCACAGATCCCGGGCCGGTCCCGGCGGTTGCCGGGGACCGCCAGCTTCTACCTCCTGGCCTCGATCGTCGTCGCCTTCCTCGCCGGTTCCAGCGCGCCCACCCCGCTCTACGCCATCTACCAGGCCGAGTGGGGCTTCTCGCCGATCACCGTCACGCTGGTCTTCGGCGTGTACGCGCTGGCCGTACTGGCCGCGCTGTTGACCGTCGGTTCGCTCTCCGACCACGTCGGCCGCCGGCCGGTGCTGATCGCCGCGATCGCCGTCCAGGCGGCCACCATGATCGCGTTCGCGGCGGCGGACGGCGTACCGGCGCTGATGGCCGCCCGGGTGCTCCAGGGGCTCTCGACCGGCGCGGCGGCGGGTGCCATCGGCGCGGGCATGCTCGACCTGAACCAGGCGAAGGGCGCGATCACCAACGCGGTCGGACCGATGCTCGGTACGGCGACCGGCGCCCTCGGCTCCGGCCTGCTGGTCCAGTACCTCCCCGCCCCGACCCACCTGGTCTACCTGGCGCTCTTCGGGATCTTCGTGCTCCAGGGCGTCGGCGTGCTCCTGATGTCGGAAACCTCGTCCCCGCGCCCGGGTGCGCTCGCCTCGCTCCGGCTCCAGTTCGCCCTGCCACCGGCGGCCCGCCGACCGCTGCTGCTGGCCGTCCCGGCCCTCACCGCGGCCTGGGCCCTGGCCGGCTTCTACGGCTCGCTCGGCCCGACGGTGGTCCGGATGGTGGCCGGCTCCAACTCGTTCGTCCTGGGCGGGCTCGCCCTGTTCGCCCTCGCCGCGAGCGGCGGCGCGGTGGTGCTGCTCCTGCGGGCCAGGGCACCCCGTACGTTGATGTTCGTCGGCACCGTGGGCCTCTTCGTCGGCGTGGGCCTCACCCTGCTGGCCATCGCGGTGACCTCGGAGACGCTCTTCTTCGCCGGGACCGTGGTGGCGGGCGCCGGCTTCGGCGCCGGCTTCCAGGGCGCGATCCGGACCGTCATCCCGCTGGCCAGCCCACACGAGCGGGCCGGGGTGCTCTCCCTCATCTACGTGGTGTCGTACCTGGCCATGGGGCTGCCCGCGGTGATCGCCGGCTTCCTGGTGGTGCACGCGGGCGGCGTGCTGACCACCGCCCGCGAGTACGGCGTCGCCGTGATGGCGCTGGCCGCGCTGGCCCTGCTCGGCCTCCTGCTCACCCGCCCGGCCCGCCCCCGCCCCCTACCCGCCTGAGGCGGCCGGGAGCCAGCCGTTCCCGTCGGCGGCGGGACGGCACCGGTGGGGTGGGGCGGTTTACGGCTCGAACTTGTAGCCGAGGCCGCGGACCGTGACGATGTAGCGGGGGGTGGAGGGCTCCGGCTCGACCTTGGAGCGCAGGCGCTTGACGTGCACGTCGAGGGTCTTGGTGTCGCCGACGTAGTCGGCCCCCCAGACGCGGTCGATCAACTGCCCCCGGGTCAGCACCCGGCCGGCGTTGCGCAGCAGCAGCTCCAGCAGCTCGAACTCCTTGAGCGGCAACTGCACCGCCGCCCCGTCGACCGTCACCACGTGCCGCTCGATGTCCATCCGGACCGGGCCGGCGGCCAGGGTGGGCGCGGCCAGGTCGACCGTCTCGCTGCTCTTGCGGCGCAGCACCGCCCGGATCCGGGCGACCAGTTCGCGGGGCGAGTAGGGCTTGGTGACGTAGTCGTCCGCCCCGATCTCCAGGCCGACCACCTTGTCGATCTCACTGTCCCGAGCGGTCACCATGATGATCGGTACGTGAGAGCGCTGCCGCAGTTCGCGGCACACCTCCGTACCCGACATCTCGGGCAACATCAGGTCAAGCAGGACGATGTCCGCGCCGGTGCGGTCGAATTCGGTGAGCGCCGAGAGCCCGGTCGGCGCGACCGATACCTCGAAACCCTCTTTGCGCAGCATGTAGGAGAGGGCGTCGGAGAACGACTCCTCATCCTCGACCACGAGAACGCGGGCCAACGGTCTTTCCTTTCCTCTGTCCGACCTGGGATTACTCGGCCGAACCGGTATCGATCTCAATTGACGGGGGTAGCGGTAGGACGGCGTCCGGAGGACGGGAGGGCAGCCGCAGGGTGAACGTCGACCCTCCACCAAGCGTGCTCGACACCTCCACCCGTCCGCCATGGTTGGTGGCTATGTGTTTGACGATCGCCAGGCCGAGCCCGGTGCCCCCGGTCGCCCGGGAACGGGCCTGGTCCGCCCGGTAGAAGCGCTCGAAGATCCGGTCGACCTCGCTCGGCGAGATGCCGATGCCCTGGTCGGCCACCGAGATCTGGACGTGGTCGTCGTCACCCCGGGTGGTCACCGTCACCCGGCTCTCCTCGCCGGAGTACGCGATCGCGTTCTCGACCAGGTTGCCGACCGCCGTGGCGACCTGGCTGTCGCTGCCGTACACGGTCAGGTCGCGCTGGCCCTCGACCACGATCTCGACCTTGCGGGCGGACGCCGTGGTCCGGGTCCGGTCGATCACCTCGGCGATCACCCAGTCGACCGCGACCGGTTCCGGCTCGGGCAGCGGCTCGGCACCCTGCAACCGGGTCAGTTCGAGCAGCTCGTTGACGAGCCGGCCGAGCCGGGTCGACTCGTGCTGGATCCGTTCGGCGAAGCGCCTGGCCGCCACCACGTCCTCGGAGGGCTCGACCCCACCGTCCTCGACCGGTGGCTCGGTGGCGTCCAGCAGCGCCTCGGCGAGCAGTTGCAGCGCGCCGATCGGGGTCTTCAGCTCGTGGCTGACGTTGGCCACGAAGTCCCGGCGCACCCGGGCCACCCGGTGCGACTCGGTCACGTCGGCGGCCTCGACCGCGACGAAGCCGTTGCCGATCCCCATCGCGCGCAGGTGTACGCCGAGCGGGTCGTGCACCCCGCCGTCCCGGCTGCGCGGCAGGTCGAGTTCGACCTCGCGCCGTACGCCGGTCCGCCGCACCTGGCCGGCCAGGGTACGGATGATCGGGTGGGCCGCGATGGTGCCCGGGGTCGCCCCGGCTCGCAGCAGCCCCATCGCCCGCGCGGCTGGGTTGATCAGGACGGGTACGTCCTCGGTGTCCAGCACCACGACGCCGACCCGGAGCGAGTCGATGCTCTTGCGGCCGAGCCCGGAGACTTCGGCCTTCTGGTGTTTCGCGATCGCCGGCCTCCCGTCGGCTGGGGAGAGGTCGCCCCCGCCCGGAAGTCGTCGCCCGTCGCGCTCCGGTTCTCGCCGGATGGCGCGTACCAGCATGGGACCGGCGATCAGTCCGATCACCAGTCCACCGGCCACGCCGGCTACGACCCCCCATTCCACTGGGCGATCGTAGGGTCATTGTTATCCAAGCGGCCCTACACAATAGGACAAATCAGGCGCCAGATTGGCAAAATTCACACCCCGGTCTAGCGTCGTTAACCTACGTTCACCTACGCGCCGTCCGCGACCCCTTACGGTGGGCGGGCAACCTGCCCCAACCCCGTGCGGGTGCGTCGGCGGCGCTGGTCTCCCGGCGGCCCACCGACCCCAGGACGTGATCATGCGCGACGAGTTCCGGACCGATCTGCACATCGTCAGCCAGCTACTGGTCGACATGGCGGAAGCTGTCCGCGCGGCGATGAGCAAGGCGACCAAGGCGCTGCTCACCGCCGACCGGGCGGCGGCCGAGGCCGTGATCGCCCGCGACGCCGAGGTCGACAGCATCTACCGCCAGGTCGAGGAGCGGGCGGTGGACCTGCTCGCCCGGCAGGCGCCGGTCGCCTCCGACCTGCGCGCCGTGATCACCGCCCTGACCGTCGCGGCGGACCTGGAGCGGATGGGTGATCTCGCCGACCACGTGGCCAAGACCGCGCTGCGCCGGCACCCGTCGCCGGCCGTACCCGCCGAACTGCGCGGCGTCTTCACCGAGATGGCCGGCGTGGCCGACCGGATCGCCCACAAGATCGGCTCGGTCCTCTCCAACCCCGACGCCGAACTCGCCGCCGAACTCGACCGCGACGACGACGCCATGGACGACCTGCACCGTCAGCTCTTCGCCGTGCTGCTCAGCGACGACTGGCCGTACGGGGTCGAGACCGGCATCGACGGTGCCCTGCTCGGCCGCTTCTACGAGCGTTACGCCGACCACGCGGTGAACGCCGGCCAGCGGGTGGTCTACCTGATCACCGGCGAGTACTCCGAGAACACCCAGCCCGTCTAGGTCGTCCGCGCCGACCCCGATCGCCGAGAGGCCCCTCCCGCACCGGAAACGGGTGGGAGGGGCCCCTCGTCCAGGTCACGGGCAGCGGGTCAGCGCCCCTGGTTGGCCACGGCCGCGGCGGCCTCCTTGGCGGCCTCCGGGTCGAGGTAGGTGCCCCCCGAGGTGACCGGGCGCAACTGCGGGTCGAGGTCGTAGCGCAGCGGGATGCCGGTCGGGATGTTGAGCTTGGCGATCGCCTCGTCGGAGATCTGGTCGAGGTGCTTGACCAGCGCCCGCAGCGAGTTGCCGTGCGCGGCGACCAGCACCGTACGGCCGGCGAGCACGTCCGGCACGATCGAGTCGTACCAGTACGGGAGCATCCGCTCGACGACGTCCTTGAGGCACTCGGTGCGGGGCATCAGCTCCGGTGGCAACAGGGCGTAGCGCGGGTCCCCGGCCGGCGACCACTCGTCGTCGTCGGCGATCGGCGGCGGCGGGGTGTCGTACGACCGACGCCAGAGCATGAACTGCTCCTCGCCGTACTCCGCCAGGGTCTGCTTCTTGTCCTTGCCCTGGAGCGCGCCGTAGTGCCGCTCGTTGAGCCGCCACGACCGGCGGACCGCGATCCAGTGCCGGTCGGCGGCGCTGAGCGCCAACTCGGAGGTGCGGATCGCCCGGCGCAGCACGCTCGTGTGCACCACGTCGGGGAGCAGGTCGTGCTCGCGCAGCAGCTCGCCGCCCCGACGCGCCTCGGCCTCACCCTTCGGGGTCAGGTCCACGTCGACCCAGCCGGTGAAGAGGTTCTTGGCGTTCCAATCACTCTCGCCGTGCCGCAGCAGCACGAGGGTCCCAACTGTCATGCCCCACATCTTCGCGCAGCCCCGGTTCGGACGCGCCGACACCCGCCGTGACAACCGCCACGTGTAAATCGAGATGACCCCGGGTGACCACTCCGACTAGGTTGTAAGGCATTGATCGTTTGCCGGTCATTACACATCGAGGGGGCGGCGTGAGGGCGGTACGGGGCTGGGTCAGGGAGACGACTGGCGGCTTACCCACCACCTTCTGGTACCTCTGGACCGGCACCCTGATCAACCGCCTCGGCTCGTTCGTCCTGATCTTCCTCGCCATCTACCTCACCACCGCGCGCGGTTTCTCCTCGGTCGAGGCGGGTCTGGTGATCGGGCTCTACGGTGCCGGCGGTGCCGTCGGCACCCTCACCGGCGGCATCCTGGCCGACCGCTGGGGTCGGCGGCCGACCCTGCTCACCGCGCACGTCGGCGCCGCGGCGATGATGGTGGCGCTCGGCTTCACCCGAGGGCTCTGGGTGATCGCGGCCGGGGCGCTGCTGCTCGGCATGTTCGCCGAGGCCGCCCGGCCGGCGTTCGCCGCGATGATGGTCGACGTGGTGCCGGAGCGGGACCGGCTGCGGGCCTTCTCGCTCAACTACTGGGCGATCAACCTCGGCTTCGCCTGCGCGGCCATCCTCGCCGGCTTCGCCGCCCAGGTCAGTTACGAGCTGCTCTTCCTGGTGGACGCGACAACCACGCTGACCACCGCCGCGGTCATCTTCGTGAAGGTCCGCGAGCCAAGCCGGGTGGCCACCGTACGCACCACACCGACCCCGGGTACGCGTACCGGCCGGAGGGAGAACGGCCTGCTCAGCGTGCTGGGTGACCGGGTGTTCCTCGGCTTCGTGCTGATCAACATCTTCACCGCGCTGATCTTCCTCCAGCACATCTCGATGCTGCCGATCGCGATGGGCGCGGACGGGCTGGCACCGTCCACCTTCGGCACGGTGATCGCGCTGAACGGGATCCTGATCGTCGCCGGCCAGCTCTTCGTACCTCGGTTGATCAAGGGCCGGAACCGGTCGTACGTGCTCGCCCTGGCCTCGCTCGTCACCGGGATCGGGTTCGGCCTGACCGCGTTCGCCGACGCGGCCTGGTTCTATGCGCTGACCGTGCTGATCTGGACCCTCGGCGAGATGCTCAACTCCCCGTCCAACTCGACCCTGATCGCGGAACTCTCCCGCCCCGGGATGCGCGGGCGGTACCAGGGCGTCTTCTCGCTCTCCTGGTCGGTGGCCGGGTTCACCGCGCCGATCCTGGGCGGCTTCGTACGCGAGCAGTTGGGCGACTCCGCGCTCTGGCTCGGCTGCGCCGCGCTCGGTGCGGCACTCGCGCTCGCCCATCTGCTCTCCGGCCCGGTACGCGAACGCCGGGCGACGGAGCTGCGGCGCTCGGCCAGCGTGTCGCAGGACGACGCGTCGACCTCGACCGCCGAGCTGGCCCCGCAGGCCGCCTGACCCGGGTGACGCGGGGCACGCTGGTGCCCGGACGCGCGGCGTTCCTATGATCGAGCCCGAAACTGGAAAGAAACCTTAAGAAAGAGGTACGCGGTGCGCCGCTGGCTGCGGGAAACCGCCGGGGGCCTCCCCGCCACCTACTGGTACCTCTGGACCGGACTGCTGATCAACAAGGTCGGCGCGTTCGCGATGCTCTTCCTGTCGCTCTACCTGACCAGCAGCCGGGGTGCCAGCGAGAGTCTCGCCGGGCTGGTGGTCGGCGCGTACGGTGCCGGCGGCGCGGTCGGGGTGCTGCTCGGCGGACTGCTGGCCGACAGTTGGGGGCGACGCTCCACACTGGTCTGGTCGCACCTGGCCGCCGCGCTCGGCATGCTGGCACTCGCGTTCACCGAGCACCTGGTCGCGATCGCCGTGCTCGCCGCCCTGGTCGGCGTCACGCACTCGATGCCGGGTCCGGCGTTTGTCGCGGCGATCATCGACGTGGTGCCCGAGGATCGCCGTTCCCGGGCGTTCAACCTCCAGTTCTGGGCCTTCAACCTCGGCATGGCCGCCGCCTCGTTCCTGGCGGGTCTGCTCGCCGAGAGCAGCTACCTGGCACTCTTCCTGGTCGACGCGGGCGCCACCCTGGTCACCACCGTGCTGATCGCCTGGAAGGTGCCCGAGACGTTGCGGCGTACGGCCGGTGGACGTTCCCCCGAGGCCCCGAACCGGACCGGACGGCGGCGACCGGGGCTGCGTACGGCGCTGACCGACCGTACGTTCATGGTCTTCGTGGGGCTCACCTTCGTGCTGGCCGTGCTCACCACCCAGACCTCGACGATCATGCCGTTGGCGATGCGGGCCGACGGGCTCAGCGCGGCGTCGTACGGCGCGGTGGTGGCGCTCGGCGGCGGGCTGATCGTGCTCGGGCAACTGTTCGTGCCCCGGCTGATCGACGGCTACCGCAAGCATCTGGTGCTGGCCGGCTCGACCGCCCTGCTCGCGTTCGGCTTCGGCGCACTGGCCCTCGCCGACCACCTACCGGTCTACCTGGCCGCCTCGGTCGTCTGGACGATCGGTTCGATGCTGGCCGCGCCGCCGAACGCGGAGATCAACGCCGAACTGGCCCCGGCCGTGCTGCGGGCCCGCTACCAGTCGGTGTTCTACCTGACCTTCCCGGCCGCGGCCTTCGTCGCGCCCGCGCTGGGCGGCCTGAGCCTGCAACATCTCGGCGACTGGCACTGGGTGGTCGCCGGCGGTCTCGGGTTGGCGGCGGCACTCGGGCACCTGCTCGCCGGCCCGCCCCGGGAGCGTCGGGTGGCCGCCATCCGGCGGACCACCTCCACCGCCACACCACTGGTAGCCGAGAAGGCCTGACCCGCGACCGTCCCGCCCAGTGCAAGGAAGGGCCCCTTGTTAACGCTATGCGTTAACAAGGGGCCCTTCCTTGCGTGAGGGCGCAGGTCGGCCCGGCGGCGGCGGGCGACACTCACCCCCGTAAGCATCGCCCGCTCACACCGCCGGTCTCAGGTGGCGCCGTCCCCCAACGGCTTCGTGCCACCCGTCCCCCGGGCGCGCCCGCTCGGTGCTCGAATCTGATCGACTCGCGGTTCCCCCGAACCGTTCCAAGCGTCACGCCCGCGATTACGGTAGTTCGCCCTGCGGAACCGGCACAAGCCGCGTAACTGTCTTGCCCGTCACACGAATTTGTGCCACCACTGATGAACCAACGTCCCGCACTGTTCAGCCATCTTCGCGGTCCGGTGATTCCGGCTTGAAGAAGTTACTTTGCTTACCGTCCGAACGCCGCTCCTGATAGATGAAGTTCAGCCGGCGCAGGTCGAACGTCTTGAACCACTGATCCCAGGTGATCTGCTTCAGCCGGCCGCCCTCCCGCCACCCCGGGAAATTGAACGTCAGTACGCCCACCCGGCCATCGCGCTCGGTCCCGGCGATCGTCGCCGGCTTCGCCTTCCGGGCCCGCGCCCAGCGCTGGATCACCGCGTGGCTGGTGGTGACGAGGCTCCGTCCCAGCCGTTCCGGACGCTGGTCCGGTGACGCGATCGGCTGGGCGTACTTCAGCGACCGGGACATCGTGCGGCCGAGTCTGATCCCGCTCGCCGCCGCGGCCTTCGCCCGCTCGGCGGTACGGGCGGCCGTGCTCGGCGCCGCCTTCGCCGGGGACGAACGACGTTGCCTGGCGGTCGCGCTCACCCCGCCCGACGTGGTCCGGCGCACCGACGACGTGCTCTTCCGGGCGGCCGAGGTGGACTTCCGTGCCGCCGTGGAGGTGGACTTCCGTGCCGCCGTGGAGGTGGACTTCCGTGCCGTACCGGAAGTGCTCTTGCGGGCCGACACGGCCCCGGTACGCGCCGACGCGGTGCTCTTGCGCGCCGGGCTGGTCCGCCCCGACGCCGTGGCGGTCCGCTTCGCCGGTCCCCTGCTCGTCCTCGCCGAACCGCCACCGCGCCGTCCCTCGGAGCGCAGCGCCCGGGAGAGCGCCTGCACCAGATCACCCTTGCGCAGAGCGGAAATGCCGGTGATCCCGCGCTTGCGGAGCTGACCCCGGATCTGGTCGGCGGTCATCATGGCGATATCGCTCGGACTGCTGCTCCGCGCGCTGGTTGTCCGGCTTCTGGTCGCGGTCGCGGTGCCGCCGCGACTCGAACTGCTTCGTTGAGCCATGAGATTCTCACGCTCCCTTGGACAGTCTGTCATCGGCATGCGGCGCGCGTCGCTCGTCGTGCGTGCGTCGTCCGTGCGCCACCCGTGCCATACCCGTCAGGGGCGGTCCAAATCCGGTTCGGCGGATTTCGACGGCTCGAAGAGATGGGTGAACGCCGCGAGGTTCGCCACCGATTCACCCCGCTTGAGGCGCCATTCCCATTCCCGCTTGATGGAACTGCCGAACCCGATCTCCAACATCGTGTCGAACGAGTCGTCGGCGTAGCTGAGCGCCGCCCCGAGCAACCGGTCCAGCTCCGTCTCGGTCACCCCGGTCAGCCCGACCCGCCCGGTGAGATACACGTCGCCGACCGCGTCGATCGAGAAGGCCACGCCGTACATCCGGGCGTTGCGCCGCAGCAGCCAGGCCCAGAGCTCCTCACGCCGCTCGTCCGGCTGGCGCATCACGAACGCCTCGATCCGCAGCGCGTGCTCCCCCACGATCAGGTTGCAGATCGTCTTCAGCTTGTGCGTGCCGGGCAGCGTGACCGCGTACGCGAACTCGCCGGTCGCCTCGCAGGGCAGCTCGCGTTCGGCGCAGACCGACTCGACCAGCTCCGCGACCGCCCGCCGGTCGTCCCGCCCGGTCGCCGGATCCCGCCCGGTCACCGGATCCCCACCGGCAGGACCGGCGGCGTGACCGGCTCGGCATCGCCCGCCAACTGGGCGGCCAGCCAGCTCCGGTGCTCCGTCACCGCATCACGGTAGACCGCGAGCAGGTTCTCGGCGGTCCTGGTCCAGGAGAAGTTCTGGGCGTGCCGGACCGCGCCCTCGGCGAGCGCGGCCCGCCGCCCCGGCGCGGCGAGCAGGCCGCTGAGTGTACGGGCCCAGTCGACCGGGTCGTGCCCGTCGACCAGGATGCCGCTCACCCCGTCCCGGACAGCGGTCACCAGTCCGCCGACCGCCGCCGCGACGACCGGTGTGCCGCACGCCTGGGCCTCCAGCGCGACCAGCCCGAACGACTCGGTGTACGAGGGCACCGCGACCAGGTCGGCGGCCCGGTAGAGCGCGGGCAGGTCCTCCCCGGTGTAGGGCGGCCGGAACAGGACCGAGTCGCCGATCCCGAGCGAGGTGGCCAGTTCGATCAGGGCGGTCGGCTGGTCCAGGCCACTTCCGCTGGGACCACCGGCGATCACCACCGTCAACTGCTCGGCAATGGACGGGTCACGGTCCCGCAGCGCGGCCACCGCCTGCATCAGCACGTCCGGGGCCTTGAGCGGCTGGATGCGGCCGACAAAGGCCACCACGTAGCCGTACTCCGGCAGGCCGAGCCGGCGACGGGCGGCGAGCCGACCCGCGTCGACCGAGCCGGTCGCCGGCCGGAACCGGTCCAGGTCCACACCGGGCTCGACCACGGCGACCCGGGCCGGTTCGGCGCCGTACCGGGAGATCAGATCCCGGGCCTCGACGGCGGTGTTCGCCACCAGCCGGTCGGCCTCGGCCACCAACTGCTCCTCGCCGATCATCCGGGACTTCGGCTCGGGCCGGTCCCCGTCGGCGAGCCGGGAGTTCTTCACCTTGGCCAGGGTGTGCGCGGTGTGCACCAGGGGCACCCCCCACCGCTCCTTGGCCAGCCATCCGACGTGTCCGGAGAGCCAGTAGTGCGAGTGGATCAGGTCGTACCAGCCGGGTGGGTGCGCCGCCTCGGCCCGCAACACGCCGTTGGTGAAGGCGCAGAGCTGGCCCGGCAGTTCCTCCTTGGCCAGCCCCTCGAAGGGTCCGGCGGTGACGTGCCGGACCAGCACCCCGGGCGCCATCTCGACCACCGGCGGCAGGTCGCTCGCGGTGGCCCGGGTGAAGATCTCCACCTCGACACCGGCGTCGGCCAGACGCCGGGCCACCTCGACGATGTAGACGTTCATCCCGCCCGCGTCGCCGGTGCCCGGCTGGTCCAGGGGCGAGGTGTGCACCGAGAGGGTGGCGATCCGGTTCGGCGTCGGCCATGGCCGGGCGCCCCGCTGCCGCCCGACGCCCGTGTGGGATTCCGCCACATCCACTCCTTCGGTCACAGTGAAATACGGTCGGGCACGTATCCGGGCGCCCCAGGACAACAACCGCCACGCTGATCGTCATCTTCCCGATCACGCCACAACCATTCATCCCGGTACCCGCATAGGTGACCGACCTCATCCATCGGTCGCCCCCGTTGTCCACCTGGCGGACACCGGCTGGTCACGCAACGGCCGTTCCCGGGTCGCCACCGGCGTCCCTCGGGTCCGGTGGGCCCCGGTCGATGGGCAACAATGCCGGGATGACTCCTGTCGCCATCGTCACCGGCGCCTCCAGCGGCATCGGCGCGGCCACTGCCCGCCGGCTCGCCGCCGAGGGTTTCCACGTCCTCGCCGCCGCCCGGCGCGCCGACCGACTCGCCGAACTGGTCGAGGAAATCGCCAAGAACGGCGGTACGGCGACCGCCGCCACCTGCGACGTGACCTCGGACGACGCGGTGGCGGCGCTGGCCGCGACCGCGAGCGACCTGCCCGGCCCGGTCACCCTGCTGGTCAACAACGCGGGTGGCGCGCTCGGGCTCGACCCGGTCGAGTCCGGCTCGGTGGCGGACTGGCAGTGGATGTACGACGTGAACGTGCTCGGCACGTTCCGGGTGACCCGGGCGGTGCTGCCGCTGCTGGAGGCGTCCGGTGCCGGCACGGTGATCGTGGTCAGCTCGACCGCCGGGATCGACGTGTACGAGGGCGGTGGCGGCTACACGGCGGCCAAGCACGCGCAGACCGCGTTGGCCCGTACGCTCCGGCTGGAACTGCTCGGCCGGCCGATCCGGGTGGTCGAGATCGACCCGGGCATGGTCCGGACCGACGAGTTCGCCCTGCACCGGTTCGGCGGCGACGCGGAACGGGCGGAGGCGGTCTACGCCGGGGTGCCGGACCCGCTGGTCGCCGACGACGTCGCGGACTGCATCGCGTGGTGCGCCACCCGACCGCAACACGTCAACGTGGACCGGCTGGTGGTCCGCCCGCTGGCCCAGGCGGCCCAGCACAAGGTGCACCGGGTGAGCTGATGCGACCGCCACGCCGGCCGATGGGGGTGGTCACCCGGGGCACCACCAACCCCAACCGGCTGCGCCGGGTGGACAACTGGATCGCGGCAAGCTGCGCCGGGGTGCTCCGCGACGCGGTCGACCCGCTGGTGGTCGACCTCGGCTACGGCGCCACCCCGGTCACCGCGGTCGAACTGCGGGCCCGGCTGGCCACGGCGGTCCGGCCGGACGTACGGGTGGTCGGGCTGGAGATCGACCCGGTACGGGTGGCCGCCGCCGGGTACGCGGCCGACCCGCCCGGACTCACCTTCGCCCGGGGCGGCTTCGAACTGGCCGGGCTCCGCCCGGTGCTGGTCCGGGTCTTCAACGTGCTGCGCCAGTACGACGAGGCACAGGTCGCGGACGCCTGGCGGACGATGGCCGACGCGCTCGCCCCGGACGGGCTGATCGTCGAGGGCACCTGCGACGAGTTGGGGCGGCTCGCCACCTGGCTGCTGGTGGACCGCACGGGTCGACCCCGGTCGCTCACCCTGGCACCGAGGCTCGGCACCCTGGAGAGCCCGGCGGCGCTGGCCGAACGGCTGCCGAAGGCACTGATCCACCACAACGTGCCCGGGACCGGGGTGCACGCGCTGCTGCGGGCGTTGGAGGACGGGTGGCGGGACGCGGCGCCGTACGCCACCTTCGGTCCCCGCCAGCGCTGGCTCCGTACGGTCGAGGCGGTCCGGGCCGGTGGCTGGCCCGTACTCGACCGCCCCGCCCGCTGGCGCCTGGGCGAGATCACCGTCCCCTGGCCCACCGTCGCCCCGGGGTAAGGAAGGGCCCCTTGTTATCGCCTCGGGTTCTAGGGATCGTTGCAACGCCTGATCGTGTCAGGGGTTGTGATGTTCGAGGTTCGCAGCGATCGTCGGCCGCAGGGTCGGAAGAG
>NZ_JBJDPS010000024.1:0-32249 GCF_044901685.1 Micromonospora sp. NPDC050397
TTTCCCTTTCCGGCGAGTCCGACTCTATCAGATCCTTTCGGGCCTGATTCCCAGTCAGCGGGCTTTGCCTTCCCGGCCGTTGGGCCGTTCCGACGCCCAAACTCTAGCGGATTCCCCCGGTGACTCATAATCGAGCCTTCGAATTGAATTCGGACATGCCGAAATTCTTCCCGACGGGAGGTCGTACTGAGTTTGGTTGCCGCATCCGCGGCGGGATCGCTGCCGCGGAGCCGTACCGACGCCGTGACAACTCGAAGAACCTTACGGAGACGGGCGGGCTGTGTCAACCCATCCATGTACCCCGTCGGAGCACCGTCAATCCAGGTCGGTGAGCCGGCCGCCGGCGTCCGGCTGCTCGTGCTCGACGCGGCGCAGGAGGCGGATCAGTATCTCGCCGAGGGACCCGCGCTCATCACCCGAGAGGTCCTGGAGCAGGTCCTCCTCGAAGGTCGTGGCCATCCGCATCGCCTCGAGCCATTTGGTTCGGCCCTCGTCGGTCAGTTCGACGATGACCCGCACCCGGTTGTTCTCGTCCCTGTCCCGGGTGACGAGCCCCTCGCTCGCCATGCGGTCGACCCGGTGTGTCATCGCGGCCGGGGTGAGCCCGAGGCGCTTGGCCAGTTCGCCCGGCCCCAGGCGGTAAGGGGTACCGGCCAGGACGAGGGTCTTGAGCACCTCCCACTCGGTGCTGCTGATGCCGAGCGCGGCGACCTGTCTGCCGTACGCGACGTTCATCCGGCGGTTCAGCCGGCCCAGTGCGGAGACGATCTGCTCGACCTGGGGGTCGAGATCACGGAACTCGCGCTGATAGGCCGCGATCTGCTCGTCGAGGCTCGGCTCCTGGAGCTCGGGCTGCTCGGTGCTCTCAGACATGGCGGGCAGTATCGCACGCCCCTCGTGGTCGTCGAAGTCCTTCATCCTGAAGAGTTCAATCTCTAATTTTAGTGCTAAAGTCTACGAGTCTGTGTTCTTGACGTCCTTCGACGTCCTTCGACGTTCTCGAGTCTTGGGTAGGTGAGTGTGACCAGGGAGATGGGTGCAGCGCTGCGGCGGATCCAGCTGGGAAGCGCGCTGAGCGCGTTCGGCCTCGGGTTCACCGTTCCGTATCTGTACGTCTACGTGGCGCAGGTACGGGATCTCGGCGCCGGTACGGCAGGTGTCGTGCTGGCTGTCTTCGCCATGGCCGCGCTGGCCGTACTGCCCTTCACCGGTCGGGCGATCGACCGGCGGGGGCCGCTGCCCGTGCTGGTCGTCGCCGCCGTTGCGGCCGCCGTCGGTGCCTGCGCGCTCGGGGTGTCGAACGGTGTGGTCTCCACGGTGCTCTCCGCGGCGGTGCTCGGCGCGGGCACCGCGGTCATGCAGCCGGCGCTCGCGACGATGCTGGTGTGGTGCTCCAGCACGGCGACCCGTACCCGTGCCTTCGCCATGCAGTTCTTCCTGCAGAACCTCGGCCTCGGCATCGGTGGCCTGGTGGGCGGACAGCTGGTCGACGTCGACCGTCCGTCGAGCTTCACCCTGCTCTTCCTCGTCGAGGCGGCGATGTTCCTGGTGCTCGGCGTGGTCGCCGCCACGGTGCGGATGCCCCGTGCCCCGTCCATCACCGGCGCCGTGCCCACCGACGGCACCGCGCCCAAGGCGGGGATGCGCGCGCTGCTCTCGCACCGGGCCATGGTCCAGCTGTGCGTCCTGGGCTTCGTGATCTTCTTCGCCTGCTACGGACAGTTCGAGTCCGGCTTGGCCGCGTACGGCACCGAGGCCGCCGGCATCGACACATCCACCCTGGGGATCGCACTGGCGGCCAACACGGCGGTCATCGTGGTCGCGCAGTTCGTCGTGCTCCGCCTCGTCGAGCGGCGGCGGCGCAGCCGGGTCATCGCGTGGGTCGGTCTGATCTGGGCCTTCGCCTGGATCGTGGCGGGTTACGCCGGACTCGGGCACGGCAGCCGGACGATGGCGACGGCCGCGATGATCTCGACGTACGCCCTGTTCGGTCTCGGGGAGGCGATGCTGTCTCCGACCGTGGCCCCACTCGTCGCCGATCTGGCACCGGAGGCCATGGTCGGTCAGTACAACTCGGCCTTCGCGCTGGTGAAGCAGCTCGCGCTGGCGGTCGGACCGGCCGTGGGCGGGCCCATGGGGGCCACGCTGCACGGGCCGTACATCGTGACCTTCGTGCTGTTCTCGCTGGGCATCACCGTGCTGGCGCTCAAACTGGGGCGGCGGCTCACGCCCGTACAGGACCAGCCGTCGCTCGTGGCGGTGCCCTCACGGGTGGTCGCCATGTCGCTGCCGGAGGGCGAGGCCGCCGCAGCAGCCGTCCGCTGAGTCGGGCTCAGCCGGGGAGCGCGAACTCGCACCAGACCGCCTTGCCCCCTCCGGGGGTACGGCGGCTGCCCCACGACGAGGCGATGGTCGCGACGATGGAGATTCCGCGTCCCGCCTCGTCGGCGGGTTCCGCCCGGCGGCGGCGCGGCAGGTGGTCGTCCCCGTCCGTCACCTCGATGATCAGGCGGCGGTCGGTCCGGCGCAGGCCCAGGCGCATGGGCGGCGTGCCGTGCTGGAGCGAGTTGGCCACGAGCTCGCTCGCGGCGAGAAGACCGAGGTCGCAGAGCTCCATGGGGAACCGCCAGGAGGCGAGGACGCCGGTGGCGAAGGCCCGGGCCCTGGGCGCCGCCTCGATGCCGCCGAGGAGTTCGAGCGAGGCGTTGTGGAAGAGCTCGGCACTCGGGCCGGTCCTGGCGGGGTGCTGGACCACGAGCACGGCGACGTCGTCGTCGTGTTCCGCGGTCACTCCCATCGAACGGATCAGCCGGTCGCAGACCACCTGGGGCGATCCCTTGGCACCGGACAGGGCGCGCTCCAGGGAGGCGACCCCTTCGTCGATGTCCTCGCTGCGGCGTTCGACCAGGCCGTCCGTGTAGAGGACGGCGGTGCAGCCCGGCGGCAGGGCGATCGTCCCGGAGGTGTGCACCCAGCCGCCCGTTCCGAGCGGGGGGCCGGGGGTCTCCTCGGCCCGGTGGACCGTGCCGTCCTCGTCGCACACGAGGATCGGGAGGTGCCCGGCGGAGGCGTAGACGAGATGGCCCTCGTTGGGGTCGTGCACGGCGTAGACGCAGGTGGCGATCTGGCTCGCGTCGATCTCGGCGGCGAGGACGTCGAGGAGCTGGAGGATCTCGTGCGGCGGCAGGTCGAGCCGGGCG
Source organism: Micromonospora sp. NPDC050397 (assembly GCF_044901685.1). Taxonomy (NCBI): domain Bacteria; kingdom Bacillati; phylum Actinomycetota; class Actinomycetes; order Micromonosporales; family Micromonosporaceae; genus Micromonospora; species Micromonospora sp. NPDC050397. The sequence continues at coordinate 3,201 of NZ_JBJDPS010000024.1, forward strand.
TAGGCGCGGACCGCGGTGCGCAGCTGCCCCATGACGGCGGCGGCGCGTACCCCGCGGCCCATCACGTCGCCGATGACGAGCGCGGTGCGGCCGGCGCCGAGCGTGATGACGTCGTACCAGTCGCCGCCGACCGCCGCGTCCGTGCCACCCGGCTGGTACGTGGCGGCGATGCGCAGGTCGTCCGGCTGTTCGAGGTCCTGCGGCAGCAGGGAGCGCTGAAGGGTGACGGCGGTTTCGCGGTGGCGGCGTTCGCTGGAGCGGAGTCGCTCCGCGGCCTCCGCGTGGTCGGTGACATCGGTGGCGTAGACGAGGACTCCCGGCTCACCGTCCGCGTCGCCGGAGGCCACGGGGGTGCACGTCACGGTGTACGAGCTGCCGGCCAGCACCTTGCGGGACTTGACCGTGCGGGAAGTACCGCTGCGCAGGACCTGGTCCAGGAGCGGCAGCAGGCTGAGCTCGGCGAGTTCGGGCATGGCCTCGGCCGCAGGTGTCCCGCAGGAGCGTGGCCCGAACGCCGACGTGTAGGCCGCGTTGACGTAGGTGACGCGGTGCTGCGGGCCGTGGAGCAGTGCGACGGGGGCGGGAAGACGCCCGAGCAGGTCACCGGCCGACAGGCCTTCCAGGGAGGGTCCGGACATGGGGGCGACGGGTTCCGGGCCGGTCTCCGGCGGAGGCGTGGCCGCGTTCGCCGGCCGCGCGGACTCGGCGCGGGCGGCGGGTACGGAACTGTGGTCGTCCCGCGCGGCGGCTCTGCGCTGCGTTCCGGGAAGGCGGGCGCTCCAGCGCGTGAAGTTCACGGATTCTCTGGCCTCGTGTGTCGGTCTGGTCCGCTCGGGCGAGCTGCTTCGTCTGCTGGTCCCGCGCCGTTCCCCCCGCGAGTCGTGGTGCCGGGTGAAGGTGCGGGGGCGGGGCTCCCGGGAAAACGCAGCCGGGCTCTTCGTGCTGTCGGTCGTCGCTGCCGGTCACTTTAGGTGACCACGTGCCGGATGACTCTGCGCAGGTGTGGGCCCACCTATGGTCACACGCCCAGTGTGACCGACCGTACTGTCAGTTGGGGTACGGCGACGGGTCCGGCCGCCGGATCACGGCCGTTCTCCGGCATGTCGGTCCACGGGTCGGGGTGCGGGCGCGCGCCCTGGGGTCAACCGGACGTGCGCGGTGGTTCCTCGTCCTTGGGCGGGGTGGCCCCGGGGGGCTCCGGGTGAGCGTGTCCCCGGGCGGCCAGGGCGAATTCGGCGCGCGGGTGTTCGAGCGATCCGAGGGACACGATCTCGCGTTTGAACAGTCCGGCCAGCGTCCATTCGGCAAGGACACGTGCCTTCCGGTTGAACGTGGGCACCCGGCTCAGGTGGTAGACGCGGTGCATCAGCCAGGCCGGGTACCCCTTGAGCTTGCGGCCGTAGACGTGCGCCACGCCCTTGTGCAGGCCCAGCGAGGCGACTGATCCGGCGTAGGAGTGCCGGTAGTCCTCCGTCGGACGCCCGGCGAGCGTGGCGACGATGTTGTCCGCCAGGACCTTGGCCTGCCGCACCGCGTGCTGGGCGTTCGGCGCGGTCTCCGAGCCCGGTTCGGACGAGGTGAGGTCCGGCACGGCGGCCGCGTCGCCCGCCGCCCAGGCGTGCGGGGCCCCATCCACGGAGAGCGCGGCGGTGCAGCGGATCCGGCCGCGGTCGGTGAGGGGCAGGTCGGTGGCGGCGAGGAGGGGTGCCGGTTTGACACCCGCGGTCCACACCAGGGTGCGTGTCGGGAAGCGCGAGCCGTCGCTGAGCACCGCGACCCGGCTCTCGCAGCTCTCCAGGCGGGTGTCGAGCCGTACGTCGATGTTGCGGCCGCGCAGCTCCCCGACCGCGTACTTGCCCATGGCCTCGCCGACCTCGGGGAGGATGCGCCCTGTCGCCTCGACGAGGATCCATCTCAGGTCCTCGGGCTTGATGTTGTGGTAGTACCGCGAGGTGTAGCGGGCCATGTCCTCGAGCTCGGCCAGCGCCTCGACGCCGGCGTATCCACCGCCGACGAACACGAAGGTGAGGGCCGCGTCACGGACGGCCGGATCCCTGGTCGCCGAGGCGATGTCCATCTGCTCGATGACGTGGTTGCGGAGGCCGATGGCCTCCTCGACGGTCTTGAAACCGATGCCGAAGTCCGCGAGGCCGGGGACCGGCAGGGTCCGCGAGACGGATCCGGGGGCGATGACGATCTCGTCGTACGGGATCTCGACGGCGCCGGTGCCGTCCTCGCCGGTCGCGAGCGTCGTCACCGTCGCGGTGCGCTTGGCGTGGTCCACGCGCTCCGCCTCGCCGATGACGATCTTGCAGTCCTTCAGGACCCTGCGCAGCGGCACGACGACGTGGCGCGGTGAGATCGAGCCCGCGGCCGCCTCGGGCAGGAACGGCTGATAGGTCATGTAGGGCTCGGGCGTGACCACCACGATCTCGGCATCGCCGCTTCTCAGTCTCTGCCGCAGCTTCCGCTGGAGACGCAGAGCGGTGTACATCCCCACGTAGCCGCCGCCGACGACGAGAATGCGCACATTTGGCCGGGTGCCGGGGGATGTCTCCCGGGAATCTGGTGCCATCACCTTCCCATGACGCAACGGACTCCGGAGTTTGTCCACAGGCCCGACAAATTGTGTGACCGGAGCTCTTCGATCACGGGTCGGGACCCGGCCACCCGGCGACTCCGCAGCTTCGCAGGTCAGGTGCGGCGGACAGGTGGGCCCGTGGGGGGCGAATCGGGGCCCAACCGGTCCTTGCTCCGATCGGGGGGCGCTCCGTGCGGAACTACCCCCTTCTGAATTGACCCGGGCTCAACTATGTTCGTACCCCGTCGGGGTGTCGGAATCGGACTGAGGTCCACACACCGGCGGACAGGGCGGGAAGTCTCCGGGGGGAGACGTCATAACCGGGGGAAGTTATGCACATTCAGGATTTGCATGGGCAGAGTGCTGCCACCACTGTCGCCGAGGGGCACGGGCCGATGAACCCCGTGCCTGTGGTCGGTGCGGCGGTCGGCACGGCGGTCGGTGGGATCGGGCCGGCGGGGAACGCTCCCCGCTCGGTGCCGCTCCGCGTGGACGCACAGCGCAATCTCGAACACGTCCTGCGTGCGGCGCGTGAGGTGTTCGGCGAGTTGGGTTACGGCGCGCCGATGGAGGACGTGGCACGCCGCGCACGGGTCGGCGTCGGCACGGTCTACCGGCGTTTCCCGAGCAAGGACGTGCTGGTGCGCCGGATAGCCGAGGAGGAGACCGCGCGGCTGACCGATCAGGCGCGGTCGGCCCTCGGGCAGGAGGAGGAGCCGTGGTCGGCGCTCTCCCGCTTCCTGCGGACCTCGGTGGCTTCGGGCGCGGGGCGGCTGCTGCCGCCGCAGGTTCTGCGGGTCGGTGCGGAGGCCGAGGAGGCGGACGCGATACCGGGCCAGGTCACTGGCGACGGCGAGACACGCGTCCCGCATCAGCGGCAGGGTCTGGAGCAGCACGGTCTCCGGGTGGCCGAGCAGCACTCCGGCACCGTGGAGGCGTTGGACGACGCCCCGGGAGCGGCTGAGTTGCTCGAGGTCGTGGGCAGTCTGGTGGACCGGGCCCGCGAGTCGGGAGAGCTGCGCGGCGACGTGACGGTGGCCGACGTGCTGCTGGTGATCGCCACTGCGGCACCGGCGTTGCCGGATCCCGCCCACCAGGCCGCCGCCTCGGCCCGACTGCTGGACATCCTGCTGGAGGGGCTCCGCTCCCGTCCCGCGTAGACGCATCCCGTCCCGCGTCGACGGCGGCCGTCCGGGCGCGCCGGCCGGTGGAGAAGTCCCCACCGGCCGGGCGTCGTCGGGCCGGGGAGTCGAGGTCGGACACGGAGGCGTCCGATCCGGCACGGGCGTCGCTTCTTCCCCCGAGGAGTGCTGTCACGCCGCTCTTACGGGGGAAGACACCCCGGACGAGTGGTTGCCTCTGCTCAAAGTTCGTAGCTGCGTTGCTCTGTGGCACTGTTGCCCCCGGTATTTTGGGTCCGAGGGTGCACATACGGGGGCTCCGCGATGAGTGGTGACGCGCAGCAGAACGAGTCGGCCGGCGGTAACGCCGCCGCGGGCAAGGGCAGTGGAACGGGGACCGGCGGTCAGGTCGGCGGTTCGGCTGCCGAGCGGTCAGCCGGTCAGGTGCCGGGCCGGCACAGGTCCGGCCGGTCGGAGGACTCCGCCGGGGGCGGCACCGTACTCCCCGGCCCCTGGGCGCCCGCCGACGATGGCGCGCACCCCGAGCCCGAAGCCGAGCCCGACGCGGAGTCCGACCCCGCGTACGCGGTCCCGCTGCAGCGCGCGGGACGGGCCGGGTCCGCCGATCTCGGGCCCTCCGACGGGCAGTTGATCCAGGGGATGCGCACAGGCGACGACCAGGCTTACGAAGAGCTGTTCAGGCGCCACGCGGGAGCGGTGCGCCGCTACGCCCGTACGTGCTGCCGGGACGCGCACACCGCCGACGACCTGACGGCCGAGGTGTTCGCACGGACCCTGCAGGCGGTACGCGGCGGGAAGGGGCCGGAGGAGGCCGTCCGGGCCTACCTCATGACCGCTGTCCGGCATGTCGCCGCGGCGTGGACGAAGAGCGCGAAGCGCGAGCACCTGGTCGACGACTTCGCCGTGTTCGCCGCGCAGGCCACCCGCTCCAGTGCGCTGTCGGAGACCGACACCCTCGATCTGGGGGCCGATGTGCTGGCCATGCACGAGGCCGACCGGTCGATGGCCATGCAGGCGTTCCGCAGTCTGCCGGAGCGCTGGCAGGCCGTGTTGTGGCACACCACGGTGGAGGAGGAGTCGCCGAGCGAGGTAGCCCCGCTGTTCGGGCTGACCGCCAACGCCACCGCCGTCCTGGCCGTGCGGGCACGCGAAGGGCTCAAGCAGGCGTATCTGCAGGCCCATGTGAGCCAGTCGCTGACGACCGGCGGAGACTGCGCGCGGTACGCCGACCGGCTGGGCGCCCATGCCCGGGGCGGTCTTCGGACCCGGGCCGAACGCGGACTGCGCAAACATCTGGGCGAGTGCGCGAAGTGCCGCATCGCCGCAGGCGAGTTGGACCGTGTGAACGCCGGGATTCCCGCTCTGCTCCCGGTCGCCGTCATCGGATGGTTCGCCGCGGGCTACACCCTCAAGGCCGCCGGCATCGTCGCCGGCGGAGCGGCCGGTGCGGCCGGTGCCGGAGCCGCCGCCGCGGCCACCGGAAGCGTGTCGGGCGGCGGTACGGCGGGCGGGGCCGCCGCGTCGGAGGGGCTCGGCGCACCACTCAAGGCCGGGATCGCCGCCGCGGTGGCCGTGGCTGCCGCGGCCGGACTGGTGTGGGCGCTGGCCGGCGAGGACCCGGCGCCGGAGGAGCGCCCGGTGGCGAAGCCACCGGCGGCCGCTCCCTCGGTACCGGCGCCCGAGCCACCGCCGAAGCCGGCCCCGAAGCCCGAGCCTCCCGCCGCACCCGAACCACCGCCCGCCCCCGGGCCGAGCACGACACCGGCACGGGCCGCGAAGCCCACACCGGCCCCGACGCAGCCCGCTCCGGAGCCCACACCCACGCCCACCCGGCCGGCACCGCCCGCACCGGCGCCGTCGAAGCCCGCCCCCGAGGAGCCGGTGCCGCCCGCACCGGACGTCTACCAGGTGAACCGGTTGGCGTACTCAGTCCTCGGGGACCACACGGGGCCCGAGATCCTGCTCGGCCGGAGCACCGGCGTGTTCTGGCAGCGCAGCGGGCTGTCGATCGCTTCCGAGACCTACGCCCACGGCGTGACCGCGCCCTCCCGCTCGTCGGTCACCGTCCAGCTGAACCGGACGTGCACCCGCTACGAGGCGATGGTCGGGGTCGACGACCTGACGCCGGTACTCGGCGCGGTGCGCTTCTCCGTGTACGACGGCGACGGCGACGGAGCGCGGCTGTGGCGGTCTCCCGTACTCCGGAGCGGGGACCCCGCCGCACCGGCGAGCGTCGGCATCGAGGGACGGAAGACGATCCGGCTCGTCGTGGAGCCCTCGGGGGCGTTCGGCGGGGTGGCACTGGCCGACTGGGCTCAGTCCCGGATCAGCTGCCGCTGAGCTCTCCGGTGCAGCCTCCGAGCCGGTCGGTGAGGCCGTCGGGCCACCCGGTGGGACCGTCGGGCCATCCGGTGGCGCCGAGTCGGCTCGGGGACGTCGTGCGGGGTCGTGTCGCGCCCTGCGCCGCGCTCGTCGGCGTACGCCCGCTCACCCACCCAGCCGGTCGCGCAGTCCCCGCGCCTCCCCCCGACGCGCGGTCGCGTCCGGAAGGCCCGTCACGGCTGGAGCGTCCGGCGGGCCGGGACCACGCCGCCGGCCACCGCCCGCTGGCGCGGGGCCGCCGTGCCCGTCCAGCAGGTGCCCCGGCGGGTGACCAGGCGGCGGAGCCACAGCTCGGTGGACGCCAGCTCGGCCAAACCGTCCAGGGGAAGGGGCTCTCCCTCGGACGCCGCACGCAGGGCCTTGCGTACGACGCGGGCCTCGATCAGCCCCGCGTCGGCGAGCAGGGGGGCGTCGAAGAGGGAGATCAGTTCCGGGAGGGCGGCGCGCAGGCCGAGCCGGCCCGCCGCGGTGGAGGTGGCCTGGGACGGGGTGCCCCACCCGGGCGGCAGCTCGTGGATGCCGGCGCCCGCGAGCACCCGGCGCAGGATCGCGGCCCTGGCGCCCGGCTGGACCCGTAGGGATTCGGGGAGGGCGCGGGCGGCCCGTACGACCTGGTTGTCGAGGAAGGGCGCGTGCAGCCGCTGGCTGCGGATCTCGGCGGCCTGCTCCAGGATCCGCTGGTCGGCGGCGTGCCGTGCCAGTGCGGCACGGGCTCGGGCCTCGCCCGGACGCTGGACCGAGGCGGGCCGGATCGCGGCCTCCTGAAGGCGAACCGATACTTCCGCGAGTGCCTCACCGGTGAGCCAGCGCGCGGCGGGACCGGGCCGGGACCAGGTGAGGGAGGCGAGCGAGGCGTCGGCGGGCGTGTCGGGTCCGGGGAGGTCACGGTTGGCCTCGGGCAGCAGGGACGCCGCCGTCTCGAGCCCGGTGCGGTACGACGTCCTGGCCAGCCGCCGGGCGGCGCGGTAGACGACCAGCGGGACGAACAGGGAGTGGGTGGAGGGCCCTTCGGCCCGGGCGAGCGCGGCCACGGGCCGCAGCAGGTGGCGTCTGCGCCGGTCCATGAGGAGGTCGGCCAGCCGGGCGGGGTGCGCGTCCAGGACCTGACGGGCGCCGTCGCCCACGAAGTGGTCCGCGCTGCCGGCGGCGAGCCGTCTGCGGTGGCGTTCGGCCACGACGAGGGAGGGCGCGGGCTCGTCGGTGAGGGGCCCGCTCTCCAGCGCCGCGTACGGCAGGGCCTCCTCACCCGCCGCGACGACCACATGGTGCAGACGCGGGTTGGCCGCGATGACTCGGGCCCGCTCCATCTCGTCCTCGTGGCCCTGCGTGGAGAGGTCGTTGAAGGTGACGGCGAGGAGCCGCTCACCGGCCCCCGTGCCATGGCCCAGCACCGTGCCCGGCAGCCCCGGCAGCCCTGCCGCCAGCAGCGCGAGCGTGGCCGAGGCGCTGCCGCCGGAGAGGTCCGAACCGATGCCGGGGACCGGCGCCCCACGCGCCGCGCGACGCTCGGCGGGACCCATCCCGGGGACGGGCCCGGGGTCGGGCGGCTGGGTCCCCGGGGCATGGCGCGGGGCCGTCAGCCGGGCTCGTACGGCGTCGACCAGCGCGTCCCGCACGCCCTCGACGGCGCTCACCGGGTCGGTCTGCGGGGCAGCCACCGCGAGCGAGGCGACCGCCTCGTACCCGGTGATCTCGCGCGATCCCTCCCGCAGGATCAGGGCGTGCCCGGGCGGGACACGCCGCACCCCCGCATACGGGGTGCCGTCACCCAGCGCCTCGGGTGTCTCGGGGCAGGCCAGCAGCGCCGCCAGGTGACCGATGTCGAGCTGCGCCTCGATGAGGTCGGCGAGCGGGAGGGCCGCGGTGGCGTACGCGGTGCCGTTGGCCCAGGGCGTGTGGAAGACGGGGCGTGCCCCCGCGAGGTCTCCGGCGACGGTGATGCGGCGGCCGATCTGCACGACGGCCGTGTAACTGCCCGGCCATGCGGTGAGATGGCGCAGCGCCCCGCCACGGGCGGCCAGCAGGCCGATACGCAGCTGTTCGTCGGTGGCACCGCAGCAGCCGAGCACGGCGAGGCGCGCGGTGGGCGCGCCCTCGGGGGTCGCCGCCGTGATGATGCGGATCTCGTCGGGGCGCCAGTCGCCCACGGCCCACAGGGGATCCGGGTCTCCCCAGAGGAGTTGGGAACCCACCGGGTGGACGGTGCGCCCGTCACCGTGATGGCCGACCGCGCCCACGGTGCCGAATCTGGCGGCGATACTGCTCCACCCCACCAACCAACGCATCGCCGCCTCCACAGGCTGTGGACGAAACGGCGCACCAGGACACACGGACGCCGTCGCGGGACATGCTGCCACGACAAGGGCGCCCTGGAGGGGGTACGGCGGCGCACACCGGCCCCGCATGCGCCCCTGGCAAAGACCTGGCCACGCCGCATGGGCCGCCGGCGCAACACTTGTACGGTTCAAAGGAGTTACGGCGGCCGGCCCCGAAAGCGGGCCCAGCCCCGGCCGGGCACGGAACAGACGCAATCCGGCCATAGTCGGACCGCTCCCCGGCCTCCGGCCCGACCGCTGCGATTCAGCCATTCTGCGAACTCGACGCAACCGCGTGTTTCGCTTCCTCCGACAGGCCAGGGAGGCTCCTCGCGCCATGCCGGGCGGAGGTCCGGCAGGCCCGCGCACGGTCGCGCGGCGGCGCCTGGGGACGGTTCGCCGGTGCACGCGGACGTACCGGCCGGCGCATCCCCCCGGTGCGCCGGCCCGCACGTCCACTCCCCCGAACCACCGTGCGGCGCACGGTCCGGGAGGTGTTCGTCACCTCCCGGACCGGTTCGCCGCCCGCGGGGATTGGGGCGGCGGTCTCCCCCAGCCCACCGAGTCCAGTTCAGCGGGCCGACCCACGCAGGACCCATCGAAGCGCTTGCGATTCGGCCGGGCGAGAGCGCACGGCCGGGCGCACGGCCACACACCAGGAGCACGGCCGGGACGCACCCGCCCGCACGGACAACATTCCCGCCATACGGAGGTCTGCCCCTTAACGGTAGGGATGCGGCGAACTACGCTGGGTTTACCAATGTTCTCAGCGGGGCGGCATATTCCACGGGGCCTGGCCAAATGCGTGTGCGGCCGGAGTGCCCGGGAGCGTACCTGGGGAGGACACGGTACGAATGCCACGCGCCCGACGGTGACGCGGCGGCCGTCTGTGTGTCGAGGGGTGGCTCATGTCCAGGGAGCAACGCGGGCCGAACGAGAAGCTCGGCACGGTTCTCGCCCTCGCGGGAATCAGTAACGCCGGGCTGGCCCGGCGGGTCAACGACCTCGGAGCGCAGCGCGGTCTGACCCTTCGCTACGACAAGACCTCGGTGGCCCGCTGGGTCGCCAAGGGCATGGTGCCGCAGGGTGCGGCACCTCATCTGATCGCCGCGGCGATAGGGGCCAAGCTCGGCCGTCCCGTCCCGCTGCACGAGATCGGGCTGGCCGACGCCGATCCGGCGCCCGAGGTCGGCCTCGCGTTCCCGCGCGACGTGGGCGAGGCGGTGCGTTCGGCGACCGATCTCTACCGGCTGGATCTCGTGGGCCGGCGGGGAGGCGGCGGGATCTGGCAGTCGCTCGCGGGTTCCTTCGCGGTGAGCGCCTACGCGACGCCCGCGTCGCGGTGGCTCATAACACCCGCCGATCCGTCGGTGGCCCGCGACTCGACCGCGGCCCAGGCCTCGGTCCTCGGCCCGGAGGGCGCACCCGGGGCGCAGGGGGGCGGGATCCCCGTCCAGCCGGGACCTGACTCGGCGTCGGGCGTGTCGCCGCTGCGGGTCGGCCACAGCGACGTGACCAAGCTGCGCGAGGCGGCCCAGGACGCGCGCCGCTGGGACTCCAAGTACGGCGGCGGCGACTGGCGTTCCTCCATGGTCCCGGAGTGCTTACGGGTCGACGCGGCGCCGCTCCTCCTGGGCTCGTACAGCGACGAGGTGGGCCGGGCGCTCTTCGGCGCCTCCGCCGAGCTGACCAGGCTCGCCGGGTGGATGGCCTTCGACACCGGCCAGCAGGAGGCCGCCCAGCGCTACTACATCCAGGCGCTGCGCCTGTCCCGTGCGGCAGCCGACGTACCCCTGGGCGGATACGTCCTGGCGTCCATGTCCCTGCAGGCCACCTACCGGGGCTTCGCCGACGAGGGCGTGGACCTCGCGCAGGCCGCCGTGGAGCGCAATCGCGGACTCGCCACCGCCAGGACCATGAGCTTCTTCCGGCTGGTCGAGGCGCGCGCCCACGCCAAGGCCGGCGACGCACCGGCCGCGGGGGCCGCGCTCAGGGCCGCCGAGAGCTGGCTGGAGCGGTCCAGGACCGGTGACTCGGACCCGTCGTGGCTCGGCTTCTACTCGTACGACCGCTTCGCCGCCGACGCCGCGGAGTGCTACCGCGACCTCAAGGCGCCCCGCCAGGTCCGCCGCTTCACCGAGCAGGCCCTGTCGAGGCCCACCGACGAGTTCGTCCGCTCGCACGGGCTGCGGCTCGTCGTGTCGGCCGTCGCCGAACTCGAGTCGGGCAACCTCGACGCGGCCTGCGCGGCGGGGACACGGGCGGTGGAGGTGGCCGGACGCATCTCCTCGGCCCGCACCAACGAGTACGTGCGCGACCTGCTGCACCGCCTGGAGCCGTACGGCGACGAGCCGCGCGTGGCCGAGCTGCGCGAACGGGCACGCCCGCTTCTCGTCTCCCCGGCGTGACGCTCCACCGGGATCGCCCCGGTATGCCCGTCCGGTAGGCGCATCCGCCCGCCACACCTCGGCCGTCCCTGGTTTGAGCCCGTTGTCAGTGGGTCAGTGCACTATCGGGGTGGGAGGTGGCGTGATGACGACGCACGCGGCGTACGACTGCGATGTGCTGGTGATCGGTGGCGGGATCGTCGGTCTGTCGACGGCGTACGCGATCACGCGCACCGCGCCCGGCACCCGGGTCGCGGTGCTGGAGAAGGAGTGGGGCCCCGCCCGCCATCAGACCGGGCGCAACAGCGGGGTGATCCACAGCGGTATCTACTACCCGCCGGGCTCGCTCAAGGCGCGCTACGCCGTGCGGGGCGCGGCCGAGCTGGTGGACTTCTGCGCGCAGCACGGCATCCCGCACGCGGTGACGGGCAAGCTGATCGTGGCGACCACCGGTGACGAGCTGCCCCGGCTGCACGCCCTGGTCCAGCGCGGCAGGGCGCACGGACTGCCGGTCAGGGAGCTCGGCCCGGCCCAGATCGCGGAGTACGAACCCCGGGTGCGCGGCCTCGCGGCGATCCGGGTCGGCACGACGGGGGTGTGCGACTTCACCGCGGTCGCCGTGCGCCTCGCCGCCGAGACGGGCGCCGCGGGCGGACACGTCCGCTACGGCGCGGAGGTGGTCGCGGTCGACCGGCGGCCCTGGGGCGTGGCGGTGCGCACGGCGGACGGCCAGGTGGTCAGGGCCAGGGTGCTCGTCAACTGCGCGGGGCTGCACAGCGACCGGGTGGCCCGGCTCGCGGGCGACGACCCGGGCGCGCGCATCGTGCCGTTCCGCGGGGAGTACTACGAGCTGACCAGGCCCGAGCTGGTGCGCGGGCTCGTCTACCCGGTGCCCGACCCCGCGTTCCCCTTCCTCGGGGTGCACCTGACCCGGGGCGTCGACGGCACGGTCCACGTCGGGCCGAACGCGGTGCCGGCACTGGCCCGCGAGGGGTACGGCCACACGGTCGTCCACCCACGGGAGCTGGCCGCCACCCTGGCCTGGCCGGGCTCCTGGCGGATCGCCGGCAGGCACTGGCGGTACGGGGCGGGCGAGGTCCACAGGTCCCTGTCGAAGAGGGCGTTCACCCGGGCCGTGCGGCGGCTGCTGCCCGAGGTGACGGAGGCCGATCTGCGGCCGTCCCCGGCCGGGGTCAGGGCTCAGGCGGTCCTGCGGGACGGCACGCTGGTGGACGACTTCCTGATCCGGGACGCCCCGCACACCGTGCACGTGCTGAACGCCCCGTCACCCGCGGCCACCGCCTGCCTGCCCATCGGGAGGGAGGTGGCGCGACGGGCCCTCGTACGGGCACGCGCGACGGGATGGACGCCGCCCGCCGTAGAATCGGGTCATTGTGTCTGAGCCTGTGAACCCCACCCCAGAGACGCCCGGCCCCACTCCGGAGACGCCCGGCGACACGCCCCGTTCGCCCGCCCCGTCGCCCGGTCGGGGCGCCCGGTCACCCGGCGGCACCGAAGCGGATGCGGAGGCCCGAGCGCTGCGTGACGCCGCCTTCGAACGGCAGCGCAGGCTCCGCCAGGAGCCCCGGTTCCCCGGCGGTCCCGCGGCCGACCCCGCCGGTTCGCACCACGAGCGCAGGATCCGGAGCTTCCAGCCGCGCCGCAGCAGGGTGACCCCCGGCCAGGAGGACGCCCTGAAGCGCCTGTGGCCCGAGTGGGGCCTGGACATCGACGGCCTCCGTGTCCTCGATCTCCCCACCCTGTTCGACGGACTCCCGGTGGTCCTGGAGATCGGCTTCGGCATGGGCGAGGCCACGGCGCAGATGGCCGCCGACGACCCCGGCACCGGAATCCTGGCCGTCGACGTGCACACCCCGGGACAGGGCAATCTGCTCGGGCTCGCCGACCGGGCGGGGGTGTCCAACGTCCGGGTCGCCAACGGCGACGCGATCATCCTGCTCCGCGAGATGCTCGAGCCCGCGGCGCTGGACGGGCTCCGGGTGTACTTCCCCGACCCCTGGCCCAAGAAGCGGCACCACAAGCGGCGCCTGATCCAGCCGGAGTTCCTCGACCTCGTGGCGGAGCGCCTGAAGCCGGGCGCGGTCCTGCACTGCGCGACGGACTGGGAGCCGTACGCCGAGCAGATGCTGGAAGTGCTGACGGCGCACCCCCTGTACGAGAACACGCAGGACGACGGCGGATACGCGCCCCGGCCCGGTTTCAGGCCACTGACCCGCTTCGAGGGGCAGGGCCTGGACAAGGGACACGTGGTGCGCGACGTGCTGTTCACCCGTCGCTGATCAGCCGCCGACGGTTGTCACCGGCCACCGCACCGTGGCGGGCTGTCGGTCCCCCTCGTTAGGGTCATCAGGTGTCCGAGGGGTTCGTGCAGCACCAGCAGCCGGCCGTCCCGGTACTCGAGGAGCAGCGGCTCGACGAGTACCTGGGTGCCGTCCCGGAGCGTGGCCAGTGGCGTTACCGGCCGCGCCGCGTCGGCATGGTCTGGCGCAGCAAGGCCTTCCGCGCCGGCGCGGTGATCAGCGTGCTCGCGCTCTGCGGGCTGGTGATCCTGGCCCTGGTGCGTGAACAGACCGGCACCGAGGGCTTCCTGGTGGGTCTTGGCCTGGCCGTGCTGCCCGTGCCGCTGCTGATGGCGGCGTTCCGGTGGCTCGACCGGGTCGAGCCCGGGCCGTGGCGGAACCTGCTGTTCGCCTTCGCCTGGGGGGCGTGCGCCGCCGCGCTCGTCGCGATCATCGCCAACTCCTTCGCGACCCGCTGGATAGCGACGGCCACCGCGGACCCGGCGAGCGCCGACACCCTCGGCGCCACGGTGATCGCCCCGGTCGTCGAGGAGTGCGCGAAGGGGGCGGCCGTTCTACTGATCTTCCTCTTCCGCAGACGGCAGTTCGGCGGTGTCGTCGACGGCATCGTGGTCGCCGGATTCACCGCGACCGGCTTCGCCTTCACCGAGAACATCCTCTACCTGGGGCAGGCTTTCGGCGAGGACCAGGAGTTGGGGACCACGGGCCTCGCGTCCCTGACGGCCGGGACGTTCTTCGTTCGCGTGGTCATGTCCCCCTTCGCGCATCCCCTGTTCACGGTGCTCTCCGGCATCGGCTTCGGGATCGCCGCACTGGGCGGTGCGCGCCACCGGGTGCGCCGGGTCGTGCTGCCGCTGCTGGGACTCGCCCTCGCCATGGGCATGCACGCCCTGTGGAACGGCTCGTCGTCCTTCGGCCCGTACGGCTTCTACGCGGTGTACGGGGCGTTCATGGTGCCGTGCTTCGGCCTGGTGACCTGGCTGGCCGTCTGGTCACGGCAGCGGGAGCTCCGGACGCTCTCCACGGAGCTGCCGGTGTACGCGGCGGCAGGCTGGCTCACCCCCGCCGAGCCGTTCGCCCTGGCTTCGATGCGGGCGCGGGGCGTGGCCCGCGACATGGCCAGGCACTGGCACAGCGGGGGCCCGGACCGCGCACGGGGCAGGGCCGCCGCACGGGCGGTCGCGGAGTACGAGTCGTTCGCGACGTCCCTGGCCATGCTGCGCCGGCGGGCCCGCCACGACGGCGCGGACGCCGACTTCGCCCTCCGGGAGCAGGAGTTGCTGCACCACCTCTGGCAGCGCCGGGAGGTCGCGGGTCCCGCCCTGACGTTCGCGGCACGCACCACGGGCCGGATGCGCGCTCACGGGCCGCAACCGCAGTTCCCACGCCGGCAGACCTACGGCGGGCCCGCTCCGCAGCGGATCCCCGCACCGCACCGCCACTACGGCGGCTACAACCCCTACCTGGAGGACGGCAGCCGATCCGCTCCGCCCACACAGGCACCGCCGTCCTGAGCTCTCCCCTCCCGCCGGGGCCGGGCCTCGGACGGGAACCGTCGGGGCCCGGACCACAGGCCGATACGGCGGTCGGCTCGGCCCGCTGCTCCCCGGTCGGTCCGAGGTCCGCCACCGGCGCGGGCAGCCGTCCGGACAGGCCGGCGGCCCTGACGTCGGGGGGTTGTGCGCCAGGGCCGCCGGGGTTTCGGTGCGCCGTGTGCCGGCGCGGGCGCTCAGACCGAGAGGCCCTTGCCGCGCAGCCAGCCCATCGGGTCGATGCCCGAGCCGTCCGCGGTGTGGATCTCCAGGTGCAGGTGCGGGCCGGTCACGTTGCCGGTGGCGCCGACGCGGCCGATGGTGTCACCGGTGCTGACCTTCTGGCCGGCGGTGACGTCCATCGAGGACTGGTGGCAGTACCAGACCTCGGTGCCGTCGTCGAGCTCCAGCACCGTGCGGTATCCGTACGAACCGGACCAGCCGGCCGACTTGACGGTACCGCTGTGCACGGCCTTGACCGGAGTGCCGGTCGGAGCGGCGAAGTCCAGCCCGGTGTGGTGGCCGGAGGACCACATCGAGCCGGACTGGCCGAAGGTCGAGGTGATGGTGTACGACGAGGTCGGAATGGCGTAGCTGGCGGCGAGCTTGGCGAGGCGCTCGGCCTCGGCCTTCTTCTCCGCCGCCTCTTCGGCCGCCTTCTTCTTCGCGGCGGCCTTCGCCTCGGCGGCGCTCTGCTGCTTCGCCGCCTGGGCCGCGGCCTCCTCGGCCGCCGCCTTCTCCTCCGCGGCCCTGACCTCGGCCTCGGCCCCGGCCTGCTGCTGCTCGGCCTGCTGGAGGATGCGGGCGCGCAGCGCCTCGCCGGCGTCCGTGGTGCCCGACTCGGCCTCGGCGGCCGTGATGCCGGCGGTGGTGAGCGGGGAGGCCCCGGTGACCGCGTCCTTGGCCTGGTCGGCGGACATGAACGCGCCCACGCCGGGCAGGGACTTGGCATCGGGAAGGTTGTCCGCGATGGAATCGGGAAGAGAGATGGAGACCGGCGGCTTGCTCTGCGCGGAGGCCATGCCGCCCGCACCGACGGCCGCGATGACACCGACGCCGAGGACCGTGGAGCTGCGGGCGAAGCCACGCTGCTTGGCTACGCGATGCCTACCGCGTACGGGGCGGAGGGAGTCCTCGGTGGGGTTCCATTCCTCCCACGTCCTGCCGTCCTCACCGGGACCGCCGGTCCTGAAGGGTGCCGGAGCCTCGGGGGCAGGCTGATTTGACGCCACGTGGGCGCGCTCCTTTCCTTCCTTCTCGCCTACCGGGTTAGCTGACGGGTTCGGAGCAGGAAGGTCTCCTACGGACGCCTTCGTCCCTCACAGGACTCAGGTGTCTGATTCACCCCAAGTAAATGGTTCCCCGGTTCCCTTGCGGGATTAAGCGCTGCGCACGGTGCCGCCTCTGGCGACGACTGGGACAACCGCGCTGCGTTATCGAACGTTAATAGACACTCGGGTCCGATTCCAAGCTGTTCCCACAGATCTTTCACGACTCGGGCCTGGACTTTCAGGGACCAATCGACCCCAACCGGACGAGTTGAGCGCCCATCAGCTCCATAACATTTTCTGACGTTGCGTCAAATGTTATGCGCAGCGGCACCCTTCGACCACGGACGGTCGTGGACGGTCATTCACGATCCCGCCCCACGATCTTCACCGTCCTCCGCCGTGCGGGCTGCCCCCGCGCCGGCCGCCCCACCGCGAGGAGCGCGAGGTCGTCCGTCGACCGGCCGCCCGTGTGCAGCCGTACGTCGTCGGTGAGCGCGGAGAGCAGTTCCTCGGGTCCCGGGAAGAGCCGGCCGCGCAGCCGGGCCGCCGGGTCGTAGAAGACCCCCCTCGCGTCCCGGGCCTCCGAAAGCCCGTCGGTGAACGCCAGGAACGTCGCCCCGGACGGCAGAGCCCACTCGTCCGAACGGTCCGGCCAGGCGTCGAGGCCCATACCGAGCGGCAACGCGGGCTCGGTCGGCGTCAGCACGTCCAGCGCACCGTCCGCGTGGAGCACGATCGGCTCGGGGTGGCCGCGGTTGATCACCCTCAGCATGTCCGAACCCACCGGGATCTCGGCGAGCACGGCGGTCACGAACCCCTCCATCGAGTCGAGCCCGCCACGCCGCGAGCTCTCCCGGGCGAGCGCCCTCTCCAGCCGCTGGACCACTCCCTCCAGCGACCGCTCCTGCTCGGCGGCCTCACGGAACGCCCCGATCACGACGGCCACCGCCGCCACGGCGTCCAGCCCCTTGCCCCGTACGTCCCCGACGACCAGCCGCACCCCGAAGGGCGTGTCCGCGACGGCGAACAGGTCTCCGCCGACGAACTCGTCCGCCTGCGCCGCCTCGTACCGCGCCGCGACCAGCAGCCCGCCGATCCGGTCCTCGGGTACCGGGAGCACCGCGCGCATCGCAGTCTCCGCGATGACCCGCGCCGAGGCCAGTTGTTCGTTGCCGCGCCACACGACGCGGTTGATGACGAGGGAGAGCGCGGCGACGGTGATCAGGGTCAGCAGGTCGGTGATCGGCACGACCTTGGCGAGCACGCCGTCGGAGACCCGGATGACGAGGACCACGAGGGTCGCGGCCACCCCTGTGCGGATGGTGGCGGCCAACGAGAAGAAGGGGGCCGCGATCAGCGGGGCCGCGGCGAAGAGCGGAACGGCGGACACCGCGGTCGGGGTCGCGAGGTCGAAGACCACTCCGACGGCGATCATGAGGGTGGGCAGCAGGCGCACGAGCCTCCGGGCGCGCGCGTTCCCCTCGGCTCGACCTCGCCCTCGTACGTCCCGCTTCCCCACCTGTGCACTCCCTGCCCGCTCCGCCCACGGCTGCGGACGGTACAGCGCTCCACCCCGGCCTGACGGAGCCGCGCCGTGCGGCGACCCGTCGTCGGCCTGTGGGAGGAGCGCACCGGAGCCCCGTGTCCCCCGATGGTCAGTCGGAGAGCCGGCGCCGCGCGTACGTCGTCAGTGCATCCCGTACGAAGACGGCGGTTCCGTCCCCGTGGCGATCGTAGTTCTTCCCGAAGCGGGGATCGGCGACGTACATCTCACCGATGCCCGTCACATACGAACGAGTGACCTCGGCGGTCGCCGACAGCCACTCGCAGTGGCGGCGCGCGATGTCCTGCACCTCGTCGCCCCCCGGCTCCAGGCCGGCCGCCCTCGCCTCGCCGTAGTCCCGGGCGATGGCGTCGTGCGCGCCCTGGAAGCCCGCGCGCCCGTCCGGGCTCAGCCCGCGCCACCACCGGTCGCTGCGCTCGTACGCCTCCTGGCCCCAGCGCTCGGTCACCTCCTGCTCGTGCACCGTGTGGTCGAAGCCGTCGAACACTTCCTCGGCCATGAGCCCTTCCCCTTCCTCGGTCCTGTGGAGAGTGGTCCGCACCGACGCGATCTGCCGGCCGATGCGCTCGCGCTCCTGCTCCAGCAGGCGCAGATGGGCCCGGAGCGCCACGGAGGTGTCCCGCTGCCCCTCCAGCACGTCCTTGATCGCGGGCAGTGAGAGGCCGAGCCCCCGCAACAGGAGGATGCGCTGGAGCCTGACCAGCGCGTCCTGGTCGTAGTAGCGGTAGCCGTTGGCACCCGTGCGGCTCGGCACGAGGAGACCGAGATCTCCGTAGTGCCGGAGCGTCCGGCTGGTGGTGCCCGCTCTACGGGCGATTTCCTGGATGGACCACTCCATGCCGGAAACGCTAGATCTTTACGTAGCGTCAAGGTCAAGCCCGGCCACGGAGGTCGACTCCGGCACACGACCGAGGCCCGGATCCTTGTAAGGATCCGGGCCTCGGTCTTTCAGTAGCGGGGACAGGATTTGAACCTGCGACCTCTGGGTTATGAGCCCAGCGAGCTACCGAGCTGCTCCACCCCGCGTCGTTGTGATTGCAACTCTACGCCATCCGGGGCGGTGCTCCGACCACCTGCGGCCACCGCTCCCCCATTCCCCGCACGGCAGGAATGCCCGCCGACGGGAAGGACGCGTCAACACACCCCGAAACCTGGGCAGTCGGCCTGCGCGACGCCTCATCCGCAAAGACCGCCGGACCGCCCGATCCCGCTTCCCGCAGGACCTCCCGGCCGTCTCCTCACCGCACAGGACCTCCGAGTCGGGCCCCGACGCCGCCCTCCGCGATTGCGGGCGCCCCGGAGCGGCGGGACGCTTGGAGGACACGACATTCGGTGTTCGGTCCCGTCTGCGCGGCATTCTCAGGTGCCGGCGTCGGCCCGCAAGCAGCCTCACCCGCCGAGATGGAGCCAGGGGAGGCCGGGCGCGCGCACGCGAGGAGACGGCCATGGACGGCACCACACTCGAGACGATGAGGACCGCCCTGCGCGGCCCGGTCATCGGCCCGGACGACCCGGGGTACGAACAGGCACGCTCGGTCTACAACGCCATGATCGACAGAAGGCCATCGGCCGTGGTGCGCTGCCACGACACGGCGGACGTCATGGCCGCTGTCGACTTCGTCCGTGAGCACGGTCTGGAGTTCGCCGTGCGCGGCGGCGGCCACAGCGGCCCCGGCCTGGGTGTCGCCGACGGGGCCGTCACGATCGACCTGTCCCCGATGGACGGCGTACGCGTCGACCCGGCGACCCAGACCGCCCAGGCGGACGCCGGCGCGACCCTCGGCGAGCTCGACCACGCGACACACGCGTTCGGCCTGGCCACACCGGCGGGGATCATGTCCACGACCGGCGTCGGCGGGCTCACCCTGGGCGGCGGGCACGGCTACCTCACCCGCAAGTACGGCCTCACGGTGGACAACCTGGTCTCCGCGGACGTGGTCCTGGCCGACGGCAGTTTCGTGGCCGCGAACCCGAGCGAGAACGCCGACCTGTTCTGGGCGCTGCGCGGTGGTGGCGGGAACTTCGGCATCGTCACGTCGTTCGACTTCGAGCTGCACCCCGTGGACACGGTCGGCGTCGGGATCACCGTCTGGCCGCTGGAGCTCCTCCAGGACGTGATGCGCTGGTACCGCGACTTCCTGCCCCAGGCACCGGACGACCTGTACGGCTTCTTCGCCTCGCTGTCCGTTCCTCCCGCTCCGCCCTTCCCCGAGAAGATCCACGGGCGGAAGATGTGCGGCGTCGTCTGGTCCTCCACCGCGGATCCGGCCGCTCTGGAGCAGACGCTCGCCGTGGTGGACGAACCGGGTCCGCCCGCCTTCCACTTCACCGCGCCGATGCCCTACCCCGCTCTCCAGGCCATGTTCGACGCACTGCTCCCGGCAGGACTCCAGTGGTACTGGCGGGGCGACTTCTTCGACGGGATCACCGACGACGCGGTCGACGTGCACGCGGCCTTCGCGGCGAGCCGACCCACCGACCTGTCCACCATGCACCTGTACCCGGTCGACGGAGCCGCGGGCCGGGTGGGCCCCGACGACACGGCCTGGGCCTACCGGGACGCCGTCTGGTCCGGTGTCATCGCGGGCATCGACCCGGACCCGGCCAACGCGCCGGCACTGCGCGACTGGGCCGTAAGCTACTGGGAGGCGCTGCACCCGCACTCGATGGGCGGTGCTTACGTCAACTTTCTCGGGGCAGACGAAGGCCGGGGCCGGGTCAGGGCCACCTACGGCGGCCATCTCGGCCGGCTGGCGAAGGTCAAACACGCCTACGACCCGCACAACCTCTTCCACGCAAACCAGAACATCGAGCCCGCACCGCCGCACTGACCGTCACGCCGGGCTCGCAATTCCGGGGGAAAGCCGTGCCGGGAGGGTTACAGTCTGCTTGCACCGCATGATGGTCCGGACGCCCCCGGAGCGGCGCGACACCGGTGGCGGCTCCTCTTTCGCCGTACCGGTCGGGACCAGTCCGGCCATGCGCACCGGCGGCTCGGTCACGGGGCGCCCACCTCACACCTATACGTACAGGACACCGAGATGACCACCACGACTGCCCGCACGACCCCGCGGCAGCACGACAGTGCGATGACGACGGCGAACACCGCCACCGCCGCCCCGCTGCCCAGCCCGCAGTACGCCGGCCTGTTCATCGAGCCGGACCTGCCGCCGTTCACCGACGACTCCGAATGAGCGGACGGGCCCGGACGGACGGCCCCGGCCGTTGTCGGATCGACCGCCGCCGGGTGCCCCGCCACGAGTGACCGGCCCGGGCGCACGGTCGTTGGACGACCATGCGCATCCGTATCGGCGTGGTCGTCCTCGCAGTGGTACTGCTGATCGCCGCGTTCATCTCCAGCATCCCGTCCGAGGCAGAGGCCGAGGCGGCCTGTCGGCGGGCCCTCGACAACACGTCGACGTGGACCGAACGGCCGGACGAGTGCGCGGACGTGTCCGCGGAGTCCTACCGGACGTTCCTCATGATGTACGCGCTGCGGCAGGAGGGCCTGGACTGACCAGGCCGTCCCGAAACCCGGCCGCGGAGCATGTCCCGGTCCGCCTTCGGTCCCGCACCCTTCCGTCCGGGGCGGGGGCGGAACGGCAGTGCCGTCCCCGCACCCCGTCCGGCCCGTGAGCCCCGTGCCCGCCCGGCCTCGCAGGGACGGGCGGCGGCACCACAGGGCCGGATGCCGGCACGGTCGTCAGCCGGCCTGCTGCTCCTTCCACTCCGCCTGCGCCTCGTCGAGGTTCTCGGCGAGCGCGTCCAGGAAGTCCTCGGCACTCGTCTTGCCGAGCAGGACCTTCTGGAATCCGGACTCGCTGTCGGCCTTGGACAGGGTGTTCCAGTCGGGCAGGTAGTACGGCAGCTGGACGATCTTGGTGTCGCCGGAGAACAGGGCCTCGGCACCGAGCTTGGTGGTCTCCGCCTCGTCGAGCCAGGGGTCCTCGGCCGCTTCCTTGTTGGCCGGGATGAGGCCCGCGGACTCGCTGAACTTGGAGTTCGAGGCGTGGGACGCGGCGAACTCGATGAACTTCCAGGCCGCCGCCTTGTTCTCGGACGACTTGAGAAGACCCAGGCCGGACACCGGGTTGGAGACCATCACCCTTGTCCCGTCGGCCAGTTCGGGCTGAGGGATACCTCGGAACGCGTCGGCTCCCAGCGAGCTGACGTGGTCCTGGTACGACCCCAGGTTGTGGTTCAGCATGGCGATGCTGCCGGAGTCGAACTGGGCGACCATCTTGGTGAAGTCGTTGTTGAGGTCGGCCTCGGGTGTGGCCTTGCGGTAGAGACCGGCGTACTTCTCCAACGCGGCCACGTTCCTGGGGTCGTTGACGGTGGTACTCGTCCCTGACTCGTCCCAGAACGACTCGATCCCCGACTGCCCGTACATCGCGTCGAGCGCCTGGGCGATGGAGCCCGGGCCGCCACGGATGGTGTAGCCGAACCGGTTCTTCTTCTTGTCCGTCAGCTTCGCCGCGGCCCTGTAGAACTCGTCCCAGGTACCCGGCTCGTCCAGCCCGGCCTTCTCGAACAGGTCGGTGCGGTAGTAGAGGACGCCGTTGGTGGCGGAGATCGGCACCGTGTACATCTCGTCCCGCCCGGCCGCGCTGCGTACGTTCTCGATCATCGCCTCGTTGAGCCTGCCCTTCAGCGAGCTCGCCTCGACCCGGTCGTCCAGCGGCTCCAGCGCGTCCTGCGCGGTGATCCCGGCGACCATCGCGGCGCCCACGCCTCCGACGTCCGGCAGTCCGCCGCCCTGGATGGCGGTGTCGTACTTGGACTGGGCCTCGGTGGAGGCGATGCCCACGTACTGCACGTCGATGTCCGGGTTCACCTTCTCGAAGTCGGCGATGATCTCCTTCCAGATCGCCGTACGGACCCCGCCGTTCTCGTCCCAGAAGACGATCTTCCCGGTACCCGGACCCTCGCTCCCCTTCGCTCCGGCGATGCCGCTGCCGTCGTCTCCGCAGGCGGTCGCGGTGAGGGCCAGCGCGGAGACCAGGGATATCGCGGCGGCCAGGCGGCTGTTACGGGGCTTGATCATGTCGGCTCTCTTCTCTGGGTGCTCATCGGCGCGGCGCGGGGGCTGCGGGCGCCGCACCGGTGGAGCGGTGCGGGTGTGCTGCGGAGAAGCGCGGGGTCCAGGTGGTCCGCAGCTCACAAGGAGCCGCGGAGCAGGGGGCGTTCGCCTGTGGACGCCGGGGGGCGCGTGTGGCCGCTCAGCGTCTCCCCGGGTGCCGGGGGCGGCACGGGAGAGGGCCCGGGGCTGGCTGCATACGACTCTCGGCTCTCATATCGCGTCTCATATATGACATACGAAGAACAACGCGATGAACGTAAGTCCGCCCACACGCACGGTCAATGCCCGTGCAGCAGAAAAGTTCCGGAACGCCGGAGCGCCCCGACCGGTCCGACCGGTCGGGGCGCTCCAGGTGGTGCGGTCAGGCCTTGACCGAGACCTTGTCGGCGGTGGCCGGGCCGGCCTTGTCGCCGCCGGCGTCGGGCCGGGCGAGCCCCGGGATGAACGCGGCGACGGCGGCGGCCACGAGCGCCACGGCGCAGCCGATCGTCAGGCCGACTCGGAACCCGTCCTCGGAGGCGAGCGAGAAGCCACCGAGCTCGATGGTCATCTGCGCCAGCACCACACCGATGACCGCCGACCCGATCGTGGTGCCGAGCGATCGCATCAGGGTGTTGAAGCCGTTGGCGGCGGCGGTCTCCGAGATCGGGACCGAGCTCATGATCAGGGCGGGCATCGCACCGTAGGCGAGGCCGACACCGCTGTTGATGACGATCCCTACGATCATCAGGCCCCAGGCGGAGCCCATGAGGAACAGCGAGAGGCCGTATCCGGCGGAGATCACGAGCGCACCGAGGACCAGGGCGATCTTGGGTCCGCGCGCGTTGATGAGCTTCCCGCCGAGCGGCGAGACGATCATCATCATCACGCCGCCGGGGGCCATCCAGAGACCGGCCGCCAGCATCGACTGACCGAGGCCGTAGCCGGTGGCCTCCGGGAACTGCAGCAGCTGCGGGGCGATCAGCATGAAGGAGTACATGCCGACGCCGACCAGGATGGAGGAGATGTTGGTCAGCAGCACCCGCGGACGGGCCGTGGTGCGCAGGTCCACCAGCGGGTCACGGGTGCGCAGCTCGTAGAACCCCCAGGACCCGAGTGCCACCACCGCGACGGCGAACAGCCCCAGCGTGGTGCCCGAGCCCCAGCCCCAGTCGGCACCCTTGGAGATCGCCAGCAGCAGGGAGACCAGTCCGATGGCGAGCCCGACGGCGCCGGGCGCGTCGAAGCGCTGGCCCTTGGCGCCCGCCGGGACGTCGGGGACGAAGACGTAGACGAGCGCGGCGACCGCCAGCGCGAGAACCGCGGAACCCCAGAACAGCACGCGCCAGCTGGTGTATTCGGCGACGGCGGCCGAGATCGGCAGGCCGAGCGCGCCGCCGATGCCCATGGACGCGCTGACGAGGGCGATCGAGCCGCTGAGCTTCTCGGTGGGCACCACGTCACGCAGCAGTGCGATGCCCAGCGGCACCATACCCATACCCATGCCCTGGAGACCGCGCCCGACGATCATCGGCACCACGGACGAGGCCAGTGCGCACACCACGGAGCCCGCCACCAGGGGAACGGCGCAGGCCAGCAGCATCCGGCGCTTGCCGAGGAGGTCGCCGAGCCGGCCGGTGACCGGCACGCACACGCCGGCGACCAGGAGCGTGACGGTGACCACCCAGGCCGCGTTCGAGGACGAGGTGTCCAGGATCCGCGGCAGCTCGGCGATGAGCGGGGTCACCAGCGTCTGCATGATCGCCGCCACGGTGCCGGCCAGGGCCAGGGTCGTGATCACGCCGCCTGCGCGGGCTGTGGGCTGGGGGGCTTCCATTTGGAGGATCCTCTGCTGTCTGTCGGCGGCAAGATTGGCATCGTACACTTCTATTGCATCATGCACATCATGTGGCCTATGCACTTCCACGTAAACATACGATGAAGTCGAGCCCGCACGAAGAGACACCGGCCTCGCCCGGCAGGAAGCAGGAGGCGCCCGCACATGGACAGGGCCACGCAAGAGGTCGAGTACGAGCAGATGCTGCTCAGCCGTCACGGGCTGCTGAACCAGAGAAAGGGCCGCCGCAAGGACGGGCTCCTGGAACGCAGCGCATACGTCCTGCTCAGCCGCATCCGCGTCCAGGGCCCGATGTCCGTCGGCGAGCTGAGCGAGGCCTTCGACCTCGACGTCTCGACCCTCAACCGACAGACCGCCGCGGTGATGCGCGCCGGCTTCGTGGAACGCATCCCCGATCCGGACGGCGGCATGGCCCGCAAGTTCCGCATCACCGAGGAAGGCACCCGGACCCTCGACGCCGAACGAGAGGGCATGGTCAGCGCGCTGGAGCGCGTCATGGCCGACTGGCCCGACGAGGACATCTCCGCCTTCGCCGGGTTCCTGCGGCGCTTCAACTCCGACATCGAACGCATCGGCGGCCGCCCCTGGCCCCGCCCCTGAGCCCGGAGCGGACCGACCGGCTCGCGGCCGCGGGGAAACCGGGCTCGCGGCCGCGGGGAACGGGGGAACCCTGGGGCCGCGGGGGCGCTCCGGAACCCGATCCGATCTTCACCGTACGAACATAGGTATGAGTACTCATGGCGCAGTCATCGCCCCGAGGGCATCGTGTGCCTCACACCGAGCAACACGGTTTCCCTACATCGGAGTTAGAGATGACCGCCTCGTCGCGCAGCCTGCCCCAGTCCCTTCGGCACACCCTGCTGAACCCCGTCGCCCTGGGCTACCTGGCCGTCGTGGCCGCCGTCGCCGTATGGGTCGGCCTCGACACGCTCCTCGTCGAGCGGGCGGACGCCAGTTTCGCCGGGGTCTGGCTGTTCATCGTGACCGCTCCGACCTCGCTGCTGTTCGCGGCCCTTCCCGGTGCGCTGCCCTTCGCCGGTGTCGCCGTCGGGGCCGTCGTCCAGGCGCTGGCGCTCGGCGCCGCCTACCGCTGGGTTCTCGGCCGGACCTCAAGGCGCTCCACCACCGCCGGCGCCTGAGAAGACGCCATCGGCCGCCACCGGGCTCCGGTGGCGGCGCGGGAGCCGGCAGGTCTCTCGTCACGCCGTCGCCCTCCGTGCGCGAACGGCTCATCGAGGGCGGCGACAAGGAGAGTGGAAGGTATGGCGATGTGCAGGAAGTGCGGTGCGCGGAAGCGCCGTTGGCCCCGCACCTGTACCCGGTGCCGTTCCCGGTCGTCGGATCGGGGTGAAGACGCCCTGGAGGTCGCCGAGCTGGCCGTGGAGACAGGACTCCTCGGGTGGATCGGGCGAGGCCTCGTGGGCCTTGTGCGGCTGGCACTGCGCGCGATCGGTTGACCGCCACTTTCTCCGGGGCGCGATGCAGGCCGGCGACCTGCTCTGCGCGTCGGAGCCGTTGGAGCTCGACGACTACGTGAAGTCCATCGGCGACGAGAAGCTCGTCCTGGACATGCTCGTCGGTGATCTCCAGCGGGTCATCGAGTATCCGAAGCTCGGATTCGCCATCGAGCAGGAGGTCCCGGAGGACGTACTGGATTCCTTCGGCACCGGCAGGACCGCCACTGTTGCCGAAATCTCCACCCGTGTTCTGCTCGGCCTACTCGGCTGGCAGGGCAAGATCCTCACCAGCAGCCATCTGCCCTCACGGCCAGGCCGCTCGCAGCGGCTCGCCGACCTCTCAGCCGTGACCGGTGCCCGCGCGTCTGTGTGTGGGACCGGCGGCATGACCTACCTCGCCCCGGCACCGTTCGCCGCCGAGGGGATCGCCGTGATGCCGTTCCAGCCGCCGACGACCAACGTCTGGTCCTCCGGCCGAAAGCTCAGTGCGCTGTCGGCGTTGGCGGCACTCGGCCCGCAGGACGTGGCCGCCCGCATGCAGAGGCTCGCCTTGGACCATGGCCTTCTGGTGGCCGCCTTGACCACCGCCCGTTAGCTCTTCGTCCGGATCAGCGGCGTGGGTGGCTCGGCCGAGCGCCTGCCAGGCAGAAACGGTGAGGGGGACAGCGACGATGACGGCCCACAGGGCGGGCTCGTTGCCGGTGTGGAGGCAGCAGTCAGTGTCCACGGCAACGCCGGTTCGTCTGTCGAGATCCGCGACATCTCCGTCACGGTGACGCCCCAGGTAGAGCCCGCGCCTGGCGCGGTAACCGGTCCGCCCGGCTGTGGGGCCGGCCCCGAAAGAACCCGCGCACCTGGTGGTCGGCCTGGACACGCTGCCACCGAACCGCCCTGTCCCCTGGACACGTGCGCTCAGGCGCCGCCCAGCGCTCCTCACAGCCAACAGTCCCCCGCAGAACGGCGCTGGTAGCGCCTGCTGCCGGAGCGTCCGCCCGCGCAACGCTCATGCAAGAGGCATGGAAAGGCGAAGCGCCCCGGCCGGCCGAAGCCGGTCGGGGCGCTGATCAGCAGGTCAGAAGGGGTACCCCTGCCCTGCACCAGGTAGGCCGTGTGGGACTCGAACCCACAACCAACGGATTAAAAGTCCGCTGCTCTGACCAATTGAGCTAACGGCCCTTGATGGATCACCCCCCGAGCATAGCTTCCCCGGGCCCGGCAGCCGATCGGGTATCGGGTGCCGGGCCCCGTCGGGTCCGGAGCGGGCGGGTCAGTCCGTGGTTTCGCCCGTGATCGTGCCCTTGTGATCCGGGTCGGCCGGCTTGAGGAACCAGTGTCGGGCCGACACCAGCCACCAGACGGCCGCGAAGCCGAGCACCACCAGGACGGCCAGCGGCGCGTAGTTGAAGCTCTCCCAGGTGACCGGGGACACCTGGGGCAGCATGAACAGCACCGTGATCACCGCGACCCAGCCCACCGCGACGATGCCGACGGGCCTGGACCAGCGGCCCAGGTGCCAGGGGCCACGGACGAAGTCGTCGCCCCGCAGCAGCCGGAGCAGGGTGGGGATGACGTAGGCGATGTAGAGCCCGATGACCGCGATGGAGGTCACGGCGGCGTACGCGGTCACGTTGATCAGGTACGGCAGGCCGAGGGCGAGGGCGCCGAGGGCGGCCAGCCAGACCGCGGCGACGGGGGTGCGGGTGCGGGGGCTGACCGTGTGCCAGACGCGGGAGAAGGGCAGCGCCCCGTCGCGTGAGAAGGCGTAGATCATACGGCTGTTGGCGGTGACCGAGGCCATCCCGCAGAACAGCTGCGCACCGATCACCACGAGCAGCAGGAGCTTGCCCGTGGTGGCGCCGAGCGCGTCCAGCAGGATCTGGGCTGGCGGGGCTCCGGTCGGGGAGTTCAGTGCGCCGTCGTACGACTGGATGGCGAAGGTGAAGCCGAGCAGCAGCACGAAGCCGGCGATCCAGGAGGTCCAGATCGACTGCACGATCCCGCGCGGGCCCGCCACGGCCGCGTCGTGGGTCTCCTCCGTCATATGGGCGGAGGCGTCGTAGCCGGTGAAGGTGTACTGCGCCATCAGCAGGCCGATCATCACGACGTAGAAGCCGCTCCCCCAGCCGGTGTTGTTGACGAACTCGGTGAAGACGTACGACGCCGACCGGTGCGAGTCCGGCACGAACGTGAGCGCGCCGACGATCACGGCGACGCCGACCACGTGCCACCAGACGCTGACGTTGTTGAGGACGGCGACGATGCCGACGCCGAAGGTGTTCAGCAGGCCGTGCAGGATCAGGATCGCGGCGAAGAGCAGGATCGTGCGGCCGGGTGTGACCTCGAAGCCGAACTGGAGGTTCAGGTAGGCGCCCAGGAAGGAGGCGGCGCCGAAGTCGATGCCCGCGGTGACGGCGACCTGGCCGAGCACGTTGAACCAGCCCGCGAACCAGGCCCACGCCGCGGCCGAGCGCGGCGGGGCCAGGCGGTGCGCCCAGAAGTACAGGCCCGCGGACGTCGGGTACGCCGAACAGATCTCCGCCATGGCCAGGCCCACGAACAGCGTCATCAGGCCGACGGCGACCCAGCCCCAGGTGATGACGGCGGGGCCGCCGGTGTTCATGCCGAACAGATACAGCGTCAGGCAGCCGGACAGCACCGAGATGATCGTGAACGAGACGGCGTAGTTGGAGAAGGCGGACATCCGCCGGGCGAGGACCTGCGTGTAGCCGAGTTCGGCCAGCCGCTCCTCGTCGGAGGTGGCGGCCGGAGGGCTCTGGAGGGCACCGGGTGGCGGATCGGCGGCCACGGCTTCGTCGTTTGTCATGCCCCCAGCGATGCCCTCGCAGGGCCGCCGGAAACGCCTCGGGGCCCGTACGGCACCGAAGTGCCGTACGGGCCCCGAGGGCAGTTCAACGGGTCAGCGGGACTCAGCCGTTGCGCTTCCAGCGCGGCTTGTCGTCGCGGCGGCCGAAGGTGCCGGTGCCGGTACCCGTGCCGGTGCCACCGCGGTGGTCGTCACGACGGCCGGTCGGGCGGTCGGTGCCACCGGAGCGGAACCCGCCCGAGGGACGGTCGTCGCGGCGGTCACGGTTGAACGGGCGGTCGCTGCCACCGGAGCGGAAGCCACCGGAGGGGCGCTCGTCACGACGCTCGCGGTTGAACGACGGACGGTCGTTG
>NZ_JBJDPS010000024.1:32346-69147 GCF_044901685.1 Micromonospora sp. NPDC050397
GTGTCACGACGCTCGAACGAACGGCCACCACGGTCGCCGCCGCGGTCGTCACGACGCTCGCCACCACCGGAGCGGAAGCCACCGGACGGACGGTCGTCACGACGCTCGCCGCCACCGGAGCGGAAACCGCCCGAGGGGCGCTCGTCACGACGCTCGCGGTTGAACGACGGACGGTCGTTGTCACGACGCTCGAACGAACGGCCACCACGGTCGCCGCCGCGGTCGTCACGACGCTCGCCACCACCGGAGCGGAAGCCACCGGACGGACGGTCGCTGCTGCCGCGGAACGACGGACGGTCGTTGCTGCCCCGGTAGCCGCTCCCACCTGCGGGACG
This sequence comes from Micromonospora sp. NPDC050397, assembly GCF_044901685.1. Lineage (NCBI taxonomy): Bacteria > Bacillati > Actinomycetota > Actinomycetes > Micromonosporales > Micromonosporaceae > Micromonospora > Micromonospora sp. NPDC050397. The sequence goes on from NZ_JBJDPS010000024.1 coordinate 32,682, forward strand.
GCCACTGCGCTCGCCGGTGCGGTCGTTGCCGCCGCGGTACCCACCACGGTCGCCACCGCGGTCGTCACGACGGCCGTAGCTGCCGCGGTCGTCACGACGGTCCTCGCGGACGGCCGGCTGCTGCTCGGGGACGGCCACGGCGGCCACGAGGGCGGCCTCGGCCTCGGCGGCCACCTCGGCCACCGCTGCCTCCGGGTCGTCGCCCCGCTCGCGGGCGGCACGGGCGACCAGGCGGTCGGCCTCCTCGCGCAGCTCGACGGCACGGCGCTGGACGCGCTCCAGCTGCTTGGTGAGGTCGGCGGCCTCGCGCTCGGCCTGCTTGGCCGCGTTGTTCGCGGAGTCGGCCTGGACCTCGGTCAGCGAACGGGCGCCGGTGATCTCGGCGACCTCGGGCTCGAAGACCCCCGCGCCCTGCACGATGTGGCGCGAGGCGTCGACGCCCGCGTCCTCCATCAGGCGGAAGATCTGGCGGCGCTGGTGCGGAAGCGCCAGCGAGACGACGACACCGGACTTGCCGGCGCGGGCGGTACGGCCCGAGCGGTGCAGGTAGTCCTTGTGGTCCCCGGCCGGGTCCACGTTCAGGACCAGGTCGATGCCGTCGACGTGGATACCGCGGGCGGCGACGTCGGTGGCGACGAGCGCGTTGACGAAGCCCTTCTTGAAGTCCTCGAGCACGCGGGTACGGGCACCCTGCGTCATGCCGCCGTGCAGCGCGTCCGCCTTCACGCCGGACTCGATGAGCTGCTCGGCGATACGGTCGGCGCCCAGCTGGGTGCGGACGAAGATGATCGTGCGGCCCTTGCGGGCGGCGATGGCGGCCGTGACCGGCGCCTTGTCCTTCGGCTTCACGACGAGGACGTGGTGGGACATCGTCGAGACGTTGCCCTGGGCGCTGTCCACCTCGTGGGTGACCGGGTTGCTCAGGTAGCGCTTGACGAGCGTGCCGATCTCGTTCTCCATCGTGGCGGAGAAGAGCATGCGCTGGCCGCCACCGGGGATCTGGTCGAGCAGCTCGGTGACCTCGGGCAGGAAGCCCAGGTCCGACATCTGGTCGGCCTCGTCGAGGACCGCGACCTGGACGTTGGCCAGGGAGCAGGCGCCACGGTTGATGATGTCGCGCAGTCGGCCCGGGGTGGCGACGAGGACGTCGACACCGCGCTCCAGCGCGAAGATCTGGTTGCTCATCGACGTACCGCCGCAGACGACCTTCATCTTCAGGCCGAGTACGTCGCCGTAGGGCTGCAGTGCGTCCGCGACCTGCATCGCGAGCTCACGGGTCGGCGTGAGGATGATCGCGCGGGGCTTCTTCTTCTCGGTGTGACCGCCGGCCAGCGTGGCCAGGGTCGGCAGACCGAAGGAGAGCGTCTTGCCGGAGCCGGTACGGCCGCGGCCGAGGATGTCCTTGCCGGCCAGGGCGTCCGGGATGGTCGCGGCCTGGATCGGGAAGGGGGCCGTCACACCGTTCTGCGCGAGCTTGCGGACGATGCCCTCGGGCAGGCCGAGTGAGGCGAAGGTGATGCCGGGTTCGGCGTCCTCGTCGGCGATCTCCTCGGTGGAGGAAGCGGGGATCTCCTCGGTGGAGGAAGCCGGGATCTCCTCGGTGGAGGAAGCCGGAGCCTCGTCGGCGGGGGTCTCCACGACCGCCGCGGGGGCCTCGGCCACCACGGCCTCGGCGGCCTGGACGACCTCGATGTTCTCGACGTCGTTCTCGGGCATGACGGTGTGGTCAGAACTGGAAATTGACATGCGAAATGCGAAACCTTCCGGAGTCTCGGCACGCGCCCGTAACTCCGTGTTTTCGCAATTTCGACCGCCTCAATGCGGTCCAGCCACGGCAAGGGAGAGTACGCGCCACACGGCGCTCTTCTGTGTCGGCGCCGGGCAATGGGATCAAACGATCTACTACCATACGCACCCTCCCCCACTTCGTGCAAACCCGCCGGTCAGAGCCCCGGATCAGGCCGGTGCGAGCTGCGGCGACACCCTCGGTGTCGGCCACGTCCGGACCCCGTCCCGCGCCCGGTTCGCACCGTTGTGGAACTGTGCGGCGGGCGAGGCCGAAGGCGGCTCGGGCGGCTGCGACGGCTCCGGCTCGGGCGAGGGCGGGGGCGGCTCCTGGGTGGCGGGAGGAGCCGGCGGTTCGCCGGGCCCCGGCGCGCTGGGCTCCGGGGTGGGCAGCGGACCGCCACGGGTGGGCTCCGGGACACCCGGGACGCCGGGCACCGGGCGGGGGTCCGCAGGACCGGCGGACGCGCCGCGGCCCGAGGACTTCGCGTCCGGCCTGCCGGAGGAGGCGCCCCGGTCGGACTGCGCCTCGGCACGGCCGCCGCCGGAACCTGAGCGCCCGGAGCCGGACACGGTGTCGCCGTCCGGCGGGGCCGAGGCCCCCTTCCGGTCCGCCTGCCGGGACGGGGACGGGTCCCCCGCGTCGTCGCCGACGCTCATACAACCGGTGGACGCGGCGATCGTCAGCGCGGTGACGGCTGCCCAGCGGATGCGAGTGGACAACTGGCGCACGGGATGACACCTCCGGGGAGGAGAGGGACGGGAGAGCGATGTGTTCAACTCCCCTGCCCCCGTCGGGGACACGCCCGGACGCGACACCGGCACAGGCACCCGCCCGCCGGCTCAGCCCCCCGGGCCCCCGAAGCCTCCCGCCACTTCCGCCCCGAGGAACACCGCCCCGAGCCCGACCAGCACGGACGCGAGCACATTGGCGCCCGCGAGGAAGCCGCGGCCCCGCTCGGCCAGCCGCAGCGTCTCGTACGAGAAGGTCGAATACGTCGTCAGCGCCCCGCAGAGCCCGGTGCCCAGCAGGGCGTGGACCGGTGCGGACACCGCCGCCCCGGTGAGCACCCCGAGCAGCAGGCTGCCCGCCGCGTTGACCACGAAGGTCCCCCAGGGGAACTCGTACGGCAGCCCCGCGCCGTGCCGCGCCTGCACCGCACGGTCCGTCAGATAGCGCAGCGGCGCCCCCACTGCGCCCCCGACTGCGACCAGCAGCCAGTTCACGCCGCCCTCCTCATCCCGTCGGCCAGCACCCGGGTCAGCGCAGCCGCCACCCAGACCGCGCCGAGCGCCGCCACGGCCGTCACACCCGCGTACACCATCGCCGTCGCCACCTCCTGACGCACCAGCAGCTCGGAGACTCCGACGGCGTACGTCGAGAACGTGGTGAACCCGCCGAGCACCCCGACCCCGAGGAACGGCCGCACCAGCGGATGGGAGATCCTTCCGCGCTCGACGGTCAGCACCATGAGCACGCCGATCAGGGCGCAGCCCGTCACGTTGACGACGAAGACCGCCCAGGGGAACCCGCCCTCGGCCGCCGGCCAGGCGAGGGAAGCCGCGTAGCGGGCCGTGGACCCGACCGCGCCTCCTGCGGCGATCACCGCCAGGACCCGGCGGGGCGCACTCACCCGTAGCCCAGTTCGTGCAGCCGCTCGTCGTCGATACCGAAGTGGTGGGCGATCTCGTGGACGACGGTGATCTCGGTCTCGGCGACGACGCGCTCGCGCGTCTCGCACATCCGGAGCGTCGGCCCCCGGTAGATCGTGATCCGGTCCGGAAGCACTCCCGCGTACCACTCGCCTCGGTCGGTGAGCGGCGTGCCCTCGTACAGCCCGAGCAGCTCCCGCTCCTCCGGATCCTCCGGTTCGTCCTCCACGAACACCGCGACGTTGTCCATCAGCCGCATCAGCTCGGACGGGACCCGGTCAAGAGCCACGCTCACCAGCTCTTCGAACTCCTCGCGCGTCATCTCCAGCACCCGCCCATTGTCACTTACGAGCGGCCGGAGCGGGCGGGCCGCTCCCCGGAGCGGGCCACCCGCCCGGCCCACCCGTGTCCGCCCGCCCGCATGGCCGCAGCCCGATCCGGGCATACGCGCCCAATGGCACGCCCGTTCCACGCCGCAGCCGTCCGTCTCCGCCGACTCCGCCGCTCCCGCTCCCGCACCACCCCCGGGACCGGGCTGACCCCCTCCGCGCACCCCTGGAAACGCGCGCTCGGACTGCTGGCCGTCGTGGTGCTGGGCGCCTGGCTGGGGCTGCTGGTCGTCGGCAGCGTGCGCACGCCGGTGGGCCCCATGGACACGACCATGACCCTGCGGCCTTCGGTGAGCGGCGGCACCAAGATCAACGTCTCTCCGCTCGGCGCCCTGGAGCTGGACTCGCACCACGCCCCGGTCCGCCTCGACGTGGACGTCGACCAGCTGGACCCGGAGCGCTCCCAGGCGCTGGTGAAGCACCCCGAGCGCCTGGCCGGACTACAGGACGAGGTCACCGACGACGTCGTCTCCGGCACCCGCGAGCTGGCCGTCCGCTCCTGCGTGGCCGTCGTGTCCGGTGCCACCGCGCTCGGCCTCGTCGTCTACCGGCGCCCGCGCCGCGCACTGGCCGCCGGGGGACTCGCACTGGCCCTGCTCGCGGCCTCGGGCGTCAGCGCGTACTCCACCTGGAACCCGAAGTCGGTGCTGGAGCCGAAGTTCTCCGGGCTGCTCTCCAGCGCACCGTCCGTGGTCGGCGACGCCCGCTCGATCGTCACCGAGTTCGACGTCTACCAGCAGGAACTGGCCAGGCTGGTCACCAACGTCACCAAGCTGTACGACGCCACCTCCACGCTTCCGGTCTACCAGCCGGATCCGGGCACCATCCGGGTCCTGCACGTCTCCGACATCCACCTCAACCCCGCCGCCTGGCACATCATCGGCTCGCTCGTCGAGCAGTACGAGATCGACGTGATCATCGACTCCGGCGACACGATGGACCACGGCACGGCCGCCGAGAACGGCTTCCTGGACCCCGTCCGCGACCTCGGCGCGCCCTATGTGTGGGTGAGGGGCAACCACGACTCGAAGCAGACCCAGGCGTACCTGGCGAAGACGAGGAACGCGCACGTCCTGGACGGGGGCGACGCGGTGAGCGTGGCCGGGCTGCGCATCGCGGGCACCGGCGATCCGCAGTTCACCCCCGACCGCGTACGCCCCACGGGCGGCAAGGCGGCCGAGCAGCTGGCGGGCATGCGCCTGGCCTCGGCCCTGCGCGACCAGAAGCGGGCGGGCACCCCGGTGGACATCGCGGTGGTCCATGATCCGAACGCGGCCCGGGAGACCGACGGAACGGTTCCGCTGGTCCTGGCCGGCCATGTGCACCACCGGGTGAACGAACTGCTCGCCCTGGGCACGCGGCTGAAGGTCGAGGGCTCCACGGGCGGCGGCGGGCTGCGCGCCGTGCAGAACGAGAAGCCGGAGAAGGTGCGCGCCTCGGTGCTCTACCTGGACCGCTCCACCCGCCGTCTGCAGGCCTGGGACGAGATCACCCTGGGCGGCCTCGGCCTCACGACCGCCGAGGTCGGGCGGCATCTGCCGGAGGAGAACCTGAAGTCGCCGTCGCCTTCGCCGAGCGCCCCCACGGCCTCCCCGTAAACCGTTTTGGCGATACCTCCCCGCATCCCATATGCTTCTCACGTCCCCGACGCGCTGGAAAGCGCGCAGGTGGGCCCTTAGCCCTCATCGTCTAGTGGCCCAGGACGCCGCCCTTTCAAGGCGGTAGCACGGGTTCGAATCCCGTTGGGGGCACGCTTTACCGTGTGCGAGACTTGTCTCGCACATTAGCTTGGTCCTGTGGAGCAGTTTGGAGTGCTCGCCACCCTGTCAAGGTGGAGGCCGCGGGTTCAAATCCCGTCAGGACCGCTGCAGCCCGTACGAGCTGCGTGGCTGGGTAGCTCAGTTGGTACGAGCGATCGCCTGAAAAGCGATAGGTCGCCGGTTCGATCCCGGCCCCAGCCACCACCCGAAGGCCCCGTCCACGGACGGGGCCTTCGTCGTTGTCAGACCACTTCCTCTTCCTTCCGCCCGGTGCGCCGCCGCCACACCCGCACCGCGAGGATCAGCAGCACCACCGACACCACTGCCCCCAGGGCCAGGGGGTCGGGGACATGCCGGCCGACGTCCTGCGCCCACTGTTCGACGGCGAACGAGTCGTCGACGTCGAGGAGTCCGGGCAGCGCGGTCGTCCCGTCGTAGGCGAGGAAGAGCGCCCCGAGCCCGACGAAGAGGAGGCCGGAGAGCAGCGAGGTGCTGTGCACTCCCAGGCGGCCGACGCGCAGCGTCCTGCCCCGCAGCCAGGCCCTCCGGCCGAGGTCGAAGCGCTCCCAGAGCAGTGCGAGCACGAACAGGGGCGCGGCCATGCCCAGTGCGTAGACGGCGAGCAGCAGCCCGCCGTACGCGGGGCTCCCGCTGACGGCCGCCACCGTGAGGACGCTGCCGAGGATCGGGCCGGCACAGAAGCCGGCCAGCCCGTAGACCGCGCCCAGGGCGTAGACGGAGAGGGCGGTCGTGGGCCGGACCCTGCCACTGACCGCGGCGATCCGGCGGGAGGCGAAGCCCAGTCCCGCGATCTGGGCGAGGCCGAGCCCGATGATCAGCCAGCCGGCGCCGAGCACGAGTGCGTCGCGGTGCCCGTAGAAGATCCGTCCGGCGTACGAGCCCGCCGCGCCGAGCGGGACGAGGGTGGTGGCCAGACCGGCGTAGAAGAGGCCCGTGCGCGCCAGGAGCCGCGCCGCGGAGTCGGCGGAGTACGCGAAGAAGGCGGGGAGCAGCAGGGCGCCGCAGGGGCTGACCAGGGCGAGCAGCCCGCCGAGCAGGGCCGCGAAGTAGCCGATGCCGGGGGTCACTTCGCTCGGCCCGGGGCGTCGGGGTCCCCTGCGTCGTTGCCCGCGCTGCCGACGTTCGCGGCCTCCGCCGCGGCGCTCTCGACGGCCTGGGCGAACACCGCCGTCGGCTGGGCCCCGGCGACGGGGTGGCCGTTGATCAGGAAGGAGGGCGTGGACGTGGCGCCGATCCCGTAGGCCTGCTCGCGGTCCTCACCGACCGCTTCGGTGGCCGCCGGACTGTCGGCGTCGCGGGCGAAGCGGTCGAGGTCCGCTACGCCCGCCTGCTGGGCGAGGGCCCTGAGCCGGGCCTTGCCGAAGCCCTTCTCCTTGGCGCCCTCGGCGTAGGCGGCCCGGTGGAAGGCCCAGAACCGGTCCTGCTGCCCGGCCGCCCAGGACGCGCGGGCCGCCGCCTCGGACGCCTCGCCGAAGATCGGGAAGTTGCGCCACTCGATCCGCAGGGTGCCGTCGTCGACGTACCTCTCGACCAGTTCGGGTTCGGTGTCCCGGGCGAACTTCCCGCAGTAGCCGCACCGGAAGTCGGCGTACTCGATGAGGACGACGGGGGCGTCGGCGCGTCCCCGGGCCAGCTTGTCGCCGGCGTCGCGGCGGGCCAGGCCGGCCAGTTCGCGGTAGACGTCGGAGTCGGCCCCCGCTGTCGTACGGACGGCCGGGGTGTCCGCACCGGAGCTTTCGGGGGCTGTCGCCCGGTAGGAGACGAAGCCGAGCACTCCGGCGGCTAGAGCGACGGCGAGGCCGAGGAACAGCGGCTTCTTCGCACTCGACGAGGTGCGGTCGGGTGGGGGCACGGGCATGCGGCACTCCGGGCGGTGCGTGCGTGTGGGATCTGCGGGACGGGGGGCAGGGGAGGCGGGCTGCCCGTCCGTACCCCTGGCACGGACGGCTCGGCGGGTGCGGCTGTCGGGCAACGGGTGATCAGCTGCCCGGAATAGTACGCCGTGTGACCGCCTCGCAGCACTCCGTGACCGATGGCGGCGAGTGCGGCCCGCCGTGACACGGCCCGCGCGAAATGCGTTCGCCACTCCTCGCGCCCGGGTGAGATCCTGGGGTCCGTATGTCTACTTCCTTCGCCGATCTCCAGTCCCAGCTCGGGCAGCTCTCGCTCCGCGACGCGAACCGGCTCGGCCGTCGTCTCGAGGGTGCCCGCCGCATCCGCAAGCCCGAGGCAAGGCAGTCCGTCCTGGACGAGATCGCCGCCGAGGCCGGAAAGGCATCCGAACGGCTGGCGGGACGCGCCGCGCGGATGCCCGCCCTGTCGTACCCGGAACAACTCCCGGTCAGCCAGAAGAAGGACGAGATCCTGGAGGCGATACGCGACCACCAGGTCGTGATCGTCGCGGGCGAGACCGGCTCCGGCAAGACCACGCAGATCCCCAAGATCTGCATGGAGCTGGGGCGCGGCGTCCGGGGCATGATCGGGCACACCCAGCCCCGCAGGATCGCGGCCCGCACGGTCGCCGAACGCGTGGCGGACGAGCTGAAGACCCCGCTCGGCGAGGCCGTCGGCTGGAAAGTGCGCTTCACCGACCAGGTCAACCCGGACGCGACCTTCGTGAAGCTGATGACGGACGGCATCCTGCTGGCCGAGATCCAGACGGACCGTGAGCTCCTCGCCTACGACACGATCATCATCGACGAGGCCCACGAGCGGTCGCTGAACATCGACTTCCTGCTGGGCTACCTCGCCCGGCTGCTGCCCAGGCGCCCCGATCTGAAGGTCGTCATCACCTCGGCGACCATCGACCCGGAGCGCTTCGCGAAGCACTTCGGCCAGGCGCCGATCGTCGAGGTCAGCGGGCGGACCTATCCCGTGGAGGTCCGCTACCGCCCCCTCCTGGAGGGGGTCGACGGGGACACGGAGGACTCCGACCGGGACCAGATCACCGCGATCTGCGACGCGGTCGACGAGCTGGCGGGCGAGGCCCACGGCGACGTCCTGGTCTTCCTCTCCGGCGAGCGCGAGATCCGGGACACCGCGGACGCGCTGAACAAGCGCAACCTCAGACACACCGAGGTGCTCCCCCTCTACGCGCGCCTGTCCCACGCCGAGCAGAACCGCGTGTTCCAGCGCCCCCCCAACGGCATCTCCCGCCGGATCGTCCTGGCGACGAACGTCGCCGAGACCTCACTGACCGTCCCCGGCATCAAGTACGTGATCGACCCGGGCAACGCGCGCATCTCCCGCTACAGCCACCGCACCAAGGTCCAGCGGCTCCCGATCGAGCGGATCTCGCAGGCCAGCGCCAACCAGCGCAAGGGCCGCTGCGGCCGTACGTCGGACGGCATCTGCATCCGGCTGTACTCCGAGGACGACTTCCTGACCCGTCCGGAGTTCACCGATCCCGAGATCCTGCGGACCAACCTCGCCTCCGTCATCCTCCAGATGACCGCGGCCGGCCTCGGCGAGATCGAGAAGTTCCCCTTCATCGACCCGCCGGACCACCGCAACATCCGCGACGGCGTGCAGCTGCTCCAGGAACTGGGCGCGCTCGAACAGGGCGAGAAGTCCCCGGAGGGCAAGAAGGGGCAACGGCTCACCCCGCTGGGCCGCAAGCTCTCGCAGCTGCCCGTCGACCCGCGCCTGGCCCGCATGGTCATCGAGGCCGACCGCAACGGCTGCGCCCGTGAGGTCATGGTCATCGCCGCCGCGCTCTCCATCCAGGACCCGCGCGAGCGGCCGTCGGAGAAGCAGACCCAGGCCGACCAGAACCACGCGCGCTTCAAGGACGAGACGTCCGACTTCCTGGCGTACCTGAACCTCTGGCGCTACATCCGCGAGCAGCAGAAGGAGCGCGGCTCGTCCTCGTTCCGCCGGATGTGCAAGCAGGAGTACCTGAACTTCCTTCGCATCCGGGAGTGGCAGGACATCTACACGCAGCTGCGTACGGTCGCCAAGCAGATGGGCATCGCCGTCGAGGAGCCCAAGGACGACGAGGGCGTCCCGGAGCAGGCGGTGCACACCTCCCTGCTGGCCGGACTCCTGTCGCACATCGGGCTGAAGGACACCGAGAAGAACGAGTACATCGGTGCCCGCAGCGCCAAGTTCGCGATCTTCCCGGGCTCCGCGCTGTTCAAGAAGCAGCCCCGCTTCGTGATGTCGGCCGAGCTGGTCGAGACGTCCCGGCTGTGGGCGCGGGTCAACGCGAAGGTCGAGCCGGAGTGGATCGAGCCGGTCGCCCAGCACCTGCTGAAGCGCACCTACAGCGAGCCGCACTGGGAGAAGGACCAGGCGGCGGTCATGGCGTACGAGCGGGTCACGCTCTACGGGGTACCGATCGTCGCCCAGCGCAAGATCAATTTCGGCCGTATCGACCAGGAGGCGTCCCGCGATCTGTTCATCCGCAACGCCTTGGTCGAGGGGGACTGGCGCACACACCACCAGTTCTTCCAGGACAACCGCAAACTGCTCGGCGAGGTCGAGGAGTTGGAGCACCGCGCCCGGCGCCGCGACATCCTCGTGGACGACGAGACGCTCTTCGACTTCTACGACCGGCGGATCCCGGAGCACATCGTCTCCGGCGCCCACTTCGACTCCTGGTGGAAGCACAAGCGCCGCGACGAGCCCGACGCGCTCGACTTCGAGCGCTCGATGCTCATCAACGAGAAGGCCGGGGCCGTCACCAAGGACGACTACCCGGACTCCTGGCGGCAGGGGAAGCTCAAGTTCCGGGTGACCTACCAGTTCGAGCCGGGCGCGGACGCCGACGGTGTGACGGTCCACATCCCGCTCCAGGTGCTCAACCAGGTCACCTCCGAGGGCTTCGACTGGCAGATCCCGGGCCTGCGCGAGGACGTCGTCACCGAGCTGATCCGCTCGCTGCCCAAGCCGATCCGCCGGCACTACGTCCCGGCGCCGAACTACGCCGCGAAGTTCCTGGACCGGGCCGTCCCGCTCCAGGAGCCCCTGCCGCTCACGCTGGCCCGTGAGCTCAAGCGGATGGTCGGTGTACCGGTCACGGCCGACGACTTCGACCTGTCCCGGGTCCCGGACCACCTGAAGATCACCTTCCGGATCACCGACGAGCGGCGCCGCAAGGTCGCCGAGGACAAGGACCTGGAGGCGCTGAAGGTCCGGCTGCGCCCGAAGGCCCGTCAGGCCCTCTCCCAGGCCGCGGCGGCGACGGCCGGGCCCTCGGGCGAGTCCGTCGAGCGCTCGGGCCTCACGGACTGGACGATCGGCACGCTGGACAAGGTCTTCGAGGCCCGGAGGGCCGGCCAGCCGGTGAAGGCCTACCCGGCCCTCGTCGACCAGGGCGGGACGGTCGCCGTACGGCTCTTCGACACCGTGGCCGAGCAGCAGCAGGCGATGTGGCGCGGCACCCGGAAGCTGATCCTGCTCAACATCCCGGTGAACCCGGCCAAGTTCGCCTCGGACAAACTCACCAACCAGCAGAAGCTGGCGCTGTCCCGTAACCCGCACGGCTCGATCCAGGCGCTCTTCGACGACTGCGCGACGGCGGCCGCCGACCGGCTGATCGCCGCGCACGGCGGCCCGGCCTGGGACGAGGCGTCCTTCCGCGGGCTGTACGACAAGGTGCGGGCGGACCTCGTGGACCTGACCGTCCGCACGATCGGGCAGGTGCAGCAGATCCTGGCCGCCTGGCAGGCCTGCGAACGCCGGCTGAAGTCCACGAACAGCCTGGTCCTGATCGACAACGTGACGGACGTACGCGATCACCTCGCCCGCCTCGTGCCCCCGGGGTTCGTCACCATGACCGGGCTGCGCAGGCTGCCCGACCTGATGCGCTACCTCGTCGCCGAGGACCGCCGGCTCCAGCAGATGCCGACGAACGTCCAGCGCGACACCACGCGGATGGAGAAGGTCCACGAGATGCAGGACGAGTACGCCTGGCTGCTGGAGCAGTTGCCGCAGGGCCGTCCCGTTCCGCAGGAGGTCCTGGACATCAGGTGGATGATCGAGGAGTTGCGGGTGAGCTACTTCGCCCACGCGCTGGGCACCGCGCAGCCCGTGTCCGACAAGCGGATCGTGAAGGCGATCGACGCGGCGGCGCCGTGAGGGCACCTGGCGCGTCGTGACGGCGCCCGCACCGTGGGTGAGTTCGACCTGGCCCCGCGACCTCCTGTAGTGTCTGTCTTCGCAGCAAGCCGCAAGGCAAGCGGCGAAAACCTGGTCCTGTGGAGCAGTTTGGAGTGCTCGCCACCCTGTCAAGGTGGAGGCCGCGGGTTCAAATCCCGTCAGGACCGCAGTAGACGAAAGCCCGGATCCCCTGGATCCGGGCTTTCGTGCGTCTTGACGCCGGGACCGGTCGCGGGTAACCCCGTAGGACGGAGTCCGTCCTCGTTCCACCCGACAGGGCGGCCGGGTCCACCGGGAGGCCGCACGCATGTCTGCGCCCACGGCAAGGCACGAGACCCGCGCGCTGCTGCGCGCCCATCTGGCGGCGGCGTCCGGCTACCGCCACCTCACCCGGCACTGCCCGATCTGCCACCGCCTCCTGCGGCTCGCCATGGAGCCCCTGACGGCCCCACAGGAACTCCCGGCACTCCGGGAACCCGGCAACTCACCCGAGGCACGGAACGCCCCGGAGGCGGCCGGTGACGGCCACGGAAGGGGTACCGAGGAGGGGAGCGGCCCGGCCGGCACCCCGACCGAGGACGGGAACGTCCGCGCGGAGCCCGACCGGGACCGCCACGCGACCCGCCCCGGCGGCGAAGGCCCTCCCGCGGCATGACGGTCCGTCGCGGCCGAGGACGTTCCCGCGGTGGCGCGCCCGCAGTTGGCAAGGGCACGCCGATGTGACGGGAGTCACTTAATCCGTTTTGCCGAAGGGGTACTTTACGCACTTCCTACAACTGGCGAATTTAATATGTGCAATTGCACTGCCCGTGAAGTACATCCCGGACCGTTCAGCACGAGCTGCCCCACGACGTCCGGGACCCGGGCGAACAGGCCCGAACAGTCCCGCCCACAGTCGCACTCGGGCCCGCGCAAACCGACTCGTCGGCCGGTTCGGGCATCCACCACGACCGTTCGGAGCCCGCCGCACTCCGGCAACGACCGGCCCGGACTCGCTCCCGCGAACCTTTCGGGAAACAAAAGATCGCGCTGGACCCGGCGGAGTCCAGCGCGATCGAACGACGAATCCTGTAAGTGTCACAGGCACGGCGCCCGTTGGGGCAGGCGCCCGTCGTGTGGAGCTATGAGTGGGATCACCGGGGGTTGGGGGACCCGACGGTGCCCTGTTGTGGCTGCGGCGACAGGGGTGTGTCAGGCCTCACTGCGCTGCTGCGGAATACCCGCAAGCAGTGCGCGGACCTCTGCCTCGCGGTACCGACGATGTCCACCGAGCGTGCGGATGGACGTGAGCTTGCCGGCCTTTGCCCACCGTGTGACCGTCTTCGGGTCCACGCGGAACATCGTGGCAACCTCAGCCGGGGTCAGCAGCGGCTCGGCATCAGGGGTGCGAGCGGTCATGAGCGGCCTCCTCGGGAGAACCGAACAACCTCGGTTCTTTCCTCTAAATTCTGCACCTTGACCCGCGTTGCCCGAAATGGCGGACGCGGGCCGAGTCGGTTATAGGACGAACGGCTTGTCCTCGGCACTACAACTACACCATCCGTCCAGCCACGTCGGCCAAACCGATGGAATTGCCCTCCCAGGTGTTCATCAGCGACGGAAGCCGATGGACCATGCCATAGCGGACAGTCACACCCCAGTGACGATCAGTCACAGGACAACCAGGAGTCGTCAGAAGTCGTCAGACCCCCCATAGCGTGCAATGCAGAGCATTGCGCACACACTTGGGCGAACAGAGCCCTCCCCGGACTCCTTGTCCTATTTTGGCATGAGGAGTAGGGAAGGGCGCAAGGGCCCCGTAAGTGCTGTCCGTCACGCTTGAGGCAAAGGCCCGGTTCAGGACGTAGGTCCCGGCCCCGAAGGAGTGACCCTTCACCTCACCTGTCACACGCATCACGGCGCGTACAGGTTCACGGACCCTCGGATCACCTCACCGCATCCCCGTTCACCTCCGCCGCACTCCTGGCGCCCCCGGATGTCGGACACCTCACGCGATGTCTATTCCCTTACCTAAGCTCCTCTATGCGGCGGTGCGTTGGGATTAACACCGCTTCGGGCTAGTTGAAGGATTGTAGGTCGCGAACCGCCCGCCAGCGGTCGGCGAGACGCCCGTACGCGACACCCGCCGCGTCGTTGTCCCCGGCCCGCAGCGCCGCGATGCCCTCGGCCACGTCCGCGGCCGACCGGTCACCGGCGAGCTGTTCAGCGCTCAGCGCGTGCACCAGACCGCCGTAGTCCAGCTCGACCAGGCCACGCGGATGGAACTCCTCCAGCCAGCGCCCCACATCGACGAGCCCCTCGGTGAGCGGGCCCTCGTCGACCGTCTCCCGCAGTGTCCGCAACGCCCTCGCGAGCCGGCGGCGGGCCTGCACCATCGGGGTGCGGTAGCGCAACAGGGGCCGCACCCCGCCGGCGCCCGCAGCGACGTACTCGCGCTCCTCGTCGTCGAACAGCACGAACCAGCGCACCGGCACGTGCCACACCGTCGTCCGGATCCAGGGACGGGCGTCCGGGTTCCGCTCCGCCCAGCGCTCGTAGTCCGAGGCGGCCTGGCCCCGCACCACCGGGGGCAGCACCGCGTCCAGCACTGTGGCCGGAAACAGACCCCCCAGTTCACTCAGGGCCATCCAGCCACGCATCCGGGTCCGCCACGGACAGACGCAGACCTCCCCGTCGAGGACCGAGACGAAGGCGTCCCCGCTCTCGTGCACCCGCACCGGCACCGGCGGCGTGGAGACCAGGTCCGCCAGCGAGCGGCGCAGTTCGTCCTGTGCCGTCGGGAGCTCGGAGCGCTGCGCGTAGCGCGCCCAATGGCTGCGTTCGGGCTCCCCGAAAGCCGCGAGCGGCTCGTACACCCGCAGATAGGACGTGTATGGGACGAGCACCGAAGACACCACCGACATGCGGTAAATCGTGTCACGCCCGTACTCCACCAGGGGGTGATCCCGCGCACCGGAACAGATCCGCGTGTTCCGAGGACTTACGCTCTTGCCCAGTCGGACCGGCCGGTGCCGGTCCGTCCGGGACCCTCCCCACCTTCAGGAGGGTCTTCCGCCGCTTCGTACTTGGGAGTCACCACAGTGACCGATGTGACCGGCGTACCTGTAGACGTGCTGCGCACCCTCTTCCGCTCGGAACAGGGTGGCCACGAGCAAGTCGTGATCTGCCAGGACCGCGCCACCGGCCTCAAGGCCGTCATCGCCCTCCACTCGACCGCCCTGGGCCCCGCCCTCGGCGGCACCCGCTTCTACCCGTACGCCTCCGAGGAGGAGGCCGTCGCGGACGCGCTGAACCTGTCGCGCGGCATGTCGTACAAGAACGCCATGGCCGGCCTCGACCACGGCGGCGGCAAGGCCGTGATCATCGGCGACCCGGAGCTGATCAAGTCCGAGGGACTGCTCCTGGCCTTCGGCCGGTTCGTGGCCTCGCTCGGCGGGCGCTACGTGACCGCCTGCGACGTCGGCACCTACGTCGCGGACATGGACGTCGTCGCCAGGGAATGCCGCTGGACCACCGGCCGGTCCCCGGAGAACGGCGGGGCGGGCGACTCCTCGGTCCTCACCGCGTTCGGCGTCTTCCAGGGCATGCGGGCCTCCGCCCAGCACCTGTGGGGCGACCCCACGCTGCGCGGCCGGAAGGTCGGCGTCGCCGGGGTCGGCAAGGTCGGCCGCCACCTCGTCGCGCACCTGCTCAGCGACGGTGCCGAGGTCGTCGTGACCGACGTGCGCGAGGAGTCCGTACGCGCCATCACCGACCTGCACCCCGAGGTCACCGTGGCCGCGGACACGGCCGCGCTGATCCGCACCGAGGGCCTCGACGTCTACGCCCCGTGCGCACTGGGCGGCGCGCTCAACGACGAGAGCGTCCCCGTCCTCACGGCGAAGGTGGTGTGCGGAGCGGCCAACAACCAGCTGGCCCACCCGGGCGTGGAGAAGGATCTCGCCGACCGTTCGGTCCTGTACGCACCCGACTACGTCGTGAACGCCGGTGGTGTGATCCAGGTCGCGGACGAGCTCTACGGTTTCGACTTCGACCGGTGCAAGGCGAAGGCGACGAAGATCTTCGACACCACGCTGGCCATATTCGCACGTGCGAAGGCGGATGGAATCCCTCCGGCCGCGGCGGCGGACCGGATCGCCGAGCAGCGCATGGCCGAGGCGGCCCGCCGCTGACGTACGGCGGGGCGTCGAGCCTCCGTCACCGGGCGCGGTCCGGATCCCGGTGACGGAGGCGTCGTACGGCTGGGGGCGGCCGGCGGGCCCCGGGGAGACAAGACTCACTCCGGTCGGCGGGTCGGCCGCCCACAAGAGGTTAAAATCGGGTGTGACCAGCGAGGACGGGCTCCTCCACGGTCCTGCGGGACGGCGCGTGACGCGGGCGGCGTACCGTATGGCCAAGGAAGCAGGTACCGTTAAAGCCACGGGCGCGGTCTCTCAACTGAGAGTCCGTCCTGAAACATGAACGCGTGTCAAGACTCTGGGGCCGTCGAGCCCCGTCACCGAGGGGGTCGAGCCATGGGGCGCGGCCGGGCAAAGGCCAAGCAGACCAAGGTCGCCCGCCAGCTGAAGTACAGCAGCGGCGGAACCGACCTGTCGCGTCTGGCCAATGAGCTGGGCGCATCGCCTTCGAGTCAGCCACCGAACGCAGAGCCGTTCGAGGACGACGACGAGGAAGATGACCCGTACGCACAGTACGCGGATCGTTACAACGACGACGAGGACGCGGACGGGGACGACAAGTCCGGTCCGTCGTCACAGCGCCGCGGCGCTTGACCTCGCACTGACACATCAACCCGGTCCGGGCCCGCCCGGACCGGGTTCTGTGCTGTCCGGGGCCGAAACGGTCCACGCACTCGCACAGGACCTCGTGACCGGCGCCACGTGCCGCCGGTCCGGTGCTGTGGCCGGACCGGCGGTCATGGCGTCCTACCGTGCGTAGTTCCCGGTCAGCTCGGCGCCCGTGGAGTGGTCACCGCGCTCGGTGATCTCACCGGCGACCCAGGAGTCGACACCACGGTCGGCCAGAGTGGTCAGCGCGGCGTCCACCGAGTCGGCGGGGACGACGGCGATCATGCCGACGCCCATGTTGAGCGTCTTCTCCAGCTCCAGGCGCTCCACCTGTCCGGCCTTGCCGACCAGGTCGAACACCGCACCGGGCGCCCAGGTCCCGCGGTCGACCGTCGCGTGCAGCGCGTCGGGGATCACCCGGGCCAGGTTGTTGGCCAGGCCGCCACCGGTGACGTGGCTGAAGCCGTGCACCTCGGTCGTGCGGGTCAGCGCCAGGCAGTCCAGGGAGTAGATCCTGGTGGGCTCCAGGAGCTCCTCGCCCAGCGTCCTGCCGAACTCCTCGACCTCTCGGTCCAGCGTCCAGCCGGCGCGGTCGAAGACCACGTGGCGCACGAGCGAGTACCCGTTGGAGTGAAGACCGGACGACGCCATCGCGATCACGGCGTCACCCTTACGGATACGGTCCGGGCCGAGCAGCCGGTCCGCCTCGACCACTCCCGTGCCCGCGCCCGCGACGTCGAAGTCGTCGGGGCCCAGCAGACCGGGGTGCTCGGCCGTCTCGCCACCGACCAGCGCGCAGCCCGCGAGGACGCAGCCCTCGGCGATGCCCTTCACGATGGCCGCGACACGCTCGGGATGCACCTTGCCGACACAGATGTAGTCGGTCATGAAGAGCGGCTCGGCACCGCAGACGACCAGGTCGTCTACGACCATGCCGACGAGGTCGTGGCCGATGGTGTCGTACACGCCCATCTGCCGGGCCAGATCGACCTTCGTGCCGACGCCGTCGGTGGCCGAGGCGAGCAGCGGGCGCTCGTAACGCTTGAGCGCCGAGGCGTCGAAGAGCCCGGCGAACCCGCCGAGGCCGCCGAGGCCCTCGACCTCGGGGCGCCTCGTCTTCTTCACCCACTCCTTCATCAGCTCGACGGCGCGGTCACCGGCTTCGATGTCGACGCCCGCCGCAGCGTAGGAAGCACCTGTTGTCTCAGACATTGCCCGGGATCTTTCGTGTGGGAGTACGGGGCTGGTGGGGAAGCAGCCGGCCGGTCCGGATCACGGACGACGCAGCGCGTCGGCGGCCGCCGTCGCGGCGGGGCCGGCCGCCAGCTCGGTCTCCAGCAGCTGCTTGCCGAGCAGCTCCGGGTCCGGGAGCTCCATCGGGTATTCGCCGTCGAAGCAGGCGCGGCAGAGGTTCGGCTTGGCGATCGTCGTCGCCTCGACCATCGCGTCGAGCGAGATGTACGACAGGGAGTCGGCGCCCATGGAGGTGGCGATCTCGTCGACGGACATGCCGTTGGCGATCAGCTCGGCCCGCGTCGCGAAGTCGATCCCGAAGAAGCAGGGCCACTTGACCGG
The DNA here is from genome assembly GCF_044901685.1 of Micromonospora sp. NPDC050397. Classification (NCBI taxonomy): domain Bacteria; kingdom Bacillati; phylum Actinomycetota; class Actinomycetes; order Micromonosporales; family Micromonosporaceae; genus Micromonospora; species Micromonospora sp. NPDC050397. The sequence continues at coordinate 50,754 of NZ_JBJDPS010000024.1, forward strand.
CGGGGACGAGATCCGGATGTGGATCTCGGCGGCGCCCGCCTCACGGAGCATCCTCACCAGGGCGCGCTGGGTGTTGCCGCGGACGATCGAGTCGTCGACGACCACGAGGCGCTTGCCCTTGATGACTTCCTTGAGCGGATTCAGCTTCAGCCGGATGCCCAGCTGGCGGATGGTCTGTGAAGGCTGGATGAAGGTCCGGCCGACGTAGGCGTTCTTGACCAGACCGGCCCCGAACGGAATTCCGCTCGCCTCGGCGTAGCCGATGGCCGCGGGGGTCCCCGATTCCGGCGTCGCTATGACCAGATCGGCCTCGACGGGTGCTTCCGCCGCCAGCTTCCGGCCCATCTCCACACGGGAGAGGTAGACGTTCCGGCCGGCGATGTCGGTGTCGGGGCGGGCGAGGTAGACGTACTCGAAGACACAGCCCTTGGGCTTCGCTTCTGCGAAGCGAGTGGTGCGCAGGCCGTTCTCGTCGATGGAGACGAGCTCGCCCGGCTCGATCTCGCGGACGTAGCTCGCACCGCAGATGTCCAGGGCGGCGGACTCGGAGGCCACCACCCAGCCGCGCTCGAGCCGGCCCAGGACCAGGGGGCGGATGCCCTGCGGGTCACGGGCGGCGTAGAGGGTGTGCTCGTCCATGAAGACGAGCGAGAAGGCGCCCTTGACCTCGGGGAGCACCTTTGCGGCGGCCTCCTCGATGGTGAGCGGCTTGTCGTCGCCGTCCCGCTGGCCGGCGAGCAGCGCGGTCACGAGATCGGTGTCGTTGGTCGCCGCGACCTGGGTGGCCCGGCCGTCCTTACGGGGAAGGTCGGCGACCATCTCGGCGAGCTGGGCCGTGTTGACCAGGTTGCCGTTGTGACCCAGGGCGATCGAGCCGTGCGCGGTGGCACGGAACGTCGGCTGCGCGTTCTCCCACACCGAGGCACCGGTGGTGGAGTAGCGGGCATGACCGACCGCGATATGACCCTGGAGTGAACCCAGAGAGGTTTCGTCGAAGACCTGCGAGACCAGTCCCATGTCCTTGAAGACCAGGATCTGGGACCCGTTGCTCACTGCGATGCCCGCGGACTCCTGTCCACGGTGCTGCAGGGCATACAGTCCGAAATAGGTGAGCTTGGCGACCTCTTCGCCGGGAGCCCAGACACCGAAGACGCCGCAAGCGTCCTGGGGGCCTTTCTCTCCGGGGAGCAGGTCGTGGTTGAGTCGTCCATCACCACGAGGCACGGCACCGAGTGTAGGCGAGATCGACCACCGGTCCGAATTGGGCGAACGCCCGGCAGGCACTCCGCGAGCGCCGCGAGCAGGCCCGTGGGCGGCTCCGCAGGCCGGTCGGGGGCGAGTTCGGGCGATCACCGCCAGTGACCACGGGCGCGCCCCGTCGGAGGGCGGAAGCCGCCGGGGGGCTTCCGAGGACCGGGATGGACGGCGGTTACCGTCCGGTCGGTCCCCTCACCCCGCCACCCGTGCACGGGCTCCCCGGTGGCCTTCGGTGAGCCCTGCGACCCTCGCGGAACGAGCCGTGGCCGAACGCGCGTTTCGTGGTGAGCCTCACACCCCGGGAGCCCTGTTCGGGGCCGCTGAGCCGGTCCGGACTTCCCGCACGTGTCCCGGAAGGACGCCGCCGAGCGGCCCCGGGGGGCATCCGTGGAGCGCGTGACGCCTCGACCGCTCCCCCGCGCAGGCGTCGGCTGCTCCCGCAGGAGGGTTCCGGCCGGTCCGCGGGCCCCGGGACGGCCGTCCGAAGTGGGAGACCGGCGTTGACAGGCTCATGGCCCGTTGGCAGGCTCCTGCCTCATGCAGCTCACCCGTGATCGTTCGGTCACGCTCGTGGAACGCAGCCACGTCGATCTGGGACGTGTCGCGAGCGCCATCTGTCGCCACGTCTGAGAGCCCCACGCGCTCCGGGACTTAGGACACCCTGGTCTTCTTCGCCAGCGACAACGGCGGAGAACGGTTCTCGTACAACTGACCGCTGTCCGGCAACAAGAGCTCGCTCCAGGAGGGCGGCATCAGGGTGCCCTCCGTGCTGCGCCGGCCCGCGCGCATCGACGGTCACCAGGTCAGCGGTCTCCCGGTGTTCTCGCCCGACTGGACCGCGACGCTTCTGGAGCTCGGCGGGGCGCGGCCCGACCCCGCGCATCCGCTGGACGGCGTGAGCCTCGCCGGATACCTGTTGCGGAACGAGGTCCCGAGGGAGCGCGACCTGTTCTGGCGCGTGCGTGGGGAACGAGCCCTGCGCCGGGGCGACTGGAAGTACTACCGGAGCAAGGCCGGCAAGGACCAGCTGTTCCGGCTGGCCGACGACCGGCGCGATCAGGCCGACCGGGCCGCCGCGGAACCGGAGTTGCTGGCGGAGCTGCGGGCGTCGTGGGAGCGGGTGGACTCCGGGCTGCTCCCGTACACGACCGGTTCCTGAGACGTACACGACCGGTTCCTGGGGGCCACCACCGGTTGAGGGCCCGTGAGAGGACCCGCGCCTCGGCGGTCAGCCCTTGGAGTCCTCGGGCGCCTCGGCCGCCGGGGCGGATGCCTCGATCCCCTCGCCGCCCTTCGCGGTGAGCGACAGGGTGCGGTGATCGACCGTGAACTCCGTCCTCCCCTTCAGGGCCCCGAGCAGCGCCCGCTCCAGCTCCATCGGCCCCTCCGGGCACAGCTTCCGGGTCGAGGCGAGCGGGCCGAACGTGACCGTGGCCCCGGAGACCGCCGCCTTGCCGTGGAAGGAGTTGCAGCCGAGGTTCCCCTCCACCGTGCCGTCCTTGCCGAAGCTGAGGTGCGCCTTGCCCTCGGTACCGGTGGGCAGGGAGGTGGCGACGCTGCCGGAGCGCAGGCCGGTCACCTTCCAGGCAGTGCCGGTGAGCGGGGCCGGGGGCTCGGAGTCGAGGGCGATGGAATCGCCGTCGGCGCTGGTCAGGGTCATGGTCCTCGCGTCGCCACGGCCCGACACGGCGGCCTTGAGCTCACCCTGGAAGGCCCGGCCCATCGCACTCTCGAACCGCTGGGCATCCCCCGCGCACGCCATTCCGGTGGCCGTGCTCCGCCCGACGGTGACCTTGTCCCCGTCGAGGCGGACGTCCGCGCTGAAGCGGTTGCAGCCCAGATTGCCGGTGGCCTTCCCCTGGGGGTCGATCGCGATGTGGGCTCCGGAGGGCGCGGCGGTCCTCTTCCCGCCGGTGGTCAGGGAGGACACGGTCCAGTGGACACCGGTCACGGGCAGCTCGGAGCGCACCGCACCGCTGCCGTCCCCGGAGTCCCCCGGATCGCCGGACCCAGCACCGGAGCCCGACTCCGTACCGCAGGCGGCGAGGGTGAAGAGGGCCAGGACGCTGACAGCCATACGTTGATTTCGCATGGCCATGGGACGGATCGACCGGCTGATCCGGTTCCCCTCAGCCCATCAGCGGGAGCAGCGGGGCGAGATCGGCCCGCTCGCCACTGGCGCTGACCTGCGCCGAGTCGAGCGCCGACGCCCACCGCGTACGGCCCGTGGCCAGCCGCATCCAGGTGAGCGGGTCCGTCTCCACGACGTTCGGCGGCGTACCCCGGGTGTGCTTGGGGCCGCCGATGCACTGGACGACGGCGAAGGGCGGGACGCGCACCTCGACGGAGCCGCCGGGCGCCCTGTCCGCGAGCGCGTCGGCGAGCAGCCGGGTGCAGGCGGCGAGCGCCTGACAGTCGTACGGGACGTCGATGCCGGTCGCCCGGTGCAGATCGTCCGTGTGGACGACGAGTTCGACGGTGCGGGTCACCAGGAAGTCGCCCAGCCTCATCGTGCCCGCCCGGGTCGGCACCAGGCGGTCCTGATCGCCGTCGGGCACCAGTGCCGTGAACCGGGCCAGTGTCTCCTCGTACAGCGCGTCGAGGTCGGTGCGGTCCGCTGCCGTCGCACGGGCTTCACCGGCGATGTCCTGGGCCTTCGCGGCGGTGGAGAACGGCCACTCCAGCAGGGAGGTCTCCGGCTTGGGTCCGCCGACGGGCCGGGGCTGCTCCATGCCCCGGCTGACCCGTTCCAGGGCCGTCGGCACGTGCGCGGCCAGGTCCCGTACGGTCCACTCCCCCGGTCCGGGCAGGGCGAGTTGCTCGGGCGTCAGGGTGCGGACGGCGTCCCGCAGGTGGGTGAACTGGGCCAGGACCGCGGCCCGGGTCCTGGCGACGTCGTACGCGCGGGGGCGCTTCTTGGCCGGGGGCATAGGGGCGAGACTAACCGGCGGTTCCGACGGTGCCCCTCTCGTGCCCCTCCCGTGCCGCACTCAGTGCCGCGCGAAGTCCGCCGTGTCGGGACGGACGACATCCGTGCAGCCACGGCGTTCCGTCGCGTCGTCGACGTAGGCACGGAACAGGGGCTCCAGCCGGTCGCGGAGGATGCGGTCGTACGGGTAGGACACCTGCATCAGGTGCAGGGCGGGCCGGCCGTCGCAGACGGAGGATGCCCACCAGGCGGACCCGTCCGTACCCGCGGTGCCGGGACGGATCGCCGTCCGGTCCTGCAGGCCGGTCCGTATCCCTCTGGTGCCGTCGCCGACGAGGGTCTCGGTCTTGACCCACAGGGGAGAGTGCAGGAGCACGATACCGAGGTCCCGTGGGCGCGTGGTGGTCTTCTCGTAGGCGGGCCAGATCCTCCGGGTCTCGTCCTCACCGAGTGCGAGCAGGCAGGCGTCGTGGGCGCTCGCCTTCCCGGCCGGCGCGGCGAGTGCACGGTCGGGAAGGGAGCCTCGTCCCTCGGCGGCTATCAGACGGCCGTACCAGGCACACGTGCCGCCGGCCCCGGCCGCCGGGCCGAGGGCGAAGGTCGGCTCGGGGAACTCGGCCGGCAGCGCGGGAAGTTGGGACCGGCATCCCCGCTCCTCGGCCGCCCTCTCCACCGCCTGACGCGCCAGACCGGCGAGCGTGCGGCGGTCCTCCGCCGTCGCGACGTCCGCGTACTTGGCGATGGCCGACGCCTCGATGGAAGAGGTCTCGCCACCGTCCGCGCACAGCGCCCTGGCCGTCACCAGGTGGCTCTCGTACTCACCGAGCCCGCCGTCGCCCAGCGGGTGCGGCACGGCATGGTCCGCCGCGCCCGCGATGTCGTCCACACCACCGCGCCGGAGGTCGAAGGGCTCGTCGTCGAGAGCGATCCGGCGCTCGTCGGCGTTCGGGTCGGCCGGGTACACGGACAGGGTCAGGGCGAAGTGCCCGTACACCGTCCCCGAATCGCCCACCCGTTGGACGACGCAGTTGCTGACCCGCCGGGCGGGGTCGATCTGGTAGCGGTCCGCGAGCTCCACCCGGTCGATGTCACTGTTCAGCCCGAGCACCAGGTCGGGGTCGACGAGGCCGCCGCACCCCGCCTCGATGCGCTCCCGGCTCTCGGACCGGGCGCGGAGGTCGGACACCTGCATGACGATGGCCCAGATGCTCAGGCCGATTCCCGCCACGGCGACCAGGCAGAACAGTGCGTTCAAGGCCTTCGGGAAGCGCCCGCGTCCGGTCGGCTCCCCTATCGGCCCGGATGCCCCGGCAGCGCTCGCATCGTCCATGACCGGCCCCCGTACGACGACAACGCATGACGCCCGGAAAGCTACCAGTCGGTGCCGACGGCCTCACCGGCCACGAACGCCTCACCGCCGGCCGGTACGCCGACGCCCCGCCAGGTGAAGGGGATACCGCGCGCCACGTCGAGGTCGGGGTGGTCCATCAGCTGGAAGTGCACGTGCGGCTCGGTGGAGTTGCCGGAGTTCCCGCAGCGGGCGAGCACCTGCCCCTCGCGGACCGTGTCCCCCGCCCCGACCTGGAGCGAGCCGCGCCGGAGGTGGGCGTACGCGGCGTACGTCCCTTCGCCGAGGTCGAGCACGATGTGGTTGCCGACCATCCTTCGGGCACCGGCCATGTCGCGCACGGAGGCCTCGGCCAGCATCAGGTAGGCCAGCGCAGGACCGGAGTTGCGGCTGAGATGATCGCGCTGACCGCCGCTCGCGTGCACCACGGTGGCGTCGGCGACCGCCAGTACCGGGGCGTCGAACGCGGGGAAGTCGCGGTTCGGCCGGGCGACCGGCCACAGCCACCGGAAGGGCGGGCGGCCCCCTCCCACGGGTTCGGCGACGACGTCGATCGCGTACGTCTGCCCGTAGCCGTGGGTGCCGTGGCTCGGGACCTTGTCAGCCGGGCTGTTGAGCGCCGTCCAGCGACCGGTCACCGGCGGCCCCACCTCGACCGCCGGCCGGGACCCCGACGGGTCCGCGCCGCCGCGGCGGTTCACCAGCAGTCCGATGACGATCGCCGCCGCGGCAGGCACGAAGGTCACCCCGTACGGGACCAGCGGATCGGCGATGACACTCACCAGCACCAGGACGACAAAGGCGATCCAGCAGCAGCGGTAGAGGATCATCGCGGCTTTTCGTACGGACATGGGTCCCCCTCATCTCGGTCTGCGGCTGTCACGGCCGGGCGGCCGTGAGGACCACCAGCAGCGGCACGACCCGGGGGCCCGGCACCTCGTAGCGCCCTCGCCCCGCCGTGTGCAGCCAGCCCGCGGCGGTGAGGAGCCGCAGGTGGTGGTAGATCTGTCCGGTCGTGCCCGTCTCGTCGAGCTCGGCCAGTTCGGCTGCCGTACGCCGGCCGCCGAGGATCTCGCGGAGCATCCGGAGCCGGACCGGGTGCCCGAGCGCCGCCAGTGGTTCGGCGGCCGTCGCCCAGTCGGACCGCTCCTCCTCCGGGCCGAGCAGCCCTGAGGTCAGCGCGCCGTACTGCCATTCGTAGCGCTCGCCCGCGGGCAGCCTGACCGCCCCGGTGAACAGCACACCGCCGTCGGCGGCGGCGTCCCCGACCAGGCCGAGCTGGTCCTTCAGCCCGTCCAGCGCCCAGAAGTCGCCGTCACCCAGCTCCGGCTTCCCGCCACCCGCCGCCGACTCCAGCAGCGCCAGCCTGCGCTCCAGTTCGGCGACGCGCTCCTCGAGCTCCATGCCCACCACCTTACGTAATTACGTAATATCGATCAACGGCTGTTGCGGGAACGCCGAAGCCCCCGTCCGGTCGGCCCGGACGGGGGCTTCGGAGGGTCGGTCGGAAATCAGGCGAACAGACCCTTCAGGGTCCCCTCGTGCGCCGTCCGCAGCTCACTCAGCGGAATGCTGAACTCGCCCTGGACCTCGATCTCCTCGCCGTCCACGACACCGATCCGGGCGACGGGAAGGCCCCGCGCACCGCACATGTCGTTGAAGCGGAGCTCCTCGCTGCGCGGAATCGAGACGACCGCGCGGCCCGCCGACTCCGAGAACAGGAAGGTGAAAGCGTCCAGGCCGTCCGGGACGACCAGCCGGGCACCCTTCCCGCCGCGCAGGCAGGACTCGGTGACCGCCTGGATCAGGCCGCCGTCGGACAGGTCGTGCGCCGCGTCGATCATGCCGTCGCGGGAGGCCGAGATCAGGATCTCGCCCAGCAGCCTCTCGCGGCCCAGGTCGACCGCGGGCGGCATCCCGCCGAGGTGCTGGTGGACGACCTCGGACCAGGCCGAGCCGCCGAACTCCTCGCGGGTGTCGCCCAGGAGGTAGATCAGCTGGCCCTCGTCGGCGAACGCGACCGGCGTGCGCCGGGTGACGTCGTCGATCACGCCGAGCACCGCCACGACCGGCGTCGGGTGGATCGCCGTCGCACCGGTCTGGTTGTACAGCGAGACGTTGCCGCCGGTGACCGGGGTACCCAGCTCCAGGCAGCCGTCCGCGAGACCACGGGTGGCCTCGGCGAACTGCCACATGACGTCCGGGTCCTCGGGCGAGCCGAAGTTCAGGCAGTCCGAGATGGCGAGCGGCTTGGCACCGGACGCCGCGACGTTGCGGTAGGACTCGGCCAGCGCGAGCTGCGCACCCGTGTACGGGTCGAGCTTCGCGTACCGGCCGTTGCCGTCGGTCGCCATGGCGACGCCCAGGTTCGACTCCTCGTCGATCCGGACCATGCCCGCGTCCTCGGGCATCGCGAGGACGGTGTTGCCCTGCACGAACCGGTCGTACTGGTCGGTGATCCAGGACTTGGACGCCTGGTTCGGCGAGCTGACCAGCTGGAGGACCTGCTCCCGCAGCTCCGCGCCGTTCGCCGGACGGGCCAGCCTGCCGGCGTCGTCGGCCTGCAGCGCGTCCTGCCAGGAGGGCCGCGCGAACGGCCGGTGGTACGTCGGGCCCTCGTGGGCCACGGAGCGCGGCGGCACGTCCACGATCTGCTCGCCGTGCCAGAAGATCTCCAGCTGCGAACCCTCGGTCACCTCACCGATGACGGTGGCGATGACGTCCCACTTCTCGCAGATCTCCATGAAGCGGTCCACGTGCTGCGGCTCGACGATCGCGCACATGCGCTCCTGCGACTCGCTCATGAGGATTTCCTCGGGCGAGAGGGAGGAGTCGCGCAGCGGCACGGTGTCCAGCTCGACGCGCATACCGCCGGAACCCGCGGAGGCCAGCTCGCTCGTGGCGCAGGAGAGCCCGGCGCCGCCGAGGTCCTGGATGCCCGCGACGAGCTTCTCCTTGAAGATCTCCAGGGTGCACTCGATGAGGAGCTTCTCCTGGAACGGGTCGCCGACCTGGACGGCGGGGCGCTTGGTGGGCTTGGTGTCGTCGAAGGTCTCCGAGGCCAGCACGGAGACACCGCCGATGCCGTCGCCGCCGGTGCGGGCGCCGTAGAGGATCACCTTGTTGCCGGGGCCGGACGCCTGCGCGAGGTGGATGTCCTCGTGCTTCATCACGCCGATGCAGCCGGCGTTGACGAGCGGATTGCCCTGGTAGCAGGCGTCGAAGACGACCTCACCGCCGATGTTCGGCAGGCCGAGGCAGTTCCCGTAGCCGCCGATGCCGGCGACGATGCCCGGCAGGACCCGCCGGGTGTCGGGGTGGTCTGCCGCACCGAAGCGCAGCGGGTCGACGACCGCGATCGGACGGGCGCCCATGGCGAGGATGTCGCGGACGATGCCGCCCACGCCGGTCGCCGCACCCTGGTAGGGCTCGATGTACGAGGGGTGGTTGTGCGACTCGACCTTGAAGGTGACCGCGTAACCCTGGCCGACGTCGACCACACCGGCGTTCTCGCCGATGCCGACGAGCATCGCGTCGTTGGCGGGGACCTTCTCGCCGAACTGCTTGAGGTGGACCTTGCTGCTCTTGTAGGAGCAGTGCTCGGACCACATCACGGAGTACATGGCGAGCTCGGCGCCGGTGGGGCGGCGGCCCAGGATCTCGCGGATCCGGGCGTACTCGTCCTCCTTGAGGCCGAGCTCCTTCCAGGGCTGTCCGGCGTCCGGGGTTTCGGCCGCGTGCTCGACCGTGTCCAGGCTCATGCGTTGACCAGCTTCTTGATGATCGAGGTGAAGAAACCCAGGCCGTCGGTGCGACCGGTACCGATCAGCGGCTCGACGGCGTGCTCCGGGTGCGGCATCAGACCAACGATGTTGCCCGCGGCGTTGGTGATGCCGGCGATGTCGCGCAGCGAGCCGTTCGGGTTGACGTCGGCGTAGCGGAAGGCGACGCGGCCCTCGGCCTCCAGCTCGTCGAGCGTGTGCTCGTCGGCGGTGTACCGGCCGTCCACGTTCTTCAGCGGTACGGAGATCTCCTGGCCGGCCGTGTAGTCCGAGGTCCAGGCGGTCTCCGCGTTCTCCACCCGCAGCTTCTGGTCGCGGCAGATGAAGTGGAGGTGATTGTTCCGCAGCATCGCCCCGGGCAGCAGGTGCGCCTCGGTCAGGATCTGGAATCCGTTGCAGATACCGAGGACCGGCATACCGGCCTTCGCCTGCGCGATGACGGTCTCCATCACCGGCGAGAAACGCGAGATCGAGCCGGCGCGCAGATAGTCGCCGTAACTGAATCCGCCCGCCAGGATGACCGCGTCGACCTGGTGGAGGTCCTTGTCGCGGTGCCAGAGCGATACGGGTTCGGCGCCCGCGATCCGAACGGCCCGCAGGCTGTCCTGGTCGTCGAGCGTGCCGGGAAAAGTGACGACGCCGATACGGGTGGTCACTTCTCCTCCTCCACCTTGACGGTGAAGTCCTCGATGACTGTGTTGGCGAGGAAGGTCTCGGCCATCTCGTTGATACGGGCGAGGGCGGCGTCGTCGACCGGCCCCTCGACCTCGAGCTCGAAACGCTTTCCCTGACGAACGTCCGCGATTCCTTCGAAGCCGAGACGGGGCAGCGCGCGCTGCACAGCCTGTCCCTGCGGGTCGAGGATCTCCGGCTTGAGCATGACGTCGACTACGACGCGTGCCACTGGCACTCCCGGTGGTGTGGTGCGGCTGTGTCTCCGAGGGGTTCCCCAGATCCCCGCGGGTCCACTCAGCGTACCTGGCCAGAAATTCTACGCGGGTAGATATACGGTGGTCCCGATCACGCCGAGATATCGGAGGGAGGTTGCGCACGGGTAAAACCCGGGGAGAAAAATCTCCACCCGGATTACGCGCGGACACATGGACGCAACACGCGGATGCAATTGGCAGGGCTTCACAATGCGGCTCCCACCGCTGTACAAATGAATACAGGGAAAGCACGATTACCCCTGGGACAGTCGACACCGGCCGATCCGTATCCGCCCAGCCGCCGGAAGGCCGGCATCACCGCATGTCAGATGCGACGATGCCGCAGGAAAGGACCGATATCCGTGGCTCAGCGCGTCGTGGTAACGCTCTCCGACGACATCGACGGGGGAGAAGCGGCGGAAACGGTCACCTTCGCCCTGGACGGCAAGTCGTACGAGATCGACCTCAATCCCGCCAATGCCAAGAAACTACGCAAGACGCTGGCTCCCTACCTGGCGGCCGGCCGAAAGCAGACAAATGCTGGCAAGCGCGGTAGGACACCGGTGTCCTACCACCACACCTCACTGGCCCCCGACCCCGCGGCCGTGCGCGCGTGGGCCCGCTCGCACCGGATGGAGGTACCGGCCCGCGGCCGGATCCCCAAGAAGGTCTACGAGGCGTTCCAGGCCGCCAGTTGAGGGCCGCGCCCGGAATGTTCCATTCCGGTCTGGCGGGCGACGGCCCCCGGGGAGACGTCCCGGGGAGCCGACTTGCACAACACCCCTGCAGGTCGGCTAGAGTCTGGAGCACGCCGAAGGGCAAGGCCGAAAAGCCGGGTCCGACGCAGCGTGCGGGTGTAGTTCAGTAGTAGAACATCCCCCTTCCAGGGGGAAGGCGCAGTGTGCAATTCCTGTCACCCGCTCTGCACTGCCTTACCGGGCCACTCAGTGGATCAGGTAGAGTAGTGAGCGCTCCACCGGTGAATGCCGAGTGGCAGCAATGCGGACGTAGCTCAGTTGGTAGAGCGCAACCTTGCCAAGGTTGAGGTCGCCAGTTCGAACCTGGTCGTCCGCTCTTGATTCAAAGGTCCCGGTCGAAATCGACCGGGACCTTTGACGTTTCCGGTTGCCGACGCATGACGTATGTCATGAACAGTGATGACAGCACGCACTGTCCTCTGCCGGGTCCCGGCGGAAGTCTTGGACCATGACCAGCGGCGACTTCCTCCCGGCGGAAAGCGGGATCTCCGGCGCCGCCGCCGAGGGTGGCGGGACGCCGCGGCGCCGTGCCGGGGGCTTCGAAGACGGGAACGGAGAGCACCGTGGCAGAAGGCATGACAGGCCGGACCGGCAGGTGGCGGCTCGCCGGCGGCCCCTGGGTGCGGCCGGCGGCCAGAAGCGACACGGCGAAGGTCGAGCTCTACACCCGGTACACCTTCCAGGCGATGGCCGGGCTCGAAGTGGGGGCACTGGCCTTTCCGCTGCTCCTCGGGGAGCGGAGCCCCTCGGACATCTGGCTGTTCCTGCTGCTCCTCGGGCACTCCGCGATGTGCGCCGTCGTGTCCACCAGGGCTCTCGACTGGCGGCTCGGCCGCAGGGAACGCTCCGGGGCCCTGCTCGCCGCCTCCGCGGCGCTGACGGGCGTGTGCCTCGTCGTGCTCATCCTCCTCCTCGACAGCGGGGCCCTTTCCAGGGACGGCGACTTCGCACTCCTGCTGATGGGGATCACCGCCTTCGGGCTGGGGACGCTCGCCCTCGGTCTGCGTACGACGCGGGAGCGCGTCCTCTCGGTGATAGCCGCGGCGACGGCCACCGCCGCCGCCACGGCGCTGCTGGGTCTGGGATGGCGGCAGACCTGGCTGGACTTCGTCGGCGTCGCCTGCGCGGGCGCGCTGTTCGTCGTGACGTACGTCTTCTCGGCCTGGCTGGCCGGTGTGGTGAAGGAGCTGGATGCCGCACGTGAGCTCCAGACCCGCGTCGCGGTCGCCGAGGAGCGGCTGCGGTTCGGCCGCGACATCCACGATGTGATGGGCCGTAACCTCGCGGTGATGGCGCTGAAGAGCGAGCTGGCCGTCCAACTCGCCGAGCGTGGAAGGCCGGAGGCACTGTCCCAGATGGCCGAGGTCCAGCGGATCGCCCAGGAGTCGCAGCGTGAGATCCGGGACGTCGTACGCGGCTACCGGCAGGCGAGCCTGCGCACCGAGCTCGAAGGCGCCCTGAGCGTGCTGCGGGCCGCCGGCATCGAAGGTGTGGTCCACGGCCTGGACGACGGCCCGGCGCTCCCCCCGGACCTCCAGTCCGCGCTGGGCTGGGTCGTGCGGGAGGCGACGACGAACGTACTGCGGCACGGCGACCCCCGTGGCTGCACCATCCGGCTCTCCACGGGTGAGCGGGCCGGCGGGAAACAGGAGCGCGGGGACGCGCGGCAGGAAGAGGTGGTCCTCATGGTGCAGAACGACGGCGTGCCCGAACCGGCCGGCCCGCCCGACGGAGGCGCCGGAGCGGGCGGGGGCCCCCGGCAGACGCCGGGCACGGGGCTGACCGGGCTGCGGGAGCGGCTCGCCGCGCACGACGGCACGCTGGAGGCGGGCCCTGTCGGCGGCACCGGCTGCTTCCGCCTGACGGTTCGGGTGCCCCTGCCCGCACCGGCGGACGGCACGTACGACGGTCCGGGCACCGCCGGTGGGGAAGCGGCCGCGTGAGCACCGGACCGGGCCCCGTGCGGGTCCTGCTCGCCGACGACGAGCACCTGATCCGGGGCGCGCTGGCGGCACTCCTCGCGCTGGAGGACGACATCGTCCTGGTCGCCGAGGCCGCCACCGGCCCGGAGGCGCTCGCCATGGCGCTGGCGCACCGCCCCGACGTCGCCGTCCTCGACCTGGAGATGCCGGGCGCGGACGGTGTGAAGGTGGCCACATCCCTGCGGTCGGCGCTGCCGGAGTGCCGCACCATGATCGTGACGAGCCACGGCAGACCCGGGAATCTGAAACGGGCACTCGCCGCGGGTGTGCGGGCGTTCGTACCGAAGACGGTCAGCGCCCGGCGGCTGGCCGAGATCATCCGCACCGTGCACGCGGGAAACCGCTACGTCGACCCGGACTTGGCGGCCGACGCGATCGCCGCCGGCGACTCCCCGCTGACCGCCCGGGAGGCCGAGGTGCTGGAACTGGCCGCCGACGGGGCACCGGTCGCGGAGATCGCGGAGCGCGCCTCGCTGTCGCAGGGCACCGTGCGCAACTACCTGTCGGCGGCCGTGTCCAAACTCGGTGCGGAGAACCGTCACTCGGCGGTGCGTCTCGCCAGGGAGAGAGGTTGGGTATAGTGAGCACCGCGCTTCGGCGCCTGCGAACGTAGCTCAGCTGGTAGAGCGCAACCTTGCCAAGGTTGAGGTCGCGAGTTCGAACCTCGTCGTTCGCTCCATGCAAGAAGGCCCCGGTCCTCGTGACCGGGGCCTTCTTCCGTCAGCGGCCCTCGGTCGACCAGTTGAGGCCGGTGAGGAGCTCGTACGCGTCCAGGTACTTCGCACGGGTCGCCTCGACGATCTCCCGCGGAAGCGCCGGCGGCGGCTGCTCGCTGTGGCGGTCCCAGCCGGAAGCGGGAGACGTCAGCCAGTCACGCACGAACTGCTTGTCGTACGAGGGCTGTGCCCTGCCCGGCTCCCAGGTCTCGGCCGGCCAGAAGCGCGAGGAGTCCGGGGTCAGCACCTCGTCCGCGAGGATCAGCTCCTCGCCGCCGTCCGCCGTGGGCGCGAAGCCGAACTCGAACTTCGTGTCGGCGAGGATGATCCCGCGCTCACGCGCGATGTCCCGGGCCCGCCCGTACACGTCCAGGGTCGTACGGCGCAGCATCGCCGCCGTCTCGGGACCGACCTCGCGGGCGACCTCCTCGTACGACACGTTCTCGTCGTGGTCGCCGACCGCGGCCTTGGTGGCCGGGGTGAAGATCGGTGCCGGGAGCTCGGAACCGTCGACGAGGCCCTCGGGCAGCGCGAGCCCGCAGACCGTGCGGGCCGCGTCGTACTCGGTCAGCCCTGACCCGGTCAGATATCCGCGCGCCACGCACTCGACCTGGACCATCCGCAGCGAACGGCAGATCAGGGTGCGGCCGGCCCAGTCGCCGGGCGCACCGGCGGGAAGGTCGGTCGACAGCACGTGGTTGGGGACGAGGTCGGCGAGCTGGTCGAACCACCACAGCGACAGCTGGGTGAGGACGCGGCCCTTGTCGGGGATCTCGGTGGGCAGGACCCAGTCGTACGCGGAGATACGGTCGCTGGCGACCATGACGAGGTCACCGGCCTCGTTCCGGTACAGGTCGCGCACCTTGCCGGTGTGCAGGTGGGTGAGCCCCGGCACCTGCACGGGCTCGGGCTTTTCTACGAAACCGGACACGCTGCCTCCGCGTAGGTTGATCCAGGAGTCGTTCCGATTGTCCCGCATACGAAGGGGCCACGCGGACAGGGGTCGCGCCGTGGACGTGCGGAGGTGGGTGCAGGGGACCTGGGCGTGCCGCGCGGTACCCCGCCACGGACCGGCGTGCGACAAAGGCCGCGCCGCCGCCGGGTCACCGGGCAGGCCGCCCCGGCCTGGGGCGTGTCGACCGGCAGCCGGCCCGCACCGCTCAGTCGCGCTTGCAGATCCGGTCGAGCAGGTTGGCGGTGGCCCGCTGGATGCGGGAGTCGACGTGCCCGGGGCGGTCGAGCGCCGGGGACCAGGCGAAGGTGCCCGAGGCGAAGACGAGCGCGCCCGACGGCGCGCGGTAGAGCGAGGTCTCCTGGTGCCGGGTGGCCCCTTCGCTGTCGCGGTACGGAGAGTGCGCGAGCAGCATGCGGTTCTCGTGCTCCGGCAGCGTCGTACGCGGGAAGTAGCGGTCGGCCTCTCCGGCGACCAGCCCCTCGAGCTCGTCGCCCTCGGCCGCTCCGGTCGCCTCCCAGAGCCAGTGCCCGCCGTTGCGCACGACCAGGGGGTGGGGCTCGGGGACCCGGCCCGCGTACTGGATGCCGAGCAGCTGCTGTTCGGCACGGTCGACCTCACGCCACAGCGCGGGCTTCCCGGGGCCGTTGCGCTTGCGGCAGGTGAGCAGGCGGTCGGGGACTCCGGAGGCGGACGGGCCGAGGCCGACCTGCCAGTACATCGTGTTGGCGGAGAGGAAGACGAGGGACGTGCCGGTGTCCCGGGCGCGCTCGGTGGTGCGGCGCATGGACAGCGACCAGTACTCGTCGTGGCCGGGGAACACCAGGCCCCGGTAGCGGCTGGGGTCGACACGGCCGGCGTGCAGGTCGCGGGCGTCGGCGTAGGCGAGGTCGTAGCCGTAGCGCTCGGCCCAGCGGATGAAGTCGTAGGCGTGGCCCACGTGCAGGGGCAGGCCCGCGCCCGCGTAGGGACGGTCGAAGGAGATGGTGACCGCGGCGTCCTCCTCCCCCAGCAGCCGGCCCTCCCCGTCCCACGCGTGGTAGAGACTCGCGCCGGTGCGGCCGTCCTCCGGGTAGAGGTTGTAGGCCTGCCACGTGACGTCCGGCAGCAGGAGAAGCAGGTCCGCCGGCTGGTCGTCGCGGACCGTGAAGGGGATGTGCGAGCGGTACCCGTCGGCGGTGGTCAGGACGGCGACGTACGCGCCGACCGACCAGTAGCTCGGGATCTGCAGCCGCCAGGAGAGCCACCAGTGATGGCAGGAGACCGTCCGGCCGGCCATCAGCGGCGGCGGCTGGACGATGCCGGACAGGCGCGGGCTCGTGGTGATCTTGGCCGCGCCGTCACCGGCGTAGTGCCCGATGCGGTAGACGTCCACGGAGAACTGCTGGGGCGGGTCCACGGTGATGTGGAAGTCGATCGCCTCGCCGGGGGCCGCGGCGCCGGGGGACACGAACCCCTTGATCTGGCGGTGCACGTCGTCGGCGGTCCGCGTGCCCCCGCCGGCGCCGCGGCCGAGGTCGGCGTACCAGGGGACGACCTGGCCGGTGTCGTCGAAGTAGTTCTCACTGCCGCGCAGCCATGGCAGCGGGCCCTGCCCGAAAGGGTCGCTCACGGCGTGCGCGAGGGCACCCGATTCCCATCGCCGGATCTGCTCCGCCCCCATCCCGCTCCCCTCCCTCGCCCCCCGAAAGACCTGGTGCGCCGGATGCCGGCGCCGGTCTCCAGCACATCACATAACGCACGCACTCCGTCACCGTTCGTCGCGAATTGACGTGAACGGAAGGAGATCATCCGGATATGGAGCTGACATACGGGATATTTCGCGTCTTCGGTGGACGAACGGTCGTTCAACCCAGGCGTACGGGTTTGTCGGCGCGGACGCCCACCTCGGTCAGCCAGGAGCGCAGCGGCTCGGCGTCGCCGTCCTCGACGAGGCTGAGCACCGGGGCACCCGGATCCGACCTGCGTCCACCGTCGACGAGGAGGGCGGGACCGTCGAGCCAGTCGAGGCCGGGCGCGGCCCCCGCCGTGTCCACGGCGGCGCAGCAGACCATCGCCACCACGTGGTCGGCGAGCAGTTCCGCGCCCGTACGCGGCGGCTGGAGGGGGAAGAGCGGCAGCGGCACGGGGCCCCAGGGATCGAGGAGCCCGATGGCGGCCCCGGCGGCCGACGCGCCGGTGGCCGCCGTGCCGGTCGGAGCGCCGGTGGCCGTCCCGGCCTGGGAACCACCCGCCGCGGTGCCACCGGGTCCGCCACTGCCGGCTCCCGGTGCCGTACCCGGCTCAGCGCCCGCCTCGTCGCGGGCGACGGCCGCCCCGATCCCGGCGGCGAGGGCCTCGCTGTCGGCGCCGGGCGCGGCGAGGTGGTCGATGACGCGCGCCAGCGTCGGGACCGGAGGGCTGTCCGCCCCCGGCCGCCCCACGCTCGTGGTCACCCCCAGCGCGTCCAGCACCTGGTGCAGCCTGGCCGCCTCCGAACGCCACTTCCGGTCCACGACCTCCTCCGGGTACTGCTGCCAGTCGACGGGGGCCCAGCCGGGGCCCGTCTCGGCCGGCCCGCCGTGGAACAGCCGGGCCGCCAGCAATGAGGCCGCCTCGTCGGCGGCGCCCGGCTCCTCGATGAGGTCACAGGCGGGGCGCTCCCCCAGCCGGCTGGTGAATCCCTCGGCCAGCCGGTCGCGCCGGGAGAGCTCCGTCAGCGCGGACACGACGCCGGCGTCGAGGCGGGACGGCCAGCGGCCCATCCGCCAGGCGGGCAGCGCGACCCGGGTCAGCAGCCGGTCCCATCCGGCGTAGGCGAGACCGACCTGCTCCTGGGCGCGGATCCTCAGTCCGTAGTCCACTTCCTGGGCGCGGCCCGAGGCGGCGGCGGCGACACAGCGCTCCATCTCGGCGGCGTGACCGCGGCAGCCGCGCAGCATCACCTTGGCGATCCATCCCACGAAGGCCGTGGGAATCCCGCGTACGAACCCCTGCCCCGGCAGCGCGGCGTCGGCCACCGCCGCGTCCAGCCCTCGGACGAAGCGGCGGGCAGCGGCTATGTCGGGATGGGCGGACGGCCCGGTACCCGCGACGACCGGGGCCAGCACCGCGCGCAGCTCGGCGACCCGCATCCACCACAGGAAAGGTGAGCCGATGACGAGCACGGGGGCCGCCGGGACACGCCGGCCGCGCCCGGCGGCCGACATCCCCTCGGCCGCGCCTGCGGCCCCGGACCGGGCGGCCGGATGCGTACGGTCCTCCAGCCAGCTGTCGCAGTCGGGGGTCAGCTCTATGGCCGACGGGGCAGGGACGTCGAGCCGGTCGGCGAGATCGCGGACCAGCCGGTACAGATCGGGGGCCGCAGCCTCCGTGAGGGGCACCGTGGGGCTGACGGCGGGCCTGGCTCGCGCCACCGCGACGGCGACGGCCGCGGCGACCAGCAGCACCACGACCGCGAAACCCGCCAGCGCCCAGCTGACCGTGGACCACGCACGTCCGTCGAGGCGCCCCTGGGCGTTCGCGACGAGCAGCACGACGGCCGCGCCCGCCGGCAGGATCGCCAGGGCGGTGGGGGGGGGGGGGGGGGGGCGCCCCCCCCCCCCCCCCCCCCCCCCGCCGGGGGGGGCCCCCCCCCCCCCCCCCCCCCCCCCCCCGGGGCCCCCCCCCCACGACCGGGTTCCGCGGGCTTCCGCACCGCCCAGAAGGCGATCACCGAACCCGCCACCAGCAGCCCGGCGCACATCGGCATGGCCCGCCGGA
>NZ_JBJDPS010000025.1:0-67626 GCF_044901685.1 Micromonospora sp. NPDC050397
CCTTGTTCGAATTCTGCGGTGACTCCGCGTAGTGCGATGACCTGTGCTTCGCCGCTGCCGTATACCTTCCATACGTCACTGGCACGCGCCGCCGCTGTTGGGCCGGCTGCGGGTACTGTCCCCGTCACGATGTCTCCCTCGTTCGATGACGGCGGTCGCCGTCCTATCGTCACGCTAGGTTGCCGAGGCAATCCGGCCATCCTGCGTGCGGAGGGTTTTCGACTACGACCATCGTCGCGACCGACCTCCGACCCGAGGATGGCGGAGGGGTCCGCGCGGCGTACGGACCGCGTGCGGGCGTCAGGAGCCCGGCCGGACCAACCCCGACTCGTACGCGAATACCACGGCCTGCACCCGGTCGCGAAGACAAAGTTTGGTCAGAACGTGTCCGACATGCGTCTTGATCGTCGTCTCGCTGATCGACAGCGTCCGCGCGATCTCGGCGTTGGACAGCCCCCGGGCGATGTGCACCAGCACCTGCCGCTCCCGCTCGGTCAGCACGTCGAGCGCCTTCGGCTGACTCGCCGTCGGGTCGGGCAGCAGGTCGGCGAAGCGGTCGAGCAGCCGCCGCAGGATCCTCGGCGCGACCACCGCCTCCCCGGCGGCCACGGTACGGATCGCGGTCACCAAATCCTCCGCCGGTACGTCCTTGGCGAGAAAGCCGCTCGCCCCGGCCCGCAACGCCCCCACCACGTACTCGTCCAGGTCGAAGGTGGTCAGGATCAGCACCCGTACCGGCAGTCGGGCGTCGACGATCGCCCTGGTCGCCGCGACGCCATCCATCCGGGGCATCCGGATGTCCATCAGCACCACGTCGGGCAGCAGCCGGCGGGCGAGTTCGACCGCCTCGGCACCGTCGCCGGCCTCGCCGACGATGTCGAGGTTCTCCTCCGCGCTGAGCACCATCCGGAACCCGGTACGCAGCAGCGGCTGGTCGTCGGCGAGCAGGATGCGCACCGGCCGGAGACCCCGCGCGTCCTCCACCTGCCCCGCTCCCACGCCCTCACCCGATCCGGTCACGCCATCCCCCCACTGCCCTCAGCCACGCCACCGGTCTCCAGCGGGACCTTCGCGTACACCCGGAAACCGCCGCCGGGGCGGGGGCCGGTGCGCAGGGCTCCACCGTAGAGGGCGACCCGTTCGCGCATCCCGACCAGTCCGTGTCCGGCCCGGTTCGGGTCGAGCGACGGACCGCGCCCGGTGTCCACGACCTCCACCACCAGCCAGTAGACCCCGAAGCTGAGCCGGACCTGCGCGGTTGCCGTCCCGGCGTGTTTCAGGGCGTTGGTGAGCGCCTCCTGCACGATCCGGAAGACGGTCAGGGCCAGCCCCGGTTCCAGCGGCGCCGGCTCGCCGTCGACCCGCAGCGAGACCGGTAGTCCCGCCTCGCGGACCTGGTCCACCAGCGCCTCCAGCCCGGCCAGACCGGGCTGCGGGGTCAGTTCGGCGGCCGGTTCGGTGTCGGTGCGCAGCACGTCGAGCAGCCGGCGCAACTCACGCAGGGTGGTCCGGCTGGTCTCCGCGATGCTCCCCAGGGCCTCGTCGGCGGCGCGCGGGTCACGGGGCAGCACCCGTTGCGCGCCGGTCGCGAGCACGCTCATCACGCTGACGTGGTGCGCGACCACGTCGTGCAGCTCACGGGCGATCCGGCGCCGCTCGTCGGCGACCGCCTGGTCGGCCAGCGACCGCTGGTTCTCCTCGGCCACCCGGGCGCGTTCCTCCAGCGCCCGGATGGTGGCCCGGCGGGCGTGCACCGTACGGCCGACGAAGAAACAGACCAACGCGATCAGTACATTGGTGAAGATCGCGTACGACCGGGCGACCCCCACCGGTTCCAGCGGCACCGGCAGCACCAGCACGGTGACCACGATCGGCACCCAGAGCAGGCCGGCGGTGAACACCGCCCGGCGGAACGAGTAACCGGCCGCGGCGGTGTAGGTCAGCAGGACGAACGCCACCCCAATGGTCAACGGCTGGCGCTGGTCGAGCAGCGCGCTGCCGAAGGCGACCAGGGTGAGCGCCAGCGCCACCCGAGGCATCGTCCGGTTCAGCACGATGGGCACCGCGCAGACGAGGCTCCAGACGATCGTTCGCGGCCAGTGGTCGGCGAGAGACGCTGTCGGCCCGCTGTCGGCGAGCAGGACCAGCGCCATCTCCGTGAGCACCGCCAGGACGGCGAGCAGCCCGTCGCGCCGGAGCGGGCGCAAGTCGTACCCCTCCGGGCGCGGCAGCGACCAGCGCCGCACCGGCGGCGCTGGAGCACCGGTGTGGTCCGGCGCCCGATCGGGTGCGGCCGGGACGTCGGTACGGGTCATGCTGGCGACGGTAGCCGGTGTAGGGGCCAATTCGTCCGCACCGGGGTGGAGCGCGTCTCCTCCTCGCGGAGGATGCCTACTCGTCCTCGGCCGCGCTGCCCGGCCGACCCGGCTGTTCCGGGATCGTCGCCGTGGCCACCCGTTCCGGGAAGGGCGGCGGCGTCCCCCCGAACGCCGGGCAGAGCGCCTGGTGACTGCACCAGTCACAGAGCCGGCTGGGCTTGGGGCGGAAGTCCTGCCGCTCGGTCGCCTGCTCGATCGCCCGCCAGAGCGCCACCAGGGTGCGCTCGAACCGCGCGAGTTCGTCGGCGTCCGGTGCGTAGTCGCAGATCTCCGCGTCCTTGAGGTAGAGCAGCCGCAGCACCTTCGGCACCACGCCACGGGTCCGCCAGAGCACCAGCGCGTAGAACTTGAGCTGGAACAGCGCGCGGGCCTCGAACGCCTCCCGGGGCGCCCCGCCGGTCTTGTAGTCGACCACCCGCAGCGCCCCGTCCGGCGCGACGTCGAGCCGGTCGATGTAGCCCCGGATCAGCAGCTCGTCGTCGACGACCGTGGAGATCAGCGTCTCCCGCTCGGCGGGTTCGAGCCGGCGTGGATCCTCCACCGTGAAGTAGCCGTCCAGCAGCCGGCGGGCCGAACCGAGGAACTCGGCGACGTCGACCGTCTCCTGTTCGGTGAAGAGCCCGGCCAACTCCGGCTCCCGGGTGACCAGTTCGTCCCACTGCGGGTCGACCAGGTCGCCGGCGGCCCCGGGGGTCCGTTCCGGTGCCGGCAGGTCGAAGAGCCGTTCCAGTACGGCGTGCACCAGGGTCCCGCGCACCTGGTCCAGGCTGGGGCGCTCGGGCAGCCGGTCGATGCTGCGGAACCGGTAGAGCAGCGGGCAGGTCTTGAAATCCGCCGCCCGCGACGGTGAGAGGGACGGCCCGGGGGGCCGTTCGGCCACCGGGGGTCGCCCGGTCGTCTGCTTCGTCACCGTCTCCGCCGTCATGACCGAAGGCTAAGGCACCGGTACGACGGTTACCGCGCCCGCCCGGAGTACGGGTGTGGCGTCGCGGCGGCTACGGGAGTCGAGCCCACCGACGACGGTTACGTAGCATCGACACGGTGGAGGACAGCCCAAGACCGAAACGCCGCCCCGAACGCCGCCCGGGTCTCGCCGTCGGCCGGGTGCTCGGCGTGCCGGTTTACCTCAACGCCTCCATGGTTCTGCTGGCCGTCCTGGTCACCGTGGTCTATGGCGAGTTCGTCCGCCGTGAACTTGAACTGTCGCAGCTCACCGGTTATCTGGTGGGCTTCGGGTTCGTGGTCTGCCTGCTCGGTTCGGTGCTGCTGCACGAGCTCGGCCACGCGCTGACGGCCCGACGCCACGGCATCGGCGTACGCGGCATCACCCTGGAACTGCTCGGTGGCTACACCGAGATGGACCGGGACGCCCCGACCCCACGGGTCGACCTGCTGGTCTCGCTCGCCGGCCCGGCGGTGTCGCTGGTGCTGGGCGTGGCCGCCGTGCTGGCCGCCGTCGCCCTGCCCGACCGCACCCTGCCCGACCAGTTCGCCCTCCAGTTGGCGGTCAGCAACGTGATCGTGGCGGTTTTCAACATCCTGCCCGGTTTGCCGCTCGACGGCGGGCGGGCGCTGCGGGCCCTCGTCTGGTCGGTCAGTCGGGACCGTCACCTGGGCACCGAGGTCGCCGGCTGGGCCGGACGGGCGGTCGCGGTCTGCACCGCCGTGGTGGTCGCCGTGCTGACCTGGCTCGGGCTGATCGCGCCGCTGGGCCTGGCCCTGATGGTGCTGGTCGCCTTCACCCTGTGGCAGGGGGCCGGGCAGTCGATCCGGATGGCCCGGATCAGCCGCCGCTTCCCCCTCATCGACCTGCGCCGACTGTCCCGGCCGCTGTTCCGGGTGCCGAGCGGCACCCCGCTGGCCGAGGCCCAGCGTCGGGGCTCGGAGACCGGTGCGGAACCGGTCGCGTTGGGTATCTCCGACTCCTCCGGGCGGCTGGTCGCCCTGGTCGACCGGGCCGCAGCCGCCGCGGTGCCGGCGGAGCGGCGGCCCTGGGTGGCGGTCGACACGGTGGCCCGGGGCCTGGACGGGCTGCCGAGCCTCCCGGTCGGGCTCGACGGCGAGGAGGTCGTGAAGGCCGTACAGACCGACCCGGGCGCGCAGTATCTCGTGACGTCAGGCGAAGATGTCGTCGGCGTTCTGCACATCGCCGATCTGGCGCAGCTTCTGGAGCCGAAACGAAAGATGACTCAGTGACCGCACAGCCCACCACCGCCCACCCCACCGACGCCGCGCCGGTACCGGCGCACCGTGGCCCGTTCCGGCCCGGCGACCGGGTGCAGTTGACCGACCCGAAGGGGCGGATGCACACGATCACGTTGGAGGGCGGCAAGTCGTTCCACACCCACCGGGGCGCGCTCGAACACGACGATCTGATCGGCCTGCCCGACGGCAGCGTGGTCACCTCGGCCGGTGGCACGGCGTACCTGGCGCTGCGCCCGCTGCTCGCGGACTACGTGCTCTCGATGCCCCGGGGCGCCCAGGTGATCTACCCGAAGGACGCGGCCCAGATCGTCGCGATGGGTGACATCTTCCCCGGTGCGAAGGTGCTCGAGGCCGGCGCCGGTTCCGGCGCGCTGGCCTGCTCCCTGCTGCGGGCGGTCGGCCCGACCGGGGAGTTGCACTCGTACGAGCTGCGGGACGACTTCGCCCAGATCGCCCGGCGCAACGTGGAGGCGTTCTTCGGCGGGCCGCACCCGTCCTGGCACCTGCACGTGGGTGACGTGGCGACCTGCCAGGAGCCGGAGTTCGACCGGATCATCCTGGACCTGCTCGCCCCGTGGGACGTACTCGACCTGGTGGAGCGGACGCTGGTGCCGGGCGGGGTGTTCATCGGTTACGTGGCCACCACGACCCAGCTCTCCGACCTGGTCGAGGCGTTGCGCGAGCGCGGCGGCTTCACCGAGCCACGGGCCTGGGAGTCGCTGGTGCGCGACTGGCACCTGGAGGGGCTGGCGGTGCGCCCGGACCACCGGATGATCGCGCACACCGCGTTCCTGGTCTCGGCCCGCAAGCTCGCCCCCGGGGTGACCGCGCCGCCCCGGCGGCGCAAGCCGAGCAAGGGCGTCGAGGCGTACGCGCTGCGCAAGCAGAGCCTGCGGGCGGCGGAGCAGGCCGCTCGCGAGGCGGACGCGGCGGCGCCGGCCCCGGCGGTCCAGCCGGACGTGGACGAGGCGGGGGAGAGGACCGTGCGGTGATCATCAACCTCGGGAGGTCCGCATGAGCAGGCCCACCTTCGGCGGCGGGGACCTCCCCGCCGTCTTCCCGGACTGGTCGCCGTACCAGGACCTGGAGTCGGCCGCCCGGGCCTACCTACGGGACCCGGAGGTGGCGCTGGAGGCTCTGGGCGGGGTGCTGCGCGGGGCCTCCGTGCTCGGCTTCACCCTGGAGCGCTTCGTCAACGAGGTCAACGGGGTCTGGCAGGAGGTGGCGGTCTGCGACGGGAGCCGGCTCATCCTCTGGCACGGCGAGGACATCCCGCCGGACGACGGGCCGGCCGGCTCGATGACCTCGTCCCTGCGGGTGGTGCCGGTCTCCACGGTGACCGAGGTGGGGTGTCGTCGGCGGCTGACCCGGACCCCGAGCGGTGGCGTACGGGTCGACAGCATCGACGTCTACCTGCTGCTCAGCTCCCTGGACGAGGGGGTGCCGGCGGACGAGGTGGTCGGTTCGCCGCGCCACGACGCGCTGCGGTTCGGCAAGACGTTCGACGACGGCGGGGCGGGACAGATCGCCCGGCTGGAGGAGTTCGCCCGGCTGGTCGCCTCGGTGCTCGGTCGTCCCACCCTGTGAGCGGTCCGGTCGGGTGGGAGCGTGCCCGGCCGAACCGTCAGTCCTGCGCGTCCGGTCCGGCCACCTCGACGTCGTCGCGGCTGCGCAGCACGTGGATGCAGTCGCCCGGGCACTCCTTGGCCGCGTCGATCACGTCCAGCCGCAGATGGGCCGGTACGTCCACCCGGCTGCCCGGCGCGAGCAGCAACTCGCCCGAGCCGTCCTTGACGTAGGCCAGGCCGTCGATGTCGAACTCGAACACCTCCGGCGCGTACTGCACGCAGAGCCCGTCGCCGGTGCAGAGGTCCTGGTCCACCCAGACTCGCAGCTCATCGGTCTCGGTCTGGGTTACCACGGTGACCCCTCCATCGGCTTGCTCGACACGTTCCGACGGTACCCGAACGTCTCCCCCGGGCCCCAGCGGCGTCCCCCGTGACGATCAAGGTTCGGTGACGAGGGTGTTGCATGGGACCGAATCGGCCTCATAGCGGCTAGTGTTAGGGCAGAACGTTCAAGCCCCCCGGGGAGGTGGGACGTGGCACGCAGCGACGACGCGGACTCGCGCGCCGCACGGTGGGAGAAGGAGGCCCACGATCTCTCCACCCAGGTCGCGTTCCTTCAGGAGGAACTGGCCTTGGTGCGGCGCAAGCTGACCGAAAGCCCCCGACACGTCCGGCAGCTCGAAGAACGGCTAGCGGCTACCCAGGCGCAGCTTGCTCGACTGACCGAGAACAACGACCGGCTCGTGAGCACCCTCAAAGAGGCACGGGCCCAGATCGTCACGCTCAAGGAAGAGATCGACCGGCTGGCCCAACCACCCAGCGGGTACGGCGTCTTCCTCGCGCGGCACGACGACGGCACGGTGGACGTCTTCACCGGCGGTCGGAAGCTGCGTGTGGCGGTGTCTCCGTCACTGGAGGTGGACGAGCTACGGCGTGGTCAGGAGGTCCTGCTCAACGACGCGCTCAACATCGTGGACGCGTTCGGGTTCGAGCGGGTCGGTGAGGTCGTGATGCTCAAGGAGGTGTTGGAGAGCCCCACGGGTGGTCCGGGTGACCGGGCGCTGGTGATCTCCCACGCCGACGAGGAGCGGATCGTCTTCCTCGCCGACACCCTGATCGGCTCGTCGATCCGAGCCGGCGACTCACTCATGATCGAGCCGCGCTCGTCGTACGCGTACGAGCGCATCCCGAAGAGTGAGGTCGAGGAGCTCGTCCTCGAGGAGGTCCCCGACGTCGACTACGGCGACATCGGCGGCCTCCAGTCCCAGATCGAGCAGATCCGGGACGCGGTCGAGCTGCCCTTCCTGCACGCCGAGCTGTTCCGGGAGCACCAGTTGCGCCCGCCGAAGGGCATCCTGCTCTACGGTCCGCCCGGGTGTGGGAAGACGCTGATCGCGAAGGCGGTGGCGAACTCGCTGGCGAAGAAGATCGCCGAGCGGCGTGGGGAGCAGAAGCACACCAGCTACTTCCTCAACATCAAGGGCCCGGAGCTGCTCAACAAGTACGTCGGCGAGACCGAGCGGCACATCCGGTTGATCTTCCAGCGGGCCCGGGAGAAGGCTGGCGAGGGCACCCCGGTCATCGTGTTCTTCGACGAGATGGACTCGGTCTTCCGTACCCGTGGCTCCGGGGTCTCCTCGGACGTGGAGAACACCATCGTCCCGCAGTTGCTCAGCGAGATCGACGGCGTGGAGGGGCTGGAGAACGTCATCGTGATCGGCGCCTCCAACCGGGAGGACATGATCGACCCGGCCATCCTGCGCCCGGGACGGCTCGACGTGAAGATCAAGATCGAGCGTCCGGACGCCGAGGCGGCCAGGGACATCTTCTCCAAGTACATCCTGACCGGGCTGCCGCTGCACTCGGACGACCTCAACGAGCACGGGCAGGACGCCCAGGCCACGGTGGCGGCCATGATCGAGGCCGTGGTGCTGCGGATGTACTCGGAGTCCGAGGAGAACAAGTTCCTCGAGGTCACCTACGCCAACGGTGACAAAGAGGTGCTCTACTTCAAGGACTTCAACTCCGGCGCGATGATCCAGAACATCGTCGACCGGGGCAAGAAGATGGCGATCAAGGAGTTCCTCTCCTCCGGGCGCAAGGGGCTGCGGTTGCAGCACCTGCTCGACGCCTGCGTCGACGAGTTCCGGGAGAACGAGGACCTGCCGAACACCACCAACCCCGACGACTGGGCCCGGATCTCCGGCAAGAAGGGCGAACGGATCGTCTACATCCGTACGCTCGTCTCCGGTGGTAAGGGTGCCGAAGCCGGACGGTCCATCGAGACCGCGAGCAACACCGGCCAGTACCTCTGATCGATTCGTAGTGGCGGGGGCGGCGCGCACGCGCCGCCCCCGCCGCCGCACCTACGGTCGGCCGCCACCCCGGACGCGGTCGCCTGGTTTCGGATCGGGGCGCCGACCGCGAGGTCCGATGCGGCTCCCGGGCGACCGGTCGATGTGGAACCCGACCGCCTCAGAGACGGCTCATGGGGCGAGTCAGGGCATTGGGTACATTCTGCGGCCGTGTCGTCACATCGGGCGAACGGATGAGCGTGAAACCGGACTACGCTCGCCTCATGGCGACGGAAAGTGGGGCAGCGGCATGAGCGTACGGCGGATCATGGGCGCCGAGGTCGAGTACGGCATCTCCGTGCCCGGACAGGCCGGGGCCAACCCGATGGTCACCTCGTCGCAGGTGGTCAACGCCTACGGCGCACGTCCCGAGCTGACCCGTGGCGGTCGCGCTCGGTGGGACTACGAGGAGGAGTCGCCGCTGCGTGACGCGCGCGGGTTCACCTACTCCGGCGCCGCCTACGACCCGGCCGAGGCGCTCGCCGACGAGGACCTGGGTCTGGCGAACGTGATACTGACCAACGGCGCCCGGCTCTACGTCGACCACGCCCACCCGGAATACTCCACCCCCGAGGTGACCAACCCGATGGACCTGGTCCGTTGGGACAAGGCGGGGGAGCGGGTGATGGCCGAGGCGGCCCGCCGGGCCGAGACCATCCCGGGCACCCACCCGATCCACCTGTACAAGAACAACACCGACAACAAGGGTGCCAGCTACGGCGCGCACGAGAACTACCTGATGCGCCGCCAGACCCCGTTCGCGGACATCGTCAGCTACCTGACCCCGTTCTTCGTCACCCGGCAGATCTTCTGCGGCGCGGGTCGGGTCGGGATCGGCCAGGACGGCTCGCAACCCGGATTCCAGATCTCCCAGCGGGCCGACTTCTTCGAGGTCGAGGTCGGTCTGGAGACCACCCTGAAGCGGCCGATCATCAACACCCGCGACGAGCCGCACGCCGACGCGGACAAGTACCGGCGGCTGCACGTGATCATCGGGGACGCGAACCTCTCCGAGATCTCGACCTACCTCAAGGTCGGCACCACCGCCCTGGTGCTGACCATGATCGAGGAGAAGGCGCTCACCCCCGACCTGGGCATCGCCGACCCGGTCGCCGAACTCCGCGCGATCAGCCACGACCCGTCGCTGTCGCACCTGCTGCGGCTGCGCGACGGTCGTCGGCTCACCGCACTGGACCTGCAGTGGGCGTACTACGAGCGGGCGCGCGCGTTTGTCGACGACCGGTACGGCAACGACACGGACGAGGCCACCCTCGACGTACTCGACCGTTGGGAGGGCGTGCTGGACAAGCTGGGCCGCGACCCGATGCTCTGTGCCGGCGAGCTGGACTGGGTGGCGAAGCTGCGGCTGCTCGAGGGTTACCGGGAGCGGGAGAAGCTCGGCTGGGCCTCGCACAAGCTGCAACTGGTCGACCTCCAGTACTCCGACGTCCGTCCGGAGAAGGGCCTCTACCACCGGCTGGTGGCGCGGGGCTCGATGGCGACCCTGCTGCCCGACGAGGAGACCCGCCGGGCCATGGTCGAGCCGCCGGATGACACCCGGGCCTACTTCCGTGGCCGCTGCCTCGCCCAGTACGCCTCCGAGGTGGTCGCGGCGAGCTGGGACTCGGTGATTTTCGACGTGGGTCGGGAGTCGCTCGTCCGGGTGCCGATGATGGAGCCGGAGCGGGGCACGCGCAAGCACGTGGGCGCGTTGTTCGACCGCTGCGCGAGCGCCAAGGACCTGTTGGAGATGATCACCGGTAACTGACCGGCGGAGTGACCGGAGCCCGCCCGCCCGTGCCGTCGCGGTCGGCCGGCGGATCGTCATGCCGGGCCGGCGGATCGTCGTGCTCGGTGCTCGGTGCTCGGTGCTCGGTGCTCGGTGCTCGCTGGTCGGTGGTCGGTGGTCGGCGGCCGTGGCACGAGATGTCTCGTCGGCCGGCGCCGCGACGGCGCCCGCCGCCGCAGACCGAATCGGTCAGTCGGGTGGCAAAGGTCGCGGGCGACGCCCCGTTCCGTCGCCCTTCCGAGGTAAGTTTCTTGCAGGCGATCGTGGAGGAGGAACCAGATGGCTACCCGTGACACCGGCGGTCAGTCCCAGTCCGGCAAGTCGCGTCGCGACGAAGAGGTCGACGACGTCACCACCGAGGCGAATCCCGAGGTCGCGGAGCGGCACGCCGAGATCACCGAGGACGTCGACGACCTGCTCGACGAGATCGACTCGGTGCTCGAGGAGAACGCCGAGGAGTTCGTCCGGGGCTACGTCCAGAAGGGCGGCGAGTAACCGACCGCCGGCCGTCGGGTCCGGCGGCCGGCGCGGTCCACACCACGCCGGCCTCGAGATCATCGCGCCGACCGGAGCCAGACGATAGTCTGCTTCAACCGCAGCGGTGGTCGTGGCTGATTCGGCGCCGGTGCGGTGTGTTCGGTCAAGGCGATCACGTACTGAGAGGAACCACGTGGCAGCGGGTTTTGATCCATCCGGGCGGCTTCCAGATGTGTTCACCAACGCGGGGACGTCCTCCTTCACCCAGTTCCTGAGCAAGGTGGCACCGGAGCTGCTCCCCGGCCGCCGGCCGCTGCCGCCCGGAATCGCCGCCGACCTGGCGCCGCACGCGACCACCATCGTCGCCATCGCCAGCGCGACCGGCGTGGTCATGGCGGGCGACCGGCGGGCCACGATGGGGAACATGATCTCCAGCCGGGACATCCAGAAGGTCCACCCGGCGGACCGGCACTCGCTGGTCGGCATCGCCGGCACCGCCGGTATCGGCATCGAGATGATGCGGCTGTTCCAGGTGGAGCTGGAGCACTACGAGAAGATCGAGGGCGCCGTCCTCTCCCTGGACGGCAAGGCCAACCGCCTGGCCTCGATGATCCGGGGCAACCTGGGCGCGGCGATGCAGGGCCTCGCCGTGATCCCGCTCTTCGCCGGCTTCGACCTCGCCGCCAGCGATCCGGCGAAGGCCGGGCGCATCTTCAGCTTCGACGTCGCCGGCGGCCCCTACGAGGAAACCGGTTACGACGCGATCGGATCCGGCTCGATCTTCGCCCGTTCCGCGCTGAAGAAGCGGTTCCGCCCGGGGTTGAGCACCGACGAGGCGGTGCGGCTGGCCGTCGAGGCGCTCTACGACGCCGCCGACGACGACACCGCGACCGGTGGCCCCGACCTCACCCGCCGCATCTACCCGGTGGTGATGACGGCGACGGCCGAGGGCACCAACCGGCTCACCGAAGCCGAGACCGCAGCGGTGGCCGAGGCCGTTGTCGCCGCTCGGATGGAGAACCCGGGCGGCTGACGCCGACCGGTCGCCAGCCACCGTGAAGTCCTACGCCAGTCGCTCGTACCGCTGCCAGACCAGCTTGTAAGGAGAACCGCCGCCGTGGCCATGCAGTTCTACGCCTCGCCCGAGCAGATCATGCGCGACCGTTCCGAGCTGGCCCGCAAGGGCATCGCCCGGGGCCGGAGCGCGGTGGTGCTCAGCTACGAGGGCGGGATCCTCTTCGTGGCGGAGAACCTCTCCAGCGCCCTGCACAAGGTCAGCGAGATCTACGACCGGATCGGCTTCGCCGCCGTCGGGCGCTACAACGAGTTCGAGAACCTCCGCCGCGCGGGCGTGCGGATGGCCGACCTCAACGGCCTGAGCTACGACCGGCGCGACGTCACCGGCCGGGCACTGGCCAACGCGTACGCGCAGACGCTCGGTGCGATCTTCACCGAGCAGTCCAAGCCGTTCGAGGTGGAGATCTGCGTCGCCGAGGTCGGTGCCACGGCCGACGACGACGAGATCTACCGACTCACCTACGACGGCTCGGTCAACGACGAGCCGGGCCGGATGGCGATGGGTGGCCAGAGTGAGGCGATCACCGGGTCGCTGAAGGCCAACCACCGTAACGACATCTCGCTCAGCGAGGCGGTTCGGCTCGCCGTGCAGGCCCTCGGCAGCGTCGGTGGCGAGGGGGGCGCGGCCAGGACGATCGCCGCGAACCAGCTCGAGGTCGCGGTGTTGGACCGGCACCGGATCGGGCGAACCTTCCGCCGGATCACCGGTGCCGCCCTGACCAGCCTGCTCGACGGCGGCGCGGAGCCGAAGGCAACCGGCGACGAGCCGGGACCCGCGACGCCGGCCGCCGGACCGGACAAGCCGGCGGTGTCGGCGGCCTCGGCCGACCTGGAAACGAAGGACACCGAGCAGCCCGAGGGCTGACCCGGTGTCCGGCGGGGCGGGTGGCGTCAGACCCAGCGACGAACCACCCGCCAGTAGGACGTCATCAACGCGTTGAGCAGCCCGACCCCGGGCGGATTGATCAGCGGCGTGTTGAACCGGTCGGTGAGCACCCGCATCCAGACCCGGTCCGGCACGGTCCGCTCGGCCTGCACCCGCCGGCGGCGCTCGCCCAGGTGCTTGCGGTGCCGCCAGAGCCATCCGTAGCCGCGCATCTTGTCCCGGAACCAGCCCTCCTTGACCGAGAGCAGGAGCATCACCAACTCCAGCGCGAGCAGCGGCGGTGCGAGCAGCAGCAGGCTGCGGGTCCCCCAGAGGGTGGCCACGAACATCAGCCGGTTCCGCTCGACCAGGTAGTACTTGAAGCTGTTCCGGCTGAACTCGTAACGGTGCAGCGCGACCGCGTCGGGCACGTTGAGCACCCGGAGACCGACCCGCCACGTACGGATCGACAGGTCGGCGTCCTCGTGGTAGGCGAAGTAGTGCGGGTCGAAGCCGCCCAACCGGTCCCAGTGACTGCGCGCCGTGACCAGGCACGCCCCCATCGCCCCGGCGGTCTCGGTGGGCTCGCTGCGGGTCTCCCGCTCCCGGAATCCGCCGATCCAGCTCACCCCGAGCACGTGCACCTCGTTGCCACGGGAGTTGAGCAACTCCGGCTCGTCGGCCAGTCGGACCGCGCCCGCGGCGATGCCCACGTCGGCCTGGTCCACCACCTCGACCAGCCGGGCCAGGGTGTTCGGCTCGACGATCGCGTCGCCGTTGACCAGGGCGACGTAGTCGCCGCTGGAGGCCGCGACCCCGAGGTTGCAGCCGGCGGAGAAGCCCAGGTTCTCGCCCTCGCCGACCGCCACCACGCCGGGCAGCTTCGACAAGACTTCGACGTCGTCGGTGGTGCAGCCGTTGTCGACCAGCACCACCTCGATCTCGACCTTCGCCGAGGCGAGCAGCGACTCCACCGACTGGCGCAGCAGCGGCTCGGCCTTCCAGGCGAGCACGATCGCGCTGACCCGGGGAAGCCGGTTGGAATCGGGGTACGAGCTGAGGGACGCTTCGGGCATGTCGGCGTTATCTCTCGGGTCGGCGGAGGGGGTGGGAGAGCGCTGGGTCAGACGGCGGAGAGGAGACCGCGTTCGGCGAGCGCGCCGGTGAGCATCTCCCGCCAGTCTGGCATGGGGGACAGGCCAGCCGCCCGCCAGCGGTCGTGGCCGAGCACGCTGTAGGCCGGACGCGCGGCGGGGCGGCGGAACTGCTCGCTGGTGGTGGGTCGGACCCGCTCGGGGTCCAGGCCGCTGAGCGCGAACACCTCACGGGCCAGGCCGTACCAGGTGGTCTGGCCGGAGGCGGTGCCGTGGTAGATCCCGGCCGGAGCCCGACCGGCGAGGGCGGCGTCGCCGAGTCCGACCAACTGCTGGGCCAGCGCGTACGACCAGGTGGGCTGCCCGAGCTGGTCGTCGACCACGTCCAACTGGTCCCGTTCGGCGGCCAGCCGCAGCATGGTGGTGACGAAGTTGCGGCCGTGCAGGCCGTAGAGCCAGGCCGTCCGGACGACGTACCCGCTCTCCGGCAGCATGGAGGTGACCGCCTGCTCGCCGACGAGCTTGCTGCGCCCGTACGCGTTGATCGGTGCCGTCGGGGCGTCCTCCGGGTACGGCCGGGTGGCGTCGCCGGGGAAGACGTAGTCGGTGGAGACGTGGATCAGCCGGGCACCGGTCCGCGCGCAGGCGCGGGCGAGGTTGGCCACGCCCGCGCCGTTGACCTCGGTGGCGGCCTCTTCCTGGGTCTCGGCCCCGTCGACGTCGGTCCACGCGGCGGCGTTGATCACCACGTCGTGTCCGTCGACGGCGCTGTGGAGGGCGGTGGCGTCGGTCAAATCCAGATCGGTCCGGGTGGCGGCGGTGACCTGCCGCACGTCCGAGGTGCCGAGCACCGTCACGAGATCCCGGCCCAGCATGCCGCCGGCCCCGGTCACCAGGTAGCGGCTCTTCCGTTCGGTCATTTCCGCCTCGCTCCAACGGCCGATTCCGGCCCCGGCGACAGCCGGGCGATCCGTACGGGTTCGTGAGTCTACGCGATGAGTGAGCCGAATCAGCCGCCACAGGGGGCGTGCTGGTGTCACCAGGAGCCGGTACTCTCCCCGGGTGCGTGGAATCCTGCTCGCCGGTGGCACCGGCTCGCGGCTGTGGCCGCTCACCAAGGCGGTATCAAAGCAGTTGATGCCGGTCTTCGACAAGCCGATGATCTACTATCCGCTTTCCACCCTGGTGATGTCCGGTATCCGGGAGATCCTGGTGATCACCACGCCGGAGGACCAGGACCAGTTCCGGCGCCTGCTCGGTGACGGTAGCCAGTTCGGTCTGCGCCTGGAGTACTGCGCCCAACCCCGGCCCGAGGGTATCGCCCAGGCGTTTGTCCTCGGCGCGGACTTCATCGGCGACGAACCGGTGGCCCTGGTGCTCGGCGACAACATCTTCCACGGGGTGGGACTCGGTCGTCAGCTCTCCGAGCAGAACACGCTGGTCGGCGGGCGGGTGTTCGCGTACCAGGTGGCCAACCCCGAGGAGTACGGGGTGGTCGACTTCGACGAGGACGGCCGGGTGCTCTCGATCGAGGAGAAGCCGGCCAAGCCGAAGTCCCGCTACGCGGTGCCCGGCCTCTACTTCTACGACAACCGAGTGGTCGAGATCGCCCGGGGGTTGCAGCCGAGCGACCGGGGCGAGTTGGAGATCACCGCGGTCAACGAGGCGTACCGCGAGCGGGGCGAGTTGACCGTGACCGTGCTCGACCGGGGAACCGCCTGGCTGGACACCGGCACCTTCACCTCGATGATGCAGGCGGCCGAGTTCGTCCGGGTGATCGAGGAACGCCAGGGCATGAAGATCGGTTGTGTCGAGGAGGTCGCCTGGCGGGCCGGCCTGATCGACGACGATCAGCTCCACGCCCTGGCCCTGCCGCTGCGTAAGAGCGGATACGGCGAATACCTGCTCAATCTGCTTCGTTGACCGGTTCGCGCGCCGGGTTCGCGCGGAGTTTCGCCGCCGACGCGCGGAATGCACGACCCGAGGGCGACCACTCGGAGCCCTCGGGCGGCTAGTGTCTGTTCATGGAGCGGCGAATCTTCGGTCTCGAGACCGAGTACGGCGTCACCTGCACCTACCGCGGTCAGCGGCGACTGTCTCCGGACGAGGTCGCCCGCTACCTCTTCCGCCGGGTGGTGTCCTGGGGACGGTCCAGCAATGTGTTCCTGCGCAACGGAGCCCGGCTCTACCTCGACGTCGGTTCCCACCCGGAGTACGCGACACCGGAGTGCGACTCGGTCACCGATCTGGTCGCGCACGACCGGGCCGGTGAGCGGATCCTCGAGGGGCTGCTCGTCGACGCCGAGAAGCGCCTGCACGACGAGGGCATCGCGGGCGAGATCTACCTGTTCAAGAACAACACCGACTCGGCCGGCAACTCGTACGGTTGCCACGAGAACTACCTGGTCTCCCGGCACGGTGAGTTCGGCCGACTGGCCGACGTGCTGATCCCGTTCCTGGTCACGCGCCAGCTCATCTGCGGCGCCGGCAAGGTGCTCCAGACGCCTCGGGGTGCGGTCTACTGCCTGTCCCAGCGGGCGGAGCACATCTGGGAGGGGGTGTCGTCTGCGACCACCCGGAGCCGGCCGATCATCAACACCAGGGACGAGCCGCACGCCGACGCCGAGCGGTACCGCCGGCTGCACGTGATCGTCGGTGATTCGAACATGAACGAGGTCACCACGCTGCTCAAGGTCGGCAGCGCGGACATCGTGCTGCGGATGATCGAGGCCGGCGTGGTGATGCGGGACCTGTCGCTGGAGAACCCGATCCGGGCCATCCGCGAGGTCTCGCACGACATCACCGGGCGGCGCAAGATCAGGCTGGCCTCCAACAAGGAGGTCAGCGCCCTGGAGATCCAGCAGGAATACCTGGCCAAGGCGACCGAGTTCGTCGAGCGCCGGGGCGGCGACCAGACCGCCAAGCGGGTGGTGGAGCTCTGGGGCCGGGTGCTCAACGCGGTCGAGAGCGGCGACCTGGAGCCGGTCTCCCGGGAGATCGACTGGGTCAGCAAGCTGCGGCTGATCGAGCGGTACCAGGCCAAGCACGACCTCCCGCTGTCCCACCCCCGGGTGGCCCAGATGGACCTGGCCTACCACGACGTACGGCGGGGGCGCGGGCTCTACGGGTTGCTCGAACGGCGTGGCCAGGTGGACCGGATCGCCACCGACCCGGAGATCTTCGAGGCCAAGGAGACTCCTCCGCAGACCACCCGGGCGCGGCTGCGCGGCGAGTTCATCCGGCACGCGCAGGAGAAGCGGCGGGACTTCACCGTGGACTGGGTGCACCTCAAGCTCAACGACCAGGCCCAGCGCACGGTGCTCTGCAAGGACCCGTTCCGGGCGTACGACGAGCGCGTCGAGCGCCTGATCGCGAGCATGTAGGCAATGGCGGGCCGGCGTGCCGTACGGTCACCGGCCCGGGTAGTCTCGGCGGCGTTATGACCTCTGAAGACCGTTCTCCCGAAGAGCCGCCCGAGCGCAACGCCGACCAGGTGCGCCAGGGCTGGGTCAACCGGCGCCGCGAGAAGATCGTGGAAGAGATCGCGCGCAACCGGCGCGGTGAGTACACCGTGCCGACCTGGGTGCTGGTGCTGGCCCTGGTGCTGCTCGTCGGCGGGTGGATCGCGGTCGTGGTGCTCGCCTGAGCCGACCGGCTGGGGTCCGTCCCCGGTCGCCCGGCGTGGTGTTCGCCCGGGTCGACCGAGGCAAGGTCACCCGAGCAGGGTGACCGCGTGCCGGCCGGCGGCCGCCGCGGCGAGGAAGTAGGCGTGGTCGGCGTCGAGTCCGCGTCCCATCGTGGAGAGCGGGGCCGGCCCGGACCGCAGCGCGGCGTCGAGCCCGTCGACCGGGACCCGGACGATCCGGTGCCGCCGCGACAGCGGTTCCAGTGCGGCCTCCACCGCCTCGGCCAGCGCCGGCTCCAGCCCGCCCGGCACCACCAGGTCCGCGCCGGTGAGTGCGACCCGCCCGTACGCGGTGAGGCTGTGGTGGGAGACGCCGTAGTGCCGTACCCGTGGGTCTGCCCCGGAGATCCGCAGCGAGCCGATCGGTCGCCCGCCCAGCGTGGTCACCGCGTTGACCGCCTCGCCGACCGCGACCCCGGAGAAACCCCACCGGGTCCCGGTGCCCAGGTTGCCCGGACCCTGGGCGACGACGGCGATCTCCGCGTCCAGCGCGTGTCGGGCCGCGAGCAGTCCGGCGTGCAGGTTGGTGGCCTCCAGGTCGCCCCCGAACGCCTGCCCGACCGTCACCGTTCCCGCCAACTCGTCGCCGAGCGCGGCCAGGGTGCGGGAGAACCAGGCGGGCAGCGCGCCGCCGTCGGTCATCAGGTAGGCGATCCGGGCCCGGGGAGCGTCGGCGCGGATGCCCGCGACGATCGCCGGGAGCGCTGAGTGCAGGTCCGCGGTGACCACCGGCAGGTTGTCGACGTCGTCGGCGTCGGCGAGCCGGTCCCGGTACGGTGACGCCTCCTCGTCGGCACCGAGCAGGATCGGTTGCAGCGGGGTGTAGCGCGCCTTGACCAGGTGGCCGCCGTCACGCGTGTCGCTGGCCTCCGGTGGGTCGGCCGGCAGCCGGTCGGGGAGCGCGACCACGTGGGCGTAGCCGCCGGTGCCGAGCCCCATCAGCAGTGCTCCCACGTTGAGCAGCACCCGGTCGCCCGGCTCCGGGGTGCCGACCAGCGCGGGGTAGGCCAGCGCCCGGATCGACGACCCGTCGGGGAGCGTCACCTCCAACTCGACCGCGCCGCGCCACTGCCGTCGTACCGCCGTCACCGTGCCGGACCGCCATCGCACCATGCCCGGCACGGTAGCCGCACCGCCGGACGGTGGAGGGGCGGGGGCGGCGGGTCGGTCAGTCCGGTTCGGCGTTCGGGTTGTCGGGGGCGCGTGAACCGGTCGGGTTGTCGGGGGCGCGTGAACCGGTCGGGTCGAGAAAGACGAACCGTACCGCCGGGTTGCGGGCGATCAGTCGCCGCTCGGCCTCGTCGGCGGCGGCCTCGATGGTGGCGCCGGTGGCGTCGTCCGCGAAATCGATCTTCGCGGCGACCAGGATCTCGTCCGGGCCGAGTTGCAGGGTCAGCAGCGTGTCGATCCGTTGCACCGTGGGCACCCTGACGAGTTCGTCGTAGATCTCCGCCCGGGTCGCCGGTCCGGCGGCCCGGCCGAGCAGCAGGGAGAGGTTGCTGCGGGCCAGGGTCACGGCCACCACCAGGAGCAGTACGCCGATCATGATCGACGCGAGTCCGTCCCAGAACGGGCTGCCGGTGAGCTGGGACAGGCCCACCCCGGCGGCGGCCAGTACCAGTCCGATCAGCGCCGCGCTGTCCTCGAAGAAGACCGCCTTCACGGTGGTGTCCGGGGTCCGGCGCACCACCTGGCCGAGGCTGACCGAGAAGCGCCGGGCCCGGCCCTGGATCTGCCGGGTCGCCCGGATCAGCGACACCGACTCGGCCACGAACGAGATCACCAGGACCAGGTACGCGATCAGGTTGTCGTCCTGGCGCTGGTCGGTCTGGATCGCGTGCACGCCCTGGGTGACCGAGAAGATGCCACCGCCGACGAAGGTGAAGACCGCGGCCAGGAAAGCCCAGACGTAACTCTCCCGACCATGGCCGAACGGCCGCTCCTCGTCGGCCGGACGGGCACCCCGGCGCAGGGCGACAAAGAGCAGCACCTCGGTGGTGGTGTCGGCGAACGAGTGGGCGGCCTCGGAGAGCACCGCGGCGGAGCCGCTGAGCAGGCCCGCCAGCACCTTGGCGGCGGCGATCGTCAGGTTGGCCGCACCGGCGATGACAACGGTGCCGACGCTCTGTGCCCCCTCCGGCGATCTCGCCATGGCGCCAGCCTAGGTGCCCGGTGAGGACCGAACTGCCGGATTGGACCGCCGTGCCCCCCGTGTGGGTTCGTGTACGGCGCGCCAACACTGCTAGCGTCTTGCACGTGTCGCGGAGCCGCACCGAGCGCCTGGTCAACCTGGTGATATGTCTGCTGTCCACGCGGCGGTTCCTGACCGCCGCGCAGATCGCCGCGACCGTGCCCGGTTACGAGCACGACCCGGACGACCCGCGCGACCACGAGGCGTTCCAGCGCAAGTTCGAGCGCGACAAGGCTGAGCTGCGCGAACTCGGGGTGCCGCTGGAGACCGGCACGGCGAGCGTCTTCGACACCGAGCCCGGCTACCGGATCGCGCACCGGGAGTACGCGCTGCCCGAGATCCCGCTGGAACCGGACGAGGCCGCGGCGGTCGGGATCGCCGCCCGGCTCTGGCAGCACGCCGGTCTGGCCGCCGCCGCATCCTCCGGCCTGGCCAAGCTGCGTGCCGCCGGCATCGACGTCGACCCGCAGGCGACGCTCGGCCTGGAACCGGTGGTCACCGTCGATCCCGCCTTCGCGCCGCTCACCGCCGCCGCCCGGGACAAGCGGGCGGTCACCTTCGACTACCGGGTGCCGGACGAGGACGCGCCCACCACCCGGCGACTACAGCCGTGGGGCGTGGTCGGTTGGCGGGGCCGCTGGTACGTGGTCGGGCACGACCTCGACCGGGCCGCGACCCGGTGCTTCCGCCTCTCCCGGGTGGTCGGCACGGTCCGGCTGGTGGGCCGCCCGGGCGCCTACACGCCACCCGAGGGAGTCGACCTGATCAGCCACGTGGCCCGCTGGTCCGGCCCGGTCGAGCGGACCGGTCGGGCCACCGTGCTGGTCCGACCCGGCCGCGCGGCGGGGCTGCGCCGCTGGGCCCGGGAGGTCACCGCCGGCCCCGACGGCGACCGGCTGGTGCTGCCGTACGCCGACCCGGACGGGCTGGCCGGCACCCTCGTGGGCTACGGTCCGGACGTACGGGTGATCGATCCGCCCGAGGTGCGGGAGGCGGTCATCCAGCGACTCAAGGAGATCGCCACCCGGCACGACGTGGTGGCCACCGCCGGGACGACCGGATGAACGCGCGTGACGAGGGGACGCCATGAGTGGATCACGGGCCTCGGCCGACCGGCTGGCCCGGCTGCTCAACCTGGTGCCGTACCTGTTGGCACGGCCGGGGATCGAGCTGGCCGAGGCGGCCGGCGACCTCGGGGTCAGTGACCGGCAGCTCCGCGAGGACCTGGAACTGCTCTGGGTCTGCGGCCTGCCCGGTTACGG
Source organism: Micromonospora sp. NPDC050397 (assembly GCF_044901685.1). Taxonomy (NCBI): domain Bacteria; kingdom Bacillati; phylum Actinomycetota; class Actinomycetes; order Micromonosporales; family Micromonosporaceae; genus Micromonospora; species Micromonospora sp. NPDC050397. The sequence goes on from NZ_JBJDPS010000025.1 coordinate 20,946, forward strand.
CCCCGGGGACCTGATCGACATGGCCTTCGACGGCGACCGGGTCACCATCACCTACGACGCCGGCATCGACCGGCCGTTGCGGCTCACCCAGGACGAGGCGCTCGCCCTGGTGGTGGCGCTGCGGATGCTCGCCGAGACGCCCGGCATCGACAACCGCGACGCGATCGAGCGAGCCCTGGCAAAAATCGAGGACGCGACCGGGGATCTGGCCGACGCGCCGGTCGAGGTCCGGATACCGGGCGACTCCGACCAGGTCGAGGCGCTACAGGGGGCCGTCCGACGTGGTAAGGCGCTGCGCATCACCTACTACACGGCCGCGCGGGACGAGACCAGCGAGCGGACCATCGACCCGATCCGGGTGCTGATGGTCGGCGGCCGGGCCTACCTGGAGGCGTGGTGCCGGCGGGCCGAGGCGGTGCGGCTGTTCCGGGCCGACCGGATCGACGCGCAGACCGAGCTGGACGAGCCGGCGATGGCACCGCCGCAGGCCGCCCGCTCGTACGACCTCACCGCGGGGGTGTTCCAGCCCTCGCCGGACCTGCCGCTGGTCACCCTGCGGGTCGGTCGGGGCGGCCGGTGGATCACCGAGTACTACCCCTGTGAACGGGTCGAGCCGGGCGACGGTGAGCAGTGGCTCGTCTCGCTGCGGGTGAGCGACCTGAGGTGGGCCCGCCGTCTGGTGCTCGGGCTCGGGCCGGAGGTGACCGTGGTGTCCCCGCTCGAACTCGTCGAGGAGGTACGCGACCGGGCCACCGCGGCCCTGGACGCGTACGCCGTGCCGGCGCCGGTCCCGGTCGGGCACTAGGCTGACCGCTGTGGTGACCTGGATCGTGCTCGCCGTGGTGCTGTTCGCGCTGGTCGTACTCGTGCTGGCGGTTCGGCCGGTGCTGACCCGGCTGCCCGCCCTGCACCGGGCCTCGGTGGCGCTGCTCCGCCGGCAGGACCAGGTGGAGGCGCTCGCCTCCCGGGCCGAGGCGACGCAGGAGCGACTACTGGTCCTGCAACGGCAGGCGGAAGTCGCGCAGCGGCGACTCACCCTGATAAAGGCAAAACACGGGGAGTGACCACCGGGCGCCGATATCTTCCAGGGAAACGGCGTTTCCTGCAGGAAGCGCCCGTGCAGCGGGTTGACGAGGCGTCGCAGTTGGTCAAGACTTCACCGACTGGATGCAACTGGCAGCATCCCGGCGGGTGGCACGGGCTGGATACACACGTACGATAGGCCCCGACACTCGTAATCCACGAAGACCGACTGGAGCTTCCCATGGGTGCCCTCAAGCCGTGGCACATCGCAGTACTCGTGGTCGTGCTGATCCTGCTCTTCGGCGCGAAGCGGCTCCCCGACGCGGCTCGCTCGCTCGGCCGTTCGCTGCGCATCATCAAGGCCGAGACCAAGAGCCTCGCCGACGATGACAAGGACCTGGCCGAGAAGGCCGACGCGCAGCACAGCCGGCAGCCGTACACGCCGGATCCGGTGATCCAGCCGAGCAGCGTGCACCAGCAGGGTTACCAGCCGCCCGCGCCGCCGGTCAACGACCCGGTGCAGCGCGTTCGCGACAACTGACCCGGGGCCCGAGCACCGTGGCCTTCGCACTCCTGCGCAAGCGCGGTCCGAGCAACTTCGACCGCGCTTCGGACGGCTCGATGACGCTCATCGAGCACATCCGCGAGCTGCGCAACCGGCTCTTCCGCGCGTCGATCGCGATCGTGCTCGGCTTCGGCGTCGGTTTCGCGATCGCCAAGCCGGTCCGCAAGGTGCTGCAACAGCCCTACTGCAACCTGCCGGGCTCGACCAAGAATGGCGAGTGCCAGTTCGTGCAGCTCGGCGTCGCCGACGTCTTCCTGCTCGACCTGAAGATCGCCCTCTGGGTCGGTCTGATCGTCGCCGGTCCGGTCTGGCTCTACCAGCTCTGGGCGTTCATCGCACCCGGCCTACACCGGCACGAGCGTAAGTACGCCTACCTCTTCACCGTGATCGCCGCGCCGCTCTTCGCCGCCGGTGCGGTCCTCGCGTTCTTCGTGGTGCACAAGGGCCTGGAGTTCCTGATCGGCTTCTCCGGCGATGACATCAACACGACGCTGGAGATCACCCGCTACATCTCGTTCGTCACCAACCTGATCCTGCTCTTCGGGGTGGCGTTCGAGTTCCCACTGGTGATCCTCATGCTCAACTTCGTCGGGATCGCCAGCGCCCGGCGGCTGCTGAGCTGGTGGCGGGTTGTCATCTTCCTGTTCTTCGCCTTCTCCGCGGTCGTCACACCGACCCCGGACCCGTTCGGGATGACGGCGCTGGCCCTCTGTCTCTGCGTGCTCTACTTCGCCGCGGTCGGGGTCGCGTTCATCAACGACAAGCGGCGTGGACGGGGCAAAGAGGTCTACTCCGGGCTCGACGACGACGAGGTCTCCCCGTTGACGCACGAGCCGGAACCGGTCGAGGCCGGGGCACGGGTCGACGCGGTGGCACCGGTGGCGCCCGCGCAGCCGATCGACAGCCGCTACGACGACATGACCTGAGTCGTCCGTTCGACCTGAACCTGACGTCACCACCGCCCGGCGAACGAGGGATCGGCTTCCTCGGCGCCGGGCGGTACCGTGCTCGCCGTGACCGTCCCCGATCGTCGCGACCCCACCGCCAACCACCCGCTCGGTGACGGCCCGGTGGCGGTGCTGGCCAATCCAACCGCCGGACGAGGAAGACGCGGGAACCTGACCCCCGCCGTACTGGAGCGGCTGGCGGCGGCCGGGCGGCCGGTGCGGCTGCTGGCGGCGGAGAGCGCCGGACAGGCCCAGGCGGCCTGCCACGAGGCGGTGGCGGAGGGCGCCGCCGCGCTGGTCGCGGTCGGCGGGGACGGCACCGTGCACCTGGCACTCCAGGCGGTCGCCGGCACCCCGGTCGGGTTCGGACCGGTGCCCGTCGGCACCGGCAACGACTTCGCGGTGGAGACCGGCTTCCCGACGGACCCGCTCACCGCCGCCGGGACGGTCGCGGACGCGTTGCGGGCCGGTCGGACCCGGGCGGTGGACCTGGCCCGGCTGACCGGCCCCGACGGGGTCTCCCGCTGGTACGGCGCGGTCCTCGGCGCCGGGTTCGACGCGATCGTCAACGAGCGGGCCAACCGGATGTGGTGGCCGCGCGGCCCACGCCGGTACGACCTGGCGATCCTGGTCGAGTTGGCCCGACTGCGTCCGCGTTCCTACAGGATGCTGCTGGACGGGGTCGAGCACCGCTTCGACGGGGTGCTGGTGGCGGTCGGCAACTGCGCCAGCTACGGCGGCGGCATGCGGATCTGCCCGGACGCGGACCCGACCGACGGGCTGCTCGACGTGGTGGTCGCCGGGGCGGTCGGCCGGGGCACGCTGATGCGGATCAAGCCCCGGGTCTACCGGGGCAGCCACCTCGACCATCCGATGGTGCGCGGTTACCGGGCCCGGACGGTCGAACTCCACGCCGCCGAGGAGATCGTCGGCTACGCCGACGGCGAGCGGATCGGGCCGCTGCCGGTGACGGTGACCGCCGTACCGGGCGCGGTGCGCCTGCTGCGCTGAGCGGCTACCCGGTGCGGCGGCGGGGTGCCGGTACCGTTCACCCGGCCCTGCCGAGCGCGAGGTCGAGGACCGCGCCGAGTCCGTTGGGTCGTCCGGCCTCGGCCGCCGGCAGCACCAGCGCGGCGCAGCCGGCCCGGACCGCGCCCGCGTCGGCCGGGCTGTCGCCGACCATCAGCGCCCGTTCCGGATCGACCCGCAGCGCCGCGCAGGCGCGCCGGAAGATGTCCGGGTCGGGCTTGCAGCGCCCCACCTCGTACGAGAGCACGTAGGCGTCGATCAGGTGGTCCAGCCCCCAGGCGGCGAAGAACGGCCGGATGTCGAAGCCGATGTTGCTGACCACCGCCACCGGCACCCCGGCCTCCCGGAGGCTGTGCAGGGCGCCGGGGGTGTCGGGGTAGGGCACCCAGCCCTCGGGGCGCAGCAGCCGCTCGTAGAGCGCCTCGGCGAGTCCTTCGACCCCGGTGTTCACCGTGCCCGCGAGCCCGGTGTACGCGGCGCGGTGGGCGTACTCGTAGAGATCACGATTGGCCCACACCTCGGCCAGTTGCGGCGGGATCCGGTTCGGCAGCGGACCGCCCGCCCGCCCGGCGGTGATCAACCGGTCGGCGAGGATGGTGGCCCGACCCCGGTCCAGTGCGGTGCCGCACTCGGCCGCTCCGGCGATCACCCAGGAGACCGGATCCTCGACCTGGGCGAGCGTGCCGTGGAAGTCGAAGAGCACCGCCTCCACCGGCCGACGTGGTGGGGCCGTGATCGCGTGGGCGGGTCCGCTCGGCGTACGGGGCTTGGGCGGTTCGGCATGGTCCGGCACGCCGTGCACCCTACCGACCGGGTCCGACCCGTCTGCTCGACGGCCTCACCACATGAGTGTCGTCGGTACGCATTAATCTTGACCGTATGTCGAGCCCCGCCGAGCGGTACGCAGCGGCGCGCCGCCGGGCCGCGCAGATCACCATGTACCCCGCCCTGGAAGAGTTCGCCCTCGAACTGGGGTTCGACCTCGACGATTTCCAGCGCTCGGCCTGTGAGGCGCTGGAGCGGGGCAGCGGGGTGCTGGTCTGCGCCCCGACCGGTGCCGGTAAGACGGTGGTCGGCGAGTTCGCCGTACACCTGGCCCTGCGCGGACGGCCCGGGGACGGCGCCCCCGCGGCCGACGCCGCCGTCGTCACCGATGCCGAGGTGGCGGTCGTCGCCCCGCCCGCGCCCGTGCGCAAGTGCTTCTACACCACCCCGATCAAGGCGCTGTCGAACCAGAAGTACCACGACCTGGTCGACCGGTACGGCGCGGACAAGGTCGGCCTGCTCACCGGCGACAACGCGATCAACGGCGACGCCCCGGTGGTGGTGATGACCACCGAGGTGCTGCGCAACATGCTCTACGCCGGCTCCGCCACCCTGGCCGGACTCGCCTACGTGGTGATGGACGAGGTGCACTACCTCGCCGACCGGTTCCGGGGCGGGGTCTGGGAAGAGGTGATCATCCACCTGCCCGAGTCGGTGACCCTGGTGTCCCTGTCGGCCACCGTCTCCAACGCCGAGGAGTTCGCCGACTGGCTGGTCACCGTCCGGGGCGAGACCGAGGTGGTGGTCAGCGAGCACCGGCCGGTGCCGCTCTGGCAGCACATGCTGGTCGGACGGCGCAACTTCGACCTCTTCCACGACGCGGACGCGGCGCGCAAGCACGACGTACACCCCGAACTGCTCCGCTACACCCGGGAGATGCTGCGCCGGCTCGAACTCGGCGACGGCCGTACCCACGGGCCGGGCTGGGGCCGCAGTGGCGGCCGGGGGCCGCGCTGGCGGGGCCCGTTGCGGCACGAGATCGTCGAGCGGCTGGAGCGGGAGGACCTGCTTCCGGCGATCCTGTTCATCTTCAGCCGGGCCGGCTGCGACGCGGCCGTGCAGCAGTGCCTCGCCGCCGGCCTGCGGCTCACCACGCCCGACGAGCGGGTCGAGATCCGTCGGGTGGTCGAGGGACGGATCACCAGTATCCCGGCCGAGGACCTCGCCGTGCTGGGCTACTGGGAGTGGCTCGACGGGCTGGAGCGTGGCCTCGCCGCGCACCACGCCGGCATGCTGCCCGCCTTCAAGGAGGTGGTCGAGGAACTGTTCGTCCGTGGCCTGGTCAAGGCGGTCTTCGCCACCGAGACGCTGGCGCTGGGCATCAACATGCCGGCCCGCTGCGTGGTGCTGGAGCGGCTGGTGAAGTTCAACGGCGAGGCCCACGTGGACCTGACGCCGGGGGAGTACACCCAGCTCACCGGGCGGGCCGGACGCCGGGGCATCGACGTCGAGGGACACGCGGTGGTGGTCTGGTCGCCGGAGGTCGACCCCCGACACGTGGCCGGTCTGGCGTCGACCCGGACCTACCCGCTCCGGTCGAGCTTCCGGCCCTCGTACAACATGGCGGTCAACCTGGTCGGCTCGGTCGGCGCGGAGTCGGCCAGGGTGCTGCTGGAGTCCTCGTTCGCCCAGTTCCAGGCGGACCGGTCGGTGGTCGGCCTGGCCCGCCAGGTGCAGCGCAACGTCGAGACGATCGAGGCGTACGGCGCCGAGGCGGAGTGCCACCACGGCAACTTCGACGAGTACTTCGCGCTCCGGTCGATGATCGGGGAGCGGGAACGGGCGCTCAACCGGCAGGGGCAGACGCAGCGCCGTAACGCCGCCATCACCGCCCTGGAGCGGCTGCGGGTCGGCGACGTGATCCGGGTGCCGTCCGGTCGGCGGGCCGGGCTGGCGGTGGTGCTCGAGCCGGGCGCCCCAGGGTTCGGCGAGCCCCGGCCGCTGGTGCTCACCCAGGACCGGTGGGCGGGCCGGATCACCCCGGCCGACTTCACCACGCCGGCCGAGGTGCTGGCCCGGATCCGGGTGCCGAAGAACTTCAACCACCGGTCGCCGGCCGCCCGGCGGGACCTCGGCGCGGCGCTCAACGAGCTCGGCCTGGCCCGGCACTCGCGGCGGGGCAGTCGGGGTCGTGGCGGTGCGGGGGAGGACGAGCGACTCGCCCAGCTTCGGTCGGAGCTGCGCCGGCACCCGTGTCACGCCTGCAACGAGCGGGAGGAGCACGCCCGCTGGGCCGAGCGCCGTCGCCGGCTGGAGCGGGACACCGACGAGCTGCGCGAGCGGGTCGCCGGCCGTACCGGTTCGCTGGCCCGTACGTTCGACCGGATCTGCGGGCTGCTCGCCACGCGCGGCTACCTCACGGCGGACGGCGAGGTGACCGACGCCGGCCGGATGCTCGGCCGGATCTGGACCGAGGCGGACCTGCTGGTCGCCGAGTGCCTGCGGCGCGGGGTCTGGGACGGGCTCGCCCCGGCCGAGCTGGCGGCGGCGGTCTCGGTGGTGGTGTTCGAGGCGCGCCGGGACGCCGAGGAGCGGGCGTCGGTGCCGCGTGGTGGCGTTTCCGACGCGGTCGACGCCACGCTGCAACTCTGGGGCGAGTTGGAGGCGGACGAGGCGGCCCAGGGGTTGGAGTCGACCCGCGAGCCGGATCTCGGGTTCGTCTGGCCGATCTACCGGTGGGCTCGTGGCGAGGCGCTGACCAAGGTGCTGGGCAGCGGGCACAACCTCGACGGCGACATGCCGGCCGGTGACTTCGTCCGGTGGACCCGGCAGGTCGTCGACCTGCTCGGCCAGCTCTCCAACGCCGCCGGTGCCAGTGCCGACCTGCGGGCGACGGCGCGTCAGGCGATGGTGGCGATAAACCGAGGAGTGCTCGCGTATCACGCGGCGTCATGATCGGGTGATCATCCCTCCGGTTACTTCCGGCACTCTTTGGTTGATCTTGACTGCCCGGTCCGACATATCCCGGCCTGGCTGGTCCTCGCCGCCTGGGCGATCGGCGGCACCGCGATCTGGACCATGCACTTCATGGCGATGCTCGGGTTCTCCGTGGCCGGCACCGCGATCCGTTACGACGTCCCCATCACCGTGGCGAGCGCGGTGCTCGCCATCGTGACCGTCGGGGTCGGCATGGGGCGGCCGTCGTCGCTGAAGATCCTGGCCGGGGGTCTGTTCACCGGGCTCGGTGTGGCCGCCATGCACTACGTCGGCATGGGCGCGATGCGTCTCAACGGCGACGTCGGCTACGAGCACGGACGGGCGATCGGGTCGGTGGTGATCGCGGTGGTCGCCGCCACCGTGGCGCTCTGGCTCGCGGTGACCGTCAAGGGGCCGCTGGCGATCGTCGGCTCCGCCCTAACCCGCGCCCGGTTCTCCTCCTTCCCGCCCCCCGCCCACGTCTTCGTTGATCTAGGGCAAATCGTCGTGATTGGAGATCAACTAACGACGATCTGCCTAGATCGGCGGGGGAGAGGGGCGGGGGGGTGGGGAAGGGGGAGGCGGTGGGAGTCAGGGGGTGGGGGGTAGGGCGTCGATCAGGCGGCGGGCGGAGCTGGCGAGGTTCCACTTTTCCGCCAGGGCGAGCAGGTGGTCCGGGTCGACCGGTGCGGTTGGCAGGCGGGTGTCCAGGGATGGCAGGGGTACGTCCAGCGCCACGCGTACCACCTGGGGGGCGACGGCCAGGTACGGGCGAGCGTCGAGCAGTTTCTTCCGCAGCCCCGGGGCGAAACCGGACGCCGGATCGTCCAGCGCCGCCAGGACGCCGTCCAGGTTGCCGTACCGCTCGATCAGTCGGGCGGCGGTCTTCTCCCCGACCCCCGGCACGCCCGGCAGGCCATCGCTCGGGTCACCGCGCAGGGCGGCGAAATCGGCATAACCGGCCGCCGGTACGCCGTACTTGGCGCGTACGGCGGCGTCGTCGCAGTCCTCGAGCTTGGCCACTCCTCGGCCGCAGTAGAGCAGCCGGACCGGGACGGCGTCGTCGATGAGTTGGAACAGGTCACGGTCGCCGGAGGCCACCTCGACCGGCCCGGGTTGGGACGCCGCCAGGGTGCCGAGCACGTCGTCGGCCTCGTAGCCGTCGGCGCCGATGGCCGGGATGCCGATCGCCGCCAGCACCTCGAGCAGGAGCGGCACCTGGGGCACCAGGGTGTCCGGCACCACCTCGCCGCCGGCCGGCGCCACCCGGTGTGCCTTGTACGACGGCAGCAGCGCGACCCGGAACGCCGGCCGCCAGTCGTAGTCGAGCGCGCAGACGAGCCGGTCCGGTCGGCGGGTACGGATCAGCGTGGCGAGCATGTCCAGGAAACCCCGTACGGCGTTGACCGGGCTGCCGTCCGGCGCGCGGGCGGCGGACTCCGGGATGCCGAAGTAGGCCCGGAAGTAGAGGCTCGGTGCGTCGACGAGGAGCAGGGGGCGTCGGTCGGTCACAGCCGACAGCCTGGCACAGTCGTGGCCCGTGCCGGAGCCGACGCCCCGCGTGGCCGGTGGTGTCGGCGTACGGCCAGGTCGCTCTGGCTTGGTCACTGGAGTTGACAGATCGCCAATTGAGCGTGGAGTCGTCGCCAAAGACGTGCCGGCGCAACCCGACGATGCTGGCGGCAGGTAAACGGATCAGCCGACGCGCGGGGCTGGTCGACTCAATGGTGCGACGGCGGTTGCGTGACGAGGAGCGGAACAACTTGTACTGCCGATTTTCTGGGCACGGTTACGGCCCACTCGACTCCGCCTGGCCGTCGCTCCGCCAGCCTTCGGAAAGGGGTATCGGTGAAAGGGTATGCGGTTCTGTCCGCCTCGGCGGAGGCAGGCGCCGTGAATCGGCGCCGTGGAGGTGCGCGCAGGAGGCTGGCCCAGCTTCTGCTCGTCCTTGCGGTGATGATGGGAACGGTGGCGCTGGCGGCGCCTCCGGCCAGCGCCGACGCCGGCGACATCGGTTGGAGCTACAGCGCCGACGCGGGTGACCCCGGCGCGCGGGCCTGGTACAACTCCTCGGAGGGCGACGTCACGGTCTGCGACATCAGCGCGGACGGGTGGGCGGCGCGCGCGTACCTCCAGTACTACGACGTGAACACCGGCATCTGGTTCCAGGACGTTGATCTCAGGAAGACAAACTTCTCCGGGTCCGGCACGTCAACAGCGCCGACCATGGTTACACCACTGCCTGGGGTGGTAAACACATAACTCGTTCTGACAATGCGAGCAGCCCTGTTCGCCTCGATCCGGCGTCAAGGCGGCAAGCATTCAGCCAAGAAGTGAGTTGAGCCCCGCCGGGCAGATCCGGTAGGGCTCGACTCACCTCTGGCCTGGTGGCTGCCCGTGCCGGCTGCGGAAGTCTCGTGGCGGCATGCCGTACGCGGATCGGAAGACGCGGCTGAAGCCTGCCGCGTCGGTAAAGCCCCAGCGGCCAGCGATCTGGTGGATCGGAGTGTGCAGTAGGGCGGGGTCGGCGAGATCGCGGCGGGTCCGTTCCAGGCGCTGCTGGCGGATCCAGGCGGCAACCGTGACCTCTTCCGTCTCGAAGAGCCGGTGCAGGTAGCTGACGGAGATGTGGTGTGCGGCGGCGACGCTGCCTGCGGTCAGGTCCGGATCCTGAAGATGTTGCTGGACGAAGGCCCGGATCCGCAGGGTCAGGGCCCGGCGGTGTGTCTCGGCGGGGAGTGCGCGTTCGGCGTCGAGCGTGTGAGCGAGCAGTGCCGACACCAGGTCGACCAGGACCGCGCCCAGGCGAGGCCCGTCGCCGGGTCGGTAGGTGTCGGCCTCGGCGCTCAGTCGGGTCGCGAATCCCATCACCAGCGCACCGAGCCCGTGCTCGCCCGGCAAGCGTCGGGCCAGCAGTCTTTCCATCTTGCTCTCGGGTAGCGGTAGCAGGGACTTGGGGATCTCGATCCCGATCGCCTCGATGGGTCGGTCGCCGATCAGCTCGCTGTCGAAGGGCCTGGACATGTCGACGAGGCACAGGTCGTTTCGGCGGTGCAGAGCCTGCTCGCCGGCCTGACGTACGCCGATCAGGCCGTCCCGGAGGAGCGAGAGGTGGTACATCTCCGGAGCGGACTGCCGGACGAGTCTCGGGGTTCGCTGGCAACGCAGCGACTGCATCGTCGTGGAGCACATTCTCCTGGAGCCGAGTTGCACGATGCGCGCCTGCGCCTGGAAGTCGGCCGCGTGATCGCTGGTCATCGTCATCGGCGCGGTCAGGTGCGACAACTGTTCGCACCAGAGCCCGAACCGGTCGGCCTTGGGGACCTCGTCGGTCCGGAACACGGTCGTGCCGACCACCATCAGCCCCCGTCGCCGATCCTCACTGTGCCCTCCCTGCCTATCACGGCATCGACGTCTGTCACCAGGAGTGTGTGACCCGGTCGACGCCCTTCCCCCGGCAACGGATCGGGACGCGGTCAGCCACGGGTGGGCGGCGTCGCGGGGTGAGTGCTAGGAGTGGCCGCGGACCTGGTGCGGTCGGTACGGCTCCTCCAGTGCGGCGCGCTCGGCGTCGTCGAGGCCGATCCCGAGTGCCGCCACGGCGTCCTCGATCTGGCCCGGCTTGGTGGCGCCCACGATCGGGGCGGTCACCGCCGGCTGGTGCAGCAGCCAGGCGAGCGCGACCTGTGCGGACGGCAGCCCACGTGCCTCGGCGACCCGGTCGACGGCGTCGACCACCGCGAAGTCGGACTCGTCGTAGAGCGAGTCGACGAACGCGTCGGAGTGTGACCGGGTGGTACGCCGTTCGCCGCCCCGGCCCCGGTTGCCGGCGAGTACGCCACGCGCCAGCGGGCTCCACGGGATGACGCCGACCCCCTGGTCGAGGCAGAGCGGCAGCATCTCCCGCTCCTCCTCGCGGTAGACCAGGTTGTAGTGCGGCTGCATGGAGCTGAACGGGGTCCAGCCGTTCACCCGGGCCACGTGCTGGGCCTTGGCGAACTGCCAGGCGTACATGCTCGAGGCGCCGAGGTAACGTGCCTTGCCGGCGCGGACCACGTCGTGCAGCGCCGACATGGTCTCCTCGATCGGGGTGTCGTAGTCCCAGCGGTGGGTCTGGTAGAGGTCGACGTGGTCGGTCCCGAGCCGGCGCAGGGAGTCGTCGATCGAGGCCATCACGTGCTTGCGGGACAGACCCCGGTCGTTCGGGCCGTCACCCATCTGGTTGTGGACCTTGGTGGCCAGCACGTAGTCGTCCCGACGGTCGAAGAGGGTACGCAGCAGCTTGCCGGTGACCTCCTCGCTGACGCCGAGGGAGTAGACGTCGGCGGTGTCGAAGAACGTCACGCCGAGTTCGACCGCGCGGCGGACCAGCGGCTCGGCGGCGCCCTCGTCGAGCACCCAGTCCCGCCACCGGGGCGATCCGTAGCTCATCATGCCGAGGCAGATCCGCGACACCCGCAGGCCGGTGGCACCCAGCCGCACGTAATCCATCGTCATGATAATCAGCCTATGTGGTGCCGTGTCGAAAATGGACCGTCCAATTTTGACCAGCATGGATCCGGCCCGCCCCAGCCGCCGTACGGGAAGTGGCTCGGCACCCGGTTCGCCAGGCTGTCCCGGGCCGAACCCCCGTGCGACCGTTCCCGGGATCGGCCGCTCCCGAAGATCGGAGGTGATCACCGGTCCTTGGGCACGGGCGGCCCCGCCCGTCGGGAGGGTGGACCGGTTCGTCGACGGCGGCGACGTGCTCGGCCTCGCCAATCGGGCGAAAGTGGTCAGGTACGGTGTTTGTCCGGCGTGACCTGCTCGGGTGACGGGATTCACCCGAACGACCGTTAAGCTGTGGGTGTGCGTATCGACGACCTCTACCCACCGCAGCGGCTGGCCGCCGCGCAACGGGCGACCGCCCGCGCCGGGTTGGACGCCCTGCTCGTCACCCCCGGCTCCGACCTGCGCTACCTGACCGGTTACCACGCCCACGCCCAGGAGCGCCTCACCTGCCTGGTGCTGCCCGCGCACGGTGAGCCGACCCTGGTCGTGCCGGCGCTGGAGCGGCCGGCGGCGGAGGCGTCACCGGCACCGGGCACCGGGGTACGGATCGTCGAGCATGCCGACGGCACCGACCCCTACCCGCTGGTGGTACACGCCCTCGGCGGCTCGGTGGGTTCGGTCGGGCTGGCCAACCGGATGTGGGCGGAACAGGTCCTCGCCCTCCGGTCCGCGCTGCCCGACACTACCCAGCGGTTGGCCGGGGAGGTGCTGCGGGAGCTCCGGATGCGCAAGTCGCCGGCCGAGGTGGCGGCGTTGCGCGCGGCCGGCGCCGCGATCGACGCGGTCCACGCCGACATGGCCAAGTGGTTGCGACCGGGCCGGACCGAAGCCGAGGTCGGCGCCGACATCAGCACCGCGATCCGGGCCGCCGGGCACGCCACCGTGGACTTCGTCATCGTCGCCTCCGGCCCCAACGGTGCCAGCCCGCACCACGCCACCTCGGACCGCCGGATCGAAGCCGGTGACCCGGTCGTGGTCGACATCGGCGGCACCATGCCCACCGGCTACTGCTCCGACGCGACCCGTACCTATGTCGCCGGTGGGCGGGCGCCGGTCGACTTCGTCGACTACTACCGGGTGCTGCACGCCGCGCAGAACGCCGCGGTCGCGGCCGTCCGTCCGGGCGTACCGGCCGAGGCGGTCGACGCCGCGGCCAGGGACATCATCACCGACGCCGGTTACGGCCCGGCGTTCCTGCACCGGACCGGGCACGGCATCGGTCTGGACGGTCACGAGGACCCGTACCTGGTCACCGGCAACGACCGGGCGCTCGAGGCGGGGATGGTGTTCTCCGTCGAGCCGGGCATCTACCGATCCGGGCGACACGGCGCCCGGATCGAGGACATCGTCGTCTGCGTCGCGGACGGCGTCGAACGACTCAACACCATCCCGACGGAGCTGGTGCAGCTATGACGGTCGACCGGATCCTGCCGAACGAAGAGGGCTACGAACTACTCGATCTCGTGACCGAGTTGGCCGACCGCGAACTCGCACCCCGCGCGGCGGACTTCGAGTCCCGGGGGGAGTTCCCTCGCGAGGTGCTGCGCACCCTGGGCCGCAGCGGGCTGCTCGGCCTGCCCTACCCCCAGGAGTACGGCGGCGCCGAGCAGCCGTACGAGGTCTACCTGCAGGCGCTGGAGATCCTGGCGAGCCGCTGGCTCGCGGTCGCCGAGGCGGTCAGCGTGCACACCCTCTCCTGCTACCCGACCGCCGAGTTCGGCAACGAGCAGCAGCGCAAGCTGCTCCCGGACATGATCGGTGGCGAACTGCTCGGGGCGTACTGTCTCTCCGAGCCGCAGGGCGGCTCCGACGCCGCGTCGCTCGCCACCCGGGCGACCCGCGACGGCGACCACTACCTGGTCACCGGCACCAAGGCGTGGATCACCCACGCCACCACCGCCGACTTCTACAACGTCTTCTGCCGCACCGGCGGCCCGGGGGCCGCCGGCGTCTCCTGCCTGCTGGCGGCCAGCGGCACCGCCGGCATCGCGCCGCAGCTTCCCGAGCGGACCATGGGACTGCGCTCCTCGCCTGTCGCCCAGATCGTCTTCGACGACGCCCGGGTGCCGGCCGACCGCCTGATCGGGGAGGAGGGCGCCGGTTTCCGGATCGCGATGTCCGCCCTGGACTCCGGCCGGCTCGGCATCGCGGCCTGCGCGGTCGGACTGGCCCAGGGGGCACTGGACTACGCGCTGGCGTACGCGCGCGAGCGGGAGCAGTTCGGCCGCCCCATCATCGACTTCCAGGGACTCGGGTTCATGCTCGCCGACATGGCGACCCAGGTGTCGGCGGCACGGGCGCTGACCCTGTCGGCGGCCCGGCTGCGGGACGCCGGTCGGCCGTACCGGATCGAGGCGGCCAAGGCGAAGCTCTTCGCCACCGACACCGCGATGCGGGTGACCACCGACGCCGTGCAGGTGCTCGGCGGTGCCGGGTACGTCGCCGACCACCCGGTGGAGCGCTTCTTCCGGGAGGCGAAGGTGTTGCAGATCGTCGAGGGCACGAACCAGATCCAGCGGATGGTCATCGCCCGCTCGTTCGCCCGCTGACCGTGCCGGTGTAGACCGGCCGTCGAGCGCGACGGTGGCCGGGTCACCCGGTGACCCGGCCACTCGTCACGGGACGGACCGTCCCGGAGTGCTGCTCAGGACAGGCGCTGGAACAGCGAGAAGGGGAAGACGAAGGCGGGGTTGAAGGAGAGGCCGAGCAGGTGCCGGTACCGCTGGCAGGTGCCGGGCTGCGCCGGGTCCGGGCAGAAGGTCACGTTCAGGTCGGAGTACGCGTCCACCTCGTTGGCGTTGATCCGCACGATCCGGTCCTGCTCGGAGAAGGACACGGTCAGCCGGGAGTCCGGCTGGTCGCCGGGGTAGGTCACGTTGGAGCCGGCGTCGTACACCACGATCTGGTCGGGGAAGAGGCAGACGCTCGCCTCGAAGTGGAAGTCGTACATCAGGCTGCCCTGGGCGGTCTCGTAGACCTGCTCCAGCACCTCTTCGTAGTAGCACGGGGTGTTCGGCGGGAAGACGGCCGGCGGGGTGATCGGGACCGCGTTGGTCCTGATGTCGGTGGCACGGTGACCCGACGCGGGCGACGAGGTGGTGGTCCGCAGGATGCCGTCGCCGATGCAGACCGGTTTGCAGTCCTGCGGTTCGCCGGCCGCCGACGCGGCCACGGCCGGCACGGTGACGGCCGTCGCGACCAGGGCCAGGGACATGCCGACCGACACGACCAGACGCTTGAGACGTACGGACATACGACCTCCCACTGCTTCGAACTGGTACGGACAGGAGACGGCTCCCGAACCCCGGCGGGTCACCCGCTCACGCGTGATCCCGGCTACCCACCGAGCGGTGCCGCAAAGATGATGGCCGATGGATCGACGTGTCTGGCCCGGATTCCGTACATCGCCGTACACTGACGAACGTCTGTTGGTCGGGACGTGCGGCAGCCCGCACGCCGCCGGTCGACAGGGGGCGTCGGACGTGGAGGGCGGCGATGGCCGACAACCCGGACCAGCGGGTCATCTCCCCGGCGCTGAACACCGCCAACGCGCAGACGACCAACGACCTGGCCGGGCTGTTGCGGGCGCTGCGGCGCAGGCACGCACGGCACCGGTTGGGCGGCGAGCTGACCTACCGGGAGCTGGCCGCCCGTACCGGCTGGTCGCACACGGCCATCGCCGAGTACCTCACCGGAAAGACCCTGCCGCCCACCGACCGCCTCGACGCCCTGGTGAGACTTCTCGGCGCCACCGCGACCGAGCAGGGCGCGTTGGCCACCGCCCGGGACCGGATCGACGAGAACCGCCGCCGCGCGCCACGTCCCGCCGACCGGTTGGTGCCCCGGCAACTACCCGCGGACGTGGTCACCTTCGTCGGTCGCGACAACCAGTTGGCCCGTCTCGACCTGCTCCTGGACGGCTCCTCGGCGACACCGTCCACCGCCGTGGTGATCGCCGCGATCTCGGGGACGGCCGGGGTCGGCAAGACCGCCCTGGCCGTGCACTGGGCCCACCGGGTCGCCGACCGGTTCGACGACGGGCAGCTCTACGTCAACCTGCGCGGCTTCGACCCGCGCGGGCAGGCACTGACCCCGGCGAAGGCGCTGCGCGGTTTCCTGGACGCGCTCGGTGTGCCGGCCGAACGAATCCCCGCCGACCTGGACGCCCAGGCCGCCCTCTACCGCAGCCTGCTGGCCGACCAACGGGTCCTGATCGTGCTGGACAACGCCCGCGACGCCGAACAGGTCCGTCCGCTGTTGCCCGGCACCCCCACCGCCCTGGTGGTGGTGACCAGCCGCGACCAACTCACCTCCCTGGTCAGCGCCGACGGCGCGCACCCGCTCGGGCTCGGTCTGCTCACCGACGACGAGGCCCGCGAACTGCTCGCCCGCCGGTTCGGCGCCGACCGGGTCGCCGCCGAACCGGACGCGGTCGAGGCGATCGTCGCCGCCTGCGCCCGCCTCCCGCTCGCGTTGACCATCGCCGCCGCCCGCGCCCTGCAGTCCGGCTTCCCGCTGGCCACGCTCGCCACCGAGCTCGGTACGGCCGGCGAGCGGCTGGGCGCGCTGGACGCGGGCGACGCGGTCAGCGAGGTCCGGGCGGTCTTCTCCTGGTCGTACGCCGCGCTCACCCCTGCGGCCGCCCGGCTGTTCCGGCTGCTCGGACTGCACCCCGGGCCGGACGTGACGGTGGCCGCCGTGGCCAGCGTCGCGGCCGAGACCACCGTCGAAGCGCGTCGGTCGCTGGCCGAGCTGGCCCGCGCCAACCTGTTCGTCGAGCACCAGCCGGGCCGGTTCACCTGCCACGACCTGCTGCGCGCCTACGCCGCCGAGCGCTGCCACCGTACCGAGCCCGAACAGCACCGGCGTGCCGCCACCATCCGGTTGCTCGACCACTACACCCACACCGCACACGCCGCCGACCTGCTGCTGCGTCCGCACGGCGACCCGGTGGGCCAGCTCCTGGCCCCGCCGGCGGCCGGCGCGGTCCCCGAGCGTCCTGTCGGCCACGGGGAGGCGATGGCCTGGCTGACCGCCGAGCACCCGGTCCTGCTCGCCGCCCTCCGTCAGGCCGCCGACGCCGGCTTCGACGCGCACACCTGGGAGCTGGCGCGGGCACTCGACACGTTCCTCGACCGTCAGGGGCACCGGCACGACCGGGTCGAAACCTGCCGCGCCGCCCTGAACGCCGCGCAGCGCCTCGGGAATCCGACGGCGGAGGCCGTGGCGTACCGCTATCTGGCCGGTGCGAGCACCGTACTGGGCCGCTACCCGGACGCGCATGCCCACCTCGGCCAAGCCCTCGACCTCTACGTTCGACTGGGCGACCGGGAGGGCCAGGCGCGTACCCACCAGAACCTGGCCTCGCTCTGGGATCGGCAGGGTGACCCGGCGGCCGCTCTCGACCATTCCCGGCAGACCCTTGCGCTGTCCGAGGAGACCGGTCACCGCAGGGGGCAGGCGGACGCGCTCAACGCGGTCGGCTGGTGCCACGCCCAACTCGGCGAGCACGCCGAGGCGCTCGCCTACTGCCAGCGGGCGCTCACCCTGCTCCAGCAGCTCGGCGACCGGGCCGGGGAGGCCGCCACCTGGGACAGCCTCGGCTACGCGTACCACCATCTCGGTGACCACGCCCAGGCCGCGCGGTGCTACGAACAAGCCCTCGACCTCATCCGGGACCTGGGCGAGCGCTACAACGAGGCCGAGACCCTCAGCCGGCTCGGCGACACCCACGAGGCGGTCGGCGACGCCGCCGCGGCCTCTTCCGTCTGGCGGCAGGCCCTGGACATTCTCGACGACCTGCACCACCCCGACGCCGCCACGGTCCGGGCGCGGCTGAGCAACGGCTGACACCGCCCAGCGCCTGCCGTCTGCGGCATCGGTCGGGCCGGCGGTGGCTACGCTCGCGCGGGTCCCGGTGAAACGTGAGAAATTGTTACGCGGGTCAGGTGTTTGACCATCGGTCGGCCAAGCGGCCGCGCCCGCGCTGTCCGCCGTGATACGAATGTGACAGGACCGGCGAGACGGATGACCTGTGGCGGAAGCAGGAATAGAACGGCTTTTGCTCAAGCCGAAACGGCCACACGAGATCTCCTTCCTCGAACTGTTCTTCGATCTGGCCATCATCTTCGCGCTCATCCAGCTCTCGCAGCGTCTGCTGGGTGACTTCGACGGCACGAACAGCGCGCAGACGCTGGTCCTGGTGGCGGCGATCTGGTGGCTCTGGGTGGCGGCGGTCCGCACGGCGGACTGGTTCAACCCGGGCGCGCCATTCGTCCAGGGAGTCATCACGATGGTGATGTTCGGGGGACTGGTGGCGGCCGCCGCCGTACCCCGGGCATTCGGCGAACACGGCCTCGTCTTCGCGGGCGCGTACGTCACGTCGCACGTCGGGCGGCACCTGGCGATCTTCCGCGCCCTACGGGGCCATCCGTTGCAGGCACGTTCGCTACGGGCCATCGTCTGGTTCAGCGCGGCCGGGGTGCTGTGGATCATCGGTGCGTTCCTGCCCGCCACACCACGGCTGGTGCTCTGGTCGGTGGCGATCGTCGTGGACTACGCCGGCGTCCCGATCGGCTGGCCGGTGCCGGGGCTGGGCCGGGTGAGCAACGTACACATGCCGGTGCGCGGCAGTCATCTCGCCGAACGGCACCGGCAGGTCTTCATCGTCGGCCTGGGGGAACTCATCCTGGCCAGCGGCCTCACCCTCAGCCAGGACGGAACCGACCTGGTCCGGACGGTAGCCTTCCTGCTCGCCTTCGCCATCGCCGTGCTGATGTTGTGGGGCTATCTGCTGCCGCACGGACTCGACCTCGAAGGTGTGCTCGATCGGCGCCCGCCCCCGGTCGCGATCCTCTGTTCCTACGCGCACGGGCTCATGATCGCGGGCATCGTCGTCACGGCGATGGCCGACGACCTCCTGATCGGGAAGCCACTCGGGGAGACCGAACCCGGATGGGTGGTGGCGATGATCGCCGGCCCTGTTCTCTATCTCGCCGGACGCGCGTTCTTCGTGGCGGTGGTGTTCCAGCACCGGATCTGGCGGGCACCGGTGGGAATGGCGATCCTGGCGGCACTGCTCCCGGTCCTGCTCGACATGCCCCTGCTGGCGGTGGCGGGTGTGGTCACCGCCGTGCTGCTCGGCATCGTCCTCAGCGGCAACATCGGGGAGTCGTCGACACGCCGCCTGGGCAGCCTGTCGGAGCGACTGCTGCGCAAGCGGGAACACCCCGAGGTGATCTCCTTCTACGAACTGTTCTTCGACCTGGCGCTGATCTTCGCGCTGGTCCGGCTGTCGCAGCGGCTACTGAACGACCTCAGCCTGATCAACGTGGCGCAGACGCTGGTGCTCCTCGCCGCGATCTGGTGGATCTGGGTCGCGACCGCCTGGTCGACGGACTGGTTCAACAGCGACGAGCCGTACCTGCAACGTCTCGTACTCGGCATCATGTTCGCCGGTCTGCTGATGGCCGCCGCCGTCCCCGGCGCCTACGACGACAACGGCCTCCTCTTCGCCGGTGCGTACGTCGCCATCCACCTCGGCCGGGGGCTGCTGATCGTGCCCGCCCTCCGGGGAAGCCCGTTGCAGATGCGATCGGCGCGGGTCCTCATCTGGTTCGCCGTCTCGGCCGTCCCCTGGCTGGTGGGGGCCTTCCTGCCCGCCGGACCCCGAATGCTGCTGTGGGCGGTGGCGATCGCCCTGGACGGTGTGATCGCCTTCCTGGGCTGGCCGCTGCCGAAACTCGGTTCGGTGCCGCACTCGCAGTTGCGGGTGGTCGGCGCGCACATCGCGGAGCGCTACCGGCAGATCTACATCGTCGCCCTCGGCGTGCCGATCATCGTCACCGGGCTGACCTACAGCGACTCGGGCTTCGACTACGCCCGTACGTCCGCCTTCGTCATCACCTCGGTCAGCACCCTCCTGCTGCTGTGGGTCTACGTCCTGCCGTTCGGGCGGAACCTCGGGACCCTGGTCGACAACAACGCACCACGGGCCGCGGTCGTCACCGCCTACACCCACGGCATCCTGGTCGCGGCGGTGGTCGCCATCGCGGTCGGTGACGCGATGCTCATCGAGCAACCGCTCGACGGCAACCGCATGGCACCGTCGCTCGTCCTCATCGGCGGGATCGCGCTGCACATCGTGGGGCGGTCAATGCTGACCGTCGAGTTCGGCGTACGTCGACCATGGCGCTCGGTCGCCGCCCTGCTGGTGCTGATCGGCATCGCGCCCGGCCTGCTCCTGGCGCCACCCCTGGTCATGGCCGTCGTCGTCAACCTCGTGCTGCTCTTCGTCGTCCTCGTCTACCGGAGCATCAAGCCACGCGGATCCCCCGCGCCGACCTGACGGGTTGTCGGACCGGGCCGTCACCCGGTCGGGCACGCGTTCGGGATTCCGGTCCGGACGTCCGTCGTCCCCACTAACGTCCTCGCCGGAAGGAGCTACCGTGTCCAATCATTTCAGCGCCGACAATCTCGGATTTCCCGGCGACGACCGTCGATTCGAACTCACCGACCTGTACGTCTTCACCTCGCAGGAGGATCCCGGCAAGACGGTGTTGATCATCGACTCGAATCCGACCACCGCCCCGCCCCCGATCCCGGCGCCGACCACCGGTCCGGAGTTCCACCCGGACGCGGTGCACCGGATCAATATCGACACTGACGGCGACGCGGTCGCCGACATCGCGTTCACGTTCACCTTCTCCGGGTACGAGAACGGCCGCCAGACCGTGACCGCCTGGTACGCCACCGGAGCCGAGGCCCGGCGGCCCGAGCCGGCCGGACGGGTGCTCGCCGAGTCCATCCAGGTCAGCTTCGACGGCGCGGACCAGCCCGTCCTGGTTGACGATCCGGGGCCGATCCGGCTCTTCGCCGGGCTGCGCAGCGACCCGTTCTTCGCCGATGTCGAGGGTGCCCTGCACGGGATGGAGTGGACCGGGCACGACGACTTCGCCGGCAACAACGTCGACTGCATCGTGCTGGAGGTACCCACCGACCTGCTCGGCCCCGGACCGGTCGTCGGGGTGTGGGCCTCGATCAGCCGGCGCCGCGACGGCAAACTGGAGCAACTGGACCGGGGCGGGAACCCGACCATCAACCCGTTCATCAACCCCGACGGCCAGAAGGACCTGTACAACTCCCGGCAACCCGCCGACGACGTGACCAACTATCTGGGCCCCTGGTCCCAGATGCTGGAGAAGGGCGGTTACTCACCGAAGGAGGCCAAGGAGACCGCCATGCAGGTGTTGCCCGACGTCCTCGTCTACGACCGCACCAAGCCGGTCGCCTACCCCAACGGACGCAAGCTCGTCGACGACGTCTTCAGCTATCGCTTCGGCTGGCTGACCCACGGCAAGGTCCCGCCGACCGGACTCCAGCCGCACGACGACATGTTGCCGCGCTTTCCCTACCTCGGCCCGCCCAACCCCTGACCGGCGGCATCGGGGCGGAGCCGGGCCGGGCGCGCGGGGACATCCTCACCGCACCGCCCGAACAGCGGACACTCGCTGACCGCTTCGGCTGCGATCCTGGGTGCGTGCCGATCGACGACAGCCACCACCGCGACCACGCCACACGAGCAGCCGGCCGAGGCCCGGCTCGCGGGAGGGGCCGGTGACCGTCCTCGACAGCCGGGCGCTCAACCGTGCGACGCTCGCCCGACAGTTGTTGCTCGATCGTGCCGACCTGCCGGTCCTCGACGCCGTCGCGCACCTGTGCGGTTTGCAGGCGCAGGAGCCGCAGGAGCCGTTCGTCGGGCTCTGGTCCCGGCTGCGCGACTTCGACCCGGTGATCCTCTCCGACCTGCTGACCCAGCGCCGTCTGGTACGGACCCACCTCATGCGCCGTACCGTGCATCTCCTCGCCGCCGACGACGTGCTGGCCTGGCGGGCCCGCCACGACGGCATGCTGCGCCAGCGGGTGCTCGGCGTCTACCGCAGCGAACTCGCCGGGGTCGACCTCGACGAACTCGCCTCGGCGGGCCGGGCGGTGATGGCCGACGGCGAGCCCCGGTCGATGGGGGAACTCGCCCGACTGCTCGCCTCGCGCTGGCCCGACCCGGGGCCACGGGCGCTGGGCGAGATGCTGGTCGCCGCCCTGATCCCGATGGTGCAACTGCCGCCGCGCGGGCTGTGGCGGACGAGAGCGGGCGTGCGCAACGCGACCCTCGCCTCCTGGTTGGGACGCGAGATCGACCCGCCGGCACCGCAGGGCTGCGACCCGGTCGGCGCGGCGCTGGTGCGGCGTTATCTGGCCGCGTTCGGTCCCGCCGCCACGGCCGACCTGCGGGCCTGGTGCGGCCTGGCCGGGCTGCCGGCCGCGGTCGCCTCGGTACGCGAGGAACTGGTCACCTTCCGGGACGAGCGGGGACGGGAACTGCTGGACCTGCCCGGCGCACCCCGCCCCGACCCCGACACACCGGCCCCGGTGCGGTTCCTACCGGCGTTCGACAACGCGCTGCTCGGTTACCACGACCGCAGCCGGATCGTCGACGACGCTGACCGGGGCCTGTCGGTCGCGGGTGCGCGCGTCGTCCTGGTCGACGGCCGGGTCGCCGCGACCTGGGGCGTCGACGCCGGCACGGTGACCGTCACGCCGCTGCGCCCGTTCTCCCGGTCCGAGCGGGTGACCGTGGCCGAGCAGGGGGAGGCGTTGGCGTCGTTCCTCTCGGACGACGAACACCGACGCGTACACCTCGACGCGTCTTTCGACTGAGCGGTGCCGTCCCGTGGCGGCACGGTGCGTGGCGACGGCGAGGCGCCGTCCCGCCGCCGTCCCGCCGCCGGAAGGCGGTCAGCCGCCCGGTACGGCGACGGCCGGCTCACGTACCAGGAACAGGAACGCCGTCGCGGTCGCACCACGCACCAACCACCTCGATCACCCAGGTGTGCGCCGGGGCGAACCCGTCCCGCAGCCGCTGCCGTACCCGCCGCTCGTCGTACCGGCCGAGCCGCTCCAGGTCCGGCCGCAGCACCACGGCCCGTAACTCGGCCACCGGCTCGACGTCCGCCGCCTTGGCCGGCCGGATCTCCCAGTCCGCCATGATCGCCACACTGCGTGGTCAGGTGGTCGGCATGCTCCAACCGACCGGTCGACCGACGGCCGCGCGTACCTGTGTCATCAGGTCCCGCGCCTGTTCGATCGTCTCGGTGATCCGCTGCGGGGACTGCCCGACATCGGCCAGCAGGGAGTGCGCCCGTGGCGCGAAGTCCGGTGGTGCGGCGGTGAGCCGTCCGGCCGAGGCCACCATCGCCTTTTCGTTGATCAACCATTCGCGGGCGTGGCCGTGCAGTGCCTGGCAGGCCACACCGACACCCCGGAACAGGCACCCCGCCGCGTACGTCGGATCGTCTCCGGCGGCACCGTAGCGGGCCAACTGCACGGCGAAGTCCGCCTCCCAGATCCCGTCGACCAGGGCGTCGCCCAGCGCCGCCGGGTACTCGCGGGTGCGGTCCCGCAGGTCGGTCAGCTCACCAGTCGGATCGGCCAGCACCCGGCACAACGCGACCTCGCCCGCGTACGCGTGGGAGTAGAAGCCCAACGGGTGGCCAGGTTGGAAACCCACCTCGTAGCGCCCGTCCAGGCAGTCGGCCCAGATCCGCCGGACCCGATCCAGGTCCCGGTAGATCCAGTCAACCCGCCATCCCCGTACGGTCAGCCAGCCGCCGCCGTCGACCCACGGCCCCCAGCCGCCCACCTCGGTCACCTCGGTCGGTGCGTCCGCCAGCTCCGCCGCCAGGGCCCGCAGCCCAGCCACGTCGAGGTCGCCCCGGTAGTACAGGCCGAGGTCGATGTCGGAGTCGGGCCGGTGGGTGCCACGGGCGCGACTGCCGCCGAGCGCCACCGCCACCACCCCGTCGAGCGCCACCAGCCGCTCGGCGAGCGCCACCAGCGCCTTGTCGTCCAATGCGTCAGATCCGATCACTACGTGTCCTGGACCCGAACGAAAGTACCGCATCCCGCGCCTCGCGGGCGCCGAGTGAAACCGGGAACCGGACGGCGCCGGCACGGGCGCGCGGGACACATCCGCACACCCGTGCCGGCGGTCGAGCCACCCCTCACGCCTCGGTCGAAGCGGTCGAACCGGTTACCGGGCGACGCTCACCGCGAGCGCCGCCGTACGGGTCACCGTGCCGACGGCCTGCACGGTCAGTTTGTAGGTGCTGTTCGTCGGCATCGACGGTGACACGGCGACCGTCAGGGTCGCCGAGTTGCCGGCGTCAACGGTGATCGGGTTGAAGTCGGCCGTCAGGCCCGACGGCAGGCCGGTGGCCGACAGCGTCACCGGCTGCGTCAACCCGTTGAGCAGGGAGGTCCTGACCGTGACGGCGATCCTGCCACCCGGGGCGACGGTGACCAGACCCGGCGAGACCGAGACGGAGAAGTCGCCCGCGCCGATCGTGCAGACCGGCTCACCCGACTGCGCCGGAACGCTGACCGCGTTCCAGGCCGCCTTCACGATGTTGAACTCGGTGCAGCTGGTCGGGTAGAGGTTCTTCGCCGCGTTCAGCGTCGCGACCCGTACGTTGGCGTACCGCCAGGTCGAGGTCTTGGCCAGCAGTGCGTTGTAGTAGATCTCGCCGGCCTTGCGGATGCCCAGACCGGCCACGGTGGAACCGTTGCAGGTCGGGCTCGCCGGCTTGCCGCCGCCCGGGTTCGAGCCCTCGGCGACCAGGTAGAACCAGTGGTTGAGCGGTCCGGCCGCCGCGTGCACCTCGGTGTTCGGGATCGACGGGGTCCAGCAGTTCGGGTCGCCGACCAGCGACGGGTTGTACATGTACCGGATCGGGCCCCGGCCGTTGAAGTCGATCTCCTCGCCGACCTGGTAGTCCGGCGGGTCCAGGGGGTTGTTGGCGTACGCCTCGGTGAGCGCGCCGAAGATGTCGCCGGTCGCCTCGTTGAGGCCGCCGTTCTCGTTGTCCCGGCCGGGGCCGCCCGGGGTGTACTGGAAGATGGCGTGGCCCAGTTCGTGCGCCACCACGTCGATCGCGGTGGCCTGGCGGGTGTTCGCCGCGTTGTGGCCGAAGTTGGCGATGGCGCCGTTCCAGTAGGCGTTCACGTCGTCGAGCCCGACGCGCACGGACGGGCTGCCGCCGTTGCCGTTGAACCCGTTGCGGCCGAACCACTGAGCGAGCATGTCCCACTGCCGTTGGGCCGCGTACATCGTGTCGACGCAGGCGGTCTCCAGGCTGGTGCCGGAGCCGTTGCCCCACACGTCGTCGGTGCCGCTGTACGTGCCGCCGTCCTGCCCGCCGCACCTCAGCCCCGGGCGGAGTCCGTCGGTCATCGTCCAGACGCCGGTGGAGCCGGACGTGTCGACGAAGACGTTGCCGTTGTAGTAGCCGTTGCCGACCCCGGCCCGGACCTCGTCGTACGACTCGGCCACCGCGCCGGTGGCGGCGTCGACGAAGACGTGCAGCCTGCTCGGGCGTCCGCCGGCCTGACCGGTCACGACGGTCTCCCAGGTGAGCTTCGGTGTCGCCCCGGCGAGTACCACCAGGCGCGGGGTGGACGTTCCGGCCGTCGAGGTGAGTCGGGCCCGGGCGGTGGCGGTCGCCTGGGCGGCGGTCACGGTCGCGGTGGTGGCCACGCTGATCGGCCGGTCCTGGGCCACGGCGGTGCCGAGCACGGCACCGGTCGGATCGGTGGTGATCACCACGTCCCCGCCGACCACCGGCAGACCCTGGTGGGTGCGTTCGTAGCTCACGTAGTGCAGGCCCCGGCCGCCGGCCTGGATGCCGACGCGGTGCAGTACGTCACCGGGAGCGCGGTGCAGCGCGCTCGCCGTGCCGGCGACGTACCGGTCGGCGGCGGTGGCGGCGAGCGTGGCGGGGGTGTTGCCGGACGGGGGCGGGACGACGGGTGCCGCCACGGCGGGTCGTACGACGACGGGTGACGCGGCGAGCGTCAGTGCCGTTCCGGTGGCGATGGCCACCAGACCTCGGCGGAGGAGGTTGCGTCTCACCTGGGTGCTCCTTGTCTTCCCGAGTAGGGCGGCCCGCCCGGGGCCGAGTGCGGCGGCCCAGCCGGGAACCGGCCCCGGCCGTCGGGTCACCGTCGGCGGGCCACCGGCTGACGTTGATCGTCTGTTGAAAGCTATGCATCGGGCACGAGCAGCCGAAACAGGGAAAACCCTTGTCCTTTGTAGACGTCGTGAGATCCGGCCCGGGTCGTTTGCCGTCGGGTCGCCCACGCGCGACGACGCCGCGGCCGGCGGGCGGTCAGCGCCCGTACAGTCGGGAGCTGAGCTGGGTGCGCGAGCGGACCCCGAGCTTGCGGTAGACGCGGGTCAGTGTCGCCTCGACGGTCTTGACGCTGACGAACAGCTCCGCCGCGATCTCCCGGTTGGTCGCGCCCTGTCCCACCAGGCCGGCGATGCGTGCCTCGGTCGAGGTGAGCGCACCGCCGGGCAGCAGTTCGGCCGGTACGCGCCTCGGCGTCGCCGCCGTACCGGCCCGCGTCGCCTCGGCCGGTCGCGCCGTCGCGCTGTACCCGGCGGCGGGCCCGGTGGGCATCCGGGCTCCTGCGGTCGATCCGTCCGTGGCGGCGAGTCCCGTGGCGACCTGTGGTCCTGCGGTCGACCCGTCCGCCGGTCGACGCTCGACCGCGCGCCATTCGACCACGTCGAAGCGGTGGGCCACGACGGGCGTCGCCGGTTCTGGCCCGCCACCCCCGAGCCGGGCCAGCGTACGGCCCGCCTGCTCGACCCATGGCCTGGCGTCGATCCGACCGAAGATCGTCAGCGCGGCGTCGACCGCGAGGCGCGCGGCGGCGTACCGACGTCGTCGCCGTTCGGCACCGCCCTGCACCAGCAACGCGTGCCCCTGCTCGATCGGCTGGCCCAACGTGGCGAAGCACTCGGCCGACGAGGCGGCGAGGTCCACCGCCGACTCCAGGTCGCCCCGCTCGGCCAGCACCAGGGCCGCCGCGCGGTCGAGCCGCGCCGTCACCCCGGCGGGGTGGCCGAGGCGGAGGGCGGCCCTGCGGCCGTCCGCGACGGTGTCGGCCGCCTCGTCGTACGCACCGAGCGCGGCCAGTCCCGAGGCCAGGTCACCGTGCCAGCGCAGCAGGGAGGGGTCGGCCACCCCCTGCGCGGCCTCCAGGTCACGCAACCGGCGCAACGCCTCCACGCCAGCCCGGTTCTGTCCGGTACGCAGCCGCGCCTGGCCGAGCACGTGCAGGTTACGGCCGAGATGGACGCTGTCGCGTTCCTCCTCCGAGGCGCGCGTCCCGCGTTCGGCGTACGCCAGTGCCCGGGGCAACCGGCCACCGGCGAGTTCGGCCACGGCGAGGCTGTACCAGCACGGGCCCGGGCTGCGGCGCGCCTGCTCGCAGAGGCGCATCGCGCGCTGCGCGTAGTGCAACGCCTCCCGGCAGCGTCCGGCCCGAGCCGACACCTCGGCGAGGCCCCGGAGCACCTCGATGTGCTCGTCGCCGCCGCCCCGGTCGGTCAGCGCCAGCAGGGTGAGCAGTATGTCGCGAGCCGCGTCGATCCGGTCGTCGGCGAACGCGAAACACGCGGTCAGGAAACGTGGTGTCTGGTGTAGCCGCCCGCTCGCCTCCGGCGCCGACCGCGCCAGGGCCCGGGCGAGCGTCTGGACGTGACCGGGCTGCGCGCGTACCCGCTGCACCTGGGCTCGTACCACCAGCGCCATCGCCTCGGTGGCGGCGTCGCCGGCCACCCGGGCGTACCTGATCGCCGCGTCGGCCTCGGCGGATGCCCGCGCCGCCGCACCGGCGCCGAGCGCGCGCCGAGCCAGCCGCAGGCGGAGTGGCGCGAGCAGGGCGGCCGAACTCCCCGCCTCGGCGAGCGCGGCGGCGAACGCGTGGTCCATCTCCGCGATGGCCCCGTCGGCGAGATCGATCAGCACCGTCCGGGCCCGGACCCGGTACGCGGTCGCGCTCTCCCCGGCGAGGACGGCCTCCGCCGCCCGACCGGCGAGGTCGGGCAGACCCGCGACCGCTCCCGCTTCCGCCGCCGTCACCAGCCACGCCTGTCGCTGCTGGTGCTCGGCGGTCGGGGTCCGCTCGGCGGCGAGCAGATACAGTTCGGCGCCGAGCCCGTGTGCTCCCCGCCGCAGCGCGGTCTCGGCCGCCGTGATCAGCGACCGGGTCAACCCGGGGACCGGGCCCTCGCTCGCCAGCGCGTGATGCCGCACGCGGTCGGCCCGGTCGGTGGCCGCCTCGGCCAACGCCGCGTGAATCGTCGCCCGGCGTGCCGCGCCCGCGTCGTCGACCAGCACCGTGCGTACGCCCACCGGGGTCAGGCGGACCACCGGCCCGTCGAGTTCGACCAGGCCGACCGACCCGGCGAGCCGGACGTGGCGTTCCGCCTCCGCCCGCCCGGCCAGCCGCAACCGTGCCACCGTGGGCCGGGCGGCGAGCGCGGCGAACAGGAGTGTCTCGGTGACCTCGGGGCCGAGCGCGTCGAGCCGCCGACGCAGTCGGGCCCGTACCGTGGCGGGCAGGGGCAGCGACCGCCACGCGGTTTCCGGCCCGGAACCGAAGGCGCCGCCCAGGGCCAGTGCCAGGTACGGGTTGCCGCCGCTCTCCGCGTGCAGCCGGCTCGCCGCGCGGCCGGAGAACCGGTGCGCCTCCAGCAGCGCGGCCAGGTCGGCGGCGTCGAGTGGTGGCACGGCGAGTTCGAGCACCGGCGCCGGGCTCATCCCGGTGGCGCGCTCGACCGCGTCGGGTTCCGCCGGACGTACGGCGGCCACCGTGCGGACCGGGGACCCGCCGACCCGCCGTACCGCGTAGCCGATCGCGGTGGCCGAAGCGGCGTCCAACCACTGCGTGTCGTCGAGCAACAGCAGCACCGGCTGCCGCCGCGCGATGCGCTCCAGCGCGTCACGCAGCGCGCGACCGCAGGCCAGTTCGAAGCCCGGACGGTCCCTAGCGGCGGGCGGTACCACCGGTCCCAGCAGGACGGCCTCGACGGCGGCCCGAGGGCCCGGCGGCAGTTCGACCAGCACCCCGGACGGGAACTGGGTGAACAGGTCGACCAGTCCGGAGTAGGGCATCGACCGCTCGGCTTCGGCCGGTGCGAGGCGTAGGACGCGGGTGCCCGGGGACGCGGCCGCGCCCACCTCGCCGAGGATCGCCGACTTACCGATACCGTCGGGGCCGGTGAGGACCACGCCGCCGCCCGTGGCCAGCCAGGTCTGGATGCTGCTCAGCAGTTCGGCCCGGCCGAACAACTGGGAGCGGCGACTGGCGGGGAGACTGCCGCTGCGCACCGTCCTCCTACTCGAACGTGCTTCCGGCTGCCGAGGTCCCGCCAGACGTCGCGGCAGCCCTTCCTTGATCAGTTCGCAGCAAGCGTAGGAGGTGGTCGACGCCGCATCAATCCCCGTACGGTCCGAAGTCACGCCGGTCGCCGTAGCCGGCGTGGGTCGGTCGGCACCGGGATGGCCCGGCCGCCACCGTCGCCGCCGATTTCCGTGGGGCGGGGCCCTCGCGCCCGGGAGCTTCACCGCTCCGACGTGGCTCTTGATACACGCGTTCGACACGCCGGTAACCGCGTGACTCGATCTGATTGCCGAACGTAGGCTCGCTGGGCGCGGTTGTCTCCGTCGGAGCGGAGTCGTCCGTCCCGTCCGTCAACGCCAGTTCCCCGGCGGATCGCCGGGCGATACACGCTGCCCCGAATCGCTGCCGCCGTGTGCCGCCCGAGCGTCACCGCCGCCTGAGGAGGTCGTGTGGAGACCGTGATCCGCCCCCGTCAGCCCTCGGACAACGACGAGACCTCGGACAACGACGAGACCACGGACCACGCCGACGGGTCGGCGCTACCGGAGTTGGAGGAGCCCGACTGGATGCACCACGCCCGCGAGGTCGCGCAGACCAGCTTCTGGTCGGTCGCCCGCCGCCTACCGCACCTGGTGCGGGAGGCGATCGCCGTGGCGTGGGCGACCAGCCGCTGGGATACCGTCGCCTCGATCGGCCTGAACATCGCCGCCGGGGTGATGACCACCTTTGGACTGCTCGCCACGACCAGTGTGCTGACCCAACTGTTCGCCGCCGGACCCACCCCGGACCGGGTCCGCGCCGCGCTGCCGGCGCTGCTGCTCACCGCGGCTGCGGTGATGGCCAAGGGTGGACTCACGATCGCCGCCGGCTGGGCCCAGGCCCGGTTGGTGCCGCAGATCAACTACCGGGTCGAGCTGCGGATGTTCGAGGCGACCACGGCGGTCGACCTGGCCGCGTTCGACGACGCCGGGTTCGCCGAGGAGATGGACCGCGCCCGGGACCGGGGCATGCGCGAGGCCGCCTCGATCGTCGACAACACCGTCAACCTCATCACCGGCGTCGTCGGCGTGCTCGCCACCGCCGTCGCCGTCGCCGTCATCCAGCCGATCCTGCTGCCCTGCCTGCTGCTCGCGGCCGTCCCCGAGGCGATCACCGCCGTACGGATCGCCCGCCGCCAGTACCTGAACCTGCTGGCCAGGATCACCCGACGCCGTCGGATGTGGATGTTGGCGACCCTGATGGCGAACCGGCACACCGCCGCCGAGATCCGCTCCTACCAGATGCGTGAGTTCCTCCTCGGCGAGTACCGGCGGATGATGAACGCCGAAACCCGCGCGGATCTCGACCTGGTCCGCTCCCAGACCACCACCCGCCTGCTCGGCGCGTCCGTCGCCGGGCTGGCCGGCTTCGCGGTCTACGGTGTGCTCGGTGGTCTTCTCCTGGTCGGATGGGTCGCCCTCGCCGCCGCGGCGACCGCGCTGCTGGCGTTGCAGACCGCCCACTCCAGCCTCGGGGTCGCGGTGTTCGCCACGAACTCGCTCTACGAGGACGCCCTCTACTACCAGGACTACCGAGACTTCCTCGAGCGCGCCCACGACCGTACCCGGCCGTCCGGCGGTCAGGTCACCGCCGGGTTCGACACCATCGAGCTGGACAAGGTCAGCCTGCGCTACCCGGACACCGAGAACCCGGCGGTGAACGAGGTCAGCCTCACCGTACGGCGGGGTCAGGTGATCGCACTGGTCGGTGAGAACGGCTCCGGCAAGACCACCCTGGCCAAGCTCATCGCCGGCCTGTACCGGCCCAGTTCCGGTGCCATCCGTTGGGACGGCACCGACACCGCCGACCTCGACTCGCACAGCCTCGCCTCGCACGTCGCGGTGATGACCCAGGACTGGTGGAAGTTCCCGTTCACCGCGCGGCAGAACATCCTGATCGGCCGGCACGACTCTCCGGCACGCCGGCCGGGCCGGGGCGTCGAGGACGCCGCCAGGGCCGCCGCCGCGCACGACATGATCCTCGACCTGCCGTTCGGCTACGACACCCTGCTCGACCGCGAGTTCAAGAACGGCCACGACCTCTCCGGCGGCCAGTGGCAACGCCTCGTCGCCGCCCGCAGCCTCTACCGGGACGCCCGTCTGCTGGTGTGCGACGAACCCTCCGCCGCCCTCGACGCGCGCGCGGAGCACGCGATGTTCCAGCACCTGCGCCGCCACCCCGACCGCCTGATCGTCCTGATCACCCACCGGCTCGCCAACGTCCGGCACGCCGACCAGATCTACGTCATGCGCAACGGGCGACTGATCCAGCAGGGCAACCACGAGGAGCTGATGACTCAGGACGGGCTCTACCGGGAGTTGTTCGACCTACAGGCGGCCGGGTACCTGCCGGAGTCCACGTCATGATCCGAAGCCCTGTGGTGACGTAGACGCCGGAGCAGCCGTAGTTGCCCGTTCGACGGAGACCGCGTTGGCGGATCGTCGCCGTAGCATCGCCCGTTGTCAGGAGCCGGACCGCGTACGCCCGTGTGAGCCTTACTTCGACCACTATCGATGTCTTGGTCTCCGGTTCGACGAGGAGTCGGGTGCTCCGGGGCAGCGTCGGGAGGAGGCTTCATGCGTGGACGTAGATGGGTGACCCTGGTGGCGGCGATGACGCTCGCGCTGGGCGGGCTGGTCGGGACCGGTGCCGCCCCCGCCGCCGCCGACCCGCCGGGCGGTACGCTGCGCGGCGTCTACTACGACGGCCAGTTCTGCAACAGCTACGGCAACGAGGGAGTCCAGACCGGACTGTGGAGCTGGTACTACTGCGAGTACCGCCAGTACGGCCCCACCGGCCCCGGTTTCTACTTCCTCTGGTCCTTCACCTACTAGACAAGTGAGTCCCAAGTCGGGTCGGTGGTTGTGGGCGATCAGGGGAGCTGGTCACTCACCGACTCGACGAGCGGGGGACAGGTTTCGGTAGGTGCTCCTCCGGGCACGGGGTGCGGTTGTGATACGCCGGCCGTGGCAACCGCACCCAACGCTCGGCCACCACCGGTCCCACGCGAACGGGAACGTGGTGCACGCGTGCCAGTCGTTCGACGGTCAGCGAGGAGACGGCTGGCAGAGGCAACCGATGTTCATCTATCGTCTTGGTTGTGGTCGGCGTGGCGGGCAGGGTGAGCTTCTGGGTGTTGGCAGCCGGTGGCGGGCTGCTGACGGTCGGGGCCTGGGGTGTCTTCTGGTGGTTGGCGGTGCCGCGCCACGACATCTGCGCGATGACGTTGCCGGCTCCCGCCGGTTGCGGCTCCAGCCGGCTTCCCGTTGCCGCGTTCTGGTCCGTCGTCGCCGCCGGGCTCTACGGTGGAGTGCTGCTCTTCGCGGCAAAGGTTCCCGAGCGGCGGTGGCGGATGCTCGCCGTCCTCGGGCTGGTCGCCGGGGCCGTGTGCGGGTACTACTCGGTGCTCTACGCCTGACGGCTGGTCTTCCTGAGACGCCGGTCGCGGCGAGTAGCCGCGTGCGAGCCGCCGGGTCGCACGAGCGCGGCCCGAATCAAGCGGATGTCAGTACGGGTCATGGCCCGATATGGATGAACGGTGCCCAACTGGTGGGCAGACCGGGCGCCTCGTCCCGCATCCCGCGAATGGCAGTGTGGAGGGCGATTGCGGCGTTGTCACTCGTGAGCGTTCCGTCGTGGACGAGCTGACGATAGACACGCCTGCTGACCTCTGCCGCTGCCTTGTCGCCCGTCGCCCACATCGTGCCGATCACGTGTCGCCAACCTCCGAAGTGCATGGCGGCGGCGATGTTGACGGCCTCGTCCAGAAGATGGACTCCGCCGACGGCCGTCTCGCAGGCGGAGAGGAATGCGAACTCGGCCGCGCCGAACCGCCGATCGGCCAGGTCCGGGACGGTTACCGGGCCGGTGGTCAGCCAGTCCGTCGGCAGTAGGCCGCCGCGGGTCGGGTTGACGATGTCCTGGGTGCCGTGGCATGCGGCGTGGAACCAGGTATGCCCGGGGAGGGCTTCGAGGATCGCGGTGCGGCTGGCCGAAGTGTCACCGAGAACCGTGAGGGCCGAGTCCGCGAAGAGGCTGCGCAGAAGCGCGGTTTCGGTTGTGGCACCGTCCAGCTTGCCGCGTCCCGGCGTCTCGGGCAGTGATACCACGAGCATTCGCCCCGGCGCCGGTGTCCCACCATCGACCCGCACCGGCTGCAAGGCACGCAGCGCGGGGATGTAGGACGAGACGACCCGGTCCAGTACCGTGTCGGACGTGCCATGCCGGCCCGCGGCATGTATGGGCAGGAATGTCAGGGGCCCCGTGGGGGACCACCACAGGCGATCCCAGTTGTCGTCAGCCGGTGTGGTGCCGTGTCCGAGTGCGGCCAGGACCGGCTCGGCGACGTGGTCCCACAGCCAGGCCAGCGCGTCGCTGA
This sequence comes from Micromonospora sp. NPDC050397, assembly GCF_044901685.1. Lineage (NCBI taxonomy): Bacteria > Bacillati > Actinomycetota > Actinomycetes > Micromonosporales > Micromonosporaceae > Micromonospora > Micromonospora sp. NPDC050397. The sequence goes on from NZ_JBJDPS010000025.1 coordinate 54,469, forward strand.
TCGCGATGTCCAGCGCGGTGCGGTCGCGCGATGCCTCGAACTGCTGCAACGCACCCAGGTAATCGTTGGTCTGTTCGCTCACCGCCTGCTCGGTGAGCGTCCGAAGCGCAACGGTGGACACACCAGAGGCGGAGACCAGCAGTGCGTCGCACCGCCACCGGCTGACGTTGACGATGACCGCTGTGCCGCCACCGCCCGGGGGGAGCAAACTGGTCAGACTCGGCGGCCGCAGGGAGGTGGTGGCTTCGGCGGTAAGGTCCTCCATCAGCTGGGCGGCCGCCATTCTCGTGTCGCGGTGCGCGGCCGTCGTCGCCGGTGTGGCGTTCTCGGGTGGCGGCCGGTCGAGGACCTGCTGGCAGTCGGCTATCCGCCGGGCCAAGAGCGGATTGTTCGTCGCGAGTTCGTCGAGGTCCCGGCGCCCCTCCAGCAGCCGGGACCAGTACACCGTACGCCCCCGTTCCAGGAGCTCGGTGGCCTCGTCGGGCGCCCCGGCCGCGAGTGCGCAGGCGGCCGCGTCGCGCCCGAGGCCGGTCGCGTGCCGCCGCAGGAGCCGGAGTTGGTCGTGATGACCCGCACCCCGCCAGGCCAGGACAGGCAGGAGCGCGACCGCGGCGCGGTGGGCAGCCAGGGCCTCGACCGGGCCCCGGGTCTCGGCGACAGCTCGGGCATGCGCCCGTGCTGCGGCGAGCCGGCCTACCGGGTCGCCAGCCGGCACCGCCGCAGCCTCCTCCCAGCGTCGTACCGCGTCGTCGAAGTCGACGGGGTTACCGGTGCGCCGATGCCGTAGGTACAGCGCGTCCGCGAGGCAGGCGAGGAACGGCGCGCGGTCGGGGTGATCGGGCCGGGTGGCGGTGACGGCGGACAGCCCGAGCCGGACGGGCGCGTCCAGATCCGCCTCGCCGCCCCGGTGCTCGGCGTGGGTGACGAGGATTTCGCAGAGGTTGGACTGGTAGCCGGGACGATCGGCGCTGTCGGGTGGGCACGCTTCGAGCGCGGCGCGAGCGGCTCGCACCGCACCGTCGAGGTCGGCGTCGCGCAGGCTGGTGGCCTCGGTGTCGAGGGTGGTGCCGGCGGCGGCACCGTACTCGAAGCGCATTTTCCGGGTGACAGCGAGGTTCGACGACCACCGGGCGAGCAGGAGTTGGTCCGCGCCCGCCATCTCGATCGCCCGCAGCCCGTGCCGTACGGCGCCGTCGAGGTCGGCGCGGTCGCCGTTCGTTCCGAACCGGACGCGTAGCGCGAGTGCGAGGTTGTTGAGCCGACGGCCGAGATCAGGATCGCCATCGGGAGTGAGCCACACCGCGAGTTGTCCCGTCTTGACCGCATCGTCGGCGTCGTCCGCAGCGCCGAAACGTTCGGCGCGCATACGCAGGGCGAGACCGAGGTTCGACGTGTAGATCGGACGCCGAGGGTCGGTTGCTTCGACTGTGTCAACGGCCCGGCGGCCGACCGTCACGGCCTCCTGCAGGTCGCTCGGATCACCGGTCTGCTCGAAGCGGGCACGGAGCCGGTTGCCAAGGTGAGACAGGTACATCGGAATGCTCGGGTCGCCGGGGTACGCGACATCGAGGGCTCGCCGGCCCACCGACACCGCCTCCTCCAACGCGGCCTGGTCGCCGAGGTAGTCGAACCGGGTCCACAGCACAAAACCGAGGTTGGACAGCCGAGGAGCCAGATTCGGGTCGTCCGCCCCGGTCGCGGCGACGGCATCTCGCCCCGCGGCGACAGCCAGACGAATGTGGTCGTGGTTCCCGGTCCGCCCGAACTCCTCCCGCAGCCACAGACTGATCCGATTCAGCGTCCGTGGATGGAACCCGGCGAGCGCGTCGCGCCCTGCCTCGCGCGCCCGCAGCCATGCCGTCGTCGCCTCCGCGAGTTCGTTTCCGTCCACGTGTCACGCACCTCCGGCAAGCAGGACGAGCACCACGATGCCGAGTGCGACCAGCGCCACGAGTTGCGCGGCGAGACCCACCGAGATCCAGGCCGCTTTCCAGTTGTTCGCCCTGCGCAGGGTGTCGATCGTCCAGACCTGGATCGTGCCCACGTGATTGCGGGCCACGGTTTCGCCGTCGACGCCCCAACGGTCATGGAGAAGCCGGTCGAGCGTCACCGGCGTGGCGACCGCGTACAGCCGATTCCAGTTCGCCACGATGCCGGCGCCGGCCGCCGCGGTGAGGGCCACGAGTGCCACGACGAGCGGCGGTATCCCACTGTCGGGGAACACTCGGGCGGCCGTCGCCGTACCGGTGCGGAACAGCGCGACTACGGCGGCGAGCAAGGTGACGAAGCCGCCGGATGTCGTGACCAACGCGACGCCTCGGGCGTCGAACTGGGTACGGCGCTCCCTCTCCGCCTTGAGCTCCGCCTCGATGAAGGTGGTGTAGGTCTTGCCCTGCTCGCTCACCGGTGTTCGAGGTCGGGTGGGAGATTTCCACCCCGGATGTGGTCCATCTCGATCCAGGACTTGTCGGTCGGTGGCGGCTCCAGCTCGTCCGGCCCGGGCGCTGGAGCGGGCTGGTCAGGGGCTGTCGGTGTGGGTTCGTCGCCGCTCATCGTTCCTCCGGCAGTGGTGTCCGTGCCCGGTGTCCCGGCCATCATCGGGACCGTCGCGAAAGTGGGACAAGCAACTGACCGGTGTCCGACAACGACTTGCCGACGGTCCGGCCGTACGGATCGCGCATCTGCCCGACAGGGGGGCGGGTTGACGTCGGCCCGGCCGCACCATGGAGGCTTTCGGGGCCTACTTAGGGCGCATCCCGGATGCGCCAGGCGTCCCAGTCCGCCAGATTTGTTCCTGGTGGACTGCCGACGGGGGAGGTCGAAATGAGGCGGATGCTTCGGTCACTGGTGATCGCGACAGCGGCGTTGGCGGTGGTCGCCCCGACTGCCGCTGCCACCGCCGGGCCACGGGACGTGAAGCGCGCGGGGTTGCAGAGCCGACTTGACGGCGTCGTGGCCGCCGGGGCGGTGGGCGCCCTGGCAGAGGTACGCGACGCAGGTGGCGTCTGGCGGGGCAACAGTGGCGTCGCCGAACTGGGCACGAGGCGGGAGGTGCCGGTCGACGGCCGGTTCCGCGCCGGCAGCATCACGAAGACATTTGTCGCCACCGTCGTCCTGCAACTCGTCGGCGAGGGTCGGCTGCGGCTGGACGACCCGGTGGAGGCGTGGTTGCCCGGGGTCGTCCCGGGCGGTCGTCGGGTGACCGTACGTCACCTGCTCAACCACACCAGCGGGTTGTACGACTACCTGCGCACCCTTCCGATGCCCCCGAGCCCGGAGTTTCTCGACAACCGGTGGCGCACCTGGACCCCGGCCGAGCAGGTCCGGCGGGCGGTCGCCAACCCGCCGACGTTCGAACCGCCCGGTTCGGCCTACGCGTACTCGAACACCGGCTATCTCCTGCTCGGTCAGATCATCGAGAAGGTCACCGGCCGGTCGTACGGCGAGGAGGTGCAGCGGCGCATCATCCGGCCGTTGCGGTTGCGCGGCACCGAGATGCCGGGGACCTCGACCCGGATTCGGGGGCCGCACCCGCACGGCTACGTGCCCACGGAGCGCAACGGCAGGGTACGCCTCGTCGATTTCACCACGATGAACCCGTCGGTGATGGGAGCGGGCGGCGAGATCATCTCCACGACGCGGGACCTCAACCGCTTCTTCGTCGCGCTACTCGGTGGGCGCCTGCTGCCCGGGCACCTGCTCGACGAGATGAGGACGCGCGGGGTCGGGGGCGGCAGGGCGTACGGGCTCGGGTTGGCCTGGTGGGACACCTCGTGCGGGGTGCGCGTGTACGGCAACGACGGCGACGCGCTGGCGTACCAGTCCTGGTCGTTCTCCACTGGGGACGGGCGTCGACAGGTGACCGTCGCGCTGACGCCCACCTTCGACGGGGACCCCGACGACGCCGTCGAGGCGTTCGTGGACCGGGCCATCTGCGGCTGACCGGGGACCGGCGGCCGGCGCGCGCCCGTACGGTCGGGTCAGGCCGCCCCGCCCAGGTCGGTGCAGTACGCGATCGACGCGTCGTCCGCCCGCACCGCCTGATCTGCCTCCGCCTGCCGGACACGTCGGATGATGTCGGCCGGTCCGTTCGCCGCCAGCACGGCCATGACCTGCGGCCAGTCGGCCAGCCCGAACCGGTCCACGAGGCGGCTGGCCCCGTTGCTGAGCAGGACGGCACCGGTCACCTCGGAGAGCAGACGGCTACCGGTCACCGCCTCGTCGGCCGCCCGTGGGTCGTCCTTGGCCACCCAGAAGCCGCCCGGCCGGTTCCGGTTGGCGCGCAGCTCCCGCAGGATCCGGTGGTAGTCGTCGCCGCCCTCGACGGTGGCCCCGAGCGCGGACTCGTACGACCGGCTGATGATCACCTCACGGGGGTCGGAGACGACGAGCGGCCCACCGTCCGTCCGGTCGAGTACGACGACCGAGTCACCGAGCACCAGATGCTCCACAAGACCGTCGGTCAGGCGCAGGATGGCCACGGTCGCCGACGGACTGATCGGGTTGGTGACGTCGCAGCTTCCTCGATGAAGGTCCGTCACCTGGTCGATGGCCTCGGCGAGCAGCGCCGCGAGACCGCGCTGCGGCACCAGCGACAGGAGACCGAGAAGGCTGCCGCCCAGGCGGCTCGCGTACCAGGCCACACCGTGCCGGCAGATCGATTCGGTGTCCGCGATGCCAGCACCGTCGACCAGCACCGCCGCGCTCGGCAGCGCCCCGGTGAAGTCCTCGTTCGTCCGGCCGGCACGTGCCGGGACGCTCGCCATCGTGACCCGCATCGGTGGTCCGCGCCCTACAGCCCCGCCGCGCGGCGGTGCAGCGACCGCGACTCGTCGAGAGCCGCGAACTCGCCCGTGCGGCGGTGCTTGAGCTCCAGCACCGCAGCGAGATTCCGTACGGGTTGGGGGTCTTGGGGGCTCGACGCGACCGCCCGGCGCAGCAGCGCGACGGCCTCCTCCAGGTCGGCCGTGTCGTCCGTCAGCTGACAGCGGTCCGCGAGCCACGCCGCCAGGTTGTTGACGTACTGCACCTGTGGCGCGGCGGCGACCACCTGCCGGCCCAGGGCGATCGCCTGGTCGAGATCCTCCCGGCGATCCGTGACCCGGAACCGGGCCCCCAGATCCGCCGAGAGCGCGTCGAGTTGCGGCCAGCGTTCCGGATCGCCGGCCGCCAGGGCATCCACCACCCGCCGCCCGAGGTCGACGCACTCGTCGAGATCGGCAGGCTGCTGTCGTGCCTGGTACCGCCGCCGCAGTGTGAACAGCAGCCCCTGCCGCCCGGACACCGGATCGGCGCCGGGTTTTGTGCTGAACTCCCGGCACAGCTCGACCGTGCGGTCCAGCAGCGCGGGCTCCCGCTCGACCACCTCCATCAGACCGGCCACCACGGTCCCGAGGTGGATGACCCGGTCCTGACTCGTGACCGGCACCGAGTCCAGGCACGCCAGCGCGAGTTCGGCGACCTCGCGGGTCCGCCCCGGGTTCTCGTGGTGTCGTAGCCAGAGCCCGCCGGCCATGCAGACGGTGCCCCGGTGCGCCGGATCCTCGGTCGTCGCGAAGAGCCGGGCGCCCGCGGTGACGGCGTCGTCGAGATCTTCGGGGTCCTCGGTGGCCGCGAACCGGTACGTCAGCGCCGAGACCAGCAGGGCCAGGAAATCGGCGGGCTCGGCCGGCTCGTCGGCGAGCACGTCGTACAACCACGCGACGAGTTCCCCGGCCACCCGCGGATCGTTGTCGAGCTGGACGGCCCGGTGCAGGGCGATCGAGAACCCCATCGCGTCGTGCAGGTGCCGGTCCGGGTCCCTGCCGGGGGCGTGGGCCGCCTGGCGCAGCAGTGTGATCGCCTGGTCCAGGGCCGCCCGGTCACCCGTACGCTGGTGTAACTCGAACAACCGGTTGCCCTCGTTGGACGCCGCCCCGGCGCGTAGCGCGCCTGTTGTGTGCCCGCTCCGGTCGAACATGTCGGCCAGCATCTGCGGCACCAGCTCCGGCCGGTCCCGGTGTACGTGGACCATCAACTCGATCGTGCCCCGGAAATCGGACGTGTCCTGCCCGTTGCCCTGCTCGCCCCAGCGACACCAGTACAGCCCACCGACGACGTAGCAGACGTCGACGTCACGCCCCGGGTCCGGGACCAGCGCCAGCAGTTGCTCCGCCTCCCGCACCGCGGCCCGCGCCAGGATCGGCCGCGGGTCCCCGGTGGTGGTGTAGCGGGCCAGCCGCGCGCGGATCGCGTCGAGGAGCTGCTCTCTGTTCACGGCCGCTCGCCTCCCGATCAACTGTCCTTGCGGAGCATCGAGGTCAGCGACTCACCGGCATCCCGGGTGAGTCCCTGTGGGCAGTCGACCCCCATCGCGCTGGCCAGGTCACGACCGTGCACGTCCACCGCCGACTCCAGCAACTCGGCGAGCACCGCGCCGCTGGCCCGCCCCCGGCGCCAGCCGACCACCACCATTGCCGCGCCGACCGGTAGCGCCGGCCAGCAGGCGATCCCGAGCGGGAGATAGGCCACGCCCCACACCACCAGTCGGGTCGCCGACGAGAAATCCGCCCACGCCGTCTGTAGCGCGGCCCGCGCCGGGTCGGGCAGCACGAGCCAGAGCCGTGGCCACGCGGAGACCAGATCCAGATGGTACGCGGACAGCACCCGCAGGTCCGCCGAGGCGATCCGGTCGCCGACCCAGAACGCGCGGCGTGGCACGCCCATGCCGATCCGGTTGCGGGCCAGCGCGAGCCGCTCCGCCTCCCGGGCCAGCGTGGTGGCGTCGCTCGCCCGTGCGACGTGCGCCCGCCCGGCCGCCAGGAGCGCGGACTGGTACCGCCGCTCGGCGGACTCCCAGCGGCGCAGTCGGCGACGGGCGAACAGCCGTGTCACGGGGTGCGCGGCGTCCACCATCCAGATTCGTTCGACCACCGAGCCGAGTGCCCGCACCGCGAGGCCGACGAGCGCGGCACCGGCGGCCAGCCCGATCAGCACGGCGACGGTCGCGCCCACGCTCCGTGCGGCGGGGCTCGCGGCCAGTTTGTCGATGTCCCTGGTCAAACCGCCGATGTCGGTGCCGTGCCGCAGCGCCGCGAAGGCCACCAGGAGGTAGAGCGCTCCGGGTAGGACCAGTAGCTGCAACCACCGTTCGGCGATCCGGCCGCCGAGGGTCTCCAGCAGCGTGATCACGGGCGCAGCCGGACGCGGTCGAGCGACCGGCCGAACACCGCGCAGGTGTGCTCCCGGTCGGGTGGGGCCACCCGCGCGCAGAGCAGGCCGGGGCAGGCGAGCACCTCCAGCACCGGATGCCCGCCGAGGCCGGGCAACTGCGGCAGTGCCGACCGGTAGGAGCCCAGCCCGCCCGCGTACCCGGCACGCAGTAGTTGATCGTCCAATTCGTCGAGGTGCTCGGCGAGCGTCACCGGATCCTCGCCCGCGCGGATCCGTTCGGCGATCAGCGTCGCGAGCGTACGCATCGGCCCGTCGGTGGCGAGCGGGCCGACCTCCTCCTCTAGCCGTACGCAGAGCACGGCGAGCTGTTCCTGCGCGAGCGAGTCCACCGCTGCCCTTCTTCGGGTCGGAGCCGGGCATTCGGCCACCAGGGTAGCCGCCACCTGCTCCCCGCTCGATCGCTTGCATCGACGTGGGAGGCTCGTGGGGTGCTTGACCACGTGCGGGAACGGGTGCGTCGGTACTTCGACGACGGTGATGCCGAGGCCGTGCTCGAACCCGCCGCACTGGACGACGCGACCCTCGCCCTGGCCGCCGACGGCGGTGACCCGGTGGTCGACCACGCCGTCGGGCTGTTGTACCTGTGCCGCCACATGGCGCGCGGCGTACCGGGCACCACCCGCGACGCTCGGCGGGCGGCGGTGCTGCTGGTCCCGCTGGCCGACCGGGTCCCGGCCAGGGTGCTCGGGCAGTTGCGTCAGATCGGCACGACCGCGCGGGAGTGGCACGACCAGTCCTTCGACCTGTTCGAGGCGGAGCGGCTGGGCGAGGCGGTCGAGTTGCTGGAGGACGCCATCGCCGTGAGCGAGCCGGGCTCGCCGGAGCGGCTGACGTACCTCAACGACCTGTACGTGGTGTTCCGCGCCGCCGACGGGGACGTCGTCGAGTTGACCGACCTCGGCGACCAGGTGGTCGAGGCGGCCGGCGGCGAGCTCGCGGATCTGAACCCGTTCGCGGCGGTCTTCGGTGAGGATCTGCGCCGCCGCTTCGCCCGTACCGCTGAGCTGCCCACGCTCGTCCGGGCGGTGGACATGCTCCGGTACGCCACCGAGACGCTGCCGCACGGCGACCCGAACGAGGTCGCCGTGACGGCGAGCCTCTGTTCGGCACTGGTGGACCGGTTCGAGGCGACCGGAGACCTCGCCTTCCTGCGACAGGCCCTGGACGTCGGCGGCCGTGCCCGGAGCAGGCTGCCCGAACACGACCGGAACTTTCCCGCCCTGCTGGACACGACCGCGGGCGCCGCACGGACGCTGGCCGGACGCACCGGTGACGCCGCCCTGCTGGCGGAGGCGCTCACCCTGCACCACCGGGGTCTCGCCCTGCTCGCCCCGGAGGATCCACAGCGCCCCGCACTGCTGACCAATCTCGTCGCGACCCTGATGGAGGGGCCTGACGCCCAGGCGGCCCTGGCCGAGGCGGACAGGTTCAGCGACGAGGCCGTACGCGCCGCGTCCGCCCCGCAGGTCCGGGTGGCGGCGCTGACCAACCGCTCCGAGGTGCTGCGTCGCCGCTACCAGGTCACCGGCGACGAAGGCACCCTGCGGCGGGCGATCGAGGCCGGGGAGGAGGCGCACCGGCTCGGGGGCGGCACCATCGCGCTGTCGCTGGCACTGAGCCGGGAGTTCGACCGGATCGGCGAGATGGCCCACCTCGAGCGGGCCATCGCACTGCTGCGTACGGCCGTGGCGGCGGCCGACAACCCGGTCCTCCAGGCCCATGCGTCACATCTGCTCGGCGCGGCCCTGCTCCGACGGCACACCGCCACGGGGGACACGGTCGCGCTCGACGAGGCGGCGCAGGAGTGCAGGCGTGCCGTCACGCTGCTTTCCGAGGACCACCCGGACCGGGTCAACCACCTCAACTCGCTCGGTACGGTCCTGTTGAAGCGGTACGACCGTACCGGCATCCGCCCCGTACTCACCGAGGCGGTCGAGGCGTTCCGCGCGGTTGTCGCCGCCACACCGCCGACCCACCCGCACCGGGTCGGAATGCTGCGCAATCTCAGCAACGCGCTCGGTCGCGCGTCGGAGTCCGACGAGGCGATCAGCCTGCTGCGGGAGGCGGTCACGCTCGCACGTCCCGGTAGCCCGGACGAGTCGTCGTTCCGCAACGACCTCGGCATCGCCCTTCGGCAACGGTTCGACCACACCGGAGACCCGGCACTTCTCGACGAGGCGATCGAGTTGCTGCGGGCGGCGGCGGACGCGGCCCCCCGGACGAGCGACGCCAGGCCGAGGCGGCTGAGCAACCTCGCCTTCGCGCTCGCGCGGCGGTCCGGTCGGGACGCCGAAGTCGCCGCGATGTTCCAGGAAGCGGCACTCTCGCCACTGCCGCCGACCCTGGAACGGGTCGCGGACGCGCGGGAGTGGGGGCGGACGTGGGCCCGGACCGGTGCGTGGAGCCGGGCGCTGGCCGGATTCGAGCTCGCGGTCGAGCTGCTGCCACGGGTCGCCTCGCACGGGGTGGGCCGCCGGGACCAGGAACACGGGCTCCGGCAGTTCGACGGTCTCGCCACCGACGCGGCAGCGTGCGCGTTGAACGCCGGAGACAGCGCGAAGGCCGCGCGCCTGCTCGAACAGGGACGGGGGATCCTCATCGCCCAACAGCTCGACCCACGCGCGGACCTCACCATGCTGCGTTCGCGGCACCCCGAACTCGCGGCCACGGTCGAGCGCCTCCAGGTTGATCTCGAGTCCTGGCCCGAGGCCGGGGCCGGTGACTGGCTCGGGCACGCGGCTCGGGAGGCCGACCGCCGGCACGGTCTGACCCGGGAGTGGGACACGCTCATCACCCGCATCCGGGCACTGCCCGGCTTCGCCGACTTCCTCGCCGCGTCCACGCTCGACGCGCTGCGGGAGCAGGCCGCCGAGGGACCGATCGTCCTGATCAACGTCAGTCACTATCGGAGCGACGCGCTCATCCTCACCACCGCCGGAATCGATGTGGTCCCGCTACCCGACATCGCGCCGGACAAGGTCGTCGAGCACGCGAACGAGTTCTACCGCGCCCTCCACATCGCCCAGACCCCGGGACCGGACGAGAAACGGGCTCAGCGGATGCTCGCGCGGATCCTCGGGTGGCTCTGGGACGCGCTCACCGCTCCGGTCCTGGACAGGTTGGAGGGCGCCGACCGCGTCTGGTGGTCACCGACGGGAGTGCTGGCGTTCCTGCCCCTGCACGCCGCCGGGCACCACGATCGGCCGGGGTGTTCGGTGCTGGACCGGGTGATCTCGTCCTACACGCCGACCGTACGCGCGCTCCGGCACGCGCGAGCCCGGGCGGCTGTGCCGACGAAGCCGGGGCTCCTCGCGGTCGCGATGCCCCAGACTCCCGGTGCGACACCGCTACCCCACACCGAGCGGGAGATCATGCAACTCGACGCCGCTGTTCGCCTGACCGGCGCCGAGGCGACGGCGCAGCGGGTACGCGCCGAGATCTCGCGGCACGCACGGGTCCACTTCGCCTGCCACGGCATCACCGACCAGCGTGAACCATCGGCGGCACGGTTGCTGCTGCACGATCACGAGACCGACCCGTTGACCGTGCGGAGCATCGCCCGCCTCGACCTCACCGGCGCTCGCCTGGCGTACCTGTCGGCGTGCCAGACCGCGTACGGTGACCCGCACCTGTCCGACGAGGCGGTCAACATCACGTCGGCTTTCCTGCTGGCCGGCTATCCGCAGGTCATCGGCACCCTCTGGCGGGTGAACGACCGCATCGCCGGTTCGATCGCGAGGGATGTCTACCGTGGGCTCTCCGACGGTTCGGCGGCGGCGCTGCACGCGGCGGTGCGCGGGTGTCGCGAGGCGTACCCGGACACGCCGAGCCTCTGGAGCGCGCACATCCACGCCGGCGCCTGAGACGAACCACCGTGCGTGGAGCGGGCATCGTGCCATCCTGCTGACCGATCCGGCGGTGTGGACCGGCGACGACGGGGTCAGGGGGTGGCGTCCGGGTAGACCTCCACGTCGTAGACGAGTCGGACGGGGTGGCCGTTGGTGAGACCGACAAAGACCGGTTCGCCTGCCGGGGTGTGACCACGGCGCCAGATCTCGTCGCGGGCGGCGTCGCGGGACTCGCGATGGATCTTGCCGGCTCGATGCAGTTCCAGGACCCGGCGGGCGGTCGCCCGGTCGCTGTCCAGCACCACGCGTCGCAGAGGCACGGGCGGCACTCCCTCGCATCGCACTGGATGGACACCGTGCAATCAATTTAACGCCGTTAACTTGATTGTGCACTGTACTAGAGTCGTGGCGTGACGGGAACCGAGTTCGAGCAGCCACCGGACGTGCGGCCGACGGGCCGGGCAAGCGGCGACCCGGGCTCGGTGTGGCTACGTCAGGACCCTTCGCGTTCCCGTCCCGTACCGCTGACCCGGGAACGGATTGTCGACGCGGCGGTGAGCCTGCTCGACCGGCACGGCATCGGTGGCCTGACGATGCGCCATCTCGCCCGGCAACTCGACGTCACGCCGACGGCGCTCTACTGGCATGTGAAGACCAAAAAGGACGTCCTCGACCTGGCCGTCGACCACGTCTTCGGCCACGTGCCACTGCCCGAGGGCACCGACGACTGGCGCGACGACGTCCGGACCCTGGCGGGCGAGTGGCGAGCGGTGATGCTCCGGCACCCCTGGGCCCCGGGTCTGATCGGCCGACCCATGCTCGGACCCAACGTCCTCGCGCGGACCGAGTTCCTACAGGCCGCGCTCGTACGCGGTGGTCTCTCCGGCCTTCGGTTGACCGCGACCACCCGCCTGCTGGCGAACTACGTGATCGGCACCGCGCTCACCGAGGCCACCTGGCACCGGACAGCCGCCGCGCCGACACAGGCGCAGGCCCGACAGCGTGTCACGGCCGACCCCGCCGCCTACCCGACCCTCAACGCCTCGGGCCACCTCGACGCCGACCGCTGGACTGACGACGTCCTGTTCGAACACGGCCTCGACACCATCCTGGGCGGACGGACCCATAACGAGCGCGACTGACTCTGCGGCATCTGCGCAAGGTCTTCACCAAGCCGGGCATCGGCTCGCGCCGTGAATTGGTCTCCGCCCTGCGCGACCGCTGACACCCCGGGCTTGGTCCGCGACCGCCTCGGGTGGTCGACGCGTCCACGAGGTGCGCCTCGTTATCACGCACAGTGGTGAGATTGGCCACCGCGCCGAAGGTCACATCCGGTGAACGTGACCCCCGGTAGCCCGTCGGAAATTGCGTGGAGTTGGCCCGAAGTTTTGTGCCCGTGCACCGGAGGAGTGTGATGGTGGCGACCGAGCGTGAGCTTGTCCAAGCCCACGTGACGGGGTTTCTCAGCCGAGTTGTCACCGACGGTGCCGGGACGTTGCGCGTCTGGCCCTCGACCACGGCCGCCACGGACCGTTTGCGGGGTCGGCGGCGGTGGGGTCGGAACGAAGTGTGTGAGTCAGGTCGCACCCGGCCAGACCGGGCGAGCCGCCATCCGTGATGTCAGGAAAGAGTGTGTTGTCGAGGCAAAGAGGGGGAATCATGAGCATTGAGGTGTACTACGACGAGGACGTCGACCTGTCGGTGATCCAGGGCCGGAAGGTCGCGGTGTTGGGTTACGGCAGCCAGGGGCACGCGCACGCGCTCTCCCTGCGGGACTCCGGCGTCGACGTCGTGATCGGTCTGCCGGAGGGTTCGAAGAGCCGGGTCAAGGCCGAGGAGCAGGGCCTGCGGGTGCTCGCCCCGGCCCAGGCGTCGGCCTGGGCCGACGTGATCATGGTGCTGGCCCCGGACACGGTGCAGCGTTCGCTCTACGCCGAGGCGATCGCACCCAACCTGACGGCTGGCGACGCGCTGTTCTTCGCCCACGGGTTCAACATCCGGTTCGGCTTCATCACGCCTCCGGCGAACGTGGACGTGTTGATGGTGGCGCCGAAGGGTCCGGGTCACCTGGTCCGCCGGCAGTACGTCGACGGCAAGG
>NZ_JBJDPS010000026.1:0-65962 GCF_044901685.1 Micromonospora sp. NPDC050397
GGCGAGGGCGATGGAGAGGGCGTGGACGTGGCGGCCGAGTCCGCCGACGAGGACGGGTGGGTATTCCCAGGAGAGCATCAGAATCCGCTGCCGGCGGGCGGTCCGGATGTCTATTACCTCGGCGTTCGGCGACATGGTCCGGCCCTCCAGGTCAGTTCGGGGCATGCGCGGGTAGACACCTGGGTGGGTGTCGTGACACGTCTGCGGGTTGTGGCCAATCCTGCCGGTACCGAAATAACCAGCGAAGACATGGTCGTTGCGGTCATGTAACGGGCATCGGTCAGTTTTGTCCAGACCCGATCGACGTTTTGTCGAACGAATCGAAATATGCGCATGGACTCCGTGGAAGATGCGCGTCGAACGGGTTGAGTGGACGTGTCGGCGGTGTGAATACGGTACGGACCCGACCTGGAATCAGCCGCGACGGACGCGCAGCACCTCTGCCACGGACCACGCCTGGAACGGACACCCGGTGGCCCTGTGCGGTGGGAGCCCGTCCGCCGTCTCGCTTACCGAGCCTAGGCCAAATTCGGGCAAATGAGAATCTATGCCGATCAACATTTCATCTGTCGACAATCCCGCCCGCCGGCAGGCGTCCAGGTAGGGGCCGATCAGCCAGGGCCAGACCGTGCCCTGGTGGTACGCCCCGTCCCGCTCGGCCGGTCCGCCCCGGTGCCGGCCGAGGAAGCCCGGACTGTCCGGGGCCAGACTGCGCAGGCCGAGCGAGGTGAGCAGCGACGCCCCGAGCAGCCGCAGTACGGCCGGGTCCGGCTCCAGTGGCGCGTACGGCAGCGACCAGGCGAGGAGCTGGTTGGGGCGGAGCAGGTCGTCGTCGTGCAGGGTGGCTCCGCCGAGCGGATAGGTCGGCGCCGGTGCGTCGACCACGTCGTAGAGCCAGCCGGCCGGGCTGGGGAACCGGTCCCGGAACGAGGTGAGGGCCCGCCGGTGCGCCTGGGTCGCGGCGCCGGCATCGGCTTCGAGCAGGTCGGCGATGGCGCCGACGGCGGCCAGCCCGTTGACCCAGAGGGCGTTGACCTCAACCGGCTTGCCCGCCCTGGGGGTGACCGGGATGCCGTACACCCGGGCGTCCATCCAGGTCAGCGCCTCCCCGGCGGTGCCCTGAACGAGCAGTCCGTCGTCCGGGTCGGCGTGGATGCCGAACCGGGTGCCGGCGAGGTGGCCGTCGACGACCGCGCGCAGCGCCGGCAGCAGCTCGGCGGCAAGGTCGGTGTCCGAGGTCAGCTCGACGTGACGGGCCACCGCGTGCAGGAACCAGAGGGTGGCGTCGGCGGTGTTGTACTCGACCCGGCCGGTGTCGGCGGTGTTCGCCAGCATGCCCTCGGAGAGCGTGGCCGCGTACGCCCGCAGCAGCTCGCGTCCCTCGTCGGCCCGCCCGGTGTGCAGGAACAGCCCCTCGTACGCGGTCATCGTGTCCCGGGACCAGGCACCGAACCACGGGTAGCCGGCGACCACGTCCGGGCCGGTGGCGGTCCGCACCACAAACGCGTCGGCGGCCAGGGCGAGGGTCGCCTCGACCGGGCTGGCCGGTTTTGCCGCCGCCACCACCTCGCGGTTGCGACGGCGGGCCTCGGCGACGATCTCGGTGGCCGGTGGCGGCTCCTCGGCCAGGTCCTCGGCCCAGGCGAGCACCGAGACGGTGTCACCGGGACCGGTCAGTTCACCGCCGAAGGTGCCGGCGTGCCAGAGGTCCTCGGTCGGCTGCAACCCCCGGGCGGCCTCCTCGCGGTGGTGCACCCCGAACCACCACTGTCCGGCGGGGCTCCAACCCGGCCCGGACAGCCGGTACGCCCCCTCCACCACGGCGCCGTCGGCGACCTGCTCGACCCGGGGCGCCGGTCCGTCGGCCCGCCGCTCGGCGTGCGCGTCGCGCCAGGTGCAGGCGGCGGCGAGGGTCAGCCGGACCGGGCCGCCGGAGATCAGCCGGTGCACCACCGCGACGCAGGACCGGCCGTACGTCATGGCCAGCTCGCGTTCGATCACCAGCTCGCCAATCCGCCAACGCCAGCGGGGCAGCCCGTCGACCAGCTCGAAGCGTTCCAGCAGCTCGAAGCCGCGCGGATCGACCACGCCGGAGCGCCACTCGTGGGTGGCCAGCCGGACCTGGGCGCCCGACGGCAGGGTGACCGCCGCGTCGAGGCTGGCCAGGCCGAGCCTGCGGGTGGCCGGTGTCTCCCCGGCGACGACCAGCAGCCCGTGGTAACGCCGGGTACGCAGTCCGCTGACCGTGCCCATCGCGTATCCGCCCCGGCCGTCCGGAACCAGCCACTCCCGGCTGGCACCCGCACTGAGCTGGCCACACACCTGCGGACCGAAGCCGATCTCGATCAACTTTCCTCCCGAGAGACGCCCCACGAGGGTGTCTGTAACACGCCCCAGGAACAATGACGAGTGTGGTCAAGTTCGTACGAGGGATCTTCCGTCGGAAGATCGAGAACGCGGAGGTGATCAGCGACGTGCCGGCCGCCGCAGAACCGGGCATCGACGCGGAGCGGACCCGGTTGGCCCAGGCCGACTCGGGCGAGCAGGCCTGGCGACAATGGGGTCCCTATCTGTCGGAGCGGGCCTGGGGGACGGTCCGCGAGGACTACAGCGAACACGGTACGGCCTGGGACTACTTCCCGCATGATCATGCGCGCTCCCGTGCCTACCGGTGGAACGAGGACGGCATGGCCGGCGTCTGCGACGACCGGCAGACGTTCTGCTTCGCCCTCGCACTCTGGAACGGCGCCGATCCTATCCTCAAAGAGCGCATGTTCGGGCTCGGCAGCGACGGCGGAAACCACGGCGAGGACGTCAAGGAGTACTGGTGGTACCAGGACTCGACGCCGACCCACTCGTACATGCGCTGGCGCTACCACTACCCGCAGGCCCGTTACCCGTACGACGACCTGGTCTCGGTCAACGGGTTGCGGGGCCGGGACGAGACCGAGTACGAACTGGTCGACACCGGGATCTTCGACGACGACCGCTACTGGGCGGTGACGGTCGACTACGCCAAGGCGTCGCCGACCGACATCTGCGTGTTGATCACCGTGGCGAACCGGGGCGACCAGGAGGCCCGGCTGCACGTCCTGCCCACCCTCTGGTTCCGCAACACATGGTCCTGGGGGCTGCCCGGGCGCGACGCGGTGCCCACCATCACCGGCGCCGACGCCCGGCTGGTCGGCCGGCACAACATCCTCGGTCAGCTCGTGCTCGCCGGTGACGGCCAGCCGACCCCACTGCTCTGCGACAACGAGACCAACGCCGAACGGCTCTGGGACCTGCCCGGCCGTAGCCGCTACCCGAAGGACGGGATCAACGACCACGTGGTCGCCGGCGCCGACACGGTCAACCCGGCCGGCGAGGGGACCAAGGGGGCGCTGCACTACGTGCTCGACGTGCCGGCGGGACAGCAGGCGGAGATCCGGCTGCGGCTCACCCTGACCGCCCCGCCGCCGAGCACCGCCCCGGCCCCGGGACTCGACCTCGGCGCCGACTTCGACACCACCCTGGCCGACCGTCGGGCCGAGGCGGACGCGTTCTTCGCCCGGGTTATCCCGGACACCGTCGGGCCGCACGAGGCGGAGGTCGCCCGACAGGCCATCGCCGGGCTGATGTGGGGCAAGCAGTTCTACCACTTCGACGTACAGCAGTGGCTCGACGGCGACCCGGCCTCCCCGCCACCGCCGCCCGGTCGCCGCCATGGGCGCAACAGCGCCTGGTGGCACATGAACAGCTTCGACGTCATCTCCATGCCCGACCCCTGGGAATACCCCTGGTACGCGGCCTGGGACCTGGCCTTCCACTGCGTCACCATCGCCCGGGTCGACCCGGGCTTCGCCAAGGCCCAGCTCGTCCTGCTGCTGCGGGAGTGGTACCTGCACCCCAACGGGCAGATCCCGGCGTACGAGTGGGCCTTCGCCGACGTGAACCCGCCGGTGCACGCCTGGGCCGCGCTGCGGGTGTTCGAGATCGACGGCGGGCGCGACCACGACTTCCTCGCCCGGGTCATGCACAAGCTGCTGCTGAACTTCACCTGGTGGGTCAACCGCAAGGACGTCAACGGCAACAACGTGTTCGAGGGCGGCTTCCTCGGGCTGGACAACGTCGGGCCGTTCGACCGCTCGGCCGCGTTGCCGGTGGCCGGGGTGCTGGAGCAGTCCGACGGCACCGGCTGGATGGCCATGTACGCCCTGAACCTGCTCGACATGGCGCTCGCGTTGGCCCAGCACGATCCCACGTACGCGGACATCGCCACCAAGTTCTTCGAGCACTTCGCGTACATCGCCGGGGCGGCGTACAAGCAGGGGCTCTGGGACGACGAGGACTCGTTCTTCTACGACCAGCTCCGCCTCCCCGACGGCAGCAAGGTCCCGCTCAAGGTCCGCTCGGTGGTCGGCCTGCTGCCGCTGGCGGCCACCACCCGGCTCAGCGCGAAGACCCTGCACCGGTTGCCGGAACTGGCCGCCCGGCTGCGCTGGTTCCTCACCCACAAACCGGAGTACGCCGACGTGCTCGGTGCCCGCCGGTTGGCCCCGGACGGGCGCCAGCAGCGGCTGCTCTCCATGGTCGGCCCGGACCAGGTGGTGCGGCTGCTCGCCCGGATGCTCGACGAGGAGGAGTTCCTCTCCCCGTACGGCCTGCGCACGCTCTCCCGCCAGCACCTCGACAAACCGTTCACGGTCTCGCTCGGCGGGCAGGACTTCACCGTCGGCTACGAGCCGGCGGAGTCGACCAGCGGGCTGTTCGGCGGCAACTCGAACTGGCGTGGCCCGATCTGGATGCCGACCAACTTCCTGCTGATCCACGCGCTGCGCGACTACGCGGCCTTCTTCGGTGACGACCTGTTGATCGAGTATCCGACCCGGTCCGGGGTGAAACGCACCCTCGCGGAGATCGCCGACGACCTCTCCAACCGGCTGATCTCGTTGTTCGTACCGGACGGGTGGGGGCGGCGGCCGATCTACGGTGCCTGCGACCTGTTCCAGCGCCACCCCGACTGGAAGGACCTGATCGCCTTCCCGGAGTACTTCCACGGTGACAACGGCGCCGGCCTGGGCGCCTGGCACCAGGCCGGCTGGACCGCCCTGGTAGCCGACCTCATCCTCACCACCCGCCGGTAAGGAAGGGCCCCTTGTTATCGCTTTTTGTATAACAAGGGGCCCTT
The DNA here is from genome assembly GCF_044901685.1 of Micromonospora sp. NPDC050397. Lineage (NCBI taxonomy): Bacteria > Bacillati > Actinomycetota > Actinomycetes > Micromonosporales > Micromonosporaceae > Micromonospora > Micromonospora sp. NPDC050397. The sequence goes on from NZ_JBJDPS010000026.1 coordinate 5,171, forward strand.
CCTAACCGGTGGGGAGGACGACCGGTCGGCGCACGTGCTTGCCTGATCGCCCGTTTTGGCTGCTGGCGCGGTGCGGCACGGTAAGTTCTCCGGCAGGGCGCCCCTCGTCCGTGAGCCTCGAACACACCGAGCGCGCGGGGAGGTCGTATCCATGGCAGCCGGAGAACCGCCGGATGTCGACGTGACGTTGCGGGTCAACGGGCAGGTACGGCGGCTGCGGCTGGAGAGCCGGGTGACCCTGCTCGACACGCTGCGCGAACAGCTCGCTCTCACCGGCACGAAGAAGGGCTGCGACCAGGGCGCCTGCGGCGCGTGCACGGTGCTGCTCGACGGCCGGTCGGTGCTCTCCTGCCTGGTGTTGGCGGCCCAGTGCGACGACCGGGAGGTGACCACCGTCGAGGGCCTGGCCTCCGACGGCCGCCTGCACCCGGTCCAGGAGGCGTTTGTCCGGCACGACGGGTTCCAGTGCGGGTACTGCACCCCGGGACAGATTATGTCGGCGGTCGCGCTGCTCGCCGCCGGTCGACCCGGCTCCGACGACGAGATCCGCGAGCTGATGAGTGGCAACCTGTGCCGCTGCGGCGCGTACCCGAACATCGTCGCGGCCATTCGCGACGCTGCTGGCATTCGCGACGCTGCTGGCATTCGCGACGCTGCCGGCATCGGCGGTGGGTCGCGATGACGGCCTTCGAGTACGTCCGACCGGACGACGTCGCCGGGGCGGTGACCATGGTCAGCGCCGACCCGGCGGCCGCCTACCTGGCCGGCGGCACCACCCAGCTCGACCTGCTGCTCAAGGACGGGGTGGTCCGCTCGGACCGGCTGGTCGACATCGGCCGGCTACCGCTGCGCGGCATCACCCCCGGCGACGAGAGCCTGCGGGTCGGCGCGTTGACCACCATGGAGGAGATGGCCGCCGACCCACTGGTGGCCCGGCGGCTGCCGTTCGTCCGGGAGGCGCTGCTCGCCGGTGCCTCGCCGCAACTGCGCAACATGGCGACGATCGGCGGCAACCTGCTGCAACGTACCCGGTGCCGGTATTTTCGGGACCCGGCGGTGGCGGCGTGCAACAAGCGCTCCCCGGGCTCGGGCTGCGCGGCGGTGAGCGGGCTGGCCCGGATGCACGCGATCCTCGGAGCCAGCCCGAACTGCATCGCTTTGCATGCCTCCGACCTCTGCGTACCGCTCGTCGCCCTCGACACCGACGTGCACGTCCGGGGGACCGACGGTCGGCGCGACGTGCCGTTGACCGAGTTCTACCTGCCGTCCGGCGACCGGCCCGAGGTCGAGCACGTGCTCGCACACGGTGAGCTGATCACCCACGTGGAGGTGCCGCTGCTACCGGCCGGTGCCCGGTCGGGCTACCTGAAGGTGCGCGACCGCTCCTCGTACGAGTTCGCCCTCACCTCGGCGGCGGCCGCGCTGAGGATCGAGGAGGGCACGATCGTCTGGGCGAGACTGGCCCTCGGCGGGGTGGCGACGATTCCCTGGCGGGCCCGCGAGGCCGAGACGGTCCTCACCGGGGCACCCGCGACCAGGGAGACGTTCCGGGCCGCGGCGGAGGCGGCGATCCGCGACCCGTTCACCGTGCCCGGCACCGCCTTCAAGGTCGAACTGGCCAAACGTACGATCGTCCGGGTCCTGCGTGACGTCTCCGGGACGCCCCGATGAGTCCGCTGACCGTCGACCCGCCCCTGCTCGGTGACCCGGTCGACCGGGTCGACGGGCCGCTCAAGGTGACCGGTGCCGCCCCGTACCCGTCGGACGTCAGCTATCCCGGACTGGTGCACGCCGCGCTGGTCCAGTCGACCGTCGGGGCCGGCACGATCAGCCGGATCGACGCCGCCGGGGCCCGGGAGGCGCCGGGGGTCCTGACGGTGATCACGTACGAGAACACGCCGCCGCTCGCGGACGCGCCGGTGACCAGACTCGGCCCCTCACCCCGCTTCCCGCTCAGGGACAACCGGATCGTGCACTACGGGCAGCACGTGGCGATCGTGGTGGCGGTGACGGTCGAGCAGGCCGTGGCGGCGGCCCGGCTGGTACGGGTGGAGTACGACCCCACGCCGCCACTGGTCGGTGTCACCGACCCCGACGCCCCGGTCGAACCGAACGCGGGCGGGTTGGACTCGGACCGGGGCGACGTCGACGCCGCGCTGGCCGGCGCCGAGGTGACCTACGACGAGCGGTTCTCGGTCGCGCCCGAGACCAACAATCCGCTCGGGTTGTTCGCCACCGTGGCCCGGTGGGAGGGCGATCGGCTGGTCGTACACGAGTCGACCCAGTGGCCGGTGATGGTCCGCCAGTGCCTGGCGACCGTGTTCGGCGTGCCCGAGCAGGACGTACGGGTGCTCGTGCCGTTCATCGGCGGCGGCTTCGGCGCCGGTCTGCGCCTGCCGCCGCACACGATCCTGACCGCACTGGCCGCCCGGGTGCTCGACCGCCCGGTCAAGCTGGTGTTGACCCGGCCGCAGATGTTCAGCTCCATCGGTCACCGCCCCGAGACGGAGCAACGGCTACGGCTCGGCGCCACCCGGGACGGCAAACTGGTCGCCATCGCGCACGAGGCCACCACCGCGGTCGGGATCGAGGAGGAGAACTTCGAACCCGTCACCATGTCCACCGCCAACTCGTACGACTGCGCCAACGTCGTCACCCGCCAACGGCAGGTACGGCTGAACATCCCGAACCCGGGCTCGATGCGCGCGCCCGGCACCGCCCAGGGCAACTTCGCCATCGAGTCGGCGCTGGACGAGTTGGCGTACCAACTCCGGTGCGACCCGATCGCACTGCGGCTGCGCAACTACGCCGAGGTCCAACCGGCTTCCGGCCTGCTCTGGTCCAGCAAGGCGCTGCGGGACTGCTACCGGGTCGGCGCCGAGCGGTTCGGCTGGGCGGACCGCCAGCCCGAGGTCCGCTCCATGCGCGACGGCGACTGGCTGATCGGGTACGGGATGGCCGGCGTCACCTTCGACTGGTACCAGGCGCCGTGCCAGGCGAGGATCTCGATCCGGCGGGACGGCACCGCGTACGCCCGCAGCGCCGCGACCGACCTCGGCACCGGCACCTACACGGTCGCGACGCAGGTGACCGCGGACCTGCTCGGTCTCGACCTCGACCGGGTACGTTTCGACCTCGGCGACAGTGACCTGCCGCCCGCCCCGCAGGCCGGCGGATCCGGGCTGGCGATGTCGCTGGGCGCCGCCCTGCACGACGCCGCCGGCAACCTGCTGCGGGCGCTCGTGGGCCTGGTCACCGACGACGACGCCGCACCGCTGCGCGGGCGGCGCGCCGACGAGGTGACCATGGCGGACGGGCGGCTCCAACTCGTCGCCGACCCGTCGGTGGGCGAGACCTACACCGACATCCTGGACCGGCACGGACTGGCCGAGCTGACCGAGGACGGTCAGGTGACGCCGGACCCGTCGAACTCGGCGATGGCACCGGGCGGCGCGTTCGCGGCCCGGTTCGCCGAGGTGAGGGTGGACGAGGAGCTGGGAATCGTACGCGTCTCCCGGCTGGTGACCGCGGTCGACGGTGGCCGCATCCTGAACCCGAAGACGGCGCGCAGTCAGATCCTCGGCGCGACCGTGATGGGCATCGGCATGGCGCTGCTCGAGCAGACCGAGTTCGACCCCGGGACCGGACGCGTCGCCAACGCCACCTTCGGCGACTACCTGATCCCGGTCAACGCCGACGTACCCGACCTCGACGTCGTCTTCGTGGGCGAGCCGGACCGGTTCAGCCCGATCGGGATCAAGGGGCTCGGGGAGGTCGGCGTGGTGGGCATCGGGGCGGCCATCGCCAACGCCGTCCACCACGCCACCGGCCGCCGGATCCGATCCCTGCCGATCACCGTCGAGGACCTGCTCTAGCCGTTCGCGGCCGAGGTTCCCGACCCGTACGTCCCGCCGGCCCCGGCACCTGCGGGGGCCGGCGGGTCAGTTCCGGTCAGGTGTACGCGATCAGCAGCGCCGGCTGCTCGACGGCGTCGGCCACGTGCCGCAGGAGGCCTCCGGCCACGCCACCGTCGCAGACCCGGTGGTCGAAGGTGAGGCTGAGCTGGGTCACCTTGCGTACGGCGAGTCCCCCGTCGACGACCCACGGCTTGTCGACGATGCGACCGATGCCGAGCAGCGCCGCCTCCGGGTGGTTGATGATCGGGGTCGATCCGTCGACACCGAACACGCCGTAGTTGTTCAGGGTGAACGTACCGCCGGTCAACCGGGACGGCGGCAGCGTGCCGGCACGGGCGGCCGTCGTCGTCTCGGCGAGCGCGACCGCCAGCTCGGCGGTGGTGAGCCGCTGGGCGTCATGTAACACCGGGACGACCAGACCCCGGTCGGTCTGGGTGGCGATGCCCAGGTGCACCCCGGCGGACTGGACGATCCGCTGGCCCTCGGTGTCGACCCGGGAGTTGAGCTGCGGGTAGCGGCGCAGTCCGCTCAGGCAGATCCGGGCCAGCAGCGACAGGATGCTCACCGGCTGCTCCGGGCGGGCGGCGTTGATCTCCGCCCGGGTCTGGAGCAGCGCGGTGGCGTCGACGTCGACCCAGATGGTGACCTCGGGGATCTCCCGCCGGCTACGGGAGAGCTTGTCGGCGATCGCTCTGCGGATCCCGGTGAGCGGGATGATCATGTCCGAGCTGTCGACCGGCCGTGGAGACTCCGGCGGCGTCGACGCCTCGGCCGGCGTCGTTTCAGGCGCGGCAGCCGATGTGGCGGGCGATGTGGCGGGCGATGTGGCGGGTGCCGAAGCCGTCGCGGCCTCGACGTCGGCCCGCCGTACCACCCCGCCGGGTCCGGTGCCCCGCAGCCGGGCCAGGTCCAGGCCGTGTTCCCTGGCCAGCCGGCGCACGATCGGCGAGAGGACCAGCGGCGCGCCGACAACGGCCCCGGTGACCGTGACGGGTGCGGTGACCGTACCGGGTGCGGTGACCGGGGCGGCGGCCACGGCCGGTGGAGTGGGGGTGGGCGGGGCCGGTCGCTCGGGCGCCGGACGGGACGGCGGCTCAGGCGCCGGGCGGGGGCGTCGGCGGCGCCGCCCCGAGGCGCCGTGTCCGGTGCCGTACCCGATGAGCACGTTGCCGGAGCCGGCCCGCTCCTCCTCCCGGTAGGTGGCGTGCCCGGCGGGTTCGACCGGGGCGCCCGCCGCGACCGGCTCGGCGTCCAGCGCCGCCACGGTGATCAGTGGCTGGCCGACCGGGCGGACCTCACCCACCGCCCCGTGCAGGGCGACCACCCGACCCGCGTACGGGCAGGGCACGTCGACGACCGCCTTGGCCGTCTCCACCTCCACCACGCTCTGGTCCACGGTCACCACGTCACCGACCGCGACCCGCCACCCGACGATCTCCGCCTCGGTGAGCCCCTCGCCCAGATCGGGCAGCAGGAAGACCTGCGGGGCACTCACGCCGCGCTGCCTTCGAACGCCGCGCTGCCTTCGAACGCCGCGCTGCCTTCGAACGCCGTACTGCGTTCCGGCGACGACAGCCAGCGTCGGTCGGGCTGGTCGTCCCACTGCAACCGGGCCACCGCGTCGAGCACCCGGTCGACGTTCGGCAGGTGGGTGTGCTCCAACATCGGCGCCGGGTACGGGATGTCCAGGCCGCTGACCCGCAGCACCGGGGCGTGCAACGAGTGGAAGCAGCGTTCCTGGACCCGGGCGGCGATCTCGGCGCCCACGCCCGCGAAGCCCTGCGCCTCCTGGATCACCACGCACCGGCCGGTACGGCGGACCGAGGCGGTGATCGTCTCGTCGTCGAACGGCACGATCGTGCGGCAGTCGACCACCTCGAGGTCCCAGCCCTCCTCCCGGGCGGCCTCGGCGGCCTCCAGCGCGACCGGCACCGACGGGCCGTACGCGATCAGGGTGGCGTCCCGGCCGGGGCGGCGGACCACGGCACGACCGAACGGTTCGGCGTGCAGCGGCAGCGTGACCTCGTCGCTGGCGAAGTAGAGCTTCTTCGGTTCGAGGAAGACCACCGGGTCCGGGTCGGCGATCGCCTCGCGCAGCAGCGAGTACGCGTCCGCGACGGTGGCCGGGGTGACCACCTTCAGTCCCGGGGTGTGCGCGTAGTACGCCTCGCTGGAGTCGCAGTGGTGCTCCACCCCGCCGATGCCCCCGGCGTACGGCACCCGGATCACGATCGGCACGCTCAGCGCGCCCCGGGTCCGGTTGCGCAGCTTCGCCACGTGCGAGGCGATCTGCTCGAACGCCGGGTAGGCAAACGCGTCGAACTGCATCTCGACCACCGGTCGCAGCCCGGACATCGCCATCCCGACCGCGAAGCCGACGATGCCCGCCTCGGCCAGCGGGGTGTCGAAGCAGCGCTGGTCACCGAAGCGGGCCAGCAGCCCGTCGGTGATCCGGAAGACGCCGCCGAGCTGGCCGACGTCCTCACCGAAGACCACCACCCGCTCGTCGTCGGCCATCGCGTCGGCCAGCGCCGCGTTGAGCGCCTTCGCCATCGTGGTACGAGCCATCAGCGTGCCCCCTGCCCGTTCGTGCCCTGCGCGTCGCCCGTGCTCCGCTCGCCCGTGCTCCGCTCGCCCGTGCTCCGCTCGCCCGTGCTCCGCTCGCCCGTGCTCCGCTCGGCCGGGCCCCGCTCGTCCTCGCTCAGCTCGGCGTCGGCGGCCAACTCGGCGCGGACCTGCTCGCGCTGCTCCCTCAACTGCTGGGTGGGCTCGGCGAAGACGTGGTCGAAGAGGCTGAGCGGCTCCACGGTCGGCTGCACGTTCATCCGGGTCCGCAGGTCGGCCGCGTACGCCTCCGCCTCGGCCGCCACCGCGGCCTCGGTCGCGTCGTCCAGCGCCCCGGTCTGCCGCAGGTAGGCGGCCAGCCGAGTGATCGGGTCACGGTCGCGCCAGGCGTCCACCTCGGCGCCGTCGCGGTAGCGGCTGGCGTCGTCCGCGTTGGTGTGCGGCTCCATCCGGTACGTGTGCGCCTCGACCAGGAACGGCCCGTTGCCGGCCCGCGCGTGGTCGACCGCCCGGTTCAGCACCGCCAGTACGGCGACCGGGTCGTTGCCGTCGACCTGCTCGCTCGGTACGCCGTAGCCGACCCCCTTGTACGCCAGCGACGGCGCGGCGGTCTGCCGGGAGAGCGGCACACTGATCGCGTACCGGTTGTTTTGCACGAAGAAGACCACCGGTGCCTTGAACACGGCGGCGAAGTTGACCCCCTCGTGGAAGTCCCCCTCGCTGGTCGCGCCGTCGCCGATGAACGCCAGCGCCACGGTGTCGCGCCCCTGGTACGCCTCGCCGTAGGCGAGCCCCGCCGCGTGCACGGTCTGGGTGGCCAGCGGCGTGCACTGCGGTGCGGTACGCCGGACGGCCGGGTCGTACCCGCAGTGCCAGTCCCCGCGCAGCAGGGTCAGCACCTCGACCGGGTCGATGTCCCGGGAGACCAGCGCCATCGACTCCCGGTAGGTGGGGAAGACCCAGTCGGTCGGGCGGACCGCGAGCATCGCGCCGACCTGGCACGCCTCCTGACCGCGGGAGGAGGGGTAGACCGCCAGCCGACCCTGTTTGGTCAGCGTGGTGGCCTGGACGTCGAACCGCCGGCCGATCACCATGCGGCGGTACAGCTCGCGCAGCGCGTCGGTGGACGGCTCGGTGTAGTCGGCCCGGTCGGGCAGTCGGTTGCCCTGGTCGTCGATCATCCGGACCGGTTCGGGGCTGGGCAGCAGGGCGCGGGCCGGGTCGGGCGGGGTGACCGCCCGACGGGTACGCGGGGAAGCCCTACGGACCGCCTGGGGTGTGGTCGTCACGGCGGGAACCTCCTGGACGTGTGGTGCGCCTATGCTCACGCCCTCGGATGATTGACTCAAGATCCTCGGGAAACGCGGGACGAATGGCAACGGAGGCGTACTCGGATGGACCAGGAGGACCAGGAGCGGGGCCCGTTCACGGTCGGGGCGGGACGATCGTCCCGAACCCTCGACGAGGTTGACCGTCGCATCCTCGACGAACTCGTCCGGGACGGCCGGACCTCGATCCGTACCCTCGCCGAGCGGATCCACATCTCCCGGACCAACGCGTACGCGCGGGTGGAGCGGCTCCTCCAGGAGGGTGTGATCAGCGGGTTCCGGGCGCGGGTGGTGCCGGAGCGGGCCGGGCTCGGCACCTCGGCGTACATCGCGCTGACGATCGAGCAGAACAGTTGGCGGGAGGTGTCGGTGGAGCTGGGCCGGGTGCGTTACATCGAACACGCGGCCCTGCTCGGCGGCGACCACGACGTACTGGCGCTGGTCCGCGCGCCGGACAACGCGGCGCTGCGGGACGTGGTGCTCAACCGGGTGCAGGGCATCGCCGGGGTCCTCTCCACCCGGACCTGGCTGGTTTTCGAGGAGTTCGACGGCACCACCCCGACCTGGACCTGAGCAGCATCCGGAACAGTGGAATCGTGTTGTTGTCGCAGACGTGACCGAGGAGCGCCCCGAACGCGGCCAGCGACGTCATCCTCTTTGCCATCGGTGGTTCATGATCCGCCCACCGTCGGGCCCAGGTCGCCCAGGGGGTACGGGCGCTCGTCCGGCAGCAGGTCGGCCGCGCCCCGAACGTCGCCGTCGCGCAGCAGTTCCCGGATCCGGCGTACGTCCGGGGTCACGTCGTTGATCGCCACCGTCCACTCGTCGACGTACCGGTGGACGGCCTCGCCGGAGAGGCCGACCTGGAGCGAGCGGTACGGCAGCGGCGCCAGCCGCAGGGACCGTTCCGGGTCCCACTGCACCCGCACCGGACTGGTCTTGAGCTGCTCTGACCAGGCGGTCCGGTCGGTGTGCCGGGCCGGGTCGTAGTGGCTCGGACAGGAGTGCCCCAGCGCCCACTCGAACCCGGCCCGGCTGATCTCGACGGCTAGCACCCGTTCCTGTCCAGGCTTCTCGGCCCATCCGCAGCGGTACATCATCCAGAGGAACGACGGCTTGATCCAGGTCATCCGCTCCCGCTTGAACGGGTTGACAAAGCGTCCGGCGGCCAGCGCCGGCCCGGCGATCTCCGGCGGGTACGCCTGGTAGACGGTGATCGTGTCGGCCGAGTGGAGGGCCCGTACCTGTCGGTTGGGAACAGTCACGGCCCCATGCTGCTCGACACCCGGCCCCCACCGCACCCGCGTTTCCACCCGGGGCACCACGCTCGCCACCGGGCACTCCCCGTCAACGTGAAGAGTTCGGCCCGCTGTGGCGAGCCGAACTCTTCACGATCATGGGACGGGTGGCGAGCGTGGTGCCGGGGATGGGCGTCAGGTGAGTACGGTGACGGCGGCGACCACGTAGAGGCAGCCGGCGCCGGCGACCACGACTCCGGCGGCGGCCGGAACAAAGCCGATCAGCTTGGCGACCGGGGCCCAGGTGCGGGCTCGGCCGGCGAGCAGCGCGTACCCCCGGATGGTGAGCACACCGACCCCGGTCAGGGTGGCCGCCATGCCGATGCCGAAGACGATCACCAGGATCACCGCGTCCAGCGCTCGTCCGGTCAGCAGGCCGCTGACCAGCACCAGGAACGCCGACGGCGACGGGAGCAGCCCGCCGGAGAGGCCGAGGGCGAGCAGCCCGCGCCGGGACCAGGGATTGGTCAGCTCGGGGGCGTCGTCGTGGTGATGGTGGTGGTGAGCCGGTTCGGCAGCGACGACCGGTTCGGCGGTCAGCGTCACCGTGCCGGTGCCGGTGCCGGTGCCGGTGCCGGTGCCGGTGCCGGTGCCGGTGGCGGTGGCGGGTTCGGCGGTCAGCGTGGCGGTGGCGGTGGTCGGGTGGGACCCGTCGGCGATGTGCTCGTGCGGGTGGTCCGACGCCGGCCGCTCGTGCGGGTGCCCGTGGTCGTGCGAGTGGACGTGGCCGCGGTCGTGCGAGCGCCCGTTGTCGTGCGAGTGGTGCTGATCGTGGGAGTGACCGTGGCTGTGGCCGTGCGAGTGACCGTGATCGTGCGAGTGGCCGTGACCACCGCCGCGCAGGTGGCGGTAGGTGAGGTGGACGCCGACCCCGATCACCACGATCCCGGCGAGCACCTGGAGCCAGGCGGTGACCGACTTCGTGCTGAGACTGGCGGCGCCGGTCAGGCCGACCCAGACCAGGGCGAGCACGAGTACGGAGAAGGTGTGCATCAGCGCGACGATCGCGCCGAGCCGTACCGCGTCCCGGTACCGTCCCCTCGTGCCGACCAGGTACGCCGCCGTGATGCTCTTGCCGTGCCCGGGGGCGACCGCGTGTGCCGCCCCGACGCCGAGCGCCACCAGCAGGGCGAGCCAGAACACGGCCCCGCTGTCGAAGAGCGCGATCAGGTGGTTGTCCAACCCGTTGATCCCGGTCACGCGGTCCTCCTGTTCCGACGTCGCTTGTTGACCAGCACACCGGCGAGGATGGCCACCGCCGCGATGCCGGTACCGGCGGCGACGGTGCCGACCGCGGCCGGACGACCGCTGCCGCCGCCCGTGCCGGCGGCGAGCCGGACCTGCTGGGTGCCGTCGTTGTGGGTGAAGAGCACCTCCGACGGCGTCATCGCCACGTCCGAGGTGAGCGCGGTGCGGTACGCGGTGTTCAGGTCGGTCAGTGCGCTGACCGTGACCGCGATGTCGCTGACCGGGGTGGGGCATTCGAAGCTGACCCGGGCGCCCTGCTTGAGGAGTTGTTCGAGCGTGTCGAGGCGACTCGGGCAGCGCTTCCCGGCCTGGCTGACCGTGATCCGCTCCAGCAGGTAGTCCCGGATGGCGGGGGAGCGCTGGAGTTTCTGCTCGCCGGTGAGTCCGGTCTCGACCTTGCCCGTGGCGGGGTTCTCGAACGCGCCGAGTGACTGGCCGAGTGCCACCCAGTCGTCCTCGGCGGCGTGCCACTCGATGGTGACGTGCGAGCCGTCGGCGTCGATCCTGGCCGTGGCCGGTGGGCCGAACGGGTGGGCGGAGGCGGGGGTGGCCGGGAGGGTGACCGCGACCAGCGCGGCCAGGGCACCCAGCAGCGCACCCGCCGACGCGCGCGTACGGATGGTCACGAATTCTCCTGTCCGGGAAACCGGACCGGGTGCGGACCGGCCGTGGTGGCCGATCCGCACCCGGGACGGGATTGCTACTTGCTGATGGTGATCACCGGGGTGCTGATCTTCTGGTTCTCGCTCACCAGGTAGATGACCTGGGTGCTGCCCTTCTTGGTGCCCTCCGGCACGGCGAAGGTGTAGTTGAACTGACCCAGCTCGTCCGCCTTCTTGGAGGCGATCAGGACGCCGTTGTTGCTCGCGGCGGCGGTGGTGCTGCGCAGGTACACGCTCACCGTCTCGTTCGGGTCGTAGTTGTACGCCTTGACGCCGACCTTCTCGCCCGCAGCGACGGTGGTCTTGCTGGCCAGGGCCCGCTCACCGGTGCTGTTCTCCGGGGTACGGAACTCGTTGACGGTCCGGGCACCCGCGTCGTTCTTGCGGATGAGGAAGCCGTCCTCGAACTGGCCGTTGGCGGTGCGCGCCTCGAACCGGATCGAGTCCTTGTCGACGTCGATCATCTGGTAGAGCTGGACGTTCTCGTCCCGGTCGGAGAGCTCGGCACCGTTACCGGTCCAGTTCTCGCCGCCGTTGAGCTCGTACATCTTGCCGCCGGAGACGGAGACCACGTAGACGACACCGTTGTGCACGGTGCTCGACTTGCGGTTCGTCGCGACGTTGCCCCGGGCGTAGGAGTGGTCGTGGCCCTGCAGGACCAGGTCCACGCCGTACTTCTCCAGCAGCGGGCCCCACTGGTCGCGGACCTGCGGGTTGTTACGCGTACCGGTGTTGGAGTAGACCGGGTGGTGGAAGGTGACCACGGTCCACTTGTTCGGGTTGTCCTTGAGCACGGTCTCCAGCCACGCGGTCTGCGCGGCCATGACCTCGGGGATGCTCTGGACGTTGCTGTTCAGCCCGATGAACCGCACACCCTGGTAGTCCGTGTAGTAAGCGGTCTTGTCCAGGGCCGACTCCATCCCGGCCGGCCACTTCGGGCCGTTGGCCGGGAAGGGGAACTGCGGTGCCCAGAACGAGGAGAGCGAGGAGCCGCTGTACTCGTGGTTGCCCGGGATCGAGATGTTGTTGATCTGGCTGTTGACGAAGCCGTCAGCGTCGAACCACTGGCCCCACTGCTCTTCGCTGTTCGCGCTGTCGATGAGGTCACCGGCGTTGACGACCATCTTCGCCTCGGGCCGGTCGGCGAACGCCTGCCGGAACACGCGCGGAAGCGCCGAGTCGAGGTAGTTCTGCGCGTCACCGTAGTAGATGAACGAGAACGGCGAGAAGCCCTCGGCCGCGGTGGTGAAGTCGGACCACTCGTTCCAGTTGGTGCCGTCACCGACCCGGTAGGTGTACCGGGTGTTCGGCTTGAGGCCGGTGAACTCGACGGTGTGGTAGGTCGAGGCGTAACCGAGCGAGGTGTTGACCGCCGTGGTGGCACTCGCCTTCACGGTGGACACCGCGCCGGCCGCCGGGGCGACCTCGCCGAGGGCCTTCGGCGCCTCGAGGATCTGGGCCTGCGCCCACTCGGCGGACGCCTCGGCCCGCCAGGTCACCTTCTGCGAGGTGGCCGGGGTGGCGGTCGGGGTCAGGATGAGGCGGTCGGGCATCGGGGAGGGCTTGTAGATCTCGGCCGCCGGGAACTTGCTCGGCGCGGCGTCACCGAACGCCGACGGACCGAACGCGAAACCGCCAATGATCAGCGCGGCGGCACCCACGGCGGCGAGCTTCGCCCGCCGGGAGCCGGTAATCCACGGTCGCTTGTTGTCGATCAAGGTAGGGGTCACCCCTCAAGAGAAGTGGATCGTTCGCCAGCGGGAGCGCGGCGAACCTCCGCATTCAGTCGGAGGCGCCCGACAGCAAACCGACGACAGCCTTTCCACCAGGTGAACTGATGATCACTTCGGCGAAGCGCGAGTCGGGCGTCACCTCGTGGTCGTCGCTCGGAAACATTGCGTCGGCCGATCGTTAACGGCGGCCCGCCTACCATGCGGCAGGGCCCGCCCGGCGCCCGTACCGCCGTCGAGAACAGGCCGCATCGATGACTCTCGCCCTGCCGAATCCGCTGCTGAGGAGCCGTCGCCGCTGGGCCGCGCTCGCCGCCGTGGCATTGATCGGGGTGTTTCCGAGAGCCGAACCGCCGCAGCCGATCGCGGTCAAGGGCGACGACTTCATCAGCGCGGAGACCACCGGCATCCTCAACATCGAGGGTGGCGAGTGCTTCTCCGACCCGGCGTACTCCCCGAGGTCGAACGACGTGGTGGTGGTCTACAAGGCGTGCGAGGAGCGGGCCGACAACGAGTCGTTCGGCTTCGTGCACGTCGAGGACGGGCCGTGGGACCGGCCGGCGGTGGCCGCGTACGGCTGGGCCGAGTGCGGTAAGGACTTCAAACGGCGGTGGATCAGCCAGGAGAGGTCCGGGCTGGACTACTTCCCGATCCTGCCGACCGCCGAGACCTGGGCGGACGGCGACCGGGACATCATGTGCGTGGTCTACAACCCGGACGGGAAGATCACCACGAACATGGTGCCACTGGTGCACTGAGTCCCGCCGGTCCGGCGGCGGTCCCGACGACGAAAGACCGGGGCGGGGTGCTGACGACGGAAGACCGGGGCGGGGTGCTGACGACGGAAGACCGGGGGCCGGCGCTCGCGCCGGCCCCCGGTCACGGTTCCCGCCGAGGGGGAGGGGCAGGGGACCGGGGTGGGGTCGAGGGTCAGCCGACCTTGACGGTGGCCACCGGCCAACTGTCGTTGAAGACCTGGCTGCCGGTGTCGGCGCCGATCCGGGTGCCGGCGAAGAGGTTGCTCACCCGGTTCGCCTCGGCCGTGCTCGGGTACGGGTTGGTGCAACCGGTGCCGGCGCTGCCGCCCGACATGAGCAGGGCGCAGTTTCCGTTGTAGTTGTCCGGCAGGCCGAGGATGTGCCCGATCTCGTGCGTCATGATCCGTAGCGGGCTGTACTGCGCGGCCTGCTGGGTGTCGATGTACACCCGCCCGTTGCCGAGGCTGGTGCGCACGGCGTACGAGCCGCCGCCGGTGATCTGGTAGATCCGCAGGTTCGAGCCGCAGTTGGAGAGCGTCAGGTTGACGGTGGCGTTGTTCCAGATCGTCGCGGCCTGGTTCGCGATGCCGGCGAAGCTGCCGGCCTGGCTGGTGTTGTAGCAGACCGTGGCGGCGATCGACGCGTCGGCGGAGGCGGCCGAGGGGCTGGCGACCGTGGCGCCGAAGGTGGCGCTCGCCGCGGTCAGGAGGGCGACCAGGAGCCGGCTGACTCTTCGTGAGGTCATGACTCACTCTCCAGAAGCTAGGGGGTGTCAGGATCTTAGACATCCAGATGTGTCGATTTCAATATCCTCTTTTGTCCGTTGATCTGATATGACGACGGATCTTGGTCGATCTGTACGGTCGCCACCTGGCCCGGGTCGATCGCCCCGGAGGTAAACCGACCGGCGGCGTGACGCGTCAGAGCTGTATGACACGCCAACGCGTACCGATTCTCGTTTCCGTACTCGTGCTGCTCGCCGCCGGCTGCACCCCGGGCGGCGCGGGCGACCCGAGCGGCCCACGACCACCCGCGACCACACCCTCGGCCGGGCCGGCGACACCCGGGACCGATCTGGCGACCGCCCAGCCGGCGCCGACCTCCTCGTCCGATCCGCCCGACCCCGGCGACCCGGGCGACCCGGCCACCCAGGGGCCGGGCGTCACCGACTACCGGATCACCTACGACTGGGGCGTACCGAGCGACCCGGTCCGGGTCGACAACAAGGTACGGGTGCCGGTGGTCCCGCCGCCGGGCGCGCCGCTGCCGCTGCTGGTGGAGGTGCGTGTCGGAGACCACCCGGACGAGAACCTTACCCGGATCACCTTCGCCTTCCGGGGCGGACCGCCCGCCTACGAGCTGGCGTACGTGCCCGAGGTGACCTCGCCCGGCACCGGCAGCGCGGTGCCGCTGGCCGGCAACTCCTTCGTACGCATCCAGTTCGACCCGGCGCAGGCGCACGACGAGCAGGGCCGGTCGTCGATCATCCGGGCCCCCGGCGCCCGGCTGGACTACCCCACCCTGCGCGGTTACGTCCTCGCCGGCGACTACGAGGGTTACCTCAGCTTCGGCCTGGGCCTGCGGGTGCCGCGCGGCAGCGACCAGGTGCTACCGGTACGCACGCTGCAACTCACCCGCGCCGACGGGACCAGGATCGTCGCCGTCGACGTGCGTCGGGGCTGAGCGTCGGGGCGGTCACCCGACGTCGGACCGGCTCCGCCCTCCGGGAGCCGGTCCGGCTGCCACGAGGCCGCCTCAGTGACGCACCTCGTGCCGTACGATCGCGACCGCCACCCGGCAGAATTCGTCCATGTCCGGGGTGAAGCCCTCCGCGATGTCCGGATGCAGCCCGCCCCTGGTCTCGGCGAGCAGCCGCCGGCAGACCTCCTCGACCGGCTCGCCCGCGTAACCGGCGCGGACCCGTTCCGTCGCCGCCCGCAGGGCCGAACTGAGCTGTTCCTCCAGCGGTCCGCGCAGGCTCTCCAGGGCCGGGCTCAGACCGCTCGGGTCCAGCGTCACGTGTGGCTCCGACATGGGTGCTCCCTTCGTCGGGTCCGCGGTACCCAGCCGCGGGCGTCGGTCAACCTGTCGCCGGAATCGCGGCGACTCGAACCAGGTACGACACGCTGTCGGCCGGCTCCTCCCGGTACGACATCCGGCGAATCTGCCGGTCGTCGACGTAGAGGCAAACGTCGACCAGCGGGCCCAGGTGGGCCAGCCCGACGTTGACCGCGTGCCGCTTGTCCTGCAGGACGGCACCGACGCCGCCGAGCAGGGTCGCCGCGCCGGTGCCATGATGGTCGGGCGGGCAGTTCAGGACCAGGTCCAGTTCGACCGGGTCGGTGAGCGGGGTCCAGCCGCTGCGTTGGGCGGCCGCGCAGGCGGCCTCCAGCAGCGCGCGCACCCGGTTGGCCTGGCGGTGCCCGGCCGAGAAGAGCGACAGTGCCTCGGTTCTGATCGGCGGCAGGCCGCTGACCTGGAAGGACAGCGTGCGGGCCCGAGTGTCCTGCACGGCGGCACCTCCTCGTTGAAGACGATCCTGCCGAACGGATCGTCGGGACGGGGCGCGTTTCGCCGATCACGCGTCGGTCCGGGGGAGCGGCCGGTCCGGGACGCGCCGTCGGCGGGGGGACCTGGTTCCGTCGGGTCGGCCGGCGTCGACGGCGGCCCACCGCACGGAGGCTGTGACCACCGTATCCGACCCGCCAGCCGCCGGGAAACCACTGTGGAGCGGGTCTTTCCATCGCCGGGCCACGCCCCGGGCCGTCCCGTACCCGGCGATCTCGACCGCTCGGGCCGTTTCGTACCCGGGGCTCACAACCGCTCGGGCTGTCCCGTACCCGGCGATCTCGACCGCGACGGCCGTCCGGCGGCCGGGGCCGGCGCGCGGGAGCCGATGTTTCGGACCGCTCCGGGCGGGTAGCCCGCCCTCGGCACGAAGCGGGCGAGGGGGGTTACCTGATGGCGAGCCGGACCAGTGCCGCGATGCGAGATCGCGCTGCCCGCGGCCGGCTCACCGCCGGCGCGTGATCACGGGACGACGAACCGGTGGTCCGAGCGAGGGCTCTCAACCCGCTCGGACCACCGGCGTACCTCATGCCTACCCACGATCGCCGGAACTATGCCGAACCGGATCTCGCGCGGCCGGATCTCGTCGAGCCGGATCTCGTCGAGCCGGATCTCGTCGAGCCGGATCTCGCACGGCCGGATGTGGTCGAGCCGGATCTCTCAGCGTGGCGGGGCGGCCGGGGTGGGCAGCAGCCGGCCGAGCAGCTCGCCCAGCACGGCCAGCCCGTCCTGGGAGAGCACCGACTCGGGGTGGAACTGCACCCCGGCGAAGGAGCGGCCGCGCAGGGCGTGCACCGCGCCGTCGGCCGCGTCGCGGGCGATCTCGACCGGACCGTACGCGGTGACCAGTTCGTCGGTGCCGGCGAGCGCGGTGAAGGTCGAGTAGAAGCCGACCCGGCGTACGGTCCCGAACAGGTCGACCTCGCGTTGCAGCCCCTGGTAGGGCGCCTCCCGCCGGTGCAGCCGCAGCCCGAGCAGCCCGGAGAGCAACTGGTGGCCCAGGCAGATGGCGAGCGTGGGACGCTCCCGCCCGAGCAGGTCGGTGAGGAGCCGGCGCAGGGTGGCCATCTTCGGGTCGTCGAGCAGGCCGGGATCGCCCGGTCCGGGTCCGACCACGACCAGGTCGGCCGGTCCCCCGACGCCGACCGGGTCGGCGCCGGTGCCCAGCAGGTCGGCGTCGTACCAGGGGCGCAGTTCGACGGTGAGCCCCAGGGCCCGCAGTTGGTGGGCGAGCATGCCGGTGAAGGTGTCCTCACCGTCGATGATCAGCACCCGCCGGCCGGCGAGCGCCGGCACCAGCGCGGCGCCGCTGGAGCGTTGTTCCAGCCAGAACCGGGCGAGCCGGTCGTTACGGGCGGCCAGGGCGGCCTGTACCGCCGGGTCGTCGGCGAGCCGGTCGGGCAGCCCGGCGGCACGCGCCGGGGCGGCCGGGCGCAGCCCGAGCGCGGCGAGCACCCCGGCGGCCTTGGCGTGGGTCTCGGCCACCTCGCCCTCCGGGGTCGAGTGGCGGACCAGGGTGGCGCCGACCGGCACCCGCAACGCCCCGGTCGGGGAGATCTCGGCGGTACGGATCAGGATCGGCGCGTCGAGGGTCTGCCGCCCCTGGTCGTCGAGGCCGAGCAGGGCCAGCACCCCGGCGTAGTAGCCCCGACCCCGGCCGCGCTCCCGGCGGGCGATCACCCGGCAGGCGTTCTCCATCGGGGAACCGGTGACGGTGGGGGCGAACATCGTCTCGCGCAGCACGTCGCGTACGTCCAGCGAGCCCCGGCCGGCGAGCAGGTACTCGGTGTGCACCAGGTGCGACATCTCCTTCAGGTACGGGCCGACCACCTGCCCGCCGTGCTCGGCGACCGTCGCCATCATCTTCAGTTCCTCGTCGAGCACCATGTAGAGCTCGTCGGTCTCCTTCGGGTCGGCCAGGAACCGCAGCAGTGCGTCCCGGTCCGCCGGCCCGCCCGGGTGCCGGAAGGTGCCGCTGATCGGGTTCATCATCGCCAGCCCGTCCTCGACGCTGACGTGCCGCTCCGGGCTCGCCCCGACCAGCGTGCGGGTGCCGGTGTGGGTCACGAAGGTCCAGTAGGCGCCCCGTTCGGCGGTCAGCAGCCGGCGCAGCGCGGCCAGCGCGGCGGTCAGCGGGGAACCGAGCAGGTTGGCCCGATAACTGCGGTGGATGACAAAGTTCGCCCCCTCGCCCCGGCCGATCTCCTCCCGCAGCACCTGTCGGGTGATCTCGGCGTACTCGTCGTCGGGCAGGTCGAAGCCGCCGCCGTCGGTGCCCACCACCAGGTCGGGCAGGGCGGTCAGGGCCCGCTCCAGCGGCACCCGCTGGTGCGCGCCGATGACCAGGCACTCCAGTGGGGCCGCGTCGTCCACGCAGGCAAAACCTCGTTCGACGATCTGCCGGTACGGCACCAGGGCCAGGGTGCGGGCACCGGCCGGTCCGGCGGGAAGCGGGATGTCGGCGAGGCGTTCGACCGTACGCGCCTCGCCGGTGAACACGTCCAGTTCCGGTGCGTCGGCTCGGCGGATGATCGCGAACGGCCCGGGGTCGGTGCCGGCGGCGATCGTGGTGAGCAGGTGCGAGAGCAGGTCCATCGATGTTCCCTCGGCTCGGGGGCCGTCCGGCGGGGCGGCCGGGGAGCGGAAGGAACGTCGGCGGCCGCCGGTTCGGGCGGCCGCGTGGAAGAACTACGCGCGGAGGTCGGCCGCCGGGTTGGCAGGCCACCAGGATGGGCGTCGCGCGATCATGTTTCGGAGGCTACGAGCCGGTCTGACCAGGGCCTGCGACCGCCCCGCCCGGCGTCCACCAGGTGGACCACGGTCCCGGAGTCGATCGGGTTGGATCGATGGCCCCGGCGGTCGTGCGCCGCTGCTCGGGGGCGGGCGCGAGCCGCCGTGGGCGTGCCGCGAACCCCCGCCGGGTACGGTGGCCGGCGATGAACATTCTCGCGCTCGACCTGGGCACCTCGTCGGTACGGGGGCTGGTCCTCGACGCCGACGCCGTGCCCCTGCCCGGTGCCCTGGCCCGCCGGAAGATGGCCATCACGATCGGTGACGACGGCGCGGCGACGCTGGACGCGGCCGAGTATCTGGCCGCGCTCGAAGCCTGCCTGGACGAGCTGAACGCGGCCGGTCACCTCGACCGGATCGGCCTGGTCGCCACCGCCGCCCAGTGGCACTCGGTGCTGCCGCTGGACCACGACGGCACCCCGCTCGGGCCGGTGCTGACCTGGCTGGACAGCCGGGCGATGGCTACCCGGGGAGCGTCCGGTCCGGCCGACATGAACGCCTTCCACCAACGTACCGGCACCTGGTGGCACCGGTTCTACTGGACCATGCGCCTGCCCTGGCTGCGGGAGACGCTGAGCCGGCGCCCGGCGCGTTTTGTCGGGCTGGTCGAGTACGCGTTCGGCGCGCTGCTCGAGGACGCCCCGATGTCGGTCTCCCAGGCGTCCGGCACCGGCCTGCTCGACCTGCGGACACTGGACTGGGACGCCGAGGCGTTGCAACTGTCCGACGCGCACGCGGGGGAGTTGCCCGAGCTGGCGCCGGTGGACTGGACCGGGCGGCTGCGCGCCGAATTCGCCCGGCGCTGGCCGGGGCTGCGGGACGTACCGTGGCACGGGCCGACCGGCGACGGCGCCGCGTCCAACGTCGGATCCGGCTGTGTCGACCCCTACCGGGCGGCGGTCACGGTCGGCACCTCGGCCGCGGTGCGGCTGGTCCAGGCCGCACCGGCCGGTGCCATCCTGCCGCCACTGCCGACCGGCCTGTGGCGCTACCGGGTCGACCACCGGCACATCGTCACCGGCACCGCCTACTCGGCCGGCGGCAACCTCTTCGCCTGGGCGAAGAAGGTCCTGCTGCTGCCCGACGGGGCCGAACTGGAAGCCGCGCTGTCGGCCATCCGTCCGGGGGACACCCTGGTGGCGGACCCGAGGCTCGGCGGCGACCGGCCGCCGGGGCTCGCCCCGTCCGGGTCCGGGCACATCCACAACCTCAGCTTCGGCACCCGCGCGGTGGACATCTTCGCCGGGCTGATGGACGCCCTCTGCCGGCAGGTGGCGGCCGACCTCACCCAGATCGAATCCACCGTGGACTACCCGGTCGAGGTGGTTCTCGGTGGTGGTGCGGTGGCCGCGTCCGACTGGTGGCGCGACGCCTTCGTCGCCGCACTGGCACCACGCAGCGTGAGCCACGTACGCAATCCGGAGATCGGCGCGACCGGAGCGGCATTGATCGCCATTGGCAGGTTCCACGACGGCGTCAAGCTCGAACGTATCAGCCGGATGGATGAGGGCCACTAGGCGAGTCCGGCACCTGCGGTTGGGCCACAGTATCCTTCCTTTGCCGCGCCGCAGTTCGAATGGTTGACAGGGCTCTCTCGCCTGGTTGAGATGAACCCCGCTCCTCGACGTGCCCGGCATCGAGGAAAGTAGGAGGCGTGGTGGCTGCTGCTCTTGACCCCTCGGGCAGCGGGGTGCCCAACCACCGGCGCCGCCGGCTCGACGTGCGTATCGTGCCGCATCGACGGCGGTCTCCGCTGCGCCTGCGGGACTGGCGCCTGCGGACCAAGCTCGGTGCCGTACTGGTCATCCCGTCGGTGGCGTTCCTGGTGGTGGCGACGGTGCAGACCGGTACGCTGCTCGGGCAGGCCAACGTGCTCGAGGAGTTCGCCCAGGAGGTGACGATCGGGCGCGAGATCTCCGCCCTGGTGCACGAGTTGCAGCAGGAACGGGACCGGACCGCCGGGGAGCTGGCCCAGGTGGGTGCCGCCGGTGGGCGGGCTGACCCGGCGCAGATCCAGACCGCGCTGAAGTCGACCTACGACGCCGCCAACAGCGCCACCAACCGGCTCCAGGAGGCGGCGAAACCGCTCGGCGATGTCGACGCCTCCTGGCGGATCTCCTACTCCCGGGTTCAGGACGCGCTGCGACAGCTCCCCGACGTACGGGCCGCCGTGCCGGCGGGCGTACTCAGCGTCAACACGGTGATGGGTACCTACAACCGGGCCATCGACGCGTTGCTCACCCTGCTCGCCGAGCCGACGCCCGGCGACGAACAGCCCGACCTGACCGAGCGGGTGCTGCGCTACGTGCAGATCGCCCGGGTCAAGGAGATCAGCTCCCGGATCCGGGGCACCCTCTACAGTGCCGCCCGGGCCGGACGTTACGACCTCGACGACGGGGTGGAGCTGACCGACCTGCGGGCCCAGCAACTCACCGCGCTCGGTGACTTCCGGGTCGCCGCGACCACCGCACAGATCCAGCTCTACCAGCAGGCCGCGGCCGACCCGATCTTCCAGAACGCGATCGAGATGGAGGAGCAGACCATCGCCGTCGGCGCCAGCACGCCCAAGGTGCTGTCGGCGGACGGCTGGTGGCGGGCCAGTCAGCAGCGGCAGGACCTGTTGCGCCAGGTCGAGGCCGCGGTGCTGGGCGACGCCGTACGGGTGGCCGAGGACCGCAGCTCGGACCAGTTGCGCCAGACCCTGCTCGTCGCCGGTGGCGTGCTCACCGTGCTCCTGGTCGCGCTCGCCACCTCGGTCATCATCGGCCGGTCGCTCAACCGCTCGCTGCGCATGCTCCGGGCGCAGGCCCTACAGGTGGCTCAGATCGATCTCCCGGAGGCGCTGGAACGACTCCGTACGGTCGAGGCGGGGGTGCCCGAGATCGAGGTCGCACCCGCCATGGTCCGCTCGATGGACGAGATCGGTGAGGTGGCCGAGGCGTTTGTCGCGGTGCACCGCAGCGCCGTCACCGTCGCCGTCGAGCAGGCGGTGATGCGCCGCAACGTCAACGCCATGTTCGTCAACCTGGCCCGACGCAGCCAACTGCTGGTCGAACGGCAACTCGAACTCCTCGACGAACTGGAGCGCGAGGAGGGCGACCCGGACCAGCTCGACAACCTGTTCAAGCTCGACCACCTCGCGGCGAGGATGCGGCGTAACGACGACAGCCTGCTGGTTCTCGCCGGCACCGAGTCGACCCGCCGCTGGAACCGCCCGGTCCCGCTGTCGGCGGTGATGCTCGCCGCCGTGGCCGAGGTCGAGCAGTACCAGCGGGTCCAGCACGAGAGCGCCGAGAAGCTCTACATCGTCGGTCACGCGGTCGCCGACCTGGTCCACCTCCTCGCCGAACTGCTGGAAAACGCGGCGACCTTCTCCCCGCCGGAGACGGTGGTGCGGATCGTCGGCCGGGCCGAGGCCCCGGGCGCCTGCCTGATCGAGATCGTCGACGACGGTCTGGGCATGAGCCAGGGCGCCATCGACGAGGCGAACGAGCTGCTCGCCGTACCTCCCGCGGCCGACGTCGCCGCCTCCGAGCGGATGGGCCTTTTTGTCGTCAGCCACCTCGCCGCCCGGCAACACGTCAAGGTGCGGCTGCGGGCCCTGGAGCACGGGGTGGCCGCGTCGGTGCTACTGCCGCCCGCGCTGCTCGCCGTGCCGCCGACCCAGGCGGAGCTGGACCAGGCGCCGCCGAACCGGCGGATGCTCACCGGACTGCCGGGCACCGCGCCGGGATCGCGTCGCGTCGGCTCCGGGACACCCACCGGTACGCCGAACGCCCTGCCGGCCCTGGACGACCAGCCGGTCGCCGGCCGTGCCCCCGGACGCAACACCGCCCGGCGACCCGCCCGTACCGTCCCGACCCGGGCCGAGGACGTGCTGACCCCGGCGGCCGGCGGGTCCGAGGCCGGTAGCACCTGGTGGTCACGGCAGGGCAAGGGCGGGCCCGCCGCGCCGGCACCGGCCGCCGCCGAGGCACCGGTCCGGGTGGCGGCGAGCGCCCCGGTCACCGTCACGGTCAATTCGAACGGCCTGCCGGTCCGCGTGCCGATGGCGCAACTGCCGTCGGCCAACGAACCGGCGCCGCAGGTCGTAGCCGTGCAGCGGCACGAGCCCGACCCCGAGGCGGTGGGTGGCATGCTGTCGAAGTTCTACGGCGGCGTACGGCGGGCCGAGGCCGAGGAGACCACCGAGATAACCATGGCGCCGGCCGGCGCTGGCAAGGAAGAGGAGCAACAGTGACGACGCTCAGTCAAGCGGCACGAGACCTCAACTGGCTGGTGAGTGGCTTCGCCGAACGGGTGCCCGGGGTGTCACACGCGATCGTGGTCTCCGCCGACGGTCTGCTGGTCGCGGTCTCCGACCACCTGCCACGCGACCACGCCGACAAACTGGCGGCCGTCACCTCGGGCCTGATGAGCATCACCGCCGGCGCGGCCCAGATGTTCGACAACGACATCGTCAAGCAGACGGTGGTCGAGATGGGCCGGGGCTACTTCCTCGTCATGCAGGTGCGCGACGGTTCCATCCTGGCCACCCTCGCCGCCACCGACGCCGACATCGGCGTGGTCGGTTACGAGATGGCCCGCCTGGCCAAGCAGGCCGGCGAGATGCTGACGCCGGCCCTGCGGGCCGAGTTGCAGCAGTCCCTGCCGCGCTGACGTCGCGGCGACTGCCGCCGCGCTGATGGTGCGGCAGTCGCCGGCCCGCTGACCGTGCGGGTCAGCCGAGCTGGCCGAGCTGGACCTCCAGCAGCTCGGCCAGCCAACGTTCGAACTCCTCCCGTTCCGGCCCGTGCCATCCCCGGGTGGCGCCCTCGACCGACATGATCAGGTAGAGGTAGCTCCGGTACATGGCCAGCCGGCGGGCCACCGCCTCGGTCGGTTCGATCGTGCCGTGGCCGGCGGCGGTGTAGGCGGCGAAGAGGCCGGGAAGTTCGGCCGGGTCCCGGAACAGTGTCATCGACACGAACTCGGCCACCGGGTCGCCGTAGAAGGCCCGTTCGCCGTCGATCAGGCCGGTCACCGTGGCCCCGCCGTCGCCGTCAGGGGAGACGAAGACGTTGCCGTCCCAGAGGTCGAAGTGGACCAGTGCCGGCCGGTCGACCTCGTCCAGCGCGTCGGCGTGCCGGCTCAGCAGCGTTTCGATCCGTTCCACCCCGAGCGGCAGTTCGGTGCCGAGGCGCCGGGCGTCGTCGAGGATGTCGCGCACCATCGCCCCGTACGCCGCCCGCCAGGTGGGCTGCCAGGTGCGGCTGTCGCGCAGCGGGTAGCCGTACGCCGGTCCGGTGACCGTGTGCAGTAGGGCTGTTTCGGCGGCCACCCGAGCGCGCACGGCGGCGAGTCCCGCCGGGCTCAGTTCGTCGCTCACCGTGTTCAGGGCGACGCCGTTGATCCGGCCGAGGAAGACGAAGTCGCTGCCGACCAGGTCCCGCGCGGTGTCGGCGAAGACCACCTCCGGTACGGCCACACCCGCCGCCCCGGCCCGCCGGAAGAACTCCACCTCGGTACGCATCAGGTCGACCTCGTGACCGAGCAGTTCCAGCCCGGGCGGTGGAGCGATCTTGAGGATCAGGTCGGCACCGTCGACGAGTCGGATCGCGTACGCGACGTTGTAGTGCCCCTCGGTCAGCTCCCGCCACCGGGCGATCCGGGCCCGGTCGCCGAACCCCCGCCGGACCAGCGCGTCGAGTTCGGGTTCGGTGACCCGCAGCTTGGTCAGACTCTCCACGTTGTCCCCCCCCCGCCGCGTCCCTGGAGCGCCCTCCCGCCCACCCTACGGACGACAGCCGTGATCGCGAAGAGTCCGGCCGGCTATGACGAGCCGAAGCCTTCGCGATCACGAGCTGGTGGGTTGACGAGGGTGAGGACCACGGCGGTGGCGATCTCCGTCGGTGGTGGGGTCGCGTCGACGGAGAGCAGCTTGCCGAGTGAGTGGTAGTGGTCGAGCGCCGGTGCGGTCGCGGGTCGGTAGGACGCCAGGCCCCCGGTGACGCGCTCGGGGCTGTCGTCGTAGCGTTGGGGCAGCTCACCGCCACAGCGGTCGCAGACGCCGGGGCGGGCCGGGGGAGCGGATCCGGTGTGCCAGACCGTGCCGCAGGCCCGGCACATCCGTCGTCCGGTGAGCCGACGCAGGACTTCGGCGTCGGTCAGGACCAGGTCGACCACCCGGTCGAGGGGCGCGCCGAGTTCGGCGAGCATGCTGTCGAGTGCCGTCGCGGGGACCGCCAGGTTCGGGAGCCCGCAGAGGACAAAACCGGGGCCGGCGTCGGGCTGGGCGAGACGGTCCCGGACCAGGCCGAGCACCACCGCCCGCGGTACGAGTTCGCCCGCGCTCATGTGACGCGTGGCCTGGATCCCGGCCGGGGTCTTTGCCCGGATCGCGGCCTTGGCGATGACGTCCAGCCTGATCGCGGGCAGGCCGAGACGCGCGGCGACCAGCTCGGTCACGATGTCCTTGTCCGAACCGGGTGGTCCGAGGACGGCCAGGCGCGTCGGTCCGACCAGGAGCGGGCTCATCGCCCGTGGTCACTGTCGCCGGGAAGCGGGAATTCGGGCCGCTCCGCCCGCCACCCGGGTACGTCCACCGTCTCGCCGAAGGCGGCGAGCCGACCGCTCGCCTCGAACGCTGAGCCCATGCTCTCCCCAGGATCGTGCTCGCCCGACGCGTCGACCCGGCCTGAGCCGGGGGTGCCGGTTCGCCCAGGGCGGCCAGGCCCAGTGTCGCACCGTCCACGACCGGGTGCGGGCGGGTCCCGCAGCCGGGTCCCGCCCGCACCCGTCGCGACGTTCAGATCCCGTTGTCGGCGATCACGCGTCGGTACCAGTGGGCGCTGCGCTTGGGGATGCGGCGCAGGGTCGGGTAGTCGACGTAGATCAGGCCCCAGCGCTGCTCGTACCCCTCGTTCCACTCGAAGTTGTCCAGCAGGGACCAGACGTGGTAGCTCTCCAGCGGCACCCCGGCGGCGATGGCGCGGTGGGCGGCGGCGAGGTGGTCGCGCAGGAACGTGATCCGGCCGGGGTCGTCGACGGTGTCGCCGTCGAGGGTGTCGGCGGTGGGGAGTCCGTTCTCGGTGATGGTCAGCGGTACGTCGCCGTAGTCGCGCTGGATCCGGGTGAGCATGTCGTACATGCCGTCGGGGTAGATCTGCTGCCACGTCGCCTCGGAGGTGGGCCACCTGCGTACGGTGCCGCCGCTGGGCGTGACGTAGATCGGGGTGTAGTACTGCACGGCGAGCAGGTCGACCGGCGCGGAGATGATCTTCAGGTCGCCGTCCCGGATCGCCCTGACCATGCGACTGTCCGGACCGAGGTCGTCCAGGACGTCGACGGGGTAGCTGCCCTTGAAGACGGAGTCCAGGTAGAGCCGGTTCTCGTACCCGTCGTAGAGCCGGGTCGCGGCCTCCGCCTCGGCCCCCTCGACGGCGGGGTAGCACGGGTGCAGGTTCAGCGCCGGCCCGATCCGGCTCTTGGCGGTCGCGGCGCGCAGGGCCGAGACGGCCAGCCCGTGGGCGAGTTGCAGGTGGTGGGCGACGAGGTAGGCGGCGGCCGGGTCGCGGTGGCCCGGGGCGTGGTGGCCGTGCAGGTAGCCGTTCTGCACCACCGTCTTCGGCTCGTTGATGGTGAGCCAGACCGGCACGCTCTCGCCGAGGGCGCGGAACACGTGGTCGGCGTACTCGGCGAAGCGGTAGGCGACCTCGCGCGACTCCCAGCCGCCGGCGTCCTGTAGCGACTGCGGCAGGTCCCAGTGGAAGAGGGTGGCCATCGGGGCGATGTCGCGGGCCAGCAGCCCGTCGACCAGCCGCCGGTAGAAATCGAGTCCGCGCTGGTTGGGCGTGCCGGTGCCGTCGGCCTGGATCCGGGACCAGGAGATGGAGAACCGGTACGTCCGCAGCCCCAGCTCGCGCATCAGGTCGAGGTCGGTCTCGTACCGGTGGTAGTGGTCGACGGCGACATCGCCGGTGTCCCCGCCCCGGGTCTTGCCCGGGGTGTGGCTGAAGGTGTCCCAGACGGACTCGCCCCGACCGTCCTCCTTGGCCGCTCCCTCGATCTGGTACGCCGAGGTGGCCGCGCCCCAGCCGAAACCGTCCGGGAACCGTAGTCCGAGCCGGCTCTCCGGCTCCGGCACGCGGTTCGGGTCGGACTCGGGGTCGGGGTCGCAGGCGCTGGCCAGGGCGGCGCTCCCCACGACGGCGGCCGTCGTCGACGCGCCCGCGCTTACACGGGCCGCGGTCGCGGCGCTGGCGGAGAGCGCGGCGCGGCGCAGCAGGTGGCGCCGGGTCAGTACGGACATATGGCTTGTCTCCTCGTGTGTGGGGCCCATCCGCCTTCGCCGGGAGCGCTCCCATCACAAGGTAGCGGCTGCCCAGGTGGTTTGCGTATGGGTTGTTCGGCTGGCGAAAGACCTCGGGCTGGGCCTCGTCCGTCGCCCGCGCCCACGTACCGGTGACCACGCCGTCGGGGTCCGGGGCCCGAACTGGTTTCGGCGCCAGGCACGCAACAGGTCGACCGGGCGGCGCGGCGCGCCTGTCCTGTCGACCTATTTCCCCCTTGGCGAAGGGGGTATAGCGTGGGGACGGGGAGGGCAACCCCCGTCCCCACCATCAGTTACACACACGCACGAACGGAAATGGCGTCCAGGTCGTGCGTGTCGCGCGGGAGCCGGGCCACGCGAGTGGCTCTGGTTCCACCTCCTCTCGACGGTGGTGTCGGCTGGCGGCGGAGTCCGGGCTGGCCCGCCGTCAGCCCCACGGCTGAGCGGTCCGCGTCATCCGGGGGCACCGGGTGGCGCGTTGATCGGAGGTCCGTGGAATCCCGGCGTGCCGGTCGTCCACGTCTGCTCCAGCGGTGCGATATGGTCAATCACTTACACCGTTATCGATGGAAGCGCTCCCATCGACGTTGATTGGACTGTATCCCGCGTCACGGGTTTGTGAAAGACCCAAAACAAGATCGAAACATCGCACCAACGTCGATGTAACGCCGATGTGCCTCTCTTGATCACGCGGTTCGCAGGTCAATCCGGCCGGGGGTCTGTCTCCAGTGGACCGATGCGGCTTCCGACTTGCTGCGGGAGCGCTCCCATGGAAGACTGTCGAATTATCGCGGCACGGGAGCCACGCCGACCGCGGGCCGCCGAGGGCATCCGACATTTTCGGTACGGCGCCCAACACCGACGACAGCCGCCACGTCCGGCGCCCTGCCGTCGATCGCCGACCCCGGTCCGGGACGGGTCGACCACCTTCCCCGGCGCCTCCCACCCCATGCGCACCCCCACCTACCGCGCACGGAGGCGCCCAGCCGAGACGCACCGCCTCGGCCTGGTCCGCGAGGAGAAGTCAGCAGATGAAGCTCATCGCAAGAAGACGCCGGGTGGCGATCTTCGCCACCGGCGTGCTGGCGGCGTTAGGCGTGGTCGTCGTCCCCGGCGCCGCCCAGGCCGCGCCGGCCTGCGACGTGGTCTACGCGACCAATGACTGGAACAACGGGTTCAGCGCCAACGTCACCATCCGCAACACCGGTGACCCGGTCAACGGCTGGACCCTGCGCTTCGCCTTCCCCGGCAACCAGCGGGTCACCCAGGGCTGGTCGGCCAACTGGACCCAGTCCGGCAACCAGGTGACCGCCACCAGCATGTCCTGGAACGGCAACCTCGCCACCGGCGCCTCCACCAGCATCGGCTTCAACGGTTCCTACTCCGGCACCAACGCCAAGCCGACCTCCTTCTCGGTCAACGGCGTCACCTGCGGCGGAACCACCACCCCGCAGCCGCCGACGGTGAGCCTCAGCATCCCGGCCGGACCCTTCGTCGCCCCGGCCGACGTACCGCTGACCGCGACGGCGAGCGACCCGGACGGCACCGTCGCCCGGGTCGAGTTCTACCGCAACGGGCTGCTGGTCAACACCGACACCACGGCGCCGTACAGCTATCTGCTGGAGGACCTGCCGGCCGGCAGCTACACCGTGCAGGCCCGCGCGTACGACAACGCGAACCTGACCGCGACCGCCGAACGGGCCTTCACCGTCACCCAGGGCAGCGGACCCGTACTCGTGGCGACCCCGACCTCGGTCAACGTGAACGAGGGCAGCAGCGCCTCGGTGAACCTGAGGCTGAGCGCCGCGCCGTCGGGCAACGTACCGGTGAGCCTCGCCCGCACCGGTGACACCGACGTCACCGTGACCCCCGCGACGGTCACCCTCACCACGGCCAACTGGAACACCGGGGTGAACGTCACCGTCGCCGCGGCCGAGGACACCGACACCGCCGGTGGCACCGCCACCATCACCGCCTCGGCCACCGGGTACGCGCCGCTGGCGATCGTCGCCACCGAGATCGACAACGACGCCCCCGGCGGCAACAACGTCTACACCGCCCGCTTCCTGGAGCAGTACGGCAAAATCAAGAACTCCGGCTACTTCAGCCCCGA
Source organism: Micromonospora sp. NPDC050397 (assembly GCF_044901685.1). Lineage (NCBI taxonomy): Bacteria > Bacillati > Actinomycetota > Actinomycetes > Micromonosporales > Micromonosporaceae > Micromonospora > Micromonospora sp. NPDC050397. Next base: position 34,459 of record NZ_JBJDPS010000026.1, read on the forward strand.
GGGCGTGCCGTACCACTCGATCGAGACGCTGATCGTCGAGGCACCCGACCACGGGCACGAGACCACCTCCGAGGCGTTCAGCTTCTGGATCTGGCTCGAGGCGCAGTACGGCCGGGCCACCCAGAACTGGGCACCGTTCAACAACGCCTGGACGGTGATGGAGCGCTACATCATCCCGTCGCACAACGACCAGGCGACCGCCGGTGTGGCCGGCACCCCGCAGTACGCGGCCGAGTTCAACCTGCCCAGCCAGTACCCGTCGCAGCTACAACCCTCGGTGTCGGTCGGCACCGATCCGCTGCGCAACGAACTCCAGTCGACGTACGGCACCGGCGACATCTACGGCATGCACTGGCTGCTCGACGTCGACAACACGTACGGCTTCGGCCGCTGCGGTGACGGCACCACCCGTCCGGCGTACATCAACACCTTCCAGCGGGGTCCGCAGGAGTCGGTCTGGGAGACCGTGCCGCAGCCGTCCTGCGACACCTTCGCCCACGGCGGCCCCAACGGCTACCTGGACATCTCCATCACCGAGGCGAACGCGCCGGCCAGGCAGTGGAAGTACACCAACGCGCCGGACGCCGACGCGCGCGCCATCCAGGCCGCGTACTGGGCGCTGACCTGGGCAAAGGCACAGGGCAAGCAGGCCGACGTGGCGGCCACCGTGGCCAAGGCCGCCAAGATGGGCGACTACCTGCGCTACGCCATGTTCGACAAGTACTTCAAGCGGATCGGCAACTGCGTCGGGGCCAGCACCTGCCCCGCCGGCACCGGCCGGGACTCCGCGCACTACCTGCTCTCCTGGTACTACGCCTGGGGCGGCGCGACCGACCCGGCCGCCGGCTGGTCCTGGCGGATCGGCTCCAGCCACAACCACTTCGGCTACCAGAACCCGTTCGCCGCCTGGGCCCTGACCAACGTTCCGGAGTTGCGACCGCGTTCGTCGACCGCGGCGGCGGACTGGACCAACAGCATGACCCGGCAGTTGGAGTTCTACCAGTGGTTGCAGTCGGCCGAGGGCGGTATCGCCGGTGGCGCGACGAACAGCTGGAACGGCTCGTACGCCCAGCCGCCGGCCGGTACGCCGACCTTCTACGGCATGTTCTACGACGACCACCCGGTCTACGAGGACCCGGGCAGCAACCAGTGGTTCGGCATGCAGGTCTGGTCGTTGCAGCGGGTCGCCGAGCTGTACTACGTCACCGGCGACACCAGGGCCAAGTCCATCCTGGACAAGTGGGTGCCGTGGGCGATCGCCAACACCACCATCGGCACCGGCGGCAACTTCCAGATCCCGTCCGACATGCGCTGGACCGGTGCGCCGAACACCTGGACCAACCCGCCGCAGGCCAACAACAACCTGCACGTCGAGGTGATCAGCCACGGCACCGACATCGGCGTCGGCGCGGCGTACGCCCGTACCCTGATGTGGTACGCGGCCAAGTCCGGTAACACGGCGGCCAAGAGCACCGCCAAGGGCCTGATCGACGCCATGTACGCGCACGCCGGGCCGAAGGGCATCACGACCACCGAGACCCGGGCCGACTACCAGCGGTTCGACGACGTCTACAACGCCTCCACCGGCCAGGGCCTCTACCTGCCGGCGAACTGGCGCGGGGAGATGCCCAACGGCGACGCGATCGCCCCGGGCAAGAGCTTCGTCGACATCCGCTCGTTCTACCGCAACGACCCGGACTGGCCGAAGGTGCAGGCGTACCTCGACGGCGGTCCCGCACCGACCTTCAACTACCACCGGTTCTGGGCCCAGTCCGACATCGCGATGGCGTTCGCCGACTTCGGCAACCTCTTCCCGAACGGCTGACCCTCTCCGACCGGCCTGATTCCCACGGTCAGGCCAACCAGTGGTGGGCCGGCCGGCTCGGCCAACGCAGCGGACCGGCCGGCCCACCACCCCCGGCGTTACCGCCGGTGTACGTCCCCGGGCGGGTGACACCACGGTGTCACCCGCCCGGTTCCGTCTACCGTACGGATGAATCCTTGTCGGGCAGCGCTTTCCCGGCTCGCGCGTTACCCGAAGGCGCGGTACCGTCTTCTACGGAGAGGCCGCTCCCCCCGTGGCGGCCTCTCCCTCAACTCTCTGTCGCGCTGACGGTCAACGTCCTGTCAACGCTGACAACTGTCGATTGTTTGTCGTCCTGACCTGGGTCAACTCTTTGTCGCGGTGACCGTCGGTTCGACCGGGTGTCGCAGCCCCGGATGGTCGGACGGCAGGGTCCGCCGGATCACCCACCAACTCACCGCCACGCACGCCGCCACCAGCGGCCAGGTGAGCACCACCCGGGCCCCGACCAGCGCCACCACCTGGTCGGCGGCGTACAGGGGCAGGAAGACCGCCAACCGGACCAGGTACTGACCCACCCACACCCAACTGCCCCGGCGGTACGCGCGCAGCAGGTCCGGGTCACGGCGCCACCGGCCACGTTGACCGAGCAGCGTACCGACGACCACACCGAGCAGCGGCCAGCGCAGCACGATGCTGACCAACCAGGCCAGCGCGCTGGCCGCGTTCGACACCAGTTGCAGCAGGAAGAAGTCGCTGGCCCGTCCGGTACGCAGCACGACCAGCGCGGCGACGCAGACGGCGAGCAGACCGAGGAGAACCGAACCGAGCCGGTCCCCGCGATGCAACCGCCAGCCGGCGACCGCGACACCGACGACAAGCGCGGCGAGTACGCCGTACCAGACCGAGCCGCCGCCGAGCAGCCAGCCGGCTCCGAAGGCAACCGGCGGCACGGTCGCATCCCACCCGCCGCGTCGTCCGCCGAGCAGGTCGGCGAGGGACTCCGGACGGTCCCGGTCGAGCGCCATCGACCACCTCCGCTTCTCTTAGGGCAGCCTAACTTACGGCCCGGCGCGGAGCCGTCCTGATGCCGACGCGCCGGTCCGCAACCGTGCGACGGTCGGCGGGTCGCCCGCCGACTTGCCCCGAAATCGAGGTTCGTTACCGTGTCCGGATGCAGGGGCGGAAAACGGCGTTGACGGTGGTCTGGCTGGTGCTGCTGGCCGCTGTCCAGGTGATGGCGTTCGTCCTGCTCTGGCACCTTGCCGTACGCACCGAGCACGGTCAGCTACTGGACACCGTCGCGCTGACCGGCAACAGCATCGGCCGGGACCGGATCGACGGACTCGTCGGCACCGTCCTGAACGCCATGTCGGTCGTCTCGCTGCTCGCCGCGACCACCGTGATCGGCTTCATCGCGCTGATCCGGCGTCGGATCCTGCTGGCGATCGTGGCGACCCTGCTGGTCGCCGGGGCCAACGTCACCACCCAGGTGCTGAAATACCTCATCCACCGCCCGGACTTCGGCGTCGACCCGGAACGGGCCGCCGCCGGCAACAGCCTGCCCAGCGGACACACCACCATCGCCGCCTCGGTCGCCATCGCACTGGTCCTGGTGCTGCCGCCCAAGGTCCGCGCCTGGGGCGCGATGATCGCGGTCGGATACACCGCCCTCGCCGGGGTCGCCACCCTCTCCGCCGGCTGGCACCGGCCCAGTGACGCGATCGCGTCACTGCTGATCGCCGGAGCCTGGGCGGCCGGCGCGGGAACCCTGCTCGTGCTCACCCAGGGCGAGCAGGCGCAGGTGGAACGGGAGGACGCGCACCGGGGGACCGTCCTCCTGCTCGCCCTGGTCGGGCTCGGGCTGCTCGGCGTCGCCGCGTACGCGCTGCGCGCCACCGACGAGGTGCTGGTGATCCCGGTCGACGAACTCAACCGACCCCGACTCTTCGACGCCTACTTCGGAGGAGCGGTGGGGATCGCCGGTACGGCCAGCCTGATGATGGCGCTGGTGCTGACCACCGTGCACCGGGTGGTGCCCCGACACAACGGCTGACTCGACGCCGACCCATTGCACAAAACTGCAAATCATAGACAGTCACCCATTCCATGTTCTACCTTCGCGGAAATGTTGGCCACACGGAGGGCAGTGGGATCATGCGTCCACAGTTGGGCCGTGCACGACAATTGATCGTGATGGCGGTCGTCACGCTTCTGGCTACCGCGGCAAGCATCCTGGCGGTCGCGTCGCCGGCACAGGCGGTGCCGTGTGTGAGTCCCAGTCACGGGGTGAACGGCGAAGGCGCTGGGTACATCAACGTCTACTCGGCCACATTCAGGCCGGCACCCTATGCGGAATGCGGCGCGAGTTCGTACGCGCCCAGCGGCACCCGGGTCTACTACCACTGCTATGTCTACAACAGCTACGGCAACAAGTGGTGGTGGGTCCGGGTCGCGGAGAGTTCACAGTCCGGATGGGTCTATGACGGCAATATCCTCGACATCCGGTTCGATGACAACGGGGACGGTTGGGTCAGCGAGAGGGGTTGCTGATCCGGGGCGGGCGCTGAGCCCGCCCCCGTGAACACCATCGGTACGATCCACGTGCCGTGGGCTCCGCCGGTGCCGCTTTCCGATGACGATGTCGGCGGCGGTGCCGGCCTCATCCTGACGTCCGTTCAGGGAGAGCCGAGTGAGACGCCTTGATCCGAGCCTCCGGTCACCACGGGCGCCGTCCCGCTCCTCCAGCCGACGGGTCGACGGAAGAGCGGGACGGCGCTGTCACCGAGGAATCAGTGCGGTCACCGGAGGGTCAGCGGGTCAGGCCGAAGCTGATCCGGTTCATCGTGTCCTCGATGCCGGTGAAACCCTCGGCCGGACGGAACGCGTCCTCACCGAAGTCGACATCCACGTCGTCGGCCGTGCCACCGATGCCGTCCTTGCCCACACCGAACAGCTCGTTGTAGGTGGAGAGATCGGCATCCATGACGTTGAACTGCGCGTCCGTGCCGTCGGTGTGGAAGTTGCCGAACATGTGACCGGCCTCGTGCGAGGCCGCGGTGCCCAGCGCCTGGCCGAGGAAGGCGATCTTGTTGCCGCCCGGCTGGAGGTAGGTGTTGAGCGAGTTGACCGGCCCGGCCGGTGCGGTGGGCAGGTCCATCAGGATGAACGCGGTCTCCTCGGTCTCGAAGTTACCGGGATCGACGTCCGTAGCGGTGCCGAAGATCGGGAGAGGCGTGTGGGCGCCGAACTCCTCGTTTGTGCCGCCGATGACGACCCGGCTGACGTTGGCCTGGCCCCAGGTGTCCGGGTCGTCCTTGCTGTTGGTGATCTTGAGGTTGAAGCGCTTGTTCAGACCCGTCTTGACCATGTCCTCCTGGAGGTTCTCCTTGATCTCCGCCACGATCGCGTCGATCAGCCGGTTCTCGTCCGACTTCTTCAGGCCCCACTTGGTGATGGAGTCGCGGAACGGGCTGAGCGTGACCCGGCCTCCACCGTTGCGGCCACTGTCGGCCCGGGCGCCGTCGAAGTCCAGGAAGAGGGTCTGGGTCGGCTTGGCGCCCTCCAGCGGCGGCCGGTAACCCTCGACCGTGATGTCGTAGGCGCCGCTACCGGCCCCCACGCTGAGGTAGTACCAACCGGTGTAGACGGCCACGTGGTCGTTGGCCGCGTTGCCGCCACCGGGCAACGGCGAGGACGCGGGGTAGATGCTGGTGAGGTCTTCGGTGGACCCCTTCACCAGGTGCCCGGCCGAGTCGTAGATGTTCAGCGAGGTGGCCGAGCCGCTGACCGACGCGCCCAGCACGTCGCCGGCCCGCAACCGGATCGCGTAGAAGTCCTGGTCGTCGTCGGCGCGCAGGTTGCCCTTGACGCTGATCTTCGGCGCCTTACCCTCGTCGGTGCCGAAGACGGTGACCTTCTGGGCGTTCGCGGGTCCGGTCGTACGGTCCGGCGTCTGCTCGCGGACCACCTCTGGAGTGGCCTTCGCGACGCTGAGCAGCGACGAGTTCTCCTTGCTCAGCGTGGTGAGCCGCTCCTTGGCCTTGACCGCGGACTGCGACTTCAGATACGTCGTCCAGGCGTGGTAGTCCACCCCGGCGTCACTTCCCAGCTCGGCCAGGAACGGATTGGCGCCAGCCGGTTGCTGCGGCGGTGCGGCCTGCTCCGACGGTGCGGCGTGTGCGGCGCCCTGAGTGAGTGCCAGGCCAAGCATGACCGCGGACATGGCCGCCGTAGTTTTGCGCATTTGGATTCCTCCTTGGACCCGTCCGTGGCCCCCGCCACGAACGGCACGGCGGACGCTACTGGAGGAAAACTGCCGATTCCCCATGCCGAGCGTCACAGTCGCTGCCGTGAATTCTCGTGCCACGTATACTGCGGTAACCGAACTCCGATAGGAGACATCGCCCTCACTCGGCGGGCCTGGTTCCGCCGGAATACGCATCGGGGTGAACAACAAGAGAATTGGGCGGGTCCGCCGCCGGGCGCCACTGTTAAGTGGCCCGAGCGCGATGCCATCGACGTAATTCGAATAAATTCGGTATTGCCCAATACGGCGGGTGGCGGGGTGATCCCTGCCACCGGTGGACAAACGACGTACGACAGCGAGACCGTATCCTCCGTCATGGTGGTGGCGCCGAAATCCGTCCCAGGTGACCTGTTGTAGCCGTCGCTTCACCTGGCAGGCCGTACCCGGCCGGGCTCGGGGCGAGCGCGTTCGGTCCTGTCCTGCCCAACGGCGTACGTCGGCACCTCAAATCTTTTTCCCGCAGGATGTCGATCGGTGCCCGGTCCGCTCCGACCTCTGCCGGGAGGGCCCCGATCCGAGGTGCCCGACGAGCCGGGAAGAGGGTTGGACATGGGTTTGCCCGTGGTGCACTTCGAGATCAGCGGAACCGACCCCGTGAGGCTGCGCGACTACTACGGAGGGCTGTTCGACTGGGAGTTCCACGGCGGCGACGCGGCCAGTGAGAGGGTCGCGGCGCCGGGCGGCTACCACTTCGTCGACGGCGGGACGACCGGCGGGGGAAACGGCATCAACGGCGGTGTCTGCGGCGGCGAGGGCTACCCGCGCCGGGTCACCTTCTACGTCGGCGTACCCGATGTCGAGCGGGCGCTGCGCCAGGCCGAGAGCCTGGGGGGCAGGCGTCTGATGGGTCCCGAGCCGGCGTCCGGGGACTTCACCGTCGGGCACTTCGCCGACCCCGAGGGCAACGTCGTCGGCGTTGCCGGGCCCTCGGCGCGGCCGGAAACGGCGTGACCGTGGGTACGGTGTGCCGGAAGGAGGCGGCTCGGTGAAATATCTGCTTCTGATCCACAGCAACCCGGAGAACTGGGAGCATCCCATGTTCCTGCGCAACCCGGAGTTCCTGGCGATGCCCGAGGCCGAACGTGAGGCGCTGACCCGGCAGTCCGACGACCTGCACCGGGAGATCAGCGAGTCCGGCGAACTGCTGGTCGCCGCCGCTCTGGCCGACCCGCTGCGCACCCGCACCGTACGGGTGCGCGACAACCTTCCCGTCGTCACCGACGGCCCGTACCAGGAGGTGAAGGAGCAACTGGCCGGATACCTGGTGGTGGAGTGCGAGACCCCGGAGCGGGCGGCGGAGATCGCCGCACGGATTCCGGACGCCCGGTTCGCCGCGGTGGAGGTGCATCCGATCATGAGCGCGTCCGGTACGGGGATGTGACCGACGGCGACACCGTCGAGGACCTGCTGCGCCGCCTGGCGCCGCGGGTCCTCGCCGCGCTGGTGCGCCACCATGGCAACTTCGAGACCGCCGAGGACGCGACCCAGGAGGCACTGCTGGCCGCCGCGACCCAGTGGCCCGGACACGGCCTGCCGGACAGTCCCCTCGGTTGGCTGATCAGGGTCGCCTCCCGCCGGATGGCCGACCAGGTGCGCGCCGAGCGCGCCGGCCGGCAACGGGAGGAGCGGGACCATTCTCGTACCCCACGCGACGAGCTGCGCGCACCGGCGGCGGACGCGCAGCGGCGGGACACGGACGACACCCTGATCCTGCTGCTGCTCTGCTGCCATCCGAGTCTCACCCCGGCGTCGCAGGTGGCGCTCACGCTGCGGGCGGTCGGCGGGCTGACCACGGCCGAGATCGCGCGGGCGTTCCTGACCACCGAGACGACCATGGCGCAGCGGATCAGCCGCGCCAGGCAGCGGATCCGGGCGGCCGGCGCCGCCTTCCGGATGCCGCCGGAGCCGGAGCGGTCCCGGCGGCTCCGGGTGGTCCTGCACGTGCTGTACCTGATCTTCAACGAGGGCTACACCGCGATGTCCGGGCCGAGCCTGCACCGCACGGACCTGACCGGCGAGGCGATCCGGCTGACCCGAATCGTCCACCGGGCGTCGCCGGGCGACGGCGAGGTCGCCGGGCTACTGGCGCTGATGCTGCTCACCGACGCACGCCGCCCGGCCCGGACCCGGCCCGACGGCAGCCTGGTTCCGCTGGCCGAGCAGGACCGCACCCGCTGGAACAGGGAGTTCGTCACGGATGGCGTCGACCTGATCAGCCGGGCGCTCTCCGAGGCTCCGGTCGGGCCGTACCAACTCCAAGCGGCGATCGCCGCCGTGCACAGCGAGGCGACCCGGGCCGAGGAAACCGACTGGGCCCAGATCGTGGAGCTCTACCGGCTGCTGGAGCAGGTGGCGCCCAATCCGATGGTCACGCTGAGCCACGCCGTCGCGGTCGCCATGGTGCACGGCCCCGCTGCCGGCCTGGCCATGCTGGAGCCGCTGACCGGTGACGACCAACTGGCCGGTCATCACCGCATGCACGCGGTCCGCGCCCAACTGCTGGAACTCGCCGGTGACCGGGCCGGCGCAGTGGAGTCCTACCGGCGGGCCGCTCGCCTGACCAGCAGCCTGCCCGAGCAGCACTACCTGCACGGTCGCGCGGCACGCGTCGCGCGGTAGCCCGGGGCCGGGCCGGGCGGGTCAGGGACGGGTGCGCAGGTGGGCCAGGACGATCGGGTCGATCCGGCCCGGCACCATCCGCTCCTCCAGGTTCTCCACTCCGGCCCAGTCCGCCAGCGCCGCGTCCACCCCCGCGTCGCCGGGCCGCGCCGGGGCGTACCCGGCCGCCGTGAGCAACGCCGCGACCTCGGCGGCAAGCTCACCGGTCAGGTCCAGCAGCGTCGCCGGGTCGGGCCGTTCGAAGAGCATGACGTGTACGTCCAACAGCCGGCCCAGCTCCGTCACCGGATCCGGGTGGTCGTCGACCCGCAGGTCCACCACCACGTCGCTGGTCCCGCCGTACCCGCCGTGTCGGGCGACCACCAGCAGCCCGGCGCTCTGCCGACCACGCCGGTCACCACCGGCCTCGTCGCCCGCGCGCAGCGCGTCGACCAGCCGCCGCGCGAACCGGCGGCCGGGGTCACCACCCAACCAGGCGTCCCGCATCGCGTCGACCACCTGCGGACCGACCAGGATGTTGCCCTGCGCCGCCCAGCCGTCACCGGCCAGCCCGCCGGCCCAGTCGTGACAGTCGACCCCGGTGTACGTCGCCGCGCCCCCGTCGGCGTCGACCACCCCGAGCTGCCGGGTGGCGCGACCCGCGTCGGCGGCGGTCAGCCCGGCGATCACGTCCGCCGCACCGAGCCCGGTGCGCAGCAGCGCCAGCCCCTGCGGCCCGTACGCCAGGTTGGCGTGCGCCTGGGTGGCGAGCGCGCCGACGTTCGCCTCGGCGACCGGGACCACCGCCCCGGCGGCGAGGAACTTGCTGGCCACAGCCACGCCGTGGAAGCGGCCGTCGTCGGAGCGCGCCACGATCGAGAACGTCACCCGGTGAGGCTACAACTTGGCGATCTTCCTCGCCGGCCCGGTGCGCGGGCGGTCGCGGGGTGTTCGCCCGAAGAGGTTGCCCGACCCCCGGGGAACGGGCACGATCGATCGGTGACAAAACGTTGGGGCATCACGGTGCCGTTCAGTGGGGTGCCGCTGCCCGACCACGCCGCGATCTACGCGGCCCTGGCCGAGGCGGGGTTCACCGACCTGTGGTCGGCGGAGGTGAACGGGTCGGACGCGTTCACCCCGCTCACGCTCGCCGCCGCCTGGCGGCCGGACCTGCGTCTCGGCACGGCGATCGCGCCGGTGTTCACCCGTGGCCCGGGGCTGCTGGCGATGACGGCGGCGGCGTTGGCCGAGGCGGCACCGGGGCGGTTCTCGCTCGGCATCGGCTCCTCCTCCCCGGTGGTGGTGGGGGACTGGAACGCGGTCGACTTCGTCGAGCCGTACCGGCGTACCCGGGACATGCTGCGGTTCCTGCGCGCGGCCCTGCGCGGTGAGACGGTCGACGAGCGGTACGACACCTTCGCCGTACGCCGGTTCAAGCTGGACCGGCCACCGGCCGTGCCGCCGCCGATCCTGCTCGCCGCCCTGCGGCCACGGATGCTCCGACTGGCCAGCGCAGAGGCCGACGGGGTGATCCTGAACTGGCTGGCCGCCGCTGACGTGCCCCGGGTGCTGACCGAGTTGGGTGACCGGCGGGAAGGCTTCGAGGTCGCCGCCCGGATCTTCGTCTGCCCAACCGAGGACACCGAGTACGCCCGCAGCCTCGGCCGCAGGATGATCACGAGCTACCTGACCGTGCCCGCGTACGCCGAGTTCCACCGCTGGCTCGGCCGCGAGTCGGTGCTCGGGCCGGTCTGGTCGGCGTGGGCGGCCGGTGACCGGCGGGCGGCCAGCGCGGCGGTGCCGGACGAACTGATCGACACACTCGTGCTGCACGGCTCGGCCGAGACCTGCCGCGCCCGGCTCGGCGAGTACGTCGACGCGGGCGTGGACGTCCCGGTGATCGGCCTGCTCGCCACCCCGGAACTCACCGACGGCGGCGCTGCCGCGCTCGCGACCCTGATCGCGCAGCTCGGCCCGACACACGGCCAGGCGCCGCTGGCGGCGACCCCGGAGACCGTGGCCACGCCGGCCGGCGCCACCGCGGCCACCGTGGACGGAAGCTGAGATGGATCGCGCCGAACAGGACGGGGGCTGAGATGGACCTCGCCGGGCGGGTCGTTGTGGTCACCGGTGGCGCGGGCGGGATCGGTGCCGCGCTGGCCCGCCGGTTCGCCACCGAGGGCGCCCACGCGGTGGTGATAGCCGACCTGGACGGTGACGCGGCGGCCCGGATCACCGCCGAAATCGGGCCGACCGCGCTCGGGCGCGACGTCGACGTCACCGACCCCGCGCAGGTCCGCGCCCTGGTCGCCGACGTCGAGCAACGGTACGGGCGGATCGACCTGTTCTGCGCCAACGCCGGCATCACCACCGGGGTGGGACTCGACGCCTCCGACGCCGACTGGGACCGGGCCTGGCGGGTGAACCTGCTCGCACACGTACACGCCGCCCGTGCCGTGCTGCCCGGGATGCTCGACCGGGGCGGCGGTTACCTGCTCCAGACCTGCTCGGCCGCCGGGCTGCTGACCGCGGTCGGCGACGCCCCGTACACGGTCACCAAGCACGGGGCGGTCGCGTTCGCCGAGTGGCTCGCCGTGACGTACGGCGACCGGGGCATCCGGGTCAGCGCACTCTGCCCACAGGGGGTGGACACCAGGATGCTGCACGACGGGCTGGCCGCCGCCCATCCCGGTGCCCTGATCACCGCCGCCTCCGGGCCGGTGCTCAGCCCGGAACAGGTCGCACAGGCCGTCGTCGACGGGCTCGCCGACGAGCGGTTCCTGATCCTGCCGCACCCGGAGGTGGCCGGTTACGTACGGCGCAAAGCCGCCGACCCGGACGGCTGGCTGGCCGGCATGCGCCGCGCGGCGGGCCGGTTGCCGGGTGTCCCGAGGCAACCGGCCGGCTGACCGTCAGGCCCGGTCGCGTCACCTGCTCCGGGGATCAGCGCAGTTCCTGGATCCGGACCAGGTTCCCGGCGGGGTCGCGGAAGGCACAGTCGCGTACGCCGTACGGCTGCTCGGTCGGCTCCTGCACCACCTCGGCGTCGCCGGCCTGCACCTTCTCGAAGGTGCCGTCGAGGTCCCGGGTGGCCAGCAGGATCCACCCGTAGGTCCCCTTGGCCATCATCTCGCCGATGGTGCGGCGCTCGTCGTCGGTGATGCCGGGATCGATGGCCGGCGGCGCCAGCAGGATGGAGGTGCTGGGCTGGTCGGCGGGGCCGACCGTGATCCAGCGCATCGTGCCCTGTCCGACGTCGTTGCGGACCTCGAAGCCGAGGGTGTCACGGTAGAAGGCGAGGGAGGCGTCCGGGTCGACGTGCGGCAGGACGCTGGTGTGAATGGTGATGTCCATGAGGATCACGCTAGCTCCGGCCTCCCGGCCGGCACTTCTCGATTCCTGATCGATCTTGCCGTCGGTGCTGTCGTACCCGGTGGTGCTCGAGCCCGTGCCGGCGGCGTAAGTGCCGGCAGTGCCCGCGTGGTGAACATGGTCCTGCCACTCCCAGGAAAACCGGGACTCTGGCCCGCCGCGCAAACCTGCGGAGAGTGGAGGCACGGGCGTCACCGGAATTGACGCCAGACGGTCCACCAACCCGAAAGGCTCCCGCGATGAGTTCCTCTGGGCGTATCGCACTCGTCACCGGTGCCAACCGTGGCATCGGGCGCAGCGCCGCACTGCATCTGGCCCGCGACGGCGTCGGCGTCATCCTCACCTACCGGACCCACCCGGGGGAGGCCGCCGAGGTGGTCAAGGAGATCAACGATCTTGGTGTGTCGGCCGTCGCGCTCCAGCTCGACGCCGGTCTGGTCGACTCCTTCGACGCGTTTGTCGCCGCCGTCACCGACGCACTCGGCCGGACCTGGGGCCGCGACACCTTCGACTACCTGGTCAACAACGCCGGTACACAGATCCCGATGTCCTTCGGCGAGGTCACCGAGGAGAACTTCGACCTGATCGTGAACATGTACTTCAAGGGCGTCTTCTTCCTCACCCAGAAGCTCTCCGGGCTGCTCGCCGACAACGGGGCGATCGTCAACGTCTCGTCCGCCATGACCCGCTTCTACGTGCCGCAGCGCATCGTCTACAGCGCGGCCAAGGGTGCCGTCGAGGTCCTCACCCGCTACCTGGCCCAGGACCTCGGACCCCGGGGCATCAGGGTCAACACCGTCGCGCCGGGTGCCGTCGCCACCGACTTCAGCGGTGGCCTGCTGCGCGACAACCCGGCGATCCAGCGGCAGCTCTCCGGCCTGACCGCGCTCGGCCGGATCGCGGTCGCCGACGACGCCGGGGGTGCGATCGCCGCGATGCTGCGCGACGACAACCGGTGGGTGACCGGGCAGCGCGTCGAGACATCCGGCGGCATCCACCTCTGACGACGCCGACCGGTGGGGTCACCACCGGGCTGCTCGGGCTCGATCAGGACAAGCTGGTGAGCAGGTCGCGCGCACGGGCGCGTTCGTCGGCGCAGACGTCGTCGAGATCGTCCCGCAGTGGCGTGGCCAGGCAAGCCTGGAGCATCGTGGCGGCCTCGGCGGGCCGACCCTGCCGGGCCAACAGTTCGCCGAGACAACACAGGGCGACGATCCTGGTCACGGCGTCGTTGTCGACCTCCCCGGCGGCCAGGGCGTCCCGGAGTACCGCTTCGGCCCGTGCCGCCTCGCCCCGGTCGAGCAGACGCAGCGCCTTGGACAGGAGCAGGGGAGTGGGCAGCGGCATGGGCGGTCAGCGACGCCAGCGCAGCGGGCCGGGGTGCACCGACCAGAGCAGTCGCCGCCACCACGGCCGGACCGCCCGCAACCCGGTGGCGTACGCGACCGCGAGGCTGCCGGCCCGCTGTGCCTGGTCCTCGGTTGCCACGTCGGGCGCGAACGTGGCGACGTTGAGCAGGTCGGCCAACTCGTCGATCGGCGGCACCGCCGGTCCCGGAGCCGGTGGTGGGGCCGGCGGCGGTGCGGGTTCGGGAGCCGGCCGGGGCCGGGGCGACGGCCGGGGCTTCGCCACCGGCGGTGGCGCCTTCTCCGGTACGGACACCGGCGGTGCGCCGACCGTGCCGCCGACCCGGGCCGCGTACGCGGCCACCTCCGAGGCGTCCAGGTGCGACGCGACCGGGTGACCGGCCAGCCGTAGCGCGTCGGTCACCTCCCGCCACGCCCCGGCGATCCGCTGCGCCGGTGTGCCCTGCTCCAACCGGCGGCGGCGCAGCCCCCGGCGCATCCCCGTCACCGCCGCGACAACGGCGGCCAGGACCAGCAGCAGCCCGCCCGAGCCGCCACCGACGAGCACCGGCACCGGGCTACCGCCGCCGGACCGCGACCCGCCGCCCGGGGCGGCAGCCGCCGTCGGTGACGGGGTGGGCTCCAGCGTCGGTTCCTCCTGCACCGGAGGCGGATCCTGCGGCTTCGGGGTGAAGTCCTCCTCGACCGGCCGGGGGGTGGTGTCCGGCCGGGGCAGCGGGTCGAACGCCACCCAGCCGAGGTCGTCGAAGAGGACCTCCGGCCAGGCGTACGCGTCACCACCGCGCACCGGACCCTCACCCGTCGCCGAGTGGAAACCGACCACCACCCGGGTCGGCAGCCCCATCAGCCGCCCGAGCACCGCGTACGTCGCCGCGAACTGCTCCGAGGTGCCACGCTGACCGCCACCGTTACGGGGACCAAAGAGGAAGAAGTTCAAATTCGGGTACGCGTGCCCGCTCGGCGCGTCCGCGACCAGTCGGTAGTGCCCGGCCAGCCACTCCTGGATCGCGACCGCGCGCGCGTACGGGGCACCGTTGTCGGCGGCCAACTGGTCGGCGAGCCGGCGCACCGGCTCGGGCACCCCGTCGGCGACCCGCAGCACCCGCGCGACCGGCTCACCGGCCGGTACGTTCGCCGCGACGAGCAGGTTCTCGTCCGGCCGCTCCCGGGCCGAGGCAACCGTGTACCGCAGCCCCTCGGTCAGCCCCTCCGGCCGGATCAACGTGCCACTGCCCGGGTCGTACGCCACCCGCGCCCCGGTCACCTCCCGTGGTGTCGGCAACGCCGGCAGCAGCCGTCCGGCCAGCTCACCAACGGTGATCTCCTGCCGTACCCGGTCGACGGTGACGCCGACGGGCGGTTGCGCCGCCGGCAGGATCCGCCCGGCGTTGCGGTACGTCGCCCCGACCCGCCAGGTCACCCCGTCGTAGTCGTTGAGCACGGCGAGCCGGATCCGGTACCCACCGGCCCGGGGCGAGTCCTGCGACGGTTCGGCGTCGCCGACCCGTTCCCCGCCGTCCTGGTCGTCACCGGCACCGTCCGGTTCGGTGCCGTCGCCGCCGGCCGCTGGAGCGTCCGGGTCGGGTCCAATCGCCGTGCCGGTGGTGTGCAGGTCGAGCAGCTTCTGCTCCGGGTTCAGCGCCCAACCGGAGATCCGGATCAACGGGTTCTCGTCCAGGGTGTCGACCTGCGGCGGCTGCACGTACCGGCGCGGGTCCACCGGGGCGGTGCCGACCTGGGCCGCGACAAGTGGGGCGACCAGGGCGGCGAGCGCGACGACCGCGACCAGCCCGGCGGCGGTCCCGGCGAGGGTGCGTACCCGGATCGCCGCCCGGACCGCGGGGGACAGGCCGGTCTCCGTCGAGGCAGGTGTGGTCGACGTGGGGTCGGGGGCCGAGGGCACGGCCAGCCCGATCGCGGCGGCGGCGGCGAAGGCCACCGTCCACCAGAGCGCCGGCTCGGCGTTCGGGCCGACCACGTACAGGGCGCTGGCGTACAGCAGTGCCGGTGGCAGGTAACCGAGTAGCACCCGGCCGGCGCGTACCGCCACCTCGGCTCCGGCCAGCCCGGCCAGCCAGGCGGCGACCAGCGGCACGATCACCGTGTCCGGGACCGGCTCGACCGGGATCATCGCGGTGAGCAGCCGGGGGATGCCGTTGCGGGCGGCGTCGGCGACCAGGTCGGCCAGCCCGCCGGGCAGCTCCGCCCGCTGGGCGGCCAGCCGCAACGCGAACGCGGCGTAGCCGGCCAGGGCGAGCACCGACACCGGGGCGACCAGCCAGGACGGCAACCGGCGGGTGGCGACACTGACCCCGACCGACCCGACCGCCGCGCCGAAGACGAGCTGGGCCAGCAGCGGACCGGCGTAGACCCGGCCGAGCACGGCACCGGCCAGCCCGATCATCGCGATCAGGGCCAGCGGCAACGGGACCGCCCGGAGCACGGCGGTGATCGGCGGGCGGGTCAGCATCGCCGTACCCCGTTCCACTCGGCGGTGATCGGCGGGCGGGTCACCACCGGCGTACCCCGTTCCACTCGGCGGCGAACTCGGCGCCGTCGGCGGCGTCGAGCACCTGCACCCCGGCGGTCCGGGCCGGCGCCGGCATCGGGTCGCCGAAGATCCCGGCCAGCACCGACGGGTACGCCGCCCGCAGCGCACCGAGCTGCCCCAGGTCGTCTCGGGCACCGGGCCCGGTGAGGAAGATCAACGTGTCGCCGAGCCGCTGCTGACGCAGCCGGTCCAGCACCGCCCGCAGCGGGTCACCGGCCGGTCCGGCGACCGTCGCCGACGTGTACGGGTCGGCGTCGGACAGGTCCCGCGACAACGCCGACGTGGTCCGTAGCTCGGCGGCGGCGAGCCGGTCCAGGAAGTTGTCGCCGGTGTTCGGGTCGGCGACCAGCAGCAGCGCGATCGGCAGCTCCTCCCGGCGGGCCGCGGCGACCACCGACGCCGCCGCCTCACAGGCCGACTCGAACGACTCCGCCACCCCGTCGACCAGCACCGGGTGCGCGGCGGCGCGGTCGTCGAGCAGGACCACGATCCGGGGCAAACTGGTGTCCAGGTGTTCCCGGACCATCAGCTCACCGATCCGCGCACTGGTGCGCCAGTGCACCCGGCGCAGTTCGTCACCGACGACGTACTCGCGCAACGAGTCGAACGTGATCGACCCGTGCGGCACCCGGTCCACCCGGCCGTCCATGCTCCGCGCCACCCCGGCCGGTACGGCGTTCAGCGGGTGGATCCGTGGGTGCACCCAGACCTGGGCGGTGTTCCCGTGTGCGCGGGCCAGGACCACCAGCCCGAGGGCGTCGTGGCCGGTGACCCGCAGTGGGCCGACCGGCACCACCCCCCGGCGGTGGGTCGGCACCGGGTAGCTGACCGTCGTGTCCCGCCCCGGGCGAAGCCGCAGCAGCGGGACCGGCACCGGCCGGTTGCCGCATCGGTCCTCGGCGATCATGTTCGCCGACCGGAGCCGGCCACCGTTGCGTACGGTCAGCGTCATCGTCGCCGGCTCGCCCCGACCGACCCGGTCCGGTTCGGCCTGGCGGGACACGTCGAGTCGTGGACGCCAACCGGCGACCGCGACCGCGCAGCCGACCGCGATCAGCGCGGCGGCGCCGAGCAGGGTCAGTTCGGGGTAGCCGAACCGGAAGCCGAGCAGCAGGAGCAGACCGGCACAGGCGAGCAGGCCGATGCCCCGGGAGGTGATCTTCATGGGCGTGCCGGGTCAGGCTCCGGCCCGGGCGAGCTGCCCGGAGGGGAGCGGCACCGGCACCGACGCCACCGCCTGGCGGAGCACCTCGGCGGCGGTCAGCCCCCGCACCTGGGCGTCGGTGGCGAGCAGGATGCGGTGCGCGAAGACCGGTTCGACCAGCGCCTTCAGGTCCTCGGGCTGGATCCACGCCCGCCCGTCGATCAACGCGTACGCGCACGCCGCCCGGGTCAACGCGATCACCCCACGGGGGCTCACCCCGACCCGCACCTGGGGGTGGCTACGGGTCGCGGCGGCCAGCCGGACCGCGTACGCGTAGAGCGGGTCGGCGATGTGCACCCGTTGCGCCATCCGGACCATCTCGCCGACGGTGGCGGTGTCGGTGACCGGTTCGAGCGCCTCCGGGGAGCGGACCGTCGCCCCGCGCAGCACCTCGATCTCGACCGCCTCGTCCGGGTAACCGATGGTCAGCTTGACCAGGAACCGGTCGAGCTGCGCCTCCGGCAACCGGTAGGTGCCGTCCATCTCGACCGGGTTCTGCGTCGCCACGACCAGGAACGGCGACGGGACCGGGTGCCGTACGCCGTCGACGGTGACGGTGCGTTCCTCCATCACCTCCAGCAGCGCCGACTGGGTCTTCGGCGACGCCCGGTTGATCTCGTCGGCGATGACGATGTTCGCGAACACCGGACCCGGGTGGAACTCGAAACCCCGGCTCGCCTGGTTGAAGATCGTCACCCCGGACACGTCGGAGGGGAGCAGGTCCGGGGTGAACTGGATCCGCCGCCACTGTCCGCGTACGGTCGCCGCGATCGCCCGCGCCAGGGTTGTCTTGCCCACCCCCGGCACGTCCTCGAGCAGCACGTGCCCCTGGGCGAAGAGCGCGGTCAGTGCCAGCCGGACCACCTCCGGCTTGCCCAGCACCACCGAGCTGACGGCCTCCGAGAGCCGGGCGGCCAGCGCGGCGAACCCCTGTACGTGCTGCGGGCTGAGCGGTTCGGTACCGGTCATCGGCGCGACTCGTTGCTGTTCATCGGCGGATGGTGCTCCTCGCGCGATCGGTCCGGTTCGGCGGTTCGGGTGCCCCCACCGGCCCGCCCGCTGTGTTTTGGTCAGCGGTCGGACCGGTGGCGGTGGTCAGGTGCGGTTCAGCAGTTCGGTAGCACGTTGATGTCGGCCCCGCCCTCGAGGTTCAGCCAGGCGAACGGGATGTAGTTGCGGCCGTTGAAGTCCACCTGGATCCACCAGGTGCTGCGCTTACGGTCGTTGTAGATGTAGGAGTCGACGTCCTCACCCTTCACCTTGCAGTACGTCCGCAGCCGGGTGCCGGGCTCCGCCCAACCGGCCTGCCGGTCGTTGTCCTGCTGCGGCACCCGGAACACCTCGTTGCCGTTGCGACCGGAACGCTCGGTGTTGCAGTAGGTGCTGGTCGCCGGGTCGGTGGTTTTCACGTTGTTGCAGGTGGCGACCCCGAACAGCGCCGGCGTGGTCTGGGGACGGTCGCCCGTACCGGTCCCGGCGGCGTTGCGGGCCGTCACCGTGACGGTGTAGGCCGTCCCCGGGGCCAGCCCGGTGACCCGGATGCTGGAACAGGCCCCCGTGACCGCCGCCCGCCCCGGCACCGCCGCCGTGCAGGTGGTCTGGCCACCGCCCGCGTCCACGGTGAAGTTCACCGTGACCGACGTCGCGTCGGCGGAACTGCCGGTGACCGTCACCCGGGGCGCCGCCACCGTACGCGCCGTGGCGCTCGCCGGGGCACCGGCACCGGCCTCGTTGACCGCGTGCACCTTCACCGCGACCGTCTGGCCGTTGCCGAGCCCGGTCAACTTCGCCCGGGGCTCGGTCACCTCGACGGTCTTGCCGGCGGCGGCGACCACGTACTTGGTGATCGGGCGGCCGTTGTCCACCGCATCGGCCCAGACCACCGACACCGCACCGGCCTCACCGGCCACCGTCGTCGCGGAGAGCTGGGTGGGCGCGCTCGGCTTCGCGAACGGCACCACCGAGTTGCTCACCGGCGACGGGGCCGAACCCGCGCCCTTCTCGTTCACCGCCACGACCTGGAACGCGTACTGGTTGCCGTAGTCCAGCTCACCGGCCGGGATGACCAACTCGGTTTTGGTCGACTCGCCGGCCAGCGCGGTCGCGCCGGCCGATATCGCCGTCACCGCGTACCTGGTGATCTTGTAACCCTGGCCGTTCGCCGCCGGCCACCGCACCAGCACCGTGCCGTCCGGCCGCTCCTGGGCGGTCACACTCGCCGGGGCGTCCGGCACCTCCGACGTCGGCACCACCGCGTTGCTGCTCTTCGCCGGCCCGGTGCCCTTCGCGTTCACCGCCCGCACCGAGAACCGGTACGACTGCCCGTTCGTCAGCCCGGTGATCTCCAGCGAGCGCTGGTTCGCACCGACCTCGTACTCCTTGCCGGCACCCTCCACCAGGTAGCGGGTGATCGCCGAGCCGTTCGCCGGAGCGGACCGCCAACTCACCCGGGCCCGCGCGTTCCCGGCCGCGGCCGTCACGTTGCGCGGCGCACCCGGCTTGCTCACCACCGGCTTCGGCGGGGGCGGCGGTGGCGGAGCGGCCGGCGGCGGATCACCACCGAGAATGTCGTTGGCGTACTTGTTCACCGACCGGGCCGTGTTCTTGTCGTCGACGACCTGGGCGTTCGCCGAGTTCGGCGCGTTGATGAACAGGTGGTTCTCCCGCACCTCCAACTCCAGCGGCCCGTTCGCGCCGGGAACCTCGATCTTGTCGATCTGCTTGCCGGAGGCGTCGAACGAGTAGACCGTGCCGGTCTGCTTGTCGGCGCAGTAGAACCGGCCCGCCCAGGCCACCGCCGGTTCCAGGGCGCCCACACCCGGGACCGAGAACTGCTGCTCGACCGCGCCCTCGCCGACCACGTAGACGTTGCGGTCATCCGGCACCGTCACCGCCACCCGGGGACCGTTCGTCCGCGCCGGCAGCGAGCCCGGTCCACTCGTCGACAGCGTCACCTTCTTCGGCTCGGCGTCGCCGCGCACCGTGGTCAACACGTTGCTGGTCCGGTCGAGCACCGCGACCCCGTCGTCCAGCGTGGAGATCGTCAGCTCGTGACTGGGCTCGGCAACCGTCAGGCTGCGTACCGCCTTGGGCGCCAGGCCGGTGCCCGCCTTCCCGGCGGCGGTCGCCGCGGCCGACGGCAACGCCGCCGCCGTGATCGCCGAGACGGTGCCCTCGCTCGGCACCCCCACCCAGAGCCGACCCTTGCCGTCGAACGAACCGCCGGTGATTCCCGGCGGGAACCGAACCGGTTCACCGATCGGCACCAACGAACGCGGGTCGAGCTGACGTACCAGACCCTGCACCGAATCCACCACGAACGCCGCGTCCTCGTGCAACGCGACGTTGACCCCGATCCCGGCGGTATTCTGCGTCCGCGCGATCACCTGCAACGTCGCCAGGTCCAGCGAGCTGATCTGACCCGTCTTCAAATCACGCAGGACCAGCAGCTTGTCGGTCTGGACCACCTGCATCGGATGGTTGCGACCATCCGGCACCCGGGTCCGGGTGTCCACCCGAGCGGTGATCCCGTTCACCCGCGCCAGCTCACTGCGCGCCGCGCTCCACAACCAGGCGCTCGCGTCGTAACTGGCGACCGCGTTGTCCGCCGCGCCGAGCCCGAGCACGGTCAACCCCATCGCCGCGACCAGCGCTCCGACCGTGCCGATGGTGACCAGACCGCCGCGCATCCGGGACCGTCGGACCGGTGTCGCACCGGCCGTCGACCCGGAACCGTCGCCGCCGGGCTCGTTGGTGCTCATGGTGCCGTTATCTGTGGTGACCACAGCCGGCCGCCTTCCCAACTGATCGCGATCACATCGACCGCGCGCCTCCCAGGAACCGGGTGCCATCATATGGGCTGGTCAATCGAGCTGGAAACCCGCCGTGTGAGCTGTGGACACAATCGGTGCCAACTGTGGACGACAAACAATAGATCATTCGTTGTCCCAGGTCAGGGCCGTGCCGCCGGGGTCAGGACCGGTCCGTGCAGACCTGCTCCGAGGTGGCGACCATCTCGGTCGAGTAAACCGCCACGACCGTAAAACAATAGTCGACCCGAGCATTGAGCCCATTGACCGTGTAGCTCGTACTCCCCGGATCGACCGTCGCCAACGGACCCAACGGCTGCGAACGACGACCACCGGCGAGAATGAACGACACCGTACCGCCGCTCGGGTCGGTCCAACTCACCGTCACCGCCGTACCCTCGTCGCGGAGGACCAGCTTCGTCGGCGGGTTCCCACCCGCCTGTGGCCCGGTGTTCGCCTCACCGGTCGCCGCACCGCTCGGACCCGTCACCGGCCCGGTCGGCTGCGACGGCACCCCACGGTCGAGCAGCGTCACGACCACCACCACGACCGCCGCGAGCACCGCCGCCAACGCGGCGACACTGGCCGCGATCACCGCGCCGTAGCTCCGCACCGGCTCGGTCGGTGCCGGGGCCGTCGAGGGCGGCGTCGAGATCACCGGGTACGCCGGCACCGCCTGCTGCGGAATCACCGGGTACGCCGGCACCGCCTGCTGCGGAATCACCGGGTACGGCGGCTGCGGTGCCACGGGTGTCGCCTGCGTCATCGAAGTCGACGCTGGTGGTGCCGTTGTCGGCGCCGGATGTGTCATCGGCGGCGCCGGATGTGTCATCGGCGGTGTGGGCGTCGGCGGGGTCGCCGGTGCCCGGGCCACCGTGGGCGCCGCCACCGATGTCTGGGCGGCCCGGGGCGAGAGCACCGGAAGCTGCTGCGTGGCCTGCTGAGCCGGCGCCACCTGCGCCTGCTGTGGCTGTGGCGTACGCGGTGTCTGCGGTGTCTGCGGTGTCACCATCGGCTCGGCCGGTCGGGGCGACGGCACCAGCGGTGCGGACGTCTGTCGGAATGTCGTCGAAGCTGGGACGGGCTCCGTCGGAGGCGTTGTCACCCGGTACGCCCCGTCCGCGCCCGCCGGGGGCTGCTCCGGGTTTCCGGTGGCGACCGAGGCTGTCCCGGTCGTCGGGGTGCCGAAGGTGGCGGCCGTCGTTCCGGCGGTCTCCGTTGGGCCGGTGATGCTGCTGGCGCCACCGCCGTTCGACGGGGTCTCGCCGAGGTACTCACGTGCCGCCCGTACCGTCCAGTGGTCCTCGCCGAGGGAGGCGGGCCCGGCGGTGGCCACCCGAGTGAAGTTCCGACGGGCCTCGTGCCGGTTGCCCAACTCCTCGGCCACCGTTCCCAGGTCGAAGGAGACCGCCAGGAGCAGCGGGTCCCCGTCACCCCAACGGCGCAGACCGGCCGCCAACGCCTCCTCCAGCACCCGCCGCGCGGCGGCCGGATCGTCGGCCTGCGTGTGCAGCCGGGCGAGCAGGTGCGCGGTGGCGAGCACCTCCCGGTCATCCTCCCCGTACGCCGGACGACCGGCCTCGATCGCCTGGGCGAGCAGCCGGCGGGCGGCGGGGGAGTCACCGGCGTCGGAGAGCGCCTGCGCGTTACGACGTACGGCGGGCAGGGGCGGCGGCTGGGACACGCCCGTCATCGTGCCTGCCGGACCGCCCGCCCCGCCACCCGACCCGGCGGGGGCCACTCCCATTCGGTCGGCCGAACCCTGGGCCGCTGTCGGCTTCCGGACAGGGGCGCCTGCCGAAGTGGACCACCTCGCGCCCCCCGGCCCGAGTCGGCCGGGGCCACCGAGTAGTAGAAGCGGACCGTGATTCGGATCGGGAGGCGGCCCGTGTGAGTGCCTCCGGCTGAGCCGGTCGGTACGGTGAACGCGCGGCCTGGCGCGCAGATGTCAGGGCCGATGAGGGTGTGGCCGGTTCACGGCAGCGCGGCGGTCACGTCGAGTTCCACCAACTGGCCGGGGAAACCGAGCTGGGCCACCCCGAGCAGGGTGCTGGCGGTGGTGAACGCCGCCGCGAGCGGCCCGTCCTGTAGCCGCTGCCAGACCTCGCCGAGCACCGCCCGCTGGTCGCTGACCACGTAGATCACCGTCCGTACGACCTGCTCCGGTCCCGTACCCACGGCGGCCAGCGCGATCAGCGTGTTCCTGACCACCTGATCCACCTGATTGCCGAGATCGCCCGGTCCGACCAGCGAGCCGTCGGAGTCGAGCGGGCACTGCCCGGCGAGATAGGCCATGCGCCCCGCGGGCACCACCGTGACGTGGTGGTAGCCGGGAGTGGGATGCAACCCCTTCGGGTTCGTACGAGTGATCGTCATGGGGCCAGGGTCGTTCCGCCCGTACGGCACCGCCAGCGAATATCCCCCGATGGCGCGTTTGTCCAGGTCACGGGCGGTGTGTGGTGGGCGTTGTGCATGATCCATGCCTGCCGTGTACAGTAATCCACCGTGCGGCCCGCAGGGCGGAACTTGGAAGGGAAACCGACCAAGATCAGCGGTGGGATCGGCATGTAAGTCCGGGTGGCGGAATGGCAGACGCGCTAGCTTGAGGTGCTAGTGCCCGTATAGGGCGTGGGGGTTCAAGTCCCCCCTCGGACACAAAACCGTGGTGAGTTCACCACCACTTTCCGGCAGGTCAGACCACTTTTTGTGGGTCGGTGGATCGTCAACTTCTTCGATCCGCGCGGCGTCTTCCAGGTGGTGGTCATCGTGACTACTCGTCTCGTTACGTCCTTCGTCCCACCGAAGATCGACTCTGTGTCGGCCCGCCGGATTGCCACCGCGAACCTGGACCGGGTGTGGGTGACACCAGCGGGTCTGGCACCCATCCGTGTGCGTTCGTCGTTCTACGGACCGGCGGCCGTCGACGATCGTGGCAAGGTCTGGGCGCAGTACGTGCTCGGTCGTCTGGGCTGGGAGCCCGCCACTCTCCTTTCCCTCACCGAGCAGTCCGGTCTGCTTGTCGTCCGAGCGGACGAGGGCGGGCGGTACGGGCTCACATCGACCGGGCATCTGCGGATTCCGTCCACCCTTCGGCACTGGTGCGGTCTGGAGGCCGGTGCCCGGGTCCTGCTGGTGGCCGACCCGGATCGGGAACGTCTGGTGATCCATCCTCCGGCGTCGATTGACGCCATGATCTCCCGCACCTACGCCGAGGTCTTTCCAAGTGGTGCGTCATGACGGTAGCCACGGCCACCGCTGGCCGTCCCGAAATCCAAGCGGCACTGGTGCTGCTGGCCGGGCTGGGACTGACGCCTGCCGGTCTTGATGTTGCCGCGGCTGAGACCCGGCGGCCGGTGCCGACGTTCACTGAGTACGTGCCGAAGGTCAAGGAGGCGGTGACGTCGGGAACCCTGAAAACCTACGGCACCTACTGGCATCGGCTCGTGGAAAGGTGGCCAGACAAACGGCTGACCGAACCGACAACCCTGGACCTGATCACGCTCGGCAAGAAGATCCGGAGCGGGCGGGTGGTGCGGCGCAACGGGCGGGGTGGTGCCGGAGCGGAGGAGAACTACGTCGCCGCGATCAGGTGCCTCTACAAGTTTGCCGTCAACGACGGCGTGATCACGGAGGCCGAGAGTGCCGCTGCCCGGGTCGCGAAGCCGAAACGGACCGCGAGTACCCGCTCCGCGCTGCCCGACGATCGCAGCACAGCCCACCCGTGGTTACTCGGCCCCCTCGCGCCACGAAGGGTCTGACGAACGAGATTGATGACCCGGGAGACAGCACCCGGGCGCCCCACCGGGCCACGGTCGCTACGAGTCGCCGGAGGGACCCACGATCGAGGTCCCGGTCCGGACCGGCACCCCGAGGTTGGGCGAGCCGTCCGAGTTCCAGGTGATCTTCTGTGCCCGCGTGGTGCGGGTGGTGCCGCAGCCCTGGCTGGCGGACGAGTTCGCATGGTAGACAACCCACGTCTCGGCATTGTCGGGTGACCTGACGAAGGAAGCGTGGCCCGGGCCGTAGACGCCGTTGGCGTCACTGCGCTGGAAGATCGGCGTGGACTTCTTCGTCCACGAGCTGGCCAACAGCGGGTCGCCACCGGTCCACGTCAGCATGCCGAGCTTGTAGTCAGGCGTGCCACAGAAACTCGCCGAGTACGTCAGGTACGTCCTCCCGCCGTTGTACACGGCGTACGGGCCCTCGTTGACCGGCTGGCCCTGCCGCTCCCACGACAGCGTCGGGGACGAGATCCGTACACCGTTCCGCGAGACCTGGGTCGGCGACGACATCGGCGCGATGAACAGAGACTGCAGCCCGTCGCTGCCGAACGCGGAGTACGCGAAGTAGTTTCCCCGGCCACTCAGTCGAACCACGCTCCCGTCGATCGCCCACCCGCCGTTGGGCTGCAGATTGAGAATGCCCCGGTAGGTGTACGGCCCGAGCGGGTCGGTCCCGGAACTCTCCAGCACGCCGGTCCGGCGCTCACCCTGGCCCGGCGACGCCGCCGCCGAGAAGTACAAATACCACCGGTTGTTGATGAACTGGATGTCCGGTGCCCACATCGTGCAGCAGCCGGGCCCGGCAGCCAGGGTGAACACCGTCCGCTCCGCCGCGGTCTTCAAACCGGCCATCGTGGATGACGTGCGCATGACGATGTTCGAGGACCACGTCGTGGCCACGTAGTACCAGTTGCCGTTGTAGTAGGCGATCGACGGGTCCGCGCTGTTGGGCGTGCCGACGAGGGGATTGGTGAACGACGGTCCGGGCGCCGCGAGCGCGGGCGAGGCGGGTACGGCCGCGCCCAGGACCGACGCGAGCATGGCCGCGACGGCGATGCTGACCGGCCGTCGCACCGATTTGAGCCTGGCTTGCACGAACATCGTGGGTCCTTTCCGGAGACCTGTGCGGGGGGATGGGGGGCACTGCCGGTCTGCGATCGATCCGTGCATGCGTCGGCGCTGTCTCCGCCCGTCGAGTATCGCGATGGAAACCACCGTCGTGACCGCTGGTGGGGCGAGGGCAATCCGTTGTCGACATACCACCCAGCGCCGTGAACGGCTCGGGTGGGCCGCCGGCGGTGGCGTGGGCCGAACTGGACGGGCGAACTCCCAGCGTACGAAGTGTGGTGAGTGACGTCGTGAGCGCGACGGTGACCGGCGAAAACGGTCTTGCTCCGATCATTGCTCCTCCACCCTTTCTCTTCGGGACGAAGCCGTACGGCCGCGGGGCGACGACCGCCGGGCGGCTCCCGGCGCCTTTCGGAAGGTGCTCCCTCCGTGTGATGCCACCCCGGATGGGGGACGCGTCACCCCGACCTGCCTGAGCCTGTTTCGGAGGGGTTGCGGCCATGTGGCGCAACGCGTCACTTGGGTTACATCTATAAGCGGCGATCCCGCCCGGACGCCACACTCCGAACCAAGTCGTTCGCGAACGAACGCAAACGAACACGTCCCGGGGACCTGGCTCCGGGGGTCGCGGAAGCGGTCCTGGCGGCGAACTACGTGGTGGCGCGGCTGCGGGCGGTTCGCCAGGTGCCATGGTGAACCCGCCGACCGCGGCCCACGCGCGACGGGCAGTCAGGGCGGCTCGGTTGGTCGGCCGGACGCTCGGTGCGGGGGAGTGGCGATCGACAGTGTTCGAAGGGTTGACAGTCCAGCTTGTTATCGCTAACACTCATCGGCAACCCAGAGTTAACGAGCGGTCATCGGCGGCAGGCGCGGACGCGACTACCGGTCTTGATTTACGCGCTGGTCGTGGCCTTCGCTTGGGCGCATCCCGTGCCGTCGTCTTCTGGCCACGCGCTTCGGAGAAGTAGGTCACCATGAATGTTAGCGTTCACACGTATTTCCCCTGGCTGCGGCGGCGCCGGGGTGGGCGGCATCCGCCCTCCCCAGGGCACTGGTACCTTCGGTTTGCCATCGCGCCGGTCGACCCCCGGCCGCCGATCCCGGGACCAGTTCCCTCAGCCGCCGCGATCGTCGCTGCCACCCGGCGAGAGCTCCTGCCCGCCCGGGGACATTGGCGTCTCGACGTGGCCCACGCGAAGCGCGGAGCCGCTCCTTGGCCGGGCGGAACGCCGATGTTCCGCGGCGGTCCAGTCGCGTCCAAGGTCCTCTGAAGAACAGGCCCGGCGCCACCACCCATGCGGCTGACCCGGACTGCCATCACGAATCCGCCGAGTCGCTGACCTCGCCGATCCCACCCGTCCGACGCAACCCCAGGAGGTAGCCGAAGTGACAACCGATGAGACCGCCGTAACCAGACGCGGCCGATGGCGGTCCGTGTTGGCCGGTGTCCTTGCGATGGTGGCCGCCGTCCTCGCCTTTCCGGCCGCGCCGGCCAGCGCCGCCGGTACGTACGTGTACACGACGTTCAAGGGCGATGGTGCCGCCGACCAGGAGCTGTGGGTGTACGAGTCGACGAACGGCACGACCTTCAGCGCTCTCGCCGACACCAACTACCGTGGGCCGACGGGTGTGCTGCGCGACCCGAGCATCATCAAGCAGGGCGACCGGTACTACATCGCCTACACGGTGCAGTCGTGGACCACGAACTCCACCCATTTCAACATCGCCACGAGCACGAACCTGACCTCCTGGACACACGTCGCGAGCGTGGCTTCGGGTATCTCCAACACACGCTTTGTCTGGGCGCCAGAGTTCTTCGTCGATGGTGGCACGATTCGGATCATTGCCAGCGTCGCGCAGACGACCTGCTCGGCCTGCTTCCGACCGTACGTGTACACGGCGCAGAACAGCACCCTGACCTCGTGGAGCGGTCCGGCCCAGATGTGGGGCCTCGGCACGAATCACATCGACACGTTCGTCGTCCGTGACGGTGGCACGTACCACGCGTTCGTCAAGGACGAGACGTCCAAGTACATCGAACACTGGACGACCACGGCGAACCTGACCAGTGGCTGGGTGCAGCGTGCGGCGCTCTGGACCGCGGGACACGAGGGCCCGTCCGTGCTCCGGATGGATGACGGAACGTGGCGGATCTACATCGACCGGTACACCAACGGAGGGATGTGGACCGCGACGAGCCGTGATCTGAACACCTGGTCTGACATCACCAGGGTGACGTGTTCCGGGTGTCGGCACGGCACGGTCACCCGCCGGTAGGTCATTCGGCCGTCACGGGTGCGATCCGAACGGTCAGGTCGGACCCACCTAGCAGAAGGGAACCGCACAATGCGCCTTCGCCGAAAAGTGCTCGCGCTACTAGCCGTCATGTCAACCGTCGTCACCGCCGCCGCGGTCGTGGTCGCGCCCGGGGTGGCGTCGGCGGCGAACACGGCCTACGTGTTCGCGTACTTCACGGAGACGCCGAACATGAACGGGGCCAACTACGGTCTGCACCTGGCGGTCAGCCAGGATGGCCTGAACTGGTCGCCGTTGAACCAGAACAATCCTGTGGTCACCCCGTCCGCCGGTACGGGCGGTCTGCGCGACCCGTTCATCCTGCGTAAGCGGGACGGTACGTTCGTCGTCCTGGCCACTGACCTCAACGGGACGGACTTCAGCCAGAACAACCAGTACCTGCACGTGTGGGACTCGACGAACCTGACCAGCTTCACCGGGTACCGCCGGATCCGGATGCACAACCTGAACACGCACACGTGGGCGCCTACGGCGTTCTGGGACGCGGCTCGCGGCCAGTACGGCATCGTGTACTCGGCCAACAACGGCAGCGATGTGCTGATGGTCAACTACACCTCCGACTTTCGGACCGTCAGCGCCAACCAGGTCTTTTTCAGCCCGGGTTTCCCCGTTCTGGACGGCGACGTCGTCGTCGACGGCTCGACCTACTACCTGTACTACAAGAACCTCACCAGCGGCCTGCTGTACGGCGCGCGATCGTCCAGCGGTGCACCGAACAGCTTCGCCACGTACACGGCCGGGCTGCGGCAGGGGAACGCGATCGAGGCACCGCTGCTGGTGAAGAACAACGAGGGCAGCGGCTGGCGACTGTGGGGCGACTCGTTCAGCCCGGCCAACAACGACTTCTACGCCTGGTCCACCGGCAACATCGGCGGTAACGCGTGGACGGTGATGAACCAGCGCACATTCGCACCACCGCTGAATGCCAAGCACGGCTCGATCGCGGGGATCAGTTCGGTCGAGTACAACGACCTGGTGTCCCGGTGGGGCCTGCCCACCTGGGTGCGGCTGAAGTCATCGAACTTTCCGGACCGGTTCGTGCGGCACGCGGACAACCTCGGGCGCCTTGACCCGTACCCGTTCGACCCGTACCAGGACCAGATGTGGCGCATGGTGCCCGGCCTGGCCGACTCGGCTGGGGTTTCCTTCCAGTCGGTCAACTACCCGAGCCGGTACCTGCGGCACCGTAACTACGAAGTGTGGCTGGACGCGAACGACGGAACCGCCGCGTTCCACGCGGACGCGACCTTCTACCGGGGCGCCGGGTTGGCGGACAGCGCCTGGTCGTCCTTCCGTTCGTACAACGTCCCGGACCGTTACCTGCGGCACTCCAACTACGTCCTGCGCATCGATCCGCTCAGCTCCACCTCGAGCGCCGCGGACCGGCAGGACGCGACCTTCCGGGTCACCCCGTAACGCGGCAACTCCGTGAACTCGGCCCGGGGTGGACGAGCGCATCCCCCCGCACGTCCACCCCGGGCCGCTGCGAGCACAGTCCCCCGAAGAGATTCGAGACGTCCTGGAGGAACGATGACACGCATCCTGCTGTCCCGTGCGGCGCGGTGTGCCGGACGGCGATTCCTTGCCACCCCCATCGCGTTGGCCGCGGTGGTGGGCGTCATCCTCGCGACCGCATTCGTGGCTACACCAGCCTCGGCGGCGCCGGCCGTCAGGTACACCAACCCGTTGGCGGCGCAGCGGGCGGATCCGCACATCTTCAAGCACACGGACGGCTACTACTACCTCACGGCGACCGTCCCGGCCTACGACCGGATCGTGCTGCGACGGGCGACGACGTTGCAGGGACTCGCCAGCGCTCCCGAGACCACCATCTGGACCAGGCACAGCAGTGGTGAGATGTCGGCACACATCTGGGCACCGGAGATCCACTTCATCAACGGCAGGTGGTACATCTATTTCGCCGCCGGACGGGCCGACGACATCTGGCGCATCCGGATGTACGCGTTGGAGAACTCCAGCGCCAACCCGCTACAGGGCGGGTGGACCGAACGCGGACAAATCACCACCAACTGGGACTCGTTCGCACTTGACGCCACGACGTTCGTTCACAATGGCCAGCGATACCTGGCCTGGGCGCAGTCGGAGTCGGGGATCAACGCCAACTCCAGTCTCTACATCGCGCGGATGGGCGCCAATCCCTGGCAGATCACCGGGTCACAGGTGCGGATCAGCGTGCCGACCCTCGCGTGGGAAACCCGGGGCTACCGGGTCAACGAAGGACCGGCTGTCATCATCCGCAACGGTCGGGTTTTCCTGACCTACTCGGCCAGCGCGACCGACGCCAACTACTGCATCGGTCTGCTCACCGCCAACGCCTCGGCCAACCTGCTCAACCCGTCCTCATGGACGAAGAGCCAGTCTCCGGTCTTCGCGAGCAACTCGAGGACGAGCCAGTACGGACCCGGCCACAACTCGTTCACCGTCGCGGAGGACGGGCAGAGCGACATCCTCGTTTACCACGACCGTAACTACGAGAACATCTCCGGTGACCCGCTCAACAACCCGGACCGCCGCACACGGATCCAGAAGGTCTACTGGAACGCCGACGGCACACCAAACTTCGGCATCCCGGTGGCCGACGGCGTGACACCGTACCGGTTGCGCTCGGCGAACCTCCCGGACCGGTACGTTCGGCACTACGACTACCGCGCCCGCATCGACGCGAACGTCACCAGCCTCGCCGACTCGCAGTTCCGGATCGTCACCGGGCTCGGTGGGAGCGGGTCCGTCTCACTGGAATCGGCCAACTTTCCCGGGTACTACCTGCGTCACCGCAGCAACGAGGTCTGGGTCGAACAGAACGACGGCTCCACCCAGTTCCGCAACGACGCGAGCTTCTACCAACGTAACGGTCTGGCCGACTCGGCGGGAGTCTCGTTCGAGTCTCTCAACTTCGTCGGCCGGTACCTGCGGCACTACGACCACCTGCTGCACACCCAGCCGGTCAGCACCGCGACCGACCGGGCGGACGCCACGTTTTTCCTCGAGTAGCTTCGGCAACGGACCCCGGGGATGCGTGACTCGCGGACCGCCCGCCGACAAGCCGCCCGGACGCGCGAGCGCGCCGTGCACCAGGACGACACCGCCTTCCACGCGTTCCGCAGCGCCGGACCACCAGCACACCGATGGTCCGGCGCTGGTCGAGACAGCGCGGACCTGCGCCGATTACTTCCTCGCCCAGGTGCCCGCCGACCATCTCGAGTACTGGCCTGGCCGTGGACGGGGGCTGGCTCGCTCGTTAGGAGTGTGCGTTCCGTGCGGACAGATCGGTTGTTCAGCGCGCAGCGGCAGGAGCGGCTGCTC
>NZ_JBJDPS010000027.1:0-39121 GCF_044901685.1 Micromonospora sp. NPDC050397
CGCGTCATCACCTGCTCCGGCTACATGCGCGACCAGGTCAACAACCTCTTCCACCTCCCCACCAACCGCATCGACGTCGTCCCCAACGGAGTCGACGACCGGGCCTGGCACGCCAAGCCCCGGGCGGTCGCCTCGGCCCGGGCCGCCTTCGCCGGGGACGGTCCGCTGATCGGGTTCGCCGGCCGGCTGGTCTACGAGAAGGGCGTCCAGCACCTCATCGCCGGCCTGCCCCGGCTGCGCGAACGCCACCCCGGACTGCGACTGGTGATCGCCGGCGACGGACCGTACCGGGGCGAACTGCAACGGGAGGCGGACCGGCTGCGCCTGGACCAGACGGTCAACTTCGTCGGCTTCATGGACGAGACCCAACTCCCCGCGGTGCTCGGCGCCA
Source organism: Micromonospora sp. NPDC050397 (assembly GCF_044901685.1). Lineage (NCBI taxonomy): Bacteria > Bacillati > Actinomycetota > Actinomycetes > Micromonosporales > Micromonosporaceae > Micromonospora > Micromonospora sp. NPDC050397. Next base: position 392 of record NZ_JBJDPS010000027.1, read on the forward strand.
CCGACGCCACCGTCGTGCCCAGCCTCTACGAGCCGTTCGGCATGGTCGCGCTCGAGGCCGCCGCAGCAGGGGCCCCGCTCGCGGTCGCCGCCACCGGCGGCCTGGCCGAGATCGTCGAGCCCGGCGTGACCGGGGTGACCTTCCCGCACAGCGATCCCGAGGCACTGGCCGGAGCGGTCGACACCCTGCTCGCCGACGGTGTCTTCGCCCGGCGGGTGGCCCGCAGGGCACGGAGCATGGTGACCGAGCGTTACGGCTGGTCGGCCATTGCCGCACGGACCGCCGCCACCTACGCCGACGCCGTACGCGAGGGCGGCTCGGGGACGGCCGACGGCACGACCGGCAGCCGTACCCGGATGGTGGTGCCGGAGGGCAACCTGTTCGCCCTCGACGGCGCCGCCTGCTGAGCGGGACGCCCCGCACCGCCTGCTGAGCGGGACGCCCCTGACCTGGTCGTACGTGGAACACAGACGACCCGTACGGCGCCTGACGGCCGGTCGGTTCACTGGTCCGGAGGATGCCGAACCACCCATCCGCTAGCTATCGTTTACGGCGGGTAGCGGATGGGGGATCATGACGTGCAGCAGGTGGTCATCGCCGGCCGGTACCGGCTGCTGCAACCGGTCGGCCGGGGCGGCATGGGCCGGGTCTGGCTCGCCCGCGACGAGATGCTGCACCGCGACGTGGCGGTCAAGGAGGTCGTGCCACCGGACTGGATGACCGAGTCCGAACGCGACGACCTGCGCCAACGTACCCTGCGCGAGGCGCGTACCGCCGCCCGGCTGAACCACCCGAACGTGGTACGCGTCTACGACGTCATCCACACCGGCGACACCCCGTGGATCGTGATGGAGTACGTCCGCTCCCGCTCGGTCCAGGAGGTGCTCCAGACCGACGGTCCACTCCCACCGGTACGGGTCGCCGAGATCGGCCGCGAGGTGCTGGCCGCGCTCCGGGCCGCGCACCGGGCCGGGGTGCTGCACCGCGACGTCAAGCCGCACAACGTGCTCCTCTCCGACGAGGGCCGGGTGGTGCTCACCGACTTCGGACTGGCCACCGTCGACGGTGGCGACGGGGCGATGACCCGGGCCGGCATCGTGCTCGGCTCCCCCCAGTACGTCGCCCCCGAACGAGCCGCCGACGGCACCTCCAGCGTCGAGGCCGACCTCTGGTCACTCGGTGCCACCCTCTACGCGGCCGTCGAGGGACGCTCGCCCTACGCCCGGTCGACCGCGATGGCGACCCTGACCGCGCTGGCCGTGGCACCACCGGACCGGGCCCAACGCGCCGGCCCGCTCCGCCCGGTGCTCAGCGGCCTGCTCCGCCGCGACCCGCGCCAGCGCCTCAGCGCGGTGGAGGTCGAACGGCTGCTGCGCCGGATCACCGACACCGGGTCGAAGACGTCGCGTAACCCGCTGGCCCGGCCACGTACCCCGGTGGAGCCCGCCCCGCGCGAGCAGTCCGGACCGGTCGCCACCGACGCGCCCACGGACGGCGGGGGCAGCGCCACCGACCTGGCGATGACGGATGACCGGCGACGACCGGGCTGGCGCGTGACAACCGCGATCGGCGTCGGCTTCGTCCTGGTCGCGCTGCTCGGCACCGCGCTGACCGTGCAGGCGTGGCGGGACATGACCCAGGCCGCTCCGAACCCGGCCGGGGTGACCGGCGGCACCAGCCCCGCGCCGGCCCCGGGTCCGGCCTTTCCCTGTTCCGCGCCCGCGGAGAGCGCGGTCCGGGTCGCCGAGGCAGCGCCACCGGCCGGCGAGCGGTACGCGTTGGTGCCGGGCTGGACCTGGTACACCGACCCGAGCGGGTTCCGGATCGCCGCACCCGTCGGCTGGCGGGTCTTCACCGAGCGTGGGGTGGTCTGCTTCCAGGAACCGGACGGCCCACGGGTGCTCAGTGTGGACCCGTCCACGGTGCCCACGGTGGACGCCGAGGCGTACTGGCGGGCGGAGGAGGCCCGGCTCACCCGGGGCGGCGCCCTGCCCGGTTACAGCCTGGTGAACATCGGACCGCTCGACTTCCACCGGGGCGGTGCCGAGTGGGAGTGTCGCTGGACCAACGCCGCCGGACGGCAGGTGCACACCCTCCGGATGCTGTTCCGCACCTCGGCCGACCGGGCGTACACCATCGCCTGGCTGACACCCGAGTTCGACTGGCAGGTCAACCAGGTCTACCTGCCGATGCTCCGGCTCAGTTTCCACCCGGCCGGCTGATCCTCCGCGCGCCCGCGACTCGCCGGACAACCGCCCGGGTGGGCACCGTCACCGCGCCGTTCCCGATTGGAGGGTCCCGGTGATTGCCTAGCGGCGAGGCGTTTGGCAGAGTGATCGCGCTACGTGGGGTGATCCTGGGGAGGACACGCAAAATGATGGGACCGTCCCATGCACTGTCCGGTGCCGCGGTCTGGCTCGCCGGTTCCTGGGGGTTGTACCAGTTCGCCGGCTACGAGCAGTCGCCACTGGCGATCGCCGTCGGTACGGCGGTCTGCGCCGGCGGGGCGCTCTTTCCCGACCTGGACATGTCCGGCAAGGTCACCCGCAACCAGGGCGGCGCGACCGTGGCGCGTACGTTCGGTGTGGTGTCGCTCTTCTTCGCCGAGGTGATGGAGAAGATCTCGCTCGGCGTCTACCACGCGACCAAGTTGAGCAAGGACCCCGACCGCAAGAACGGGCACCGTACGCTCACCCACACGCTGCCCTTCACCATCCTGATCGGATGGGGCACCACCGCGCTCTGCACCGCGTACGGCAAGTGGGCGGTCATCGGCATCCTGTTCTTCATGATCGGGCTGGCCCTGCGCGGCCTGTTCGACGAGTGGGCCAAGAAGGCCGGCTGGGTGATCGTGACCCTGGTGTCGGCGGCGGCGGCCTACTTCACCTACCTGCACCTGCCCGGCGACCGTGGTTACCCGATGCTCGGCCTGGCGATGGGCGTCGGCTGCTTCGTGCACATCATGGGTGACTTCATCACCAGCGCGGGCGTGCCGATCCTCTGGCCGATCCCGATCAAGCGCCGGATGTGGTGGATGATCGGCCTGCCGAACAAGATCGCGGTGGAGGTCGGCGGCAAGGTCGAGACGAAGGTGCTGCGGGTCGCGTTCACGGTGGTCTCGCTGCTCGCGGCGGTGGGACTGGTGGCACCGTCGGTGCTGTCCCGGTTCAACATCGAGATCTGACCAGGGCCGCAACCCCGCCGGAGCCGGCGCCCGATCCCGGGCACCGGCTCCGTGACGTCTGTGGACGTCCGTACGCGCTAGACCGCCACCCGCTGGGCCGGCACCTGCACGGTCAGTCCCCAGTGCGCCATCAGCTCCGGCGAGTCCACCCTGCTCCCGTCGGCGACCGCGTCACACGCGATGTCGACGATCTGGTGTTTGTGCGCGAGCAGGTAGGGACGCGCCCCGACGTCGGCGTTGGCCAGTGTGGCGATACCGGCCCAGTGCCGCCGGCCGAAGAGCATCGGATACCCGCGCAGCCCGGCGTAGGTGGCGCAGACCAGCACGTCCGGGTACGGCAGCGCGGTCACCCGGCGGATCGCCGCGCTGGTCAGGCCGGGCATGTCCACCGGCACCACCACCACCGCCTCGATGTCCGGGGCGCTCAGCGTGTCCAGGCCCATCCGCATCGAGGAGCCCATCCCGGTCCCCCAGGACCGGTTCACCACGACGGTGGCGTCGGAGAGGTCGGCCGCGGCCCTGACCTGTTCCGCGGCGGCCCCGAGGACCACCACGACCGGGTCGCACCCGGCTTCGCGTACGGTGTCGAGCACCTGATTCACCAGCGGTCGCTCACCCTGGTGCAGCAACGCCTCCGGGCCACCGATCCGGCGCCCCCCGCCCGCGGCGATGATCATTCCTGCGATCCGACTCAGCTGCGTCACCTTCCGCCCGGCGTCGACCTACGTCGTACGCACACCGGTCCCAACGACCGGGTCGCGCTCAGGTATCGGCATCAAAAGGGGCAAAGTCGGAGTTACTCCGCGTCAGCGTAGCAATCAACCACGGATACGTCGACCGGGAAGCGGACCGGGCTGTCGCCGAAGAGCAGCCGCCCGGCCCGGTCCGAGGCCGCCCGCACCACCTCCGCCACCCGCGCCGCCTCCTCCTCCCGGCAGTGCACCAGCACCTCGTCGTGCTGGAAGAAGACGAGCTGCGCGCTCGTGCCGGCGAGCTCCCCGCGCAGCACGGCCAGCAGCGTCAACGCCCACTCTGCGGCGGTGGCCTGGATGACGAAGTTGCGGGTGAACCGGCCCCGGGACCGGGCGGCGGCCCGCGCCCTCGGCCCGAACGGGTCGGTCTCCGGACGCGTCTCGACATCCACCGGCTCGCCGTCCTCACCCACCCCGACCGAGGACGGCGGGCAGGTACGTCCCAACCACGACCGGACCAGCCCGCCCGCCTCACCCGTGCGGGCCGCCGCCTCCACGTAACCGAAGGCGGTCGGGTAACTGCGCCGCAGCACCGCCAGCGCCGGGATCGCCGAGCCGCCGGTCTGGCCGTACATGGCGCCGAGCAGGGCCAGCTTCGCCCGGGGCCGGTCACCGTCGAACGCGTCCCGGGCGAGCGCCGCGTAGAGGTCACCGGCACCACCGGCGGCGGCCAACCGGGCGTCGCCGGAGACCGCGGCCAGCACCCGGGGCTCCAACTGACCGGCGTCGGCGACCACGAACCGCCACCCCGGGTCCGCCCGGACCGCCCGGCGCACCACCTTGGGAATCTGCAACGCTCCCCCGCCCCGGGTCGCCCAGCGGCCGGAGACCACACCGGCCGGGACGTACTCCGGGCGGAACCGTCCGCCACGCACCCAGGCGTCCCGCCAGGCCCAGCCGTGCGCGGTCCAGATCCGGTACAGCTCCTTGTACTCCAGCAGCAGCGGAACCGCCGGATGGTCCACCCCGCGCAGCACCCAGGCCCGGGTGTTGGGCAGCTCGATGCCGGCTCGGGCGAACGCGCGCAGCACCTCGGCCGGTGACTCGGCGTGCAGTTGCCGGACCCCGAACGCCTGCGCGATCCGGGCCGCCAGATCGGCCAGCCGACGCGGCGGCCCGCCCACCGGGGACGGCTCACCGAGCAGGTCCACCAGGAGTGCGTCGTGCACGTCGGCGGACCAGGGCAGCCCGTCCGCGCCCATCTCGACCGCGATCAGCGCACCGGCGGACTCGGCCGCGACCAGTAGCCGGAACCGCCCCGGCTCGGCCGTCGCCGCGATCCGGGTGAGCTGGTCGGCGTAGACCCCGACCAGCGCGGCCAGGTCCACGGTCGGGGTGTCGGGGGCCGGTTCGAAGAGGGCGGCCTGGTTGTTCCCGGGCGGGACGGCGGCGCGCGGCGTCGGATCGGGCGGCACCCGCGCCCCGGTCAGCCGGGCCCAGGCGGCGGCGAGCGACCTCGGCTCACCCCATCGGCCGGCGTGACCGAGCAGCAGCGCCTCGGTCAGCTCGATGTCGTGACAGCGGTCGAGGCGCACGCCGGCCCGGCGCAGCGACGGGTAACTCGACCCGGTGGAGGGCAGGACCCAGCGTGGTCGCTCCCGCCGCTCCCGCTCGGCCATCGCCTCGGCCAGGTCCGGCACCCGTTCGGCCGGGCCGGCGGGGCTGCCGTCGGCATGCAACGGGCGCCACTCGCCCCCGCCGCCCTCCTCGGGCACCACCGCCACCAGCACGAAGCCGATTCTGCCCGGCCCCTCCGACATTGTTGATCGGTTGGGCCGGGCAGTGCGACGCGGATTACCGTACCGGCGCGGGGTCGCCCGCCGGTCGGCGTCACCTACCGGTACGTCGGGATCTCCCGTGCGCTCACTTGCCGGCGCCGGCGGTCAGGCCGGACTGGATCTGACGTTGGAAGATCGCGTACACGATGATCATCGGCAGGATGGCGATGGTCAGTGCCGCGAAGAGGCCGGACCAGTCCGCCTCGTACCCGGCGTTGACCGAGATGTCGGCGATGCCCTGGGTGAGCACCCACTTGTCCTTGGCGTTGGAGAGCAGGACCAGGGGTAGCTGGTACTGCGCCCACTGACCGATGATGTTGAAGATCGTCACGCTGATCATGCCGGGCTTCGCCATCGGCAGCATGACCTGGAAGAACAGCCTGGTGTGCGACGCACCGTCGATCATCGCCGCCTCGGCCACCGAGTTCGGCAGCGTTCGGAAGAACGCCACCAGGAAGAACACGGTGAACGGCAGCGAGTACGCGGTGTAGACCAGCACCAGACCGGTGTGCGTGTTGAGCAGGCCCAGGTTGCGCACCACGAAGAAGAGCGGGACCAGGGCCAGGAAGACCGGGAAGGCCAACCCGGAGACGAACAGGTAGTAGATGAACCGGTTGCCCCAGAACCTGTACCGGGCCAGCACGTACGCGGCCATCGACCCGAGCAGCATGGTGAGGAAGGTGCTGAAGCTGACCACCAGGACGCTGTTCAGGAAGTAGCGGCCGACCCGCGCCTTGGTCCACGCCCGGCCCCAGTTCTCCCAGCGCAGTTCCGCCGGCAGGGTCCACGGGCTGCTGAAGATCTCCGTGGTGTTCTTGAACGAGGCCAGGAAGACCCAGATGATCGGCACCACCACGATCACTGCCCAGAAGAGCAGCACCAGGTGGCCGACCCCGTTGAGCAGGCTCACCTCGCCCCGGGGGCCGCGCTTGCCGCGTCGCGGTCGCTCCACCGGCGGGAGCGGCCGAGGGTCTGGACCGTCCGGCTGGCCGGTCCTTGTCGTCGTCAACTGTGTACCCATCAGTACTCGACGCTTTCCCGCTTGGTTACCCGCAGCGTGAACACTGCGAACGTGATGGTCAGGAAGAACAGCGCCACACCCATCGCCGAGGCGTACCCGTACTTCGAGTAGGTGAAGGCGTTGCGGTAGATCTCCAGCGCCAGGACGGTGGTGGCACCGTCCGGACCGCCGTTGTCGACCGAGAGGACCGCCACGACGGCGAACGCGTCGAACGCGGCGATGCCCAGGTAGACCCAGGCGACCTGGAGGGTGTCCCAGAGCAGCGGCAGGGTCACCCGGAAGAAGAGCGTGATCCGGCTGGCACCGTCCATCTCGGCCGCCTCGTAGATCTCACCCGGGATCGACGCGATGCCGGCGGAGAAGAGCACCACGTAGAAGCCGACCGCCTGCCAGACCAGCACCCCGAGGATCGACCAGAGCGCGAGGTTCGGTCGTACCAGGAACAGGATCGGGTCCAGCCCGAACTTCATCAGGACGCCGTTGATCAGACCGGACTCGTTCGGCCGGTAGACCGTCTGGAACAGCACCGCGATGATCGCCACGGCGAGGACCTGGGGAAAGAAGAACACCACCCGGTAGAACTTCGAACCCCAGACCCCCGACCGCTTGCCGCCGCTGCTCCTGCCCGCCACGTTGAGCATGAACGAGAAGAACAGCGCGATGGCGATGGTGATCAGCGGCAGGGCGAGCAGCAGTACCAGGTGATGCTGGATCGCCTGCCAGAAACGGTGGTCATCGAACAACTGTCGGTAGTTGTCGAAGCCCACCCACTTCGGGGCGGACAATCCCCTCCAGTTGGTCATCGAGATCTGGAACGCCTGGGCGTACGGGGCGATCACGAAGACCGAGTACAACAGCACCGGAGCGGCCAGGAAGCCGATCACGAACGGATACTTGCCGTGCCGCATGACCTACGCTCCGATCAGCGCTTGAACTTGGTGACGGACGAGTCGGCCTTGATCGCGTCGGCCTTCTTCTGGATCCGCTCACAGAAGGCGTCGGCGTTGATCCGGCCGAACATCAGCTCGTTCGTCGCCGTACGGGCTTCGGTGTCGAGTTCCTTGTACCAGCCGTCGAAGAACAGGTTCACCACGTTCTGACCGGCGGCGGCGAGCGCGCCCTGCGAGCTGGCCACACCGGGCGGGAACGCGTACCCGGAGGACGCGGCGGTGACGACCGTAGCCGACTTGACCACGTTGGTGAAGCCCTTGGCACCCTCGACCGAGAGCATCTGGCGCATGTACTCCATCGCCCCACGCGGGTTCTTGCTCTTGGCCGAGACGAAGTAACCCTCGGCCGCCGTGGCGCGGACCGTACCGGCCGGCAGCTTGTCCGACGCGGTCAGGCTCGGGATCGGCATCATCTGGTACTCGAAGCCGGGCGGGGTGTCCTTGGCCTGCTCGTTCTCCAGCCAGTCACCGCTGGGGTAGAAGCCGACCTTGTACTGGTTCTGCAGCAACTGGACGTCGGTGTGCTTCAGCCCCTCGAAGCTCTTGTCCATGTACTTGGCGCCGATCTCGGCCCACGCGGCGGCGGCCTGCTTGACCGGTGCGGCGGTCCAGGCGCCCGGCTCCAGGTTGTCGATGTTCTTCAGCACCTCGGGCCCGCCGATCTTGGCCGCGTGGGTGAGGATCACGTTCCAGACGTAGTACGGCGCGTTCGCGCCCGCGTACCCGAACGGGGTGATGCCCTTGGCCTTGATCTTGTCAAGCAGTGCGGTGAACTCCTCCCAGGTCTTGGCGGGAGCCCAACCGTTGTCCTTGAACAGCTTGCCGGAGTACCAGAGGCCGAACACGGTGGAGACGTAGTACAGCACGTACGGCTTGCCGTTGAACGAGCCGACGTCGATGGTGCCGGGGACCACGGTGTCCCGGACCTTCTTCGACGCGTCGTCGACCGACGGCGCGTCCCAGAGCTCGGTCAGGTCCTGAAGCTGGCCGTCGGCGACCAGGGCACCGAAGTCCAGCGACTTCTCACCCGAGTTGTTGACGAACTCCGGCGGGGTGCCGGCGGCGAAGCGGGGCTGGAGCACGGTCGAGATGGCCTGGCTGGCCTCGTGCTTCACCTCCGCCTTCGGGAACTTCTTCTTGTAGAGCGGCTCGTGCACGTCGGTGGCGTACTTGTCGCCGTAGCCACCGTTGAAGATGACCACCTCGAGCGCGGCGTCCTCCTTGACACCGAACGGGTTCTCGGCGCTCTTGGTGCCCTCGCTCTGCTCCTGCGTCTCGCTGTCACCGCTGGTGGCGCAGGCGCTGAGCAGACCCGCGGCCGGTACGGCGAGCAGGCCGGCCGCCGCCGCCCGCTGCAAAACGGTGCGCCGGGTGAGATCCGACGGGCTGTCGGGGGTTACAGACATCTTCGTCTCCTCGGTTTGGTTTCGTCGTCGCCACAAAAGGTCGGGGTCAGGCGGTGCGCCGGATGCGACCGGCGTACCGCGACTCCAGGGCGGTGTTGTGCTCGTCCCCGCCGGGGACGTTCGCGGATCGGTAAATTGGGGGTACCTCTCCCACGACGTGGAACCGTCGCACGACCTCGGCGGTCAACAACTGCGCCAGCAGCGCGGTGGTGACCGAGGAGACCGCGCAGACCGCGCCGCCGCCGTCCAACGGCAGCAGTGCGTCACCGTACGGCGCGCCATTGTCCAGCACGACGTCGGCAATGTCGGCGAGCCGTTGCCCGGAAGGGTGCCGTGGGGCGACCCGAGCCGTGTGCTCGACCGAGGTGACCGCGATCAGGTCGTGACCGCGTTCTTTCACCAGCCTCGCCAGCTCCACGATCGAGCCGTTGATGCCGGACTGGGACGCCACCACGAACACGTCGCGCGGCTGCGGCGCCGCGAGCGCGTAGAGCTGGTGGGCGATGGTGGGATCACGTTCGAGCTTCGGGTCGGTCAGCACCTCCGGCGGAGCATCGCCGTAGAGCACCAGGTCGGACAGGGAAAGCTTGTTGGTCGGGACCAGCCCACCGGCGCGGGCGACCAGTTCGGCGGCGAACGCCTCGGAGTGACCGGCGCCGAAGGTCTGGAGCACCCCGCCCTCGCGCAGGCTGGCGGCGACCAGGTCGGCCGCCCGGCCCACCCCGTCGACGGAGGTGTCCAGCAGCCGGTCGAGCAGCGGCCGGAACGCCTCGGCATAACCCTGCATGCTGACCACGTGCCCGCTCCGACCGGTCTGGTGCGCGACGCTCATCCCCGTACCTCCTTCGCGGCCTTGTGCCCGCCGACGGCCCGCGCGGTCCGCTGGAACGCCGCGTGGGCGACGTCGTGGGTCCGCTGGGCGACCGCGATGTAGAGCAGGTCCAGCACGACCAGTTGCGGGTGCCGCGCGGAGAGCGCGTCCGGCCGGAACGTGGTGGCCTGGCTGGCGGTGAGCAGCACGATGTCGGCCAGCTCCGCCAGCGGCGAGCGGGGAAAGCTGGTCAACGCGACCGTGGTGGCGCCGTGGCTACCCGCCTCGGCCAGCATCTCGATCGTCTCCCGGGTCTCGCCGGTGTGCGAGATGCCGAGCGCCACGTCGCCCTCGCGCAGCAGTGCGGCGCTGGCCAGCCCCTCGTGCACGTCGTGCCAGGACCAGGCGGCCACCCCGATGCGGTGCAGGCTGAACTGCATCTCGGCACCGACCAGGGCGCTGCCGCTGGCGCCGAAGATGTTCACCCGGGACGCCGCCGCGACCGCCTCGGCGGCCCGCTCGACCTCGGCCAGGTCGAGCAGCGTGGCGGTGTCGTGCATGGCCCGGGTGTCGGCGGCCATGATCTGTCCGAGCACCCGCTCCAGCGGGTCGCCCGGCTGGATCTCCCGGCCGATGTCGACGGTCCAACCGGCGGAGCGGGCCCGGCCGGTCTCGGCCGCTATGCCCAGCCGCAGGTCGGCGTAGCCCTCGAAGCCCATCGCCCGGCAGAACCGGGTCACCGTGGCCGGTGAGGTGCCGCTGCGTTCGGCGAGTTCGACGATGGTGGAGCGGGCAGCGGTCTCCGGGTCGGCGAGCACCTGTTCGGCGACGCGTTGCAGGGCGCCGGTGAACTCCGGCAGCCGGGCGCGGACGCGTACCAGGACGCTGTCGCTCGGAGAGAGTCCGGCGGCTAGTCGCCGGTCGAACGCCTCGGCGTCGACCACCGCGCTCCGCGCGGCGGTATCCACCTCGTGATCGACCATGTGAACGCCTTCCGGAAGGAGTGTTAACTGTTAGTGGTAAAAGTTCTTACTAACACCCCCTCCATGTCAAGGCTGTGGGTGAAGTTTTCAAACCGTTACCTCGCGCGAGAGCCGTACCCAAGCCGGAAACTTGTTCGTTACACCTCAATCCACCAGCATGAACAGCACCCGCGACCACCAACCTGGAGGCAACGTGCCGCCACCGCCCGACCCCCTGGTGATCGGGCTCGACGTGGGCGGCAGCTCGACCCGGGCGGTGGTCGTCTCGTTAACGGGTGAACAACTCGGCGCCGGCACCGCCGACGGCGGCAACCCGACCAGTCACGGTGCCGAGCCCGCCGCCGAACGGGTCCGGACCGCACTGCACACCGCACTCGGGGACCTGGACCCCACCCGGGTCCGGGCCGGCGCCATCGGCCTGGCCGGCGCCGGCCGGTGGCACCACGACCCCAACACCCGCGCCGCGTACGACCGGGCGTGGCACGACGCGGGGCTGCGCTGCCGGTACGACGTACACGGCGACGCCCTGGTCGGTTACGCCTGCGCGACGCCGACGCCCGACGGCACCGTCCTGATCGCCGGGACCGGAGCGATCGCGGCCCAGGTACGACAGCTCCGCCTGCACCGGGTCGCCGACGGCCACGGCTGGCTGCTCGGCGACGCCGGCTCCGGATTCTGGCTCGGTCGCGAAGCCGTCCGGCACACCCTGGCCGCCCTCGACGCGCACCCGGCCCCGGCGGACGGCGTACGCCCCGGCCCGCTCGATCCCCCACGGGCCCAGCTCGATCCGGCGCAGGCCCAGCACGATCCGGCGCAGGCTCAGCTCGATCCGGCGCAGGCTCAGCTCGATCCGGCGCAGGCTCAGCACGATCCGGCGCAGGCTCAGCACGATCCGGCACGGGCCCGGCCGAGTCCGCTCAGCGCGCTGGTACTCACCGAACTGCTCGGCTCGGCCGAACTGACCGGCCCACCGCGTCAGCTCGTGGGCGAACTGATCCGGGCCGCGACCGTACGCCCGCCGGTCGCGCTGGCCCGGCTCGCCCCGCTGGTCTTCCGGGCCGCACGCGACGGTGACCCGGCCGCCCGCGCGCTGGTCGACTCGGCCGCCGAACAGCTCGTCGCGAGCGTGACCCGGGTCCGACCGGCCGGCGACAGCACGCCGATCGTGCTCGGCGGCGGCCTGCTCAGCGCCCCGACCCCGACCGCCCCGCCGGGCCCGCCGCCGCCCGGCGCGGCTCCGATCGGCGCTGCCTCGTCCGGCGTCGCCTCGCCCGACGCCGCCTCGCCCGACGCCGCCTCGCCCGACGCCGCCTCGATCGGCGCGGCTCCGATCGGCGGCGAGGGGCCGCTGACCCGGGCGGTGGCCACGAGCCTGGCCCGACAATGGCCGCAGGCACCACTGCTGATCGCGGGCGACGGTGCGGTCGGCGCCGCCTGGCTCGCCGCCCGTACGCTGCCCGAGGTCACCGACCCGGTCGAACTGCACCGGTGGCTGCGGCACTACTGATCACTACCGGTCAGCGTCACGGTCACCCGACCCGACCGACGGCATCGGGCGGTTTGCCGACCCGGTCCGCCGAACCGCCCTAACCTGGTCACATGCGGCGTCGGCTGGGGCAGCTCGCCCGGGACACGCCCGCCGAACGGGAACGCTACCTCGACCTGCTCCGCGCGCTGGCGATCGCCGCCGTGGTGCTCGGCCACTGGCTGATCATCGTGATCGACTACGACCGGGCGGGTCGGCTCACCGGGCACTCGGCCCTGGTCGACATCCCGGCCGGACGGCCCGGGACCTGGCTGTTCCAGGTCATGCCGATCTTCTTCCTGGTCGGCGGGTACGCCAACGCCGCCTCGCTGAGCAGCCACCGCCGACGCGGCGGGCGGGCGGTCGACTGGTTGCTGGACCGGACCGCGCGACTGCTGCGGCCCACCACCGCGCTGATCCTGGTACTGGCCGTCGCCGCACTCGCCGCGCAACTGGTCGGCGCGGACGCCGAGCAGGTACGCCCGGTGATCTGGTTCGCCACCATCCCGCTCTGGTTCCTCGCCGCCTACCTGGCCGTGGTGGCCCTGACCCCGGCGACGTACGCCCTGCACCGGCAGTACGGCCTCGCCGTGCCCCTGGTGCTGCTGGTGCTGGTGGCTGCCGGTGACGTGGGGCGGCTGACCGGGCCACAGGAGACCGCCAGCGGCAGCTTCCTGTTCGGCTGGCTCGCCGTCCACCAGCTCGGGTACGCCTGGCGGGACACCCGTACCGGGGTCGGGAACAGACGGGGGCTGCGACGTACCCGGCTGCCGATGGGGCCACGGGTCGGCGTCGGCCTGCTGCTCGGCGGGTTCGCCGCGCTGCTGGCCCTGACGCTCGCCGGCCCGTACCCGGTGAGCATGGTCAACATTCCGCGCGAGCGGCTGCACAACATGTCCCCGCCCAGCCTCGCCCTGCTCGCCAACGCCGCCTGGCAGCTCGGTCTGATCCTGCTGCTGCGCGGCCCGGCGGAACGCTGGCTGCGCCGGACCCGTCCGTGGCTGCTGGTGGTGGCGGCGAACGTGGTGGTGCTGACCGTCTTCCTCTGGCACATCACCGCCGCGGTGCTGCTGGTCGGCGCGCTGCACGCGCTGGACGCGCTGCCCACCCCGACGGTCGGCAGCGGCGCCTGGTGGCTCTGGCGGCTGCCCTGGCTGGTCGCGCTGGGCCTGGTGCTGACCGTCCTGGTGGCCCTGTTCAGTCCGATCGAGACCCGGGGCGGGCGCCCGCCCCGCCTGCTCCCCCGCCGGTTGCGGGCCGGGCCGCCGGGCGGCCGACCGGGGACCGGACCGGACGGGCGACCACGGGGACCGCTCGGCGCGCTGTCCCGGCCGATCCCCCGGGCGACCGTCACCGGTGCCGGCATCGCCGCCGTGGTGGCGGCACTGCTCGACAACAGCCTCACCGCGAAGGACGCGCCCGAAGCGCTCGGCCTGCCCGGCGCCGCCGTGGCCAGCTACCTGGCCGGTGCCGTGGTGCTGCGCTGGCTCCGGGCACACCCGCCACCGCACGGCGACACCCCACCGACCGGTCCCACCCCGGCACCGCACGGCACCACACCCCCGACCGGTCCCGGGCCGGCGGCCCGCTGATCGAAGACGGTCAGTGCTCGGGGCGAAGACGGTCAGTGCTCGGGGAGCAGCCTCGGTCGCCACCACCGTGGCAGCCGGATCAGCACGGCGGTGAGCGCGTACCCGGTCCAGGCACCGGCGAGCGCCAGGGTCTGCGTACCGTCGGCCAGCCAGTGGTAGCCGGCGAGGAAACCGACCAGGCCCAGGCTGTTGCCGGCGAAGTGGCGGCTGAACTCGGCCAGGTCGTGTCGACTCTCGATGGCGACCAGCACCCCCGAGTACGGAAACGTCACCACCATGCCCCGCAACTGCTCGCCGAGCAGCACCGTCACGGTCGACCCGGCCAGCACGACCAGCAGCCGCAGGGGCGCCGGCAACGGCTGCCGGGACGGTCGCGGTGGCGCCGGTCCGGCCCGCCGCCGCAGCCACACCGTCACGACCAACCAGAGCCCCAGGACGCCGACCAGGGTCGGTCCGAACGCCAGCGGCCCGATCCGCAGCAACGCCGCGCTCAGCACCAGGTAGACGCCGAGACCGAGCGCGTCGGCGAGCAGGATCGGCAGCCCGAGGCGGAGGTACCCGACGGTGACGGTGAGGAAGAAGAGGTTCAGCCCGACCACGCCGAGCAGTTGCGTACCGTCGACCGGATGGTTGGAGCCGACCAGCGCGACGGTCATCGGCAGCGGCAGGCTGTAGACAAACGCCCGCCACCGTACCGAACGGATCAGGGTGACCAGCCACACCACCGCCGTCACCACCAGCACCGTCGTCCAGCTCATGATCGCCCGGGAGTGCGCGCCGGTCGGTGCATCTCAGTCCCGGCCGACCGGCGGGTCGGTGAAGGTGGCGGCCCGCTCGCAGGTCCGGAAGGCGGCCACCAGCCGGTCGAGGTCGTCGGGGTTGACCGAGAAGACGTTCTCGCTGATCTCGCCGTGCGGGCCGGTCCGGCCCTGCCAGGCGCTCGTACCGTCCCAGACCGCCAGGTTCAGGTCGAGGCTGCGGTCGACCGTGCCGTACGGCAGCAGCCCGACCCGTACTCCGGCCCGCCGCTGCGTCTCGACCAGCTCACGCAGTTCGTCGCTGTACGTGTGGTAGCCGAAGATCCGGCTGATCCGCACCCCACGGGCCAGCGCGTCCAGGTTGAGCGTCCAGTAGTAACGACCGAAGTCGGTGCTCCACCAACTCGCCTCACCGGTCCGGGGTGCCACGTTCGCCATCGCGTCGAGCCGGGTGACACAGTCGCGTACCGCCCCGGCGAGGTCGCGGTAGTCGTCGCCGGATCGGACGATCCGACCCGTACGCAGGTGTTCGGTCTCGATCCGGAACCGGTCGAACCGGCTGCGCGCCTCGGCCGCGACCGGCGTCCCGGGATAGTGCTCGATCGCCTCGCGGGTCCCCGCCACGATCGGCCCCAGCGCCTCGTTCATCCACGGCGTGCCGGCGACCAGGGTGCGCAGTTCGAACCGGCGTTCGGCCCGCGCCATCGAGTCGACCAGCAACGAGACGGTGGTGCCCAGCAGACCGGCGAGCAGGGACTCGACCCCCGAGGCGGCGCCGGTCAGGTCGAGCGCGACGGAGAGGGCGATCGACAGGCCGATGCCGGTGACCGCGACCGGGTCGGTGTGCGGGACCAGCCGGGCCAGTCGCCGGGCCGGACCACCGCTGGGGTTCGCGCGCCGCCGCACCCGGTATGCCGTCATCGATCTTCCCTTCCGGACCGCCGACGCCACCACGGCCAGGACCGGCCCCGCCGGTCGCCGGTCGCCGGTCGCCGGTCGCCGGTCGCCGGTCGCCGGAAAGCGGTAACAAGGGCCCGATCCCGACACCAGGGTCGAGAATAGGCGGGGCCAGCAAGGGCCGGCGGCAACCCGTGAGCGGGGTCGGATCCTCCGGCTGAGATCCGCCGGACAGGCGGGCGGGACTACTATGGCCTGTGCGCAACGGACAACTCAGGCAACTGACCGACTTCTCGTTCCCGTCGTACTCGGTCGATCTCGCCACCGGCACCGCATCCTTCGACTACGCCCTGTCCGGCCCCGACCAGGAGCTGCGGTTCACCGAGGTGGTCACCTTCCCGGTGCCGCCGACCCCGCCCTCGGCACAGACCGAGGCGACGTTCCGCCGGGTGCTGGAGTTGCTCCACCTGGTGGCCGGGGTGAGCTACTACAAGGCGGCCGCCCCGCCCCGGCTGCTGCTGCCGGCGCCGCTGGGCGAGGCCGCCGTCGCGCTGGTCACCGCCGCCTACACCAAGGGCCTGGCGGAGTACGCGTACCGCAACGACCTGCCGTACGTGCTGGAGTTGACGCCCGAGGTGCCGCCCGGCCGGGTGCCGGAGCCGACCCCGCTGGACAACTCCGCCGGCCGTCCGCTCAGCGCGGTCGGTGGTGGCAAGGACTCGATCGTCAGCCTGGAGGCGCTGCGCCGGGGCGGCTTCGACCCGGTGCCGTTCTCGGTCAACCCGAATCCGGTGATCGTCTCGGTCAACCAGGCGTCCGGGCTCACCGCGCTGGCCGCCCGCCGACGGATCGACCCGAAGCTGTTCGAGCTGAACGCGGCCGGCGCGCTGAACGGCCACATCCCGGTGACCGCGATCAACTCGCTGATCTCGGTGGCCACCGCCGTACTGCACGGGCTCGGGCCGGTGGTGATGTCGAACGAGCGTTCCGCGTCCGACCCGAACCTGATCTGGAACGGCCACGAGATCAACCACCAGTGGTCCAAGGGCGTCGAGGCCGAGGGGCTGCTCCGGGACGCGTTGGCCGGGCACGCCGGCCTGACCGAACCGTACTTCTCGCTGCTGCGCCCGCTGTCGGAGCTGCACATCGCGAAGCTGTTCGCCCAGTTCGACCGGTACGACGACGTGGTGACGAGTTGCAACGCCGCGTTCCGGCTGCACGACCCGAGCGCCCGCTGGTGCGGCGACTGCCCCAAGTGCCGGTTTGTCTTCCTGGCCCTGGCCCCGTTCATGCCACGCGAGCGGCTGGTGAACATCTTCGGGGTGGACCTGTTGGACGACTCGTTCCAGGTCCCGGGTTATCTGGAGTTGCTCGGCATCGACGCGCACAAGCCGTTCGAGTGCGTCGGCGAGGTCGAGGAGTCGGTGGTCGCGCTCGGCCTGCTCGCCGAGCAGGAGCAGTGGCGCGACGCCTCGGTCGTACGCGCGCTGGTCGCCGTGGTGCCGTCGGCGGCCTGGGCCACCGCCGCGAGTTCGGACGTCTTCACCCCCGGCGGCCCGAACTTCGTCCCACCCGCGTACGCCAAGGCCCGCGCCGCCCTCGACGAGTAACCCACTCTCACCAAGCGCAAGGAAGGGCCCCTTGTTAACGCTATGCGTTAACAAGGGGCCCTTCCTTCAGTCGCGGACGGCGTCGAGGGCGAGGAGGGCGACGTGCAGGGAGAGGGTGTCGTCGACCGTGTCCAGGTCGGCCCCGAGGATCCGGGCGATCCGGGCCAGCCGCTCGTAGAAGGCCGGCCGGGACAGGTGTGCGGCGGTGGCCGCCGCCGACTTGTTCCGGCCGTGTTCCAGGTACGCCCGCAGGGTGCCGAGCAGCCGCTCCTTCGGATGCTCCGCGTCGTACGCGAGCAGCGGACCGAGTTCCCGCTCGACGAAGGTCTGCAACCGGGGCTCGTCCCGCAGCAGGTGCAGCAGCCCGGCCAGCCCGACGTGCGGCAACCGGAACACGGCCAGGTCGTGCCGGCCCCGCCGGGCGGCGTCGGCCACCTGCCGGGCCTCGACCAGTGACCGCCGCGCCTCGCGCAGCGAGTCGACACCCGAGCCGGCCGCGACGATCACCGGCTCCGGAGCACCCGCCGGACCGGCCGGGTGGGCGCCTCGCCGTACCCGGGAGAGCGCGGCGGCGAACGCGGACAGTGAGCGTTCCTCGACGGCCGGGTCCCGCAGTGCCAGCAGCACCCCGACCGCCTGGTCGTCCAGCGCGCTCGCCAGCCCGGTCAGCTCGGCCTCACGCAGCGCCTGCCCGACCGCGTCGGCCAGGTCCCGCAACCGGGCCTGCGCGGCCTGGGTGCCGGCCTCGTCGGCGCGGTGCCGGACCACCACCCCGACCAGGTGCCGACGGTCGAGGGTCACCCCGAGCGCCCGCGCCCGCAGCGCCACCTCGTCCACCGGGCGGGCGTGGTCCAGCAGCGCGGTGAGCAGGTTCCGGTGGATCTGCCGTTCCAGCCCCTCGGCGTCGCGCTGGATCAGCCGGCCCAGGGCCAGCGTGGAGGCGGCCCGTTCGAGCAGGATGGTCAGCCTGGTCGGCGGGCTGCCGCCGGTCGGGGCGGCGGTCCGCAGGGCGCCGGTGGTCGGCCCCAGGTCGGTGCCGGCCCAACGCAGCAGCAGCCGGCCCCAGTCCTGACCCCGGGCACCGACCGTGGTGACCAGCCAGCCGGCGTCCGGGTCGTATCCGGTCCGCCCGACCGGCCGGATCCGCCGCGACCGCTGCTCCCAGCCCCCGAGCAGCACCTCGGCCGGCTCTCCGGCGGTGTCGTACGCCAGCACCTGCCGGGAGAGGTTCTCCAGCACCACCGGTGCGCCGGCCAGCTTGGCGGCCTGGTGCACCACCTCGGCCGGCTCGGCCCCCTCGACGGACAGGTCGGTGAACCGCTGGTGGATCTCCTCGGTCGCCCGCAACTCGGTGAGCTGGGCATCCACGATGTGCGCGTGCACCGCCTCGGTGATCCGGACGAACGGCGTCCCCTCCCGCAGTTCGACCAGGGGCAGGCCGTGACGGTCGGCGGCCGCGATCATGACCCGGGGCACGCTGGCCGGGTAACGCCGACCCAGCTCGACCATGAGTCCGGAGACCCCGACCTCGGCCAGCTCGCCGATGAACGCACGCAGCCCGGCGTCGTCGGTCGGCAGCCCGATGCCGGTGGTGAGGACCAGCTCACCGCCGTTGAGCAGGGCGGCGATGTCCGGCACCTCGGCGGCGTGCACCCACCGGACAAACCGGTCCAGACCGCTCTCCCCGGCCACCAGCCGGGGAGAGCCGTGCCGCACCGGGTCCAGGGCGAGGACTTCACGGACAGTAGGCAGCACGACGGCCACCGTACCGCCCGCCCGGCTGGACCGACCACGCGCTCGGCCTACAGCCAGCGCGCGCTCGGCCTACAGCCAGGTGGAACGGACCAGCTTCCACCCTAACGAGGTCGACGGGAGCCGGGTCGGGTCGTAGCGACGGTTCGCCTCCAGCGGGTGCAGGAACGGCAGCGCCTCGGGCGGCGGCGGCTCGTTCTCCTGCAACACCGGTTCGAGCAGGTCGACGATCGTCCGTACCAACGACATGACGCCGCCCACGCCCGGACTCTGCACCGGCTCCAGGTCGACGAAGCTGCCCGGTGGCGGCGACAGCGGCACCAGCGTCCCGTCCGTCATGACCAGCAGCAGTACGTTGAACATCCGCCGGCTCGCCGCCCGCGCCCTGCGTCCGCCCAGGCCGTGCCGGCTCACGAAGTACGCGGCCCGGACGTCGGCCAGGTCGACCACCGTCTGCTCGTGGCGCCCGAGCAAGAGCGTGGTCGGCGTCAGCCGCATGGTCGTACGGTCGAGGAAGTAGACGTTGATCCGGTGGGCCACCCGCCAGAGCGGTACGCAGAGCGCCAGCCAGCCGACCACCACCAGGACCCGGCCCACGGGTGACAGTTGGCCGGAGATCTCGCCCCGGACGAGGAGCAGCACGGGAAGCTCGATCGCGACCAGGATGCCCCCGGCGACGACCACCGCCCAGTAGTAGAACTGGGCGAACGCCATCCGGGCGATCAGTCCCGGCCGGACCGGGATCGAGAATCCGCCGTCCACCACGCCTCCCCAGCATCCAACCGGGTCAATGTAGTGCGGCGGGGCAAGGGGTCAGAGCGGATCGTCGCGGCCCAGCTCCCAGAAGGCGACGGCGGCAGCGGCGGCCACGTTCAGCGAGTCCACCCCGCGCCGCATCGGGAGCACCACCTTGACGTCGCTGGCGGCCTGGGCAGCCTCGGTCAGCCCGGGACCCTCCGCGCCCAGCAGCAGCGCCGCCCGCTCACGCTGGGTGGGGGTGAGCCGCTGCATCGGTACGGCGTCCGGGGCCGGCGTCATGGCGAGCACCGTGAAGCCCGCCTCCCGTACCTGGTCCAGACCGGTCGGCCAGCGCTCGAACTTCGCGTACGGGACCGCGAAGACCTCACCCATGCTCACCCGTACGCTGCGCCGGTAGAGCGGGTCGGCGCAGGTCGGCGAGAGCAGTACGGCGTCGATGCCGAGCGCCGCCGCACCCCGGTAGATCGCGCCGAGATTGGTGTGGTTGTTGACGTCCTCCAGGATCGCCACCCGGCGGGCGGCGGCGAGCACCTCGGCCACGCTGGGCAGCTCCCGCCGGTGGAACGAGGCGAGCACGCCCCGGTGCACGTGGAAGCCGGTCGCCCGCTCCAGCACGTCCGGGCTGGCCGCGTAGACCGGCGCCGCCCCGGTGTCCAGGTCGCCGAGCTGGTCGACCCGCTTCGCGTCGACCAGGAACGAACGCGGCGGGTAACCGGCCCGCAGGGCCCGGCGCAGAACCAGTTCGCCCTCGGCGATGAAGAGGCCGTGCGGCGGCTCCCAGCGGGTACGCAGCTCGACGTCGGTGAGCGCGCGGTAGTCGGCGATCCGCTGGTCGTCGGGGTCGGTTATCTCCTGTACGGGCACGGCGCCGATTCTCGCCGTACCGGTTGGTCAGAGCCCGGCCGGGGTCCCGCCGGCAGCCGCCCGACCGGGCCGGATGCCGACGGCCGGCGCGCGCTCAGCCGACGGCCGGCGCGATCATCCGACGCTCGGCGCCCGGCCGGGAGCGGTCAGGACGTCGATCCGGTACGCGTCGAGCCGGTCGGCCAGCTCGACCGGGTGGGCGAGCGCGAGCAGGTGCCCGCCGGGCAGCAGGTCGGGGGTGATGCCGAGCCGTTCCTCGGCGACCCGGCGCTGGAAGTCGGCCGGGAAGAACCGGTCGTCCCGGCCGGTCAACGCCCTGGTCGGTACGTCGGGCCAGGCGGTGAGCGGCCAGACCTGACCGAACGGCGTCTCGGACTGCTCCCGGTGCTGGCCCTGTCCCGACCTCACCACCTCCGGCGGCACGTCGTGCATCAGGTACGTCAGCACGTCGAACCTGGCGGCGGCCAGGCGCCCCTCGCGCAGGTCGTTGTCGCGCCGGGCCTGCTCCTGTCCGGTGTTGTCCCACCACTGCCCGGCGGTCTCCCCCGGCTTCGGGATCATCCCGTTGACCAGCACCAGCAGGGACGCCGACAGTCGCTGGCAGACGATCGGGGCGGTGAAGGCGCCCATCGACTGGCCGACCACCACCACGGCACCGTCGACGCCGTACGCCCGCGCGGCGTCGACAACCGTGTCGGCGTACTCGGTGAACCCGGCGGCGGGATCGTCGGCGGGCAGGTCGACGGCGATCACCCGGTGCCCGCGACGGCGCAGTTCGGGCTCGACGAGGTGCCAGTACCAGGCGCTGCCGCCGGCACCCGGCACCAGCACCCAGGTGACCCCGTTGGAATCGTGGACCGGCACGTTCGACCTCCCGGATCGGCTCTGGCGAGGTTACCGTCAGACGGCGATCGTGAGCCGTTGGATCAGCTCGTGGCGCAGCTCGAACCGGTATTTCAGGTCGACCACGTTGCCGGGGAAGTTGCCCTCGATCCGGGCCGTGACGACGTACCCGGCGGTGGTGTCGGCACCGGAGCCGCCGTCGCCGGGTCCCGGGGCGCCGGACTCCACGCCGAGGATCTCGGTGGTGTACTCGAACGCGGTCGCCACCTCGTCGCGCCACCGGCGGATCTCGGCCCGGCCGCGATGGGTCTGGCCGTCGTCGGTCAGCACCGCGTCGTCGGCGAAGCACGCCGCGATCGCCTCGGCGTCACGACGCTCGGTCGCCTCGAAGTATTTGTTGATCACCTCGGGAACTGGCACGGACATGTTGTCCTCTCTCCACGGTCGGTTCTCCGTCGCGCCGACGGCAGCACGGCCGAGTCAGCGCTATACGAGCCACTATAGCGCTGCTTAAACTCCATGCCGAACGGTCACTTGATCATGCGTTTGAGCAGGTCATGGTGCCTTACTCCGACACAGAACGGCCGACAGCGTCGCCATCTGTACAGAGAGCTTCCGGCCGGCTACCCAACGGGCGTTGGCTGGACGCACGGCCGATCGACTCGACCAGAGCTGACCGTCGAAGGGAACCGCCATGGCTGCTCCGACCATCACGAGTGCGACCTTGAACAAGAGCACCTTCGCCCCGGGCGAAACCATGATCCTCACCGTCGTCGGCGCCGACGCCGACGAGGAACTGATCGAGATAACCCTCACCGTACGGAACCAGACGTCGGGCGCGAGCGGCGTACCGGTGGTGGTGACCACGATCCTGGACGAACTCCAGGCGGTCGCCACCGACTCGGAGTCGCGCACCTGGACCCAGATCGCCCGTACCGGCGCCACCTTCGTGCTGACCGGGATCGCGTGATGGCCACCGTCACCGTACGGCTGCGCAACCGTGCCTCGGGTGCGCTCTCCGCACCGGTCAGCGCGCAGTACCAGGTCGGGATCAACCATGGTCAACAGTTGACCCGGACCAACGTCGGGCCGGTCGGAACCCTGCGACCCTCCGGTCCCGTCGTCACCACCCGGGACGGGCAGGTGTTCGAGAACCTGGACATCACCGGATCACTGGACGTACGGCACAACGTCACACTGGTCAACTGCCAGATCGTCGGCGACCTCGACGTGGGCAACGCCGCGTACACGATCAAGCACCAACGGGACCTGGGCCGCAGACTCGTCCTGCGCAACTGCCGGATCGTCACCCGGTCGCCGAACACCAAGGGGCTGGTGTCCTGGGGCAACGGCCAGACCGACGCCACCGACACCCTCTTCCTCGGCGGTACGGACAACACCTACCTCAAGCCCGGGACCGCCCCCTCCACCGGGTACGCGCACACCTTCACCCGGTGCTGGTTCGGCGACGTGCAGCGGACGCCGGGCAGCCACTCCGACTGCGTACAGGTCGACGGCGGTGCGGGCGGGGTGCTGCTGGACCGCTGCTCGATCAACAGCTTCAGCCTCGCCACCGGGGAGGACCCGACCACGGCCGAGGCGTCGGTCGACTCGCGGGCCTCCGGCGGCCTCATCCTGACCTACCCGTCCAGCAATCCCGACCCGATCCGACGCATCCGCGTGGTCAACTCGTACTTCGACGGCGGCAACTACACGCTCGACACCGCCCCGCCGGACGGCCCGAACCCGACCGACGTCGTGCTCGCCGGCAACACCTTCGGCCTGCACCACACGTACGGTCCGCTCCGGACCGGCCCGGGGCAGAGCAGGCAGGACAACAACTGGGCGGAATCCGGGGTGACGACCACCGGCCGCAGGGTGGTCGCCGGCCAACCGGTGGACTAGCCGGCGGGTGTGGGACGGCCTTGATCGGGTAGCCGGGTGGGCAAACCACATCGACCCGGTCGAGGTGATCATGAACCTGTCCCACGCCCCGCTGCGTCTGGCCATCGGCGCGTTCGTGCTGAATTCCGGCATCTCCAAGTTGACACTGGAAGGGCAGGCGGCCGAGGGGTTGCACGGCATGGCGGCCGGCGCCGTACCCCCGCTGCGGCGGCTCGACGCCCCCACCTTCGCCCGGCTGCTCGCCGGCACGGAGATCGCGATCGGCAGCGCCCTGCTGCTACCGGTCGTTCCGTCCGCGCTGGTCGGGGCGGGCCTGCTCGGACTCGGCGGCGGCCTGATGCGGGTCTACTGGGCCACCCCGGGGCTACGCCGGCAGGGCAGTGTCCGGCCCACCGAGCCGGGCACCGCCATCGCCAAGGACTCCTGGCTGGTCGGCGCCGGGCTGACCCTGATCCTCGACGATCTCCTGCACCGGGGGCGACGGTTGAAGCGACGACGACACCGGTGAACCGGCCGGGCGCTGGCCCCGCGCGCCGCGCCCCGCACGCCGCGCGCCAGGCGGCGGTGCGGCGCACCGGGCGGCGGGCGGCTCAGTTCGGGCGGGGAGGGCCCAGTCGGGCGGGGAGCGAGATCGGCGACATCGGCGCCGCCGCCACCGTTGGCGCTCGCCGATACCCTGGCTCGCGGACGGGTGCGCCCGCGGCGAGTCGGAGGTCGACGGTGGCACGACAACGGGTGGGGCAGCAGCGACCGGGCCGGAGCCGCTCGCCGTACCGGGGACCCGGTCTCACCCGACCGCCGACCCTCGGCGTCGACGTGGGCGGCGTGATCGTCACGCTCGTCGACCGGGACGAGGACACCTCCTTCTTCGGCAGCCGGCCGCTGGAGACACCGGCCGTGGCGGGAGTCTTCGACGCACTCGCCACGCTCACCGTCGGGCCGTTCGCCGCCCGGGTGCACCTGGTCTCGAAGGCCGGCCCCAAGGTGGCCGCCAACACCCGGGCGTGGTTGACGCACCACGACTTCTTCGACCGCACCAAAATCCCCGCCGCCAACCTGCACTTCGTCCGGGAGCGGGCGGACAAGTCCCCGGTCTGCCAGCGCCTCGGGGTGACACACTTTGTCGACGACCGGCTCGACGTACTGGCTCACCTGGACACCGTCGAGCACCGCTACCTGTTCCTGGGCGGAACCGCCGAGCAGACCCCGGCCGACGGTGTGCCCGCCTGGGCGACCGTGACCGACACCTGGTCCGGACTCGCCACCCTGCTCGCGGAGTCGGTCCCCGCCGCCCCGGCCACCGACGGGAGCAGCCGGTAGCCGTCCACGGACCCGCCACGGGGGGCCACCCGGGTGGGTGGGGGTCGGGGGCCGGGCCGGTCAGTCGCGGGTGACGGAGGCCGACCCCAGGAGAGCGCCCGACACCACGGCGGCGACCTCCTCGATCCGCTCGGTCAGATAGAAGTGCCCGCCCCGGAACACCCGGAGATCGGCGTCGGCGCTCGTGTGGTCGGCCCACGCCTCGGCCTCGGCCAGGGAGACCCTGGGGTCCTGGTCGCCCACGAGCACGGTGACCGGACAGCGGACCGACCGCGCCGGGTCGTGCCGGTACGTCTCGATCGCCTGGTAGTCGCTGCGCAACGCCGGCATGATCATCTCAATCAGCTCGGGGTCGTTCACGACGGCCGAGTCGGTGCCGTTCAACCGGCCGAGTTCGGCCAGCACACCCCGGTCGTCACGCTGGTGCACCCGCTCGTCCCGGTACCGCGACGGCGCCCGTCGACCGGAGGCGAGGAGTCGGACGGGCGGCAGGCCCGCGTCCTCCAACCGGAGCGTCACCTCGTAGGCGAGCACCGCCCCCATGCTGTGTCCGAAGAGCGCGAGCTGGCGGTCGGCGAGCGGCCGGACCGCGTCGAAGATCTGGTCGGCCAACGTCGTCAGCTTCGGGACGTTGGCGTCCCCCCGACGGTCCTGGCGGCCGGGGTACTGGATGGGCAGGATCTCGACAGCCGGGCTGAGCAACCGTGACAGCGGGAAGAAGTACGGGGCCGAGCCACCGGCGTGCGGCAGGCAGAGCAGCCGCACCGCGCCGGACGAGGCCGGGTGGTAGCGCCGTACCCAGGTCTCGGTGTGCCCTGTCGGACTGGTCATGGACCGCGCGTCCCCTCTCGCCTCACAACGCGAATGTCGCCGTGCTCTCCGCGACCGGCGTCGCACCCCGGGCGCACGTCAACGCGATATCGATGACCTCGTCCCCTCCCATCGGCGGGAGGAACGGAGAATGATCCGCGCGTGAATGATCGACGCTTCCCGGAATGCCGGGAAACGAGTTCGCATCCGAATTGCCGGTCGGTACGACCGTAAGCCGCACCCACCCGTAGGCCAACCCTTATAGACCCCTGTCTTCGCGCAGCGCGCCCCACATAAACACCGAATCTACTCATTCAGCAAATCGGATTACCGTCGGACGGGCTCGGGCGTTCCATTTTCTTCTAGCCTTCCGATATGGATGTGACCACGCACTCCGCTGTGGAGAGCCTGCTTGACGGACCACTGTCACCCACCGACGCCCTACCGCCGTTGTCCCAGCCGGAACGTCGTCGGCTGGCCGAAGCCCTCGCCCGGCCGGCTGGGCAGCAGCCGACCTGGCCGGACCCGGACCGGGTCCGCTCGGTGCGGCAACTGCTCACCCAGGTCCCACCGATCGCCTCGCCCGCGGAGACCGACCTGCTCCACGAGCGGCTGGCCGCCGTCGCCCGGGGCGAGGCGTTCCTGCTCCAGGGCGGCGACTGCGCGGAGAGCTTCGACGACGACCGCGCACACGTCGAGGGCAACCTCGGGACCCTGCTCCAGATGGCGGCGGTGCTGAGCTACGGCGCCGGCACGCCGGTGGTCAAGGTGGGCCGGATCGCCGGCCAGTACGCCAAGCCCCGCTCCGCCGGGATCGACCCCCTCGGGCTGCCGGCGTACCGGGGTGACATCGTGAACTCGCCGCTGCCGACCCCGACCGACCGGACCCCGGACCCGGAGCGGTTGTTGCGGGCGTACGCGAACGCGAGCAGGACGATGACCACGGTTCGCGCGGTCCGGGGCGGGGAGTTCGCCGACCTCGGTCGGCTGCACGAACTGAACATGCAGTTCGTGCGCGACTCGCCGGCCCGCGCCCGTTTCGAGGCACTGGCCACCGAGATGGACCGGGCCCTACGGTTCGTCCGGGCGTGCGGGACGGACCTGCGCCGGGTGCACGACTCCGACGTTTTCGCCAGCCACGAGGCCCTGCTGCTCGACTACGAAAGCGCACTGGTCCGTCCGGACGGGCGGCGACCCGATTCCGCGCCGTACGCGTCTTCCGCTCATTTTCTCTGGATCGGGGAGCGCACCCGCCAACTCGACGGCGCGCACGTGGCACTGGCCGAACTGGTGGCCAACCCGATCGGCGTGAAAATCGGCGCCGGCACCACGCCGGAACAGGCGGTCGAATACGTACGGCGGCTCGACCCGGAGAACCGACCCGGCCGTCTCACACTGATCACCAGGATGGGCTACCGTGCGATTCGCGGGGCACTTCCGCCGATCGTGCAGGCGGTCACCGCGACCGGCCACCAGGTCGTGTGGCAGTGCGATCCGATGCACGGCAACACCCACGAGTCGGCGACCGGCTACAAGACCCGCCACTTCGACGACGTCCTGGACGAGGTGCGGGGCTTCTTCGAGGTGCACCGCCGCCTGGGGACCCACCCCGGCGGCATCCACGTCGAGCTGACCGGTGACGACGTGACCGAGTGCCTCGGTGGGTCGTACGAGCTGACCAACAGCGACCTCGTCGGCCGGTACGAGACGGCGTGCGACCCCCGGCTCAACCGTACGCAGGCGGTCGAGCTGGCCTTCCTGGTCGCCGAGATGCTCCGCGACTGAGCGCGCGAAAAGCCGCCGCCGACCCGTTCCCGACCCTGCGGGCAACGAGCGGCGGCGGTCTCTTCGTGGTCCGGCGCCGATCCGTCAGCTTCTCTGCGCCACCGGGAACAGGGCCAGCAGTTCGCCCGGCTGCCGGAGCACCGCGTCCGGCTCCTGTGCCAGCAGTTCGGCCCCGTCGGCCTCGCCCCAGAGCGCGGCCACCGCCGCCACCCCCGCCGAACGGGCGCTGGCGATGTCGGTCACCGCGTCACCGATCATGATCGCCTGCTCGGCGCGGAGGCCCAGCAGGTCCAGCGCCCGCAGCACGATGTCCGGGGCCGGCTTCGCCCGCGCGACCTCGTCCGAACCGATCACGTGCTCGAACATCTCCAGGACACCGAGCTGCGCCAGCAGGGACCGGGCTCGCGGGCCACTCTTGCCGGTCGCCACCGCGAGCCGCAGGCCACGCTCACGCAACGCCGCCAGCAGCTCGGGCACCCCGGCGTAGAGCGGAACCCGGTGCGCGAGGCGGTAGCTCTCCCGTACGAACGGCGCCTCCATCTCCAGCGGCAGTCCCATGATCTTCATGATGTCCGGGAAGTACCGGCCGAGGTGCCGGTTGTACTCCTCGAACGGCGCCTGGCCATCGCCGACGACCTCCGCGTAGGCGATGCTGAACGCCTCCCGCATGACCTGCATGCTGTCCACCAGCACACCGTCCAGATCGAAGATGACGCCCAGGGTCCGCTCGCCCACCACGTCGCGGCCGGCGACAAGATGGTCCTCCATGACTGGCTCCTTCGGCTGGCGGTGGTCGCGCGGGTTGTTCGTCGCCCCGGAGCCGAGCGTGGCTCGGCTCCGCTCCGGGTCACCCGACCTCGCCGCGCAGGCGTAGAGACGCTCGATGACCCGTACGGTCCGACGCACCTCGGCCATCGCCCGGCCCCGGCTGGCCGGGTCGGCCAGCAACGCCGGGATGGCGTCGAGCTGCCGGTCGTACTCGGCGCCGATCGGGTCGTCCGGGATCGGGGTCAGGACAACCTCCCCGTCCCGCTGGCTGGTCAGCGAGGAGACCTCGATACGGTTCGGGCTGAACCCGAACGTGCAGCGCAACGCGACGCTGCCGACGCTGCCCTCCACCCCGATCGAGGTCACGTCCCGGGCCTGGTGCGACGCCCAACTCGCGCGCAGCCCGATCGAGACACCGCCGTCGGTGACCAGGAAGCCTCGTACGGTGTCCTCGACGTCGCCCCGCCGCAGCGGTGAGTCCTCCTCCCGCCAGGCCGCGCGCTTGCCCGCGTCGTTGACGAAGTCGTCGGAGACGGTGCCGGCGACCTCGGTGATCTCCACCGGACCGAGCAGCGGCTCGATCATGTCGAGCAGGTGCCAGCCGAGGTCGACCAGGGCCCCGCCACCGGCGAGATCACGGCTGGTGAACCAGCCCGCGCCCTCCGGCACGCCGCGTGCGCGTACCCAGGCCAGGTCGATGTGTCGGATGTGGCCGACGGAGGCCGCGAGCTTGCGCAGTTCACCGACGTCCGCCCGGTAACGGGCCGCGCTTCCGGCGAGCAGTACCGCCCCGCCGGCACGCTCGGCGTCGACCAGTTCGTCGGCCTCCCGGGAGTTGAGGCACACCGGCTTCTCCAGGAAGACCGCCACGCCCCGGCGGAGCAGGCGGCACGCGACGGCGCTGTGCAGGTGGTTCGGCACCGCGACCACGGCGAGGTCGACCTGGTTGCGGCGGAGTTCGTCGATGTCGGAGAGCAGTGTCGTGGTGGGGAACTCGGCCGCCACGGCCTCGCGAGCGGCCGGCGCCGCGTCGACCGCGGCGATGATCTCGTAGTCCGGGTGGGCCCGGAGCCGCGGCAGCCAGATGGAACGCGCCGCCCAGCCCAGACCCACCACCGCGACCCGCAACGGTGCCGACCGCAGACTCATCGGCCAGCCACGACCTTGCCGACGATGTCCGCGATCTGGTGCATCTGCTCCTCGGTACCGAGCAGTGTGCGGTGGTGCAACCAGACGCAGTCACGGAAGATGGCCTCGGTGTTGGGACAACGGCGGGCGATCTCGTCCACCGACTCCCGGGGCGCGGCGCGCTCCCAGAACCCGTCGCAGCGGTAGATCGCGCGGAATGCGGCGAACGCCGGTAGGCCCTGCGCCACCAGGTCGTCGACCAGCTCGTTGCGGCGCTCCTCGGTGAGCCCGGGGACGCGGAACATGGCCATGTAGTGCGGGTTGCGGTTCGCCCGACGATCCAGTTGCTGCGGTACGACACCGGGGATCGCCCCCAGCAGGACCGCCAACTCCGACCAGCGCTGTTCCCGGGTGTCGATCTGCCCGTCGAGACGGGCCAACTGGGCACGGAGCACGCTGGCCGAGAACTCGTTCAGTCGGAAGTTCGATCCGGACGTCTTGTGCCGATAACTGCGGTCGGTACGGGGGCGCCCGCAACTGTGCCTGAGAAAGCCCATCTCTCGCAGTTCGCCGTCGGGGAAGGTCACGGCGCCACCTTCTCCGGCGGTCATGAGCTTGCCGTTCTGGAAGCTGAACGCGGCGATCGAGCCGAGTTCACCGACCCGCTTGCCCTGCCACTGCGCACCGTGCGCGTGCGCCGCGTCCTGTACGAGCGGCACCCCACTGTCGGCCGACAGTTTTGCCAACGCGTCCATGTCGGCGAACTGACCGGCCATGTGCACGGGCATGATCGCCTTGGTCTCGGGCCGGATCGCGGCTTCCACCGAGGCGGGGTCGATGCAGTACGTGTCCGGGTCGACGTCCACCGGTACCGCGACCGCGCCCAGCCGCTGCGCGGCCTGCGAGGACGAGATGAACGTGAAGGCCGGGACGATCACCTCCGTACCCGGGCCGACGCCGAGAACCTCCAGCGCCAGTTCGAGCGCGTGCGTTCCGTTGGTGACCGCCAACGTGTGTTCGCTGCCGTGGTAGGCGCCGAACTCCTCTTCGAAGGTGTCGACCTCGCTGCCACCGATGCGCCACCACTGGCCCTGTTCAAGCGCGCGGATCAGTCCTGTTCGCTCGTTGTCGTCGAATTGCGGCCACGGCGGAAACTCCGGCGGTGTCTGCGAATCCATGAATCCTGACTCCATTCGTGCACAAGGACGACGGACACGCTCACCGGACAGCACGACTCGACTGCGCGAGACCTCTTCCAGTAGGAGTCGACACGGTTATACCGAGCGCGTGCCCAGCACGCTACAACACGTTCGGAGCGCCGTCTTCCCCCTATCCATCCCCCTACCCACCCCTCATCGAAGAATGGATCACCCGACCTTTATCCGGACACTCGCAATCGCTGCTATAAATGCGGCACGCAGTATGACACCACGCCGGACGAGTGGGGAGTTTGAACGATGGCCGAATTGCTCCTGCTGAACGGCCCGAACCTGGGTCTACTTGGTCGGCGCGAGCCGGAGGTGTACGGCACCGACACCCTGGCCGACATCGAGGACGCCGTCGCCGAGGAAGTGGCCGTACGGGGCTGGAAGGTCGTTGCCACCCAGCACGACTCCGAGGGCGACCTGATCAGAACGATCCAGGACAGCTACGGCACGGTCGGCGCGATCGTCAACCCCGGCGCCCTGATGATCGCCGGGTGGAGCCTGCGCGACGCGCTGGCCAACTACCCGAGTCCCTGGATCGAGGTGCACCTGTCGAACGTCTGGGCTCGGGAGAGGTTCCGGCACGAGTCCGTCATCGCGCCACTGGCGAGCGGGGTCATCGTCGGCCTCGGCGCCCTCGGCTACCGGCTGGCCGCCCGTGCGCTGATCTCGAAGATCGCGGACTGAACGGGCGGCGAACCCGGCGCGGTCCCACGCCGGCCGCCCCACCGGCCGTCCGTCCCGCCGGGAGCGGGGCCAGGACGGCCGGCGGGAACCGTTCGGGTGCGACGGGTCAGGACGACGCCATCGAGTGCTCGGGGACCAGGGCCTCACGCCCACGGTCGTAGTTGTCCCGGGCGACCGCGATCGCGTCCCGGTAACGCTCCGCCCATTCCGTGAGCATCACCAGGGAACCGTAGAGTTCCTTCGCCATCTCGGTGGCGCGATATTCTACCTTGGGCGGTACGGTCGGGTAGACCGTACGCTCGAGAAGCCCGTCACGCTCCAAATTACGCAGCGTCAGGGTCAGCATCCGCCGACTGATGCCCTCAATTTTCCGCTCGAGTTCGGTGAAACGCACCGGCCCCTGGCTGGCCTCGATGATAATGCCGACGCTCCATTTGCCGCCGACCCTGTCGAGCACCTCACGGACCGTGCACGCCTCGGCCTGGGCACCTTCCTTTGACACACAGGTGTTCCGCCGGGACATAAATGTGCCTCCTTACAGCCGGTCCCATGGTCACACATAATGGACGCTGGAACAAGTCGTTCCCCTATGGAGGGCAACTCATGACGCAACCCACCAGCCGGACGCCGACCTCGCGATGGGTCGCACTCTTCGTCCTCTGCGCCGGTTTCCTAATGATCATTCTCGACCAGACAATCGTGAACGTCGCGCTCCCCTCGATGCAGGAGGACCTCGGCTTCTCACAGTCCAGCCTCGCCTGGGTGGTGAACGCGTACCTGATCGCCTTCGGCGGCCTCCTGCTGCTGGCCGGTCGGCTCGGCGACCTCATCGGCCGCAAGCGGGTCTTCATGGCCGGTCTGACCCTGTTCATCCTCGCGTCGCTCTGGTGCGGCCTGGCCAACAGCCAGGAGATGCTGATCATCGCGCGATTCGTACAGGGCGCGGGCGGCGCCATCAGCTCCGCCGTCATCCTCGGCATGATCGTCACGCTCTTCCCGGAGCCGCACGAGCAGGGCCGGGCCATCGGCATCTACAGCTTTGTCGGGGCGGGCGGCGCGTCCACCGGGCTGCTCCTCGGCGGCATCCTCACCCAGGCCCTCACCTGGCACTGGATCTTCTTCGTCAACATTCCGATCGGCCTGGTCATCGCCGTGCTGGGAGCGCGCCTGCTGGAGGCCGACCAGGGCATCGGGCTCAGGCGGGGAGCCGACGTGGTCGGCGCCATCCTGATCACCGCCTCGCTGATGCTCGGCTCGTACACCATCCTCAAGGCCACCGAGAACGGCCTCGCCTCGATCCGGACGATCGGCCTGGGCCTGCTCTCGCTCCTCCTGCTCGCCGCCTTCATCGCCCGCCAGGCAACCGCGAAGACCCCGCTGATCTCGCTGCACATCTTCCGGTCGCGCAACCTCTCCGGCGCCAACCTGGTGCTCGGACTGATGCTCGCCGGAATGTTCTCGCACCTGTTCCTGGGCTCGCTGTACCTCCAGCACGTGCTCGGGTACAGCCCGCTGGAGATCGGACTCGCCTTCCTCCCGGTGGCGGTCACGATCGGCGGCCTGTCGGTCGGACTCTCCGCCCGGCTGAACGCCCGCTTCGGAGAACGCGCCGTGGCGGTGGTGAGCCTGCTGTTCATCGCGGCCGGACTCGCGCTGCTGGGCCGGGCCCCGGTCGACGGCAGTTACGCCGTCGACGTCCTACCGGCGCTGATCTGCCTGGGCATCGGCGGCGGCCTCGCCTTCCCTGCGCTGGTGGTCCTCGCGATGTCCGGTGCCACCCCGAGCGACTCGGGCCTCGCCTCCGGCGTCAACAACACCACCCAGCAGGTGGGTGGCGCGATCGGTCTGGCCATCCTGGCCACGCTGGCCACCTCGCGTACGAACACCCTGCTCGCCGAGGGCCGGGACAACACCGCCGCGCTGGACGGCGGCTACGACATCGGGTTCGCCACCGCCTCCGGCATCGTCCTGCTGGCGGCCCTGCTGGCGCTGGTCATCCTGCGCCCGAAGGAGACCTCGCAGCGGCCCGAGCCGACCCCCGCCACCAGTTCGGCACTCGCCTAGCGGTCCCCGCCCGCGCGGGCGACCACCACATGACAACAGGAAACCGTGAGGTACCGATGGTCGAACGTATGCGTGTCGCCACCCAGGACAGGTTCGGGGGGCCGGAGGTCCTCACGATCGTCGAACGGGACCGGCCCACGCCCCGCCCCGGGGAGGTGCTCGTCCGGGTCAAGGCGGCCTCCGTGAACTACGGCGAGGGGAAACTACGGGCCGGCACGCTGCCCGAGGCGGGACAGCCACCGTTCACGCTCGGATCCGACCTCTCCGGCGTCGTCGCGGAGACCGGTCCCGGCGTCACCCGGTTCCGGCCGGGCGACGAGGTGTACGGCATCTACTTCATCGGGACCTACGCGGAGTACGTTCGGGTGCCGGCGAGCAACCTGGCGACAAAACCCTCCACGCTCGATCACACGCACGCGGCGGCGCTACCGGTCGCGGCGCTGACCGCGGCCCAGGCGATCTTCGAGTTGGCAAAGGCACACGAGGGCCAACGCATCCTGGTCCACGCCGCGGCCGGCGGGGTTGGTCACTTCGCCGTCCAGTTCGCGAAGTCACAGGGTGCGTACGTGGCGGCCACCGCACGGGCCGAGAAACACGAGTTCCTTCGCGGACTCGGCGTGGACCAGCCGATCGACTACTCGACGGTCGACTTCACCACCGTCGCCCGTGAGATGGACGTCGTACTGGACCTCGTCGGTGGCGAGTACGGTCCCCGGTCCCTGGACGTACTGCGGCCGGGCGGCCTGCTCCTGGGCGCCGCCCTTCCGCCCGGGGTCGACGAGGCGCAGGCGGCGGCGCGGGACCGCCGTTACTCCTGGGTCGGCGTACGCGCGTCCGGCGCCGAACTGGAGAAGATCACCGATCTGGTGCAGGCCGGCCAGATCCTGATACACGTGCAGCGCACCTACCCACTCGACGAACTGGTCGAGGCACACCGGGTCAGCGAGACCGGCCGGGTCACCGGAAAGCTCGTCATCACGCTCTGAGCAGGGAAAGAGCGGGTCATGGCCCGTACGCCGCTCGGCGGATCAGAACGATCCGCCGACGGTGTACGCCACCTCGGGCCGGGTGGCGGTGGTGAAGACCTTGGCGCGTTGCCGGTGGTGGGCGAGCAGGTCGTTGTCCGAGGTCGCCTGATCCGAGAGCCAGGTCGCCGCCCGACGGTGCTTGTCCGCCCTCAGGGCACGGGGTATCTGGGAGTAGGCCACGTCGCGGACCAGCGCGCTACGGAAGGCGTACCTGGTCTCACTGCCCCGTCCCCCGTCGCGGGTACGGTCCAGCAGGCCGCCGCGCTCCAGACCGTCCAGACACTCCCGTACCTCGAACGGGCTCCGGCCGCTGATCACGGCGATCACCGGGGCCTGGACCGTCTCACCGAACACCGCGGCGTCCTGCAGGACCGCCTTCTCCCGGCGGGCGAGGGCGTCCAGCCGGGCGGCGACGATGCTGTACACCGAGTGCGGCAGCAGGACGACCTGGTTGTCGGTGCCGCCGTCGTCGTCGTTCAGGGCCGGCGAGGCGAGTTCGAGTTCGAGCGAGACGCCCTCCCGTAACATCCGCACGTACTCCAACGCGAAGAGCGGATTGCCGTCGACGCCGGCCTCCAGCTCACGGTCGTCGATCGAGCGGTTGAGCCCGTACCGGTCGAGCAACGCGGCCAGCAGATCGTGCGCCGCGCCGACGGAGAGCGGTTCGAGCGTGATGGTGGTCGAGTTCGGCTTGCCGCCGCCCCAACCCGGACGGCGTCGCTGGAGTTCGGGGCGGGCCGTCGCGATCACGGTCAGCGGGATCGACCGGGAGTCGCCGACCAGTTCCTCGACGAGTGCCAGCAGCGACTCGTCCGCCTGGTGCACGTCTTCGAGGACGACCACCAGCGGCGACTCGGCGGCGATCTCCTCCAGCAGCAGACGGCACGCCTCCGACATCTCCCGTACGTCGGCGGTGGCGTCGGCACCCTCGTGCGCCGGCAGCACCAACGGCCGTACCCGGTGGATGATCCAGGTCGCCATGTCACCGGCGCCGAGCAGCGCGTGCACGCTCGTCGCCAGCTTCTGGGCGACGAGCCGCGCGCTGTCCCCGGCGTCGATGCCGGCGTAGGAGCGGATCACGTCGGCGACCGCGTCGAGCGGGCGGTCCTTGCCGAGCGGCCGTACCTGCCCGGTCAGGTACCGGATCGGGTCGGGCGTGCGGGCGACGGTTTCCCCCACCTCGAGGACGAGACGACTCTTACCGATGCCCGACTCACCGAGCAGTGTGACCAGGCCCGACCGGCGATGCTGGCGGGACTCCTCGATCAGGGTGAGCAGGAGGTGCATCTCGCGGTCGCGCTCGACGAACGGGATGTCGGCGTGCCGGGAACTGGTCGGGGCGACCGAGAGCACCGACCAGCGACCCGGGCGACCGGGCGTGTTCGCGAACCCGAACACGCAACCACCGACCTGCTTGGTGGTGTCGCAGACCTGCACCTCGCCCGGTCCGCTCAGCGCGAGCAACTGCTGGCAGCGCATCAGCACACTGCCACTGACCTCCACCCGCGCGGTCGCGTCGTCACCCTGCCGGTAGGTCACCAGCGCCTCGCCGGTGGAGATCGCGGCGCGGGTGATCCCGGGTTCCCCGACCGTCCCGGCGCCGGGAAAACAGCGGGCGATCCGGTCCCGGACCGCCATCGCCGCCGAAATGGCCCGGGCCGCGTCGTCCTCCCGGGTGCGGGGTACGCCGAAGAGCACCATCCACACCGAGGCGATCGTGCCGTGCACGACGCCACCGAGGTGCTCGACCTCCTCCCGGACCATGACGGTGAGGCTCTTGAAGGTCTCGTCCACGTCCTCCGGGTCGTAGCCGCCGTACTGGGCCGCCAGGTCGGCCCGGATCAGCAGCACACTGACCGGCTTGCGTTCGACGGTCACGGAGGTCACCGGCGGCGGTGCGGTGGCCGTGACCGTGGGCCGCGGCGGCGGCGAGGTCGGCAGATCGGCGTTCGGCAGGACCAGACCGGGGTCGTGGTTGAGGATTCCGCGTTCGAGATCCCGCAGCTCGTGACCGGGGTCGAGACCGAGTTGGTCGGCGAGGACCGACCGGGTACGACGGTATACGGCGAGCGCCTCGGCCTGCCGTCCACAACGGTAGAGAGCGAGCATCACCTGGCCGCAGAGCCGTTCCCGGGCCGGCTCCGCCTCGGCCTCGGCCATCAGCTCGCCCACCAGCTCGTAGTGCCGGCCAATGGCGAGCTCGGCCTCGACGCAGTCCTCCAGTACGTCCAGCCGGCTACCCTGCACCATGGTCAGCCCCGGCAGGTCGACCCCGGCCTCGGTCAGGTCCGACAGCACCGGGCCACGCCACAGCGTGACCGCCTCACGGAGGATGCGCGCTGCGGCAAAATGCCTGCCTGCGGCGGACTCCGCCCGGCCCCGCTCGACCAGGTCCTGGAAGCGCAACCAGTCCACCTGCTCCGGCTCGACGCAGAGGGCGTAGCCGGGCGGGCGGGTCTCCAGTGTGACGCCACCGGGGCCGCCGAGTACGCGTCGGAGTCCGGAGACCGCGTTCTGCAGCATCTTGCGGGCCGACACCGGCGGATTGTCGCTCCACAGTGCTGCCAGCAGTTGGCTCGTGGCCACCGCCCGGTTCGCCTGGAGCAACAGCAGTCCGAGCGTCGCGCGCTGCTTGATGCCGCCGAGCGGCACCAACTCGCCGTCCTGGATGACCTCCAGCGGTCCCAACACGTTAAACCGCATGCAACTAACCCCGTTTCGCGTCCAATATCCCAAGCAACTGGCTATTTGAGGCGCGAGAGAAAAACTGAGGGAAGCCGCCACATCGGTTGTGCCCGGAGCGTCGTTACCCACGCTCCGGTGTGATCATTCCACCGGCCCCGACCGGTTCCGGTAGTTACACCGGTGCCGCAAAGCACCGGTCGAGCCGCGACTGCGGCCGCCCGACAAAGCACCCTACCCTGCCCCCAGGAACCACGCGCCCGGATCGCGGCGAAACGCGAAAAAAGCCGGATCCTCGCACGCCCAATCTTGGATCTCCCTCCCGCCGGGGTCAAGCCCTTTACCGCGACCCGGCGATCGCAACGATCAGCCCCCTGACCATGTATAGCGCGGATTGACGTCCAGGAGCAGGTCCAGTGTCCGACGCACAAAAGCCTCGATCGGCAGAAAAGGCACAACGCAACCGGCCGGGGCCAGCAACAAGCCCCCAGAAAGTGATACGGGCCACATTCACATGGCCCTCAGCCGTTGATCCACGAAGTGCCCCCACGGTCGGGGAGACCATTTGGCTCGACGTCGATCACATTTACGCTGGTCAAACGTACATTCAAAAGACCGCCGCGCAGTCGCCAAAGTTTTATGGTCACACTCATGTTACTTCCGGACACACTCTCGTCACATCTGTAACGGCGGCAAGCGGTGTCCCGTGCCCGGCCGGGCCGTCCGGTCGTCGGGACCGGGCCGGGGACGGCGCCGAGTGCCGTACCGGACCCAGGGATCACGGAGCGTCGACAACGATCCCCTGCCAGCCAGTGCGACGGCCCCACTCGCGGCCGGGGCGCCGACCGGCTTCGGAACCGTCGCGCGTCACTCGATACGTATGTGACAACGGCCCATACGGATATTTAGGGAGCCTCTAGGGGGGGCAGCAGGGGTTTGGTCGGCCGTAGCCGAAGCGAGACTGGGTCGACAGGTTCAACCAGGTACGCGGGTGGCGGGCTGCGCGACGCAACGCGCCGGCCGGTCGCCCCTTTCCGTTGGTGCCGACGTACGAACCCGCTTCCACACCAGCCCGTTCGCCAGCCCCACGTCCACCTCGTGACGACCGTTGGCGCGCCGGATTCGACGCCGGTCGGCCAGCTCGAAGGGACAGACCATGTCGAATGACGAAAAGCTCCGGGAATATTTGAAGCTCACCCTCGGCGATTTGCGCCAGGCGCGCCAGAAGATCCGCGACATCGAGGCGGACCGGGACGAGCCGATCGCGATTGTGGGTATGGGTTGTCGGTTGCCGGGTGGGGTGGATTCGCCGGAGGCGTTGTGGCGTCTGGTGGCCGAGGGTCGGGACGGGATTTCGGAGTTTCCGGCTGATCGGGGCTGGGACGTGGAGGGGTTGTTCGATCCTGATCCGGACGAGCCGGGGAAGTCGTATGTGCGGGAGGGTGGTTTCCTGCACGACGCGGCGGGGTTCGACGCGGAGTTCTTCGAGATCTCGCCGCGTGAGGCGTTGGCGATGAACCCGCAGCAACGGTTGTTGCTGGAGACCTCGTGGGAGACGTTCGAACACGCCGGGATCGACCCCGTCACCCTGCGCGGCAAGGACGTCGGCGTGTTCGCCGGGGTGATGTACCACGACTACGCGCCGCACCTCGGCCCCGGTTTGCCCGAGGGCGTCGAGGGTTACCTCGGCATCGGCAACTCGGGCAGCGCCACCACGGGACGGGTCGCGTACACGTTCGGCTTCGAGGGGCCGACGGTAACCGTCGAGACGGCGTGTTCGTCGTCGTTGGTCGCGTTGCACCTCGCCGTCCAAGCCATCCGCAACGGCGAATGCACCATGGCACTCGCCGGCGGAGTAGCCAT
>NZ_JBJDPS010000028.1:0-35310 GCF_044901685.1 Micromonospora sp. NPDC050397
ACCGCCAACACCGGATGCCCAAGACGCTCAGCGTCGGACAACCGCTCCACCAGCAACATCCCGACACCCTCGGACCAACCCGTACCATCCGCACCCTCGGCAAACGACTTACACCGACCGTCGGCCGCCAACCCACGCTGCCGCGAGAAACCGACGAACGTGTTCGGCGTCGCCATCACCGTCACACCACCGGCAAGAGCCGCGTCACACTCACCACTACGCAACGCCTGCACCGCGAGGTGCAACGCCACCAACGACGACGAACACGCCGTGTCCACCGTCACCGCCGGCCCCTCCAGACCGAACGTGTACGACACCCGACCGGACGCGATACTGCCGCCGGTACCCATGAAACCCTCGGCGCTGTCGTCCGAGGCGCCGAGCGCCATCGAGTAGTCGTTGTACATGACCCCCACAAAGACACCGGTACGCGAACCACGCAGCCCGAACGGGTCCACCCCGGCGCGTTCGAACGCCTCCCAGGACGATTCGAGCAGCAGCCGGTGCTGCGGGTCCATCGCCAACGCCTCACGCGGGGAGATCCCGAACGCGGCCGGGTCGAAGTCACCGGCCTGGTAGAGGAAACCGCCCTCGCGGGTGTAGGAGGTGCCGGGGTGGTCCGGGTCGGGGTGGTAGAGATTCTCCACGTCCCAGCCCCGGTCCTCGGGGAAGAAGCCGACCCCGTCGCGACCACCGGCGACCAGCTCCCACAGGTCGTCCGGGGAGGCGACACCGCCCGGGTAGCGGCAGGCCATGCCGACGATCGCGATCGGCTCGTCGGAGACGACGGCGGCGGTCACCACCGGGGTCGCCGGGGCGGCCGCACCGGCAAGCTCTCCGACCAGGTACGCGGCGAGCACGGCGACGTT
Organism: Micromonospora sp. NPDC050397; assembly: GCF_044901685.1. NCBI lineage: Bacteria > Bacillati > Actinomycetota > Actinomycetes > Micromonosporales > Micromonosporaceae > Micromonospora > Micromonospora sp. NPDC050397. The sequence goes on from NZ_JBJDPS010000028.1 coordinate 870, forward strand.
CGGGTAGTCGAAGACGAGCGTGGAGGGCAGTCGTAGACCGGTGACCGTCGCCAACCGGTTGCGCAGCTCGACCGCGGTGAGCGAGTCGAAGCCCAGCTCGCGGAAGGGCAGGTCGGCGGCGACGGCCGACCCGTCGGGGTGGCCGAGGACCGTCGCCACGTGGGTGCGGACCAGGTCGAGGACGATCCGGTCGCGTTCGGCGTCCGGCAGCCCGACCAGGCGTGCGGCGAACGCGCCGTCCGCCGAGCCGGCCGCGCGGCGCCCCGGTGCCGGGACCAGCCCGCGCAGCAGCGGCGGCACGCCGCCCCGGGCCCGCAGTGCGGCGAGGTCGAGGCCGAGCGGCACGACGGTGGCACGGTCGGCGGCCATCGCGAGGTCGAACGCGGCCAGCCCCTGCTCGGAGGTGAGCGGCACGATTCCGGCCTGCTGGGCTCGGGACCGTTCGGCGTCGCTGAGCCCGCCACCCATGCCCGCGTCCCAGAGGCCCCAGGCGAGCGAGGTCGCCGGTACGCCCTCCGCGCGCAGTTGCGTGGCGTACGCGTCGAGGAAGGCGTTGGCGGCGGCGTAGTTCGCCTGGCCGGCGTTGCCGAACAGTCCCGCCGCCGACGAGTACAGCACAAACGCGTCGAGCGGCCGGTGGGCCGTGGCGGCACGCAGGTTGACCGCGGCGTCCACCTTGGCCCGGAACACCGTACGCAGCCGCTGCGGGGTGAGGTCGGCCAGGAGGGCGTCGTCCAGTACACCGGCCGCGTGGACGACCGCCGTCACCGGCTCGTCCCGCAGCACGGCGGCCACCGCGTCGGCGTCGGCCAGGTCGCACGCGACCGAACGCACCCGCACGCCGTCGAGGTCAAGGTCGAGGTCGACCGGTGCTCCGGACCGGGAGAGCAGGAGCAGATCGCGTACGCCGTGTGCCCGTACGAGATGCCGGGCGAGCAGCCGCCCGAGGGTGCCGGTGGCGCCGGTGACCAGCACCAGCCCGTTGGCGAGGTCCACCGCGCCGGCCGTCGCCTGGATCCGGGCCAGCCTCGGCACCCGCACGACCCCGTCGCGGACCAGGGCCTCCGACACCGGTAGGACAACCGTCCCGGCGGCGTCGAGCAGGTGGATCCGGTCGGGTCGCTCGGCCTGCGCGGACCGCACCAGCCCCCACAGTGCGGCACCGTCCGGGTCGGTGACCCGTTCGCCCACCGCGCCGAAGGTGCGTACGACCAGGCGCGAGTCGACCCAGGCCGGGTCGTCGAGCCAGTCCTGCAACAGGGTGAGCAGCGCGGTGGCCCGTTCGTCCGCCGTACCGGGGGCGGACGCGTCGACGACCAGCACACCGGTGGGGGCCGGCAGCGGGGCGCCGAGCGGGATCGCGACGTGGGGTCCGGTGGACTCCACCGACTCCTCCGGCACCCACTCGACGCCGTAGAGCAGTCGTTCGGCCGTCGAGAGCTGCGCCCCGGAGACCGGTCGCAGGGTCATCCCTTCGACCTCGGCCACCGGCAGGCCGGATCCGTCGGCCAGCAGCACCCGGACGCTGTCCGGGGCCGTACCGGCGGTGAGCCGGGCCCGCAGGGTCGGCCCTGCCTCACCGGCGATCCGCACACCGGTGAACGCGAACGGCAGCCGGACGCCGTGCTCGGGGAGCAGGCCACCGGCGCCGACCGCGTGCAGGGCCGCGTCGAACAGGGCCGGGTGCAGCGCGTACCCGGCGCTGACCTCGTCGGTGCCGACCTCGGCGAAGACCTCGTCGCCGCGCCGCCAGACCTGACGCAGCCCCTGGAAGGCGGGTCCGTAGGACATCCCGGTGGTGGCGAGCGCCGGGTAGAAGTCGGTCAGCGACACCGGTTCGGCCCCGGCCGGCGGCCAGACGACCATCCCACCGTCGGCCGGCCCGGTGTGCTGGGCGGTGAGCGCACCCGTGGCGTGGCGGATCCAGGGCTCGGCCTCGTCGGGGCGAGCGTGCACCGACACGGCACGCCGGCCGCCGTCCTCGGCTGCCGCGACCGTGACCCGAACCTGGACCCCGCCATCGGGCGGCAGGGTCAGCGGGCTCTCCAGCAGCAGTTCCTCCAGCTCCGGCGTACCCGCCCGGTCACCGGCCGCCAGGACCATCTCGACCAGCGCCGTGCCGGGCACCACGATCCGGTCGAGTACGACGTGGTCGGCCAGCCACGGGTGGGTGGCGACCGAGAGCCAACCGGTGAGCACCGTGGCCGGCGAGTCGGGCAGTTCGACCGAGGCGCCGAGCAGGGCGTGGCCGGTGCCGACCAGACCGAGGCCGGCGGGGTCGGTCAGGTGCCGCCCGGGTCGCGGGCGGGGCCAGTGGGAGTCCTGCCGGAAGGCGTAGGTGGGCAGTTCGAGCCAGGTCGCGCCGGTGCCGGCGAAGACCGCCGACCAGTCGACCGGCACGCCGACCGTGAACAGCTCACCGAGTGCGGTGAAGAGCGAGGCGGTCTCCTCGCGGTCGCGGCGCAGCACCGCGACCGCCGTCCGGTCGGGGTGGGCGTCCTGGACCAGCGCGGTGAGAACGGCGTCCGGGCCGACCTCCAGCATCCGGTCGGCGTCGAGGGTGGCCATGGCGTCGGCGAACCGCACCGGCCGTCGTACCTGGTCGACCCAGTACTCCGGATCGGCCCACTCGCCGGCCGCGACCTCGGCCCCGGTCACGGTCGAGACCGCGCGCAGCCGTGCTTGGCGCATCCGCAGGCCGCGTACGACGTCGGCGAACTCGGCCAGCATCGGTTCCATCAGTCGGGAGTGGAACGCGTGACTCGTCCGCAGCCGCGACGTCTTCCAGCCGTGCTCGGCGACCCGCTCGATGTCCGCTTCGAGCCCCGACACCACGACCGAATCCGGGCCGTTGACCGCGGCCAGGTCGAGATCCGGGAAGGCGGCGCGTACGTCCGCCTCGGACGCCCGTACCGCCAGCATCGCCCCGCCCGGCGGCAGGGCCTGCATCAGCCTGCCGCGCGCGGCGACCAGCGTGGCCGCGTCCTCCAGGGAGAACACCCCGGCGGCGTACGCGGCGGTGATCTCGCCGATCGAGTGGCCCGCCACCACCTCCGGGCTGACGCCCCAGGAGCGCAGCAGGGCCAGCAGGGCCACCTCGACCGCGAAGATCGCCGGCTGCGCCCAGCCGGTCTGGTCCAGCCGCTCCTGGTCGTCGAGAACGTCGCGCAGCGGCAGTTCCAGGGCCGCGCAGACCTCGTTGAACGCGGCCGCGTACGCCGGGAACGTGTCGTACAGTTCGCGGCCCATGCCGACCCGCTGGGCGCCCTGCCCGGTGAAGACCATCGCCAGGCGACCGTCGGTGGCGATGCCGCCGCCGGTCACGCCCTCGGCCAGGTCGAGCAGGTCCGCCACGGTCTGGTCGCCGGTGCGGGCCAGCACCACGGCGCGGTGCGGCAGCGCGGCCCGCGCCGCCAGCGACCGGCCGAGGTCCAGCGGTCGGACGGTCGGGCGGGTGTCCAGGAAGTCCAGCAGCCGGTCGGCCTGTCCGGCGAGGCCGGCGGCGTCGTGTCCGGAGAGCACCAGGGGCACGACCGGCAGCGGGTTGCCGTCCACCGGCTCCGCCACCGCGTCGGCGGCGGGCGGTTCCTCGAGGATGACGTGGGCGTTGGTGCCACTGATGCCGAACGACGAGACACCGGCCCGGCGGGGGTGGGCCGAGGACCGCCACGGGTGCGCCTCGGTCAGCAGTTTCACCGCACCGGCGGCCCAGTCGACCTGCGGGGAGGGCTGGTCGACGTGCAGGGTGCGCGGCAGCACGCCGTACCGCATGGCCAGCACCATCTTGATGATGCCGGCGACGCCGGCCGCCGCCTGGGTGTGGCCGAGGTTCGACTTGACCGAGCCGAGCCAGAGCGGCGCGCCGGTCCGGTCCTGGCCGTAGGTGGCCAGCAGTGCCTGGGCCTCGATCGGGTCGCCGAGCGAGGTGCCGGTGCCGTGCGCCTCGACCGCGTCGACGGCGGTCGGGGCGAGCCCGGCGGAGGCCAGCGCCTGCCGGATCACCCGCTGCTGGGAGGGGCCGTTCGGGGCGGTGATGCCGTTGCTCGCACCGTCCTGGTTGACCGCGCTGCCGCGTACCACGGCGAGCACCGGGTGACCGGCACGCCGGGCGTCGGAGAGCCGTTCGAGCAGCACCACCCCGGCGCCCTCACCCCAGCCGGTGCCATCCCCGGCGGCGGAGAACGCCTTGCAGCGGCCGTCGGCGGCCAACCCGCGCTGGCGGCTGAACTCGACGAAGGCGCCCGCGGTGGCCATCACGGTGACACCGCCGGCCAGCGCCAGGTCACACTCGCCGGAGCGCAGCGCCTGCGCGGCCAGGTGCATGGCGACCAGGGAGGAGGAGCAGGCGGTGTCGACGGTGATCGCCGGACCCTCGAACCCGAAGGTGTAGGAGACCCGGCCGGAGACCAGGCTGCCGGCACTGGCCGCGCCGGCGTAGCCCTCGGCGCCGGTGCTGCCCTGCCGCAACGCGGTGGCGTAGTCGCTGTAGAGGACTCCCGCGAACACACCGGTACGGCTGCCGCGCAGGGTGGTCGGGTCGATGCCGGCGCGCTCCATCGCCTCCCACGAGGTCTCCAACAGCAGCCGCTGCTGGGGGTCCATGGTCACCGCCTCGCGCGGGCTGATCCCGAAGAACCCGGCGTCGAAGTGGCTGGCTCCGGTGAGGAAGCCGCCCTCCTTCACGTACGAGGTGCCGGGGTGGTCGGGGTCGGGGTGGTAGAGCGCGTCGAGGTCCCAGCCACGGTCGTCGGGGAATCCGGAGACACCGTCGCGGCCGTCGGCGAGCAGCCGCCAGAACTCCTCCGGGGTGCTCACCCCACCGGGGTAGCGACAGCCGAGGCCCACGATGACGATCGGGTCGTCGAGATCGGTGGCGGTGGAGCGCAGCGGCGCGGTCGGCACGGCCTGTTCGGCCAGCGCGCCGACGAGTTCGCCGCGTAGGAAGACGGCGAGCGCCTGCGGGGTCGGGTAGTCGAAGGTGAGCGTCGCGGGCAACCGCAGGGTGGTGGCGGCGTTGAGTCGGTTGCGCAGCTCGACCGCGGTCAGCGAGTCGAAGCCGAGTTCGTTGAACGCCCGGGCGGCCGGAACGGTGTCGGCCGAGGCGTGGCCGAGCACCGCGGCGACCTGGGTGCGTACCAGGTCGAGCAGGAGCCGGTCCTGGTCGGCCGGGCCGAGGTCGGCCAGCCGCTGGAGCAGCGAGGTGGCGGTCGCGCCGGTGGCCGCCCGGCGGGCGGGCTCGCGGACCAGGGCGCGCAGCATCGGCGGCAGGCCGGCGTCGCCCTGTCGGGCGCGCAACACGGTGTGGTCGAGCCGGATCGGCACCAGCAGCGGCCGTTCGGCCAGCAGGGCGGCGTCGAACAGGCCCAGGGCCTCCGGCAGCGACAGTGCGGCGATGCCGCCACGGGCCAGCCGCCGACGGTCGACCTCCGACAGGTTCCCCGCCATGCCGGCGGCGGTGTCCCAGGCGCCCCAGGCCAACGAGGTGCCGGGCAGGCCGCGACGGCGGCGGGCGGCGGCGAACGCGTCCAGGAACGCGTTCGCCGCGGCGTAGTTGCCCTGGCCGGGGGTGCCGAGCAGCCCGGCGGCCGAGGAGTAGAGCACAAACGAGTCGAGGTTGTCGCCCACGGTGGCCTCGTGCAGGTTGACCACCGCGTCCACCTTGGCCCGCAGCACCGCGCCGAGCCGGTCCGGGGTCAGGCCGGTGAGCACGGTGTCGTCCAGGACACCGGCGACATGCACGACCGCGCGGACGTCCACGCCGTCGAGCACCCGGTCGAGATCGTCGCGGTCGGCTACGTCACAACGGACCAGCCGGACCCGGGCGCCGGCCTCGGTCAGCTCGGACCACAGCTCGCTGGCGCCGGCCGCGTCGGTGCCGGTACGGCTGAGCAGCAGCAGGTCGCGTACGCCCCGGGTGTGCACGAGGTGCCGGACGAGCAGGCTGCCGAGCGTGCCGGTGGCGCCGGTGACGACCGTGGTGCCGGTCTCCCGGTCCGGGCGGGGCATCACCAGCACGTTCTTGCCGACGTGTTTGGCCTGGCTGACGAAGCGGAAGGCGTCCCGCGCGTGCCGGATGTCCCAGGCCCGCACCGGTGGCAGGCGCAGTTCGCCGGCCTCGAACAGCGCGAGGATCTCGGTGAGCATGGCGCGGATCCGGTCCGGGCCGGCTTCGAAGAGGTCGAACGGCCGGTACGCGACACCGGGGTGGTCGGCGGCGAGCCGGGCCGGGTCGCGCAGGTCGGTCTTGCCCATCTCCAGGAACCGCCCGCCGCCGGGCAGCAGCGTCAGTGACGCGTCGATCAGCTCGTTGGCGAGCGAGTTGAGCACGACGTCGACGCCCCGGCCGTCGGTGGCGCGGGTGAACGCCTCGGCGAACTCGGTGGTACGGGAGGAGGCGATGTCCCGGTCGGGGAGGCCGAGTGCGCGCAGGGCGTCCCACTTGGCCGGGCTGGCGGTGGCCAGCACCCGGGCGCCCAGGTGCCGGGCGATCTGGATGGCGGCGGTGCCGACGCCACCGGCTCCCGCGTGCACCAGCACGGTCTCGCCGGGGCGTACCCCGGCCAGCTCGACCAGCGCGTAGTAGGCGGTGAGGAAGGCCATCGGTACGGCGGCGGCCTCGGCGAACGTCCAGCCGGACGGGATCGGGACCAGCAGCCGGCCGTCGGTGACCGCGACCGGGCCGAAGCCGCCGGCGAACGCGCCCATCACCCGGTCGCCGACGGCGAGGTGCGACACGTCGGGGCCGACCGCCAGGACCACGCCGGCACCCTCGCTCCCCATGTCCAGGGGGTTGTCGCTGGGGTAGACGCCGAGCGCGATCAGCACGTCGCGGAAGTTCAGGCCGGCGGCGCGGACGGCGACACGTACCATGCCGGGCTCCAGCGGGCCCTCGGCCGCCGGGTACGCGGCCAGCCGGAGCTGGTCCAGCGTCCCGCCGGTGGTGCTCTCCAACCGCCAGGTCCCCGAGTCCGGCGGGGTCATCGCCGGGTCGCTGACCACCCGGGTCAGCCGGGGCGCGGCGACCGAGCCGGCGCGGACCAGCGCCTGCGCGGTGTCTCCGGCGGCGACCAGCGCGGGAAGCGCGGCCCAGGAGGCCGGGGTCCCGTCCACGTCGGCCAGGACGATGCGGGCCGGGTACTCCGACTGGGCCGAGCGGACCAGGCCCCAGACCGCGGCGTGCGCGAGGTCGGTCGGCTCCTCGCCGGGGCCACCGGCGACCGCCCCGGTGGTGGTGACGACCAACGTCGTCTCGCTGAGCCGTTCGTCGCCGATCCAACGCTGGATCGCCGCCAGCACCCGGGAGGTGGCGGCGTGCACCCGGGGGGCCAGCCCGATCGGGTCGTCGGCCGGGTCGACGGTCTCCGGCGGGCAGTCCAGCAGCAGCACCGGCGGCGCCTCGACCAGGGAGTCCAGGTCGACCAGGGGGATTCCGGTGTCGCGTACGGTGCCGATCGCGGCCCAGTCGTCCGGGACGGCGACGGCGTCCAGCGGGCGTTCGACCCAGTCGACCCCGAACAGCGAGCGCGGCGCCTGGCTCTCCCCTGCCTCGACCTGGGCGCTGGTGACCGGTCGCATGACCAGTGCGCCGATCGTGACCACCGGGGCGCCGGCACCGTCTGCGGCGAGCAGCGCGACCCGGTCGGTGCCGGACGGGGTGAGCCGGACGCGCAGCGTGGTGGCGCCGACGGCGTACACGGTGACGTCGGTGAAGGCGAACGCCATCCGGGCCGAGTTGTCGGTGCCCGCCCCGGCGAGCGCCACGCCGTGCAGCGCGGCGTCCAGCAGGGCCGGGTGAAGTTGGAACCGGCCGGCCTGAGCGGTCTCGGACTCCGGCAGCGTGACCTCGGCGTAGATCTCCTCGCCCTGCTGCCAGGCGGCGGTGAGGCCCCGGAACGTCGGCCCGTAGCCGAAGCCGGCGCCGGAGAGCCGCTCGTAGAACCCGTCGACCGCCAGCGGTGTGGCGCCGGTCGGCGGCCAGACGGTCAGCTCCGCCACCTGGACCTGCGGGCCGGTACGCGCGAGGTATCCGCTGGCGTGGGCGGTCCACGCCTCGTCCGGCAGCGCGTCCTCGCGCCGCGAGTGGACACTGACCGGACGCCGTCCGCTTTCGTCGGCCGGACCCGTCACCACCTGAAGGGCGACTCCCCCGGACTCGGCGACGGTGAGCGGGGCCTGGACGGTCAGCTCCTCCAGCACCGGCGTACCGACCTGCTCGCCGGCCCGCAGCGCCAGCTCCACCATCGCCGTACCGGGCAGCACGGCGGTGCCGAGAATCGCGTGGTCGGCCAGCCACGGGTGGGTCTGTACGGCGAGCCGCCCGGTGAGGACGGTGCCGTCGCCGTCGGCCAGGGAGAGCACCGCGCCGAGCAGCGGGTGGTCGGTCGCGGCGAGCCCCAGACCGGCGGCGTCCACGGTGACCAGGTCCGCCGGGGACGGCCAGTACATCTGGTGCTGGAACGGGTAGGTGGGCAGGTCCAGCCGCTCGGCGGGACGGGCCGGGTAGAGCGTCGACCAGTCCACGGTGGAGCCGGCGCCGTGGATCCGGGCGAGCGCGGCGAGGAACGTGCCCACCTCGTCGCGGTCGCGACGCAGCGTACCGACGCAGACCGGTGCGGTCGGCAGGCTCTCCGCGGCCATCCCGGCGAGCACCGTGTCGGGGCCCAACTCCAGGTAGCGGCCCGCGCCGAGGTCGGACAGGGCGCGTACGGCGTCGGCGAACCGTACCGGCTGGCGCACCTGGTCGACCCAGTACTTCGGGTCGCTCCACTGCCCGACCGCGACCGGGCGACCGGTCACGGTGGAGACTGCGGCCAGGGCCGGCTCGGCGAGGTCGAGCGAGTCGACCACCGCGCCGAACTCCGCGAGCATCGGCTCCATCAGCCGGGAGTGGAACGCGTGGCTGACCCGCAGCCGGCTGGTCTTCCAACCGGCCGTGGCGGCCTTGGCCGCGAACAGGTCGATCGCGGCCTCCGGGCCGGAGAGCACAACCGAGGTCGGGCCGTTCACCGCGGCGATGTCGAGGTCGTCCGGGACGGCCTCGCGGACGGCGTCCTCCGTGGCCTGGACGGCGAGCATGGTGCCGCCAGGCGGCAACGCCTGCATCAGCCGGCCGCGCGCGACGACCAGCGCGGCGGCGGCGTCCAGGGAGAACACCCCGGCGGCGTACGCGGCGGCGATCTCGCCCACCGAGTGACCGGCGACGATCTCCGGCTCCAGGCCGAGTCCGCGTACGGTCTCCAGCAGGGCGACCTCGACCGCGAACAGGGCCGGCTGGGCGTAGCCGGTCTGGTGCAGCAGGTCGCTGTCGAGCAGGGCCCGCAGCGACAGGTCCCCGGGCTCCCGTACGAGGTGGCGGTCGACGGCGGCGGCGACGGTGTCGAACGCCTCGGCGTACCGGGGGAACCGCTCGGCGAGCTGCCGGCCCATGGCGAGCCGCTGCGCGCCCTGACCGGTGAAGAGGAAGGCGAGCTTGCCGACGGTCGGCTCGCCGGTGACCAGACCGGGGTCGGGTTCACCCACGGCGAGGGCGGCCAGGCCGCGCTGGAGGGTCCCCTGGTCGTCGGCGAACACCACCGCGCGATGCTCCAGCGCGGCCCGACCGGTCGCCAGCGCCCAGCCCAGGTCGGCGACCCGCATCTGTGGCCGGTCGCCGACGAAGGTGTAGAGCTGCTGTGCCTGCGCGCGCAGGGCGGCGCCGTCGCGGGCGGAGAGCACCACCGGTACGGGCGCCGGGCAGCGCGCGCCCGACTCCGCCTCGACAGGCGCCGGTGGCTCCTCGATGACGATGTGGGCGTTGGTGCCGCTGACGCCGAACGACGAGACACCGACCCGGCGCGGGGTGTCCCGGCGGGGCCAGGGGTGGGCCTCGGTGAGCAGTTCGACGTCGCCGGCCGCCCAGTCGACGTGTGGGCTGGGCTGGTCGAGGTGCAGCGACTTGGGCATGGTCTCGTGCCGCATCGCCAGTACGGCCTTCATCACCCCGGCGACACCGGCGGCGGCCTGGGTGTGACCGATGTTCGACTTGATCGATCCGAGCCGGGCCGGACGGCCGCTGGTGCGGTCCTGCCCGTACGTGGCGAGCAGGGCCTGGGCCTCGATCGGGTCGCCGAGGCGGGTGCCGGTGCCGTGTGCCTCGATCAGCTCCACGTCGTCGACCGACAGCCCGGCGTCGGCCAGCGCCTGCCGGATGACCCGCTGCTGGGAGGGGCCGTTCGGGGCGGCGATGCCGTTGCTGGCACCGTCCTGGTTGACCGCACTCCCCCGGATCACACCGAGGATCGGGTGGCCGAGCCGTTGCGCCCGGGAGAGCCGTTCCAGCAGCACCAGGCCGACGCCCTCGGAGAGCCCGATGCCGTCGGCCTCGGCGGAGAACGCCTTGCACCGGCCGTCGGTGGCCAACCCGCGCTGCCGGCTGAACTCGGTGAACGCGCTGGGGGTGGCCATCACGGTGACCCCGCCGGCGAGCGCCATCGTGCACTCGTCGGTCCGCAACGCCTGGGCGGCCAGGTGGATGGCGACCAGCGACGACGAGCAGGCGGTGTCGATGGTGATCGCCGGGCCTTCCAGCCCGAGGGTGTAGGAGACCCGACCGGAGAGGACGGCCGCGGTGGTTCCGGTGATCAGGAAGCCCTCGGCGGCCTGCACGGTGCCGCCGATGAGCCGTACGTAGTCCTGGGTGTTCGACCCGATGAAGACACCGGTACGGCTGCCGCGAAGCGTGGTCGGGTCCACCCCGGCACGTTCGAGCACCTCCCAGGAGGCTTCGAGCACCTGCCGCTGCTGCGGGTCCATCGACAGTGCCTCGCGCGGGCTGACGTCGAAGAACGCCGCGTCGAACTGACCGGCACCGGCCAGGAAGCCGCCCTCGGAGGCGTACCCGTCGAGGTGCTCCGGGTCCGGGTCGTAGGCGTCGTCGAGGTCCCAGCCACGGTCACCCGGCGGTCGGCCGATCGCGTCCGTGCCGGTGTTGACCAGCCGCCACAGGTCGTCCGGGGTCCGTACGCCACCGGGGTAGCGGCAGCTCATCGCGACGATGGCGATCGGCTCCCGGTCCGCGGACTCGGCCTTGCGCAGACGTTCGCGGGTCTGGTGCAGATCCGCGGTGACGCGCTTGAGATAGTCGAGGAGCTTGTCTTGATCCACCAACTCGGCCTCACCGGGATCGGATTGCGCGGGGTGCGCAAGAGCGACGCGAAGGACCGCCGGAGTTGTCTCCACTCCTGCCAGCCTCGGCCGAAGGTAGGCGGCCGCCCGGCGGCCGGCCTACCCCTACGCCTCCCCTAGCTGGGCATTTACGACACGCCGAGCTCGTCGATGAAGCGGAACACCTCGTCGGCGCTGGCTGATTCGAGCGTTCCGGTGACCGACTCCGGCCCCGGCTCCCGGGCGTCGCCGAGCCCGTCGAGCAGACCGCGCAACCGCATGCCGACCCGCAGCCGCAGCGCGGTGTCGTCGGCGATGGCGGCCAGCGCCCCGGCGAGTTCGTCGATCGTCGCCAGTACGGACTCCTCGCCGGTGCCACCGCCGGAGACCAGGCGCTCCAGCAGCAGCCGGGCGACGGCGGTCGGCGTCGGGTGGTCGAAGACCAGCGTCGCCGGCAGGGTCAGGCCGGTGGCGGCGGTCAGCCGGTTGCGCAGGTCGACCGCGGTGAGCGAGTCGAACCCGAACTCCTTGAACGGTCGTCGGGCGTCGACCGCGTCCGCGCCGTCGTGACCGAGCACCGCCGCGGCGTGGCCGCGTACCAGGTCCAGCACGATCTGCTCGTGCTCGTGCGGTGCGGCGGCGGCCAGTTGCTGGCGCAGCGCGGCGCCCGCGTCGGCCGGCGGAGCCACCTCGGTCGTCTCCGCGAGGGCCCGCACCTCGGGCAGGTCGGCGATCAGCGGGCGGGGCCGGGCGAACGCGAAGGCGGGTGCGAAGACCGGCCAGTCGACGTCGACCACCGCGAGGAACACGTCCCCGGCTCCGGCCGCCTGCCGCATCGCGGTGATCGCGAGTTCGGGTGCCATGCCCCGGAAGCCGCGTCGGCGCATGTAGTCCTCGCCGCCGGTCGCCTCGGCCATCCCGCCACCGGCCCACAGCCCCCAGGCCACCGACGTGACCGGCAGTCCCCGCTCCCGCGCCTGCTCGGCGAGCGCGTCGAGAGCCGCGTTGGCTGCGCCGTACGTGCCCTGGCGGGCGCTGCCCCAGACGCCGGCGTTGGACGAGAAGAGCACGACCTGCTCCAGGTGCGCGGGGTCGAGCAGGTCGAGCAGGTGGACCGCGCCCTCGACCTTGCCGGAGCGGACCTCGGCCAGCTCCTGCGGGGTGGAGTCGGCGAGCAGGACCGGGGTGAGCGTGCCGGCGGTGTGGACCACCGACGTGACCGGTTCGGGCAGGCTCGCAAGGAGTGCGGTGACCTGGGCCCGGTCGGCGGTGTCACAGGCGGCGATGGTCACCCGCGCGCCGAGCGCGACGAGTTCCTCGCGCAGCTCTGCCGCCCCGGGGGCGGTGTCGCCGCGACGGCTGGTGAGCACGACGTGGTCGGCGCCCGATCCGGCGGCCCAGCGGGCCACGTGGGCGCCGAGCGCGCCGGTGCCGCCGGTGACCAGCACGGTGCCACGCGGTTCCCAGAGCGGTGCGCCCGGGTCGGCCGGCGCGGGCAACAGCCGGCGGGCCAGCACACCGGTGGCGCGTACGGCGACCTGGTCCTCGTCGTCGAGCCCGGCCAGTACGGCCGCGAGCCGGTCGGCGGCCCGACCGTCCATCGTCGCCGGCAGGTCGACCAGACCGCCCCACGACTCCGGGTGTTCCAGCGCGAAGGTGCGGGCCAGCGCCCACACCTGTGCCCCGGCGAGCCGGGACGCCGGGTCACCGGGTACGGCCGCGACCGCGCCCCGGGTGAGGATCCAGAGCCTGACGTCCAGGCCGCCGATCGCCTGCACCAGGGCGAACGTGTCGCCCACCGACTGTTCGTCGTCGTGCGTCGCCAGCAGCGAGACAACGCCCGCGTACGGCTTGGCGCTCAGCGTCTCCCGGTCGAAGTCGCAGCTCTGCTCGACGTCGGCACCCGCGCCGACCAGCGCGAGCGTCACCTCGCCCGGGTCGACGTCGGCCGGGTGCAGCACCAGCCAGGTGCCGGAGAGCGAACCCGGTTCCGGCTCGGGCAGCGGCTTGAACGCGACCCGGAACCGCCACCCGTCGAGCTGAGAGCGTTCCCGCTGGTCACGACGCCACCCGGCGAGCGCCGGCAGCACCGGTGCGAGGGCGCCGGGGTCGACGCCGAGGGTCTTGCCCAGGGTCGCGGCGTCAGTGGCCTCGACCGCCGCCCAGAACTCGTCCTGTGGTTCGTCGGACGCCGCACCGGACACGCCGGGTGTGTCGGCCAACCAGTAGTGCTGGTGCTGGAAGGCGTAGGTGGGCACGTCCAGCGGGCGGCGACCGCCGGTGAGCACGGTCGCCCAGTCGACCGGCACGCCGACCACCCACGCCTCGGCGAGGGTACGGATCTCCCGGGCGGGACCGGCCTCGTCCCGGCGCAGCGTGCCGACCACAGCCGCGTCGGCCGAGCCGGCGGCGGCGATGTCCTGGACTCCGGCGGTGAGCACCGGATGCGGACTGACCTCGACGAAGTGCCGGTACCCCTGGGCCAGCAGCCGCTCGACGGCCGCGGCGAACCGGACCGGTTGCCGCAGGTTGTCGTACCAGTAGCCGGCACCGTCCTCCGGCCCCATCGGCTCGGCCCGCACGGTGGAGTACCACGGCACCCGGCCGGCGCCGATGCGTACCGGGGCGAGCAGTTCCAGGACCCGGTCCCGGAGGACCTCGACCTGGACGGAGTGCCCGGCGGCGCTGGCCTTGATCCGGCGGGCCCGGACACCGTCCGCCTCGTACCGGGCGGCCAGCGCGTCGATCGCGGCGCCCTCACCGGCCACGATGACGGCAGCCGGCCCGTTGACGGCGGCGATCTCCAACTCGCTCCGCCCGGTCTCGCGCTCGTGCGCGGCGATCCGGGCGGCCACGTCGGCTTCGGCGGCGGCGACCGCGAGCATCGCGCCGGCACCGACGATCGCCATCATCTCCCGGCTGCGCAGCGCGACGATCCGGGCCGCGTCGTCGAGGGTGAGCGCACCGGCCACGCAGGCAGCCGCGATCTCACCCTGGGAGTGCCCGACAACGGCCGCCGGGGTGACGCCGCGCGCGTCCCACCAGGCCGCCAGCGCGACCATGACGGCGAAGAGCACCGGCTGGACGACGTCGAGCCGGTCCAGGGACGGGGTCCCCGGTTCCTGCCGGAGCACCGCCTCCACCGAGTAGTCCAGGTACGCGCCGAGCGCGGCGTCGCACTCGCGCAGCCGGGCGGCGAACGCCGACGAACGGTCGAGCAGATCGGCTGCCATGCCCTCCCACTGGCCGCCCTGCCCGGGAAAGACGAAGACAACCCCGCCGGCCGGGCCGGACACGCCGGTGACGGCGTCGGCCGAGGGTCGCCCGTCGGTCAGGGCGGAAAGCCCGGACTGGTCCAGCACGACCGCGCGGTGTTCCAGCGTGGCCCGCCGGGCGAGCGTGTGCGCCACGTCGACCAGCGGTACGTCGGAACGGTCCCGCAGGTACGCGGCCAACCGGCGGGCCTGGGCGGCGGGCGCGCCGCTGGTGCGTCCGGAGAGGAGCAGCGGGACGACCGGCAGCGGCGGGTTCTCCGGTGCCGGCGGTACGGGTGGGGCCTGCTCCAGGACGATGTGGGCGTTGGTGCCGCTGATGCCGAACGACGAGACGGCGGCGCGGCGCGGCCGTCCGGCGTCCGGCCACGGGTGCTCGGTTTCCAGCAGGGCCACCGCGCCGGAGTCCCAGTCGATGTGCGGGGAGGGCGCGTCGATGTGCAGGCTGCGCGGCAGCACGCCGTGGCCGAGCGCGAGCACCATCTTCATGATCCCGGCGACCCCGGCGGCGGCCTGCGTGTGGCCGAGGTTCGACTTGACCGAACCGAGCCACAACGGCTCACCCGACCGATCCTGACCGTACGTCGCCAGCAACGCCTGCGCCTCGATCGGATCACCCAACGTGGTACCCGTACCGTGCGCCTCCACCACATCCACGTCCCGCGGACGCAACCCCGCGTTCGCCAACGCCTGCCGGATCACCCGCTGCTGCGACGGACCGTTCGGCGCCGTCAGACCGTTCGACGCACCGTCCTGATTGACCGCGCTGCCGCGTACCACGGCGAGGATCGGGTGACCCAGCCGCTGGGCGTCGGAGAGCCGCTCGACCAGGAGCACCCCCGCGCCTTCGGACCAGGTGGCGCCGTCGGCGGCGGCGGAGAAGGGTTTGCACCGGCCGTTGGCGGCCGAGCCGCCCTGCCGGGCGACCTCGACGAAGGTGGCGGGGTTCGCCATCACCGAGACACCGCCGGCCAGCGCGAGCTCACACTCGCCGCGACGCAGCGACTCCGCCGCCAGGTGCAACGTGACCAGCGACGACGAGCAGGCGGTGTCGATGGTCAGGGCGGGGCCTTCCAGACCGAAGACGTACGCGACGCGACCGGAGACGACGCTGCCGGAGACCCCGGTCGCCCGGTAGCCCTCGACTCCTTCGGGCAGCGTGGACAGTCCGGTGCCGTAGTCGTGGTACATCAGACCGGCGAACACCCCGGTACGGGAGCCACGCTGCCCCAACGGGTCCAGCCCGGCGCGCTCGAACGCCTCCCAGGAGATCTCCAACAGCAGCCGTTGCTGCGGGTCCATCGCCAGCGCCTCACGCGGCGAGATGCCGAACAGGCCGGCGTCGAACTCGCCGGCGTCGTACAGGAAGCCGCCCTGCTGGGTGAAGTCGGTCCCGGTCAGGTCCCAGCCCCGGTCGGTCGGGAAGCCGGCGATCGCGTCGACACCGTCGTGCAGCAGCCGCCAGAGATCCTCCGGGGAGCGCACCCCACCGGGGAACCGGCAGGCCATGCCGATGATCGCGATCGGCTCGTCGGTACGCCCCGGTCCGGTCGGCGCCGACTGCGCCCGCACCGGCGACCGGTCGTCCGCGCCGACCACCTGGTCGAGCAGGTACCTGGCGATGGCGCGGGCGTTCGGGTAGTCGAACGCGAGCGTCGCCGGCAGGACCAACCCGGTGGCCAACTGGAGCCGGTTGCGCAGCTCGACCGAGGTCAGCGAGTCGAAGCCCAACTCGCGCAACGCCCGGTTGCCGTCGACCACGCCACCGGAGGCGAAACCCAGGACGGTGGCGATGGTGGAACGGACCAGCTCGATCACGGTCTGCTCGCGTTCGGCCTCGGCCAGCCCGGTCAGCCGCCGGCCGAACGAGTCCGGGCTGCCGGCGGCGGTGGACCGGCGCGGGCCGGTACGAACGAGTCCCGACAGGACGGGCGGAAGCAGGCCGCTGCCGGCGCTGTCCCGCAGCTCGGAGAGGCTCAGCGCGACCGGTACGGCGAGCGGAGCGTCGGCCCGCAGCGCGGCGTCGAACAGGGCCAGGCCCTGGTCGGCCGCGAGCGGCAGCACACCGCCTCGGCGCAGTCGGCGCCGGTCGGCGTCGGTGAGACTCCCGGCCATGCCAGCGTCGGTGTCCCAGAGGCCCCAGGCCAGCGAGGTGGCCGGGAGCCCCTGGGCCCGGCGGAAGGCGGCGAAGGCGTCGGTGAAGGTGTTCGCGGCGGCGTAGTTCGCCTGCCCGGCGTTGCCGAACAGGCCGGCGGCGGAGGAGAACAGCACAAACGCGGCGAGCGGCTGCCCGGCGGTGGCCTCGTGCAGGTTCCGGACGGCGTCCACCTTGGGACGCAGGACCGCGTCGAGGCGGTCGGGCGTCAGGTCGGCGAGCAGCCCGTCGTCGAGCACCCCGGCGGTGTGGATCACGGCGCTGACCGTCACACCGCGCAACGCGGCCTCGACCTCGGCCCGGTCGGTGACGTCGCAGGCAACCGCCCGCACCCGTACCCGGTCGAGCCCGTCGCCGTCGCCGGGTCGGTCGAGGTCCGCGCCACCGCCGGAGCGGGAGAGCAGCAGCAGGTCACGGACACCGTGGGCGGCGACGAGGTGCCGGGCGACAAGGCGGCCGAGCGTGCCGGTGGCGCCGGTGAGCACCACCGTACCGGCGGTCAGGTCGGGCAGGTCACGCTCCGGCACCGGGTGCCGGGCGATCCGGGGCAGCAGGATCCGCTCGCCGCGTACCGCCGCCTGGGGGTGACCGGCCCGCAGCACGTCCGGGATCCGGTCCGTGGCGGGGGCGTCGACGATGGTGAGCCGGCCCGGGTGCTCGCTCTGGGCGGACCGGACCAGTCCCCACAGGGCGGCGGCGGCCAGCCCCGGCACGGTGTCCCCGGGGTCGGCGGCAACCGCCCCGTCGGTACGCACCACCAGGTGGGTGCCGCCGCGCCGCGCGTCACCGAGGAACCGTCGCAGGGTCTCCAGCAGTCGCCCGGTCTCGGCCCGTACGGTGGCGGGGTCGGGTACGGCGCTGGTCGCGCAGTCCAGCACCAGCACGTCGCCGGTCTCCTCGGGCAGTGGTTCGCCGAGCGCGATCGTCGTCAGCGGACCGGTCACGCCCACCGGGCTCGGGGCCGCGTCGCCGAGCCGTTGCGACGGCTCCGGCGCGATCGGGGCGTCGACCCAGGCGAGGGTGTAGAGCGGCGCCTCGGGGACAGCGCCGCCCTGCTCGGCGGCGACCGGCCGGACCGCGAGCGCGTCGATGTCGAGTACGGGCAGCCCGGCGTCGTCGACGGCGTGCAGCCGGACCGTCTCCGCGCCCTCCGCAGCGGTGAACCGGACGCGGAGCGAGCCGGCGCCGACGGCGTGCAGCCGGACGCCGTTGAAGGCGAACGGCAGCCGGGCCGCGCCGTCCTCGGCGGGCACCAGCCCACCGGCGGCGAGGGCGTGCAGGCAGGCGTCGAGCAGCGCCGGATGTACGCCGTACCCGTCGGGGCCGTTGCCGGGGTCGAGGGTGACCTCGGCGAGGATCTCGCCGTCGCGGCGCCACACCCGACGCAGTCCCTGGAACGCCGGCCCGTAGGTCAGACCGGTGTCGGCGAGTACCGCGTAGATGGTGTCCGCGTCGACCGGTTCGGCGTCCCGTGGCGGCCACGGCAGGTCGGCCGGCGCGGGCGCGGGTCCGGCCGGACGGAGGGTCCCGGTCGCGTGCGGCGTCCACGGGTGTTCCCGGTCGGCGCGGGAGTGGATCGCGACGGTGCGGCGGGCGGTCCCCGGCTCGGGCGCGCTGACGGTGACGCGCAGGTCGAGACCGGCGGTCTCGGGCAGTGCCATCGGTGCCTGGAGGAGGAGTTCCTCGACCAGCGGGGCGTCGGTCCACTCGCCGGCCGCGAGGGCGAGTTCGAGCAGTGCCGCGCCGGGAACCAGAACCGAGCCGAGTACGTCGTGGTCGAGCAGCCACGGCTGGGCGCTGCGGGAGACGTGCCCGGTGAAGACCACCGTCTCCGAGTCGGGCAGCAGGACCGCGGCGGCGAGCAACGGATGGCCGGTGCCCTCCAGCCCGGCACCGGCGAGGTCGCCGGTGCCGGGTGCGGACGCGAGCCAGTAGTGCTGCCGCTGGAAGGGATAGGTGGGCAGGCCGGGCCGCCAGTGGCCGTCGGTGGGCCAGGCCCGCCAGTCGACCGAGGCGCCGCGTACCCAGGCCTCGCCGAGCGCCCGGATCTGCCCGGCCGGTCCGTCCTCGCCCCGCCGCAGGGTCCCCCACACCCCGGCGTCCGGAACGCACTGCTCCAACGCCAGCGTCAGCAGCGGATGCCCCGACACCTCGGCGAAGAGCCGGAAGCCGTCGGCGGCGAGCCGCTCCACCACCGGGGCGAACCGCACCTGCTGCCGCAGGTTCGCCCACCAGTAGGCGGCGTCCACCGGCTCGGTGACCCGCTCGCCGGTGAGGGTCGAGTACCACGGGATCGACGGCACCTCGCCGTTCAGGTCGACCAGCGCGCCGAGGACGTCGTCGCGTACCGGCTCCACCTGGGGCGAGTGCGACGCGTACCCGACCTCCACCAGGCGGGCCCGCGCCCCCTGGGTGTCACACCAGGACACGAACGCCTCGACCGGGGCACGCTCCCCCGCCACCACGACCTGCGTCGGGGAGTTCACCGCGGCCACCACCAGGCCCGACCAGCCCGGCTCGGCCAACCACGCCCGCACGTCGGCGACCGGGGCACTGACCGAGGCCATCCGTCCGGTGCCGTCGAGGTCCACCAGCGCGCGGGACCGGGCCGCCACCACCCGGGCGCCGTCCCGGACCGACAGCGCCCCGGCCACGACCGCGGCGACGGCCTCACCCTGCGAGTGGCCGACCACCGCGGCCGGGACCACGCCGTACGACGCCCACCACGCGGTCAGCGCCACCCCGACGGCCCACAGCACCGGCTGGACCACCTCCACCCGGGACAGCCACTCGTCCCCGCCGCGCAGCACCTCCTCCACCGAGAAACCGACCAGCGGCGCCAACGCCGCGTCGCACTCGCGCAGCCGGTCGGCGAACGCGGGCGTCTCCAGCAGCCCGACGGCCATCCGGAGCCACTGACCGCCCTGTCCCGGGTAGACGAACACCACGTCGGCACTGCCGAGCGGGGTCCCGGTGACCGACCCCGTCCCGGCGGCCACCGCGTCCAGGCTCTCGGCGTCCCAGGCCACCGCCCGTGCCGGCAGCCCACCCCGGGCGACCAGGGTGGCACCCACGTCGGCCAGCGAGACGTCCGTGGCGGACAGGTGGTCGCGGACCATGCCGGCCAGGGCCAGCAACCCCTCCCGGTCGGCCCCGGCGAGCGGCACCGGAACGACCGCCGCCGTCCCCATCGGCGCGGCGACGGCGGCCGGTGCCTGTTCGAGGACGACGTGGGCGTTCGTGCCGCTGAAGCCGAAGGAGGAGACCGCGGCCCGGCGCGGGGCGTCCCCGACCGCCCAGGGCCTGGCCTCGGTGAGCAGTTCCAGCGCGCCGCTGGACCAGTCGATGTGGCACGAGGGCGCGTCGACGTGCAGCGTCCGTGGCAGCACGCCGTGACGCATCGCCTCGACCATCTTGATCACCCCGCCGACACCGGCGGCGGCCTGGGTGTGGCCCAGGTTCGACTTCAGCGAACCGAGCCAGAGCGGGGCCGTACGGTCCCGACCGTAGGCGGCGAGCAACGCCTGTGCCTCGATCGGGTCACCGAGCCGGGTTCCGGTGCCGTGCGCCTCGACCGCGTCGACCTGGGCCGGAGTGAGCCGGGCGTCGGCCAGCGCGTCGAGGATCACCCGCTGCTGGGAGGGGCCGTTCGGCGCGGTCAGGCCGTTGGAGGCGCCGTCGGAGTTGACCGCGCTGCCCCGTACGACCGCGAGGATCGGGTGGCCGAGGCGCTGGGCGTCGGAGAGGCGCTCGACCAGCACCACCCCCGCGCCCTCGGACCAGCCGGTGCCGTCGGCGGCCTCGGCGAACGGTTTGCAGCGCCCGTCGGCCGCCAGCCCGCCCTGCCGGGCGAACTCGACGAAGGTGCTCGGGCTGGCCATCACGGTGACCCCACCGGCCAACGCCATCGCGCACTCGCCCCGGCGCAGCGACTGCACCGCCAGGTGGAGTGCGACCAGCGACGACGAGCAGGCGGTGTCGATGGTCAGCGCGGGTCCCTCCAGACCGAAGGCGTACGCGACCCGACCCGAGACGACACTTCCGGAGGTGCCGGTGGCCAGGTAGCCCTCGACGCCCTCGGGCAGCGCGGTCAACTGGGCGGCGTAGTCGTGGTACATCACCCCGGCGAACACCCCGGTACGGGAGCCCCGGACGCCGAGCGGGTCCAGTCCGGCCCGTTCGAACGTCTCCCACACGCACTCCAGCAGGAGCCGCTGCTGCGGGTCCATGGCCAGGGCCTCACGCGGGGAGATACCGAAGACGGTCGGGTCGAACGCGCCCGCGTCGTCGAGGAAGCCACCCTCCTGGGCGAAGTCACCCTCGATCGACGCCCAGCCACGGTCTCCCGGGAAGCCGGTGACCGCGTCCCGACCGGCGTCCAGCAGGTCCCAGAGCTGCTCGGGCGTGCTCACCCCGCCCGGGTAGCGGCAGGCCATGCCGATGATCGCGATCGGCTCGGCCGCCTTCTCCTGGACCTCGACGAGGTCACGGCGGGCCTGACGGAGGTCGGCGGTCGCCCGCTTGAGATAGTCGCGGAGCTTCGCTTCGGTGTCCATGTCTCGCCAACTCCATCTGCTCGGGGCGGGTCAGTTCGTGCCGAGTTCGCTGTCGAGCAGGCTGAACAGCTCGTCGTCGTCGGCGGCGGCGATGTCGGCATCGGCGGTCGGGGCGTCGTCGGCACCGGTCGACCCGGCGGCGGTGGTCCAGCCGGCGAGCAGCGCTCGCAGCCGGAGCGCGACCGTGGTCCGCGTCGCCTCGCTCGGGGTGCTCGTGGCCAGGCTGGACTCCAGCCGGGCCAGCTCGGTCAGAAGCGCCGTGTCGGCCTCACCCGCCGCCGGGGCGAGCCGGTCACGCAGGGCCTCGGCCAGCGCCAGCGGTGTCGGGTGGTCGAAGATCAGCGTCGGGGCGAGCCGCAGGCCGGTGTCGCTGGCGAGCCGGTTCCGGAACTCGACCGCGGTGAGCGAGTCGAAGCCCAACTCCCCGAAGGCGCGGTTGTCACCGATCTCGGCCGGGCTGCCGTGGCCGAGCACCGCGACGGCGTGGCCGCGGACCAGGCCGAGCAGCGTACGGGTCTGCTCGGCGGCGGTCAGCGCGGCCAGGTGCGTGCTCAGCGCACGATCCCGACCGGTAGCGGCGACCGGGCGGGCCGCCGGACCGGTCGACGCCGGCACCGGTACCAGGCCGGTGAGCAGTTCCGGAAGCCGTCCGGCGGCGGCCGCCGGACGCAGCGCGGGCAGGTCGAGGCAGACCGGGGCGACCAGGGCGGCGTCGACGCCGAGGGCGGCGTCGAAGAGGGCGAGCGCGTCCCCGGTGGGCAGCGGCACGATCCCGCCCCGCTGGAGTCGGTCACGGTCGGCGTCGCCGAGGGCGGAGCCCAGACCTGCCTCCCACAACCCCCAGGCCAGCGAGGTGGCCGGGACGCCTTCGGTCCGGAGCCGGGCGGCGTACGCGTCGAGGAACGCGTTCGCGGCGGCGTAGTTGGCCTGACCCGCGTTACCGAGCAGCCCCGCGATCGACGAGAAGAGCACGAACGCGCGCAGCGACTGACCGGCCGTGGCCTCGCGCAGGTTCACCGCCGCGTCGACCTTGGCGGCCAGGACCGTCGACAGCCGGTCCGGTGTCAGCGAGGTGAGCATCGCGTCGTCGGTGACTCCGGCGGCGTGCAGCACCGCGCCGACCCGGACCTGGCCGAGCAGCCGGCGTACGGCTTCCGGGTCCGCCAGGTCGCACGCCTCCAGCCGGACCTCGGCGCCCGCCTCGACCAGTTCGCGGACCAGTGCGGCGGCACCGGGTGCCTCGGCACCGCGCCGGCTGACCAGCAGGAGGTTCTTCACCCGGTGCCCGGTGACCAGGTGCCGGGCCAGGGCGGCACCGAGCGCTCCGGTGGCGCCGGTGAGCACCACCGTCTCCGCACCGAGATCGAGCGTGCCGGGTACGTTCGGCGCGGTCGCCGCCTCGACCAGGCGCGGCACCAGCACGGTGCCGGCCCGGATCGCCGCCTGCGTGAGCCCGGCCCGGACCACGCCCGCGACCAGCGCTCCCCCGTCGGTGTCGGTGTCGGTGTCGGTGCTCGGGTCGGTGCCGGTGCTCGTGTCGGTGTCGATCAGCGTGAACCGGCCGGGGTTCTCGGTCTGGGCGGCCCGGACCAGGCCCCAGAGCGCGGCGTGGGTCAGGCCGGACACGGTGTCGGCCGGGCCGGCGGCCACCGCACCCCGGGTCAGCACCACCAGGTGGCTGGCGGCCCAGGCCGGGTCGGTGACCCAGGACTGGAGGATGCCGAGGGCGACCGTGAGCGCCTGCCGGACCGCGAGCGGATCGGCCGGAGGTGGGGCGGTCGCGTCGAGCAGGACGACCGGGGGCGCGTCGGGCAGGACCGGCAGCGGTTCGCCGAACGGCAGGTGGTGCCAACCCGTCGCCTCGGCGTCGGCGACAACCTCCGGGGCGGGCCGCCACCGCACGGTGTAGAGCCCGGCGGTGCCGGCGAGCGGCTGCGCCGCGACCGGCCGCAGCGCGACCCGGTCGATCTGGGCCACCGGCAGGCCGGTGCCGTCCGCGATCGTCAGGCGTACGCCGCCGGGCCCGTCCGGGCTCAGCCGGACCCGCAGCGCGGTCGCGCCACCGGCCAGCAGTCGGACACCGGAGAACGCGAACGGCAGGTGGATGTCCGGGCCGGCGAGCAGACCACCGGCGGCGACGGCGTGCAGCGCACTGTCCAGCAGCGCCGGGTGAAGCGTGAAGCCGGCGGCCGGTTCGGCGAGTTCGACCTCGGCGTACACGTCGTCCCCGGCACGCCAGGCTCGACGCAGGCCGTGGAACGCCGGCCCGTACCCCAGGCCGGCGTCACCCATGGCCGGGTAGAAGTTGGCAAGGTCGAGTTCGTCGGCCCCGGCCGGCACGGTGACGGTGACCGGCTCGGCAACGCTCTCCCCGGTGGAGAGCAGGCCGACCGCGTGCTCGGTCCAGGGCTCCTCGGCCCCGGTCCGGGAGTGGACGGTCACCGGCCGGCGGGCCGCCTCGTCCGGCGCACCGACGGTGACCCGGACCTGTACGGTCTCCCGGCGCGGCAGGAGCAGCGGGGCGTGCAGCAGCAACTCGTCCAGCACCGGCACGCCGACCTGGGCACCGGCCGTCAGCGCCATCTCGACCAGCGCGGCGCCCGGCACAACGGTGCGACCGTGCACGGTGTGGTCCAGTGCCCAGGGGTGGGTCGCCTCGGCGAGCGAACCGGTGAACAGCACCATGCCGGTACCGGGCATCTCGCCAGCGGCCCCGAGAATCGGGTGACCGGTGCCGGTCAGGCCGAGGCCGGTGACGTCACCGGTGACGCCGGCCCGGGGCCGGGGCCAGAACCGCCGGTGCTGGAACGGATAGGTCGGCAGGTCCGCCACGGCCCGGCCGACCAGGGCGGCCCAGTCGACGGGCTGACCGTGCACGAACAGCTCGGCGACCGCCCGCAGCAGGGTGTCCGGCTCCGGGCGGTCCCGGCGCAGCGCGGCCACCGCCGTCACGTCCGGCTTCGTCTCCCCGACCAGGGCGGTGAGCACGCCGTCCGGGCCGAGTTCGAGCACCCGGCTGGCATCGAGGGCCGCCACCGCGTCGGCGAACCGTACCGGCTCGCGGACCTGCGCCACCCAGTAGTTCGGATCGCTCCACTGGCCCGGCTCGACCGGTCCCCCGGTGACCGTGGAGACGGCCGGGATCGTCGGCTCGGCGAAGACCAGCGTCTCCACGACGGCACGGAACCGCGCGAGCATCGGCTCCATCAGCCGGGAGTGGAAGGCGTGGCTGGTGCGCAGGCGGTTGGTCTTCCAGCCCCGCTCCGACGCCAGCATCGCCGCCCGCTCGATCTCCGTCTCCGCACCGGAGACCACGACCGAGTTCGGCGCGTTCACCGCCGCGACGTCCAGATCCGGGAGGGCCGCCCGTACCTCGGCCTCCGCCGCCCCGATCGCCAGCATCGCGCCACCGACCGGAAGGGCCTGCATGAGTTGCCCGCGCGCGGTGACCAGCTTGGCCGCGTCGGCGAGGGTCAGGACCCCGGCGGCGTACGCGGCGGAGATCTCGCCGACCGAGTGCCCCGCCACCACCTCGGGCGTGATGCCCCACGAGCGCACCAGCGCCAGCAGGGCCACCTCGATCGCGAAGATCGCCGGTTGGGCCCAGCCCGTCTGGTCGACCGACGTCTCGTCCGGCTCCGACAGGTTCAGCGCCTCACGGACCTCGTCGTACGCCGCCGCGAAGACCGGGAACAACTCGTACAGTTCTCGGCCCATCCCGGCCCGCTGCGAACCTTGCCCGGTGAAGACCACCGCCAGACGTCCTTCGGTGGCGACACCGGCGACGGCCCGCTCGGCGAACTCGGCGAGCGCGTCACGGTCCTCGGCCAGGAGCACGGCGCGGTACGGCAGGGCCGCCCGGGTGGCCAGGCCGGCGGCGAGCCGTGCCAGCGGCAGGTCGGACCGGTCGGCGACCCGGACGGCCAGTGCGTGCAGGGCCTCCCGGTCGGCGGCGGCGACCACGATCGGGGTCACCGGCAGCGTCGCCGGTTCAACCTGGGCCGGCGGCGCGGGTGCGGCTTCGAGGATGACGTGGGCGTTGGTGCCGCTGATCCCGAACGACGACACCGCCGCCCGACGTGGCCGACCCACCACCGGCCACTCCCGCGCGGCCGTGAGCAGCTCCACCGCGCCCGCCGACCAGTCAACCCGCGACGACGGCGCATCCACGTGCAGCGTCGCCGGCATAACACCGTGCCGCATCGCCTGCACCATCTTGATGATCCCGGCGACACCGGCGGCGGCCTGCGTGTGACCCAGGTTCGACTTGACCGAACCCAGCCACAACGGCTCACCAACCCGATCCCGCCCGTACGTCGCCAACAACGCCTGCGCCTCGATCGGATCACCCAACGACGTACCCGTACCGTGCGCCTCGACCACGTCCACCTCGGACGCGCCCAAGCCGGCAGACTCCAACGCCGCCCGGATCACCCGCTGCTGCGACGGACCATTCGGCGCGGTCAGGCCGTTCGACGCACCATCCTGATTGATCGCACTGCCACGGACGACCGCCAACACCGGATGCCCGAGACGCTCGGCGTCGGAGAGCCGCTCCACCAGGAGCATGCCCACACCCTCGCCCCAGCCGGTGCCGTCCGCACCCTCGGCAAACGACTTGCACCGGCCGTCGGCGGCCAGGCCACGCTGCCGCGAGAAGCCGACGAAGGTCGCCGGGGTGGCCATCACCGTGACCCCGCCGGCCAGGGCCGAATCGCACTCACCGTTGCGTACCGCCTGCACGGCGAGGTGCAGCGCCACCAGCGACGACGAACACGCCGTGTCGACCGTGACCGCCGGCCCCTCCAGACCGAACGTGTACGACACCCGCCCCGACGCGACGCTGCCGCTCGTACCGAGGAAGCCCTCGGCGTTGTCGGTCGACTGGTCGAGCACCAGGCCGTAGTCGTTGTACATCACACCGACAAACACCCCGGTACGTGAACCACGCAGGGCCTGCGGGTCGACTCCGGCGCGCTCGAACGCCTCCCAGGACGTCTCCAGCAGCAACCGGTGCTGCGGATCCATCGCCAACGCCTCACGTGGCGAGATCCCGAACAGGCCCGGATCGAAGTCGGCGGCGTCGCGCAGGAAGCCACCGTGGCGGGTGTACGACGTACCCGGGTTGCTCGGGTCCGGATGATAGAGCGCTTCCAGGTCCCAACCACGGTCGTCGGGAAAGGTCACAATCCCGTCCCGGCCGGTCGCGACCAGTTCCCAGAGATCGTCCGGGGTGCTGACGCCGCCCGGGTAGCGGCAGGCCATGCCGACGATCGCGATCGGCTCGCCCGGATCAACCGTGGTGGCGACGGTGGTGGTGGCGACGGTGTCTCCGCCGGCAAGTTCTCCGGAGACAAAGGCGGCCAGGAGGGCCACGGTCGGATAGTCGAAGACCAGGGTCGACGGCAGGCGCAGCCCCGTCGCGGCGGTCAGACGGTTGCGCAGCTCGACCGCGGTGAGCGAGTCGAAGCCCAGTTCGGTGAAGGCCCGACCAGCCGCCACCCGGTCGGCGGAGGCGTACCCGAGGACCTCGGCGACCTGGGTCCGAACCAGACCGAGCACGGCGTGATCGCGTTCGGCCGAGGGCAGGGCCGCCAGTTGCCGCCCGAGTACGTCCCGGGCCGGGGCGTTGGCGCGGGCCGGCGCGAGGCCCCGGAGGAGCGGCGGGACAACGGTCGCGTCGCGCAGGGCGCTGATGTCGATCACCAGTGGGGCGACGAGTGCGGTTCCGGTGCCGAGGGCGGCGTCGAAGGCAACCAGCCCCTGCTCCGGCGTCAACGGCAGCACACCACCGCGCCGCATCCGCTCCCGATCGGCGTCGGTCAGGGCGCCACCCATGCCGGCGTCCCACAGACCCCAGGCGAGCGAGGTCGCCGCAACACCCTTGGCACGAAGCCGCACCGCGTACGCGTCCAGAAACGCGTTCGCCGCCGCGTAGTTACCCTGACCCGCGTTACCGAACAGACCCGCCGCCGACGAGAACAACACCAACGCCCGCAACGACTTGTCCGCCGTCGCCGACACCAGATTCCGAGCCGCATCAACCTTCGCCCGGAACACGTTCTCCAGGCGCTCCGGAGTCAGGTCAGCCAACAACGCGTCGTCGAGCACACCAGCCGCGTGGACGACGGCGGTCACCGGCTCGTCACGCAACACAGCCGCGACCGCAGCCCCGTCGGCCAAGTCACACGCGACCGAACGCACCTCCGCCCCGTCGACCACCACCTCACGACCCGAACGAGACAACAGCAACAACCGCCGTACCCCATGGGTCGCCACCAGATGACGGGCGATCAGACCACCGAGCGTCCCCGTCGCCCCGGTGACCACCACAACACCGTCACCGAACTCCACCGGATCCGACGGACGAACCCGCACCAACCTTGGCACCCGCACCACACCATCGCGCACCACCACCTGCGGCACCGGATAGAACACATCCTCCGCACCATCAAGCAAGTAGATGCGGTCCGGATGCTCCGACTGCGCCGACCGCACCAACCCCCACAACGCCGCGCCATCCGGATCAGTGACCCGCTCACCCACCGCACCAAACGTCCGCACCACCAACCGCGAATCAACCCACGCCGGATCAACCAACCACGACTGCAACAACCGCAAAAGACGGGCGACACGATCACCAGCCGCACCCGAAGCCGTCGCATCCACCAACAACACAGGAGCCGAATCCGGCAACCCATCGCCGAGCGCCATCACCACCGGAACCTCGGCAGCCGAGGCAACCTCCTGCGGCACCCACTCGACGCCGAACAACAAGCGGTCGGCGCTGCTGGTCAGTTGCCCGGCCGTCATGGGGCGCAGTACCAGGTTCTCGACCTCGCCGACCGGGAGTCCGGAGGGGTCCGCCATGGTGAGCCGCACCGCGCCCGCCGTGGGGCCGGGCACCAGCCGTACCCGCAGGGCCGCGCCCGCCGGCCGCTCCCAGCGCACACCGGAGAAGGTGAACGGCAGTTGAGCACCGCCCGCGGTGAGCAACCCACCGACGCCGATCGCGTGCAGCGCCGCGTCGAACAGGGCCGGATGTACGGCAAATCCGTCGGTCACCTGGTCGACCGCAACCTCGGCGAACACGGTCTCGCCGCGCCGCCAGACCCGCCGCAGGCCCTGGAACGCCGGCCCGTAGCCCAGTCCAGCGTCCGCGAACGCCTCGTACGCGCCGTCCAGGTCGAGTTCGTCGGCGCCAGCCGGCGGCCAGACGACCAGTTCGGTGTTGTTGTCGCTGGGCGTGGGCGCGGCGGTGAGTACACCGGTGGCATGGGTGGTCCATGCGGCGGGCTCGTCGTCCGCGCGGGAGAAGATCGTCACCGTACGCCGGCCGGTGCCCTCGGGCGCCGCGACCAGGACCTGTAGCCGGATGGACGCCCCGGACGGCACCACCAGCGGGTCACGCAGGACCAGTTCCTCCACCACCGGCGTACCGGCCCGATCCCCGACAGCCAGGGCCAGCTCGACCAGCGCGGTGCCCGGGACGATCGGCGTGTCGTGTACACGGTGGTCGCCGAGCCAGGGCTGATTCGAGGTGTTGAGGGTTCCGGTGAACAGCAGTGCGGCGCTGTCGGGAAGCTCCACCGTCGCCGCGAGCAGCGGGTGGTCCAGGGCATCGAGGCCGGCGGTGGTCACGCCGCCGGTCGGTAGCGTCGGTTCCAGCCAGTACCGCTGATGCTGGAACGGATAGGTGGGTACGTCGGCGCGGCCACCGTCACCGAGCACCGTACGCCACTCGACGTGCTGCCCTCGAACGAAGAGTTCGGCCAGGGCGCCGAACAATGTCGTGGTCTCGTCCCGGTCCCGCCGCAGCGCGGCCACCACGGTCACGTCCGGGCTCGTGTCGCCGATGAGGGCGGTCAGCACGCCGTCCGGGCCAAGCTCGAACACCCGCTCGGCGCCGAGGGCGGCAACCGCGTCGGCGAACCGGACCGGCTGTCGAACCTGCCGCACCCAGTACTCCGGATCGGTCCACTCCCCCGGCGCTACCGCCGCGCCGGTCACGGTGGAAACAGCCGCCAGCACTGGTTCGGCGAACGTCAGGGTCCGCACGACGGCGCGGAAGTCCGCGAGCATCGGCTCCATCAACCGCGAGTGGAACGCGTGACTCGTCCGCAACCGCGACGTCTTCCACCCATGCCCGACAACCCGCTCGACGTCAGCCTCGGCCCCCGACACCACCACCGCGTCCGGACCGTTCACCGCCGCGACGTCAACCTCCGGAAACGCCTCCCGAACCTCGACCTCAGAGGCACGCACCGCGAGCATCGCCCCACCAGCCGGCAACGCCTGCATCAACCGACCCCGAGCAGCAACCAACACGGCAGCATCCGGCAGGGACAACACCCCAGCCGCATACGCAGCGGTGATCTCACCAACCGAATGACCCGCCACCACATCCGGGTTCACACCCCAAGAGCGAACCAACGCCAACAACGCCACCTCAACCGCGAAGATCGCCGGCTGTGCCCAACCCGTCTGATCCACCACCGCCTCGTCCGGCACCGGCAAACCCAACAACCCGCCAACCTCGTCGTACGCCGCCGCAAAAACCGGGAACGCCTCGTACAACCCCCGACCCATGGCCAACCGCTGCGAACCCTGACCCGTGAACACCACCGCCAGACGACCAGGACCGGCCGTGCCCACCAGCGGGTGAGATCCGTCAACGACCGCCGCCAACCCGGTATCCAGGGCCGCATCGTCGTTCGCAAGGAGAACGGCGCGGTGCCGCAGTCGCGCTCGGGTTGCCAGAGCCCGGCCAACCCGGTCCAGGGGTACGCCGACCGGTAGTCCCTGCCGAAGCCGCTCGGCGGCCTGTCGCAGCGCCTCCGGCTCGGCAGCGCTGAGCACCATGGGAACGATCCGCGATGTGGCGACGGCTGCCGGAGCCGGTTCGGCCGTCGGTGCTTCGAGGATGACGTGGGCGTTGGTGCCGCTGATCCCGAACGACGACACCGCCGCCCGACGCGGCCGACCCACCACCGGCCACTCCCGCGCGGCCGTGAGCAGCTCCACCGCGCCCGCCGACCAGTCAACCCGCGACGACGGCGCGTCCACGTGCAAAGTCGCCGGCATAACACCGTGCCGCATCGCCTGCACCATCTTGATGATCCCGGCGACACCGGCGGCGGCCTGGGTGTGACCGAGGTTCGACTTCACCGAACCCAGCCACAACGGCCCACCAACCCGATCCCGCCCGTACGTCGCCAACAACGCCTGCGCCTCGATCGGATCACCCAACGACGTACCCGTACCGTGCGCCTCGACCACGTCCACCTCGGACGCGCCCAAGCCGGCAGACTCCAACGCCGCCCGGATCACCCGCTGCTGCGACGGACCATTCGGCGCGGTCAGGCCGTTCGACGCGCCGTCCTGGTTCACCGCACTGCCCCGGACAACGGCCAGCACCGGATGCCCGAGACGTTCCGCGTCGGACAACCGCTCCACCAGCAACATGCCGACACCCTCGGACCAACCCGTACCATCCGCACCCTCGGCAAACGACTTACACCGACCGTCGGCCGCCAACCCACGCTGCCGCGAGAAACCGACGAACGTGTTCGGCGTCGCCATCACCGTCACACCACCGGCAAGAGCCGCGTCACACTCACCACTACGCAACGCCTGCACCGCGAGGTGCAACGCCACCAACGACGACGAACACGCCGTGTCCACCGTCACCGCCGGCCCCTCCAGACCGAACGTGTACGACACCCGACCGGACGCGACGCTGCCCGAACTGCCCGTGCTGAGGAAACCCTCGACACCCGGCGGCACCTCGGCGGTCTGCGAGCCGTAGTCGTGGTACATCACACCGGCGAAGACCCCGATCTGCCTGCCGCGCAGTCCCATCGGGTCGATCCCAGCCCGCTCGAAAGCCTCCCACGACGTCTCCAGCAGAAGACGTTGCTGCGGGTCCATCGCCAACGCCTCACGTGGCGAGATCCCGAACAGGCCAGGATCGAAATCACCGGCGTTCCGGAGGAACCCGCCCTCGCGCGTATAGGAGGTGCCGGGATGGTCGGGGTCGGGGTGGTAGAGGTTCTCCAGGTCCCAGCCGCGATCGTCGGGGAAGGAGCCGACCCCGTCTCCGCCGGCCACCACCATGTTCCACAGCTCTTCCGGGGAAGCGACTCCACCGGGATAACGGCAGGCCATGCCGACGATCACGATCGGGTCGTCGTCCACCCGGACGCGATGGGTGGTCGTGGCGACGGGCCCGGTCACACGGGAGAGCTGTTCCCCGAGGAAGGCGGCCAGCAACGCGGCGTTCGGGTAGTCGAAGACGAGCGTGGACGGCAGGCGAAGCCCGGTCACGGCCGCCAGGCGGTTGCGCAGCTCGACCGAGGTGAGCGAGTCGAAGCCCAGCTCACTGAAGGCCCGCTCGTGGTCGAGCTGATCCGGGGAGGCATACCCGAGAACGGCGGTGAGCTGGGCGCTGACCAGCGAGAGCAGGGCGCGGGCCCGGTCGTGCTCGGGAAGTACGGCCAGGCGCTGGGCCAGCGGGCTGTCCCGCGTGATCGTGACCCGATTCGGTGCCAGCCCGGTCAGCAGCGGTGATACGTAGTCGGCGGTGCGGAGAGCCATGGTGTCGACGCCCAAGGCCGCGACAACCGGACTGTCGCTGACGAGCGCCGCGTCGAAGGCGGCCAGTCCCTGCTCCGGCGTCAACGGCACCACACCACCACGCCGCATCCGCTCCCGATCGGCGTCGGTCAGGGCGCCACCCATGCCGGCGTCCCACAGACCCCAGGCGAGCGAGGTCGCCGCAACACCCTCGGCACGAAGCCGCACCGCGTACGCGTCCAGAAACGCGTTCGCCGCCGCGTAGTTACCCTGACCCGCGTTACCGAACAGACCCGCCGCCGACGAGAACAACACCAACGCCCGCAACGACTTGTCCGCCGTCGCCGACACCAGATTCCGAGCCGCATCAACCTTCGCCCGGAACACGTTCTCCAGGCGCTCCGGAGTCAGGTCAGCCAACAACGCGTCGTCGAGCACACCAGCCGCGTGAACAACGGCGGTCACCGGCTCGTCACGCAACACGGCCGCGACCGCAGCCCCGTCGGCCAGGTCACACGCGACCGAACGGACCTCCGCCCCGTCCACCACCACCTCACGACCCGAACGAGACAACAGCAACAACCGCCGTACCCCATGGACCGCCACCAGATGACGGGCGATCAGACCACCAAGCGTCCCCGTCGCCCCGGTGACCACCACAACACCGTCGTTGCTACCACCGAGATCGACCGCACCGCCAGACACGGCAAGCCGGACCAGCCTCGGCACCCGCACCACACCATCACGCACCACCACCTGCGGCACCGGATAGAACACATCCTCCGCACCATCAAGCAAGTAGATGCGGTCCGGATGCTCCGACTGCGCCGACCGCACCAACCCCCACAACACCGCACCATCCGGATCAGTGACCCGCTCACCCACCGCACCAAACGTCCGCACCACCAACCGCGAATCAACCCACCCCGGATCAACCAACCACGACTGCAACAACCCCAACAAGGCAGCCGCACGATCACCAGCCGCACCCGAAGCCGTCGCATCCACCAACAACACAGGAGCCGAATCCGGCAACCCATCGCCGAGCACCATCACCACCGGCGCATCCGCCGACACGGCCACGTCCTGTGGCACCCAGTCCACGGCGTAGAGCAACCGGTCGGGCACGCCCGACCGGAGCTGGGCGGCCGAGACCGGACGCAGCACCAGACCGTCAACAAAGGCGACCGGAAGACCTGACGCGTCGGCGAGCAGCAGCCGTACCGAGTCGGTGGTGCGGCCAGCGGTAAGCCGGACCCGGAGCGAGTTGGTGGGCTGACCGACCACCCGTACGCCCGAGAAGGCGAACGGCAGTTGCGCTCCGTCGGCCGCCGGCAGCAGGCCACCCATCCCGAGAGCGTGCAGCGCGGCGTCGAACAGGGCCGGGTGCAGACCGTACCCGTCGGTCGGCTCGGTAATCGCCACCTCGGCGAAGACGGCTCCGTCGGTACGCCAGGCACGTCGCAGGCCCCGGAATACCGGCCCGTAGCCCAGGCCCGCGTCGGCGAACGCCTCGTACACACCGTCGAGGCCGCATGCCTCGGCGTCGACCGGCGGCCACACGACCAGGTCGGCGTCCTGCTCGGCCGGCGTCTCGTCCGACGCGGAGAGCACGCCACTCGCGTGCAGGGCCCAGGGAGCCTCGTCGTCGGTCCGGGCATGAACGGCGACCGGGTGCCGTCCGTCGCCGTCCGACGCGCCGATCGTGGTCCGGACCTGCGCGCCGCCGGACGCCGGAAGCGTCAACGGCGCCTGGAGCAGCAGTTCGTCGAGGACCGGGGCGCCGATTCGGGCACCGGCGGCGAGCGCCATCTCGACCAGGGCGGTGCCGGGGACGACCGTGGCGCCGAAGACCACATGGTCGGCCAGCCACGGGTGAGTGGTGACCGACAGCCGACCGGTGAGCACGATCCCCGGCGCGTCCGGGAGCGCGATGGTCGCGGCGAGCATCGGATGGCCCGTCTCGGCCAGGCCGAGAGCGGTGGCATCAACGGTGTGCAGGGGCCGGCGGTGTGGCCAGAAGCGCTGATGGTCGAAGGCGTAGCTCGGCAGGTCGAGGCGTTTGCCGCCGCCCAGCACCGCCTTCCAGTCGATCGTGAGGCTGGTCGAGTGCAGTTCGGCGAGCGCGTTGAGCAGGGTGGTGACCTCGGGCCGGTCCCGGCGTAGCGCTGCCACCGCCACGACGTCCGGGGTCACGGCACCGACCAGAGCGGTGAGCACCGCGTCCGGACCGAGCTCGAACACCCGCTCGGTCCCCAGAGCGGCAACCGCGTCGGCAAAGCGGACCGGCTGGCGAACCTGCCGCACCCAGTAATCCGGATCGGTCCACTCGCCCGGCGCGACCGCCGCGCCGGTCACCGTCGACACTGCGGGGACCGTCGGCTCACCGAAGGTCAACCCACGAACAACCTCGGCGAACTCGGCCAGCATCGGCTCCATCAGACGCGAGTGGAACGCGTGACTCGTCCGCAACCGCGACGTCTTCCACCCCCGCTCCGCAGCCAGCCCCACCACCCGCTCGACCTCAGCCTCGGCGCCGGACACCACCACCGCGTCCGGACCATTCACCGCCGCGATGTCGATCCCGGGGAATGCCTCCCGAACCTCGACCTCAGACGCACGCACCGCGAGCATCGCCCCACCCGACGGCAACGCCTGCATCAACCGACCCCGAGCAGAAACCAACACGGCGGCGTCAGCCAACGTGAGCACCCCAGCCGCATACGCAGCGGTGATCTCAC
>NZ_JBJDPS010000029.1:0-26153 GCF_044901685.1 Micromonospora sp. NPDC050397
GCACCCAGCATCGCGGCGAAGATCTGGTCACCGTTGCGCAGCGGGACGACCTCGTTGCCCTCGGTCGCCGCGATCCCGATCAGTCGTTCCAGCCGTCGGCGCAGGCGCAGGGTGCGCTCGGCGTACTGTCCGTCGGGTCTCCCGCTCACGGGCCTCTCGTCTGTGCGGCTGGTCATCTTTCCCCTGCTCCTCCGATGGCGGTGGGCGGGCGACGACGACGCCGGCCCCTCGTGCTCCGGAACCTCTCGTACCCCGTGGCGGGCCGCTCACATGTCCGTGAGCTCCCACTGGGCGATATCGGGACGGTAGCGGTACTCCGGCCGCGCCGTGACGCTGCTCGTACGGAACGGCCTGCCCCCGTCGTCGATCCTCGCCGTCCCGCTCCGTCCACCGCTGGTCCATGCCAGTTCCAGGTACCAGCTGACGTCGTGGCCCTCCACGTGGGCGTCCAGGTGGAACACCTCCACATCGGTCGAAGTCACCTGGTACGGAAAGTCCTTCGCGGGGACGACCACGTCGCCGTCCGTGCCGGCGACCGGCTCCGTCCGGGGCCGGCCGTCGTCCAGGTCGATGTCGAAGGACTGCGGCGTGATCCCGCCCCCGCAACCGGTGCCCATGGAGTACGCCGACCTGGCGAGCGCCGGATTCCGGGCCAGGACCCGCACGTTCAGACCGGTCAGCACGACCGCTTCCTCCGACGTCCCCTGGAGGGTGAGCGCGAGCCTCATGGCGCCTCCGTCCACCCCGCCGAGCGCTTTCGCCCAGCCCCGGGTGTCCTGCGGCGCGGGAGGCGGCGGTACGTCGTCCGGCTCCTGGTCGAGCAGATAGAGCTGCCCGCACGGCTCCTCCCAGTTGTACGAGCTGATGGTGGCGTTCACGGGGACTCCACCGCTCTCCGCGTCGCCTCCCTTCCCCTCCGTCGCGCGGGGTGACGCGGAGGGGCCGGTGGCGGAGGGCCCGGTGTCGGGGCGGCCGGTGGCGGGGCGGCCGGTGGCGGGGGCCGACAGCCCCGGGCGGTTCGCCTCGGCGAGGGGGCTCACGCCCTCGGCACCGCTCGGCACGAAGGGCGCAGACGTATCGCCGACACGCACGCCGTCGGACGCCTCCTCCCTCGTGAGCCCGTGAAGGCCCACGGCCGCGGGGACGGTGAGCGCCACGAAGGCCAGGGCGGCGAGGAAGGCGCGCGGCCTGGCGGTCCGGAGTCGCCCGGAGGCCCTGGGGCGGCGCCCCGCGGGTGTCACGTCCCCCGTCGTGCCCTCGCCCGCGGACGCAGGTTCGGGTGGCGTGTCCGGTCGGGACCCGGCGGCCTCTTTGGACCCGGCCTCTTTGGACCCGGCCTCTTTGGACCCCGCCTCTTCGGGTCCGGTCGTTCCGGTTCGATCCTCCGCTTCGGGCCGGGATACCGGCTCCGCTTCGGACTCCGGCCGGTCCCTCGTCGCCGCGTCGCCGTCAGGTCCTGCCGCGGGTCCGGGCTCGGCAGACCCGGCGTGGTCCGGACCGCCGCCCCCGGCTGCCCCCGCCGGCTCCGGAGCGGTGCCCGCCCCTGCCTCCGGCCGCCGCGCGCCCCGCCTCTTGGCCTCGTCGGCCAGGATCCACTTCCGGTGCAGCGCCACCGACTCGCCGGGGCCGGCCCGGCACACCCGCGCGAAGCGCTCGACCGGCGCGTAGTCGGCCGGCACGGCGTCGCCGTTGCAGTACCTGTGGACCGTCGACGTGCTCATGTGCAGCTTCCGGGCGAACGCCCCGTAGCTCAGCCCGGACCGCTCCTTCAGCCGCCGGAGCTCTGCCGCGAAGTCCTGGATCTCCGTACCCACTCGGACCGTCATCTCCCTCTGCTCCGTCCCGGAACGGCATTCCAGGAGGGTCACGTCTCAGCAGGTCAGAGCCCATTTGACCGTTCCGGCGTCCCGAGTCTGCCGGCTTCCGTTGCCGCCGGGATCCAACCCGCCACAGGATGTGGCCAGACCGCCGAACACCACCTCGTCAGCCCGGAGGCGCAGTGCGGACCTTTCGTGAACTCAGCCTGACGGACGTCGTCGCCGCAGGAGTGCTGATCGCCTCCACGGCAACCCTCGTCACTCTCCTGTGGCACCTCTGACCGCTCCTCATTGTCCAGTACACCCAGCACCGCCCGGCACGCCCAAGCGGCGCAACGGGCAGGACCGAACCTTTCCGAACGGGGAGAACCACCTGATGGGCACCCTTCGCTTCAGCCACGCGGCCCGTACCACCGCCCTGGGCACGGCGGCACTCGTCGCCGCCCTCTCGCTGACCGCCTGTCAGGACGGCGGCCAGGCCGCGGCGGGATCCTCCGCAGCGGCTTCCGACACCCCGTCCCCCCAGCCCCCGGCCGCCACCGGCACACCGGCGGACCAGGGCGACGAGAAGCCGGAGTCCGGCTCCACCGCGGATTCCGGTTCGGACGCCGACAGCGGTTCCGTTTCCCGCCCGGCCGATGCCGAGCACGCCGCGGACAGGCGGCAGGGCGGCGGAAAGGGAGACGGCCCCGTCACCCGGGCGTGCGACGGCGGCAACTCCAAGGTGACGCTCACGCCCGTGCCCCGCCCCGTCAACCACATGCTGCTCACCGTGACCAACACCGGCTCGGAGGCGTGCAACGCCTATCACCACCCCTTCCTGCGGTTCGGCGAGGCACAGTCCACCCCGCCGGTCCAGGAGGACAGCAAGCCGCAGGCCGTCGTCACCCTGAGCCCGGGACAGTCCGCCTACGCGGGCGTCACGACCTCCTCCGCCGACGGAAGCGGCACGGGCGGCTACTCCACCAAGAGGCTGACCGTGAGCTTCCAGGGCCGCGAGGGCGGCGGCGGCTCCTCCGGCCCGTCGAAGAACGTCCCGCTCGGCAAGGCCGTGTACGTCGACAGCACGCTGAGCGTGACCTACTGGCAGACCGACATGAACGACGCCCTCATGTACTGACCACTCGAATCGCGGACGGGCGTGACACCGCGGAACAGGTGTCACGCCCTCCCCGACGGCGGGCACCGGCCCGCGCTCACCGGCGCCGGCCGCATCCGCGCTCCGGGAAGCCCGAGGGCCCACCCGCACCGTCACCCCGACCCGGTAGGCCCTATCCGCCTTCGCGGCCCTTCGTAGCCCTTCGCGGCCCTTCGTAGCCCGGAGCCGAACCCGGCGTTGTCAGTGACGGCTCCTAGAGTCCCCTGTATGGCGACGCTCCCGAATCCCCTGCCCCTGCTGGCCCTTCCGCCGGGCACGCTCGTGGACACCACGATCGACGACCCGTGGCGAGAGCCCCTTCTCTGGTACGCCGACGAGTACGCGAAGCCGGGCGACTGGGCCAGGCTGCGGGCCGCAGGCCGGCCACTCGGTCTGCTCCCGCTGCTGGTGGACGGCGGGCACCGGGACCAGTGGCCCGAGGACTGGGACCTCGACCCGGCCGGGACCTCGTATCCGGGTGACCACGAAGTCGAGGACGTCCTCGCCGAGTTCTGGGAGGAGTGCGCCTCCGAAGAGCTGGAGGACGGGGCGGAGTGGCCCGGCCTGGCGCCCGCCCCGTCCGGTGGCTCGCCCGAGACGCCGGACGAGCTGGCCGCCGAGATCGCCGACCAGCTCACGGAGAACATGAGGACGGCGCTCGTGCCCGCGCGGCGCAGCGCCGACATACCCGCGGCCATCGGCTGGTCGGGCCCGCTCAACCACGAGAACGACGTGGCCCGGCTCTGCGCCGTGCTGCGCTCCTGGGAGGACCGCTTCGACATCCGCGTCGTGGCGCTCGGCTTCGACACCATGACCGTGTCCGTGGGCCGGCCTCCCACCACCCGGGCGGAGGCACGGGCACTGGCTGCCGAGCACTTCGCGTTCTGCCCGGACAACATCGACGCGGCCCCGCCGAACGGCCTCGCCGAATACGCCGAGAAGTACCTCCTGGGTCAGGAGACGTGGTCGTTCTGGTGGGACTGAGCAGGAGCCGGAGCACGCGTGCGCGGTCGCTCACCCCTCGGTGACGCGTACGCCGTCGGACTCACCGCCGGACAGGAACGACGCCAGGCTCCCGCCCTCCTCCACGACGGCGGCCCGCTCGGCGCGGGTCAGTCCGCGCAGCGGGCTGACGGCCACCGTGCCCGCGTCCACGGTCCAGGTGGCACGGACGCGGCCTTCGACCAGCACCACCCGCGCCCCTTCGACCGAGAGGCCGCGGTGGCCGTCGTCGATGATCCGGCCGCGGTCGTGGTAGCCGAGGACCGCGTTGTCGAACGCCGGCAGGAACCGTACGGGCGCGGGAGTCGCGGGGTCGGGGCGCGGTGCGTCGGGCAGGTCGAGCAGCTCACGGCCGCGCTCGTCGCGGAAGGCGATCAGCTCCCCCCGCACGGCCGCCACCGCCGCGGGCAGCCCGGCGAGACCGCACCAGGCGCGCAGGTCCGCCGACGCGGCGGGCCCGAAAGCGGCCAGGTAGCGGCGTACCAGCGCCGCACCCACCGGGTCCGTGCCGTCCGGAGCGGGAGGGGCGGGCTCCCGGCGCAGCCAGTGGGCGAGCGGAGTGTTGCGTACCCCCGCCTTCACACGCCACAGCCCGCGCGGCGGCGTCTGGACCATCGGGACGAGGGCGGCGACCACCATCTCGCCCAGCGCCCTGCGGCCCGGGGCGGGCCACCGGCCGGCGAGGGCGGCGGCGATCTCGGTCATCGTGCGCGGCTCGCCGTCGGAAGTCACCGCCCGGGCGGCGGAGGCGAGTTCGCCGAGGTCCACCCCGTCGAGCTCACGGCGGTAGGTACCCAGGACCCTTTGGCGCAGCATCGGTTCGTGCCTGGCCCGCCAGGCCAGGACATCGGCCGCGGTGACGAGGTGGACGGTGCGCCGCATCAGGTGGGTGCGCACCACGGTCCGCCCCGTCAGCAGTCCGTCCAGTGCCGCCGGATCGAACCCGCGCAGTCGTGACCACAGCCCGGTGAACGGCTCCTGCGGCTCCTGTGCCTGGAGGCCGCACAGATGTGACACGGCGTCGGACGGCGTCATGTCCGCACGCTCCAGGAGCAGTTGCCTGGCCAGCGTCGCCCGGTTCAGTGCGCGGCTGTCGAGGACGGTCACGGGATCCTTCCTTCCGCCGTCGCCGCGGGGACCAGAGGTACGGACCACCTCACCCGTTCTCTCCGCTCGCGACGTCCAGGACCCACACGACGCCGTAGCGGTCCTCGAGCATTCCGTGGAGCGGCGCCCACCGGGCGGGTTCCAGCGGCTGCACGACGGTCGCCCCGACCGACAGCTTCTCCCAGTGGTCGGACACCTCCCGTGTGGTCCCGCAGCGCAGGGACACGAAGAAGGAGTTCACTCCACGGTCCCACGGCAGCTGCGACGGCACGTCGTAGGCCATGACGCGGAATCCGTTCTCCGCGGCCACCTGGCCCCACACCACCTGGTCGGGCCCGGCGGGATTCCGGGTGTCCCCCGCTTCCTCGTACGAGACGACGGCCAGGTCACCGCCGAACACGGAGTGGTAGAACCCGAGCGCGGCGCGGGCGTCTCCCCGGAAGTTCAGATGGGTCACCGAGGTGACGGACATGGGTGGCTCCTGGCATTGGAAGTCGGATGGACCGATACGGGGAGGGCGCTCGTGAGCAGCAGGGGTGCCGCACCTGGCCGCCCCCGGGAACCACCCTCACAGGGGTAGCGGACAGGATGTGTCCGCTGCATCGGGGACCATGGCGTCATGCCGAAGACCTCAGCCCGACTGCTCGCACTGCTGTCCCTGCTGCAGGCCCGCCGGGACTGGCCGGG
Source organism: Micromonospora sp. NPDC050397 (assembly GCF_044901685.1). Taxonomy (NCBI): domain Bacteria; kingdom Bacillati; phylum Actinomycetota; class Actinomycetes; order Micromonosporales; family Micromonosporaceae; genus Micromonospora; species Micromonospora sp. NPDC050397. The sequence goes on from NZ_JBJDPS010000029.1 coordinate 5,752, forward strand.
GGCGCTGCTGGCCGAGCGGCTGGACGTCAGCTCGCGCACCGTGCGCCGTGACGTCGACCGGCTGCGCGAACTGGGCTACCCGATCGCGGCCTTCAAGGGCCCGGAAGGCGGGTACCGGCTGGAGGCCGGCGCCGAACTCCCCCCACTGCTGTTCGACGACGAGCAGGCCGTCGCACTGGCCCTCGCCCTCCAGGTCGTCACCACGAGCGGCGCCGGGGTCGAGGAGGCCGCCGCGCGCGCACTGAACACTGTCCGCCAGGTGATGCCCGCGCGTCTGCGCCACCGGGTCGACGCCCTGAAGGTCACCGCCGTCGAACGGACCGCCACCGGACAGGGTGCCCAGGTCGGCAGCGGCACCCTGACGGCACTCGGCAGCGCGGTCCACGCCCGCGAGGTCCTGCGATTCGACTACGCCGCCCCCGTGGGCGACCGGGCCGACCACCCGCCGCGACGGGCCGAGCCCCACCACCTCGTCACCTGCGCCGGGCGCTGGTACCTCGTCACCTGGGATCTCGACCGCGACGACTGGCGCACCTTCCGCGCCGACCGGATCACCCCGCGCGTCCCCACCGGCCCGCGGTTCTCCGCGCGCGAGGTGCCCGGCGGCGATGTGGCGGCGTTCGTGGCCGGCAGGTTCCGGGGGGCCGGAACCCCCGGCGACCATCCCTGCCGGGGCGAGGTGATCCTCCACACGGCCGCCGCCTCGGTGGCCCCCTACGCCCTCGACGGGATCGTCGAGGAACTCGGCCCGGACCGCTGCCGGCTCGCCCTGGGCGCATGGTCCTGGCACGGCCTGGCCGCCACCATCGGCAGGTTCGACGCCGCGATCGAGGTCGTCGGCCCGGCGGAACTGACCGCCGCCTTCGCACACCTGGCCCGTCGCTACGCCGACGCGGCCTCTCCGGACCGGCCCACCGGGACCGCGTCGGTGAGCCCATGAGACCCGCGGGGCCGAGTGAGCCCGGAGCGGCCGGTGGCGAGAGCGCCGGGGCGGCCCTCGCGGTACGCGCCGGACAGGAATCCCGAGGCCGGCGGCGGCCAGGTCACTGCCGGAGCGGGCCCGGTCAAGAAAACCCGAAAAGAATCCGCCGGGGATGTCGAGAACCCGCGTCCAGCTCCGTCCCCGGGGTGAACGCGGCCACAATGGGCCGCACCAGCGAGGAGGAACACGATGGCCAAGTACCTGCTGCTCAAGCACTACCGCGGCGCTCCGTCCGCCGTCAACGACGTGCCCATGGACCGGTGGACGCCGGAGGAGATCTCGGCCCACATGAAGTACATGAACGACTTCGCCGCCCGGCTGGAGAAGACGGGCGAGTTCGTCGACGGCCAGGCCCTCGCCCCCGAGGGAGCATGGGTGCGCTACGACGGCGAGGGGCGCCCGCCGGTCACCGACGGACCGTTCGCGGAGACCAAGGACCTCATCGCCGGCTGGATGATCATCGACGTCGACAACCACGACCGTGCCGTCGAGCTCGCCGGGGAGCTGTCGGCCGCCCCCGGTGCGGGCGGGAAGCCGATCCACGAGTGGCTCGAGGTGCGCCCGTTCCTGACCGCGCCGCCCACCGTCACGGAGTGACCTCGTCGATGGACGAGACCCTGCTGAGAAGCCTCACACCGAGCGTGCTCGGGATCCTCGTCCGCCGCGGAGCAGACTTCGCGGCGGCCGAGGACGCCGTACAGGAGGCGCTCGTCGAGGCGCTCCGCGACCGGCCCGCCGACCAGCCGCGGGATGCCAAGGGCTGGCTGGTCACCGTGGCCTGGCGCAAGTTCCTCGACGCGACGCGGGCCGACGCCGCCCGTCGCCGGCGCGAGGACCGTGTCGACATGGAGCCGGCGCCCGGGCCCGCGCAGGGCCTGGACGACACACTCCAGCTCTACTTCCTCTGCGCCCACCCGTCGCTGACGCCGTCGTCCGCGGTCGCGCTCACACTGCGCGCCGTCGGCGGGCTGACCACCCGCCAGATCGCCCAGGCGTATCTGGTGCCGGAGGCGACCATGGCGCAGCGCATCAGCCGGGCCAAGCGCACCGTCTCCCAGGTGCGTCTCGACCGGCCAGGCGACGTCGCCACCGTGCTGCGCGTCCTCTACCTGGTCTTCAACGAGGGCTACTCCGGTGACGTCGACCTCGCCGCCGAGGCCGTCCGGCTCACCCGGCAGCTCGCGGCCGCGATCGACCACCCCGAGGTGGCGGGACTGCTCGCCCTCATGCTCCTCCACCACGCCAGGCGCGCCGCCAGGACTGCACCCGACGGAAGCCTGGTACCGCTCGCCCAGCAGGACCGCGCCCGGTGGGACACCGGGTCGATCACCGAGGGCGTCGGGATCCTCCAGGCGGCTCTCGCCCGCGACCGGCTGGGCGAGTTCCAGGCCCAGGCCGCCATCGCGGCACTCCACGCCGACGCGCCCCGCGCCGAGGAGACCGACTGGGTGCAGATCGTCGAGTGGTACGACGAACTGGCCCGCCTGACCGACAACCCGGTCGTCCGGCTCAACCGCGCGGTCGCCGTCGGGGAGGCCGACGGGCCGCGCGCAGGCCTGGCGGCGCTCGCGGCGCTCGACGCCTCACTGCCCCGCCACACGGCGGTGGCGGCGTACCTCCACGAGCGCGACGGCGACCTGGCGAAGGCGGCACGGCTGTACGCCGAGGCGGCCCACAAGGCAACCGATCTCGCCGAGCGCGACCACCTGACGCGCCAGGCAGCCCGGCTCAACGCAGATGTCAGGGGGACCTGAGCATGTCGCGCAACCCCGCGACGCAGGTACGCACATCCCGTTCGGCGGGGAGGCCGACGGCGGCTTCCCGCACCTCCCGACCGGGCAGCCGACAGGGTCGGCAGAGGCCGTCGCGCAGGGCCTCCGGGCGCCCCGGCGCTCCGCACCCGGTGCACTCCGTCATCGCCCCGGGGACCTGGGCGGCCGGCTCGTCCCGCACGGGAACCGGCGGTACGTGGGGCGGGATCTTGTCGGCGAGGCGGCGTCGGACCACGAGTGACCCGGCGTCCCGGAGCTCGGCCCCCGAGCGCCGGGACCCGAGCGGCGGGCCCGCGGGCCTCAGCGTCCGAGCCGCTGCGCGACCTCCGTGGCCCAGTACGTCAGGATCATCCGCGCGCCCGCGCGCCGGATACCCGTCAGGCTTTCCAGGATCGCCGCGTCCCGGTCGATCCAGCCCTTCTCCGCGGCGGCCTCGATCATCGCGTACTCGCCGCTGATCTGGTACGCCGCGACCGGCACGTCCACCGCGTCGGCGACCTTGGCCACGATGTCCAGGTACGGGCCGGCCGGCTTGACCATCACCATGTCGGCGCCCTCCTCCAGGTCCAGCGCCAGCTCCCGAAGCGACTCGCGGATGTTCGCCGGGTCCTGCTGGTACGTCTTGCGGTCGCCCTTGAGCGAGGAGCCGACGGCCTCACGGAACGGGCCGTAGAACGCCGAGGAGTACTTCGCGGTGTAGGCCAGGATCGACACGTCCTCGTGGCCCGTCTGGTCCAGCGCGTCGCGGACCACACCGACCTGGCCGTCCATCATCCCGCTGGGTCCCACCACATGGGCGCCGGCGTCCGCCTGGACCTGGGCCATCTCGGCGTACCGCTCCAGGGTCGCGTCGTTGTCGACACGGCCGTCATCGGTCAGCACCCCGCAGTGGCCGTGGTCGGTGTACTCGTCCAGACAGAGGTCGGACATGATCACCAGATCGTCGCCGACCTCTTCACGCACCGCGCGCAGACCGGCCTGGAGGATGCCGTCCGGGTCGGTGCCCGCCGTACCCCGGGCGTCCTTCTTCTCGTCCAGCGGGACACCGAAGAGCATGATCCCCGAGACGCCCGCCGCGACCGCGTCCACGGCGGCCTTCCGCAGCGTGTCCAGCGTGTGCTGCTGCACACCCGGCATGGCCGAGATGGCGACCGGCGCGTCGATGCCCTCGCGCACGAACGCGGGCAGGATCAGGTTCGCCGGGTCGAGCCGGGTCTCGGCGACCATGCGCCGCATGACGGGGGTCGTCCGCAGCCGGCGGGGGCGCGAGCCGGGGAAGTTTCCGTAATCGGTCATCCTTCGAGACTAGACCCGCACACATCACCGGTTTACCGACAGCCCAGCCGGAAAAACAGGCCGGACCACGGGCAGGGGCCCGGTCGCTCCGCGAAGAAGCGACCGGGCCCCGCACACGATCCGTCGACGACCCTCAGGTCGTCGTCCTGCGACGCCGCGCACCCGGGCGCCGCTCGCTCGGCCGGGTCACCGGGTCACCGGCCTCCTTGGCCGCGTCCCGGCGCTGCGCGCCGAAGTCGGCCAGCGCCTGGGCCAGCTTGTGCACCGACGGCTCCGGGGACAGCACGTCGACCCGCAGGCCGTGCTCCTCGGCGGTCTTCGCCGTGGCCGGACCGATGCACGCGATGACCGTCACGTTGTGCGGCTTGCCCGCGATACCGACCAGGTTGCGGACGGTCGAGGACGAGGTGAAGAGCACCGCGTCGAAGCCGCCGCCCTTGATCGCCTCCCGGGTCTCGGCCGGCGGCGGCGAGGCGCGGACCGTGCGGTAAGCGGTGACGTCGTCGACCTCCCATCCCAGCTCGATGAGCCCGGCCACCAGGGTCTCCGTCGCGATGTCCGCACGCGGCAGGAACACCCGGTCGATCGGGTCGAAGACCGGGTCGTACGGCGGCCAGTCGTCCAGCAGACCGGCGGCCGACTGCTCGCCGGACGGCATCAGGTCGGGCTTCACACCGAAGTCGACGAGCGCCGCACCGGTCTGCTCACCGACGGCCGCGACCTTGATCCCGGCGAAGGCACGGGCGTCGAGCCCGTACTCCTCGAACTTCTCCCGCACCGCCTTCACCGCGTTGACCGAGGTGAAGGCGATCCACTCGTACCGGCCCGTGACCAGGCCCTTCACCGCACGCTCCATCTGCTGGGGCGTACGAGGCGGCTCGACTGCGATCGTCGGAACCTCGTGCGGCACCGCGCCGTAGGACCGCAGCTGGTCGGAGAGCGACGCCGCCTGCTCCTTCGTACGCGGCACGAGCACCTTCCACCCGAACAGCGGCTTGGACTCGAACCACGCGAGCTGGTCGCGCTGGGCAGCGGAGCTGCGCTCCCCGACCACGGCTATGACCGGCAGGTGCCCCTCCGGGGAAGGGAGGACCTTCGCCTGCTTCAGCACCTGGGCGATCGTTCCGAGGGTCGCCGTCCAGGTGCGCTGGCGCGTCGTCGTACCGGCGAACGTGACCGTGAGCGGAGTGTCGGGCTTGCGGCCCGCCGAGACCAGCTCACCGGCGGCCGCGGCCACCGAGTCGAGCGAGGCCGACACGACCGCGGTCGCGTCACTCGCCCCGACCTCGGACCAGCAGCGGTCCGAAGCGGTACGCGCGTCGACGAAGCGCACATCGGCACCCTGCCCGTCACGCAGCGGCACACCGGCGTACGCCGGCACACCGACGGCGTTCGCGATACCGGGCACGACCTCGAAGGGCACGCCCGCGGCGGCACAGGCGAGCATCTCCGCACCCGTGTCACCGTCCAGGCCGGGGTCGCCCGCGACGGCACGAACGACCCGCCTGCCGCCCTTCGCTGCCTCCATGACAAGATTGGCGGCGTCCCTGAGAACGGGCACTCCGGCGGGTGTTGACGCCACGTCAACAACCGTCATCTCAGGTGTGCTCACCCCTGCCCGCGCATGGCAGCGGACGACGTCCAGAACCTCGGGTTCCGCGACAAGGACGTCCGCGCTCGCAAGCGCCTCGACGGCGCGCAGAGTCAGCAGTCCCGGGTCGCCGGGACCGGCGCCGAGGAAGGTGACATGCCCTGAGGACAGGACAGGGAAGTCGGATACGACAGGGCCGGTGGGGCTCAAAGTGCTCGCTCCCCCATAAGACCGGCCGCACCCTTGGCAAGCATCTCGGCCGCGAGCTCGCGACCGAGGGCCGCCGCGTCGTCGTGCGACGTGGGGACGGGACCGGTGATGGACAGCTGCACCAGGGAAGCGCCGTCGGTGGAACCGACGACACCGCGCAGGCGCAGTTCGTTGACAACCTGCCCGTCGGCCAGGAGGTCGGCCAGCGCACCCACAGGTGCGGAGCATCCGGCCTCCAGGGCGTTGAGCAGGGCGCGCTCGGCGGTCACGGCGACCCGGGTGTACGGGTCGTCGAGCTCGGCGAGGGCTGCGGCGAGGTCCGCGCTGCTTTCAGCGCATTCGATCGCCAGTGCTCCCTGACCGGGAGCGGGCAGGACGGTGTCGACCGGCAGGAAGTCGGTGACCTCGTCCGTGCGTCCGAGGCGGCTGAGTCCGGCGGCGGCGAGAACCACCGCGTCCAGCTCCCCGCTTCGTACGAAACCGATGCGCGTATCGACGTTGCCGCGGATCGCGACGGTCTCTATCTCGAGGCCGTGCGAGCGGGCGTACGCGTTCAGCTGCGCCATGCGGCGCGGCGAGCCGGTGCCGATGCGGGCGCCGGGCGGCAACTGCTCGAAGGTCAGCCCGTCCCGCGCCACCAGCGCGTCACGCGGATCCTCGCGCGGCGGCACCGCGGCCAGGACGAGAGCGTCGGGCTGCGTGGTCGGAAGGTCCTTGAGCGAGTGGACGGCGAAGTCCACCTCGCCGCTCAGCAGCGCCTCGCGCAGGGCCGCGACGAACACGCCGGTCCCGCCGATCTGCGCCAGCTGCTCCCGGGAGACGTCCCCGTACGTGGTGATCTCGACGAGCTCGACGGCACGCCCGGTCACCTCGCGGACCGCTTCGGCGACCATGCCGGACTGCGCCATGGCCAGCTTGCTGCGCCGGGTGCCCAGCCGTAGCGGTGGTGGTGTCTCCCCACCCAGGGGTGAGTTGTCGGTCATGACCGCCCTCTATTCGGGTCGTTCAGGTCTGCCCGGGAGACGGCGGCCACCGTCTGCGGGTCGAGGTCGAAGAGTTCCCGCAGCGCGTCGGCGTATCCGGCACCGCCGGGCTCGCTGGCGAGCTGCTTGACCCGCACGGTGGGCGCGTGCAGGAGCTTGTCGACGACGCGGCGCACGGTCTGGGTGATCTCGGCGCGCTGCTTCTCGTCGAGGTCGGGGAGGCGGCCGTCGAGCCGCGCGATCTCGCCCGTCACCACATCGGCGGCCATGGTGCGCAGGGCGACCACGGTCGGAGTGATGTGGGCGGCGCGCTGGGCGGCTCCGAAGGCGGCGACCGCGTCGGCGACGATGGTGCGCACCTGGTCCACATCGGCGGCCATCGGGGCGTCCGCGGACGCCTCGGCGAGCGACTCGATGTCGACGAGGCGCGCACCGGCGACGCGGTGCGCGGCTCCGTCGATGTCACGCGGCATCGCGAGGTCCAGCAGGTGGAGCCGGGCGGGGCCGTCGACCGGCAGGCGCACCGGCACCCGGCGTACGGCCCGGTCCTGGGCGGCGGCCGTGGCGGAACCGTTCTCCACCCACGCCGCGTGCTGCTCCAGCTCGTCGGGCGCGGCGGCGACGGGGGCCGAGGGCGCCTGCGCCGCCGAGTCGAAGTCGACGCCGAGCGCACCGGCGACGGCCTCGGCGGTGAGCACGAGGCCCGTCGCCCCGGTACAGGAGACGACCACGTCTGCACGTGTCAGTTCGTCCGTGACACCGGCCATCTCCACGGCCCGGGCCGCCGGGACGCCGGCCTGGCCGAGGATCTCGACGAGCCGGTCCGCGCGTGCCCGGGTCCGGTTGGCGACGACGATCTCCTCGACACCCGCACGGGCCAGCGTGGCCGCCGCGAGCGAGGACATCGAACCCGCGCCGATCACCAGGGCGCGCTTGCCGGACGCCCACTCGGGGACATCGGCGCCGTCGGCCAGCTGCTCCAGACCGAAGGTGACGAGCGACTGCCCGGCCCTGTCGATCCCGGTCTCGCTGTGGGCGCGCTTGCCGACCCGCAGGGCCTGCTGGAAGAGGTCGTTCAGCAGGCGTCCCGCTGTGTGGAGCTCCTGTCCCAGCGCGAGCGCGTCCTTGATCTGGCCGAGGATCTGGCCCTCGCCGACGACCATCGAGTCCAGCCCGCAGGCCACCGAGAAGAGGTGGTGGACGGCGCGGTCCTCGTAGTGCACATAGAGATAAGGAGTGAGCTCGTCCAGACCCACGCCGCTGTGCTGGGCGAGCAGGGTGGACAGCTCGGCGACACCCGCGTGGAACTTGTCCACGTCCGCGTACAGCTCGATGCGGTTGCAGGTGGCCAGGACGGCCGCCTCGGTCGCGGGCTCCGCGGCGAGCGTGTCCTGCAGAAGCTTCGTCTGCGCCTCGGCCGCGAGCGACGCCCGTTCCAGGACGGACACGGGGGCGCTGCGGTGGCTCAGCCCTACGACGAGGAGACTCATGCCGGCATCACCGCAGGCATGTCCCCATCAGGCCCCTTGCGGCCGCCGGGAGTGGCGCGCATCGGCGGCGCACCGGCGTCGGAGTCGCCGTCCGCGGTCGCCCTGCCGTCGGCGGCGGCCTCCTCACCGGCCTTGCGCTGCTCGTGGAAGGCGAGGATCTGGAGCTCGATCGAGAGGTCGACCTTGCGCACGTCGACACCGTCGGGCACGGAGAGCACCGTCGGCGCGAAGTTCAGGATGGAGGTCACACCGGCGGCGACGAGGCGGTCGCAGACCTGCTGGGCCGCGCCGGGCGGAGTGGTGATGACGCCGATGGACACACCGTTGTCGCTGATGATCCGGTCCAGGTCGTCGGTGTGCTGGACGGCGATCCCGGCCACGGGCGTGCCCGCCATGGCGGGGTCGGCGTCGATCAGGGCGGCGACCCGGAAACCGCGTGAGGCGAAACCGCCGTAGTTGGCGAGCGCGGCGCCGAGGTTACCGATGCCGACGATCGCGACCGGCCAGTCCTGGGTGAGCCCCAGCTCGCGGGAGATCTGGTAGACGAGGTACTCGACGTCGTACCCGACACCACGCGTGCCGTAGGAGCCCAGGTAGCTGAAGTCCTTGCGCAGCTTCGCGGAGTTGACCCCTGCGGCCGCGGCGAGTTCCTCGGAGGAGACCGTGGGAACCGAGCGCTCGGAGAGCGCCGTGAGTGCGCGGAGATACAGCGGAAGCCGGGCGACGGTGGCCTCGGGAATTCCTCGGCTACGGGTCGCCGGTCGGTGAGTTCGGCCAGTTGCCACGGTGCTCCTGCGGGATGAGCGGGGCTGCAGGCGGTCGTATGTCCTATGACCGCCCCGTCGACAGCAGGCTATGTCTTTGTGAACGCGTGCACAAAGATGGTGTCCGTTTTGTCCGGTCAAAGTGACCGGGGTCACGCATATTCCCTGCGCACCCCCGGAACCGGGGACGACGTCGGTCCGTTGCGGGCCCGAAGGGGGCAAGACGGTACACACTCCTCATGTCCACGCCCCCGAGACCACTCAAAACGCCCATGATGTTAACCGGGTTTCACGCGGGAATCCCCCCTCACGCACCAAGGGCCTTGCGCAGCCGCGCCGGATCGACCCGCCAGAAGGTGTGCTGTTCGCCGTCGACCAGGACCACCGGGATCTGCTCCCAGTACTCCGCGTACAGCTCCTCGTCCCGCGTGATGTCCTTCTCCACCCACGACGCACCGGTCTCCTCGCAGACGGCGCCCACCACCAGCCGGGCATCGTCACAGAGGTGACAGCCGGGCTTCCCCACCAGGGTCACCACCCGGTCCGCGGGCTTCTTCCTCGCACGACGCAGCAGAGCACTCATACCTTCATTCTGCTCCTCCCCCGGACCCCGCCCACGGACCTCGCGACCACCCGTTCGACACCCCGGCCCCGGAGAGTTCACCCCGGCGTATCCCGCCGGGTCGGGAACAGCCGAACAGAATGGCTATGCTCACGACATGGCCGCACTTGGATGGCTCACCCCCCGCAGGCGCCCCGCCACGGCACGCAGCGTGCTCGCAGGCGAGGCGGCAGCCGAGGCAGCACAGAAGTCGGCGCTCACCACCGGCGCCGAGGAGCAGCCGGCCCCCTCCGCGGAGGACCGCGAGCCCCCGTTCCCGGTGGCAGGCGACGACCGGGCAGCAGCCTTCTTCGACCTCGACAACACCGTCATGCAGGGCGCCGCGATCTTCCACTTCGGCCGCGGCCTGTACAAGCGCAAGTTCTTCCAGCGCCGCGAACTCACCCGGTTCGCCTGGCAGCAGGCCTGGTTCAGGCTGGCCGGGGTCGAGGACCCGGAGCACATGCAGGACGCCCGCGACAGCGCCCTCTCGATCGTCAAGGGCCACCGCGTCTCCGAGCTGATGTCCATCGGCGAGGAGATCTACGACGAGTACATGGCCGACCGCATCTGGCCCGGCACCCGCGCCCTCGCCCAGGCCCACCTCGACGCCGGCCAGAAGGTGTGGCTCGTCACGGCCGCCCCGGTGGAGACAGCCACCATCATCGCCCGGCGCCTGGGCCTGACCGGCGCCCTGGGCACGGTCGCCGAATCGGTCGACGGCGTCTACACCGGCCGGCTGGTCGGCGAACCCCTGCACGGCCCGGCGAAGGCCGAGGCGGTACGCGCGCTGGCGGCGGCCGAGGGCCTGGACCTGGAGCGCTGCGCCGCGTACAGCGACTCCCACAACGACATCCCGATGCTGTCCCTGGTCGGCCATCCGTACGCGATCAACCCGGACACCAAGCTCCGCAAGCACGCCCGCGCCCTGGACTGGCGGCTGCGCGACTACCGCACCGGCCGCAAGGCCGCCAAGGTCGGCATCCCCGCGGCGGCGGGCGTCGGCGCCCTGGCCGGCGGCACGGCGGCGGCCGTGGCCCTGCACCGCCGCCGCCGCTGACCCTTCGCCCGCCCCCGTACCCCTTCGTCCACCCGTTCGGGCCGAACGCCGGTTCCGCACGCCCCGGACACCCCGCTCCGGGGGCTCCGGCACACCCCCGGAGCGGCGCGCCGGGGCGCTTACGGCCAATCGGGAGCGGAACCACGGGCACGGACACCCATCGCTCCGGCCAGTCGCGTTGCGTTCCGACGACCACAACCCGTCGCCCCCGCATGCAGTTCTCGAAGGAATTCGATCAATAAACAGTCACGATGTGCGACTCGAACCGTCACTTAGAGGTTACGGAAGCGACGTAATCGATGATTTGAGCAACTGGGTGTAGCACGGCCTGTACGAAGCGTTATTCTCCTCAGACGCACAAAGAGCCCGCCACCCGCTACCACGAGTGACGGAATTGAACTGCACGTGATGGAAGCTCTGCCTCTGGGAGTCCCGTGTACCCACACGTCGGGGTTGACACCTCGGGCCTGGCTACGCTCCGCGCAACGGTCGCCGACCGCCTGCGCGGTTTCGTCCCCACCGCGTACGCCGTCCCCCAATTTGCCACCCCTGTACCTGCCGGCCCTTGTTACGCCCTGGCCGAACGCGGCGCGGCCGTAGGAAGACGCAGCACCCGCGGTGCCACCGCCGCCACGCCCGCCGTCCGCCGGCCCACAGCCGACAGCGACAGCGCGCGCATGATGGATCTCGTCGAGCGCGCGCAGGCAGGTGAGGCCGATGCCTTCGGCCGCCTGTACGACCAGTACAGCGACACCGTGTACCGGTACATCTACTACCGCGTGGGAGGCAAGGCGACAGCGGAGGACCTCACCAGCGAGACGTTCCTGCGCGCACTGCGCCGTATCTCCACCTTCACCTGGCAGGGCCGCGACTTCGGCGCCTGGCTGGTCACCATCGCCAGGAACCTGGTCGCCGACCACTTCAAGTCCAGCCGTTTCCGACTGGAAGTGACCACCGGCGAGATGCTCGACGCCAACGAGGTCGCCCGGAGCCCGGAGGACTCCGTCCTGGAGTCGCTCTCCAACGCCGCGCTGCTCCAGGCCGTACGCCGCCTCAACCCGCAGCAGCAGGAGTGCGTCACGCTGAGATTCCTGCAGGGTCTCTCTGTCGCCGAGACCGCCCGCGTGATGGGAAAGAACGAGGGCGCGATCAAGACCTTGCAGTACAGAGCCGTGCGCACGCTCGCACGACTGCTGCCGGACGACGCCCGCTGAGGTCACCATCCGTGACGTGTGCGTGACACACCGATCGGATCATCTTTCGTCCGTAACCCATCTGCCGCGCCGCTCGTTGTGCCGGATGCAGGCCCCCTGTCGCCGCACCAGACCGTTTCCACCCGCTCGATCGTGTGGAACGCCTCCGGTGGGCAACCTTCCGGACCCTCAGGGGAGTCGACCGTCATGACGAGAGGAGGTGCCGCCAGTGATCGCAAACGTTTCGGCACACCGGCGGGCGAACGCCTTCGCCCAGGCCCTGGAGGAGCAGTCCCCCCAGGGTGCGGCGGCCGTACAGCCCGAGGACCCGGCCCAACCGGCCGACCACGGAACGCTGTTGGCCCTGGCGAACGGCCTCGGCGAGCTACCGGAGCCTCAATTCGATCCCGAGGTCAAAGTGGTGCAGCGAGCCCAGCTCGTCGCGGCCATGGAGACCATGTTCGCCGAAGGCGGTGCGTCCACGGGCCCTACGGTGCCAGAACAACGGAACAAGGGAGCGCACCGGGCCTCCCCGATCCGGAGGCTGCGTCCCCGCTCCCGCTGGGCGAAGGGCCTCACCGCGGGCGGACTCACGGTCGGTGTGGCCGCGGGAGCGTTCGGCGGAGTGGCCGCTGCCAGTTCCGACGCCCTGCCCGGTGACTCCCTCTACCCGCTCAAGCGGGGCATGGAGGACCTCAGCCTCGGCATGGCCGACAGCGACGCCGACCGGGGCGAGGTCTACCTCGACCAGGCCTCGACCCGACTCGGCGAAGCCCGCCGGCTCATGGAGCGGGGCCGGGCGGGCGCCATGGACCACGAGTCGATCGGCCAGGTCAGGCGCGCGCTCGACGGCGTGACGCACGACGCCACCGAAGGCCACCGCCTGCTCCACTCCGCCTACCGGCGCGACGGCTCCATCGGCCCCATCCAGACCCTGGACACCTTCTCCCGCTCGCACCGCGCGGGCTGGAGCAGCCTGCGCGACCGGCTGCCCGTCCAGCTGACCGACGTCGGGGCGAAGGTCAGCTCCGTGTTCGACGCGATGGACGAGGAGGTCGCCCCGCTCAAGTCCCTGCTGCCCCGCACCCCGGGCACCGACAGGGACGCCCCGCCCGCCGGCTCACCGCAGGACGACCGGGGCTCGAAGGCGCCCGGCCGCACAGCGCCCTCCTCCTCCGCCGCACCCGACGACAGCGCGTCCACGAGCACCCCGCCGAAGCCCTCAGGCTCCGGCAGCAGCTCGGGCGACGGACTGCTCGACGGGGGCGCGGACGGACTGCTGGACGACCTCCCGACGGACGGCACCACCCCGTCGTCCCCGGGCGGCACCTCCGGCTCCTCCCCGGCACCGGACGTCACCCTGCCGCCCCTGCTCCCGGGCCTGCTGCCCGGCCTGGGAATCGACGGCGAGGACGTCGAGCCGTAGGGAACAGCCGCATCGCACACGTGGTGGGGGCGCCCTGACCGGGCGGCCCCCACCACGTGTGCCCGGCGGTCAGAAGAAGACCGAACGGCGCTGCACCAGCAGCTTGTACAGCGTGTGCTGGATCTGCTCCCGCACCTGGTCCGTCAGGTTGAACATCAGCATCGGGTCCTCCGCGGCCTCGGGCGGATACCCGTCCGTGGGGATCGGCTCCCCGAACTGGATCGTCCACTTCGTCGGCAGCGGCACCATCCCGAGCGGCCCGAGCCACGGGAACGTCGGCGTGACCGGGAAGTACGGGACCCCCAGGACGCGCGCCAGCGTCTTGGAGTTGCCGATCATGGGATAGATCTCCTCCGCGCCCACGATCGAGCACGGCACGATCGGCACACCCGCCCGGAGCGCCGTCGAGACGAACCCGCCCCGCCCGAAGCGCTGCAGCTTGTAGCGCTCACCGAACGGCTTGCCGATGCCCTTGAAACCCTCCGGCATCACACCGACGACCTCACCACGCTGCAGCAGCCGCTCCGCGTCCTCCGCGCACGCCAGCGTGTGCCCGGCCTTCCTGGCCAGCTCGTTGACCACCGGGAGCATGAACACGAGGTCCGCGGCGAGCAGCCTCAGATGGCGCCCGGCCGGATGGTTGTCGTGCACCGCGACCTGGAGCATCAGCCCGTCGAGCGGCAGCGTCCCGGAGTGGTTGGCCACGATGAGCGCACCGCCGTCCGACGGGATGTTCTCGATGCCCTTCACCTCGACCCGGAAGTACTTGTCCGCGAGCGGCCGGAGCACCGACATGAGGACCTGGTCGGTCAGCTCCTCGTCGTAGCCGAACTCGTCGACGTCGTAGTCACCCGTGAGCCGGCGCCGGAGAAACGCCAGTCCGCCCGCGACACGCCGGTCCCAGCCGCCCCCCTGACCCTCGCCCTCGCCCCGGGGGGCCGCACCGGCGGCCTCTGCGGCCCCCTCCGGCAGCTGCCCGCCCGGCAGGGTGCTCACGGGCGCAGGGCCGGACGCCGCGGGCACCTGGACCCGGCCGCCGCCCGGCAGCACCCCTCTGCGCCGCGCCGCGCCTGAGCGCGAACGGTCGTCGTCGAACGGAATGACCTTGGCGTCCGCCATCGTCGGTCGCGCTCCTCTACCTGGCGCCGTGCGTCGAATGTGTCGTACCGGCCGGTCCCCCGGCGAGCGGCAGCTCGGCGAGCCTGCCGACCGCCCTGCCCACCCGGTCGGGAGGCAGCAGACCCGCCCCCAGGCTCCGCGCGAACTCCGTGAACGTCTCGGCGGTGGTGAACTCCGGGCGGAAACCGAGGGTCTCGCGCATCTGCACGGTGGAGACCACCCTGCCGTGGGTGAGCAGCCGGATCTGCTCGGGCGAGAAGTCGGTCATACCGATCGTACGGAGCGCCGACCCCACCCAGGTGACGGCCGGCAGCAGCAGCGGCACGGTCGGCCGCCCGAGACGCCGCGAACACTGCGAGAGCAGCAGCACCCCGTCGCCCGCGATGTTGAAGGTGCCACTGTTCAGCGTCCCGCGCCGGGGTTCGCCGGCGGCGATCTCCAGTACGTCGACGACGTCGTCCTCGTGCACGAACTGGAGCCGGGGGTCGTAGCCGAAGACCGTCGGCAGGACCGGCAGCGCCAGATAGTCGGCGAGGGGCGAGTCCGGCTCGGGGCCCAGGATGTTCGCGAACCTCAGCACGCACACCGCCACGTCCGGCCTGCGCCGCGCGAAGCCGCGCACGTATCCCTCGACCTCCACCGCGTCCTTGGCGAAGCCGCCGCTGGGCAGGGACTTGGGCGGCGTCGTCTCGGTGAAGACCGCCGGGTCACGCGGGGCGGAGCCGTAGACGTTCGTACTGGACTTGACCACCAGCCGCTGGACGGTCGGGGACTTCTGGCAGGCACCGAGCAGCTGCATCGTGCCGATGACGTTGGTCTCCTTGACCGTCGTCCGCCCGCCCCCGCCGGATGCCTTGGCGGAGACGTCCAGATGGACGACCGTGTCGACGGCACGCTCGGCCAGGATCCTGGCGATCCCCGACTGCCTGATGTCCGCCGCGACGAACTCTGCGTCACCCAGCTGGTGCGAGGGCGCGACCGCGTCCACGGCGATCACCCGGTCCACGCCGGGGTCGCGTTGGATTCGCCGCACGAAGCGGCCGCCCAGCTGCCGGGCCGCGCCTGTGACGAGCACGATCTTCCCCAAGATCCGCGCCTTCCGTCGTTGGTTCACCGAACGGGGTCTTCCCCTGGCCGTCACCGTAGCCGGTGGATGTTTCCCTGTGACGACCCCAGGCGGGCTTTACCGAACCGATGGCGGGAATACCACCGGAAGCGCACAACACCGACACCGTGGTCGCGCCCGGAACACCCGTCCCCGAAACGCACGGAGGCCCTCCCACCGGAACGGTGGGAGGGCCTCCGAATCACGAACCGCGTTCGCCTACTTCTTGTTGCGACGCTGAACGCGAGTGCGCTTGAGCAGCTTGCGGTGCTTCTTCTTGGCCATCCGCTTACGCCGCTTCTTGATAACAGAGCCCACGACTACCCTCGCTCACTTCTTCTTCACTGGTGCGGGGCGTCTGGGCCCACACGACCTACGTCGGCCTAGCCTACCCGCCACCGGGTGAGGGACGTAATCCGAGGGCGACGTCAGGCCGACTGCACCCCCACGAAGGACTCACGAAGGTACTCGTGAACCGCCTGCTCCGGTACCCGGAAGGACCTTCCCACCCTGATCGCGGGCAGATGACCGCTGTGCACCAAGCGGTACACGGTCATCTTCGACACCCTCATGACCGAGGCGACTTCCGCCACGGTCAGAAACTTGACCTCGTTGAGAGGCCTCTCGCTGCCAGCAGCCATGACCCACCTGTACCTTCCGCACGAGACGCGCACCGGCTTCCCCTCCGGTGACTCTTCGTCGTTGTGCGCTCACTCCCCAGATTAGGGGCGGGTGATACGAGTGGGGAAGAGGGAGACCATCGGCCGCCTACTGTGACAGAGCAGCCCGATTGAGCACATACCGCGCGAGAGGCCGGTAGTGGTCGGACCGCACGGCGTCGTCGACCGGAACGGCGACGGACACCCGCCCCTCCGCCTCACCCACGAACAGCGCGGGGTCGTCCGTGTCGGCCAGGCCGATGGCCTCGATGCCCAGCTGACCTGCACCGCAGACCCACCCGTGGTCCCCGACCACCAGCTCGGGCAGCACCCCACGGGCCCCCACGATCTCCTCCAGCACCGCCCTGACCGGCAGCGGCGAGTGGGTGTGCGCGCCGGTCGCACTCCCGGGGACACGCACGCCCGGTTCGCGCACCAGCGCGACACCCCGTACGTAATCGATGCTGTACGTGCGTACGCCGAACCGGGTCGTTATGTCGACACATCGCCCCTGCGCGGGAGTGAGTACGAGGCACCCGGCCGCCGACAAGGCGTCTGCCAGACCCGAGTAGAACCCGAGCAGCCGGTGCGGATGCCCCGTACCGAACAGCACGGGAGCGCCCCTCCGCGCCGCCCCGGCGAGCCGCTCCCCGAACGCGCCCAACGCCACCAGCGTCCGCTCCGGATCGATCACATCAGGACCCGAGACATGGCCGGGATCGTCCGAGACCCCGCACTTCTCCGCCATCAGCTCCAGCAGATCGCGCTCACCCCAGGAACGCTCGGGATCGAGCCCGAGCAGAACCCGGGGATCACGCGCGGCGAAAAGCCGATAACTCCGCAGGCTGGTCTCCCGCGGCGTGGCCACGGGGCCGGCGAGCCGGGCCGCCAGCAGATGAGCGCGCAGCGCTCCGGTGCTCAACACACTCCCGATGCTCCCGCACCGGCAGCGCCCACGGGCCAAAACCCGGACTGTGCACCACCGTTGGCGTAACCGGGCCTCAGGTCAGCAGCCCTCGCAGGGGGAACACCGACCGCCGCGTCGCCAGCACCGCCTGGTCCAGCCGGTCCGCCGGGTCGTACCCGTCCTCCCACGGCTTCCACGAGGGCGTACGGCCGTCCGTCATACGAGCCGGCCCGGACTGCCGCGTACGGGCGTAGGCCTCCTCCCGCCACGACGACGGGATCACCGACTGCGGATCCACCGGCGCGTGGGCGGCGATCCCCACGAGATGCGTCCAGGACCGCGGCACCACGTCCACCACCGCGTAACCGCCCCCGCCGAGCGCCACCCACCGGCCGTCCTCCGCACAGGAGTGGGCCAGATCATGACAGGCCGTCATGACGGCCCGCTGCGCGTCCAACGACACCGCGAGATGGGCCAGCGGATCCTCGAAATGCGTGTCGGCACCGTGCTGCGTCACCAGGACCTGCGGCCGGAAGTCCGCCAGCAGCTCCGGCACCACCGCGTGGAACGCCCGCAGCCACCCCGCGTCACCCGTACCCGCCGGCAGCGCCACGTTCACCGCACCACCCGCACCCGCACCGTCACCGGTCTCCTCCGGCCACCCGGTCTGCGGGAAGAGCGTGCGCGGGTGCTCGTGCAACGACACGGTCAGCACCCGGGGGTCCTCCCAGAACGCGGCCTGCACGCCGTCGCCGTGGTGGACGTCCACATCCACGTACGCCACCCGCTCGGCACCCAGTTCGAGGAGCCTGGCGATGGCGAGTGCCGGGTCGTTGTACACGCAGAAACCCGAGGCGCTCCCGGGCATCGCGTGGTGCAGCCCTCCGGTGAAGTTCACCGCGTGGGCGGTCTCACCCCGCCACACGGCCTCCGCGGCACCCACCGAGAGCCCGGCGATGCGCGCGGACGCCTCGTGCATCCCGGCGAAGGCGGGATCGTCGACGGTCCCCAGCCCGTACGCCGCGTCCGCGGCCCCCGGATCCGCGGACGCGGCCCGGACGGCCGCGACGTAGTCCTCACGGTGCACCAGCCGCAGCGTCGAGTCCCCGGCCGACCTGGCGGACCGGACATCGACCGCGCCATCGAGGCCGAAAGCCCGCACCAGCCCCATCGTCAGCGCGAGTCTGACCGGGTCCATCGGGTGCCCTGCCCCGAAGTCGTACCCCGTCACTGCCTCATCCCACATCAGCCGCGCGCGCCCGCTCATGCCCGCCACCGTATCGGGCGGGCTCCACGCCGAACGACCGGGCGTACACAAGCGTCGCCAGCACCAGGACCATCGGGACGAGCATCGCGCCCCGATAACTCCACGCGTCCCCCAGCGCACCCACGAGCGGCGACCCCACGAGGAAGCCCACGTAGTTGAAGACGTTCAGCCGGGCGACCGCCACATCGCTCGCACCCGGGAACATCCGGCCGGCGGCGGCGAACGTCTGCGGAACGATCACACAGAGCCCCAGCCCCAGGAGCGTGAAGCCGAGCATCCCCCACCAGGCCGCCGGGGCCACCGCCACCACCGCGAACCCCACCGCGGCCAGCACACTCCCACCCCGCACCACCGCCACGGCACCGAACCGCCGCACCCCCAGGTCACCCACCGCCCGCCCCAGCAGCGTGGTCACCATGTAGACGTTGTAGGGGACGGTCGCGAGCTGCTCCGACCCGCCCAGCACGTCCTGCAGGTACTTCGCGCTCCAGTTGGAGACCGTCGAGTCACCGATGTACGCGAACGACATCACCAGGCAGAGCGGCATCAGCAGCTTGAACGGCACGGACGCCCCCCGGCCGCCAGGCTCCACCGCCGGCCCGTCGGAACCGGCCCCGCCCTCCGTGTACCAACGGCTCCCGATCAGGACCACGGGCAGCAGGACCACGACCGCCGGCAGGTAGGACACCAGCAGCGACAGGTCCCAGTGCGCCCCGGCCCAGGCCATGGACGCGCCGGCGATACCACCGAGGCTGTACGCGGCGTGGAACCCCAGCATGATGCTGCGCCCGTACGCCCGCTGAAGGCTGACACCCATCATGTTCATCGACGCGTCCAGCGCACCGACGGCCAGCCCGAACACTCCCAGCGCGAGAGCCACCTGCCACACCTCGCCACCGGCGCCCACACCCAGCAGCGCCAGCATCACGACGGGCTGCGCCCACCTGAGCACGGCCCCGGGCCGCACCCGCGCGACCAGCTTCTCGGTGGCCACACTGGCGACCCCCGCGAGGACCGGGACCGCGGCCAGGAAGACCGGCAGCAGCCCGTCGGATATCCCGTACCGGTCCTGGATGGCCGGGATACGCGTCACGAGCAGGGCGAAAGCCACCCCTTGCACCAGGAAGCTCAAGGCAAGGGACGCTCTGCCGTACCGCAACCGCGCATCCGTCATGGCCGCGAGCGTAGAGCCAGGAACTACTCCTGGGTAGATCGGTCAGGCGAGCAGTTTGGGGAGTTGCGACATGTCCGAGAAGTGACCGGTGACCCCGACGAGCCGGTCCGCCGGCATCATCGACGTGAATCCGTACACGTCCATGCCTGCCGCCTTGGCCGCCTCGACCCCGAGCGGGCTGTCCTCGATCACGACACACCGCTCGGGGGCGACACCCATGCGTTCCGCGGCGTGCAGGAACAGGTCCGGGGCGGGCTTTCCCCGGCCCACGTCCTCGGAGCTGAAGATCCACTCATCTTCGAACCACTGGTCGAGCCCGGTGTTCATGTGCCCGGCGGCGATCTTCTGGTGGCTCCCGGACGAGGCGACGCAGTACGCCACTCCGTCGGCGACGAGCCCGCCCAGCAGTTCGTGGACTCCGTCGACCGCGGCCAGCCGCTCCTGCTGGAACACGGTGAGGGTCCGCCGGTGGAGCTCCTCGTCGAAGTCCGCGGGCAGCTTCTGGCCGGTCCGCTCCTCCACGAGGTCGTGCACCCGGTGGATGGCGGCCCCCATGTAGTCGCGGAGGGACTCCTCGTACGAGGTGGGGTGGCCGAGCTCGGTGAGGTAGCCGGCCAGGACGGTGTTGGAGATCGGCTCACTGTCGACGAGCACGCCGTCGTTGTCGAAGATGACCAGTTCGTAGCGCATGGTTCGACACTAGACGCTCGGAACGCAGAAAAGCCCCGTGCCACAAGGGCACGGGGCTTTCCCGGAATAATTGTTCGGCGGCGTCCTACTCTCCCACAGGGTCCCCCCTGCAG
>NZ_JBJDPS010000030.1:0-24847 GCF_044901685.1 Micromonospora sp. NPDC050397
CGCGTCGCCCAGCAACTCCGCCTGCCACAGCGTGTAGTCGGCGTACTGCACGGACAACGGCGCCCACACGGGAGCGTCACCGGCGGCGCGGGCCCTGTACGCGGTCGACACGTCGTGCGCCAGTGGGCCCAGCGACCAGCCGTCACCGGCGATGTGATGCATCACCATCACGAGTACGTGCTCGTCGGCGCCGGTCCGGAACAGATGTGTGCGTAACGGGATCTCGCCCGCCAGATCAAACCGGTGTTTCGCGGCCGCGGTCACCAGACGAGTCAGGTCGGTCTGCGGAACCTGCCCGGCGTCGACGACCGTCAGCAGGTCACCGATGCCGTCCGCGATCCGCTGGTAGGGGCGGCCGTCGACGGTGGTGATCACCGTACGCAGGACCTCGTGCCGGCCCACGACGTCGTGGAGTGCGGCGTGCAGGGCGTCCGTGTCCAGCGGACCGGTCAGCCGCAGGGCCATCGGGATGTTGTAGGTCGCCGACGGACCCTCCAACTCGCCGAGGAACCACAGCCGCTGCTGGGCGAACGACAACGGCACCAGTTCGGGCCGCTGGGCCGGCGTCAGCGGGGGGCGCGAGGCGCTGGAGGCGGCCAGCCGGTCGGCGAGTCCGGCGACGGTGGGGGCCTCGAACAGCGCCCGGATGGGCAGTTCCACGCCGAGGGTGGCGCGGACGCGGCTGACCAGGCGGGTGGCGAGCAGGGAGTGGCCGCCGAGTTCGAAGAAGTTGTCGTCAATCCCGACCTGGGGTAGGCCGAGCACGTCGGCGAAGACCGCGCACAGGATCTCCTCGTGCACGTTTGCCGGGCCCCGGCCGGTGACAACGGCACCGTAGTCGGGGGCGGGCAGCGCTTCTCGGTCCAGCTTGCCGTTGACCGTGAGCGGGAGTGCGTCCAGTTCGACGATCGCCGCCGGGACCATGTAGTCCGGCAGCAAAGCGGCGACGTGGGCACGCAGATCAACGCCGCCGGACCCGGGCACGACGTAGCCGACCAGGCGTTTGTCGCCGGGCTGAGCCTCACGCACCACCACCGCCGCCTGAGCCACCACCGGGTGGGAAACCAGCGCCGCCTCGATCTCGCCCAACTCGATCCGGAAGCCACGAATCTTGACCTGGTGGTCGGTCCGGCCCAGATATTCCAACTGCCCGTCGGCGTTCCACCGGGCCAGGTCACCGGTGCGATACATCCGCTCACCAAGCCGACCATGAGGGTTGGCGACAAACCGCTCAGCGGTCAACCCAGGCCGATCAAGGTAGCCCCGGGCCAGACCAGCCCCGGAAATGTACAACTCCCCCGGAACACCGACCGGCACCGGCCGCAGAGCGGCGTCCAGGACGTACACCCGGGTGTTGGCGATCGGTTCTCCGATGTACGGGATCGCACCGTCGGCGCTCAGCACCCCCATCGTCGTGCAGATCGTCGACTCCGTTGGGCCGTACGCGTTGACCAGGCGACGCCCGGCCGACCACCGACCGACCAGATCCGGCCGCAGCGACTCGCCGGCACTCACCAAGGTCGTCACCGTGGGCAGGCTGTCCGCCTCGAGTTCGGCCAGCACGACGGGCGGCAGGGTCACATGGGTAACCCCGGCGGCGGCGATGAGACGAGTCAGCGACGGGCCGCCCGCGAGATCCTCCTGAGCCGCCAGGACAAGGCCGCCCCCGCTGCAGAGGGTCACGGCGATCTCGGCGGTCGCGGCGTCGAAGCTGGGCGAGGCGAACTGCAAGACACGGCTCGCGGCCGTGACACCGAACCCCTCCGCCTGCGCGAGGATCAGACTGGACAAGCCCTGATGAGTCACGACGACACCCTTGGGACGGCCGGTCGAGCCCGACGTGTAAATGACATAGGCGGGATGACCGACCAACAACGAACTGCCGCGTTCGGTATCGGTCAGATCATGGTCGGGATAACCCGTCAGATCCGTACGCGACAACCGGATCACATCGCTACCCGGCAACCCGTCCGGCCCGGCCTCGTCGGTGACAAGTACCGCCGGCCGAGCGTCGCCGAGCATGTAGGCGATCCGATCCACCGGATAACGCGGATCGATCGGCAGGTAAGCCGCCCCCGCCTTCACCGCCGCCAGCATCGCGACGACCAGATCAACCGACCGCGGCAACACCAACGCCACGACCACCTCCGGCCCGACACCCCGCTCCACGAGCAGGCGAGCAAGCTGGTTCGCCCGAGCATTCAGATCCGCGTACGACACCTCAACGTCACCGAACACCACAGCGGTCGCACCAGGAGTACGAGCCACCTGACCCTCAAACAGATCAGACAGCGTCCCCGCCGGAACACCGCGAGCCGTGTCGTTCCACTCCCCCAGCACCCGCCGCCGCTCCTCGACACCCAGCACATCGACGCGGCTCACCGGGACGTCCGGGTCGGCCGTCACCGCGTTCAGCACCTCGACAAGCCGCTCGACGAGCAAAACAACGGTCGCGCGGTCGAACAGATCAGCGGCGAACGTGACGATTCCGTTCACACCGGCGGCACCACCGTCGGCGTCGAACTCCTCACCCAGGACGAAGGACAGGTCGAAGACCGGGTTGTCGCCGACCTCGATCCTCTCGATGCCCAGCCCGGGCAGGTCGAGCGTGGCCGGCGCGACGTTCTGCACCACCAGCATGATCTGGAACAGCGGGTGGCGACCCGCGGACCGTACGGGGGCAAGATCTTCCACCAGCCGCTCGAACGGCAGGTCCTGGTGGGCGAACGCGTCGAGGCTCTCGTCGCGGACGCGGTGCAGCAGGTCGCGGAACGTGGGGTCGCCGGAGAGGTCGGTGCGGATGACGAGGGTGTTGATGAAGAAGCCGACGAGTTGGTCGAGGTTCTCGTCGGTGCGCCCGGCGACGGGGGTGCCGATGGGAATGTCGGCGCCGGCCCCCAGTCGGGAGAACAGGGTCGCCAGGGCGGCGTTGAGCACCATGAACATGGTGACGCCTTCGGCGCGAGCCAGTGCGGTCAGCCGCTGGTGCAGCCCGGCGCCCAGGTTCAGGCCGGACGTGTCGCCCCGGTGAGTGGCGGTCCGGGGCCGGGGACGGTCGGTTGGCAGGGCGAGTTCTTCCGGCAGCCCGGCCAGCCTCTCCCGCCAGTAGGCGAGCTGGGTGTGGTGCAGGCTGGCCGGGTCGTCCGGGTCGCCGAGCAGATCACGCTGCCAGAGGGTGTAGTCGGCGTACTGGACCGGCAGGGGATCCCAGACCGGAGGCCGGCCTTCGGCGCGGGCCGTGTAGGCGGCCGACACATCTCTCGCCAGGGGAACCAGCGACCACGCGTCGGCGGCGACGTGGTGCACCACGATCGCCAGTACGTGCTCGCGCGGGTTCAGCCGGAAGAGCCAGGCCCGCAGCGGGATGTCGGTGCGCAGCTCGAACGCCGAGCGCGATACCCGCACCAGCTCCGCACGCAGGTCCGCCTCGTCGACGTCGATCAGCGGCACGTCGAAGGAGATTGACTCCGGGGGGAGGACCATCTGCTGAGGCGGGCCGTCGGGGGCCGGGAAGACGGTCCGCAGCACCTCGTGCCGTACGAGGACGTCGCGCAGGGCAGCGCGGGTCGCCTCGACGTCCAGGTCGCCGGTCAGGCGCAGGGCCACCGGGATGTTGTAGTTGGCGTTCCCGCCCTCCAACTCCCGCACGAACCAGAGCCGGGTCTGGGCGAAGGACGGCGGCAGGATGTCCGGCCGGGACCGGGGCGTCACCCGAGGCCGTGTCTCCCGCACTTCCCCCAGCCGAGCCGCAAGCCCCGCGACCGTCGGGCTCTCGAACAGGGCCCGGACCGTGACCTCCGCACCGAGCACCGTACGGATGCGGCTGACCAGCCGCACGGCGAGCAACGAGTGGCCGCCGAGGTCGAAGAAGTCGTCGTCCACGCCGACGTACGGCAGGCCGAGGATGTCGGCGAACACCTGGCACAGGAGTTCCTCCCGCAGGGTGCGCGGCCCCCTGCTTCCCTCGGTCATCTCGTACGCGGGCACGGGCAGCGCCTGGCGATCGAGCTTGCCGTTCGCGGTGAGCGGGAGGGTGTCCAGCACCACCACGGCCGTCGGCACCATGTAGTCGGGCAGCAGACCCGCGACGTGGGCGCGGACGGTGGTGCCGTCCACCCCGGACGCCGCGACGACGTAGCCGATGAGGCGTTTGTCCCCGGGGCTCTCCTCGCGGACGAGCAGAGCGGCACGCGTGACCGCCGGATGGGAGGTGAGGGCGGCCTCGATCTCGCCGGGCTCGATCCGGAAACCGCGAATCTTGACCTGGTCGTCGGCCCGGCCGAGGTATTCGAGCTGGCCTTCACCGGTCCAGCGGGCCAGGTCACCGGTGCGGTACATGCGCCGGCCGGGCGGACCGTAGGGGTTGGCGACGAAGCGCTCGGCGGTCAGGCCCGGACGGTGGAGGTATCCGCGGGCGAGTTGGGCGCCGGCCACGTACAGCTCGCCGGGGGTGCCGGGCGGAACCGGCCGCAGAGCCGGGTCGAGCACGTAGGTCTGGGTGTTCCACATCGGCCGGCCGATGGGGGTGATCCCGGGCCCGCTGTCGCCTGCGGTCTCCACGGGGTTGTCGGTGCAGCCGACGGTCGTCTCGGTCGGTCCGTAGTGGTTGACGACGGGCACGTCCGGGTGGTCTTGGTGCCACTGCTGGAGTTGCTCCGTGCGCAGGGGTTCTCCGCCGAGCATGAGCTGCCCGGTGGGTGCCCACGTGCCGGGCAGGGTCTGGAGGAACGCCAGGTGGCTGGGGGTGGCCTTGAGGAAGGTGATCTCGTGGCCGGCGAGCGTGGCGGGGAGCGTTTCGTCCCAGTCGACGACGTGGAGGCGTCCGCCACTGGTCAGCGCGCCGTAGAGGGCGGTGACGCCGAGGTCGAAGGCGATCGACGCGTGCAGCAGGGTGCTTCCGCTCAGATGCGGGTAGGCGTGCCAGGTGCGGGCCACGTAGTTGACGACGCCCTGGTGGGTGACGGCCACACCCTTCGGCCGTCCGGTGGATCCGGAGGTGTAGATGACGTACGCCGGGTTCGCGGGCAGTAGCGAGCCGTGGTCGAGGGCGCCGGCGGGCAGGCCGTCGAGGACGTCCGCCGTACGCGGGTCGTCGAGGACGAGCCGGGTGACGTTCCCCTCGGGGTGAACGGCTTCCGTGGTGACCAGAAGCGCCGGCCGTGCGTCGGTGAGCAGGTAGGCGATCCGCTCGGCGGGGTGGTCGGGGTCGATGGGCAGGTAGGCGGCGCCCGCCTTCAGCACGGCCAGAACGGCGACGATGAGGTCGGTCGAGCGGGGCAGCGCGAGCGCGACGACCTGTTCGGGGCCGGCGCCGTAGGTGACCAGGAGTCGGGCGAGCTGGTTGGCGCGCGCGTCGAGGTCGGCGTAGGAGACCTCGGCATCCTCGAACACGACGGCGGTGGCGTCCGGCGTACGGGCCGCCTGCGCCTCGAACAGCTCCGGCAGCGTCGTCGCCGGAACCTCACGCGCCGTGTCGTTCCACTCCTCCAGCATCCGGTGGCGTTCGTCCGGGCTGAGCAGGTCGATGCCGCCGACGGGCCGGGCGGTGTCGGCGGACACGGCGCGGAGGAGCCGGACGAGCCGTTCGACGAGGGTGACAACCGTGCCGCGGTCGAAGAGATCGGTCGCGTACGTGACGACGCCGGTCAGGCCGTTCGGGCGGCCGTCGGGGGCGAAGGCATCCTGGAACTGGACGTCGAGGTCGAACTTGGCCGGCTGGTCGCCGCTCGGCAGCAGGGCGGCGTCCAGCCCCGGCAGGTCGAGGACGGGCGCCGTGGTGTTCTGCAGACCCAGCATGACCTGGAACAGCGGATGGCGGGCCATGGACCGGGCCGGGGCGAGGTCTTCCACCAGCCGTTCGAACGGTACGTCCTGCCGGGCGAGGGCGCCCAGGCTCTGCTCCCGGACCCGCCGCAGCACCTCCCGGAAGGACGGGTCGCCCGACACGTCGGTACGGATCACCAACGTGTTCACGAAGAACCCGACGAGCTCGTCCAGGCTCTCGTCGGTGCGACCGGCCACCGACGTGCCGATCGGGATGTCGGTTCCCGCGCCGAGGCGGGAGAGCAGGGTCGCCAGGGCGGCGTTGAGCACCATGAACATGGTGACGCCCTCGGCGCGGGCCACGGCGCTGAGCCGCTCGTGCAGGGCGGCGTCGAGGTGCAGGCGCGCGGTCCCACCACGGTGGGTGGCCACGGCGGGCCGGGGCCGGTCGACGGGGAGCGCGAGCTCCACCGGCAGGCCGGCGAGTGCCTCGCGCCAGTAGGCCAACTGCGCGCTGTGCGGGCTCGCGGGGTCGGCCACGTCGCCGAGCAGGTGACGCTGCCAGAGTGCGTAGTCGGCGTACTGGACCGGCAACGGTTTCCAGGCGGGGGCGTGGCCGCTCGACCGGGCGGTGTACGCGGTGGAGATGTCCCGGGCCAGCGGAGCCAGGGACCAGCCGTCGCCGGCGACGTGGTGGAGCACCAGGACCAGGACGTGGTCGCGTGGCGCCACCGCGAACAGCCGTGCCCGCAGCGGGATCTCCCGGGCCAGGTCGAACGCGTGCTGAGACTCGTCGGCCACGGCCTGCTCGAGCCCGCCTTCCGGCACCTCGGTCACCGGCAGGCGGAGATCGATCACCGCCGGGTCGAGGATGTGCTGTTCCGGCGTGCCGTCGACGCTCACGAAGACCGTGCGGAGAGCTTCGTGCCGGCCGACGACGTCGGTCAGGGCGGTCCGCAGGGCGTCGCGGTCGAGGTCCCCGGTGAGGTGGAGAGCCATCGGGATGCTGTAGAGACCGGACGGCCCCTCCAGTTCACCGAGGAACCACAGGCGTTGCTGGGCGAAGGAGAGCGGCACCGTCGCGGGGCGTGGCCCGGCGGTCAGCCTCGGGCGGGCCGTCTCGGAATCCGTGACGTACGGCGCGAGTCCGGCCACGGTGGGGAATTCGAACAGGGCCCGGATCGGGATCTCGGCCCCGAGGGTGGCGCGGATGCGGCTGACCAGGCGGGTGGCCAACAGGGAGTGGCCGCCGAGGTCGAAGAAGTTGTCGTCCACCCCGACCTGCGGGACGCCGAGGACGTCGGCGAACGCCTGGCCGAGAAGGTGTTCCTGGAGGGTACGTGGCTCCCGGCCCGGGCTCGGGGCGGTGTGGTCGGGGACGGGCAGGGCCGCACGGTCCAGCTTGCCGTTGACGGTGAGGGGAAGCGCGTCCAGCACCACCACGGCGGCGGGTAGCAGGTGGTCGGGCAGCAGCCGGGCCACGTACTCCCGGACGGCCCCGCCGGTCACGCTCGCGACGACGTAGCCGACGAGGCGCTTGTCGCCGGGCTGATCCTCGCGGACGACCACGGCGGCCTGGGTGACAGCGGGGTGACTGGTCAGGGCGGTCTCGATTTCGCCGGGTTCGATGCGGAAGCCGCGGATCTTGACCTGGTGGTCGGTGCGGGCGAGGTATTCGAGCTTGCCGCCGGCGGTCCACCGGACCAGGTCTCCGGTGCGGTACATCCGCTCGCCGGGCCCGTCGAAGGGATCGGCGACGAACCGCTCCGCGGTCAGCGCGGGCCGGTCGAAATACCCCTGAGCCAGTCCGGCCCCGGAAACGTACAACTCCCCGGCCATCCCCGGCGGCACCGGCCGCAGTGCGGCGTCCAGGACGTACAACCGGTCGCCGGAGACCGGTCCGCCGATCGGCACGGAACCGTCCTCGACCCGCTCCACCAGGTGCCAGGTCGCGAACGTCGTTGTCTCGGTCGGCCCGTACACGTGCAGCAGGTGCTTCGGCGCGGCCAGTTCCAGGACCCGCCGTACGCTCAGCGGGTCGACCGCCTCGCCGCCGAACAGCAGGTACCGCAGGCGTCCGAGCCCCTCGGGTGACTCCGCCGCCAGGCGGTTGAACAGCGCGGTGGTGACGAACATGGCGGTGATCCCGCTGCGTTCGATCCGCGCCGTGAGCCGTTCGGGAGACAGCAGCACCTCGCGGTCGACGCCCACCAGGGTCGCCCCGTTCACCAGCGCACCCCAGATCTCGAACGTGGCCGCGTCGAACGACACCGACGACGCCTGAGCAACCACGTCGCCGGCGCCCAGTGCGACATAGTTCGCCTGCCGTACGAGACGGACGACCGCCTGCTGCGGCACGACCACCCCCTTGGGGCGTCCCGTCGAGCCGGAGGTGTAGATCACGTACGCCGGGTGGGCGGCCAGTGGCCGGAAGGACAGGTTCTCGCCGTCGAGGTTCTCGAGCTCGGCGATCGTGGCCGGATCGTCCACCACCACGTGCTTTCCGGGTACCTCCGCACGGACCCGGGCCTGATGCGTGACCAGCAGAGCCGGCCGGGCGTCGGCCAGCATGGAAGCGATCCGGTCAGCCGGATAGGTCGGGTCGATCGGCACGTACGCCGCCCCGGCCTTCACCGTCGCCAGCAGCACCACCACCAGTTCGGCCGAGCGTTCCGTCATCACCGCCACCCGGTCCTGCGGCCGGACGCCGTGCGCGATCAGGAGCCGGGCCAGACGGTTCGCCCGATCGTTGAGCTGCGCGTAGGTCAGCGTGATGTCGTCGAACTCGACCGCCGTCGCGTCCGCCCCGCGGGTCACCTGGGCCTCGAACAACTCGGCCAGCGTGGCCTGCGGCGCGTTCCGGCCGGTGTCGTTCCATTCGACGAGCACCTGCCGGCGTTCGACGTCGCTGAGGAGGTCGATGCCGGTGACCGGAGATGCGGGGTCCGTGGCCACGGCGTCGAGCAACCGGATGAACCGCTGGACGAGGGTGTCCACCGTGGAACGGTCGTACAGGTCGGCCGCGTACGTGATGGTGCCCGTCAGCCCGTCGCTGTGCGTCTCGCGAAGCTGCAGGTCGAGGTCGAACTTGGCCGGTAGATCCCCGGCGGGCAGCAGACGGCTGTCCAGGCCGGGCAGGTCGAGTGCCGGGTCGGCGGTGTTCTGCACGGCGAGCATGACCTGGAACAGCGGATGGCGGGCCAGGGACCGGACGGGGGCGAGGTCCTCCACCAGCCGGTCGAACGGCACGTCCTGGTGGGCGAGGGCGCCCAGGCTCTGCTCCCGTACCCGCCGCAGCACCTCCCGGAAGGACGGGCCGCCCGACACGTCGGTACGGACCACCAGGGTGTTCACGAAAAGCCCGACGAGGTCGTTCAGGCGCTCGTCGGTGCGTCCCGCGACCGGGGTGCCGATCGGGATGTCGGTGCCGGCCCCCAGGCGCGAGAACAGGGTCGCCAACGCGGCGTTGAGCAGCATGAACATGGTGACGCCTTCGGCTCGGGCCAGCGCCGTCAACCGGGTGTGCAGGTCCGCGCCGATGCGGAGGCCGGCGGTGCCGCCACGGTGGGAGGCCACCGGCGGCCGGGGGCGGTCGGTGGGCAGCGTCAGCTCGTCCGGCAGACCGGCGAGGGTCGCACGCCAGTAGGAGAGCTGCGTGCCGTGCAGGCTGGTGGGAGCATCCTCGTCGCCGAGGAGCCCACGTTGCCAGAGCGTGTAGTCGGCGTACTGGATCCGAAGGGGTTCCCAGACCGGCAGCCGGTTGTCGACCCGGGCGGCGTACGCGGTGGAGATGTCCCGGGCCAGCGGTGCGAGAGACCATCCGTCACCGGCGACGTGGTGGAGGACCACGACCAGGACGTGCTCCCGCGGCGTCACCGTGAACAGCCGTGCCCGCAACGGGATCTCGCGGCTGAGGTCGAAGGCGCGTACGGCTTCTTCCTGGACGGCCTGAGTGATCTCGCCCTCGCGTACGTCGCTGACGGGCAGCCGTGGGTCGATCGTCTCCGCGTTGAGGATGCGCTGGCTGGGCGAGCCGTCGACGCTCGGGAACACGGTGCGGAGGACCTCGTGCCGGGCGATGACGTCGTGGATCGCGGTGCCGAGGGCCTCGGGGTGGAGGTCCCCGGTGAGCCGCACGGCGATCGGGATGTTGTACAGCCCGGGATGTCCTTCGAGTTCGCCCAGGAACCACAGCCGTCGCTGGGCGAACGACAGGGGGACAACCTCGGGGCGCGAACCGGCGGTCACCTCCCGGCGCGCTGTCCCGGCCTCGGCCAGACGGTCCACGAGTCCGGCGACGGTGGGGGCCTCGAACAGGGCCCGGATGGGCAGTTCCACGCCGAGGGTGGCGCGGACGCGGCTGACCAGGCGGGTGGCGAGCAGGGAGTGGCCGCCGAGGTCGAAGAAGTTGTCGTCGACCCCGACCGACGGCAGGCCGAGCACGTCGGCGAACATCCGGCCCAGGAGCTGTTCCTGCGGGGTTCGCGCTTCCCGGCTCTCGCCGGTCGTCCCGTACGTGGGCGCGGGAAGGGCGTTCCGGTCAAGCTTGCCGTTGACCGTGAGCGGAAGCCCGTCCAGGCCGACGATCGCCGCCGGCACCATGTAGTCCGGCAGCAGGGCGGCGACGTGGGCGCGCAGATCAACGTCTTCGGCCCGGGGGACGACGTAGCCGACCAGGCGTTTGTCGCCGGGCTGGTCCTCGCGCACCACCACCGCCGCCTGGGCGACCGCCGGGTGGGAGGCCAGCGCCGCCTCGATCTCGCCCAGCTCGATCCGGAAGCCACGGAGCTTGACCTGGTGGTCGGTACGGCCGAGGTATTCCAGCCGCCCGTCGACGGTCCAGCGGGCCAGGTCACCGGTGCGGTACATGCGTTCGCCGGGTCGGCCGTAAGGGTTGGCGACGAAGCGCTCGGCGGTGAGGCCGGGGCGGTTCAGGTAGCCGCGCGCCAGGCCGGCGCCAGTGATGAAGAGCTCGCCGGGGACGCCGGGGGCGACGGGCCGCAGTGCGGTGTCCAGCACGAACACCCGGGTGTTGGCGATGGGAGCGCCGATGTGCACGTCGGCGTCAGGGGTGAGCCGGGCGATGGTGGCGCAGACGGTGGTTTCGGTGGGTCCGTACGCGTTGACCAGGGTGCGGTCGGTCGCCCAGGGGGTGACCTGGTGGACCGGGAGGGCTTCGCCCGCGGTGATCAGAGTCGTGAGGTGGGGAAAGGCGTGGGGGTCGAGATCCGGTAGGACGGCCGGGGGAAGGGTGGCGTGGGTGACGTGCTGGTCGGTGACGAGGCGGGTCAGCGCCGGGCCGGGGACGAGGTCGTCGCGGGTGGCGGCGACGAGGGTGGCACCGGTGCAGAGGGTCACGGCGATCTCGGCGGTCGCGGCGTCGAAGCTGGGCGAGGCAAACTGCAAGACACGGCTCGCGGCCGTGACACCGAACCCCTCCGCCTGCGCGACGCGCAGACTGGACAAGCCCTGATGAGTCACCACGACACCCTTGGGACGGCCGGTCGAGCCCGACGTGTAAATGACATAGGCGGGATGACCGACCAACAACGAACTGCCGCGTTCGGTATCGGTCAGATCATGGTCGGGATAACCCGTCAGGTCCGTACGCGGCAGCCGGATCACATCGCTACCTGGCAACCCGTCCGGCCCGGCCTCGTCGGTGACAAGTACCGCCGGCCGAGCGTCGCCGAGCATGTAGGCGATCCGATCCACCGGATAACGCGGATCGATCGGCAGGTAAGCCGCCCCCGCCTTCACCGCTGCCAGCATCGCAACGACCAGATCAACCGACCGCGGCAACACCAACGCCACGACCACCTCCGGCCCGACACCCCGCTCCACGAGCAGGCGAGCAAGCCGGTTCGCCCGGGTGTTGAGTTCCGCATACGACACCTCAACGTCACCGAACACCACAGCGGTCGCACCAGGAGTACGAGCCACCTGACCCTCAAACAGATCAGACAGCGTCCCCGCCGGAACACCGCGAGCCGTGTCGTTCCACTCCCCCAGCACCCGCCGCCGCTCCTCGACACCCAGCACATCGATGTCACCGAGCGGCGCATCCGGTGCCGTCTCCAGTGCGGCGACCACCCCTTCGCCGACGGTCTCCATCATGGCGCGCAGAAGGTCGGGTGACCCGGGCGCGACGACCTGAGCCGTGAGGACGAACCCGTCGCCGGTGTCGTCGACGATCATCCCGACGGGGTAATTCGTTCGCTCCCGCAGGAACAGCACCTCCACGCCGGCAAGCTCGGCACGGGCCGGCTCGGAGGTGCCGTGACGGTAGTTCAGCAGCGAGGTGAACAGCGGGGTGTCCCCGCGTACCCCGCTCGTCCGCTGGGCCAGCGCGAGGGGCGCGTGCTCGTGCAGCAGCAACTCGGCCAGCTGGTTCTGGACGGCGCGTACGGCGTCGCGCGTGCCGGCGCCACCGACGCTGACGCGGACCGGGAGGGTGTTGATGAACAGACCGACGGCTCGCTCGGCCCCCGCCCCCATCCGTCCGAACAGGATCGTCCCGAAGACCACGTCGTCCTGGCCCGAGGTCGCGGCCAGCACCCGGGCCCACATGACGTGGAACAGCGTCGCCGGGCTCACGCCGAGACGCCGCGCCTGCTCACGGAGCCGCCCGGAGAGTTCCGGGCTCAGCCGGGCGGTGGACTCGGTGGCGCCGGTGCCGTCCCCTCGGATGTTCACCAGCCCGAACGGGGCGGTCGGCTCAGTGATGGTGCCCAGCAGGCGCCCGAAGTACGTCTCGTGTTCCCGCTGGGACACCTGGCCCCGGGCCTGGGCGACAACCTCGCGGTACGGCGAGGGCGGCGGCAGTTCGTCGCCGCGCCCGTCGAGGTACGCGTGCACCTCGCCGAGCAGGACGTCGAGCGCGGTGTGGTCCTGGATCAGGTGGTGGACCTGCACCAGTGCGAGCCATCGGTCGCTGCCCGGCTGCGCGGCCACGTGCAGACGAATCAGCGGAGCATCGCTGACGGTCATGGACGCGGGGCATGCCGCCAGCAGCCGGGCAACCAGCTCGTGGTCGTCGGTCGCGGCGTCGCCGGCGAGCACAACTTTTCGCACCGGCAGCTCGGCGCTCCGCAGCACCACCTGCACCGGTTCGGGCAGACCTTCCCAGAGCACCGCGGTTCGCAGGATGTCGTGCCGGTCCACCACCTTCCGCAGGGCGGCCACGAACTCGTCGAGCCTGTTCCGCGAATCGAAGCGCAGAACGGTGGGCAGCACGTACACGTCCTCATCGGTGGCCCCACCGCCCATCAGGTGGTGGAAGAGGATGCCCTCCTGAAGCGGGGCGAGCGGGTAGACGTCCGCCACGTTCGCGGCCCCGCCGGGTACGCGAGCGGTGATCTCGGCGGTGTGCCCTGGGTTCAGGTCGACCAGGGGAAGCATGTCCGGCGTGATCACCTGGGCGCCGACCGGGATGCGGTTCGCCGGAACCCGCACCTCGGCTCGGCCGGTGGTCGCCGCGAGACCGGCCACGGTCGGCGTGGTGAACAGGGACCGCACGTCGATCGACAGACCACGAGCGCGCAGCCGTTCCACCAGCGTCACCGCCAGCAGCGAGTGCCCGCCGAGGTCGAAGAAGTTGTCGTCCACCCCGACGTGCGGCCGGCCGAGGATCTCGGCGAAGGCGTCGCACAGGATCTCCTCCCGGGCGGTGCGCGGCCCCCGGCTGGTCTGTCCCGTCGGGTAGTCGGGCGCGGGCAGGGCGGCCCGAGCGAGCTTGCCGTTCACCGTGACGGGCAGGGCGTCCAGGACCACCACGGCCGAGGGCACCATGTAGTCGGGCAGCAGCCCGGCGACGTACGTGCGGATGGCGGTACCGTCGAGGTGGCTGTGGGAGACGACGTAGCCGACGAGGCGTTTGTCGCCAGGCTGGTCCTCCCGGACGACGACGGCAGCCTGGGTGACGGCCGGGTGGGCGGCCAGAGCGGCCTCGACCTCGCCGAGCTCGATGCGGAAGCCACGGATCTTGACCTGGTCGTCGGTGCGGCCCAGGTACTCCAGCCGCCCGTCGGAGTTCCAGCGGGCCAGGTCGCCGGTACGGTACATCCGCTCGCCGGGCCCGCCGTGCGGGTCGGCGATGAAGCGCTCGGCGGTGAGGCCGGGCCGATCGAGGTAGCCGCGGGCGAGCTGCACGCCGGCAAGGTAGAGCTCACCGGGTACGCCGGGCGGCACGGGCCGGAGGGAGACGTCCAGAACGTAGGCGCGGGTGTTCCACACCGGTCGGCCGATGGGCACGGTCGGGTCGTCACCGGTCAGGTGCGAGGCGTGGGTGACGTCGATGGACGCTTCGGTCGGGCCGTACAGGTTGTGCAGCGGGGTGTCGAGCGTACGGAGGAAGTGGTCGCGCAGATCGGGAGTGAGGGCTTCGCCGCTGCACAGGACGGCGCGCAGGGTGGTGCAGTCGGCGGCCGAGGGTTCGGTGAGGAATGCCTTCAGCATGGAGGGCACAAAGTGGCTGACGGTGACGTGCCGGGTTCGGATGAGGTCGGCCAGGTAGGCGGGGTCGCGGTGCCCGCCGGGGCGGGCCACCAGCAGGACCGCGCCCTGTAGCAGGGGCCAGAAGAACTCCCAGACCGAGACGTCGAATCCGAACGGGGTCTTCTGCAGCACCCGGTCCGAGGCGTCGATCGGGTACTGGTGCTGCATCCATTCCAGCCGGTTCACCACCCCCTGATGCGGTACGGCGACCCCCTTGGGCCGCCCGGTCGAGCCCGACGTGTAGATGACGTATGCCGGGTGCGCCGGCAGCAGCACACCGAGGCGGTCACCGTCGCCGAGGTCGGTCGACGACAGGCCGTCGAGGGTGCGGGTCGTGTCCGGGTCGTCGAGAACGAGGGCCCGCGCCGTCGCGCCGGCGGGGAGGTGCTGGCGGAGAGCACCGGTGGTGACGACAACGGTGGGCCGGGCGTCGGAGAGCAGGCGGGCGGTCCGTTCGGCGGGGTGGTCGGGGTCGACGGGCAGGTAGGCGCCGCCGGCCTTCAGCACCGCCAGGAGGGTGACGACCAGGTCGGCGGAGCGTTCGAGGTGCACCCCGACGAGGGACTCCGGGCCGACACCCCGGTCGGCCAGGAGGCGGGCGAGCCGGTTGGCGCGCGCGTTGAGCTCGGCGTAGGACACGTCGGTGTCCTCGAATATCACCGCCGCCGCGTCGGGGGTGCGAACCACCTGGGCTTGGAACAGTTCGGGCAGCGTCGCCGCCGGGACGTCGTGCGCGGTGTCGTTCCACCCGATCACGACCTGCCGGTGTTCGGCCGGGCTGAGCAGGTCGAGGTCGTCAACGGGCCGTGCCGGGTCGGCGGTCACCGCGTCCAGCACCCGGACGAACCGCTCGGTCAGCGTCCGTACGGTGTCGTGGTCGAACAGATCCGCCGGGTAACCGATCCCACCCATCAGGCCGGTCGGGACGCCACCGGGGCCGAACGTCTCCCGGACCGAGACGGACAGGTCGGCCCGAGCCGGGGCCTCCCGGCTCGCCAGCACGGTGACTTCGAGGCCGGGCAGCGACAGGACCGGTTCGACGTTGTCCTGCACCGCCAGCATGACCTGGAACAACGGCTGACGGGCCAGTGACCGGGCCGGCGCCAGGTCCTCCACCAGTCGCTCGAAGGGCAGTTCCTGATGGGTGAGCGCGTCCAGATTCCGTTCGTGGACCCGGGCCAGCACCTCGCGGAAGGACGGGCGTCCCGACAGGTCGCCGCGGATCACCAGCGTGTTCACGAAGAAGCCGACCAGCTCGTTCAGCGCGACCTCGGTGCGCCCGGCCACCGGCGTGCCGATGGGGATGTCGGTGCCGGCGCCGAGACGGGAGAGTGTGCTGGCGAGCGCGGCATGAAGCACCGCGAACATCGTCACGCCCTCGGCCCGGGCCAGGGCGGAGAGCCGCCGGTGCAGGTCGGCCGGGATGTCGAGATCCACGCTGCCGTTGCGGTGGCTCGGCTGGGACGGGCGCGGACGGTCGAACGGCAGGGGAAGTTCCTCCGGCAGGCCGGCCAGAGCCTCCCGCCAGTAGGACAGTTCCCGGTTCAGGAAGCTCGCCGGGTCGTCCTCGCCGCCGAGAAGGTCACGCTGCCAGAGGGCGTAGTCGGCGTACTGGATCGGGAGTGGTTCCCAGGTGGGGGCGTGGCCGTCGACCCGGGCGGCGTACGCGGCGCAGACGTCCCGGGCCAACGGCGCCAGCGACCAGCCGTCACTCGCGATGTGATGGGCCACCAGGAGCAGCACGTGGTCCCGTGGGCCCACCGCGAGCAGGCCGGCTCGCAACGGGATCTCCCGGGTGAGGTCGAACGGGCGGGTGGACTCGTCGGCAACCACCCGCGCGATCTCGTCCTCCGTCACGTCGATCACCGGTAGCCGCAGGCCGGCGTCGTGCGCGGTGAGGATCAACTGCTGGGGGACACCGTCCTCGGTCGCGATCAGCGTGCGCAGCGACTCGTGCCGCTCGACCAGGTCCACCAGCGCCGCGTGCAGGGCCTCCTGGTGCAGGTCACCGGTGAGTCGCAGAGTGATCGGGAGGTTGTACATCCCGTTGGGTCCTTGCAGTTCGCCGAGGAACCACAACCGCTGCTGGGCAAAGGACAGAGGAATCATCGGAGCTCTCTACGACGGGAGACGGAATTGAACGGGTGACGGCGTGAAAGGGGGCGACGGGCTAGCGCGGCCGGGGACGCAGGACGGGCCGGCTGTGCGTCTCCGGGCCCAGTCGCTTCGCCAGTCCGGCGGGAGTGGGCGTTTCGAAGATCGCGCGGATCGGGACTTCCCGGCTGAGGGTGGCGCGGATGTGACCGGCGAGCTGGGTGGCGAGCAGGGAATGCCCGCCGAGATCGAAGAAGTTGTCGTCCACTCCGACCTCGGGGACGCCCAGCACCTTCGCGAAAATGCCGCAGAGGGCCGCTTCCTCGGCCGATGCGGGTTCCCTGCGCTCCTTGAGGTCGGCGAAATCGCGCGCAGGGAGGGCGGAACGGTCCAGCTTGCCGTTCACCGTTACCGGCAGCGCGTCCAGCACGACGATTGCCGAAGGGACCATGTACTCCGGCAGAAGCGCCGCGGCATGGGCCCGGAGAAGACTGCCCGCCGCCCGGAACGCGCTGACGTCCTCGGCGGACAACTCTCCGGCGGGCACGACGTAGCCGGTGAGGCGTGGGTCGCCGGGCTGGTCCTCGCGGACGATGACAACGGCCTGACCGACGGCCGGGTGAGCGAGCAGAGCGGCCTCGATCTCACCGAGTTCGATCCGGAAACCACGAATCTTGACCTGGTCATCGGTACGACCCAGATACTCCAACTCCCCGTCCGCGTCCCACCGAACCAGATCACCCGTACGGTACATCCGCTCACCCGACCCACCGTACGGATTCGCGACAAACCGCCCAGCGGTCAACCCCGGCCGGTCCAAATAACCCCGAGCCAACTGCACACCGGCCAGATACAACTCTCCGGTCACACCCGCAGGCACCAGCCGCAACGCAGCGTCCAACACGAACACCTGCGTGTTCCAGACCGGGCGACCAATCGGCACGACAGTCCCGGAACCCGGTTCACAGGCGTGGGCGGTGACATCGATAGACGCCTCAGTCGGCCCGTACAGATTGTGCAACGGAACACCGAACGCCCCGGCGAACCCATCCCTCAGCTCAGCCGACAAAGCCTCACCACTGGCCACCACAGCCCGCAACGACGGTAAAGCCCACCCCGAAGCCACCGACACGAAAACCCGCAACATCGACGGAACAAAATGAGCGACAGTGACCCGCTCACGTTGGAACAACTCCGCCAGATACTCCGGGTCACGATGTCCACCCGGACGAGCCACCACCAAAGTCGCACCCTGCACAAGAGGCCAGAAGAACTCCCACACCGACACGTCAAACCCGTACGGCGTCTTCTGCACAACCCGATCACCCGCAGTGAGCCGATAAGCGTGCTGCATCCAGGCAAGCCGGTTCACCACCCCGACATGCGGCACAACCACCCCCTTCGGCCGACCAGTCGAACCGGACGTGTAGATGACGTAGGCGGGGTGACCGGGCAACAACCCCACACCCAAGCCAAGATTCCCCACCGCCAGCCCGTCGAGCTCAGCCACGATGGTGTCGTCGTCCAACACCACCCGTGCCACATGTCCAGGCAGCAGGCCCTCGAATGCACGAGTGGTCACCACCAGCATGGGCGAAGCATCATCCAGGACATAAGCGACCCGGTCCGCCGGATACTCCGGATCGACCGGCACATACGCCGCACCAGCCTTCACCACCGCAAGCAAAGTGATAACAAGCTCCAGTGAACGATCCATCACGACCGCCACCCGACGCTCCGGGCCCACACCACGCACCACCAACAGCCGCGCGAGCCGATTAGCCCGACCATTGAGCGAGGCGTAGGTAAGCCGAGAACCCTCGAACACCACCGCGTCCACACCCGGGGTCCGCGCCACCCGCGACTCGAACAACTCCGGAAGCGTCACCGCAGCCACATCACGAACGGCGCCGTTCCAGTCGGCCAGCAGGCGGCGCTCCTTGTCGTCCAGAACCTGGATCTCCCGCAGCGGCCGCCCCGGATCCTTTTCGAGAGCCGTGACGAGATCCTCGACCGCGGTGTGCATGAAGGCACCAACCGAGCGCGGATCGACCGGGGCCACCGCTTGGATGGTGAAGGTGAACAGGGGGTCCTGGTCGTTGACCGCGAATTCCAGCGGGTAGTTGGTGCGTTCGTGCCCGTGCAGCAGCTCGACCCCGTCGGGCATCGGCGCGGTGGTGTCCTCGCTGTGGCGGTAGTTGAACAGCGTGGTGAACAGCGGTGCCCGAGCAGGCAGGCCGCTGGCCCGCTGGGCCAGGATGAGCGGTGCGTGCTCGTGCACCAGCAGGTCCGCGAGCTGCCGCCGCACGGCGTCCACGGCGTCACGCACACTCACCGAGCCGACGTCGAGGCGGGCGGGCAGCGTGTTGACGAACAGGCCGGGCACCCGATCGGCACCGGTTCCGGCGTTCATCCGACCGAACAGCACGGTGCCGAACACCACGTCATCCCGACCAGAGGTGGCCGACACGACGCGCGCCCAGGCGACATGGAACAACGTCGCCGAGCTGACACCCAGCAGCCGCGCCTGCTCCCTCAGCCGCCACCCCACCTCCGCGTCGAGGCGCATCCGCACCTCGGACACGCCGCGACCGTCGCCGTGCACATCCAACAGACCGTACGGCGCCGTCGGCTCACCCACGTCCCCCAGCAGGTCCGCGAAGAACCGCTCGTGCTCCCGCGCCGAGATCGTGAGCCGTGCCCGCGCGACGAACTCGCGGAACGGCAGCGGTGCCGGCAGGGTGTCTCCGTTCCCGGCGAGGATCGCGCGGATCTCCTGGAAGACCAGGGCGAGCGACGTACGGTCCTGCACGAGATGGTGCACTTCGAGTAGGACGTACCACTGGTGGTCGTCGGGGTCCTGCGCGACACCGGCCCGCAGCAGGGGGGCTCGCCGGACGTCCATCGGCGCGGTGCGCGTGGCCAGCAGGCGGTCCACGACGTCCCTGCCCGCCAGCCGGAGGGTCTCGACGGTGACCGGGGCGGCGCGCAGGACGACCTGGGCGGGCTCCCGGAGCCCTTCCCACAGGAACGCCGTACGCAGGATGTCGTGCCGGTCGACCACCTGCTGCACGGCGGCGAGAACGGCGTCCACCCGCTGCCGGGAGTCGAAGCGCAGGATGTACGGGAGCGTGTAAAGGTCGCTGCCGTTCTCGCCCTCGAGCAGGTGGTGGAAGAGGATGCCCTCCTGGAGCGGCGCCAGCGGGTAGATGTCAGCGATGTTCGCCGCGCCGCCGGGCACCTCCGCGATGATCACGGCGATCTCCTCCGCCGTGAGGTCGGCCAGCGTCACCATCTCCGGAATGATCGACGTGGCGCCGGAGGGGATGCCGTTGGCCGGCAACGCCACCTGCGGAGTGCCCTGCAGCGCCGCCAGACCGGCCACGGTCGGGCTGGTGAACAGCGTCCGTACGTCCACCGCGACACCCGCCGCCCGGGCCCGCTCCACCAGCGTCACCGCCAGCAGGGAGTGTCCGCCCAGCTCGAAGAAGTTGTCGTCGACCCCGACGGAGGGTACGCCGAGCACCTCGGCGAAGAGCGCGCACAGGATCTCCTCGGGCACCGTCGACGGACCGCGCCCGGTGATCCCGGCGCGGTAGTCCGGAACCGGCAGCGCTTGCCGGTCGAGCTTGCCGTTGACCGTCAACGGCAGTTCGTGGACCGCCACGATCACAGCCGGGACCATGTACTCGGGCAGTACCCGAGCCGAGTGGGCGCGCAGCTCCGTGACGTTCGTATCACCGGCCGCCACCACGTACCCGGCCAGGCGCCGGTCGCCCGGCCGGTCCTCCCGCACCACCACGGCCGCCTGGCTGACGGACGGGTGGGTGAGCAGGGCGGCCTTGATCTCGCCGAGTTCGATCCGGAAGCCGCGGATCTTGACCTGGTCATCGGTACGGCCCAGGTACTCCAACTGCCCGTCGACGTTCCACCGGGCCAAGTCCCCCGTACGGTACATCCGCTCGCCCGGCCCGCCGTACGGGTTGGCGACAAACCGCTCAGCGGTCAGCCCCGGCCGGTCCAGATAGCCCCGGGCCAGTTGCACACCGGCCAGGTAGAGCTCGCCCGGCACCCCGACCGGCACCGGCCGCAACGCCGCGTCCAGCACGAACACCCGGGTGTTCCAGACCGGGCGGCCGATCGGCACCCCACCGGCGGCGCCGACCAGCGGTTCACAGGTGAAGGCGGTGACATCGACGGCGGCCTCGGTCGGACCGTACAGGTTGTGCAGCGGGATCGGCAGCACCGCGTGGAACTGGTCGCGCAACGGGGCCGGCAACGCCTCACCGCTACAGACCACGGCCCGCAGGGAGGTGCACTCGCCGCTGGTCGGCTCGGCGACGAACATCTCCAGCATCGACGGCACGAAGTGGGCGATGGTGATCTGCTCGCGCTGGATCAGCCCTGCCAGGTAACCCGGGTCGCGGTGACCGCCCGGGCGGGCCACCACCAGCGTCGCCCCTTCGATCAGCGGCCAGAAGAACTCCCACACCGACACGTCGAACCCGAACGGCGTTTTCTGCACCACCCGGTCGTCCGGCGTCAAGCGGTAGGCGTCCTGCATCCACGCCAACCGGTTGACCAGGCCCCGGTGGGCGACGGTGACGCCCTTGGGACGTCCGGTGGACCCCGAGGTGTAGATCACGTACGCCGGGTGATCGACGAGAAGGCGACGGGTGCGGTCGCCGTCCTCCACGTCTGCCGGGGACAGGCGGCCGAGGGCGGCGGTCAACTCCGGGTCGTCGAGGACGAGGCAGGGGACCTGTACGTCGTTCGCCGGGTTCAGGGCACCGGTCGTGAGCAGGAGGGCGACTCCGGCGTCGGCCAGCAGACGGGTGATGCGGTCGGCCGGTTGGTCGGGGTCGACCGGAAGGTAGGCGGCGCCGGTCTTGAGAACGGCCAGCAGGGCGACGACAAGATCGGCCGAGCGCTCCAGGAGGACCGCGACGAGGCTCTCGGGTCCGGTGCCTCGGTCGGCCATCAGACGGGCGAGCCGGTTCGCCCGTGCGTTCAGGTCGACGTACGAGAGCCGTACGTCTTCGAAGACCACGGCGGTGGCGTCGGGGGTGCGGGTGACCTGCGCCTGGAAGAGGTCCGGAAGCACAGCCCCGGACACCGTGTGCCCGGTGTCGTTCCATTCCGTCAGTACGGCGTGACGCTCGTCCGGGCTGAGCAGGTCGAGGTCCGTGACGGACCGGGCGGGGTCGGCGGTCACGGCGTCGAGGATCCGAACGAACCGGTTGGCCAGCGAGGCCACCGTGTCGTGGTCGAACAGGTCGGTGGCGTAGACGACGGAGCCGGCCAGGCCGCCGGCCTCGGTCTCGGTCTCGGTTCCGGTTTCGCGGAACTGGAAGTCGAGGTCGAACTTCGCGGGCTGATCACCTGTTTCCAGGAGGTCGGTTTCGAGGCCGGGGAGGGCGAGGCTCGCCGGAGCGGTGTTCTGCAGGGCGAGCATGACCTGGAACAGGGGGTGGCGGGCCAGGGACCGGGTGGGGGCGAGGTCT
Organism: Micromonospora sp. NPDC050397; assembly: GCF_044901685.1. NCBI lineage: Bacteria > Bacillati > Actinomycetota > Actinomycetes > Micromonosporales > Micromonosporaceae > Micromonospora > Micromonospora sp. NPDC050397. The sequence continues at coordinate 21,858 of NZ_JBJDPS010000030.1, forward strand.
TCCACGAGTCGTTCGAACGGCAGGTCCTGGTGGGCGAAGGCGTCCAGACCCCGTTCGCGGACGCGATGCACCAGTTCGCGGAAAGACGGTTCACCGGAGACATCGGTGCGCAGGACCAGGGTGTTCACGAAGAACCCGACCAGTTCGTCCAAACTTTCGTCGGTACGGCCCGCCAGAGAGGTCCCGATGGGGATGTCGGCACCCGCGCCCAGCCGGAAGAGCAGGGTGGCCAGCGCGGCCTGCAACACCATGAACACGGTGACGCCTTCGGCACGGGCCAGGCCGGTGATCCGCTGGTGGAGTTCGCCGTCGATGCGCAGGTCGACGGTGCCGCCGCGGTGGCCGGCCACCGGTGGCCGGGGCCGGTCGGTGGGCAGGACGAGTTCCTCCGGCAGGCCGGCGAGGGCCGCCCGCCAGTAGTCGAGCTGGTGGTCGAGGACGCTTGCCCCGTCGCGGTCTTCGGCCAGGAGGTCGCGCTGCCAGAGGGTGTAATCCGCGTACTGGACCGGAAGCGGTTCCCAGGCAGGCGCCTGGCCGTTGACGCGGGCGGTATAGGCGGCGGAGATGTCGCGGGCGAGTGGCGCGAGGGACCAGCCGTCGCCGGCGATGTGGTGCAGCACCAAGACCAGAACATGTTCCCGTGGGGCCACGACGAACAGCCGCGCCCGCAGCGGGAGTTCCTTGGTGAGGTCGAAGGGGCGACGTGCTTCCTCAGCCGTGGCCCGCGCCAGCTCATCCTCCGGCATCCGCTCCGGGGAGAGTGGCAGGTCGATCGCCTGATCGCCGAGAACACGCTGCTCGGGTGTGCCGTCAGCGACTACGAAGGCGGTACGGAGGACCTCATGGCGGGTGACGACGTCGGTGAGAGCGGTTCGCAGGACAACCGGATCGAGGTCACCGCTGAGACGCACGGCGATGGGGATGTGGTAGAGCGCGGACGGTCCTTCGAGTTGTTCCAGGAACCAGAGGCGTTGCTGGGCGTACGACAGCGGCACCGATTCGGGCCGCGGCCTGGCGGTCAGCGACCGGCGTGCGGCGTCGGCGCCGGTCTCGTCGAGACGCAGGGCCAGCCCGGCGACGGTGGGGGTTTGGAACAGGGCGCGAACCGGGATCTCGGCCCCGAGAGCGACGCGGATGCGGCTGACCAGGCGGGTGGCCAGCAACGAGTGGCCGCCGAGGTCGAAGAAGTTGTCGTCCACCCCGACCTCCGGGAGGCCGAGGATGTCGGCGAACGCCTGGGCGAGGAGCTGCTCCTGGAGGGTCCGCGGCTTCCGGCCCGGGCTCGTGGGCGTGTAGTCAGGGGCGGGCAACGCCCGACGATCCACCTTCCGGTTCACCGTCAGCGGCAACGCGTCCAGTTCGACGATCGCCGCCGGCAGCATGTAGTCGGGCAGCAGAGCGGCGAGGTGGGCACGCAGGTCGGCGCCATCGGTCCGGGGGACGGCGCCGACGCTCCGGGGGACGACATAGCCGACCAGGCGTTTGTCGCCGGGCTGGTCCTCGCGCACCACCACCGCCGCCTGTGTCACGGCCGGGTGGGCGAGCAGGGCGGCCTGGATCTCGCCGAGCTCGATCCGGAACCCGCGGACCTTGACCTGGTCATCGGTGCGGCCGAGGAATTCGAGCCGACCCTCGGTGTCCCACCGGACCAGGTCACCGGTCCGGTACATCCGCTCCCCCGCCGCCCCGTACGGGTTCGCCGTGAACCGCTCCGCCGTCAGCCCGGAACGACCCAGATATCCGCGCGCAAGCTGAACACCGGCCAGGTACAACTCCCCCGCCACCCCGGCCGGCACCGGCCGCAACCGCTGATCCAGCACGAAGGCGCGGGTGTTCGCGGTCGGACGGCCGATCGGCGGTGTGCGGCCCCGCGAGGGCGCCGCACACCGCATCAGCGTGGCCTGGATGGTCGTTTCCGTCGGCCCGTAACTGTTGAGGAACTCTCGGCCGGCGCTGACCCACCGCTCGACCAGACCCGCCTCCGGCGCTTCTCCCCCGACCACGAGCAACCGCAGCTCCGGCAACCGCGCCGGGTCCAGCAACCGCGCCACCCCCGGCGTCACGTGCGCCACCGTCACGCGTTGCGCCCGCATCAAGCCTTGCAGGCGCTCCAGGTCGACCCGATCCTCATCGGCGGCGAGCACAAAAGCCGCACCCGAGGTCAGGGTGACAAAGATGTCCTGCACCGACACGTCGAAGCTGAACGCCGTGGCCCCCAGCACCCGTGAACGCTCGTCGATTCCGTACTCCGGCGTGACGGCGGCGATGTTGTTGGCGAGCGAACGATGGCTGACCACCACGCCCTTGGGGCGCCCCGTGGATCCCGAGGTGTAGACGACGTACGCGGGATGGTCGAACGACCGTGGGCGGCGCCGCTCCCCGTCGGACAGGTCATGTGCGGCGCGACCCGACAGGTTCTGCCGCACCAGGGGATCGTCGAGGGACAGGCGAGCCACGTCGACGTCCCGCAGACGCTCCCCCGTCCCATCGTCGGTGACGAGGATCGAGGGCTGCGCCTCGGACAGCACGCCGGCGATGCGATCGACCGGGTGGCCTGGATCGATCGGCAGGTAGGCGGCTCCCGTCTTCTGCACGGCCAGGATGGCGACGACGAGGTCGACCGAGCGAGGGAGTGCGAGCGCGACGACCTGCTCGGGCTGCGCCCCGCGCTCAACCAGGACGCGGGCGAGCCGGTTGGCGCGGGCGTTGAGTTCCGCGTACGGCACGTCGATGCCGTCGAACACCACGGCCGGTGCCGAGGGCGTACGGATGGCCTGTGTTTCGAACATCTCCGTGACCGTGCTCCGTGGCACCGGACGGGTGGTGTCGTTCCACTCCACGAGGATGCGCTGCTGTTCGGCCGGGCTGAGGATGTCGATGTCGCTCACCGGGACGGACGGCTGTGCGGTGACGGTTTGCAGGACCCGGGTGAATCGTTCGGCGATCCCGGTCGCGGTGTGGTGGTCGAACAGGTCGGTGGCGTACGTGAT
>NZ_JBJDPS010000031.1:0-24139 GCF_044901685.1 Micromonospora sp. NPDC050397
CAGGCACCCGTCAAACCCGGAGTCAAGTTCCACGACCTCCTCGTCGTCTCCCTCGGCGGCCAAGGACAGTACGAACACGTCATCAACAACACCGGAGCACCGACCTCCGGTACGTCGACCATCCCGTCCCAGGTGGTGTCCTTCCCCTGAGGCGAGACGAGGTGAGGTGAGCGGCGCTCAGCTCACCCACTACGCGGGGGTCCGGCAGCCGGTCGCTGCCGGATCCCCGCTTCACGTACCGAGGAGCACGGCCAGATGGGCCGACAGCTCCGGCCCGTCCGCAGGTGCGGTACGCAGCCCGAGGTGGCCGTCCGGCCGCACGAGGAACGCCTCACCACCCCGCGCGCCGTAGACGCGGCGGAACTCGCCGGCTCCGTCGTGGACCGCGGGGATACGCAGCGCCGGGGCACGTACCCCGGAGCCGAGTACCGCGCAGCTGTTCAGCATGCCGTGCCCGGCGTGACGGGCCAGGGACGCGATCTCGTCGAACGCCGCCGCCCGGTCCTCGTCGTCCGCGTAGAGCAGCAGAGTGTGGTCCCGTTCCCTGAGCAGGGTGAACAGCCGTACGGGGAAGGCCCCCAGCGCGTACAGGAGGCCGCCGCAGTCGGGCGCCCGGTCGCCGGGGGCCGGCCCGTCCCGGGCCCCGCCGCCCGGCCCCACGACAGGGCTGTCCCGGTAGCCGAGCAGGAGCTGGGCCTCGCGGAGCAACAGCGTCGCGGGCGCCTCCGCCTCGCCCCCGACGCCGGTCCGGGCGTGGCGGAGTGTCCGCGCCACGACTTCCTCCCCGACGGGCCGTCGTTCGGCGTCGTAGCTCTCCAGCAGTCGGGGGCCGGCGTGGCCCCGGACGGCCGCGGCGAGTTTCCACGCCAGGTTGAAGGCGTCCTGGATGCCGGTGTTCATCCCCTGGGCGCCGGTGGGCGGATGGATGTGCGCGGCGTCACCGGCGAGGAACACCCGCCCCGCGCCGTAGCGGTCGACGATCCGGTGGCTGATGCGGAAGACCGAGGACCAGCGCAGCGAGGAGGCGGTCGTGGGCCGCGGTGAGAGCCGGCCAAGCACCGCCTGGATGTGCTCGATACCGGGCAGCGGGCCCTTCTCACCGCTCAGGCCGTGCGCCACCCCGTCGGCGCCGGCGCCTCCCGCCCCGGAGAGTTCGGGCGGGGTGCGCATCGACATCCGGTAGCGGCGATCGCCGGGCAGCGGGATGCACACGAGGAGGTCGTCCGTCCGGCCGTCGACGACGTGCGTGGAGCGGACGCCGTACCCGGCCGGCAGGTCCCAGTCGACCTCGACGTCGCCCAGCATGTACTCCTCGGGGAGGGCTCCACCCTCGAAGGACAGTCCGAGCCCCTTGCGTACGGCGCTGTGGGCGCCGTCGCAGCCCAGGAGGTAGCGGGCCGTCACCTCCTCCCGGCCGCCGGACGGGGCACGGAGGACGGCCCTGACCTCGCCCAGGTCCTGCTCGAAGGAGACGAGTTCGGTGCCTCTCCCGACGTGCCCTCCCCAGCGCCGCAGGAGGTCCTCGAGGAGGCGCTCGGTCTCGTACTGCGGGAGGGCGGCGAAGCGGTACGGGATCTCCGGGGGGAGGTCCAGGTCGATCCGCGCCCGTTCCTCGCCGTTGACGTAGGTCAGCTGTCCCCGCATCGGGACGGCGGCCTCCATGGCCTCGCGGATCATTCCCATCCGGTCCCAGATCTCCAACGTTCGGGGCTGGACGCCCACGGCCCTGGCGTACGGCAGCCGTCCGGGGAGCCGGTCCACGACCCGGCACGAGATCTCACGCCGGCACAGTTCGGCCGCCGCGGTCAGCCCGACCGGACCAGCGCCCGCGATCAGCACGTCGACGTCCACCACCGGTGCCTCCCAGGGTGAGATCAGGTCACTCAAATGCAGCACACCATGGGCGATATGTCCATTTCACCCCGTGTGGGCCGGCGCGGCCCCCTGGTCCGCGCCGACCCCCGGGATCAGGCGACGGCGCAGGCCTCACCGTCCACCGTGAAGGCGCCCGGCTCCGCGTTCGTGGCCGTCCAGGTGCCCGTGAAGCCGAAGCCCGCGGACGATCCGGGCGCCACCTCGCCGTTCCAGGCGACGTTCCTCGCGGTGGCCTTCGCGCCGTCCTGCTGGTGCGTGGCGTTCCACATCTGGGTGACCTTCTGGCCTCCGGGGAAGGTCCAGCCGAGCTGCCAGCCGTCGTAGGAGGTGCTGCCGGTGTTCGTGACCGTCACGTCGGCCTGGAAGCCACCGGCCCACTGGTTGGTGACCTCGTACGTCACCGAACAGTCGGCATCGGCCGGGGGACCGCCCGGACCGGGGTCCGGATCCGTGCCTCCGCCGCCGGTGCCCGAGGACTCCCCCACCTGGATGCCGCGGCCGTTCGTCGAGACGTAGACCCGGCCGTACACCCGCGGGTCCCCGGTGATCGCGGCACCGGTCCAGCCCCACTGGTGCGCGTCGTCGTTGATCCGCGTCCAGGTGGCCCCGGCGTCCGTGGAACGGAAGATGCCGCGTACGTTGCCGATCTTCGCGCTGACGAAGACGCTCTGGTACGAAGCCCCTGGGGCTGCCTTGCCGAAGCCGACGCTGTCCGCCTGGTCCACACCGGAGGACTTCGTGAAGCTGGCGCCGGAGTCGGTCGAGCGCCAGAGCCCGTACGCCCCGGTCGACGCGCCGCCCGCGAGCCAGATGTCGCCCTCGGTACCGGGCAGCGCCTTGAAACGGACGTTGCCTTCGGCCGGGAGCCCGGTCGCCTTCGCCGTGAAGCTCGCGCCGGAGTCGGTCGACACGTAGAACGTGCCGGCCTTGAATCCGTAGAACTTCCTGGGGTTCTTCCGGTCCGACTCGACGGTCGCGCCTGCCGGGATCCCGGTGGAGGGGGTCCAGGAGTTGCCGTAGCCGGTGGTCCGGTGCACGGCCGCGCCTTCGGGGCTCCAGACGAATCCGCTGCCGTCCGCGGCGGCGGCGACGGTGCCTCCTCCGGTGACCCCCGAAGGCTCGGATCCCTGGAACCAGTTGGCGCCGTTGTCGGTGGAGAAGCCGATGTGCGGGGCAGCGTCGGCGTTGCCCACCCGGACGACCGTACCGGGGGCCGTCTCCGCGAAGTCCAGGCTGGTGGTCGAGTCCAGGTTCGGCGAGGTGAACATCATGGCGGGCACCGCGTCGAGGTCGGTGTGCCGGAAGCCGCCGATGTCGCCGAGGGCGCTCAGCAGCGGCGCGCCCGAGGGCGGGCTCGCCAGATCGTTGACGGCCGTCTCCTCCAGCCCCTTCACCATGGGTGTGATGGTGAACCGGCCGCCTGAGTCCCAGGACGTGAGGTTCTCGGTGCCGTAGACCGTCGCGCCCGTGCCGTACATCATCCGGTCAGAGTCGAACGGGTCGATCTCCAGGGCCTCCGTCATCCAGCCCAGCTTGGGTGAGGTCTCGGGCGGGGAGGGGGTGGCGCCCCAGCTGAGCCAGGGTACCGAGGAGACGTCCTGCGTGTAGCGGTTCGATCGGTTCGGATAGCTGGTGTAGTCCCAGGCCTTCGTCCAGGTCGCACCGCTGTCGGTGGAGCGGAAGATCTGGGTGTCGGGCCACCACGAGCTGTAGGCGGTGGCCATCAGGGTACCGGGTTCCTGCCGGTCGACGGAGAGCCCGCTGAAGCCGTGGTAGGTGTCCGCCTCCGCGACCGGGCTGACGTCCTTCCACGCGCCGGACCCGGTGTCGTACCGCCAGATCCGCCCCTTGGCACCGTCGTACGGCCCGCCCGTGTCGCTCAGGGTGAGGTAGAGGTGGCCGGTCGCCGAGTCGAGTACGCCCTTGTGCGCGAGGTAGCCGGTCGGCTGGCCGGGGATCCGGGACCAGGTGCCGCCGCCGTCCGTCGAGCGGTAGACGGTGTTCGCCTTGTCGGCGACACCCACGTAGATGTCCTGGGTGGCGCTGCCCGCGCTGCCGGAACGCTCGTCGAACGTCACCCAGACGATGCCCTGGTTGTCGCTGCCGTATCCGCTGGTGTCGGACGGGTCAGCCGCGTAGTTGCCGGGGTTGGGGAAGGCGGTCACCTCGGACCAGGTGACCCCTGAGTCCGTGGACCTCCAGAGCCCGTTGCCGCTGGGGGCTCCCAGATAGAGCACGGAGTTCTTGTTCGGGTCGACCGCGAGCCGCTCGCCCATCCCGCGTCCCGGCATGTTCCCGCCGAGCTTGAAGGGGAGCGTGGCGGCCTTCCATGAGGCGCCGCGGTCCGAGGAGCGCAGCACGGCCCCGTTCGTCGGGTCCCAGCTGTTGGTGTACGTGCCCACGGCGGCATAGACCTTGTCGGGGTCGGCGGTGTCGGAGGCGAGGCCCACCACACCGGACCAGCCCCACCGGTCCCAGTCCACCCAGTCCAGCAGTGGCGTCCACCGCTTGCCGGCCTGGTCCCACCGGTACGCGCCGCCGATGTCGGTGCGCGCGTAGGCGAGGTTCTTCTCGGACCGGTTGAAGACGATGCCCGGCACGAAGCCACCGCCGTCGATCCGTGCGTTCTTCCAGGTGTAGGTGTCCGCCGCGATCGACACATCCGATGCCTGGGCCGTGTCACGCCCTTCGTCGGAACGCGCGAAGGCCGGGGGTCCGGTGACCGACAACCCGGCGGTCAGGGCTAGTGCCGCCAACAGGACGGCGACGGGTCTGGCGCTCAAGTGCACGGAAACGTCCTCTCCGAGCTGGTACGCCGCTCAGCGGCGATACAGGGCCGACAAAGGGTGGGAGCGCTCCCATCGAGCACCACGATGCTAGCGCCGCGCACCGCCGGGGTGAAGGGTGGTGCACACGTTTCATCGGATGAATCGACTTCGGAGGCTCACACAGCGCCCGCACCTCCGGACGGACTCGCCCCACCCTTCGCGTCCACACCGGAACGCGACAGCGCGACACAGGTCCTCCACCTCTCCGGAGACAGGAACGCATCACGGGCACACCTGCCGGAAAACACTTCATAAATGGGTCGCCGACCACCATTCGAAGGGCACAGAAAATAGAGACCGACTCACCTTTTACGCTCTCGTGAATAGCGATAGCTTCCGAACCCGTTCTCCATGAATCACGCCCTCGACCGGAATTGAGCCGGCCTCCCGATCCCGGGAAATCTGCACACGGCATGCGCACACCGATCACGCGTGCGGACACGAAATGCCTGGTCCAGACCGATGCGCGGGGAGTTTGCGACAGGAGTGCCCACTTGGGAGGCGCTCGGTCGCACCGGCAGGAATCCATCCGGTGAAGCTCGTGAAGGAACTGCCGCCATGAAATGAACACTTCTGCACGAAAGAAGATTCAAGCGCGCCGACAACTACGGATCCGCCGCAGTTCGATTGGCTGCGCGAGGTGCGTGCGTGCTTTGATCCTGGCCCATACGGAGGCCGCACCACCGGGTTTCCGTACAGAAGCAATTTCCATACGAAGGGCGCTCATCATGAACTACACCCCCCAGGTCGAGACCGCCGAGATCTCCGACAACGACCTCGACAACGTCTCGGGCGGCCTCATCGGCGGCCTCGCGGGCAACGTCACGGGCACCGTCGAGGGCATCGTCCCCGTCTCCGGCGTCGTCGGCTCGGTCACGGGTCTCGTCGAGTCGGCCACCGGTGTGAACACGGGCGCGGTCACCGGCCTGGCCACCGGCCTCACCGCCGGTCTCTGAGAGACGGCAGCACCCCGCCGAGCCCCGGAACCCGTCGGTTCCGGGGCTCGGTGCCGACCGTCGACAGGTGAGGGAAGAGTTTCATGCAGTTCCGCCAACAGGCGCTTTCCAAGCTGCAGTCGCCCGAACAGCTCGATCTGCCGGTGCGCTTCGCCCGACCCCAAGGCCTGCTCGTCCTCTGCGTCACCGTCGCCGTGATGGGCGCGGCCTGCTTCTGGGCCATGACGGGCTCGGTCGCGAGCACACTCGACGCCCCCGGCATCCTCACGCACTCCCGCGGCAGTTACGTCCTGCAGAGCCCGGTCGCCGGCCAGGTCACGGAGGTGCTCGCCGACGAGGGCGAGACCCTCCCCGCCGACGCCCCACTGCTCACGGTCCGTACGGAGAAGGGTGACAAGGTCGTCCGGACGATCGACCCCGGCCGCCTCACCTCGGTGACGGCCACCATCGGCGCGGTCGTGGGCACCGGCGCCGACGTGGCGAGCGTCGAGCGGATCGACGGCCCCGACGATCCGCTGGTCGTCCTGCTGTACGTGTCCGGCGGCTCCGCCGCTTCGGTCCCCGTGGGCGCCCGGGTCGACCTGAAGGTGCAGTCGGTACCCGCCCAGCAGTACGGGGTGCTGCGCGGCAAGGTGGCCGCCGTCGGCAGGACCGCGCAGACACAGCAGCAGATCACCCGCTTCCTCGGCGACGCACAGCTGGGCGCCCAGTTCTCCAGGCGCGGGCGGCCGTCGGCGGTCCTGGTGCGGATCGAACGCTCGGACGCCACGGAGTCCGGCTACCGGTGGTCCTCTGCCGACGGTCCTCCGTACGCGATCGGTTCCATGACCCTGGCCGACGGCTCAGTCCGGCTGGCCGACCAGCGCCCGATCGATTGGCTCCTCCCGTGACCGCGCCTCACCCCTCCCCCGCCGCACAGCAGTTGCCGCCTTCCGGCCGCGGCAGACACCGGCCCGAGAACGGGCCTGGCGGCAGACGCCGGTCCCGTCCGGCCCCGAGGCCCGGACGCACGAAGACCGTGCGCACCCCGACGGTGCTCCAGATGGAGGCCGTGGAGTGCGGGGCCGCCTCGCTGGCGATGGTGCTCGGCCACTACGGCCGGCACGTGCCGCTGGAGGAGCTGCGCATCGCCTGCGGTGTCTCACGCGACGGTTCGCGCGCGAGCAACGTGCTGAAGGCGGCGCGCAGTTACGGTCTGCGGGCCAAGGGAATGCAGATGGAGCCCGCCGCGCTGGCGGAGGTGCGCGCCCCAGCGATCCTGTTCTGGGAGTTCAACCACTACGTCGTCTACGACGGCACGGGGCGCCGCCTCGGGCGGCGGGGCGTGCACATCAACGACCCCGACAAGGGCAGGCGGTTCGTACCGACCGAGGACTTCGACACCAGCTTCACCGGGGTCGCCCTCGTGCTGGAACCCGGTGAGGACTTCCGGCGCGGCGGCCGCAAGCCCGGTGTGCTGGCCGCGTTGCCGGCCCGGCTGCGCGGCACCACGGGCACGATGCTGGTCGCCCTGCTGGCCAGCCTGCTCCTGGTCGCCGTCGGAGCGACGCTGCCGGCCCTGAGCCGTACGTACATCGACATGTTCCTGATCGGCCGGCAGACCTCACTGCTCGGCGTGCTGTTCGGCGCGATGGGCACCATGGTGGCGCTCACCGTCGTACTGACATGGCTTCAGCAGGCGAACCTGCTGCGGGGGCGCATCATCTCGTCCACGCTCGGCAGCGCGCGCTTCTTCCGGCATCTGCTCAGGCTGCCGGTCACCTTCTTCGCCCAGCGCAGCCCCGCCGACCTCGTCCAGCGCCTGCAGTCGAACGACGCGGTGGCAGAGACGCTCGCCAGGGATCTCACGGCGGCGGGTGTGGACGGCATCGTCGTACTCCTCTACGCGTTCCTGCTGTGGACGTACGATCCGCAGCTGACCGTCGTCGGAGTGGGGATCGCCCTGCTCAACGTGGTCGCGATGCGCATCGTCGTACGGCTGCGGGCCACCGGCACCCAGAAGCTGCGGGCCGACAGCGCCAGGCTGACGAACACCTCGTACACCGGTCTCCAGTTGATCGAGACGATGAAGGCCACCGGCGGCGAGAACGGGTACTTCCGCCGGTGGGCCGGGCAGCACGCGACCACCCTGGAGGAGCAGCAGCGTCTCGGGGTCCCGAGCGCCTGGCTGGGTGTCGTCGCGCCACTCCTCGCCACGCTCAACAGTGCGCTGATCCTGTGGATCGGCGGGCTCAGGGCCGTCGAGGGGCACATCTCGATCGGTCTGCTCGTCGCCTTCCAGGCGCTGGTGACGCGGTTCACCGCGCCGGTCACCCGGCTCAACGGGGTCGCGGGGCGGATCCAGGACTTCGCGGCCGACGTGGCCCGGCTGAAGGACGTCGAGAACTTCCCGGTCGACGCGCTGTACTCACGCCGCGAGCCCGCGGCGAGCACCCGTCGGCTCAAGGGCCATGTGACGCTGGAGAACATCACCTTCGGCTACAGCCCGCTCGACAAGCCCCTGCTCACCGGCTTCTCGCTGGCGGTGGGTCCGGGGCAGCAGGTCGCCCTGGTCGGCGGTTCCGGCAGCGGCAAGTCGACCGTCTCGCGGCTCATCTCGGGTCTCTACAGTCCCTGGGAGGGCGTCATCCGCATCGACGGGCAGCGTCTGGAGGACATCCCGAGGGGTGCGTTGGCCGCTTCGGTGTCCTTCGTCGACCAGGACGTCTTCCTCTTCGAGGGGACGGTCCGCGACAACGTGGCGCTGTGGGATCCCTCGGTCCCGGACGACGCGGTGACCGAGGCACTGCGGGACGCCGCGCTGTACGACGTGGTGGCCCGCCGCCCCCGGGGCATCCACAGCCGGGTGGAGCAGGACGGCCGCAACTTCTCCGGCGGTCAGCGCCAGCGCCTGGAGATCGCCCGGGCCCTCGTACGCCGTCCCAGCATCCTGGTCCTGGACGAGGTCACCAGCGCGCTGGACGCCGAGACGGAGCGGATCATCATCGACAACCTGCGGCGGCGCGGCTGCGCCTGTGTGGTGATCGCGCACCGGTTGAGCACGGTGCGCGACAGCGACGAGATCGTGGTCCTGGACCACGGGACGGTGGTGGAGCGCGGCCGGCACGAGCAGCTGGCAGCCGCCGGAGGCCCGTACGCCGAGCTGGTCAGGGAGCACTGAAATGGCATCCGTACACCCCCTCGCGGCCGGGGCCGACGCTCCCGGGCGGGACCCGGTGATCGACGCGCTGGGAGCACTGGGCTCGCCGGTGGACTGCACCGGACTGCGGAGTCTCTCGCTCGAGGGGCCGCAGGTGCTGTGGCTGGTCGTGGACGGCGCCCTCGACCTGTTCGCGGTGGACGCGGCGGAGCAGGGGCACTGGCACTTCCTGGGCCGGCTGGAGGCCGGAGCCCTCGTACTGGGTCCGGTCGAGGGCCCGCAGCACACTCTGGTGGGGCGACCGCTCCAGCAGTGCGCGCTGCGCCGGGTCCCGCTGCGCGAGCTGTACCGGCCCGAGTACGCCGACCAGGGGCCCTGGGACGGTCAGTACCGCAGCCACTACGACACCGGTGACGCGACGCTGAGCCTGCTGGAGCACGCCTTCTCTCTGGGCATGGGCCGCAGCCGGCGTGTTCTCTTCGAAGCGCCGCTGGACGGACGGACCGCCGTCGACGAACCGGTCGGTGACGACGACGTCCTGTGGCTGCCGGTGTCGCCCGGGGACGTCCAGTACGGCGCCGCCTTCAGCGCGGAGGCGGCGGGCGACCTGCTGGTCGACGCCGCGATGTGGCAGGGGATGGTCAACCAGCAGTACCGCCTGCTGTCGGCCCTGGACCGCTGGATCGAGCAGTTGGAGCGGGCGCACGAGGACCGGACCGCGGCCGGGATGAAGGCGGGTGAGGCCGTCCGCAAGGAGGCCGACCAGGCGCTCCTGACCTCGATCGGCCGCTCCGGGAAGGGCTCCGCGCCATCGGCCGGCGCCTCGGACGACGCGGTGTACGCGGCCTGCCGTCTGGTTGCCGGGGACTCGGGGATCGTCCTGTCCGAGCCCGGCGCGGGCGGTGCGGTGAGCGACCGGATCGATCCGGTCGAGCGGGTCGCCGTCGCCTCCCGCGTACGGACCCGAGCGGTGCGGCTCGACGGGCGCTGGTGGCGGGTGGACTCCGGTCCGCTGGTGGGCCGTCGGGCCGCGTCCGGCGCGCCGGTGGCACTGCTGTGGCGCCGGGGCCGCTACGAGGCGGTGAACCCGTTGACCGGGCGGCGCAGCCGTGTGGACGGTGGGTGCGCGGAGGAGTTCGAGGATCGCGCGGTGATGTTCTACCGGGCCTTGCCCGAGCGGCCGTTGGGCAAGTGGCAGCTGCTTCGCTTCGGTCTGTTCGGCACCAGGGCCGATCTGCGCAGGCTGGTGCTCACCGGACTGGTGACGGTCGCGCTGGGCTCTCTGGTGCCGATCGCGACGGGCCGGGTGCTCGGCGTGTACGTGCCCAACGCGGAGACCGGGCTCATCGTGCGGGTCTCACTGGCGGTGATCATCACGGGGGTGGTCTCGGCCGCGTTCATGCTGCTGCAGAACCTCACGATCCTGCGGATGGAGGGGCGTGTCGAGAGCACGCTCCAGCCCGCGGTGTGGGACCGGCTGCTGCGGCTGCCGACGCGGTTCTTCACCGAGCGGTCCACCGGGGAGCTGGCGAGCGCCGCGATGGGTGTCAGCGCCATTCGGCGCGTGCTGTCCGGCACCGGCCCCGTGGTGGTACAGGCGGGCACGCTCGGGGCCGTGAACCTGGGTCTGCTGCTCTGGTTCAGCGTCCCGCTGGCGCTCACCGCCGTCGCGATGCTGGTGGTCGTCGCCGGGGTGTTCCTGACGATGGGCATGTGGGAACTGCGCTGGCAGCGCAAGCTGGTCGTGCTGGGGAACAAGCTCAACAACCAGGCCTTCCAGACACTGCGGGGGCTTCCGAAGCTGCGGGTCGCCGCGGCGGAGAGTTTCGCTTACGGGGCATGGGCCGCGGAGTTCGCCCGCAGCCGTGAACTGCAGAAGCGGGCCGGCCGGATCAAGAACATGACGACGGTGCTCAACGCCGTCTATCTGCCGCTGTGTTCGCTGGCCGTCTTCATGCTGCTGGCGGGTCCGGCCCGCGGCTCCCTCTCCGCGAGCGAGTTCCTGACCTTCAACACGTCCGTGACGATGCTGCTGACGGCTGTCACCCAGCTCACCGGCGCGTTCGTGTCCGCCGCCGCCGTCCTGCCGATGTTCGAGCAGATCAAGCCGGTGCTCGACGAGGCACCCGAGGTACGCGGCGTCAGCACGCAGCCGGGCCCGCTGTCCGGGGAGATCGAGGCCAGGGGCGTCTCCTTCCGCTACACCGACGACGGTCCGGTGGTCCTCGACGAGGTGTCGCTGACCGTGCGGCCGGGTGAGTTCGTCGCGATCGTCGGACCCAGCGGGTGCGGCAAGTCGACGCTGCTGAGGCTGCTCATCGGCTTCGACCGCCCCGTCTCGGGCAGTGTGCTGTACGACGGCCAGGATCTGACCTCGCTGGACCAGGCGGCTGTGCGCCGGCAGTGCGGGGTCGTCCTGCAGAACGCCCAGCCGCTGTCGGGCTCGATCCTGGACTGCATCTGCGGCGCCGAGGTCTTCACCCAGGAGGAGGCGTGGGAGGCCGCTGCCATGGCGGGTCTCGCCGAGGACATCAAGCGCATGCCGATGGGCCTGCACACGATGATCTCCGGCGGCGGCGCGATCTCCGGCGGGCAGCGCCAGCGGCTGATGATCGCCCAGGCCCTGGTCAGGCGGCCCCGCATCCTGTTCTTCGACGAGGCGACCAGCGCGCTGGACAACGAGACCCAGCGCACGGTCATCGAGAGCACGAGGTCCCTGCGTGCCACCCGGGTGGTGATCGCGCACCGGCTGTCCACGGTGCTGGACGCCGACCGCGTGATCGTCATGGCGGACGGCCGTGTCGTCCAGCAGGGGCCGCCCGCCGAGCTCCTCGCGGACACGGGCGGGCAGCTCCATGAGCTGGTGCGGCGCCAGATGGCCTGAGCCCTCCCGCTCGGCGGGAAGGGCACCGTCTCCGGGCGCCAGGACCGTCGTAGGACGGTCCTGGCGGACACGCACGGAAGGCTCAGTCCCCGCGGCCGCCGGGCCGGGGAGCCTCCGCGGCGTCCCGGATGCTGTCGTGTGCCGCGGCGGCCACGGCTTCGGCGGTGATGCCGAACTCCTCGTACAGCCGCTGGTAGTCCGCGGAGGCACCGTAGTGCTCGAGGCTCACGATGCGGCCGGCGTCGCCGACCACCTCGCGCCAGCCCTGGCCCACCGCCGCCTCGACACTGACGCGGGCGCGCACCGCGGGAGGCAGCACCTCGTCCTGGTAGGACAGCGGCTGTTCGGCGAACCATTCGCGGCAGGGCATCGAGACCACGCGCACGGCCAGGCCCTCCTGGGCCAGCCGCGTACGCGCGTCGAGGGCGATCTGCACCTCGGAACCCGTCGCCACCAGGATGACGTCGGGGGCTGCCCCGGACGCGTCGGCGAGGACGTAGGCGCCGCGTGCCGCCCCCTCCGCCGAGGCGTGGGTGCCGTCGGCGCGGTCGAGGACGGGCAGGTTCTGCCGGGTCAGGACGAGACCGGCGGGGCGGTCGGTGTGCTCCAGGACGGTCCGCCAGCAGACGGTGGTCTCGTTGGCGTCGCCGGGTCGTACGACGTCGAGGCCGGGGATCGCGCGCAGGGCCGCGAGGTGTTCGACGGGCTGGTGGGTGGGACCGTCCTCGCCGAGACCGATCGAGTCGTGGGTCCACACGTAGGTGACGGGGAGCTTCATCAGGGCACCCAGCCGGACCGCCGGACGCATGTAGTCGCTGAACGTGAGGAACGTGCCGCCGTACGGGCGGGTCAGGCTCTGCAGTCCGATGCCGTTGAGTACAGCGCCCATCGCGTGCTCGCGGATGCCGAAGTGCAGGGTGCGTCCGTAGGGTCCGCCCTCGAACTCGGCGGTCTGCCGGTCGGACGGGACGAAGGAGGGCTCCCCGTCCATGGTGGTGTTGTTGCTGCCCGCGAGGTCCGCCGAGCCGCCCCACAGCTCGGGCAGCACCGGGGCGAGGGCGGTCAGGACCTCGCCGGAGGCCTTGCGGGTGGCCATGCCCTTCGCGTCCGCCGGGAACACCGGCAGGGCGTCGGTCCAGCCGTCCGGAAGTTCCTGCTCCCTCAGCCGGTCCAGCAGTGCCGCCCGCTCGGGGGCGGCGCCGCGCCACGCCTCGTAGGCCTTCTGCCACTCCTCCTTGGCCGCCCTGCCGCGCTCCCCGACCGCCCGGGTGTGGGCGATGACCTCGTCCTCCACGGGGAAGAACTCCTCGGGGTCGAAGCCGAGGAGCCTCTTGGTGCCGGCGACCTCCTCGTCCCCCAGGGCCGCTCCGTGTGCCTTGCCCGTGTTCCGCTTCGTCGGGGCGGGCCATCCGATGATCGTGCGCAGCATGATCAGGGAGGGGCGGGAGCGTTCCGCCTTGGCCGCCTCGATCGCGGCGAGCAGCGCGTCGACGTCCTCGACGTAGTCGCCCGTACGGGTCCAGTCCACCGTCTGCACGTGCCAGCCGTACGCGGCGTAGCGGGCGGGGACGTCCTCGCTGAACGAGATGTCGGTGTCGTCCTCGATGGAGATGTGGTTGGAGTCGTAGAACACCACGAGGTTGCCGAGCTGCTGGTGTCCCGCGAGCGAGGAGGCCTCCGAAGCGACGCCCTCCATCATGTCGCCGTCGGACGCGAGCACGTACACGTGGTGGTCGAAGGGGCTGGTGCCGGGGGCGGCCTCGGGGTCGAGCAGCCCCCTCTCCCTGCGTGCCGCCATGGCCATGCCCACGCTCGCACCGATGCCCTGGCCGAGTGGACCGGTGGTGATCTCGACGCCCCTGGTGTGCCGGTACTCCGGGTGGCCGGGTGTCGCCGACTCCCAGGTCCGCAGGGCCTTCAGGTCGTCCATCTCCAGGCCGTAGCCGGCCAGGTAGAGCTGGATGTACAGCGTCAGGCTGGTGTGGCCGCAGGAGAGGACGAACCGGTCCCTGCCCAGCCACTGGTCGTCGGTGGGGTCGTGCCGCATGACCTGCTGGAAGAGCAGGTAGGCGAGGGGCGCGAGGCTCATCGCCGTACCGGGGTGGCCGTTGCCCGTCTTCTGGACGGCGTCGGCGGCCAGGACCCGGACGGTGTCCACCGCCCGCACGTCCACGTCGCTCCAGCCCGCCCGTTCGGCCACGGGAAGGGCGAGCCCGGGGTCGCGGGGTCCGGTGCTTCCGGAAGAGGATCGTTCGGGCGCCATGGTGTTGTCTCCCTCGGATGTCGCTCGTCGCTACGACGGGGCCGGTCGGCGCGGTTCGCCACCCTTCGCATCCTCCGTTCCCGCGCCACCGCCCGCACCCGGAGCGGCCCGGCGGCGCGGGCGGGAGGTCCGGGCCACCGGACGGATCACCTGACAGGTGCCGCACTCGCCCCTGCCACCCGGTCGCGTACCCCGGTGCGGGGCCGCCATCCCCGGATCCGGCACTCGGGACGGCCCTCCCGAGCGGCGGAACGGACGGGGCGGATGAATGATGGGCACACGTCGCGGTGCCACGGGTGCCCGCCGGTCTCCGAGCCGATGGGGCGGCCGGGCCTCGCTCCGGCCGTCGAATCGGAAGGCAGCGCATGACCTCCCAGACCGCTGTCCCGGCGGGGGACCGGGTGCCGCCCCTGCGGTTGCCGCCGGGCGATCCGGACGCGGTGGTGTCCCCGGAACCGGCCGGGTACGGCCGCCACGGGACGGCGGGGTCCGTGCGATGAGGGACGAGGACGGGCCGCTGGAGCTCGGGCTCATGCGCAAGGTGTTCGAAAGCCTGGGCGCGGGTGTGCTGGTCATCGACACCACCGGCCGGCTCACGGCGTCCAATCCCCGGGCGCAGCAGTTGCTCGGCCGTGCGCGGGAGCAGTTCCTCGGTCACGACATGCACGATCTGCTGCACCGCGGGAAGGACGGGAGCACGCTCCCGCGTGACGGGTGCGCCCTGCTCGCGGTCCTGGAGAGCGGCCGGCCGGACGAGGGCGGCGAGGAACTCCTCCTGCGTGGGGACGGCAGCCTGCTCCCGGTGATCTGGGCCGCCACCCCGTTGCGGCACGAAGGCGAGCTGAACGGCGTGGTGGTCGTCTTCCACGACTTCAGCCTGCACCGTGACGCCGCCGAGAGGACCGCCGCCCATCTGGCGGCGCTGGAGGAGCTCACCGCCCGGCTGACGATGGTGGCGGAGGTGTCGACGGTCCTCATCTCCACGGCTGACACGCCGCGGATGCTGAACCGGCTGGCCGCGCTGCTGGTGCCGGAGATGGGCGACTGGGTCGCCGTCGACGTGCACACGCACGGCGAGGAGAGCGGGATGCGGCGCGTCGCCGTCCGCAGCAGGGACGACCGCGGTGCCGCCCGGGAGCTGACCGGGCCGCTGCCGCCCCTGGCCGAGTCATCGGGCTCGGCCGTCGCGCAGGCCCTTCGGGGTACCCGTCCGGTCGTGCTGGACGCGTACGCCCTCGCGGAGCCGCCGGACACCCCGCTCGCCGTCGCGCATCGCGAGCTCTTCGACCGGCTGGGCGGAACCTGTGCGGTCGTGGTGCCCCTGCACACCCGGCGGCAGGTCTTCGGCGCGCTGACAGTGGCACGGACCGCCTCGGGTTCCTCCTACACGGGGGCCGAGCTCGCGCTGCTGGCCGACATCGCGCGACGCGCCGGACTCGTGATGGAGGCGGCGGACCTGTTCGAGCAGCAGCGCCATGTCGCGGAGACGATGCAGCGCCAGCTCCTCACCCCGCTGCCCCAGGTCGACCACCTGCGGACGGCGGCCCGCTACCGGCCGGCCCAGAGAGCCGCGCAGATCGGCGGGGACTGGTACGACTCGTTCCTGCTGGGTGACGGCGCCCTGACGATGGTCATCGGGGACGTCGTCGGGCACGATCTCAAGGCCGCCGCCCACATGGCCGAGGTCCGCAACATGCTCCGGGCCCTGGCCTGGGACCGGACGGAACCGCCCAGCCTGATCATGCGCCGCCTGGACGAGGCGATGACGCACACCAGCGACGCCCCCATGGCGACGTGTGTCTTCGCCCGCGTCGAGGGGCCGTCGGGCGGCCCCTGGCAACTGAACTGGGTCAACGCCGGACACCCCCCGCCCCTGCTGGTCACGGCCGAGGGGCGCACGCGCTTCCTGGAGGAGGGGCACGGACCGCTCCTGGGGCTCAGCTCCGCCCTGCACATGGGGCTGGGGTGGCCGGACGCGCGGACGGACCTGCCGCCGCGTTCCACCCTGCTGTTCTACACCGACGGTCTCGTCGAGAGCCGCACCCGCGACATCGAGGCCGGGCTCGCGACACTGCGCCGGCACGCCTCGGCCCTGGCCGGTCTCGACATCGAGGACTTCCTGGACGCACTGCTCGAACGCATCGACCCCAGTGGTGACGACGTCGCGCTGCTGGCCCTGCGCGTCCCGTCGGCGGGGGCCGGGGCAGGAGGCTCCGAGGAGGCACCACCGCTTCACACGCACAGCCCCGCCGCCGCCGACCGCGGCGCCCCGGGGGCGAGTGTCGAGGGCTCCCCCGTCCAGGACACCTCCGATCCGGCCTGACACACACCCCCGTCGCCCCTTGCCCTTGCCCCCTTGCTGACGACTTCGCGCCTCAGGGAGGCCGTGTACGTACGCCCCCGGTTGCGCGGCGGGCTCGTCACCGCGGTAACGGTCACGGCAGGCGGGCACGGCCCCCTTCCGCGGCGGCGGCGCCGAGAGGCGGAGAAGTATCCGGAGCGGCGCCCCGATGCGCCCCGCGAAGGCGCGCACCGCGCGGAAGACGGCCCGCTCCCCGTGGGCGAGCCACAGGCCGCACAGGACTGCTGCCAGCAGGTGCGCCACGAGCATGCCGGTGGACGACGGCATACCGCTCATGGTCTGGCCACCGTGGACGGCGGAGCCGAGTCCGGCCGACGCGTCCGTGGCCATGTGGAGTGCCGCGTGCGGACCTTGACCGGGAGGGGGCTGGGAGATCAGGTTGCCCAGGCCGGCGTTCCGCACGACCTGCACCGCCTCCCGCTCCGAGAGACGGCGGCCGGCGGTTCCTGAACGGCTACCTCGACATCCCCTACGACATCCCACGCGGCTGCGCGGCGGGCTACATGCCCGAGATGAACGTCCTTGTGCGCGCTCGTCGACCACAGCGCGCAGAGCGATCAGCCGGTCATGAAACACGCCGAGGTGACGATCGTCCCCGCCGGCTGAGTGCCTACGCGTGTCCGGTCCGACTCCCCTCCCCCTTCCCCCTCCCCGAACACGGCTGCCCCGGCCGGCACGCTCGACGGCGTGTCGGCCGGGGCCGGTTCGTGCCCGGTCCGGGTACCTGGCCTACCTCCGGGCGGCCGCCTTCCCGGCGCTGCCGTTGATGACGAACTGCGACCCGGGTTCGACCACGACGTCGCCGTCGGCGGAGCCGGTGACGGTCACGTCGGTCAGGGTCGCGCTGCCCCGTGCGCCTCCGTGGGCCAGGATTCCGGACCCGTTCACGGAGTTCTCGATGCGGACCCGCGAGATCTGCGCTCCGGGCACGGATCCGCCGCCCGACTTGAACTGGATCCCGTCGTAGGTCGAGTCGTGGATGTCGGTGTCCCGGATCGTGACGCCGGGGATGTCCTGGCCGGCGGCGAACAGCGTGATGGCGCCGAATTCCTGGGCCTCGCCCCAGAAGGCCCCGCCCGTTCGGTGGAGGGCGTTGTTGGCGATCAGTGTCTGCCCGGAGAAGGGCAGCGGGTCGTGGTCGGTCGCCAGCATGATTCCGGGGTAGTTCATCGTGTCCGAGATGATGTTGTTCTCGATCGTGTTTCCGTAACCCCCGTAGATCGCGATGCCGTTGGCGCGCCAGGGCAGCTGGATCGTGTTGTTGCGGAAGTGGTTGTCGTGGCCAATGTCCACCGACGGGTTCTTCACGTACTTGCTCGACCACACGGCCAGCGAGTCGTCACCGGTGTTCCGGAAGGAGGAGTTGAACACCGTCGAGTTCCTGGTGCCGTTGGCGAAGTTGATGCCGTCCGCGTAGGTGTTGCGGATACGCATGCCGGTGAACTCGACGACGTCGCCGGGTCCCCACAGCTCCGGGATGTTGTCGTAGTCGCGGCCGACCCACACCCCGACGTTCGCGTGCTCCAGCCACACGTTGGTGATCTTGGTGTCCTCACCGAACCGGCCGTTCAGGCCCACTCCGCCCTCGGCGTTGCCGTCCCCGCCCCGGATGGTGCCGGAGCCGAAGATCGCCAGGTCCGAGATCTTCGTGTTGTCGTCGATGTCGAAGCCGAAGTTGCCCTCGTGCGGGTGGTTGATGCCGCCCGCGTTCTGGGGCTGGGTGAGCGTGTACAGCTGTGAGTGCCACATGCCCGCGCCTCGGATGGTGACGTCCCTGATCCCGACCTGGTTGAACTGCCCCCGGTTCAGCGGGTCGTCGGTCAGGATCTTCTGCTCCTGCCGCCACTGCCCCGGCGGGACCCACACGCAGCCGATGTCACCGTTCTGGTCGGCCGTCACGGCCCGCTGGATGGCGTCGGTGTCGTCGATCCCGTCGTTCGGGACGGCGCCGTAGGCGGTGATGGAGGTGCATCCGGCCGGCTGGGCCGCCGCCGGCGCCACCTGCTCCAGATCGACGAGGTCGATCACGTAGAAGGACGCCGTGTCACCGGCGTCGCGCTGGAGGCGGAACTTCGTCCCGGCGGGATACGTCCGGCCGAGCAGGGCGTTGGACTCGTCGAAGAGCCTCCGGGCGTCCGTCTGCGGCTGGTTGGTGAGGCCCTCCGGGCTGTCCGTGTCGCCGTAGAGCCAGCTGTGCTTGGAGGAGAGGGTCAGTTTCCGGGCGAAGGTGTTGTCGACGTACAGGCTGATCGTGGCCTCGGCTCCGCCGCCGCCGGGGGCGTCGGGGATCGAGTTGCGGACCACGATCGAGTTCGACGGCACGGTGGAGGTGACCTCGACGTACTGTCCGGTGGAGTTCAGCCGCACGGAACGGCGGCCCGAGGACTCGGTGGCGAAGTTGGTGTGCCCGAAAGTCCGCTTCCGGTCGGACTCGAGCAACGTGCCCTGGTAGGTGCCCTGTTCGGCCTCGTACTCGGTATAGGGCACCGCCGCCCCGCGCCCGACCACGATGGCGCGCGAGAAGACGTTGTTGTTCTCGTCGGTCTCGGCGACGACACCGGTCGCGTCCGCGGTGGCGGTGAGGTTGGCCCCACCGCTCTTCGCGGTCCAGCTGCCGCTGACGGGCACGTCGACCGTGCCTCCGGCGGGGACGGCCCCGGTCGCGCCGTTCAGCGTCGTGCCCTCCACGAGGAGGCGGGTGACCGTCGAGGTGCTCACGGCGGCGGTGCCTCGGTTGTGCACGGAGACGGTGAAGGTGACTGCGGCGCCCACGGCCGGGTTGGACGGAGTCGACGTGATGCCCAGGACCTCGAGGTCGGGTCCGGGGCTCCGGCCGATGACGAGCTCGGACGAAGCGGTGCGGCTGTTGTTGCTGTTGTCCTGCTCGGCGATCGTGTCGCTCGGGTCGACCACCGCCGAGACGCTGTACGAGCCCGCCGACCGCTTGCCGACCGCGACCGGCACGGTGACCGACGCTCCGGCGGCGAGGGCCCCCACGGGCGCGCTTCCGGCGACCACGCCCGCCAGGCTGACGTCGACGGCGGTCGCGACGGCGGCCGCCGTGCCCGTGTTGCGTACGGTCGCGTTCACTGCGACGTCGTCCTTCTCGGACGGCGCCGTGGGCGACCACGTCAGGCCGGAGACGGTCAGGTCGGGGTTGGGCGCCGCGGTTCCGACGACCTGGACCTCGGCGACCTGCGCACCCGCCGCACCCGTGTTGGCGAAGAACTTCAGCTGTACGTCGGCGTACCGCCCGCTGACCGGGATCGTCACCGTGTTCTGGTTTCCGGAGGGGTCGAAGGCGTGGTCGGCGCGGTCCTTCAGCGAGGTGAAGCCGGTGGCCGACCCGGCACGGCCGAGCACTTGGAGACTCTGCGTGCGGGCGGCCCAGGCCTGTTCGGGGGAGAGCTTGACGACGACCGCCTCGACATCGGCGTCGGCGCCGAGCCGGACCGTCAGCGTCGCGGGCTGACCGTTCGACTCCCAGTAGGTGCCGACCTTGTCGTCGTTGGCGTTGGCGGCCGCATAGGTCTGTGTGTACGACGAGGCTTCGATCGGCTTGCCGAGCGCCAGGTTGGAGCCGTTCGCGGGCGGCGGGCCGGAGCCCTCGTCGCCGTAGACCTCCACCTGGGAGAGCTGGGCGGCGTTCCAGCCGGTGTTGGCGGTGACCTGCACCCGGATGTAGCGCACCTGCTTCGCGGTGAGGCCGACGGTGACGGTGTTGGCCGTCGAAGGGCTGAACGCCCGGGCCGCCGAGGCGGAGAGTGCGCTGAAGCTGCTCCCGTCCGCGCTCCCCTGGATGCTCAGTGTCTGGGTCCTCGCCTCCCAGGTGTTCGGCAGCCTCAGCACCACCTGGTCGACGTCGAACCGGTTGCCGAGGTCGATCCGCACCCATTGCGGGAGGGCGCCGGAACTCTCCCAGTACGTCTGCTGGCTGCCGTCGGTGACGTTCGACGCCGGGTAGGCACCGTGCGACCCGCTGGTCGTCGCCTGCTTACCGAGCGCCAGGTCGGTCCGCTGGACGGCCGCCGAGGCGGCCGTCGGCAGAAGTCCGACGGTCATCAGCGCGGCTGCCACCGCACCGACGACGAGGCGCCGTCGGAGTTGCTTCCATCTCATGCTGTCCTCTGTTCCGGGGGTGCCGAGGGACCGGGAGGGCACCGCGGCGCGGTGCCGGACGCACGGCGTGTCCTGCGGCGCCGGACGTTCGGCGACGGCCGGGTACGGGCTGCCGGTACACCGAGGGGGACGATCGGGGACGCCGACAGGAGGGAGAGCAGGCCATCTGCCGGAAAACTCGCGCTAATCGCCTAGATTTTTGAGTGATCTGGTCAATATTTTGCGGTGCTGAGGTGACAGGTTTCTAGCAGGTGACAGTTTTGTCAACGGTCCTCACACCCGCACGACGCCCGCCGCAGCTCAACGCCGCCGCGCGGACGGGGGGAGCGTGGCAACGCCGTACGAAGCGGCGGACGGCGGGGCCGCACTCGCGGCGCGTCGGTAGCCGCCCGCACACGTCACGGCGCTCGCCGGCCGGCTCGGGGCAGGCCGGCCGGGGCACGCTCGGGCGGACGCGACGGCCTCGACCGCCGTCACGGCATCGCGGACGGCCGTCTCACCTGCTGACATTCCTGTCCGGACGAACTTGAGCCGGGCGGGCCGGGTCCACCACAATGCCTGGCATGACCGATGCCGCCGACTTCCTCGTCGGACGCCTGCACGTCGACCTGTGCCGCCAGTCCAGCGCGACCTGTCGCCGCTGACGCCTGCCGGACCTCCGGAGTCGTAGGGCTGTGAGCCCGGGCGCCCGCACCCCGGCTTCCCGCACGTCCGCAGTGCCCCACGACGCGACGCACCGCGCCGCCGTCGTCCCTCCCCCGCACCTCCCGCCGTTCCGTGTGCCCCGACGCGTATTCGAACGTACGCGGCCGGGCCGCCGCCGCACGCCCGGCCGCGGTCCGCCCGGCACGCGGCCCCTCCGCATCCCCTCGGGAGCCCTCATGTCTGCCCTCACCTTCCACTGGTTCCTGCCGACGACCGGTGACAGCCGGCACGTCGTCGGCGGCGGCCACGGATCCACGCCCGGCTCGGCCGGCGGGGACCGGCCCGCCTCCGTCGAGTACCTCGGCCAGATAGCCCGCACCGCCGAGCAGCTCGGCTTCGTCGGGGCTCTCACCCCCACGGGCGCGTGGTGCGAGGACGCCTGGCTGACCACGGCCATGCTCACCCAGGTCACCGAACGGCTGAAGTTCCTGGTGGCCTTCCGCCCCGGCCAGATCAGCCCGACGCTCTCGGCGCAGATGGCCGCGACCTACCAACGGCAGTCGCACGGGCGGCTGCTGCTCAACGTGGTGACGGGCGGCGAGTCCGCCGAGCAGCGCGCGTACGGCGACTTCCTCGACAAGGACCAGCGCTACGCCCGCACCGGGGAGTTCCTGGACATCGTGGGGCGCCTCTGGGCGGGCGAGACGGTCGACCACCACGGCGAGCATCTGCGGGTCGAGGGGGCGAAGTTGAGCAGGCTGCCGGAGCCCGTGCCGGAGATCTACTTCGGCGGGTCGTCGCCCGCCGCCATCGATGTGGCGGCACGCCACACGGACGTGTACCTGACCTGGGGCGAGCCGCCGGCCCAGGTGAAGGAGAAGACCGACCGGGTGCGTTCGCGGGCCGCTGCCCAAGGCCGGGACGTGCGGTTCGGGATCCGGCTGCACACCATCACCCGGGACACCTCCGCGCAGGCGTGGGCCGAGGCGGAGAGGCTGCTGGAAGCCATGGACCCGGAGCGGATCAAGGCGGTGCAGCAGGGGCTGGCGACCAGCGAGTCCGAGGGGCAGCTGCGGATGCGCCTGCTGCACAACAGCGGGGAGACCGGCAGCCTGGAGATCTACCCCAACCTGTGGGCCGGTGTGGGCCTGGTGCGCGGAGGTGCCGGCACGGCGCTCGTCGGCAGCCACACGGAGGTCGCGAACCTGATCGAGGAGTACCACCGGCTCGGCATCGACGAGTTCGTCCTCTCCGGGGTTCCCCACCTGGAGGAGGCGTACCGGTTCGGGGAGGGCGTCCTGCCGCTGCTCGAGAAGCGCGGTCTGTGGCGGCACCCGGCAGGTCCGCACGCGGCGGAGGCGGGCATCGTCCCGTTCGCCGGCCGATGAGTGCGGCGCCCCGGCCCACGCGGGCACCGCACGCCGGGCCGGAGCCCGAGCAGCCTCCGACGCCCCGCCGGCTGAGGACCGTGGTGCCGGCCAGCCTGCTCGGCACCACCGTGGAGTGGTACGACTTCTTCCTCTGGAGCACGGCCGCCGGGCTGGTGTTCGGCAAGCTGTTCTTCCCCGCGGTCGACGGCACGGTCGGGACGATGCCGGCGTTCGCCACGTTCGCCGTGGGCTTCGTCGCCCGCCCGGTGGGCGGTCTGGGGGCCCGCAGGGTCTACCTCGTGGGCATGAGCGCCTTCACCGTCTCCGTCCTCCCGGCGTTCTGGCTCTTCGGCACCGGCGGCACGTGGGCCTTCGCGGCGGCGCTCGTCGTGACCCTGGGGGTGGTGCACGCCTCGTTCTACGGAGCCCAGGGGACCCTCTTCGCCACTCCGGTCCGGTACACGGGCACGTCGTTCGTCTACCAGGTGTCAGGAGTCTTCGCGTCGGGGATCACTCCCCTGATCATGACCGCGCTCCTGGCTCCCGGCTCGGGCGACCCGTGGTGGGCCTGCGGCTACCTGGTGCTGACCGGTCTGGTCAGCGTGTGGGCGACCAGCCGGCTACGGGAGGAGGACCAGGCACCTGCCGACCGGACGCGGATCCTTCGCCCAGCTCCCGCCGCTCAGCGGATCCGGCCTTCCCGGGGGCGGCAGCGACAGCCCGCAGCGGCCGGATCACCTCGTCCGAACGCCGGTTCGTGGCGGTGGGACCAGGGTGAACCCATGACTGGCGCACGATCACGTCCCGTTCCCGGGCCGTGCGGGACCGGCGCTCCAGGTTTGTGCGGACCGGCGGTCCTGGTCAGGCCATAGGCTGACCCTTCGTGCCCGAATGTCCCATGGGGGGATCACATGTCATTTCCACCGCCGCCGGAGCAGGGGCCCGGACAGCCTCCGCAGTGGAACCCTCCGCCGGTGCAGCAGCCGTACGGACCACGACCCGACCCGGTGTGGGGCGCGCCGCCGCGCCGCAAGTCCGGCACCGGACTGATCGTCACACTGTCCGTCGTGGGCGGACTGGCCGGGCTCCTGGCGATCGCGGGCGTGCTGACCGTGGCCCTGGGGGGCGGTTCCGACTCGTCGGCCCGGGAGAGGGGACCAGCGGCGACGGCATCGGCGAGCAGTGATCCGACCGATCCGGCACCCGCCGTGGAACCCACCGACGACCCCGCGGCGGAGGCGAGGAGCGCCGAGGCGGACGTGACCTTGTCCCGGTGCACGATCGACTCCCTCACGGAGTGGCCGTCCGTCGACGTGAAGATCACGAACGGGACCGCCGCAGCGGCCACCTACATCATCTCGGTCGAGTTCGTGGACGACTCCGGCACCCGGGTCGCCGAGGGAATCGCGTCGGCGAGCGCGCTCGCGCCGGGACAGACGTCGAAGCAGAAGGCGCAGGGCCTGGGCAAGGCGCCCGCCGACACGAAGTGCAAGGTGTCGCACGTGTCGAGGTTCCCGGCGGACGAGTGACGCCCGCATGCCCGAGGGCGGCGGGGGGGGGGGGGGGGGGGGGGGGGGGGGGGGGGCCCCCCCCCCCCCCCCCCCCGCCGCACCCTAGGCTCGTCGGGTGACTCACGGTCGGTGGTGCGGGGACGGCTCCAGGCGTACGGCGATCGTCGCGGCGGTGCTGGCCGGCGTA
>NZ_JBJDPS010000032.1:0-19817 GCF_044901685.1 Micromonospora sp. NPDC050397
GTTCGAGAGGATTTAGCGGGCCGTCCTACTCCCCCGGTGTTACCCGGCGGTTCCTGTCCGGTGCCCCGCTGACTTCGAAAAAGTTACCGGATGACTGATTCAGCGCCAAATCGACCCCGGTAACTAGATGTGGCACCGGCCCCTAACACCGCCCGAATTGAGGGGATTGGCGCAGATAGGAACGGATGCAACCCCGCTCCCGACCGCATCCGGTCACCCCTGAACCTCGAACGGCCGCCCGCCCGGGACGGGGGGCGCTACGGACGGACAAACCGACGGTCATGGTCGCTGACCCTGGTCACAGGCCCCGCCGCACGCAGCACGACGTCCAGGACACGCGCCCGGTCGGACACGTACGCGCCGCTGGCCCAGGCCGCGTTCGGCTCGATCACCGCCCAGCCACCGTCGACCAGACCCACGTCCAGCACGATGGCGCTGGGCAGGGTCTGGCCGAATCCGGCGAGCAGGTCGGCGCCGAAGGCGAGCGCGTCGGGCGACGGAGGTCCGAGGAACAGGCTCCCCCGCTCCGCGTACTGGCTGGCGGCGTGGACCTCGCCGTCGAGCAGGTGCAGCCGGTATTCGGCGACGAAGTCGACGATGTCGCTGACGAGGACGGGAGTCCCTCGCTCGATCGCGTCGGGACCGGGCAGGCGGGAGCCGTCCGTGTAGATCATCGCCTTTACGCTCTTGTCGTTCGGCGACTTGACGAACGCCGGCCGTCGCAGCTCGTACGCCTCACCGATCGTGACCAGGGTGATCTCCCGCCGGGTGAATTCCCGGGGCAGACCGGTCAGCCAGTCGGCCGGCGCCTCCAGCGGGGCGATCCCGAGGCGCGCGGCGACGGCGTCGGCGAAGGTCGGACCGGCGTGCAGGTGGTCGGCCCGCAACCCGGCGGGTACGTCGAAGGTCGGGAGCTGGACGGTACGCAGCCCTCGTCGCTGGGCGACGTCGCGCAGGTCACGAGCGGACAGGGTCAGTCGCGGGGGCAGGACGAGGGTCACGGACCGGTATGCTGCCCGGCCGGGTGGTACCGATCCACCCGATTACCGGTGTCGCCGCGCCCTCGGCGGTCCCGGTTTCGCCGCGCCCTCAGTCCCGGTGTCGCCCGGCCCTCGCGGTCCCGGTGTGGCTCAGCCCTTCACGGTCGAGGTGAGCTGGTCCAGGACCAGGCGGGCGGCGGTTGGTCCGGCGTTGAGGTACCACGGGTCGTCGTCCACCGCGATCGCGTGCTTGGCGATCACCGCGCCGAGCGTCGGCCAGATCGGCGTACCGGTCAGCGCCTTGGCCTTGGTGGCGTCGCCCTGCACGCCGTAGAACAGCCAGTCGGCGTCGGCCAGGTCGAGCTGCTCGTTGCTGATGTCCTGCGAGGTCTTGTCGAACTGCTGGCTCTTCGGGCGGGCCAGGCCCGCGTCGACGGCGACGCTGCCGGTGAACGAGGCGACACCGAAGATCCGGGTACGGTCGCCGTTGAGCCGCAGGAACGAAACGCTCTGCGGCTTCGCCAGGCTCCTGCCGAAGGCGGCCGCGTCGGCGTGGAACGTGTCGAGCAGTTGCCGGGCCCGGCCGCTGTCGCCGACGGCGGCGGCGATCAGCAGGAAGTCCTGCTTCCAGTTCACCCCGGTTCCCTCGGTCACCACGGTCGGTGCGATCGCCGAGGCGGCCCGGTAGACGTCTCCCTTGAGCTGGGTGGAGTTCATCAGGATCAGGTCCGGCTTGGCCTGCGCGATCGCCTCCAGGTTCGGCTCGCCCCGGCCGCCGAGGTTCTGGATCGCCGCGAGCTGACCCTGGTGCTGTGGGAACGCCTTCGACAGGTACGCCGGGACGAGTCCCGCCCCGTCGCCGGTGGCCGTGCCGACCGGCACGATCCCGAGGGTGAGCAGTCCGTCGAGCTGTCCGGTGGCGATCGCGACCACCCGCGTCGGCCGCTTCGGCACGGTGGTGCTGCCACCGAAGTGCCCCACCGTACGGGGGAACACACCGTCGGCGGCGTCGCTGCCCATGCCGGCCGGTACGCCGGTGGGAGCCGCGCTCGCCGTCGCGGCGGAGGCGCCGTTGGACGGGGTGGCGGCGGACGCGGTGTTGTCGTCGGGCTGGTTGGCACAGCCCGAGATGGCCGCGGTGGCGGTGACGGTGGCGAGCGCGATGGCGCTGGCGCGGAGAACGCGCTTCCTGAGCAAGATCACTGGGTTAGCTTAGCCTAACCTCTGCGCATGCTAAGTTGCGCCCGTGCCCTCTGAACTCCGCAAACGCTCGCCGGCCGGCTCGGCGCCACCCGGCGACCGGCCCGGCGACGCGCCCGTACCGTCGGCGGCGGGCGTGGCGGGCGGTGCGTCGGGTCGGGTCTGGGGCGCCCGGATCGGCGGCCTGCTCGTCGCCGTGGCGGTGCTGGTCCTCCTGGTCACCGTGAGCGTCGCCGTCGGTTCGCGCACGATCCCGCTCTCCACCGTGTGGCACGTGCTCTGGCAACCCGACGGCAGCCGCGACTCGATCGTGGTCTGGCAACTGCGGATGCCCCGTACCCTGCTCGGAATCGCCGTCGGCGCGGCGCTCGGCCTGGCCGGCGCGGTCATGCAGGGACTGACCAACAACCCGCTCGCCGATCCGGGCATCCTCGGGGTGAACGCCGGCGCCGCCCTCGCCGTCGCGACCGCCATCTCGGTCTTCGGCGTCACACAGGTGCAGGGTTACCTCTGGTTCGCCTTCCTCGGCGCCGCGCTGGCCGCCACCCTGGTCTACGGGCTCGGCTCCCGGGGTACGGGACGCGCCGGGCAGATCCGGCTGGTGCTGGCCGGCGCGGCGCTCTCCGCCAGCCTCGGCGCCTGCACCGGTGTCATCACCATGTTCGACTCGGCGGCGTTCGACTCGTACCGCTTCTGGGTGGTCGGCGCCCTGGACAACCGGGACGACACGGTGCTGGGCCAGATCGCGCCGTTCCTCGCCGTCGGTGCCCTGCTCGCCCTCACACTTCCCCGGCAGCTCAACGCGATGGCGCTCGGCGAGGACATCGGCCGGGCACTCGGGGTGCGGGCGGTACGCATGCGCCTGGTCGCCTTCGCCGCCGTCACGCTGCTCTGTGGCGCGGCCACCGCCGCCGCCGGCCCGATCGGCTTCGTCGGCCTGGTGGTCCCGCACGCGGTACGGCTGACGGTCGGCCCCGACCAGCGCTGGGTGCTGCCGTACTCGCTGCTCACCGCGCCGATCCTGCTGCTCGGCAGCGACCTCGTCGGTCGTACGGTGTCCCGACCGGCCGAGATCGAGGTGGGGATCGTGACCGCGTTCGTCGGCGCGCCGGTGCTGCTCTGGCTGGTGCTACGCCGGGTGCGGCAGGCATGACCCCGGACGCCTTCCCCAGCACACCACGGGTGGTACGCGGACCGGGTCGGATCGCGTTCCGGGTTCGTCCCCGCTCCGCGTGGACCGTCGTCGGGCTACTGGTCGCCTGCGCCGCCGTCTGGACCGTCACGATGGCCACCGGCGAGTACGCGCTCGGTCCCGCCGCTGTCTGGCACGTCCTGACCGGCGGCGGCGACCACACCAGCCGCCTGGTCGTACTGGACCTGCGCCTGCCGCGTACCTTCGCCGCGCTGCTGGTCGGCGCCGCACTCGGCCTCTCCGGCGCCATCTTCCAGAGCCTGTCGCGCAACCCGCTCGGCAGCCCGGACATCATCGGGTTCACCACCGGCTCGGCCAGCGGCGCGCTGGTGGTGATCCTGGTGCTCGGGCAGGCGTCGGCGACACTGGTCCTCGGCACGCTGCTCGGGGGCTTCGCCACCGCGATCGCGGTCTACCTGCTCGCGTACGCGCAGGGCATCCAGGGGCAGCGGTTGATCCTCGTCGGTATCGGGATCGGGGCCATGCTCGCCTCGGTGAACGACTACCTGCTCACCCGCGCCGACCTGGAACAGGCCCAGGCCGCGAAGACCTGGTTGTTCGGCAGTTTGAACGCCGTCTCCTGGCCGCAGGTGGTGCCGCTGGCGATCGCGGTGACCGTGCTCGTACCGCTCACGCTGACGCTCGCTCCCCGGTTGCGCGCGCTGGAGCTCGGCGACGACGCCGCAGCGGCGCTCGGCGTACGGGTCGACCGGTCCCGGCTGCTGCTGTTGCTGGCCGCCGTGTCGCTCACCGCCGCGGCGATCGCGGCGGCCGGTCCGATCGGGTTCCTCGCCCTGGCGGCGCCGCAGCTAGCCCGCCGGCTGACCCGGTCCGCCGGGATGCCGCTGGTGCCGTCGCTCGCCATGGGCGCGTTGCTGCTGCTCACCGCCGATCTGGTGGCGCAGCGGGCGCTGGCACCGTTCCAGATCCCGGTCGGACTGGTCACCGGCGCGCTCGGCGGCGGGTACCTGATGTGGCTGCTGACCCGCGACCCCGCCGGCCGGCGAGGCTGATCCCGGCGGCAGGTTCGGCCCCGGACTCCTGGTCACCCCGGTTCCGGGTCCGGTCGTCACGTGGCTATCCGGGCCTCGGCCCGGCCCTGCTCACGGGCGGCGGCGAGCAGCCGCGCGAGTCGCCGTCGGCGTCGCCGGGCGGTGGCCCGGACGAGCAGGGCGAGGCCGACGAGCACGGCGGCGAGGGCGAGTTGCGGCCAGGGCGGCGCCCAGATCGTGACGGCCGCCGAGCCGGGCCGGACCTCGGCACCGGCGGTCGCACCGACCAGGACGGACGGGGTGAGGTCGACGGTCGTCCGGAGTCGTCCCCAGGCCCAGACGCCGTCGACCCGGGCGTCGACCCTTCGGCTGCCGCCGGGAAGCGTCTCCTCGACCCGGGTAGAGGCCCGTCGGGTGGTCAGGTCGAACAGCCCGGCGACGGTGGCCGGGCCGGTTCCGGTCACCGCGACGTTCCCGCCGTTGGTGACGGTGTATCCGAGCCGGACGGTGCCGGCCGCGAAGGGGTTCCACGAGCGCTCGTACGCGGCCGTGAGCCCGCTCACCGCCAGGGCGGCGGTGACCGTACCGCTGGCCCGGAGCATGACCCGGAACCCGACCCGGCTCTCGACCGCGACCGTGCCCCCGGCGCTGGTGACCGTCGCCGCGATCCCGGCCGGGTGGTCCCCGGGCGCGGCGTCACCGGGCACGGTGATGGTGAACGGAACCACCTTCGTCTCGTTGGGTCCGACGGAGACCGTCTCCCGTACCTCGATCCAGGTGCCGCCGTCCACCGACCCACGGTCGGACGGGAGCATGTTGAAGCGCCCCCTGTCGGTGAGGTAACCGTCGGCCGCCCTGAGCGTGAAGTTGACCGCACCACCGCTGAGGTTCCGCACGGCCAGGTGCTCGGTCACCACCTGGCCCGGGTCGAGCGTGCGCTCGATCCACCGGCGGCCGTCCGGGCCGTTCCGGTCGGCCGGCTGGACCGCCCAGGTCAGTGCCGAACCGGCGGGTTGCGCCAACGCGGCGGCGGTTGCGGTCGGCACCCCGACAAGAACGCCGACGAGGACGGCGGCCAGCGCGGCGAGCAGTCGCGGCGGCGTCCGAGGCAAGGTCCGGATCATCGCGGTTCCTTCGACGAGGGGGTACGCGGGTGGGGCCGCGCCGACGCGGCCCCACCCGCTCGTCACTCGAACAGGGACAGGGTCAACGTCGCGGTGTACGAGCCGGCGGCGACCTCCGCCGGGGTACGCAGGCGCAGGTCGGCGTCGACGGAGTACGCGTCGCCCGCGACCTCCTCGGAGTCGAACGTCGACACCAGCAGCTCCCGGTCGACCAAGCCCACGTTGTTGCCCGGCTGGGTCGGCTCGTCCAGGACGGTCACCACCTCCTCGCCCTCGCTGACCAGGCCGCTGTCGCCGCCGTCGATCAGGCGTGGCGCCCAGCCGAGGTGGCCGGCACTGATCGGCGCCTGACCGGCACCGCCGACAAAGTCGGTGGCGCTGCCCAGCACCGCCCACGCGGCGCCGTCGGGCACCTCCTGCGGCGTACGGGTGTCGGTGACCGTCACCGTCGGCAGGGTGCCGACAAACTGGCGGACCAGCAGCGTCGACCCGTCCTCGGACAACGCGACCGAGTCGCCGTCGATCGACATCGCGAGCACGCCGGGTTCCCTG
This sequence comes from Micromonospora sp. NPDC050397, assembly GCF_044901685.1. Taxonomy (NCBI): domain Bacteria; kingdom Bacillati; phylum Actinomycetota; class Actinomycetes; order Micromonosporales; family Micromonosporaceae; genus Micromonospora; species Micromonospora sp. NPDC050397. The sequence continues at coordinate 6,041 of NZ_JBJDPS010000032.1, forward strand.
ATCTCCGCGATGTCGACGGTCACCCGTACGTCGGCGTCGTCACCGGGCTCGGCCCGGGCCGGCGACTGTGACGCCACCGTCCCGAGCATCACGGCACCGGCGGCGCCCGCCGCGACCAGTCGCCTACGACTCCATCTCCTCATCGCCTGCTCCCATGTCGGTAGTGGTTGTCGGGCTGGACGGGGTCGCCGGCACAGTCGACGCCGGCATGGCCGGCGGTGACGACGCTCGTCACATCCGACCCGTCGACGCTTCCGGTGACCCGTACGGTCGCCGTGCCGGCGGGCACGGAGCTGACCCGGGCGGGGAACGCCTGGTAGGCGGAGGCGCCCGGGGCGACGTCGGGGACCGTACGTGAGCCGAACGGGGTGACCAGCTCGATGGTCAGCGGTACCTCGTCGGCGTTGCGCGCGGCGACCGTGAGGTAGACGTTGGTGCCGATGCACCGGGCGCCCGCCCGGACCTCTACCTCCCAGACCGGTGGTTCCGGGACGTCGCCGACGACGAGGGTGAGCGTGGTCCGGGTGGCACCGGCCCGGCTGACGTACTCGGGCAGGATCAGGTCACCGATGACGGTGTGGCGGCCGGGCGTGTTCACGATGCCGGCGTCGAAGTCCCAGTCGACACCGATGGCCTGGTTGTCCCGGGACCCGTCGTTGTAGGAGACCTCCACCTTGTCCGGCAGGTAGGGCAGCTCGCCGACGTCGACGGCCTGCTCGAACGCCTCGGCGCCCTGGACGGAGATGCCGCCCGGGGCGGTCTCCGGCCGTACGTAGACCCGGGCCTCGGCGATCAGGCCGTAAGCGTCGTTCGTGCCGTAGACCACAAACGGCTCGACGTTGGTCTCGGCGACCAGGTCCGGGGTGATCTCCTGCCACTCGAAGGCGACGGTGCCGCGAGCGCCGCTGGCGTAGACCGCGTCGAGTGTCTCCGGCAGGGTCGGCACCCGGCCCACGGTGGTCCGTACGAGCACCGGCTCGCGCACCGAGTCGACCGTCTCGCCGTTGGCCCGCCAACGCAGTACGCCGGTGCCCGCACCACCGGCCGTGACGCCCCAGATGCGGATCCGCAACCGGTTGGTGGTGACCGGTTCGAAGGCGAGCCGGTTGTACGTGTTGGTGGCGAGCGCGTCCACGTACGTCGATCCGCCGGTGAGGGTGACCGGGGTCCACGTGGTGCCGTCGGCGGAACTCTCGACCGCGTAGGTCGTGGCGGTCGGTCGGCGGGTGCCGCCGTTGTCGTCGTACCAGTAGATGTCGGTCGACGACAGCCGTACCGGCGAGCTCCACCGGTACTGGATCCACGCCTCCCGTTCGGGGCTGGTGCCGTTCTGCGGCTGGCCCCAGTTGCCCCAGCCGGTCCCGGCTCCCGGGTTCGAGCTGCTCGGGGTGCTGGCCTCGCTGACCCGTTGGTGGTTCTCCCACGACGCGGTGCCGCTGGTGCTGACGGTGGCCGACGAACCGAACTCGGCGACCGTCTCCCGCCTGGTCAGGGTCACCGCGACGGTTGCCTCGGACCGCTGCTCGCCGTCGTCGGCGACGAACCGGAAAACGTAGTCGCCGGGGAGGGTGCCGGTGACCCGGGTGGTCGTCGCCCGCTGGTCGGAGAAGATGACACCCGCTCCGGCCGGGGCGGAGACGGTCTGCCAGCCGAGGGTGAGCTCGCTGTCGTACGGGATGCCGTCGTCGGCCGCCGTACCGACCAGCCTGGTGGAGAGGTTGCCCTCGGTCGAGCCGTCGCGGGTGGCGGTGACCACCGGCGCCTGGTTGGAGACGTCCGGCACCTCACGTCCGGAGTCGAACACCTGGATTTCCGAGATCGCGGTGAAGAAGCTGGGGTTGTTCGTGAAGGCGACCCGCAGCCGGTCCGTCGTCACGGGGTCGAAGAGCGCCTCGTTGAACTTCGCCGACGGCACGGTCGGGTTCTTGAACTGGTCCGGCACCTCCCGCCAGCCGCCGTTGCCGTCGGGCACCTGCACCCACCAGCGGGCGGGTTCGCGGTAGCCGCCGGCCTGCCGGTCACTGACGACGAAGACCTTCACGTTGTCGAAGGACCTGGCCGATCCCAGGTCCAGCTCGACGTACCCGTTCCGGTCGGTCGTGCCGTGGTTGCCCCAGTACGGTTCGTTGGCGGTGACGCCGTCGGTCACCGCCGCCAGCGACACCGGCCGCTCGGTCTGGCTGATCGCACCCGGTGTGTGGTTCATCGAGGTGCTGTTCCAGCCGGGCGTGTGGAACTGCCGCCACGGTGTCGGCCGCGTACCCCGCTGGGTGTACGACGAGCCGAGTGTGGCACCGACCGCCAGGTTCGGCGCGTCCTCGGTGAGGTCGACCCCGGCGGTCCGGAGGTAGTCGACCACCCGGTCGTCCCCGATCGGGGTGTCGACCGCGCTCGGGAAGTCGGAGCCGGTCGGGGCGGTGTACGTGACGGTCAGGCCCGCCTCGGCGTCGACCCGGTTGCTGCCCGGGTCGTAGGTGAACCGGCCGAGCCGGTCGGTGCTGACCTTCTTCTCGCCGTTGACGAACAGGCTGTAGCCGGCGCCGAGGCCGTACCTGCTGCCGTCGGGGTCCCAGACGAGGGTGACGTCCTGCCCGTGGTAACGCAGGTTGTTGACCATGAAGTGGTCGTAGCCGAACACGATCGGCCACAGCTCGATCTTGTCGTCGGAGCGCGGCCGCAGCCCCGCCATGTCCTCGACGAAGATGTAGTTCATGTTGCCGAGCATCACGTGGTTCGGGTTGTTGCGGTTGTAGGTCTTTGTCGTCGGGTTCCAGTTCGAGTAGTACTCCGCCTGGTTCGGGGCGCGCAGGTCCGCGTTCGGGTAGATGCTCCAGGCCATCCAGTCCAGCAGCCGCTTGGCGTACGCCGGGGTGACGTACTTCTGCTCCGGGTCGTAGTGGCGCATCGCCGAGCGGACCGCGCGGTACTGCACGGTGAAGTTGATGTTGGAGAAGTTGTTGGAGCCGCCAATCCCGTACGCCGACCGGTCGTACTGGTTGGCGGTGTAGAACGGGAAGATCGGGAAGTTGTCGCCGTAGGTCAGGAACCGGTACCCGTCGACGTAGGTGCGCCACTGGTCGAACGGGATGAGGTTCTCGGCGTAGATGTCGTAGAGGTTCGACTCCTTGGCCGGGATCAGGTCCCGGGCCGACTCGGGCAGCGGGTTGGGTCGGCCGTTGGAGCTGGCCGCGCTGGTGGCGCCGTGTGACGTACCGGCCAGGAACATCCGGGTGTCGGGGCTCCAGAGCCGGTCCAGGATCGCGTCGCGGATCTCGTCCGCGCCGGTCGCCAGCTCGTCGACCTTGGCCTGGTCGGCACCGGCGAGCTGGTAGAGCTGACGGGCCGCGTCGAAGGCACCCCAGACGTACGCCGACTCGGGGCGCTCGATCGTCCGGGCACCGGCGGCACCGGCGTTGGACTTCGGGTAGCCGAAGCTGATCGCGTCGGCGTCGTTGCCCGGCATGTAGTTGGTGTCGTACGCGATGAGCTTGTCGTCGTTGCCGTCGTAGTGTTCGAGCTGGCCGACCCCGTCGCCCTCGAAGTAGCCGGCGAACTTCCGGGCGATCTCCTTTCCGCCACCGTGCACGTTGTACGCCTCGAGCCCGGCAGTGCCGAGGTACTGCGAGTAGTGGTTGTTCCAGCTCGTGTGCCCCGGACTGTCCAGGAAGGCCGACGAGCCGGACAACTCGCCGATGTTGAGGATCTGCCCGTACGGCAGGTACGGCGTACGCAGCCACTTGGTGTCCTGTAAGTGCATCGGCTGGGTCAGCGCGACGGCGTTCTGGTAGAGGTTCACCCCCTCGATCGTGGTCGGGTACTGGTAGACGTGGCCGGCGGCGTTGGCGTCGAGCGAGTTGTACCGCTCGCCCCACCAGCGGTAGACGATGGCCTTCTCCAGTGCGGGGTCGGGCACGTCGATGTAGGGGACATCCTGGGCCCAGCGCCGATTGAAGGCGGTGACGCCGGCTCGTACGGCCTCGGCCGGTGACCTGCCGGCGTAGTCCCGGTAGCTCTCCACCGTGTCGGGGAGGGTGGCCGAGGAGACGGCGCCGACCACCGACAGCGCCAACGAACCACCGGCGGGCACGGTGACCTCGCGGTCCAGGTTGGTGCCGGTACGGCTGAACCCGGCGCCGGTGAGGTCGACCCTGACCGTGTCCCACGCGGTGTCGACGAGCCCGTTGTTGGAACCGCTGGTGATGGTGCGGGTGCCGGTCAGCTCGGCCGGGCCGGACCCGGCCTGGGTGGCCAGCGGCGAGGCGGCGCGGAGGGTGAAGGTGGCCGCCGACCCGCCGGGGTTGGTGAGGGTGATGGCGGTGACCGCGACGTTCTGCTCGGTGATGAACTTGGTCAGATCGGCGGTGACGCCGGTGGTTCCGATCGTGTACCGGCCCCTGGCGTGGCTCGGCGCGTTGAACCGGTCGGCGCCGACCTCGGTGACGGCCTGCCCCGGCACCGTGACGGTGTACAGGTTGCCGAGGTTGTTCGGGCCGCCGACGTACGCGCTGCCGGCGAAGCCCATGACGGTGAAGTTGCTGTTGTTCGCGCCGCGTAGGTAGAGGGAACGACCCCGGGTCATCAGCACCGCCGACCCGAGCGTGCCGCGTACGCCCAGCACACGGTCGAGGTAGTAGTCCGTACCGCCGGCCGCGAGATCCTTTTCGAAGATCGACTGGTGCATGTTCGTCGCGGCGAACGGCACACCGGGGCGCAACTGGTCGGCGACCTCACCGACATTGGCGTAGACCGGGTCGCCGATGTCCATGGAGTGGCTCTGCCCGTTGGTGTAGACACCAATGTCACCCTCGTTGCCGGGCAGAACCGGGCCGGTGGCGTGCGCCGGGGCGGGCACCCCGACCACCCCTCCCACCAGCAGCGCCGCCAGGGCGCCCCGCAGCGGCATTCTCCGTACACGTTCCTGGATCACGTTCTTCCCTCCCTGTCGTCGGGGCGGCCGTACGGATCAGGCGTCACCTGGTGGTTGTCGCCGGAGGCGATGGCGGCGTTGCTGTCACCGGAGGCGACGGCGGCGTTGCTGTCACCGGAGGCGACGGCGGTGTTGCTGTCGCCGGAGGCATCCGCGGCAGGAGTCCGGGGCTATGTGTTAGCGCTAACATCACTCGGTCCCGACGTCCGTCCACATCGCGCTCCCGCCTCCCGCCACACCAAGGTGGTGGATCTCGCGTCCGGCCAGCGTGTCCCACGAAAACGGTTTCGGCAAGATGTCGAGCGAGTAAAACTCGAATCGACCCATCGATGTCGTACTTCACGAGAGCGCCACCCGCGCGCCTCCCACAGCGGTACGGGTCAGCGGGCCGGCGCCCGAAATGTTTGCGAGAAGCTTTCGGGGCCCGGCCCGGCCCCGTGGTTCACCCGTTGCGGTCGGCGCCGCCCCGGCCACCCTGGCGCAGGCTGTCGGCGAGACTGTCCAGGTTGCGTCGCAACACGTCGTAGGCGGCCGAACCCACCTTCTCGTCCTCGCGCAGGTTGTCGAGCTCGTCGCTCACGTCGTCCAACTTCTTCGCGGCCTCTTCGGTGTCGTTACGGGCCAACTCCCGCGCGACCTCGTCCAGCTTGTGGTTCAGGCTCTCGCGGGCGTCCGGATCCACCTCCCCGGCGTTCTGCGTGTCCAGCGACAGTTGCAGCGCGACCAGGCGGGCGGTGGGGCCGCTCGACGGCCGGCTCGACGGGCTGCCGCCCGACGCCGAGGCGGTTCCCGGGTTGTCGGGGGTGCTCCTGCCCGCGCCCGTGGTGGGGCCCGGAACGCCGCCCGCCGGGACGGTCCCTGAGGCGGACGCGCCGGGGCTGCCATCGCCGATCGTCGAGCCGGAGTTCGAGTCGGGCCGGTTGAGGAACAGAATCCCGATCACCAACGCGGCGGCGAGCGCGGCCCCGAGCACGACCACGAGCGTCCGCCGAGAACCGGCATCCGCACCGTCCCGGGTGGACGGTGCCGCACCGAAGCCGGTGTCGAGGCCGGACATCGTACGGGTGCGTTCGACCACGGGCGCGGCACCGCGTACCGGCTCGGCCGGGCGGGGCCCGCTCGGGGCGGGGGAGGTCGGCCGAGGTCCGCTCGGGGCGGGCAGGGTCGGCAGGGACGACATCGGGGCGGTCGGCTGCCCGCCGGTGGCCAGCGCGGTCAGGCGTTCGCCGACCTCGGTGGCGCTCGCCGGACGGTCGGCCGGGTCCTTGGCCAGCAGTTGGGCGACCAGCCGATCCAGCCCGGCGGGAACGTCGGGGCGGACCGAGGAGAGCGACGGCGCCGGCTCGTGCAGGTGCTGCCAGAGCACCCGCAGCGAGTTCTCCCCGGTGAACGGCGGCCGACCGGTGAGCATCGCGAACAGCAGGCAGCCCAGCGCGTACAGGTCGGTGCGGGCGTCCACCGGATCCCCGGCGGCCTGCTCCGGCGCCATGTACTGGGCGGTGCCGATGGTGGTGGCCGGGGCGGTCAGGGTCGCCTGGGCGCCGTGCAGCAGCCGGGCGATGCCGAAGTCGCAGACCTTCGCCGTGCCGGCCCGGTCGATCAGGATGTTCGCCGGTTTGATGTCGCGGTGCACCACCCCGGCCGCGTGCGCGGTGGCGAGCGCGGCACAGACCTGGGCGGCGAGCGGGATCACCCGGTCGGACCCGAGCGGCCCGTCGGCCAGCAGGTCGGCCAGGCTGGGCCCGTCCACCAGTTCCATGACCAGGTACGGCTCGCCACCGTCGCTGCCCACGTCGTGCACCGCCACGATGTTCGGGTGGGCCAACCGCGCCGCCGTGCGCGCCTCCCGGTCGAACCGTTGCAGCATGTCGGCGTCCGCCACCCCGGCCGGGTTCAACAGCTTGATTGCCACCTGCCGGTCGAGCCGGCGATCGACACCCCGCCAGACCACGGCCATGCCGCCCCGACCGAGGGTCGATTGAAGTTGGTAGCGGTCAGCAATCATGCGCCCGGACACACCGCCCACCCTGACACATCGACGCACGCACCGGTTGCCGGGGCACGGCATCACCGCCCGGAGCAGGACCGTCCGGGGGGCGGGGCGGCGTCACTCGCGTACCGGGGTGTCGGCCAGTTCGCGTAACAGCTCGATGATTGCCGGCGCGTGGTCCACCAGGAAGAAGTGGCCACCGGGAAAGGTGCGGACGTCGACCTCACCCGTGCTGTGCCGCCGCCAGTCGTCCGCCTCGTCGGCCGACACCACCGGGTCGTCCGCGCCGGTCAGCACGGTGACCGGGCAGTCCAGCACCGCGTCCGGCCGATGACGGTACGTCTCGACCGCCTGGTAGTCGGCGCGGACGGCGGGCAGGCTCAGTCTGACCAGCTCCGGGTCGGCCAGCGCGTCGGCACGGGTGCCGCTGAGCCCGCGCAACCGCTCGACGATCTCGTCGTCACCCGCCAGGTGCACCCACTCGTCGCGATAACGTGACGGTGCCCGCCGGCCGGAGGCGAAGAGCCGGATCGGGTCGGGCCGGCCGGCGGCGCGCATCCGCAACGCCACCTCGAACGCGACCACCGCCCCCAGGCTGTGCCCGAACAACGCCAGCGGACCCGGCGGCGCGGCGACCAGCGCCGCGTACACCTGGTCGGCCAGGAGATGCAGATCGGTGACGTTGGCTTCCCGCCGTCGGTCCTGCCGCCCCGGGTACTGCACGGCGAGCACCTGCACGGCGGGAGCCAGCGCCTTGGACATCGGGAAGAAGAAGCTGGCCGAGCCGCCCGCGTGCGGCAGGCAGACCAGCCGTACGGCGTGCTCGGCGGCCGGGTGCAGACGGCGGAGCCAGCGTGCGGGATCGACGTGTGCGGAGGTCACGGGAAACTCCTGTCCTGCGGGTGCCAGCGGCTGCCGCCCGGCAACCAGGTCGTGGAGGGTGGGTCAGGGCGCCATCCGGCCGAGTTCGTTGTCGATGAGGTCGAAGATCTCGGCCGTCGACGCGGACTCGATCCGGCGACCGATGTCCGTCCCGCCGATCATCTGCGGCCCGTCCGACCAGCGGGCGAGCATGTCACGCAGGCGCGAGGTGACCGCCTCGCGTTCCGGGTCGTCCCGCCCGAGGGCGGCCAGGACCCCCTCGAGTCGATCGAGGTCGACCATCGGTGACCGCGACGGCGCCGCCGGGACGAACCGGGACAACAGGTGGTCGGTGAGGGTCGCCAGGGTCGGATGGTCGAAGACCACGGTCGCGGGAACCTGCATCCCGGTCACCGCGTTCAGGCGGTTGCGCAGCTCCACCGCCGTCATCGAGTCCAGACCCAGCTCCTGGAAGGAGCGACCGGCGTCGAGGGACACGTTCGTCGAGTGCCCGAGAATCGATCCGACCTCGGTACGCAGAACGTCCAGCAGGCTCTGGCGCCGCTCGTCGTCCGGCAGGCTGGCCAGGCGCTGGGCAAACGACGCCGCACCGTCACGTACGACGGCTCGGGTGTGCCGACGCACCGGCTCGCCGCCGGAGGGCAGCTCGACGGCCGAGGCACCGGCCGGAACAAACCGCTCCATCGGTACGTCGTGGAACTCGATCGACTCCACCGTCGCCACCGGTTGCCCCGTCCGGTCGGACAACCTCAGGGTCGACGTGTTCGTGCCGAGGGGGACCAGCCGCGCCTCGACGCTCACGGCTCCCGTGGCGTGCAGCCGGACGCCACGCCAGACGACCGGCACCCGGACGGTCCCCGGCGACGCGGACTCCGGGCCGAGAACGGTCGGGTCGAGCAGCATCGGATGCAACCCGAAGTCCGCTGCCTCGTGGTGGAATTGCTCCGGCAACTCGACGGTCAGGGCGGGCACGGACGACCCCGCGAGTGCGACCGACGACATCTCCGCGTCCAGCCCCTCGCCCAGCCCCTCGCCCGGCTCCTCGTCTGGACCGAGCAGCCCGTGCGCGTACCGGACCCAGGTGTCCGAGGTCCCGTCGGCGCGGGCGTGCAGATGCACCTCGCGGGTGTTGGCGTCGCCCGGACCGGCGAGGCGGACCTGCACGACCACCGGGGTGTTCTCGGACAGGACCAGGGGGGCGGTCAGGGTCAGTTCGCGTACCACCGGGTGACCGACCTCGTCACCGGCCCGGAGAACCGCCTCGACCACCGTCGCGGCCGGCACCACTGCCGTACCGGCCGCCGGGCCGGGGATCAGCCACGGCATCGAGCCGGCCGACAGCCGACCGGTGAACAGGACGTCGTCGCTGTCGGCCACCGGCACCATCGGGCCCAGTACGGGGTGCCCGGCACCGGCCGTCCCGGCGGCGCCCGAGGCGGGGGTGGAGGTGAGCCAGTACCGCTCGTGCTGGAACGCGTACGTCGGCAGCGGCACCCGGCGACCACCGGACAGCACCGGCGTCCACTCCACCGGCACTCCGTCGACGTGCATCGCGGCCACCGCCGTCAGCACCGTGCCCGGTTCGTCTCGGCCCGATCGCAGCGCGGGCACCACGACCCGGGCCTGCGACAACAGCCCCTCCCCCACCAGTGCGCTCAGCACGGCGTCTGGGCCGACCTCGAGGAACCGGGTGACCCCCTGCTCATCGAGGAACCGCAGGCCGTCGAGGAACCGGACCGTCTGGCGTACCTGCCGCACCCAGTAGTCGGGCGAGCGAAGCTCTTCGGGGGTCGCCGCCACGCCGGTCACGTTCGACACGATCGGGATGCGCGGCTCCCGGAACGTCAGGTCGGACAGGATCTGGCCGAACTCGTCGAGCATGTCGTCCATATGCGGCGAGTGGAACGCGTGACTCACCGGCAACCGCTTCGTCTTCCGACCCCGACCCCGCCACAACATCGCCAACCGATCAACCAGATCACCATCACCCGAGACCACCACCGACCTCGGACCATTCACCGCCGCCACCACCACCCGACCACCAAACCCCACCAACGACCCGACAATCTCCTCCTCACCAGCCTCCACCGCCACCATCGCCCCACCCTCCCGCGCCGCCTGCATCAACCGACCCCGCGCGGCCACCAACACACACGCGTCCGCCAGATCCCAGACGCCGGCCAGATAGGCCGCCGTCACCTCGCCGATGGAATGGCCCAACATCAGGTCGGGGGTGAGACCCATCGACTCCAGCAGGCGGTAGAGCGCGACCTCTACCGCGAACAACCCGGTCTGGGTGTAAACCGTCTGGTCCAGCAACGCCGAGTCGGCCGACTCCGGCGGACCGAACAGCACCGCCGACAACGGTCGGTCCAGCAGCGCGTCCAGCCGGCCGCACACCTCGTCGAAGGCCGTGGCGAAGACGGGGTACGTCCGGTACAGCTCGTGTCCCATGCCGAGTCGCTGACTCCCCTGCCCCGTGAACAGGAACGCCAACCGACCACCACCCACACCCACACCCGTCACCACCCCCGGCGACAACTCACCCCGACCCAACGCCCCCAACCCCGCCAACAACTCACCCCGACCCGAACCCACCACCACCGCCCGCTGCTCCAACAACGCCCGACCCGACACCAACGAAAACCCAACATCCACCAACCTCAGACTCGGCCGCCCCTCCACAAACCCCAACAACCGCCGCGCCTGACCCCGCAACCCCGCCAACCCACGACCCGACACCACCCACACCACCGGACCCTGAACCTGACCCGATCCCGAATCCTGACCCTGACCCGATCCCGAATCCTGACCCTGATCCGATCCCGAATCCTGATCCCGGTCCAACCCCCCGACAAAATCCGGAGCCTGCTCCACAATCACATGCGCATTCGTCCCACTAATCCCAAACGACGACACCCCCGCCCGACGCACCCCACCCGACCACACCCGCTCCTCCGTCAACAACCGCACCCCACCCAACGACCAATCCACATGCGGCGACGGCACATCCACATGCAACGTCCTCGGCAACACCCCATACCGCAACGCCAACACCATCTTCATCACACCACCCACACCCGCAGCCGCCTGCGCATGACCAATATTCGACTTCAACGACCCCAACCACAACGGACGATCAACCGACCGCCCACCCCCATACACCGACAACAACGCACCCGCCTCAATCGGATCCCCCAACCGCGTACCCGTCCCATGCCCCTCCACCACATCAACATCCAACGGAGAAAGACCAGCCGACACCAACGCCTGCCGAATCACCCGCTCCTGCGACGGACCATTCGGCGCCGTCAAACCATTCGACGCACCATCCTGATTCACCGCCGAACCCCGCACCACCCCCAACACCCGACGCCCATTCCGCACCGCATCCGACAACCGCTCCACCAACAACAAACCCACACCCTCAGACCAACCCGTCCCACCCGCCGACCCCGCAAACGACCGACACCGACCATCCACCGACAACCCCCGCTGACGCGAAAACTCCACGAAGGTCTGCGGGGTGGCCATCACGGTGACGCCACCGGCCAACGCCAGATCGCACTCGCCGGCACGCAGCGCCGCCACCGCCAGGTGCAACGCCACCAAAGACGACGAACACGCGGTGTCCACCGTCACCGCCGGCCCCTCCAGCCCGAGCGTGTACGCGACCCGACCGGACGCGACACTGCCGGCCGTACCACTGGCCAGGTATCCCTCCAGGTCGGCGGGGATTCGGGCGAGCCCGGCACCGTAGTCGTGGTACATCACCCCGGCGTACACACCCGTACGGCTGCCGCGCAGGCTGGTCGGGTCGAGAGCGGCGTCTTCGAACGCCTCCCAGGCGGTCTCCAACAGCAATCGCTGCTGCGGATCCGTCGCCAACGCCTCCCGGGGCGACATCCCGAAGAAGTCCGCGTCGAACCCGTCGGCGTCGTGCAGGAAACCACCCTCACGCGCGTACGACGTACCCACCCGCTCCGGATCCGGATCGTACAAAGCCTCCAGATCCCAACCCCGATTCGTCGGAAAACCACTCACCGCATCCACACCCTCGACCACCAACCGCCACAACTCCTCCGGCGACGACACCCCACCCGGAAAACGACACGCCATCCCCACGATCGCGATCGGCTCGTCGGAGGCGGTCGGCGCGGGCGGTGCCACCACCGGTATCGGCTTGCCCTCGTCGACGGCCAACTCGGCATCGAGGTGATCGACCATGGCGGCCGGGGTGGGGTGGTCGAAAACAAGGGTGGTGGGCAGCCGCAGTCCGGTCGCGGTGTTGAGCTTGTTGCGCAGTTCGACCGCCGTCAGCGAGTCGAAGCCGAGCTCCTGGAACGACCGGTCGGGGTTGACCCGGTCGGATCCGTTGTGCCCCAGCACCATCGCCACCTGCCCGAAGACCAGGTCCCGCAGGGTCCGCTCACGCTCGGCGGGCGACAGTTCCGACAGCCGTCGGGCCAGTGGCACGGCTCCGGTCGCGGCGACCGGCCGCCGGGCCGGCGGAAGCAGACCCCGGACCAGCGGTGGGAGATCGTCCTCCCGCCCCCGCAGGGCATGCAGGTCCCACCGTGCCCCGGCGAGCACCGCGGCGTCCGCCCGCAGGGCGGCGTCGAACAGCCGCATGCCGTCGGCGGTCGCCAACGGCCGCAACCCGTAGCGGGCGACCCGCCTAAGGTCGGTCTCGTCGAGATGGCCGCTCATGCCGCTGGCCTGTTCCCAGAGCCCCCACGCCAACGACACGCCAGGCAGGCCGGCGGCCCGGCGGTGCTGCATGAGCGCGTCCAGGAAGGTGTTTCCCGCCGCGTAGTTGGCCTGGCCGGCGGTGCCCAGCAGACCGGCGATCGAGGAGTACACGACAAACGCGGAGAGTTCCCCGTCCCGGGTCAGGTCGTGCAGGTGCCACGCCGCGTCGACCTTCGGCCGCAGGACCGTACCGAGTCGCTCCGGGGTGAGCGCCTCGACGGTGGCGTCGTCCAGCACACCGGCGGTGTGCACCACAGCGGTCAACGGATGCTCGGCCGGGATCCGCGCCAGTACGGCGGCGAGTGCCGCGCGGTCGGACACGTCGCAGGCCACCAGGACGACCTCGGCTCCCGACTCCGCCAGCTCGGCCCGCAACCGCTGCGCGTCCGGCGCGTCCGGGCCCCGTCGACTGGTCAGCATCAGCCGGCTGACGCCGTGGTTGGTCACCAGGTGGCGGGCGACCGCCGCGCCCAGGGTGCCGGTGCCGCCGGTGATCAGCACCGTACCCCCGTTGTCCCACGGGTCCTCCGGCTGATCGGCCGCCACGGTGGCCCTGGCCAGGCGGGGCACCGAGACCACGCCGTCGCGTACCGTCAGTTGGGTTTCGCCCGCGACGGTCGCGGCGGCGACCGCCGCCAGGGGGATCGGCCAGGCGTCCACGTCCACCAGCACGAACCGATCGGGATGTTCGCTCTGGGCAGCCCGGACCAGGCCCCAGACACCGGCGTGGACCAGGTCCACCAGGTCCTGCGCGCCGACGCCGACGGCGCGTCGGGTGGCCAGCACCAGGCGGGTGCCGCCGAGCCGGTCGTCGGCGAGCCAGCGCTGGATCAGGTGCAGCGTGTCGGTGACCGCCGACCGGGCGGCGGCCGGCAGCTCGGTGGCCACTGGTAGGTCGGTAGCTGCCGGTAGGTCGGTAGCTGCCGCGCCGCCGAGTGGGAGCACCACCGCCGACGGTACGGGCGCCGCCGCGAGCAGGGCGTCCACCGCCTCGATCGGCGACACCGCCGGCTGGTCGAGCACCGTCCAGTCCGTCGGCTCCATGCCCTCGGTCCGCGGGAGGTCGACCCAGCTCACCTTCGTGAGGCCGTCGCCGATCGGATCGGCCCGCCGCAGGCTCTCGGCCGAAAACGGGCGTAGCAGCAGGGAGTCCACCCTCGCCACCGGCACGTCCCACTCATCCGCCACCAACAACGACACCCTCAACGAACCACCATCACCCTCGC
>NZ_JBJDPS010000033.1:0-7735 GCF_044901685.1 Micromonospora sp. NPDC050397
GAGCAGAACGATGGTCAAAAGCTGCATACAAAATTTAAGGTAAAGTATCATCAAAGATTAATAGATGAATTAAGACGAAGTTATGCAAAGAAACGAAGCCATGACCATTTTATAGGTTTAGATGTTTATGAATGCTCAGACTGGATAAATTCAGGTGATACTAGTCCAGATAATGAAGTGGTCTTCAATCATTTGCTGGCAGAAGTATATGAAGGTTTGAGCGCACATTATCAAGACTTACTACTTCGACAAATGCGAGGAGAAGAACTAACTCGCATGCAACGGTATCGCCTTCGTGAAAAAATAAAGGCCATCTTATTTTCAGAAGACGAAGAGTGAAGAGGAATTCCCTATTTTAATAAAAATAGGGAGTTTTTTGATAAGAGAAGAAAAAAGCAAGTTAAAAAAGACTAATTTTTTTAATTTACCAAAGCTAGTGGTGGCATGAAATAAAGCGAATACAGGAGAGGGAAAAAGCGAACGTAAGATAAAAAAAGGTATAAAAGTCACAGTTAATTCTTGACAAGTTTAGTTAGGTTTGATAGAATATAATAGTTGTCGCAAGAGACGAGGGTCTTGAAGCGATAAGCTAGACCATTGAAAACTGAATAAAGAAGAATGACTCATGTGATGTAGTAAGATACATCAAAAATCTGTCAATCAATAATGAAAGACAAGCCAGTCACTAAGGTGACTTAAATACTTTATTTGAGAGTTTGATCCTGGCTCAGGACGAACGCTGGCGGCGTGCCTAATACATGCAAGTTGAGCGCTGAAGGTTGGTACTTGTACCGACTGGATGAGCAGCGAACGGGTGAGTAACGCGTGGGGAATCTGCCTTTGAGCGGGGGACAACATTTGGAAACGAATGCTAATACCGCATAAAAACTTTAAACACAAGTTTTAAGTTTGAAAGATGCAATTGCATCACTCAAAGATGATCCCGCGTTGTATTAGCTAGTTGGTGAGGTAAAGGCTCACCAAGGCGATGATACATAGCCGACCTGAGAGGGTGATCGGCCACATTGGGACTGAGACACGGCCCAAACTCCTACGGGAGGCAGCAGTAGGGAATCTTCGGCAATGGACGAAAGTCTGACCGAGCAACGCCGCGTGAGTGAAGAAGGTTTTCGGATCGTAAAACTCTGTTGGTAGAGAAGAACGTTGGTGAGAGTGGAAAGCTCATCAAGTGACGGTAACTACCCAGAAAGGGACGGCTAACTACGTGCCAGCAGCCGCGGTAATACGTAGGTCCCGAGCGTTGTCCGGATTTATTGGGCGTAAAGCGAGCGCAGGTGGTTTATTAAGTCTGGTGTAAAAGGCAGTGGCTCAACCATTGTATGCATTGGAAACTGGTAGACTTGAGTGCAGGAGAGGAGAGTGGAATTCCATGTGTAGCGGTGAAATGCGTAGATATATGGAGGAACACCGGTGGCGAAAGCGGCTCTCTGGCCTGTAACTGACACTGAGGCTCGAAAGCGTGGGGAGCAAACAGGATTAGATACCCTGGTAGTCCACGCCGTAAACGATGAGTGCTAGATGTAGGGAGCTATAAGTTCTCTGTATCGCAGCTAACGCAATAAGCACTCCGCCTGGGGAGTACGACCGCAAGGTTGAAACTCAAAGGAATTGACGGGGGCCCGCACAAGCGGTGGAGCATGTGGTTTAATTCGAAGCAACGCGAAGAACCTTACCAGGTCTTGACATACTCGTGCTATTCCTAGAGATAGGAAGTTCCTTCGGGACACGGGATACAGGTGGTGCATGGTTGTCGTCAGCTCGTGTCGTGAGATGTTGGGTTAAGTCCCGCAACGAGCGCAACCCCTATTGTTAGTTGCCATCATTAAGTTGGGCACTCTAACGAGACTGCCGGTGATAAACCGGAGGAAGGTGGGGATGACGTCAAATCATCATGCCCCTTATGACCTGGGCTACACACGTGCTACAATGGATGGTACAACGAGTCGCGAGACAGTGATGTTTAGCTAATCTCTTAAAACCATTCTCAGTTCGGATTGTAGGCTGCAACTCGCCTACATGAAGTCGGAATCGCTAGTAATCGCGGATCAGCACGCCGCGGTGAATACGTTCCCGGGCCTTGTACACACCGCCCGTCACACCACGGGAGTTGGGAGTACCCGAAGTAGGTTGCCTAACCGCAAGGAGGGCGCTTCCTAAGGTAAGACCGATGACTGGGGTGAAGTCGTAACAAGGTAGCCGTATCGGAAGGTGCGGCTGGATCACCTCCTTTCTAAGGAATATATACAAAGACGTGAGCATTCAACTTTATTCAGTTTTGAGGGGTTTAGTGATAAACCTAAGCAAGAATCAAATTCTTGATTGTGGGGCCTTAGCTCAGCTGGGAGAGCGCCTGCTTTGCACGCAGGAGGTCAGCGGTTCGATCCCGCTAGGCTCCATTGTCAGACAAGACGTTAAAATCACTTGAACATTGAAAACTAAATAACAATATCTAATAACGATAAATAAACCAAAAGCTGTGAATTTTAAAGAATTTACAAACTTATACTTGAAAAACGATGATTATAAATCATCATGGCAAAGTTAATAAGGGCGCACGGTGGATGCCTTGGCACTAAGAGCCGATGAAGGACGTGACTAACGACGATATTCTAGGGGGAGCAGTAAGTACGCATTGATCCCTAGGTCTCCGAATGGGGAAACCCAGCTGCTACTAGCAGTTATTCATGAGTGAATACATAGCTCATGTAAAGGTAACGCAGAGAACTGAAACATCTAAGTACCTGCAGGAAGAGAAAGTAAAAACGATTTCGTAAGTAGCGGCGAGCGAACGCGAAGAAGGGCAAACCAAGAAGCTTGCTTCTTGGGGTTGTAGGACTGCAACGTGGACTTAAGCATTATAGTCGAATAACCTGGGAAGGTTAATCAAAGAGGGTAATAATCCCGTAGACGAAATAGCGCTTATACCTAGCAGTATCCTGAGTAGGGCTGGACACGCGAAATCCAGTTTGAATCCGGGAGGACCATCTCCCAACCCTAAATACTCCTTAGTGACCGATAGTGAACCAGTACCGTGAGGGAAAGGTGAAAAGAACCCCGAGAGGGGAGTGAAATAGCACCTGAAACCGTGTGCCTACAAGAAGTTCGAGCCCGTTAATGGGTGAGAGCGTGCCTTTTGTAGAATGAACCGGCGAGTTACGTTATGATGCGAGGTTAAGTTGAAGAGACGGAGCCGTAGGGAAACCGAGTCTGAATAGGGCGACTTAGTATCATGATGTAGACCCGAAACCTAGTGACCTATCCATGAGCAGGGTGAAGGTGTGGTAAGACGCACTGGAGGCCCGAACCAGGACACGTTGAAAAGTGTTTGGATGACTTGTGGATAGCGGAGAAATTCCAAACGAACTGGGAGATAGCTGGTTCTCTCCGAAATAGCTTTAGGGCTAGCGTCGAAATGTAAGTGTATTGGAGGTAGAGCACTGTTTGGGTGAGGGGTCCGTCTAGGATTACCAATCTCAGATAAACTCCGAATGCTAATACACATGTTCGGCAGTCAGACTGCGAGTGCTAAGATCCGTAGTCGAAAGGGAAACAGCCCAGACCAACAGCTAAGGTCCCAAAATATATGTTAAGTGGAAAAGGATGTGGGGTTGCACAGACAACTAGGATGTTAGCTCAGAAGCAGCTATCATTCAAAGAGTGCGTAATAGCTCACTAGTCGAGTGACCCTGCGCCGAAAATGTACCGGGGCTAAACATATTACCGAAGCTTTGGATTGATATTTTATCAATGGTAGGAGAGCGTTCTTAACCGCGATGAAGGTATACCGTGAGGAGTGCTGGAGCGTTAAGAAGTGAGAATGCCGGTATGAGTAGCGCAAGATAAGTGAGAATCTTATCCACCGTAAGACTAAGGTTTCCAGGGGAAGGCTCGTCCGCCCTGGGTTAGTCGGGACCTAAGGCGAGGCCGAAAGGCGTAGTCGATGGACAACTGGTTGATATTCCAGTACTAGATATGATCGTGATGGAGGGACGCAGTAGGCTAAGAGATGCCAGTTAATGGATTCTGGTCTAAGCAGTGAGGTGTGAGATGTGTCAAATGCATTTCTCTTTAACATTGAGCTGTGATGGGGAAGCAACTACGGTTGCGAACTCTCTGATGTCACACTGCCAAGAAAAGCTTCTAGCGTAAAGTCATATCTACCCGTACCGCAAACCGACACAGGTAGTCGAGGCGAGTAGCCTCAGGTGATCGAGAGAACTCTCGTTAAGGAACTCGGCAAAATAGCCCCGTAACTTCGGGAGAAGGGGTGCTGGTGTAAAAGCCAGCCGCAGTGAATAGGCCCAAGCAACTGTTTATCAAAAACACAGCTCTCTGCTAAACCGCAAGGTGATGTATAGGGGGTGACGCCTGCCCGGTGCTGGAAGGTTAAGAGGAGTGCTTAGACGTAAGTCGAAGGTATGAATTGAAGCCCCAGTAAACGGCGGCCGTAACTATAACGGTCCTAAGGTAGCGAAATTCCTTGTCGGGTAAGTTCCGACCCGCACGAAAGGCGTAATGATTTGGGCACTGTCTCAACGAGAGACTCGGTGAAATTTTAGTACCTGTGAAGATGCAGGTTACCCGCGACAGGACGGAAAGACCCCATGGAGCTTTACTGTAGTTTGATATTGAGTACCTGTAAGTCATGTACAGGATAGGTAGGAGCCATTGAAATAGGGACGCTAGTTTCTATTGAGGCGTTGTTGGGATACTACCCTTGACTTATGGTTACTCTAACCCGCTGGCATAATCGGCCAGGGAGACAGTGTCTGACGGACAGTTTGACTGGGGCGGTCGCCTCCTAAAGAGTAACGGAGGCGCTCAAAGGTTGGCTCAGATTGGTTGGAAATCAATCGTAGAGTGTAAAGGTAAAAGCCAGCTTGACTGCGAGAGCTACAACTCGAGCAGGTAGGAAACTAGGACTTAGTGATCCGGTGGTACCGCATGGAAGGGCCATCGCTCAACGGATAAAAGCTACCCTGGGGATAACAGGCTTATCTCCCCCAAGAGTTCACATCGACGGGGAGGTTTGGCACCTCGATGTCGGCTCGTCGCATCCTGGGGCTGTAGTCGGTCCCAAGGGTTGGGCTGTTCGCCCATTAAAGCGGCACGCGAGCTGGGTTCAGAACGTCGTGAGACAGTTCGGTCCCTATCCGTCGCGGGCGTAGGTAATTTGAGAGGATCTGTCCTTAGTACGAGAGGACCGGGATGGACTTACCGCTGGTGTACCAGTTGTTCCGCCAGGAGCACGGCTGGATAGCTATGTAGGGAAGGGATAAGCGCTGAAAGCATCTAAGTGCGAAGCCCACCTCAAGATGAGATTACCCATTCGTAAGAATTAAGAGCCCAGAGAGATGATCTGGTAGATAGGCTGGAAGTGGAAGAGTTGCGAGACTTGGAGCGGACCAGTACTAATCGCTCGAGGACTTTACCAAAAGAGTCAAATATAATATGCTTATGGTTTAAAAGTTAGAAGAATTGTTATTTAGTTTTGAATGTTCAAGGTAACATTTAATGATTTGGTCATCATTGCGATGGAGATACACCTGTTCCCATGTCGAACACAGAAGTTAAGTCCATCTACGGCGGAAGTACTTGGGGGTTGCCCCCTGGGAGATAGGCGAGTGGCCAAGTTTTGGGAGTTTAGCTCAGCTGGGAGAGCATCTGCCTTACAAGCAGAGGGTCAGCGGTTCGATCCCGTTAACTCCCATTGGTTGTTTCAGCCATTAAGTGAATAAAGGTTCTGTAGTGTAGCGGTTATCACGTCGCCCTGTCACGGCGAAGATCGCGGGTTCGATTCCCGTCAGAACCGTTAGTAGAAATACTAATGACTCGTTAGCTCAGTTGGTAGAGCATTTGACTTTTAATCAAAGGGTCGCTGGTTCGAGCCCAGCACGGGTCATAATCCTAGCGGATGTGGCGGAATTGGCAGACGCACTAGATTTAGGATCTAGCGCTTAACGGCGTGGGGGTTCAAGTCCCTTCATCCGCATACTAGGTATTAGCCGACTTAGCTCAGTTGGTAGAGCATCTGATTTGTAATCAGAGGGTCGCGTGTTCGAATCATGTAGTCGGCATTGTCGTAAGACACAAAGTTTAAGTGCGAACGTAGTTCAGGGGTAGAACACAACCTTGCCATGGTTGGGGTCGCGAGTTCGAATCTCGTCGTTCGCTTACTAGTATCCTTACTAGTTGTTTATATAATGTTATTTGCAGGCGTGGCTCAACTGGATAGAGTACCTGACTACGAATCAGGCGGTTGTAGGTTCGAATCCTACCGCTTGCATATAACGGGAAGTAGCTCAGCTTGGTAGAGTACTTGGTTTGGGACCAAGGTGTCGCAGGTTCGAATCCTGTCTTCCCGATTGATGTTTTTACATCAATTTGACTTATGTCAAAAATGGCGGTGTAGCTCAGCTGGCTAGAGCGTTCGGTTCATACCCGAGAGGTCGGGGGTTCGATCCCCTTCGCCGCTATATTTATCAGCTGGATCTTTAGCTCAGTTGGTTAGAGCTATCGGCTCATAACCGATCGGTCGCTGGTTCGAATCCAGCAAGATCCATATCTTTGGCTCGGTAGCTCAGTTGGTAGAGCAATGGATTGAAGCTCCATGTGTCGGCGGTTCGATTCCGTCTCGCGCCATTCTTTGTTAGCGGATGTAGTTTAATGGTAGAACCCCAGCCTTCCAAGCTGGCTACGCGAGTTCGATTCTCGTCATCCGCTTAGTTTTCAATTGAAAACAATAAATTGGGAGTTTAGCTCAGTTGGTTAGAGCACTGTGTTGATAACGCAGGGGTCCCAGGTTCGAATCCTGGAATTCCCATATTTGGTATTTATTGCATAGGAGATATACCTGTTCCCATGTCGAACACAGAAGTCAAGTCCTTTTGCGCTGGAAGTACTTGGGGGTTGCCCCCTGGGAGATAAAGACGATGCCAAGTTTACATTGCGGATTAGCTCAGTTGGTAGTAGCGCATGACTGTTAATCATGATGTCGTCAGTTCGAGTCTGACATCCGCAGTAACTAAGTCACCTAAGGGTGACTTTTTTTATTTTATAAATATCATCAATAAATCTTGGCACGCCTTTTTGTGTCAAGGTTTTTATTTACAGCTTTATTGGTAGCGGTTACAATATAATTATACTAGTTACTATGTAAAGGAGTCTGAAATGACTGATACTGTAAACTTAAAAGTACGAGTGCAAAAACTTGGTACCGCATTATCAAATATGGTAATGCCAAATATTTCTATTTTGATTGCCTGGGGGGTGTTGACGATGTTCTTCATTCCTGATGGTTTTACCCCTAATAAAACATTTGCAGCAATGGTTAGTCCGATGCTTGCTTTTCTTATTCCCCTAATGATTGGTTACACTGGTGGAAAAAATATTTATGAACATCGTGGAGGAGTGGTTGGTGCAATTGCGACTTTCGGTTCAATTATTGCCACAGCTAGTCTTTCTCTAGGAGGTCTAAACACTAATGGAAACGTTCCTATGATTTTAGG
Source organism: Micromonospora sp. NPDC050397 (assembly GCF_044901685.1). Lineage (NCBI taxonomy): Bacteria > Bacillati > Actinomycetota > Actinomycetes > Micromonosporales > Micromonosporaceae > Micromonospora > Micromonospora sp. NPDC050397. Next base: position 7,530 of record NZ_JBJDPS010000033.1, read on the forward strand.
TGCAATGATTTTGGGTCCTTTTGGTGCTTGGGTAATAAAAAAATTTGATGACTATGTTCAACCGCATATTAAAGCAGGTCTAGAAATGTTGATTAATAATTTCTCAGCTGGTTTAGTTGGATTTGGACTTGCACTTTTTGCTGTAAAAGTGGTTGGTCCACTTGTAGCTTGGTTAACCGACGTGATGGGACATGGGGTCGAGTTTT
>NZ_JBJDPS010000034.1:0-6779 GCF_044901685.1 Micromonospora sp. NPDC050397
TCCCTTTCCTCGTCGCCACTGCATTAGCTGGCAGCGGGGTGCGTTGGCCGGTGGCCCTGCAACTGTCAGGGCGCCGCCCACGCACTTCACTGTCGGGGGGGCATTGGCGAGACAAAGCCCCGACACCGAGTACGAAGCTCGGTGCCGGGGCGCGTCGTACCGCAGATCCGCGATCAGGTGGAGCCGGGTTACAGTCCCCAGCCATACCGGACACGGTCGCGGCCGGACGCGTTGCGGACCGTCAGGTTGAGATTGGTGCCGCTGCCGCTGAGGGCAAACATCGAGTAGTGGTCGAAGCCGGAGCTTCCGGTGGGCTTGCCGCCGAGGGCGGGCCAATAGGTGCCGCCCATCTGATTGTCACGCATCACCTGTGCCATGGCGCGAATGTGACGCACGAAGTTGTCGGTGCTGTTCGCGTCGCCGTAGTTGAGACCGGTGGACATCGGCGCGCCGTACTCGGTCGCTACCGCGCGGGAGGCGCAGTTGCCGAGGCGGGTCTGGATGTGGCTCCGGAAGGCGTCGTACGTCATCGCGCTGTAGAAAAAGGCGTAGTGGTGGAAGGACAGCAACGTTCCACTGAAACGGCTGTCGTTGCAGATGTCCCGCAGGTCCTGGCTGTAGCCGGTGCCGCCGATGAGCACCCGGCCGGGCACCGCCGAGTAGTGGTAACTGAGCCAGTTCGCTGCGACGTTGCGCCAGTCCGCCGAACTGTAGCCGTGAGGCTCGTTCATCGGCTCGAAGTAGACATTGGCGTTGGAGCCGTAGGTACTGGTCACGCGGGACCACATCGTGTTCCACGCGGCGAGGTTCGTGATCCTGCCGCCGGAGGCGGCGCCGTCCTCCCAGTAAGCGAGGATGACCTTGAAGCCGCGCGCGGTGGCGGCGTCGATGGCGCCCCGGTAGTTGTTCCACCACGTCGTGCCGACGGTGTGGGTGTTGATCGGCAGCCGGACGGTGTTGACCCCGATGGCTGCCATGTCGTCGTAGAGGGCATTGGCCTTGGCCCGCACAGTCGCGTTGCTGTCGGACTGGCTCAGGCCCTGGACGACGAGCGGGCCGGTGCTGAAGTTGTCACCCAGCACGGCCCAGTTCATGCCCCGGAACTGGTTCGTGGCGGCACTGGCGGGCGCCGAGGTGGCGACGACGCTCGTCAGCGTGGTGAGCGCGGTCACCACAAGGGCGATCAGCATCCGGCGCGACGACCGAGCGCTCCGCGACGGTCCTGATACGTAACCATCAGACGACATGATCGTCGCGGTGAGAGACCTGCGCGGTCTTCCCTTCATGTTCTCGCCTCTCCTGAGCCTGGATCGAGGGCTGAGCCACCCTGTCTGGTGCACGGCGATCCTCGATCGGAACGCCTGACGACGGCATGGATGAACATTCGCCGCCAAGCGAATTAACATGTTCAGCCCAATATGGTTAGCGGAAGGAAACATGTCTATGAGTCGATCAGAGATGGGCAGGAACGTTCAGAACCGAACACACAACGGGTCGGTTGCGTTGTCTGGTCGGGAGATGCGTGCGGCCGGGCCCGGATCTGCCTCGATCGTCTTGTTGGCGTGCCACTTGACCTGGTGGCAGGCCGAGGGAATCAGGTGGTCGAGCACCGCTGGGCGAACCGGGGCGGCCTTCGTGACGACCTCCATGGGCGTCACCGTCAGCACGCCAAGTGCCCGCCGGAAGAACCGCCGGGCCACGGCGGCGTCGCGGCGACCAGCGACGAGCAGGTCGCTCACATGCCCGTGCTGGTCGACCGCCCGATACATCTTTGTTGGCTGGTGGCCTACGACGCGGTGCGGGTCCAGTGCTGGTTCGTGCCGGAGCCGCAGGTGTACTGGGCGATGTCGGTGCCGTCGGCGGTGCCGGAGCTGACGACGTCGAGGCACTTGCCGCTGTGGCGTGCCCTGAGTTGGTAGTAGCTACCGACAGCCACCCACTGCCACTGCTGGTTCTGGGCGGTGCCGCAGGTGTACTGGACAATGTTGGCGCTGTCGGCGGTGGAGGCCGAGGCGACATCAAGGCACTTGCCGCTGTTCTGGTTGACGATACGGAAGTAGCCGCCGCCGGCGTCCTGGAACTCCCACTTCTGGTTCCCGCCGCCGTTCCAGCCGTACTGCTTGACCTCGGCGCTGTTGGCGGTGGAGGCGCTGACGACGTCCATCACCTTGCCGCTGTGCCGGGCGGTAAGGCGGTGGTAGGGCGGTGCGCTGCCGGTAACGGTGCCGGTAGCGGTGTCGATGGTGAGCGACGGGTACCAGTTCAGGCTCATGCTGGTGCTGGTGGGAAAGGTGATCGGAAGCCAGATGTACTGGGAGTCGTTGACCGGACCTCCCCAGGCGCCGGCCCAGCGGTCGCCCATGTAGAGGTAGCTGGTCGTGGAAGTGCCCTGGATCGGCAGCACGAACGTCGGTTGGGACCGGAACGTGGTCGAGTCGCCGACGTTGGTCCAGCCGGACCACGGGCCGGAGATACTCGACGCGGTGGCGTATCTGGCCTGGTTGGGGTTCCAGCCCGTCGCCGCCGAGGTCAGCAGGAAGTAGGTGCTGCCCCGCTTGAACATCGCGGGTGCCTCGCGGTGGGCGTCGTTCCAGAAGTTGCCGACCAGGGAGGCCACGTTGAGGTAGTCCGCCGTAAGACGGTATATGTGGAGGTCGTAGTTTTCCTCGGCGGCTGAGATCATGTACGCGGTGCCGTTGTCGTTGTAGAGCGTGATGTCCCGTGACATGTGCTGTCCGAGGGGTCGGAAGCTGCCGTGGTACGTGTATGCCCCGTCCACGGTGGCTGACGACGCGACCGCGGCACGCGCCTCGCTGTAGTTCGAGCCGTTTTCCTTGTGCATCCACATCACGTACCGGCCGGTGCTGGCGTTGTAGATGACTTTCGGCCGCTCGATGTTGGCCACCTGCAGCTCCGCGGCCGATGACTGGGTCAGCACATTGCTGCGGAACTCCCAGTCGCGCAGGTTGGTGGAGCGGTAGACGGAGACCGCGCGGAAGGTGTTGTCAGCGTTACGGTTCTCGCCGAACCAGTAGTAGTAGTTACCGACCTTGAGCACGCCGCCGCCGTGGGCCTGCAGCAGGTTGCCGCTGGTGTCCCTGAACTGGGTGCCGTTGGTGATGCTGACCGGCGCCGCCTGGGCCGGCGCGGGCGCCACGGTTACCGCCGCCACGACCATTCCCGATGTCATGGCCAGCGCCAACCCGATCGCGAGGATCCGCCTACTTGTTCCCATTGCGTGTGCCCCTTCTGTCTCGAGGAACCGTCGTGGCGACGGTGGGCTCACTCGGCCGGGGATCTGCCGCCGGTCGGCGATGCCCCGTCGTCCGGGCGGCGATGCCCCGGGCCATCGACGGTTACACGTGCGTAAACCATTGGTAATCACAATCGGGTCAGGACGCCACAGGTCGAACCAACTCATTCACGAACGAACATGAGCGAACGTCCCCGGAGTGAACGCGGGAACGGCCGGGCGGATGACCCGGTGTTCCCAGCCCTGGACTCGCAGTGATGGAGTCACAAGCAGGCTGGCCGGCGCCCTCCCGGCGTACTGGCGGTGCTGACAAAGGGCGCCGGCGGCATTCCTGCCTACGTGGTCACGCGGAAGGTGGCATCGTTTCTGCCCTGCACGTCGGTGATCGGGTCCAACCGGAGCACGTACCCGCTGTGCCGTATGTACCGGTCGGGCTGGTTGAAGGACTGGAAAGACGCCCAGGAGGAGTCGGCAAGCCCGGCGACCCGCCGGTACGTGGCGTCCGCGGCGAACGTGGTCGTGCCGTCGTTCGCTTCCAGGCGGAAGTCGAATCCGTAGTGGCGCAGGTAGTGGTCGGGGAAGTTGACCGATTGGAACGACACGGCGCCGGCACCGCCAGTCAGGCCCGGTATCAGTCGGAACTGGGCGTCCTGTGGCGGGCTGACGTCGGCGTCGATGCGTACGTCGAAGTTGGCGTGTCGCACGTACCGGTCCTGGTAGTTGTAGGACTGGATCCGGTTGACCTGCGCGTTGTTGCCCCAGCGGCCGAGCACGCGACTCTGCTCGGCGGTGGTCAGGTTGAGAATGGACCCGTGCCGCTTGCGGGTGCCGCCCATGTTGTACGACCCCGATGCCGGAAGCCGGAAGCTTGTGGGGCTTGAGGGACTGGTCGTGAGAACCGGCAGGTAGCCACGTCCTGAGGCGTACTGGTCCAGGTACAACGCCCATTCGTTTCGGGCGTTGAACCGCATCCACATGGGGCCCTCGACCTGAGATCCGTTCAGTCCGATGCCGGAAAGGTTACCGAGGTTCGTCCATGTCCCGAGGATGGAGTTGCTGCCTTCGAGGGTAATCTGCCCGTCGCCCGACGACCGGACGTAGCGGTAGCTGCCCACCCCGGGCGGCATCTCGACGATCTGTGTGTCGATGATGCCCTGGGTGCCGGCCCGGTTGATGTAGAGCTGCGGTGTGGTGATGCTTCGGAAATTCGCGGTCCGCGCAGAGTAGATACGGTGCTTCATCACACCGTTCAGCGACGCGTTCGTCGCCCAGTACAGGACGTAGTCACCGGTGTCGGGGTTCCAGATCGCCTCCGGCGCCCACGCGTTGCGCCCGTCGGGGATCGCACCGGCGACGTTCAGCAGCCAAGGCGCCGACCAGTTGACCAGATCGGTGGACTCCCAGACCACCAGGTGACGGCTGCCGTTGTTCTGGGCATCACTCCAGCTCTGGCCGCAGCCAATGCACAGGTCGGTAGCGATGACCCAGTAGCGGTCGCCGGCGGGCGAACGGACCAGGGCGGGGTCACGGACACCGCGAGTGCCTACGGTGGAGCGCAGCACGAGTCCGCCGTTGTTCAGGTCCGTCCACCGAAGGCCGTCGGTGCTCTGGGCGAGGTAGATCTGTTGACCGGTCGACGACTCCCCCGTGAAGTGCGCCATCAGGTAGCCGGCGATCGGGTCCAACGCCGACGCCTGCCTCGGCGTCACCGCCGACCACGACGTGAACAGTAGGCAGGCGGCGACGATGACCGCGCCCAGCCGGACGGGAATTCTCGACATGGGCTACCTCCTTGGAAAGGCGGGAACGTTCTAGAGGGTGGGCACGATGGGCCGGATCGTGCCGTCGGAGTTGAACTCCATCCGGTCGATGGCAGTCTCCCGGTTGGTGCCGTTGCCGGCCGGCACGGCGAACCGGTGATAGGCCACGTACCAGGTGTCGGTGCCGGGTGCACGCACCACGGAGTGGTGGCCGGTGCCCTTGATGCCAGCTTCCAGCCGCTTCTGCAGCACGACGCCGCGCTTGGTCCACGGTCCGAACGGTGACGTGCCGGTGGCGTACGCGACCCGGTAGTCCTCGCTGCGTGTATCGTTTTCGGACCACATGAGGTAGTAGGTGCTGTTGCGTTTGAATACGAACAGTGCCTCGTTGAAGCCCGGCGGGGTGATGGTGCGTACCTGGGCTGGGTCGAACGAGACCATGTCGGTGTTCAGCCGTACGGCGCGGGCCACGCCCTGGCCCCAGTACAGATAGGACTGCCCGTCGTCGTCGGAGAAGACCATTGAGTCGATTGCCTGGCCGCCGGAGAACTGGTCGCCGCGCACGAGCGGGCGGCCCAGCGCGTCGCGGAACGGCCCGGTCGGTGAGTCCGCCACGGCCACGCCGAGTTGCTTGGCCGTGTTGCCGCTGGCGGCGCCGCCGCTGAAGTAGAGGTAGTACCGGCCGTTGCGGGCCGCGACCGCCGGCGCCCAGGCGGAGTTGTCCGCCCACGACACGTCTGGGCCGTGGTCGAGGCTCACGCCGTGGTCGGTCCAGTTCACCAGGTCGGTGGAGGAGAACGCCTTGTAGTACGTGCCGCTCCAGCTCGCGTAGCCGTCGGTCGTCGGATACAGGTAGTAGCGGCCGTTGAACATCGTGAGGTGCGGGTCGGCGAACAGGCCCGGGATGGCCGGACCCCTGTTTGTCTTGGGTGCCCACGGCGCGGCGATCCGGAACGAGCTGTCCGTTCGGAACGCTGCCGTGTCCTGGTAGGCGTCGAGCCAGAGCGTGAAGTCGCGGTGCCGGATGCGCCGACCGGGATTGTTGTACGAGGCGAGCGACACCGATCCGGCGACCGAGCCCTCGACGGCACAGAAGGTCGCGTCGGCACGGAAAATCGGGTCGCCGCTGTTGGCGTCGATTCGCAGCCGCCAGTCCCGGTGCCGCAGGAACTGCCCGTTCTTGGCTTGGAACGAGTAACACGCTGGCGAAGCCAGCCCGTTCACGACAGTGAAGGTGGCGTCGAGCTTGGTCTGGGTCGTGCTGCCCGAGCTGACCGGGTCGAGCCGCCCGACGTAGTCCAGGTGCCGCACGTACCGGCCGGGATGGTTGACCGATTCCAGTGACCGGGCGCCCACTGGCAGCGTCGCTGCCTGTGCGGCCGAGCCCGAGAGCACGACCAGGAGGCCTGCGGCCACCGTGGACAGTGTGACGGTGGAGAGGATGCGTCTCACGAAACCGCGAGCCGGGTGTGCCGCGGATGCAGTTTGGTTCATCGACATGTGTCTGACCCTTCGCACGTCGGTAGCTGGTGGTTCAAAAGGTGGCGTCGGCGCGGCCGGTCGCCGCGATTATCGGATCGAGCCGTGGCAGATGGCGAAGTAGAACTGACCGATGATGGTGACGACGCTGCCGGCGGGTGCGCCCGTCACCTGATGCCTCGGCTGGCCGGTACGTGCGCGATCACCATGTCGCTTTCCTACAGATCGGTAGGGTGCCGAAGGCCCGGGAAAAGCCCGGGTCACCGTATTCATGAATGGGGCAGTGT
>NZ_JBJDPS010000035.1:0-5446 GCF_044901685.1 Micromonospora sp. NPDC050397
CATAGAACGCCGTCACAAACGCCACCGGAACCGAAGCAGCCTCCACAAACGACCACCCCTCCGGAACCCCCACCACCACCCGCTCATCCACCACGGTGAACGAGCCGAACCACTCGCCCCCCAGTCCCATGACGCGGTCGCCGACGGCGACGCCGGTCACTGCGGAGCCGATCTCGGTGACCACGCCGGCGCCCTCGCTGCCCAACCGCGCGTTCTCCGCATCCGGATACACGCCCAGGGCGATCAGTACGTCACGGAAGTTGACGCCCGCGGCCCGGATCTCGACACGCACGTCGCGGTCGCCGAGCTGTCGGGTCGCCGACGTCGACGGAGCCGGGCCGATTCCGTCGAGGGCGGCACCCGGTGTGGTCCGCAACTGCCAGGCACCATCGGGGAGCTCCAACTCTGCCGGGACCGAACAGAGTTGCGGAACGAGGATCTCGCCCCGCCGGAGGGCCAGTTGTGGTTCACCGGTGGCGAGGGCGGAAGGCAGGGCGGCGAGCGAGGCGGGATCTTGGTCCAGATCGGCCAGGACGAACCGACCGGGATGTTCGGACTGCGCGGACCGCACCAGGCCCCAGACGGGCGTAGCCGCAAGGTCCGGCACGCCCTCTCCCGCCCGGGCGGGCACGGCTCCCCGGGTGACCAGCACCAGCTTGGCCCCGGTCGCCGCGAACGACTCGTCGGCCAGCCATGCCTGCACGAGCGCCAGCGCACGGCCGGCGGCGGCCAGAGCCTCCTGTGCGGTGTCCCCTTCCCGGGTCTCCACGTCGGACGGACACCCCGGGTCCAGGGCAACGCCTGTCAGGACGTACGCCGGTGCCGGGCACCGGCCGTGCGTGACCTGGTCGGCGAGAGCGGTCAGGTCGTCGTGGTGCGAGACGGCCCCGTCGAGCTCGCGACCGAGGGTGCCCGGGCCGAGGACCGCGAGCACCGGGGCAACGGTGGCGGGCTCCGCGTCGGCGGCCGGTGCGGGGGCGGGGGTCCAGTCCACACGGTGCAGGCTGCCCTTGGCCAAGCCGTTCCCGGCGTCCGGCACCGGGCGCGTCACGAGCCTCTCGGCCGAGAACACCGGCCGGCCGGAGTCGTCCGCCGCGAGCACCGCCATGCCGCCGCCGGTCACCGGTGTAAGCCTCACGCGCAGGCTCGACGCCCCGGTGGCGTACAGGGACACGCCGGTCCAGAGGAACGGCAGTCCGGCGGAGGTGAGGGCGTCGGCGGCGGCCGGCCAGGCGTGCAGGGCGGCATCCAGGAGCGCCGGGTGCAGGCCGAAGCCACCGGCGGTCTGCCGGACCTCATCGGGAAGGACCGCCTCGGCGTAGATCTCGCCACCACGGGTCCAGACGGATCCCAGGCCCCGGAATCCCGGCCCGTAAGCCAGGCCGACGGCGGCGAGCCGCTCGTACAGCTGACCCGTGTCGACCGGTCGGGCTCCGTCGGCGGGCGGCCAGGTTTCGAGGCCGGCGGGTTCGCGTGAGCCCGCCTCGGTCGTGAGGGTGGCACGGGCATGGCGTGCCCAGACGCCCTCGGAGCCGCAGACGTACACCCCGACGGCCCGTCGGCCGCCGGTGTCCGCGGGAGCACCCACCGTGATCTGGACGCGCAGGTGGCCGCCGTCAGCGGGCAGGACGACCGGGGTTTCGATGCTGAGCTCGGCGAGCCGGTCGCAGCCGACGGCGTCGCCCGCGCGGAGCACGGTCTCGACCAGTGCCGTGCCCGGAACGACCACCCGGTCCGCGACCGTGTGGTCGGCGAGCCAGGGGTGGGTACGCAGCGACCAGCGGGCGGTGAACAGATGACCGTCGCTGTCGGGCAGGGACACGCCGGCGTCGAGCAGCGGATGGACGACGGGTTCCATGCCGGTGGCAGCGACGTCGACGGCCGCGGCCGTGGTGGAGTCGAGCCAGTGGCGGCGCCGCTGGAAGGCGTACGTCGGCAGGTCGACGAGGTGCGCGCCGGTCGTGTCGAAGACACGGCCCCAGTCCACGGACGTTCCGGCGACGTGGGCCTCGGCGAGGGACCTGAGGAGCCGGGGCTCACCGGCGTCGCCGCGGCGCAGAGTCCCTACGGCCGACACGGCGCTGCCGTGGTCCTCGGCTGTGGACTCCACGCCGGGGAGGAGGACCGGGTGCGGGCTGATCTCGACGAAGTGCCGGAAGCCCTCGCCGAGCAGCACGCGCACGGTCTCCTCGAAGCGCACCGGGGAGCGGAGGTTGCGGTACCAGTAGGCGGCGTCCAGCGTGGTCGTGTCGGCCTTCTCGGCGGTCACCGTGGAGTAGAAGGGAATGTCGGAGGGGCGCGGGGACACCCCTGCCGCCGCCTTCTCGACGTCGGCGCGGATCTCTTCCACATGTGACGAGTGGGAGGCGTAGTCGACGGGGACGCGGCGGGCTCGCACACCGTCGGCCTCGTAGGCGGCGAGCAGTTCGTCCAGCGCGGCGGCGTCGCCGGAGACCACGAGGTGCGAGGGCCCGTTGACAACGGCGACGGACAGAGCGCCCCGGTGGGCGCTGACGGCACGGCGGACCTCGTCCTCAGGTGCCCCGACGGAGGCCATCCCGCCGCGGCCGGCGAGGGCCGTCAGCGCCCGGCTGCGCAGGGCCACCACCCGTGCGCCGTCATCCAGGGTCAGCGCCCCCGCCACCACCGCGGCGGCGATCTCGCCCTGCGAGTGGCCCACGATCGCGGCCGGCCGGACGCCGTAGGACTCCCACACCGAGGCCAGTGAGACCATCACCGCCCACAGGGCGGGCTGGACGACCTCCACACGCTCCAGTTCCGCCTCGTCCCGCAGCGCTTCCAGCAGCGGGACGCCGAGGTGGGGCGCGAGCGCGGCGGCGCACTCGGCCATGCGCCGGGCGAACACCGGTGAGGTTTCGAGCAGGTCGACGGCCATGCCGGTCCACTGCGAACCCTGCCCCGGGAAGACGAATACGGGGCCTGCGCCCTCGCGGGCCGTGCCGGAGACGAGTGCCACGGGGTCCTGGCCCGACCCGTACTCCCGCAACAGGTCGGCACCCTGGGCGTGTTCCGGAGTGAGGAGTACGGCCCGGTGATCGAAGACTGTGCGGGCGGTGGCCAGCGTGAGGCCGACGTCGGCGGGCCGCAGGTCGGGGTGCCGGTCCGCGTGGGCAGCCAGTCGTGCGGCCTGGTCACGCAGCGCGGCGGCAGACTTGGCCGACAGGACCCAGGGCACCTGTGGAAGGGGCCGGACGGTGGCCCCGTCGGCCGGTACTCCTATGGGCCAGGGCCGATCGGTGGGTGCGTCCGCGCCCGGTTCCTCAGCCGCCGGCAGGGCCTCCGCCGGCTCCTCGTCGGCCGGTGCACCTTCCGCAGGTGCCTCTTCGAGGATGACGTGGGCGTTGGTGCCGCTGACACCGAAGGACGAGACACCGGCGCGGCGCGGCGCTCCGGCACTCGGCCAGGGAACGGACCGTGTGAGGAGGCGCAGGGTGCCGGCGGACCAGTCGACGTGCGGTGACGGCTCCTCCGCGTGCAGGGTCCGCGGAAGCTCCTGGTTCCGCAGGGCGAGAACGATCTTCATGATGCCGGCGGCCCCGGCGGCGGCCTGGGTGTGGCCGATGTTCGACTTCACCGACCCCAGCCACAACGGCCGCTCCGGGTCGCGCCCCTGCCCGTACGTGGCCAGGAGCGCCCCGGCCTCGATCGGATCACCCAGCCTCGTGCCCGTACCGTGCGCCTCCACCACGTCCACGTCGGGCCCGTCCAGGCCGGCGTCCGTCAACGCAGCCCGGATGACCTGCTGTTGTGCGGGGCCGTTCGGCGCGGAGAGTCCGCTGCTGGCGCCGTCCTGGTTGACCGCCGTGCCACGGACGACGGCGAGGACGTGGTGTCCGTTGCGGCGGGCGTCGGAGAGCCGTTCGAGGCAGAGTATGCCGGCGCCCTCCGCCGGGCCGAAGCCGTCGGCGTCGGCGGAGAAGGGCTTGCAGCGGCCGTCGGGCGCCAGGCCCCGCTGACGGCTGAAGCCCATGAAGGTGCCGAGGGTGGGCATGACGGTGACGCCGCCGGTGAGAGCGAGGTCGCACTCGCCCTGCCGCAGCGAACGCACCGCCAGGTGCAGCGCGACGAGGGAGGAGGAGCAGGCCGTGTCGACGGTGAGAGCCGGGCCCTCCAGCCCGAGGGTGTAGGCCACGCGGCCGGAGACGACGCTGGTGGTGGTGCCGGTCATCAGGTGGCCTTCGAGGCCGTCGGCGGCGTCCAGGCGCGGCCCGTAGTCGAGCGCGACGGCGCCGAGGAACACGCCGGCGGCTCGGCCTTTCAGGGAGGCCGGGTCGATGCCGGCCCGTTCGACGGCTTCCCAGGACGCTTCGAGGAGCAGGCGCTGCTGGGGGTCCATCGCGTCGGCCTCGCGCGGGGAGATCCCGAAGAAGCCGGCATCGAAGTCGCCTGCGTCGTGCAGGAAGCCGCCCTCGCGGGCGTAGGTGCGTCCGGGTGCGTCCGGATCGGCGTCGTAGTGGGCCTCGGTGTCCCAGCCCCGGTTGCCGGGGAACGGGGTGATGGCGTCGGCGCCGTCCCGGACGAGGTCCCACAGCTCCTCGGGGGTGGTGACGCCGCCGGGGAAGCGGCAGGCCATGCCCACGACGGCGATCGGTTCGTGGGCCGCTGCCTCGATCTCTCGCAGCCGTCCCCGGGTGTGGTGCAGGTCGGCGGTAACCCGGCGCAGGTAGCCGAGGAGCTTGTCATCTTCCGGCATCAGGGCCTCACATGGTCTTGCCGCGGTGTCAGAGGGTCCTACGGGCAGGCAAATGGCGTCGGGGCCGGGAGGCGGTGGCGATCAGTCCGAGCCGAATTCCCGGTCGATGAAGTCGAAGAGCTCGGCGGCGTCCGCCGACTCCAGGCTCCCGGACACACCGGCGGCGCCGGTTGCGGGGATGGCCGCCGGAGCAGGGGCGCCGTCCGGGCCGACGTCCTTGGGCGCGTAGCCGGTCTCGTCCGGCGCCAGTGCTCCCGCGAGATACCGGGCGAGGCGAGTGGCATCGGGATGGTCGAAGACCAGGGTTGCCGGCAGCGGCAGACCGGTCTCGGCCTTCAGCCGGTTGCGCAGTTCGACCGCGGTGAGCGAGTCGATGCCCAGGTCCAGGAATCCCCGTTCGGCAGGGATCCCGGTGGCCGAGTCGTACCCCAGCACGGTCGCCGTGTGCTCCCGCACGGTGCGCAGCACCACTCGGTGCCGTTCCGTGTCGCCCAGCCCCTCCAGTCTCGCGGGCAGCGGGGGGCCGTCCGGCTGCGGATCGACCCGGACGGTGGCGACGTCGCGGCGCCTGTGGGGTGCGGAGCTGCGGGCGTGGTCGCGCAGCATCGGCTCGGCCGAGCTGCCGGGCCCGCCCTCGGCCAGGGATCGGGGGTCGAAGCGCGCCGCCACGACCAGGGGGTCCGCCGACCGCTCCGCGATATCGAGGAGACGTAGCCCGTCCTCGGTCGACAT
>NZ_JBJDPS010000036.1:0-5437 GCF_044901685.1 Micromonospora sp. NPDC050397
GCGAGGGTGATGGTGGTTCGTTGAGGGTGTCGTTGTTGGTGGCGGATGAGTGGGACGTGCCGGTGGCGAGGGTGGACTCCCTGCTGCTACGCCCGATGAACCCTGAGGCCCTGCGGGCAGCGGGAGCCGTGGGACCCGACGGCCTCTTCGGAGTGGACTGGGCGACCCTGCCGGTCGACCGGACCGCCGTCGACGGAGTCGCGTGGTGGCCGGTTCTCGGCGAACCGACGGCACCGGACACCGCCCTGGCGTACCCGGATGTGGCATCCCTGCTCTCGGCCATGGACGCGGGTGCGGCGGCCCCGCCCGTGATCGTGACCCCGGTGGCCGCCGGTGGCGACGGACCGTTGCCGGTGCGGGCCCGGCGGATCACCGCGCAGGTGCTCGTCCGGCTGAGGGAGTGGCTGGCCGACGAACGTCTGTCCGGTTCGCGGCTGGTCGTGCTGACCCGGGGCGCGGCGGGTGCCGGCTCGACGGATCCGGGCGATCTGGCCGGTGCGGGCGTCTGGGGCCTGGTGCGGTCGGCGCAGACCGAGCAGCCGGACCGGTTCGTCCTGGTCGACATCGACGACAACCCCCGGTCGGCGGCGGTCCTGGCGGCGGCGGTGGCCACCGGCGAACCACAACTACTGGTACGCGACGGCGTGGTGTCCGTACCGCGCCTGGTCCGGGCGGACGCGACCGGCACCGCGCCGTCGCCGGACTGGGGTACGGGCACCGTGCTGATCACCGGCGCCACCGGTGCCCTCGGTGGCGTGCTGGCCCGCCACCTGGTCACCACGCACGGGGTGACCCGGCTGCTGCTGCTGAGCCGACGCGGCCCGGACGCGCCCGGCGCGGCCGAACTGCGTACGGAACTGGCCGATCTGGGGGCGGTCGCCGACCTCGTCGCCTGCGACGTCGCCGACCGGGACGCGCTCGCCGCCGTGCTGGACGCGATACCCGACGAGCAGCCCCTCTCGGCCGTGGTGCACACCGCCGGCATCCTGGACGACGGTCTGGTCTCGGACCTGACCCCGCAGCGACTCGACGCGGTGCTGCTGCCGAAGGTCGACGCGGCATGGCACCTGCACGAACTCACCCAGCGGTGGGACCTGTCCGCGTTTGTCGTCTACTCCTCGGTGGCCGGTCTGCTCGGCACGGCGGGCCAGGCCAACTACGCCGCCGGCAACACCTTCCTCGACGCCCTGGTCCGGCACCGGCACGCCCGGGGACTGCCGGCCTCGTCGTTGGCGTGGGGCCTGTGGGAACAGTCCAGCGGACTCACCGACCATCTCGGCGAGGTCGACCTGAAGCGGATGGCCCGCTTCGGCCTGCTGCCGCTCTCGTCGCACGACGCGATGGAACTCTTCGACGCCGCCCACCGGACGACCGAGCCGGTCCTCGCGGTGACCCGGCTGGACCTGGGCGGGCTGCGCGTTCGGGGTGAGCAGCCGCCGCCGCTGCTGCGTGGACTGGTCCAGGTCCCGCGTCGGGAGGAGACCGACCCGACGGCGCACACCGCGTCACTCGTACGTCGGCTCGCTGCCGCCGCCCCGCAGGACCGCGACCGGATACTGCTTGATCTGGTACGCAACCGGGTGGCGGCGGTGCTGGGGCACTCGGACGCCAGCGGGGTGGGCGAGGACCGAGCCTTCCAGGAACTGGGCTTCGACTCGTTGACCGCGGTGGAGCTGCGCAACCAGCTCAACGCGGCGACCGGCCTGCGCCTGCCCACGACGCTGGTCTTCGACCACCCGACCCCGGTGCTCCTCGCCGCCATGCTCGGCAAGGAACTGGTCGTCGACGAGGAACCGGCCCAGGCACCGGTCCTGGACGACCTCGACCGGCTGGAGGCCACGATCCGTTCCGGAGCGTGGCCCGGGGACGCCCGGGACGAGATCGGCAACCGGCTGCGCCGCCTGTTGGACCTGCACCTCGCACAGGTTCGTGGGGCAGGTGGGAGCGCGGACCTCGACTCCGCCAGCGACGAGGAACTCTTCGCCCTCGTCGACGAGCTCGACTGACCCGACGAACTCGACCGACCCGACCGCACTACCGAACCCGACCGACCCCGCCGAGGCCGGCGGCGTCGCGGCCCGACCCGCCCTGAATCCGTCAACGCATTCGTCATTCCTGGGGAGCTGAACACCATGGCAGAGGGCGACAAGCTTCGCGAGTACCTCAAGCGTGCCATCGCCGACGCCCGCGACGCGCGTAGCCGGCTGCGTGAGGTCGAGGAGCGGGAGCAGGAGCCGATCGCGATCGTGGGGATGGCGTGTCGTTTTCCGGGTGGGGTGTCGTCGCCGGAGGAGTTGTGGCGGTTGGTGGTTGACGGTGTGGATGCGGTGAGTGGTTTTCCGACGAATCGGGGTTGGGATCTGGAGGGTTTGTACGATCCGGATCCGGAGCGGGTGGGTACGTCGTACGCGCGTGAGGGTGGTTTTCTGCACGACGCTGATTTGTTCGATCGGGAGTTTTTCGGGATGTCGCCGCGTGAGGCGACGGCGACGGATCCGCAGCAGCGGTTGTTGTTGGAGACGGCGTGGGAGACGCTCGAGAGCGCGGCGATCGATCCGACCACCTTGCGCGGAAGCCGTACCGGCGTCTTCGCCGGAGTGATGTACAGCGACTACGGATCGCGTCCGCACCTGCCGGCCGAGGACTTCGAGGGGTATCTGTTCGGCGGCAGCGCCGGCAGTGTCGCGTCCGGTCGGGTCGCGTACACGCTCGGGCTGGAGGGTCCGGCGGTGACGGTCGACACCGCCTGTTCGTCGTCCCTGGTCGCGTTGCACCTGGCGGCGAACGCCCTGCGCCGGGGCGAGTGTGACCTCGCGCTGGCCGGCGGCGCCACGGTGATGGCCACCCCGGTCGCGTTCCTCGAGTTCTCCCGTCAGCGCGGGCTCTCGGTGGACGGTCGCTGCCGGTCGTTCGCGGCGTCGGCGGACGGTACGGGTTGGTCCGAGGGCGTGGGTCTGCTGCTGGTGGAGCGGTTGTCGGACGCGGTGCGGAATGGGCACCGGGTGTTGGCGGTCGTGCGGGGTTCGGCGGTGAACCAGGACGGGGCGTCGAACGGCCTGACGGCCCCCAACGGGCCGTCCCAGCAGCGGGTGATCCGGCAGGCGTTGGCCTCGGCCCGGCTCGCGCCCTCGGCCGTCGACGTGGTCGAGGCACACGGCACGGGTACGCGGTTGGGGGACCCGATCGAGGCGCAGGCGCTGCTGGCGGTGTACGGGCGTGACAGGTCCGCCGATCGGCCGCTGTGGTTGGGGTCGTTCAAGTCGAACATCGGGCACGCGCAGGCGGCGGCGGGTGTCGGTGGTGTGATCAAGATGGTGATGGCCCTGCGGTACGGGGTGTTGCCCCGGACCCTGCACGTGGACGAGCCGTCGCCACACGTGGACTGGTCCTCGGGTGACGTACGGCTGCTGACCGAGGCGCGGCCCTGGCCGGAGACGGGCGAGGCTCGCCGGGCCGCCGTGTCCGCCTTCGGGATCAGCGGCACCAACGCGCACGTGGTACTCGAACAGGCACCGCCGCCCGCGCCGACCGGCGACGGCACCGTGCCCCCGGACGGGGCCGACCGTCACGGCACCGCGTCCCAGGGCGGAACCGCCCGCGGCGGCGCGGTGCCCGAGGACGGAACCGACCAGGTCACGCCCGTGCCGGTGCCGTGGCTGCTCTCCGGCCACGACGAGGGTGCCCTGCGGGCCCAGGCCGACCGGCTGCACGGATGGCTGACCGCGCGGCCGGACCTCGACCACGCCGACGTCGCCTGGTCCCTGGGGACCGGTCGGGCCACGCTGGCGCACCGCGCCGTGCTGGTCGGCCAGGACCGGGACGAGCTGCTCGACGCTCTGACCGCACTGGCCCAGGACCGCCCGGAGTCGGCCGCCATCCGTGCCGCCGTTCGTCCCGGTCGGACCGCCTTCCTCTGCACCGGGCAGGGTGCGCAGCGGATCGGGATGGGGCGCGACCTCTACCGCTCGTACCCGGTCTTCGCCCGAGCGTTCGACGAGGTCTGCGAACACCTCGACACCGGTCTCGACCGGGCCCTCCAGGAGATCGTCTTCGCCGAGCCGGAGACCGCCGACGCCGCGCTGCTCGACCAGACCCTCTACACCCAGGCCGCCCTGTTCGCGCTGGAAGTGGCGCTGCACCGCCTCGTGACCTCGTGGGGAATGCGGGCGGATCTGCTCGCCGGACACTCGGTCGGGGAGATCGCGGCCGCGTACCTGGCCGGGGTGCTGTCGTTGGCGGACGCGGCGACCATGGTGACGGCCCGTGGCCGGCTGATGCAGGCGCTGCCGCCGGGTGGGGTGATGACGGCGGTCCAGGCCACCGAGGCCGAGGTGCTGCCGCTGCTGGCCGGACGACTCGACGAGGTGGGCATCGCTGCGGTGAACGGACCCACGTCGGTCGTGCTTTCCGGCACCGAAGCGGCCGTGTCGCAGGTGACTGCCGTGCTCGAGGAGCGCGGTCACCGAATCCGCCGGCTGTCGGTCAGCCACGCCTTCCACTCGCCGCTGATGGAACCGATGCTGGCGCGGTTCGGCGAGGTCGTCCGAGGGCTGACCTTCTCCCCGGCGACCACCCCGATCGTCTCCACGGTCACCGGTGACCTCGAAGCCGCGCAGGCGTGGGCCGACCCCGACTACTGGGTCGAGCAGGTACGCCGACCCGTACGTTTCGCCGACGCCGTCCGTACCCTCGCCGAAGAGGGCGTCACCACCTTCCTGGAGTTGGGCCCCGACGCGGTCCTGACCGGCCTGGTCCGCGACGTGCTCGGCGAGTACGACGGGGACGTGGCCGCCGTCTCGGTCCTGCGCGCCGGACGACCCGAGGTACGGACGCTGGTGACGGGGGTCGGAACGCTGCTCGCCCGTGGCTGCCCGGTCGACTGGTCCCGGCTGGTACCTCTCGCCCGTCCGGTCGAGTTGCCCACGTACGCCTTCCAGCGGACGCGCCACTGGCTCTCCGCGTCCACCCTGACCGCCGATGTCGAGTCGGCTGGCCTGATGGCCACCGGGCACCCGTTGCTCGGCGCGGGCGTCGAGCTGGCGGCCGACGGCACGATGGTCTTCTCCGGCCGACTTTCCCGCGACGCGCCGGACTGGCTGGGCGATCACGTCATCGCCGGGGTGGCCCTGGTGCCGGCCACGGCACTGGTGGAGATGGTCGCGCGTGTCGGTGAGCGCCTCGGACTCGACGCCGTCGAGGAACTGACCGTGTCGACGCCGATGGTCCTGCCCGAGCAGGGCGCTCTGGCCGTGCAGCTCGCCGTCGCCGCCCCGGACGACACGGACCGACGTTCCTTCGAGATCTTCGCCCGTGCCGTGGATGGTGGTGGGTGGGTGCGGCATGGGTTTGGGGTGTTGGGGTCTGTGGTGGGTGGGTCTGTGGTGGGTGTGGGTTGGGGTGAGTGGCCGCCGGTGGGTGCGGTGGAGGTGGATGTGGA
>NZ_JBJDPS010000037.1:0-4128 GCF_044901685.1 Micromonospora sp. NPDC050397
TCCAACGCCGCAGCACACTCCCCCATCCGCTCCGCGAAAACCGGCACCTCCCCCAACAACTCCACCGCCATACCCACCCACTGCGACCCCTGACCGGGGAAGACGAGGACAACACGGTCGTCGGAGGCAGTGGCCGTGCCGTGAACGACGTCGGGAGTCTCTCGACCCGCCGCGAATTCGGCCAGGTCGCGTACCGGGTCGGCGGCGTGCGCCCCGAGGAGAACGGCCCTGTGGTCGAGCACGGCGCGGGTGGTGGCCAGGGCGTGGCCGATGTCATCGGCCCGCGCGGTCCCGGTGACGCCTTCAGCCGTCGGCACGAGGCGTCGTGCCTGGTCGCGCAGGGCCGCGCCGGAGGACGCCGACAGGATCCAAGGCTCGGTCGTGCCGCCCGGGCGGTGGTCGTCGGCGCGGGTCCCGGTGTCCGGTCCCTGTTCCAGGATGACGTGGGCGTTGGTGCCGCTGACTCCGAACGAGGAGACCCCAGCGCGTCGGGGCCGCCCGGTCTCGGGCCAGTCGCGTGGCTCGGCAAGGAGTGCCATGGTGCCGGACGACCAGTCGACGTGCCCGGTGGGCGAGTCGACGTGCAGAGTCCTGGGCAGCGCGCTGTTCCGCAGGGCGAGGACGGTCTTGATCACGCCCGCGACGCCGGCGGCGGCCTGGGTGTGGCCGATGTTCGATTTCACCGACCCCAACCACAACGGCCGCTCCGGGTCGCGCCCCTGCCCGTACGTGGCCAGGAGCGCCCCGGCCTCGATCGGATCACCCAGCCTCGTGCCCGTACCGTGCGCCTCCACCACGTCCACATCCGAGGCCCGGAGTCCGGCGTCGGCCAACGCCGCCCGGATCACCCGCTGCTGAGCGACACCGCTGGGCGCGGACAGACCGTTGGACGCACCATCCTGATTGACCGCACTACCCCGCACCACCGCGAGCACCCGGTGCCCACGACGACGCGCGTCAGACAACCGCTCGACGACGAGCACGCCGACTCCCTCGGAGAACCCGGCGCCGTCAGCGCCCGCGCCGAAGGCCTTGCTGCGGCCGTCGGGCGCCAGGCCGCCCTGACGGGTGAACTCGGTGAAGACGCCCGGGGTGGACATGACGGTGACGCCGCCGGTGAGAGCGAGGTCGCACTCGCCCTGCCGCAGCGAACGCACCGCCAGGTGCAGCGCGACGAGGGAGGAGGAGCAGGCCGTGTCGACGGTGAGAGCCGGGCCCTCCAGCCCGAGGGTGTAGGCCACGCGGCCGGAGAGGACGCTGCCGATGTTGCCCGTTGCGACGTATCCGGCGGTCTCCTCGGGGACGTCCGGACCGGCGGCGAGGTAGTCGCCGCCGTTGGTGCCGGTGAACACTGCCGTCCGGGTGCCGTGCAGGCTGGTGGGGTCGATGCCCGCCTGTTCCAGGGCTTCCCAGGAGGTCTCCAGGAGCAACCGCTGCTGCGGGTCCATCGCCAACGCCTCACGCGGTGAGATACCGAAGAACTCCGCGTCGAAGTCGGCCGCGTCGTGGAGGAACCCGCCTTCGTGGGCGCTCGACGTGCCCGCGCCGGCGTGGTCGCCGGTGGCCCGGAGCCCGTCGAGGTCCCAGCCGCGGTCCTCGGGAAACGGGGTGATGGCGTCGCCCCCGTCGCGGAGCAGGTCCCACAGGTCCTGCAGGGAGCGGACCTCACCGGGGAAACGGCAGCTCATGCCGACGACGGCGATCCGGTCGTCCTCGTCGGCCGGGTCCGGGGCGTGGACGTCTGCGGCGGCGGTCTCCGGTGCCGGTGCTGTGCCTCCCGCAGCGGCGACCAGCTCGTCCCCTATGCGGGCGGCTAGCGAGCGGGCGTTGGGATGGTCGAAGACGACGGTGGAGACCAGCCGAAGTCCGGTCACGTTGTTCAGACGGTTGCGCAGTTCGACGGCGGTGACGGAGTCGAAGCCGAGGTCGCGGTAGGCGGTCGTGGGGTCGACGGCGTCGGGGCCGGGGTGGCCGAGGACCTGGGCGGCCTGCTCGCGGACGAGGTTGAGCAGGGCCGCCTGCCGGTCGGCCGGGTCGCCCAGTGCGGTGATGCGGGCGGCAAGGCCGTCGGCCGCGCCCGGGTCGGCGACCGGCCGGGCATCCGGCTCTGCGGTCCGACGGCATTCGGGCAGATCGGCGAGGAACGGGCTGGGTCGGGTGGCGGTGTACGCCGTACGGAACCTGTCCCATTCCACGTCGGCTACCAGGACGGCCGGTTCGGTGCCGCCGGCCACCGCGAGGAGGGCCGTGACCGCGAGGTCGGGGTCCATCACGGGGAGCCCGTGCCGGCCCGCGGTCGCCTCGATGTCGCCCTCGGTGGCCATGCCCCGCTCGTCCCAGATGCTCCAGGCGATGGAGGTGGCGGGCAGCCCCAGGGCGCGCCGCTGTTCGGCCAGGGCGTCCAGATAGGCGTTGCCGGGGGCGTAGTTGCCCTGTCCGGAGGCCCCCAGGGTGCCGGCCAGGGAGGAGAAGAGCACGAAGGCGTCAAGCTCGGTGTCCAGGGTCAGTTGGTGCAGGTGCCACGCCCCGTCGGCCTTGACTCGCAGGACCTGGTCGATCCCCTCGGGGGTGATGCCCTCGACGACGGAGTCGTCGAGGACGGCGGCGGTGTGCACGACCGCCGTGAGTGGGCAGTCAGGCGACACCGTGGCGAGCAGTTCGGCCACGGCCGTCCGGTCCGAGACGTCGCAGGCGGCGAGCGTGACGCGCACGCCGGTCTCCTCCAGTTCGGCGCGCAGTTCGGCGGCGCCGGGCGCGTCAGGCCCGCGTCGGCCGACCAGCAGGAGGTGTTCGGCGCCGGTCCTGGCGAGGTGGCGGGCCACGCGAGAGCCGAGCCCACCGGTTCCGCCGGTGACCAGGACGGTGCCGCGCGGGCGCCACGCCGGCCGGGCGCCGGAGGCGTCGGCGTCGGCGTGTGAGAGGCGGCGGACGAGGGCACCGGACGGGCGCAGGGCCACCTGGTCCTCGCCGGTGTCGCCGGTCAGGAGCGCCGCGAGGAGGCGTCCGGTGCGCGTGTCGGGTCGGGTGGGCAGGTCGACCAGGCCACCGAACCGCTCCGGGTGCTCCAGTGCGGCGATCCTGCCGAGGCCCCAGACCATGTGCTGGGCGGCCGCGTCGTCGCGGGCTGTGCGCGCGTCCCGGGCTGTGGCGGTGACAGCGTCGTGGGTCAGGAGCCACAGGCGTCCGCCGGTCCCCGCGTCACCGAGCGCCTGGAGCAGGGCGACGGTCGTGGTGAGGCCGGTGCGCGCGACGGCGTTCCGATTGGCGGCTCCATCGGTGACGGTCAGCAGGGACAGCACACCGGCGAACTGGGCGTCGGGCAGCCGGTCGGCGATTTCCTCCCGGGTGGCGTTCCCGGTCAGGGTGAGTGTGGTGACGTCACCGCCGTGGCCGCGTACGGCGGCGACGACCGCGTCGGCACAGCCGGTCGCCGCGGCGGAGTCCGCCGGTACGGCCAGGAGCCAGGTGCCGGTCAGGACGGGGCTGTCGGGCAGCGCGACGGGGGCCCAGCGCACGTGGTACTGCCAGGAGTCGACGGTGGCCGCGGCGGTGCGGCTCCGGTGCCAGGTCCGCAGAGCGGGCAGGACACCGCTCAGGGCGTCGCCGTCCATGTCGAGGAGGCCGGCCAGGGACTCGGGGTCGTCGCTCTGCACGGCGTCCCAGAAGCCCGCGTCGCCGACGGTGCGCGGGGGAGCCTGAGCGGTGACCGGCCCGCGCAGTGTGTCGAGGTCCCACCAGTAGCGTTCGCGCTGGAAGGCGTACGTGGGCAGGTCGACGTGTACGGCATCGGCGTCGGCGAACGCCCGGGTCCAGTCGACGGGCAGTCCCTGTGCGAAGGCCTCTCCGAAGGAGGAGAACACGCGTCGCGCTCCTCCGTCGTCGCGGCGCAGTGTTCCGGTGACCACGGCCTCGTGACCGGCTGCCTCCAGGGTGTCCTGCACCGCCGCGGTCAGCACCGGGTGGGGGCTGCATTCGACGAACGCTCCGGCGTCCGTCGTGGCGAGGGCCCGCACGGCTTCTTCGAATCGGACCGGGTGGCGGAGGTTGCGTACCCAGTACGCGGCGTCCGGTACCTCGTCACCGAGCCAGTCACCCGTGACCGTCGAGAAGAACGGCACCCGCGCACGA
>NZ_JBJDPS010000038.1:0-4112 GCF_044901685.1 Micromonospora sp. NPDC050397
TCGACCATCTTGATGACACCGGCCACACCCGCAGCAGCCTGCGCATGCCCGACATTCGACTTCACCGACCCCAACCACAACGGCCGCTCCGGGTCACGCCCATGCCCGTACGTGGCCAGCAACGCCTCCGCCTCGATCGGATCACCGATGACGGTGCCGGTGCCGTGGGCCTCCACCACGTCCACATCCGAGGTCCGGAGTCCGGCGTCGGCCAACGCCGCCCGGATCACCCGCTGCTGTGCAGGGCCGTTCGGGGCGGTCAGGCCGTTGCTGGCACCGTCCTGGTTGATGGCGCTGCCCCGCACCACCGCGAGCACCCGGTGCCCACGACGACGCGCGTCAGACAACCGCTCCAGGACGAGTACGCCGACTCCCTCGGCCATCCCGATGCCGTCGGCGTCCGCCGAGAAGGGCTTGCACCGGCCGTCGGACGACAGCCCCCGCTGGCGTGCGAACTGAACGAAGGGGCTGGGGGTGGCCATGACGGTCACACCTCCGGCCAGGGCCAGATCGCACTCGCCCGAGCGCAACGCCCTGCCCGCGAGATGGACCGCCACCAACGACGACGAGCACGCCGTGTCGACCGTCACCGCCGGACCCTCGAAACCGAACGTGTAGGCCACCCGACCCGACAGGACACTGCCGGCGCTGCCGGTCATGAGCAGACCCTCGACATGTCCCGGCGTGCGCTCCGGCGACGGCGCGTAGTCGTGGTACACCTGTCCCGCGAAGACGCCTGTTCGGCTGCCACGCAGGCCGTTCGCGTCGAATCCGGCCTGTTCCAGGGCTTCCCAGGAGGTCTCCAGGAGCAACCGCTGCTGCGGGTCCGTCGCCAACGCCTCACGCGGCGACACACCGAAGAAGCCGGCGTCGAAATCGCCCGCGTCGTACAGGAATCCGCCTTCACGCGTGTACGACGTGCCGGTGTGGTCCGGGTCGGGGTGGTAGAGCGCGTCGAGGTCCCAGCCGCGGTCCGCCGGGAAGTGGCCGATGCCGTCAGCGCCGGAGGCCATCAGCTCCCAGAGTTCTTCGGGACCGGTGACGCCTCCGGGGTAGCGGCAGGCCATGCCGACGATCGCGAGGGGCTCGTCGGTGGGCTCACTCGGAGCCACCGGTTCCTCCCGCCGTTCGGTGTGGTCACGTTGGTCGACCAGGTGGGCGGCCAGTGCGATGGGAGTGGGGTGGTCGAAGACCAGACCGGCGGCAAGGCGCAGCCCCGTCGCGTTGTTCAGGCGGTTGCGCAGTTCGAGTGCGCTGAGCGAATCGAATCCGAGGTCGCGGAAGGCGCGCGCGACGGGGACCTTGTCGGCGGAGGCGTGGCCGAGGACGGCGGAGGCCAGGTCGCGTACGAGATCGAGCGCCAGGTCGGTCCGCTCGTCCGGTGCCAGGGCCGCCAGACGCTCGGCGAAGCTGCCCTCGGGCCCTTTGGGCCGTGCCGGGCGGACGAGTCCGCGCAGCAGGGCCGGGATCGCTTCGCCCGCCTCTTCGCGCACCCCGCGCAGGTCCAGCCGAGTGGGGACGACGAGCGGCCCGGGTTCGGCGACCGCGCGGTCGAAGAGTGCGAGGGCCTCGTCCTCGGGCAGGGCTGCCACGCCGAGCCTGGCCAGCCTCGCGCGGTCGACGGTGTCGAGGCCGGAGGCCATGCCGCCGCTGAGGTCGTCCTGTTCCCAAAGGCCCCAGATCTGGCTCTGTCCGGGCAGGCCGAGGTCGGCGCGGTGCGCCGCGAGTGCGTCGAGGAAGGCGTTGGCGGCGGCGTAGTTGGCCTGTCCCGCACCGCCGAGGAGGCCGGAGACCGAGGACATGAGGACGAACGCGGTCAGGGGCTCGTCCCGGGTGAGTTCGTGCAGGTTCCAGGCGGCGTCCGCCTTGGGGCGGAGCACCGTGGTGAGCTGGCCGGGCGTCAGGGAGGTGACCACGGCGTCGTCGAGGACGCCTGCCGCGTGCACGACCGCGGTGAGGCTGTGGTCGGCTCGGATCCCCTCGAGCGCGGTCCGCAGGGCGTCGCGGTCCGCGGGGTCGCAGCCGAGGGTGGTCACCTCGCATCCGGCGCCGTGGAGTTCGTCGGTGAGGTCGCCGGTCGCCTCCGCCCCGCCTCGGCTGACGAGGACGAGGCGCCGTACGCCGTGCTCACGGACCAGGCGCCGGGCGATGAGTCGGCCGACGTGTCCGGTGGCGCCGGTGAGCAGGACCGTACTGTCGGGCCCGAAGGGGACGGTGGTGTCCTCGGTTTGACTCGTGACGCGGGTGAGACGGGGGGCGTGGGCCCGCCCGTCGCGCAGGGCGACCTGGGGTTCGTCGCCGGCGGCGACGGCGGGCAGGAGGCGCAGCGAGGCGGGGTCCCGGTCGGTGTCGGCCAGGAGGAATCGTCGGGGGGTCTCGGTGTGCGCGGTGCGCAGGAAGCCCCAGACGGTGGCGGCGGCGATGTCGGCCACGGGGGCGGGGCCGACTGCTCCCTCGGTGACGGCGAGGAGGCGGGTGCCTGCCAGGCGTTCGTCGAGGAGGAGGAGACGGGCGGTTTCCAGAGCCGTGGCCGTGTGGCCGTGCGCCGCGGTCAACGTGTCGCCGTTCGGGTCGCGGACGGCCCACACGAGGACGTCGGGCGCGGTGGCTCCGGCGTCGAGGGCGACCCGCAGGCCGTCGAGGTCGCGGTAGGTGTCCGGGGCGGAGCCGAGGTGCCTCAGTGCGTCGTGGACCGGTGCCGCGTCGTCGGCCAGTACGGCCCAGTGGCCGACGGGGTGGGCCCCGGCCGGCAGGGGCAGCGGTTCCCACTCGACGCCGAACAGGGAGCGGGCCCTCGTGCCGTGCGACGCGGTGAGCCGCGTGGTGTCTGCGGGCCGCAGGGCGAGGGAGGCGATGCTCGCCACCGGCTGCCCCGACGGTCCGGCGAGTTCGAGCGTGACGGCGGAGGTGCCGGAGGGGGTGATGCGGGCACGCAGCGCGCGGGCTCCGGGGGTGTGTACGGCGACCTCGGTGAAGGCGTACGGCAGGCGCAGTCCGTCCTCGGGGCGGCCGGTGGCGACCACGGCGTGCAGGACGGCGTCGAGGAGCGCCGGGTGGAGGGCGAATGCCGTGTCTTCCGGGGAATCGGACCGGTCTCCCTCCGGCAGACGCGTTTCCGCGTAGGCGGTGCCGTCGGGGGCCTTCCAGAGGCGGGCGAGGCGCTGGAAGGCGGGACCGTAGGTGTATCCGACATCGGCCAGTTCGTCGTAGAAGCCGGTGAGATCGGTCTCTGTGGTGCCGGGAGGCGGCCAGGCTGCTGCCCAGTCGGGCGCGGTGGGGACCGCTTCGGGGGCGCCCCGGAGGGTCGCCGTCGCGTGATGTGTCCAGGGCGCTCCGAATTCCGGGGCCTCCTGGCGGGCGTCGGCTCCGGCACGGCTGTGCACGGTCGCGGTGGCGCGGTCGGGGCCGTCGGCCGTGACGGTCACCTGAAGGTCCGTGGCGTCGCCCTCGGAGGGCAGCGGCAGCGGGGCGTGCAGGGTGAGTTCGTCGATGTGGGGGGTACCGTTCCGGGCGCCGGCGTGGGCCGCCAGTTCGAGCAGGGCGGTGCCCGACAGGAGGGGGAGGGTGCCGACGGCGTGGTCGTAGAGCCAGCGGTGGCTCTGGGCGGTGAGCCGTCCGGTCAGGACCAGGCTCTCGTGGGCGGCGGTGCGCACGGCAGCGCCGAGCAGGGGGTGGCGTGCCGGGACGAGCCCCGCGGACGCGACGTCAGGGGCACCGGTGCCGGTGTCGGGAGCGAGCCAGAAGCGCTCGCGCTGGAAGGCGTACGAGGGCAACGTGACCCGGCGGGCACCGGTGCCGGCGTAGATCCGGGACCAGTCCACGGGGACGCCGTGGGTGAAGACGGCGCTCAGTGAGGTCAGCAGGCGCCGCAGGCCGCCGTCCCCGAGGAGCAGCGAGCCGGTCACGACCGCGTCCCGGTCGGTCTCCTCCAGCGTGTGCGCCACGTTGCCCGCCAGGACCGGGTGGGGGCTGCATTCCACGAAGGCGTCGAAGCCGTCGGCGGCCAACTCCCTTATCGCTTCTTCGAATCGGACCCGGTGGCGGAGGTTGCGTACCCAGTACGCGGCGTCCGGTACCTCGTCACCGAGCCAGTCACCCGTGACCGTCGAGAA
>NZ_JBJDPS010000039.1:0-3880 GCF_044901685.1 Micromonospora sp. NPDC050397
TTGTCCGGCGGCGTCCTACTCTCCCACACCCTCCCGAGTGCAGTACCATCGGCGCTGGAGGGCTTAGCTTCCGGGTTCGGAATGTAACCGGGCGTTTCCCCACCGCTATAACCGCCGTAACACTATCGACTTAACAAACAACCCACAGGGTCTTGTTCGCTTGTCGGGAATCACACAGTGGACGCGTAGCACCTTAGTAATCAAGTCCTCGGCCTATTAGTACCGGTCAACTCAACCCGTTACCGAGCTTACATCTCCGGCCTATCAACCCAGTCGTCTAGCTGGGAGCCTTACCCCACAAAATGGGTGGGATACCTCATCTTGAAGCGAGCTTCCCGCTTAGATGCTTTCAGCGGTTATCCCTTCCGAACGTAGCCAACCAGCCGTGCCCCTGGCGGGACAACTGGCACACCAGAGGTTCGTCCGTCCCGGTCCTCTCGTACTAGGGACAGCCCTTCTCAAGTATCCTACGCGCACGGCGGATAGGGACCGAACTGTCTCACGACGTTCTAAACCCAGCTCGCGTACCGCTTTAATGGGCGAACAGCCCAACCCTTGGGACCTGCTACAGCCCCAGGATGCGACGAGCCGACATCGAGGTGCCAAACCATCCCGTCGATATGGACTCTTGGGGAAGATCAGCCTGTTATCCCCGGGGTACCTTTTATCCGTTGAGCGACACCGCTTCCACTCGCAAGTGCCGGATCACTAGTCCCGACTTTCGTCCCTGCTCGACCTGTCAGTCTCACAGTCAAGCTCCCTTGTGTACTTGCACTCAACACCTGATTGCCAACCAGGCTGAGGGAACCTTTGGGCGCCTCCGTTACATTTTAGGAGGCAACCGCCCCAGTTAAACTACCCACCAGACACTGTCCCTGAACCGGATCACGGTCCGAAGTTAGATACCCAAATCAACCAGAGTGGTATTTCAAGATTGCCTCCACCCATACTGGCGTATGGACTTCACCGGCTCCCACCTATCCTACACAAACTAATTCGGATACCAATGTCAAGCTATAGTAAAGGTCCCGGGGTCTTTCCGTCCTGCCGCGCGTAACGAGCATCTTTACTCGTAATGCAATTTCGCCGGGCCTGTGGTTGAGACAGTGGGGAAGTCGTTACGCCATTCGTGCAGGTCGGAACTTACCCGACAAGGAATTTCGCTACCTTAGGATGGTTATAGTTACCACCGCCGTTTACTGGCGCTTAAGTTCTCAGCTTCGCCCCCGAAAGAGCTAACCGGTCCCCTTAACGTTCCAGCACCGGGCAGGCGTCAGTCCATATACATCGAATTACTTCTTCGCATGGACCTGTGTTTTTAGTAAACAGTCGCTTCCCCCTGCTCTCTGCGGCCATACAACGCTCCACCCGCACGGGGCTTCACGTCTCCGGCCCCCCTTCTCCCTAAGTTACGGGGGCAATTTGCCGAGTTCCTTAACCACAGTTCGCCCGATCGCCTCGGTATTCTCTACCTGACCACCTGTGTCGGTTTGGGGTACGGGCCGCTAAGAACTCGCTAGAGGCTTTTCTCGGCAGCATAGGATCACTGACTTCACCTGAATCGGCTCGGCATCACGTCTCAGCCCTGTGTGTCGCGGATTTGCCTACGACACGGCCTACACGCTTACCCCGGCACAACCACCGGCCGGGCTCAGCTACCTTCCTGCGTCACCCCATCGCTTGACTACTACCCACCAGGTTCCCAATCTCACCAGCATCAACCCGAAGGCATCAACCAGATCAAAAAGTTAGCACAATGAGGTTCACCACGGACGCTCTTTCGCGGGTACGGGAATATCAACCCGTTGTCCATCGACTACGCCTCTCGGCCTCGCCTTAGGTCCCGACTCACCCAGGGCGGATTAGCCTGGCCCTGGAACCCTTGGTCATCCGGCGGAAGGGTTTCTCACCCTTCTTTCGCTACTCATGCCTGCATTCTCACTCGTGCCGCGTCCACAACTGGATCACTCCGCTGCTTCACCCCCGGCACGACGCTCCCCTACCCATCCACACACCTGCACGCCACCCAAAGGCAACGCGAAGTAAAATGTGAATGCCACAGCTTCGGCGGTGTACTTGAGCCCCGCTACATTGTCGGCGCGGAACCACTTGACCAGTGAGCTATTACGCACTCTTTAAAGGGTGGCTGCTTCTAAGCCAACCTCCTGGTTGTCTATGCGACCCCACATCCTTTTCCACTTAGCACACGCTTAGGGGCCTTAGCTGGTGATCTGGGCTGTTTCCCTCTCGACTACGAAGCTTATCCCCCGCAGTCTCACTGCCGCGCTCTCACTTACCGGCATTCGGAGTTTGGCTGATTTCGGTAAGCTTGTGGGCCCCCTAGACCATCCAGTGCTCTACCTCCGGCAAGAAACACACGACGCTGCACCTAAATGCATTTCGGGGAGAACCAGCTATCACGGAGTTTGATTGGCCTTTCACCCCTAACCACAGGTCATCCCCCAACTTTTCAACGTTGGTGGGTTCGGCCCTCCACGCGGTCTTACCCACGCTTCAGCCTGCCCATGGCTAGATCACTCCGCTTCGGGTCTAGGACACGCGACTCAACGCCCTATTCAGACTCGCTTTCGCTACGGCTACCCCACACGGGTTAACCTCGCCACATGCCACTAACTCGCAGGCTCATTCTTCAAAAGGCACGCCGTCACCCCTAAAGGCTCCGACGGATTGTAGGCGAACGGTTTCAGGTACTATTTCACTCCCCTCCCGGGGTACTTTTCACCATTCCCTCACGGTACTAGTCCGCTATCGGTCACCAGGAAGTATTTAGGCTTACCAGGTGGTCCTGGCAGATTCACGGCAGATTACAGGGGTCCGCCGCTACTCGGGAACATCCACAGAAGACCCGCCACTTTCACCTACCGGACTCTCACCGTCTACGGTTGGCTATCCCACACCATTCGGCTAGCAACAGGTTTTATCACTTCTCGACCCAATGTCAGTTAGGCCAGCAGAGTCCCACAACCCCAACCACGCAACCCCTGACAGGTATCACACGCAGCCAGTTTAGCCTCAATCCGCTTTCGCTCGCCACTACTCACGGAATCACAATTGTTTTCTCTTCCTACGGGTACTGAGATGTTTCACTTCCCCGCGTTCCCTCCACACACCCTATGTGTTCAGGTGCAGGTGACAGCACATGACTGCTGCCGGGTTCCCCCATTCGGACACCCTGGGATCACAGCTAGGTTGACAGCTCCCCCAGGCCTATCGCGGCCTCCCACGTCCTTCATCGGCTCCTGGTGCCAAGGCATCCACCGTTCGCCCTTGACAACTTGACCACAAAGATGCTCGCGTCCACTGTGCAATTCTCAACAAACGACCAACCCACAACCCACAACCACCACACCTCGAACCACCACCAACCCCCAAGGGCCGACCATGGAACCGGTTTGCGATGACAGGCCATGCCTGGCAACCCGAAACAACAAACACACGTGTTTGTTCCTTCAGGACCCAACAGGATGCTCTAACGCCCACCAACCAGCCGCACCACCACCACGTTCCCACCCCCGAAAGGGCTGTACTAGCAGCAAATGACCGTTGCCGGCAGTGAACTCACCAGTGTCTCCGCCATCGAGCACCCCACCACCACACTCGGGTGATACGGGCTCCTAACCCCCTTCGGGGCAGGTGCTCCTTAGAAAGGAGGTGATCCAGCCGCACCTTCCGGTACGGCTACCTTGTTACGACTTCGTCCCAATCGCCAGCCCCACCTTCGACGGCTCCCTCCACAAGGGTTGGGCCACCGGCTTCGGGTGTTGCCGACTTTCGTGACGTGACGGGCGGTGTGTACAAGGCCCGGGAACGTATTCACCGCAGCGTTGCTGATCTGCGATTACTAGCGACTCCGACTTCA
>NZ_JBJDPS010000040.1:0-3567 GCF_044901685.1 Micromonospora sp. NPDC050397
GGGTGTTTTAATGGTATTTCCTAGGGGCGATTATATAATTATAGACCCTATATTATTCTTGAATTTCAAATTCTGGTAATTCCTCAATTAATTCAAGGGTTCGCATACTTACTGTAATAACGGATAATAAGAGGTTCAAAATATATTTAGGATTATCACTAAATTCGTTAGGATCATCCGTTATTCCTGATTTTTTATCTGTTTTTACTTGATATTGATCAATAATCCATTCGATAGCTGGCCTTCCACTAACCACATACTCATAAGCTTTCTCTGGTATGTTCGAGATAGTTATTGAATTATTGAAAATAATAGTGTCTAAGGCTCCTTTTTTAGGATGTTTCATCTTAGTCACTTTATAATCATCAGAGCTAACTGACACCGTCACTCCAGGGTATGACACTTGTTTCTCGTAATTCAGATGCAGATTAGATAACTCCTTTCCAATCCGAATAAACGCTTCTTTATTTCGGACTAGCGGAATCCGCGCCAAGCTCTTTTTTAAATCATTGGCATACATATCCCGATATTCGGGTGAATGAAGCAAACCATACACATAATAAACAATGTCAGCCTTATCAATATCATAATTGCCTACTACATTGTCATATTTAACGTCAAGAAGCCCTGTCGTATCTTCCAAATTCTTCAAAAAACCTTTACCGGACGTAAGCAACGCATATTCTGGAACGTTATTTGTCATCAAGACAGAGAACTCGGAATTTGTGGACACATACAAAACCTTGTCATTAAGTGACATCGCAGTATCGTAGTTTGACGGACGGTGAATTAAATCTCGTCCATAATACAACCTTTTTCTGGACAGAGGATAGAAATATTTTTATAAGTTTATTAAATAACGAAGGAGCAACTTTAGCTACAAATCTTGCTATTTGTAAATCTACATTTTTTTATTGAAAAATAGATAGTTTATAGTTACAGTTGCAACTGCTTTAGCCGCGATTAAAATACTTTTCTCATTCATTTTAAATAAAGGGCTATGATGGGGATAATTTCCGCCGTCTTCAGGCTGTGCACCAATGTAAAAGAAAGTACTTGGTACAACTTGCCCATAATATGAAAAATCTTCAGAAGGATTTTGTGGTCCTAAATCGACTATATTATTGACTTCTGAAATATTCTGATCTTTTAAGCTGTCAACTACAAAGTGAGTGAGATTTTCTGAATTAAAGAGTACAGGATAGTTATCGTCATAATCTACAATCACTTCAACCCCAAAGGTTACTCCAACGCCTTTAGCAATTTGTTTCACTTGGTCTCGGATGACTTTTCTAGTTGTTTCTTTCATCATCCGAACATCCCCTTTTAACACTACTTTATCTTGTATAGCATTAAAACTTCCTGCTCCATCAAATGATCCAATAGTTACAGTACCCATGTCAAATGGATCTATTCTTCTTGAAATTACTGTTTGGAGTTCAGTTACAAAGTAACTAGCGGCTACTATTGCATCATTACTTAATTGTGGCATAGAAGCGTGACCTCCGTTTCCTTTGATTGTAATGGTGAAATTAGAACGTCCCGTTTGAGTTTCTTTATTATGATAGGCAATGACCCCTGTTTTAATTGTAGTCATCACATGAACCCCGATCATATTATCGACACCGTCAAGAGCTCCTGCTTTAATCATACCTTTGGCACCACCAGGAGATACTTCCTCTGCTGGTTGATGGACAATTCTAACTCTTCCCGGAAGTTCTTGTTTTATTTTTACTAGTTCTCTAGCAAGTACCATCAAATATGCAGTATGTGCATCGTGTCCACAGGCATGCATTACTCCTGGATTGACCGATTTAAAACTTAAATCATTATCTTCAAAAATAGCAAGAGCATCAAAGTCTGCTCTCAACGCAAGAGTTTTTCCGGATTTTCCACCTTCAATATCAACGATGATTCCAAATCCCTTTCCGATAAGTTTTGGTTCACAGTCAAGTTCTTTATAAAAGCCCATAATATACTTAAATGTTTCTTTTTCTTGAAAAGAAATTTCTGGGTATTGATGAAGATGACGCCTAATTTGAATCATTTCATTCTCATATTGTGTTAAGCTAGTCAACAAATTATTAAGTAGTTTCATATGATACCTCTAAACTTTCTACCCGAATTGCTAGTTAATTTCATTGGAAAATAAATAAGTCGTGCTATCCTAATCTAAAACCACTAAGCATTAGAAAGCGCACGACTTATATGACTTATAATAGCACACTTCCAAAAGTTTTTGTTTATTTACTGACAACCATTGAGACGCTTTATCAAACGAGGGTTTCCCTTGAGGTTCAAAACCGAAAAAACGTCCATCTCGCAACATCAGATTGCTTAGTTATCGCTTGTTACCTCTGGGGCGTACTGCATTTTAGTGAAACGCTTAAAGCTAAGCACCAACTTGCTCAAAGTTTATTTCCTAATTTCCTAGAATATTCTCGCTTTGTCCGCCGTTGTAATGCCCTCTTACCGAGTATCCAAGTCATTCGCCAAGCACTCGTCTTTAAAGAGGTTGAAGGAATTAGTGTATCCATTATTGACAGCTTCCCCATTCCTTTGTGTCAGCCTATTCGTAACTTCAGAAGCAAAGTTCTTGGAGATTATGCAAATGTTGGCTACAATTCTACAAAGGGACAGTACTTCTATGGATGTAAATGTCATGCTTTAGTCAGTGAATCAGGCTATGTCATAGACTACACAATTACTCCTGCTTCAATGGCTGATAGTTCAATGACCGAGGAAGTGTTGAGTCAATTTGGGACACCAACAGTCCTTGGAGATATGGGATATTTAGGTCAGTCACTGCATGAAAGGCTGGAATTAGAAGGAATTGATCTAATTACACCTGTCAGGAAGAACATGAAGCAAAAGAAAATCCTTTTCCCTAATTTTTCAAAACATAGAAAAGTGATTGAGCGAGTTTTCTCTTTTTTGACAAATCTAGGAGCTGAGCGTTGTAAAAGTCGTTCGCCTCAAGGTTTTCAATTGAGATTAGAGATGATACTTTTAGCGTATTCTTTACTGTTAAAATCAGCTAAATCACTGGAACCAGAGACTTTAAGATATTCTATCGGGTATCAAGTCATGGCTAAATAATCAACTAGCAATTCGGGTCGTAATTAACATAATTGTATATGAACCCTTTGCATTTTCGTTTAACGGCTTAATGGTTTTTCGCCTTAATAATAATAACCTTTGTTAAAAATTTGATTTTTTCTTTTAAGGGCCTAGAATTTATTATTTCTTTTATTAGAGTGAGAGCAGTATCAAAACAACTGTTCGTCCTATCCAACGATAGGTTATTCTTCACAATAATTCCCGTCCAATCTCTCATAAATGCATAAATAGACTTTAGAATTAAACTACGTAAAACATCAGATTCTTCATGCTTTAACATACTAATAAATTGTGATATGACTTTTTCTTCTGAAAGAGACATTTTTTGGGCATTTTTTGTGGTTAATATACTTCCTGGACGATTTATTCTATATGCATAATTTGGTTCAGGTGATGTAGCAACTAACTTAGCGAGCATATAAGCTCTTGTTGTAAAATCTCCATCCT
>NZ_JBJDPS010000041.1:0-3222 GCF_044901685.1 Micromonospora sp. NPDC050397
CGCAACCACCACCAAACCATCGTCATGGTCACCCACGACCCCGTCGCCGCCAGCTACGCCGACCGCGTCATCTTCCTCGCCGACGGCGGCATCGTGGAGGAACTGGCCGACCCCACCGCCGAGGCGGTCCTGGACACGCTGAAGCACCTGGACGTCCTGGCGCACCAGCCCGAGGTGGCGTGATGCTGCGCGCCACGCTGAAGAGCCTGCTCTCGCGCAAGCTCCGGCTGGTCCTCTCCGGCTTCGCGATCATCCTCGGGGTGATGTTCGTGGCCAGCGCCTTTGTCCTCACGGACAGTCTGGGCGGCCGGTTCGAGCAACTGTTCCAGACCATCAACAAGGACGTCGCGGTACAGGTACAGGCCAACGACGAGTCCCGTGAGCAGGCGACCCCGCCGCTGTTGACCGAGGCGGACCTGGACCGGCTGACCGAGGTCGACGGCGTCCGCGCGATCGTCGGCGACGCCAGTTCGGACGGGCTGACCCCGTTCCGCAAGGAGAACGGCAAGGCGCTCCCGCCCGGGGCGCCGCACCTCGGGGTCGGGCTGGGCAGCGACGACTTCGTCGCGGAGAGTCTGCTGAGGGTGGTCGAGGGCCGGGCCGCCCAGGCGGACAGCGAGGTGACGCTGACCCGGTACACCGCCGAGCAGACCGGGCACAAGATTGGCGACCGGATCAAGATCTACGTACCCCGGAGCGCCACCAGCCCGGAGTGGACCGTGGTCGGCCTGCTCGAATACTCCGGCGGTCGGGCGACGCTCGGCGGGGAGACGATGGTCGGCTTCACCGTGCCGGAGGCCCAACGCCTGTTCTACGGGACCACCGGGGTGTTCGGCGCGGCGCAGCTCCAGGCCGATCCGGGGGTGTCGCAGGAGACCCTGAAGCAGCGGGTCGCCTCGGCGATGCCGGCCGGCTTCGAGGCGCTGACCGGCGAGGAGGCGGCCGAGGAGCAGTCGTCCGCTTTGAAGCAGTTGCTCACCTTCGTCAACTGGTTCTTCCTCGGCTTCGCACTGATCGCGCTGCTGGTCGGAATGTTCCTGATCTTCAACACCTTCAACATCATCATCGCCCAGCGTTCCCGCGAGCTGGCCCTGCTGCGCGCCCTCGGGGCGAGTTGGCGGCAGGTGACCGGCAGCGTGCTGGTCGAGGCGGTGGTGGTAGGCGTGATCGCGTCCACCCTGGGTCTGGGTGCCGGGATCGGGGTGGCGGCCGGTCTGCAGGCGCTCGTCTCGGCCAGCGGCTTCCCGTTGCCCGAGGGTGGTCTCACCGTCAGCGTCACCGCCATCGTGGCGTCGTACCTGGTCGGTGTGGTGATGACGGTGATCGCCGCACTGATCCCGGCGATCCGGGCCGCCGGGGTGCCACCGATCGCGGCCATGCGCGACGTGGTACGGCCGGACAAGTCACTGCGTGGCCTCACCATCACCGGCGGGGTGGTCACCGCTCTCGCCGTACTGCTGCTCGTGGTCGGGGTGGTCGGCGTGGAGGGGCTGACCGCCGCCGCGCTCGGCGTCGGCGTACTGCTCGCGGTGGTCGGCGTGGCGCTGCTCTCGCCGGCCCTCACCCGCCCGGTCGCCGGTACGCTCGGCCGCCTGGTCACCTGGGGTACGGCGACCGGGATCGGCCGGCGCAACACGCTGCGCAACCCGCGCCGCACGGCGGTGACCGCCGCCGCGTTGATGGTCGGCGTGACCCTGGTCAGCGCGGTCAGCGTGATCGGCGCCTCGCTGAAGGCGAGCGTGACCGACCTGGTGGAGAACAACCTGAGCGCCGCCGTCATCGTGACCACCGCCCTGGTCGCGCCGCCGAGCGGTAAGGAGGGCTTCGACCCGGCCCGGTTGGAGCGGGCGGCGCAGATCCCGGGCGTGACCAGGACCCTGTCCACCCACGCGACGGTGGTCGACCTGGACGGCACCCCGAACTCCTTCATCCTCGCCACCAACCTGCCGACCGCCCAGGCGATGCTCGCGCTCGACGAACAGGACGGCACCCTGACCCCGACCGGGGAGAACGAGGCGATCGTCGACGACGGCACGGCGGAGACTAAGGGCTGGCGGGTCGGCAGCACCTTCGTGGTGGACATGCCGGTCGGTGGCGAACGGACGTACACGGTCGCCGGGATCTACCAGCGCACACCGGTGGCCAGCGGCGTGATGATGCCCGAGTCGCAGGTGCGGTACTTCGCCGGGCCACTGGCCCTGCAGGGATTTGTCCAGGTCGCCGACGGCGCCGACATCTCGGCGGTCACCCGCCAGATCGAGACGCTGATGGCCGACTATCCGCTGGTCAGCGTCGTCGACCAGGCCACCTTCATCGGCCAGCAGACGGCGGCGGTGGACCAGCTCCTGGCGATCTTCTACGTGCTGCTCGCGCTCGCGGTGCTGGTGGCGTTCCTCGGCATCGTGAACACCCTGGTGCTGAGCATCTACGAGCGGACCCGTGAACTGGGTCTGCTCCGGGCGGTGGGGATGAACCGCCGTCAGGTCCGCCGGATGGTACGGGTGGAGTCCCTGCTGATGGCGGTCTTCGGCTGCCTGCTCGGGGTCGGGCTCGGGGTCGCGCTCGGGGTGACCGTCACCGAGGTGCTGCGCAACGCGGAGGCGATCACCATGGTCGCGCTCCCGTACGGGCAGCTCGTCGGCTTTGTCGTCGCCGCCGCGCTGGCCGGCGTGGTGGCCGCGTGGTGGCCGGCATGGCGGGCGTCCCGGCTGAACGTGCTGGACGCGATCTCCTACGAGTAACCAACCGGCCGCTCGACGCGGTGGCCGAACACGATGGGGCGGGGTGGGCTCACGCGGAGCCCACCCCGCTTTCGTGCCCGATCGTCCCCGGTGCGCATTGGGAAAGCAGTGGAGATCCGGTCAAACTGACACATCGGACGCGTAGATGCGGAAAAATCCGATGCGGGTCACCGTCGGCGTGGGCCCAGTAGTCAGGGGCAACCCTGAGTGGGTATCCGGGCCGACCCGCAGCGGAATATCCGCGCCTGCTCCACCTCCGGGTGGACGAGTCGGGCGGTGGCGGCACCGAAGATGGAAACTGCCGGCCGGACCACGTGCCCCGGCCGGACCAGACCATTCTGTTAAGGAGAATTCGAGTGACCGCGACGATAGACCAGAACACACAGGCGGCGGCGCGTGCCAGTGACGTATGGAAGGTATACGGCAGCGGCGAAGCACAGGTCATCGCACTACGCGGAGTCACCGCAGAATTCGAACAAGG
>NZ_JBJDPS010000042.1:0-2922 GCF_044901685.1 Micromonospora sp. NPDC050397
TCACCTGGCCCCACCACACCCCCACCACAAACCACACCCCACTACCCACCTACCCCTTCCAACACCACCACTACTGGCTCCACCAAACAACCGCGGTGGCAGACGTATCCGCCGCCGGATTGTCACCGACGGCGCATCCCGTACTCGGTGCGATCGTGCACCTGCCGGAGTCGGCCGGGGTGGTGGCGACCGGGCACCTGTCGTCGCGGGCCCAGCCGTGGCTCGCCGACCACGCCGTCTCCGACGTGGTTCTGCTCCCCGGCAGCGGACTGGTGGAACTGGTCGTCCGGGTCGGTGACGAGATCGGCGCCGACCTGCTCGACGAGCTGGTGATCGAGGCTCCGCTGCGAATGCCCGAGCAGGGCGGCGTACGGGTCCGGGTGGTCGCCACCGGACCGGACGACGCCGGCCGGCACGCGGTCACCATCTACTCCGGACCGGACGACCTCCCCGAGGCGGAGGTCACCTGGACCCGACACGCGACCGGGCTGCTCTCCACGGCGAACCGCCGTACGCCGACGCCGGAACCGTCCCCGTGGCCGGTCCCCGGGGCCGCCCCGGTCAACATCGACGACTTCTACCAGCGCCAGCTCGCCGCCGGCTACGGTTACGGCCCGGCGTTCCAGGGGCTGCGGGCGGTATGGCGACGCGGTGACGAGGTCTTCGCCGAGGTGGCCCTGCCGTCGGAGCAGCACGACGAGGCGGGCCGCTTCGGGCTGCACCCGGCGTTGCTGGACGCCGCACTGCACGCGGCCGGCTTCGCCCTCCCCGGTCAGCCCACCGAAGGGCAGGTGGAGCTCCCCTTCGCCTGGAACCAACTGACGCTGCACGCCGCCGGCGCGTCGGCCCTACGGGTACGGATCACGCCGACTGCCGGCGACGCGGTGTCGCTGGAGCTGACCGACCCCGCCGGGGCGCCGGTCGCGTCGGTCGGGTCGCTCGTCTTCCGGCCGATCCCGCTCGAACGGCTGGCCGGCGACACTCCCACGGGAGGCTCGCTGTTCCGCGTCGACTGGACACCGCTGGACGTACCGGTCGGGTCGCCCGTGGGTCCGGACCGGAACCTGACCGTGGTCGACACCACCGAGACCAGCGACGACCTCCAGGGCCCGCAGCGGGCGCGCCGGCTCACCGCGCGGACCCTCGCGCGGTTGCAGGAGTGGGACGCGGCCGGCGGGTCGGACGGCACCTCGCGCCTGGTCGTGGTCACCCGGGGCGCCGTGGCGGTGGGCCCGGACGAGACCTGCGACCCCGCCGCCGCCGCGGTCTGGGGGCTGGCCCGCGCCGCCCAGGCGGAGCTGCCGGACCGGATCGTCGTGGTCGACGTCGACCAGCCCGCCGAGCCGGAACTGATCGCCTCCGTGCTCGGCACCGGCGAGTCGCAGTTGGCCGTGCGCGGCGGCGCGGTACGGGTGCCGAGGCTGCTGCCGGTCCGACCGGACCCGGCGGGGCCGTCCCCGTCCTGGTCGGCCACGGGTACGGTGCTGATCACCGGTGGTACCGGTGTCCTCGGCCGGCTCGCCGCCCGACACGTCGTGCAGGCGTACGGGGCACGTCACCTGCTGTTGCTCAGCCGCAGCGGGTCGGCCGCGACCGGCGCGGACGAGCTGCGGCAGGAGCTGACGGCGCTGGGTGCCCGGGTGACGATCCGCTCGTGTGACACCTCGGACCGAGCCGCCCTGGCCGAGGTCCTCGCGACCATTCCGGCCGAGCATCCGCTGACCGCCGTCGTACACACCGCCGGACTGCTCGACGACGGCGTGCTCTCCGCGCTGACCCCGGCCCGGTTCGACGCGGTGTTCCAACCGAAGGTGGACGCCGCCTGGCACCTGCACGAGCTGACCAGAGACCTCGACCTCACCGCGTTCGTGCTGTACTCGTCCGCCGCCGGGGTGCTGGGCAGCCCCGGACAGGCGAACTACGCGGCGGCCAACGGCTTCCTCGACGGCCTGGCCCAGCTACGTCGCGCACAGGGTCTGCCGGCGACGTCGCTGGCCTGGGGACTCTGGGCCTCGGCCAGTGGGATGACCGCCCACCTCGGCGAGCGGGAGCAGCGACGGCTGACCCGTCGCGGAGCAGCCGCGCTGGAGCCGGCCGAGGGCATGGCCCTCTTCGACGCCGCGCTGGCCACCGGCGACCCGGTGTCCGTACCGGTGAAGCTCGACCTGGCCGCGCTGCGGAAGCAGGCCGCCGCCGGGCAGCTCTCCCCCCTGCTGCGCGGACTGGTACGCCCGCCGCGTCGGACCGCCCGCGCCGACGCCGGGTCCCAACAGTCGTACGCGCAGCGGCTGGCCGGATTGCCACCGGCGGATCAGCGACAGGTCCTGCTGGACCTGGTCCGAGGCCAGGCGGCAGCCGTACTCGGTCGGGGTGACGGCGAGGCGATCAACACCGAACAGGCGTTCAAGGAGTTGGGCTTCGACTCGCTGCTGGCGGTGGAACTGCGCAACCGGCTCAACACCAGCACCGGCGTACGTCTGCCGGTCACCCTGGTCTTCGACTACCCGACCCCGCTGGAGCTGGCCCACCAGCTCTGGACGCAGCTCTGCCCGGACAGCGCGGCCGCAGCCGACGAAGGCGGCGGCCCGGAGCACGACGCGCACGAGGACCGCCGGTCGCCACGGTCCGAGGAGATCGACGTCATCGCGAACATGGATGTCGAGAGCCTCGTGGCGCGGGCACTCGGCGGCTCGAACCGTTGATTCGACAGGGATGGAGGAGACGCCGGTGACCGCGCCCGACGAAAGGCTCGTCGAAGCGTTACGCGCTTCACTGATCGAGAACGAGCGGCTGAGGCAGGAGAACGAGGCGATCGACGCGGCGAGACACGAGCCGATCGCGATTGTGGGTATGGGTTGTCGGTTGCCGGGTGGGGTGGATTCGCCGGAGGCGTTGTGGCGTCTGGTGGCCGAGGGTCGGGAC
>NZ_JBJDPS010000043.1:0-2496 GCF_044901685.1 Micromonospora sp. NPDC050397
GGTTCTGTTGCGAAGTTTGAAAATCAAACGCGCTCTCTCTGAACTCCAAATATCTTAGGCTGGTATTCCCATTAATACCTTGATTTCAGTAGACACCGAAAAGCCGAAGAGCGTTCCATTTCTTCGGTTCTTTTTATATATTCCTCGAAGGGTCTCCATGCCCTTAATCGTGGAAGAGGCTGTACGGAGACTTTGATAAAATTTATTCCGTCGTTTAATAGGTCGATGGTCTTGTTCTATTAAATTGTTAAGATACTTCACAGTTCGGTGCTCTGTCTTAGTATATAAACCCACACTCTGTAACTTTCTAAAGGCGGAGCCAAGAGAAGGTGCTTTATCGGTCACAATTGCTTTCGGCTCACCAAACTGTTTATGGAGTCGTTTTAAGAAAGCATAGGCTGCTTGCGTATCCCGTTTCTTTCGTAACCAGATATCTAAGGTTAAGCCGTCCGCATCAATTGCACGATAAAGATAATGCCAACGTCCCTTAATTTTGATATAGGTTTCGTCCATTTTCCATGAATAGAAGGATTGTCTATTTTTCTTCTTCCAAAGATAATAGAGGACTTTGCTGTACTCTTGCACCCAACGATAAATCGTAGTATGACAAACATTTATTCCACGATCATATAACAATTCCTGAACTTCACGATAGCTTAGATTGTAACGCAGGTAGTAACCAACAGCGACAATAATGACGTCTTTTTTGAATTGTTTGCCTTTAAAATGATTCATTACTCTGTCCTCTCTGTCTTTTTTCTCAATTTTACACTAAAATAGATTTTTTGGAAAACTTTGCAACAGAACCTATTGGAGAATTCAAGGAAATCACAAAGAATTACGTCGATTGGTTTAACAATCGACGAATATCACAGAAAACAAAAGGCATGACTCCCTGCGAATACAGGGAACATGCCTTAGCAGTTTAAAAATATTCAATTTTGTCTTGCACTTTACGGCTCATGCTGTTTTAGACTCTTTTTTATGCAATTTTGTCTTAGTTTTTAATAATTTAATGCGCTTTAAAGTAGTTTTTTATGATTTGCTTTTTATTAATTTGCTGGCTTTAATGAAATCTCGTTGTATCCAGAATGAGATTAGCAGTGCCAATAGATCAATCAAAATAAAGGCAGCTAATGTCAAAGTATAATTGTGGAACAGTTGATGTGTTAATGATAATAGTAATGGTCCAACAACTCCGGCAGCAGCCCATGCTGTCAGTACATATCCATGAACAGCTCCTAATTCTTTAGTACCAAAGACATCACCTAAGTAGGCTGGGATGACAGAAAAGCCTGCTCCATAACAAGACATCAACAAGCATAATGCAATGACAAATAGGAGCGGTAATTTGAAGATGAGCATGGCTGAAAGCATTACAATATCGAGAATAAAAATGGTACTGAAAGTAGCAGGGCGCCCGATATAATCAGACAAAGTTGCCCATATCAAACGTCCAAAGCCATTGAAAAGGCCTATGATTCCAACCATAATTGCGGCTGTTTGGACAGACATGCCGGTCATACTTTGAGCCATGGGGGATGCAGCTGAGACAAGGCCGATCCCGCATGTAATATTGATAAATAACATTATCCAAAGAAAAGTGAAGGATTTAGTTTTGAGGGCTTGGTTAGCTGTTAGCTCCGGTCCTCGGGTTAGACGTGTTCCCTTTTTTTGAGAAATGCTATTTTCAGTAGTGCTTGATAGTGCCAGATTTGGACGAACAATAAACTGTGCAGCGAGCAGCATAATAACAAAATAAAATGTTCCTAAGAGATAGAATGTTTGTTCAAGACCAACACTAGCCATTAGCTGTTGAGCAACAGGACCAGTCAGCATTGCTGCAAAACCAAATCCCATAATAGCTAACCCCGTTGCTAAACCGCGTTTGTCTGGAAACCATTTAATAATTGTTGATACAGGGGTAACGTATCCTGCTCCCAGTCCTAAGCCGCCTATGACACCATATGAGAGATATAATAGCCAAATTGAATTTTGATGGATAGCCCAACCAGTCATAATGGTTCCAGTTCCGTAAAGAAAGCTAGCAATAGTTCCCGTTAGTCTAGGGCCTATTTTTTCAACGACTTTGCCCATAAAGGCGGCTGACATTCCCAAGAAGAAAATAGCGATACTAAATGCAAGAGCGACTGAGGATTCTGCCCAACCATTTTGTTTTGCAATTGGATTAGTAAAAACACTCCAAGCATAAACGGAACCAATCATTAAATGAAACATGACACCTGCAAACG
The DNA here is from genome assembly GCF_044901685.1 of Micromonospora sp. NPDC050397. Taxonomy (NCBI): domain Bacteria; kingdom Bacillati; phylum Actinomycetota; class Actinomycetes; order Micromonosporales; family Micromonosporaceae; genus Micromonospora; species Micromonospora sp. NPDC050397. The sequence goes on from NZ_JBJDPS010000043.1 coordinate 2,253, forward strand.
CAACAACATAGCGATTTGTTTTCAATACCTATTCCTCCATTTTTGATAGTATACGAATAAGTATACGAATAATTTAAACGTTGTTAACAACCATTGTTGTCATATAATAATAATATCACATTGATTATCACATTTAAACAATTAAATTTTAGTATAAGACGAATTTTAACGTTGGCTAATGAAAAGTACATTTAAGTTAGCTATAGTACTGGGAAAAAACAAATTACGGTTGCTGTTTTTGAAC
>NZ_JBJDPS010000044.1:0-2335 GCF_044901685.1 Micromonospora sp. NPDC050397
CATAGAACGCCGTCACAAACGCCACCGGAACCGAAGCAGCCTCCACAAACGACCACCCCTCCGGAACCCCCACCACCACCCGCTCATCCACCACGACGGAGGACCGGAAGCCGTCCTGCCAGACGCCCATCACACGGTCGCCGACCGCTACGCCGGTCACACCGGAGCCGACCCCGGTGACCACACCGGCGCCCTCGCTGCCCAACCGCGCGTTCTCCGCATCCGGATACAAGCCCAAAGGGATCAGCACGTCACGGAAGTTGAGCCCCACGGCCCGGATCTCGATGCGGACCTCATGCTCGTCCAGGGTGCGGTCGTTCTCGGTGTCCTGCGTCGGACTCCAGACGATCCCCTCCAGCGTGCCGTTCCCGGCATGCGCGAGCCGGTGCTCCAGGGCCGGGTCCGTGTCGCGCGTCGTGGCGGACTCCGCCCGCTCGGGCGTCGGGGCGGGCCCGTCGTCCGGCGCCAGCGGTGCGTGGCCCCGCACCAGTCGCGGGGCGAGGATGTCGTCCCCCCGGAGAGCGAGTTGGGGCTCGTCCGTGGACAGTGCGCGCAACACGGTGCCGGGTGCCGTGGCCGTCTGGTCGAGTACGTCGAGGAGGACGAGGCGGCCGGGGTGCTCGGTCTGTGCCGAGCGCACCAACCCCCACACGGGTGAGGCGGCGAGATGGTCCATGCGTTCGCCGTCGTGGACCTGTACCGCTCCGCCGGTGACGAGGACCAGCCTCGACTCGGTGAACCTCTCGCAGGCCAGCCACTGCTGCACCATCTCCAGCGCGTGCAGGGCGGCACGCTCGGCCATCGCTGCCATGCCGGCACCGGTGTCGGGGGACGCGTCAGCCCGCAGGTCCACCAGGACGTGGCCGGGTGCCGGGAGATCCCCGTGGGCCAGACGGTCATCCAGCGCGGCCAGGTCGGCGCATCCGGCGTGGTCCGGGTCCGTCACGGGCAGCCCCGCGGACGTCTCGCCGAGCACCGCGACGCGCGGGGTCTCCGCGTCCCGGTCCGGCGCGGACACCGGGGTCCAGGCCACCCGGTAGGCGGCGGCTGCCCCGTCCTCCGGCGGCGCGGGCAGGCGTGCCTCGTCGAGCGGGCGGGTCAGCAGTCCTTCGGCGGACAGGACGGGCAGGCCCGCGCCGTCCGTGGCCCGTAGCGAGAAGGCGCCCTCTGCGGTCGGGGTGAGACGTGCCCGAAGCCGCGTCGCACCGGTGGCATGGAGCGTGACACCGGTCCACAGGAACGGCAAACGGCCGAGGCCCTCGTCCTCGGCGCACGCCGGCCAGGCGTGCAGGACGGCGTCGAGGAGCGCCGGATGGACGCCGAAACCCGTCACATCGGTCTCGGTCAGGGTGGCGTCGGCGAACAGTTCGCCGTCGGAGCCACGCCACACCTCCGTGAGTCCCTGGAACTCCGCCCCATAGGTGAGGCCTTGCGCGTTCAGCCGCTCGTAGAGTCCGGTGATGTCCACGCGTTCGGCGTCCGCCGGGGGCCGGCTCTCCGGGCGGGCCCGGCCTTCGTGGCCCGTGCTCGTCACCAGGGTCGCCCGCGCATGCCGTACCCAGTCCGTTTCCCCGGACGCGGACTCCTGGGGTCGGGCGTGGACGTCCACCGCCCGGCTACCGTCCTGCGCGGCTCCGGCCACGAGCACCTGTACATGGGTGGTCCGGGACGCGTCCAGGAGCAGGGGTGTCTCGAGGGTCAGTTCCTCGATCCGGTCGCAGCCGACCGCGTCACCGGCGCGCAGGACCATGTCCAGCAGGGCCGTGCCGGGCACCAGCACCCGGCCGCGTACGGCATGGTCGCGCAGCCACGGCTGTTCCCGCAGGGACAGGCGCCCGGTGAGCAGGACACCGCCGGTGCCGGGCAGTGTCACCGCGCTGCCGAGCAGGGTGTGCCCCGTGCTCTGTGTGCCGTCCTGGTGCGCGTGCCTGCCGCGGCGCGCGGGGCCGCTGTCCGTCACCCAGTAGCGCTTGCGTCGGAAGGCGTACGTGGGCAGTTCGACCGGTCGCACCGGACGGCCGTCGTAGGCGCGGGCCCATTGCACCGGCACTCCCGTCACGAAGGCCTCGGCAACCGACCGCAGCAGGCGTGGCCGGCCTCCGTCGTCGCGATGCAGGGTTCCCGTGACGGTCGCCTCCGTCCCGTGGTCCTCGGCGGTGACCTGCACGCCGGTGGTGAGAACCGGGTGCGCGCTCACCTCGACGAACCTGCGGAATCCCGCGTCGAGGAGGGCCCGTACGGCTTCTTCGAATCGGACCCGGTGGCGGAGGTTGCGTACCCAGTACGCGGCGTCCGGTACCTCGTCACCGAGCCAGTCACCCGTGACCGTCGAGAA
>NZ_JBJDPS010000045.1:0-2148 GCF_044901685.1 Micromonospora sp. NPDC050397
CGCGGTTGTTTGGTGGAGCCAGTAGTGGTGGTGTTGGAAGGGGTAGGTGGGTAGTGGGGTGTGGTTTGTGGTGGGGGTGTGGTGGGGCCAGGTGATGGTTGTTCCGGTGGTGTGGAGGTGTGCTGCGTTGGTGAGGATTTGTTGGGGGGTGTCGTTGTTTCGGCGGAGGGTGGGGGTGATGGTGGTGGGTTGTGGGTGTTGGTCGAGGGTTTCTTGGGTGCTGATGGTGAGGACGGGGTGGGGGCTGATTTCTATGTAGGTGTGGTGGCCTTCGTTGAGGAGGTTTTTGATGGCGTTGTGGTATTGGACGGGTTGGCGGAGGTTGCGGTACCAGTATTCGGTGTTGAGTGTGGTGGTGTCGTGGATGAATTGTTGGTCGACTGTGGAGTAGAAGGGTGTGTGTGCTTGGGTGGGGGTGATGTTTTTGAGGGTGGTGGTGAGGGTGTTTTTGATTTTTTCGACGTGGCTGGTGTGTGAGGCGTAGTCGACGGGGATGGTGCGGGCGCGGATTCCGTCTTTTTCGCATTGGGTGGTGAGTTGTTGGAGTGCGTTGGGGTTGCCGGCGATGACGACGAATGTGTTGCTGTTGATGGCGGCGATTTCGAGTTGGTTTTTCCAGGGTGTGATGCGGGTGGTGGCTTGTTCGGGGGTGAGGGGGAGGGTGAGCATGCCGCCGTGGCCGGCGAGGTGGGTGGCGATGGCTTGGCTGCGGAGGGCGACGATGGTGGCGGCGTCGTTGAGGGTGAGTGCGCCGGCTATGTGGGCTGCGGCGATTTCGCCTTGGGAGTGGCCGACGACGGCGTGGGGGGTGATGCCGAGGGTTTTCCAGAGGTGGGCGAGGGCGATCATGATGGCGAATGTGGTGGGTTGGACGACGTCGACGCGGTCGAGGGTGGGTGCGTTGGGGGTTTGGTTGAGGACGTCGGTGATTTTCCAGTTGATGTGTGGGTTGAGGGCTTGTTGGCAGTTGTTGATGTGGGTGGCGAAGGTGGGTGAGGTGGTGAGGAGTTGGGCTCCCATGCCGGCCCATTGGGAGCCTTGGCCGGGGAAGATGAAGACGGTTTTTCCGGTGGGGTTGGTTCGGTTGGTGGTGAGGTTGGGGTGTGTTTGGTTGTGGTGGAGGGCGTGGAGTGCGGTGAGGGTGGTGGGGTGGTTTTCGGCGATGATGACGGCGCGGTGTTGGTGGGTGGTGCGGGTGGTGGTGAGTGCGTGGGCGATGTTGTGGAGGTTGGTGTGGGGGTTGTTGGTGAGGTGGGTGTGGAGGCGTTGTGCTTGGGCGTGGAGGGCGGGGAGGGTTTTGGCGGAGAGGGTGAGGGTGGGTGGGGTGTGGATGGTGGGGGTGGTTGGTGTGGTGGGTTGGGGGGTGGTTTGGGGTGGGGCTTGTTCGAGGATGACGTGGGCGTTGGTGCCGCTGACGCCGAAGGAGGAGATGGCGGTTCGGTGGGGGCGGTCGTGTTGGGGCCAGGGTTGGGGTTCGGTGAGGAGTTTGATGTTGCCGGTGGTCCAGTCGACTTGGGGTGTGGGTTCGGTGATGTGGAGTGTTTTGGGGAGGAGGTTGTGTTGCATGGCGAGGGTCATTTTTATGATGCCGGCGATGCCGGCGGCGGCTTGGGTGTGGCCGATGTTTGATTTGAGTGAGCCGAGCCAGAGTGGTTGGTTGGTGGGGCGGTTTTGGCCGTAGGTGGCGAGTAGTGCTTGGGCTTCGATGGGGTCGCCGAGGGTGGTTCCGGTGCCGTGGCCTTCGATGGCGTCGATGTCGTTTGTGGTGAGTTTGGCGTTGGTGAGGGCTTGGCGGATGACGCGTTGTTGGGCGGGTCCGTTGGGTGCGGTGAGTCCGTTGCTGGCGCCGTCTTGGTTGACGGCGGTGCCGCGGATGAGTGCGTGGATGTGGTGGTTGTTTTTGATGGCGTCGGTTAGGCGTTCGAGGAGGATGGTGGTGACGCCTTCGGACCAGCCGGTGCCGTCGGCGGTGGCTGAGTAGGCTTTGCATCGTCCGTTGGGGGCGAGTCCGCGTTGGCGGGAGAATTCGATGAAGGTGGCGGGGGTGGCCATGATGGCTACTCCGCCGGCGAGTGCCATGGTGCATTCGCCGTTGCGGATGGCTTGGACGGCGAGGTGCAACGCGACCAACGACGACGAACACGCCGT
>NZ_JBJDPS010000046.1:0-1843 GCF_044901685.1 Micromonospora sp. NPDC050397
AGACGAGTCAGAAACCGTTGGTGTAGGCGAAGGACATGCGAAAGGTCCGGCGTAGAGGGTAAGACCCCCGTAGCTGAAACATCAACGGCTCGTTTAAGAGACACCCAAGTAGCACGGGGCCCGAGAAATCCCGTGTGAATCTGGCGGGACCACCCGCTAAGCCTAAATATTCCCTGGTGACCGATAGCGGATAGTACCGTGAGGGAATGGTGAAAAGTACCGCGGGAGCGGAGTGAAATAGTACCTGAAACCGTGTGCCTACAAGCCGTGGGAGCGTCGCGCATCGAGCTTGCTCGGTGCGTCGTGACTGCGTGCCTTTTGAAGAATGAGCCTGCGAGTTAGCGGTGTGTAGCGAGGTTAACCCGTGTGGGGAAGCCGTAGCGAAAGCGAGTCCGAATAGGGCGTTTGAGTTGCACGCTCTAGACCCGAAGCGGAGTGATCTAGCCATGGGCAGGTTGAAGCGGAGGTAAGACTTCGTGGAGGACCGAACCCACCAGGGTTGAAAACCTGGGGGATGACCTGTGGTTAGGGGTGAAAGGCCAATCAAACTCCGTGATAGCTGGTTCTCCCCGAAATGCATTTAGGTGCAGCGTCGTGTGTTTCTTGCCGGAGGTAGAGCACTGGATAGGCGATGGGCCCTACCGGGTTACTGACCTTAGCCAAACTCCGAATGCCGGTAAGTGAGAGCGCGGCAGTGAGACTGTGGGGGATAAGCTCCATGGTCGAGAGGGAAACAGCCCAGAGCATCGACTAAGGCCCCTAAGCGTACGCTAAGTGGGAAAGGATGTGGAGTCGCAGAGACAACCAGGAGGTTGGCTTAGAAGCAGCCACCCTTGAAAGAGTGCGTAATAGCTCACTGGTCAAGTGATTCCGCGCCGACAATGTAGCGGGGCTCAAGCGTACCGCCGAAGTCGTGTCATTCATACACATATCCTCAACGGGAGTATGGATGGGTAGGGGAGCGTCGTGTGCCGGGTGAAGCAGCCGCGGAAGCGAGTTGTGGACGGTTCACGAGTGAGAATGCAGGCATGAGTAGCGATACACACGTGAGAAACGTGTGCGCCGATTGACTAAGGGTTCCTGGGTCAAGCTGATCTGCCCAGGGTAAGTCGGGACCTAAGGCGAGGCCGACAGGCGTAGTCGATGGACAACCGGTTGATATTCCGGTACCCGCTTTGAAACGCCCAATACTGAATCAGGCGATGCTAAGTCCGTGAAGCCGGCCCGATCTCTTCGGAGTTGAGGGTAGTGGTGGAGCCGACGAACCAGACTTGTATTAGGTAAGCGATGGGGTGACGCAGGAAGGTAGTCCAACCCGGGCGATGGTTGTTCCCGGGGTAAGGGTGTAGGCCGTGTGGTAGGTAAATCCGTCACACATTGAGGCTGAGACCTGATGCCGAGCCGATTGTGGTGAAGTGGATGATCCTATGCTGTCGAGAAAAGCCTCTAGCGAGTTTCATGGCGGCCCGTACCCTAAACCGACTCAGGTAGTCAGGTAGAGAATACCGAGGCGTTCGGGTGAACTATGGTTAAGGAACTCGGCAAAATGCCCCCGTAACTTCGGGAGAAGGGGGGCCATCACTGGTGATCCGATTTACTCGGTGAGCTGGGGGTGGCCGCAGAGACCAGCGAGAAGCGACTGTTTACTAAAAACACAGGTCCGTGCGAAGCCGTAAGGCGATGTATACGGACTGACGCCTGCCCGGTGCTGGAACGTTAAGGGGACCGGTTAGTGCACTTTCGGGTGTGCGAAGCTGAGAACTTAAGCGCCAGTAAACGGCGGTGGTAACTATAACCATCCTAAGGTAGCGAAATTCCTTGTCGGGTAAGTTCCGACCTGCAC
>NZ_JBJDPS010000047.1:0-1590 GCF_044901685.1 Micromonospora sp. NPDC050397
GGGGTTAGTCCTTGTCGCCTCTGGCGAGGTGGCCCGTTCCGGGCTGAAAATCGTGTTGGTCGCTCGCTGACGTCGTCGCTCCTTGGTCCTACGAGGTCGTGGGTTAGTCGGACGCTGGTAGTCGCGTTTTGGGCCCTTCACTGTTGCTGCGAGCACGTGAGTTAGATTCACCCGTTCTGTGGCTGCCGCGGGCGACCGCCCTGATGTTCGCGCTGGTGGGGAGGGGTTCGGTTGCTGGAACACGCCCAGGACGAAGAGCAGATCATCACGCGTGTGGCCGGGTTGGACATCGGTAAGGCGTCGTTGGTGTGTTGCGTGCGGGTGCCGGACGAGGCGAAGCCCGGACGGCGGTTGCAGGAGGTGCGGACCTACCCGACGATGACTCGATCGTTGATCGGGTTGGCTGAGCGGCTGGCCGTGCTGGGGGTGACCCGGGTGGTGATGGAGGCGACCAGTGACTACTGGAAGCCGGTGTTCTACCTCCTTGAGGCGCACGGGTTTGAGGTGTGGCTGGTCAACGCTCGTGACGTGAAGCATCTGCCGGGCCGGCCGAAGACCGACAAGCTGGACGCGGTGTGGTTGTGCAAGGTCGCCGAGCGGCAGATGATCCGGCCGAGTTTCGTGCCACCTGCGCCGATCCGGATGCTGCGGGACCTGACCCGCTACCGGGTCGATCTGATCGCCGAGGCGGGGGCGGAACGTAACCGGGCGGAGAAGCTGCTCGAAGACGCGCAGATCAAGTTGTCGGTCGTGGTCAGCGACCTGTTCGGCACGTCCGGGCGGGCGATGATGGCCGCGCTGATCGCCGGTCAGCGTGACCCACACACGTTGGCTGAGTTGGCCCGTTCCAGCCTGCGCCGCAAGATCCCCGCGTTGCAAGAGGCGTTGACCGGTCATTTCACGGATCATCACGCGTTCCTGCTGGGCAAGATGATCGCCCGGGTCGAGCAGGTCGAGGCCGACATCCGCGAGGTCGATGCCCGGATCGAGGCGCAACTGGCCCCTTTCGCCCCGGCGGCGGCCCGACTGCTTGAAATCCCCGGAATCGGGCCGGCCGCCGCTGCCACGATCATCGCCGAGATCGGCGTGGACATGACCCGTTTCCCGACCCCCGCCCACCTCGCGGGCTGGGCGAAGTTCGCGCCCGGTGTCAAGGAGTCCGCCGGACGACGCAAAGGCAACGGGTCGACCGGGCACGGCAACCGCTACCTCGCCCGCGTTCTCGGGCAGATCGCGGTCACCGCCGCCCGGACCGACACGTTCCTCGGCGAACGATATCGGCGCATCGCGCGAAGACGTGGCGCCAAACGCGCGATCGTCGCGGTCGGCCGTTCGGTCCTGACGATCATCTGGCACCTACTGTCCGACCCCGACGCCCACTTCCACGACCTCGGCGCCGACTTCTACCTCAATCGCACCGACACCGAACGCCGCAAACGCAACCACATCCACCAACTCGAAGCCCTCGGCTACCGCGTCACCCTCGACCTCGCCGCATAACAGCCGCCCACCCGGCAAGCACCCATCCCGCTCCGCTTCGCTACGCGGGATGCTGCCGCGCGTCTGCCTGCGGTTCGATTTTCGAGTTAG
>NZ_JBJDPS010000048.1:0-1495 GCF_044901685.1 Micromonospora sp. NPDC050397
CGAGGATGGCGCTCAGCCCGGCCAGATCGGTCGAGTTCGTTGCGCGCGTCGCAACGGAGCACGAACGAGAGTGAGGCACTGATGGTCGCTGCGGAACTCGGCAACGTGGCCTGGCGCAAGTCCAGCCGCAGCGGCTCCGACACCAACTGCGTCGAGATCGCCGAACTACCGCACACCATCGCCGTACGCGACTCCAAGGACCCAGGTGGGCCCGTACTCACCTTCAAGCACTCGGAGTGGGCAAGCTTCCTCGGCCGGACTCTCCACACTAGCCAATGTCGAGACAGCTAAGTCCCCACACCTTCATCTCCACTGACTAACCCCACTCAATTCGCCGGTACCAAGATCGGGTCTACCCCAGAAGTCTCCGACCCTGGTCGAGAACACAGCAACAAGCCCAGCCTTGTCCGCAAACACCACGTAAAAGCCAATAGCCCAAGAAGCTTCACCCCCGACGTTTGGCGGAATCAGCCGCAGTCGCTCGGACCCATTAGGCTCAAACACCACCGCGTTTCTGGTACTTGGCATATCAGGAGTTACGGATTCAACAATGATTACGCTCGGCGGATCCGACCAAGCAATCACGCTATTCGGTGGCTCATCCAATACCTTCACCACGCGAGCAGCACCAAACTCCCACACGACCTCCCGATCACCGCGATTCCACAATATGACGGGCATTGACATCAGATCACCTAATCTCGGTCGAATCCCCTACAGGTATCAATCGCGCACGATCAGAGTAGTTCATAATTTCAAGTTGCGAGCCACCCCCAACGAGCACTCGCCCAGTCCCGGGATCAAGCTGCGCCCCGACAACGCTCTCTTGAATCCGAATGGGATCACCGTCCGGGATACGATACCGCTGCACGAGTGAAACGTCGGATTTCCAGTCGCTACGAATCGCGAGCTGATTTCTTGCATAATCCTGGTCAGGTACATCGTCGAAGGTCCCAAATCCGCCGGGTCGATCCACGGGCTGCCCGTGCGACAACACCATATTGAACTCCTCGCCAGGCTCTGCATCACGGGAAGAGATTGCACCAGCGTTGGGGGGCTCCCGCGTCGCAGCTGGCAACGCCGGTCGACACGTGCAAGACGCACCTGGAGTGCAGTTGTGTACGAGCACCCGCTCATCGCCGGCCGCCACATAGTACGTGTGAATGTCGGCGACCGTAAGGTCGCGCATTTCCTTCGCGCCCTCGTAGTTGACGACCTTGTCGACAACGACCTTGTCGCCGTCAGCGGTACGAAGCTCGTGGCCAACCGTCAACTCGGAGGCGTCGACCCACTTGTCGGCCGTCTCGTCCCAGAACGGGTGGTTCGCGGTCGTCTGCAACACCACAGCGGCAGCCAGCCCCGCAACGGCAGCCGCGACCTTGACACCCAGCTTGCTCGGGCTCTTCTTCTTGTCCTCGACCCGGCTGACCGTCACATCGGTCAGCTCCTTGTCGGTGTTGCGGTGCAGCTCGGTCACCCGCTTGGCCAGTGACAC
>NZ_JBJDPS010000050.1:0-1433 GCF_044901685.1 Micromonospora sp. NPDC050397
GAAAAAAGAGTTGTGATAAAAGAAATAATCAACAAAACTAGAAGAGACTCTAGTAAAGTAAATGCTTTAGTTATTAAAATTTCGTTCTTCATTTTTATTCTGATCATAGTAATTATCGTAAGCAGAAATTTGTTTTTGAGTAATCATCCCTGCACTGAGCAATTCTGACAGACTCGGCTTCTCATCATCATGATCTAATTCATAAAGTTGAGCTTGACTTTCTACTACTTTGACAACTGCCGCTTCTCCAGTTTTTTGAACTTGTGATTTTTCTTTAACGCAAATTGCAAGTCCAAGTTAGCCAGCCAAGCTCATCTCATATGAACTCTTATAGTTGAACATTTTTCTTGGATAATGGTTCATCCAATACTCGATAGCGGCGACTTCTTCAGGGGTCGTCTTTGTTGTGCCTTTTGGCAGATGCCTACGAATCATTCGGTTATGGTTTTCATTCGTCCCTCGCTCAAAGCTCGCGTAGGCGTGTGCATAGTAAACTGGACAGCTTACGACCTCAGAGAGCCTTGCAAATTCATGGCCATTGTCAGGGGTAATGGATTTGAAGTCATAACTTTTTTGAAGTTCCACCAGCTCATCATTGACCGCCTGTGCTGTTTTCCCATCAATCAAGCGAATGATCTCCGTGCGGTATTTTCGCTCTGTGAGCGTCAAAAGCACCTTGTTCTTAGCTCTCGTAAGAATGACCGTGTCAATCTCGTAATGCCCCACTTCTAAGCGATTGTTAATGAACTCAGGCCGTTCTTCAATAGACTTACCAAAAGGATGCTTTGGCGCACGAGGTTTGATTTTCTTTGCCGCCTTATACTGCGGATAGAAAAGATGATGACGCTTGGCTTCTAACCAGCCCCAGTTGACCCAATTGTAGAGGCTGCTCAGAGAAACTCCTTTTAGAGCCTGATGAATGACTTCCAAAGAGTCCTTGTCTTCTTTAAGACGTGTACTCACATAACAATCAATCTCAGTCGTGAGTTTACTCGGACGAACACTGTGAGCCCTCAATCCTTCATAATTTTCTTGAGCCTTTTTAGCAGAGTATTTTACCTTCCGCTTGAGCTGGATTTCCCCTCGCTTCATCTCTCTGTCAATCGTCCCATGAGCTTTATTCAATAAGCGCGCAATCTCACGGTTGCTCAGTCCTTCTTTATTGTGCCAACGTTCAATGTTTAAACGGTCTTGATTGGTCAGGTGTTTCCCTTTGCTCTGGCTTGTGATAGAATAGTCTTGCATCTGAATTTCCTTTTTATACTATTTGGTCGAACTTCTAGTATAAGAGATTCAGATGTTTTTTGCTTGACTCAAGGTGGCTAACTTCATTTTACAATTTGCGTTATTTTTTTAAAATAGAACTAAGTTTTTCAACGAAGAGATTAACTTCATCAATTGTATTCATTTCTGAAAAAGAAATACGTATGTTT
>NZ_JBJDPS010000051.1:0-1422 GCF_044901685.1 Micromonospora sp. NPDC050397
CGACCCGTCAGTCTCACAGTCAAGCTCCCTTGTGCACTTACACTCAACACCTGATTGCCAACCAGGCTGAGGGAACCTTTGGGCGCCTCCGTTACCCTTTAGGAGGCAACCGCCCCAGTTAAACTACCCACCAGACACTGTCCCCGATCCGGATCACGGACCAGAGTTAGACGTTCAAAACGACCAGAGTGGTATTTCACCAATGACTCCACCCGAACTAGCGTCCGAGCTTCCCAGTCTCCCACCTATCCTACACAAGACGCTCCAAACGCCAATGTCAAGCTGTAGTGAAGGTCCCGGGGTCTTTCCGTCCTGCTGCGCGTAACGAGCATCTTTACTCGTAGTGCAATTTCGCCGGGTCTGCGGTTGAGACAGCGGGGAAGTCGTTACGCCATTCGTGCAGGTCGGAACTTACCCGACAAGGAATTTCGCTACCTTAGGATGGTTATAGTTACCACCGCCGTTTACCGGCGCTTAAGTTCTCACCTTCGCCAGACGAATCTGACTAAGCGGTCCCCTTAACGTTCCGGCACCGGGCAGGCGTCAGTCCGTATACATCGTCTTACGACTTCGCACGGACCTGTGTTTTTAGTAAACAGTCGCTTCCCCCTGGCCACTGCGACCCCCACCAGCTCCAGGCGCAAGGCCCATCACCAGCAGAGGTCCCCCTTCTCCCGAAGTTACGGGGGCAATTTGCCGAGTTCCTTAACCACAGTTCACCCGATCGCCTTAGTATTCTCTACCTGACCACCTGAGTCGGTTTAGGGTACGGGCCGCCACAACACTCACTAGAGGCTTTTCTCGGCAGCATAGGATCATCCACTTCACCACAATCGGCTCGGCATCACATCTCAGGCTTAAGGAACGCGGATTTACCTACGTCCCGCCCTACATGCTTACCCCAGGACAACCATCGCCTGGGCTGGACTACCTTCCTGCGTCACCCCATCGCTTACCTACTACCCAATCAGGCCGAGCGTTCGGTCTAACATCCCCTCCGAAGAGGCGACTGACTTAAGGACTCTTAGTATCAAGGGGTTCAGTATGGGCGCATTGAAGCGGGTACGGGAATATCAACCCGTTGTCCATCGACTACGCCTGTCGGCCTCGCCTTAGGTCCCGACTTACCCTGGGCGGATTAGCCTGGCCCAGGAACCCTTGGTCATCCGGCGCGAGGGTTTCTCACCCTCGATTCGCTACTCATGCCTGCATTCTCACTCGTGTACACTCCACGGCTAGATCACTCTGCCGCTTCACCGCATACACGACGCTCCCCTACCCATCAACACAGACGAATCTGCATCAATGCCACGACTTCGGCGGTGTACTTGAGCCCCGCTACATTGTCGGCGCGGAATCACTTGACCAGTGAGCTATTACGCACTCTTTCAAGGGTGGCTGCTTCTAAGCCAACCTCCTGGT
>NZ_JBJDPS010000052.1:0-1298 GCF_044901685.1 Micromonospora sp. NPDC050397
CTCGGGTTCTAGGGATCGTTGCAACGCCTGATCGTGTCAGGGGTTGTGATGTTCGAGGTTCGCAGCGATCGTCGGCCGCAGGGTCGGAAGAGGTTGGACGCTGAGCGTCGGGCATATTTGGATCTTGTGGCGCAGGGTGTGAGTACGGGGCAGGCGTGTCGGATCGTCGGGGTCAACCGTAGGACGGGACACCGTTGGCGGTTCGGTAGTACCGGCCAGGGGGACGTCGGGCAGCGGAGCGAACGTTCTGCTGCCCGGCGTTCGCCTGTGTCGGGGAGGTTCCTGTCGCAGGGCGAGCGAATCGTGATCGCTGACCGGCTCCGGGAAGGCGCCGCTCAGGCTTCGATCGCGGTTGAGTTGGGACGGGACCGGTCCACGATCAGTCGGGAGATACGCCGTAACCGTCATCCCGGTAGCGGTGACTACCGGCCTTACGCTGCTCAGGAACGCGCCGACGCGCGGCGGCCGCGTCCGAAGACGGGCAAGCTCGCCGCCCGCCCGGGGCTGCGTTTCCTGGTGCAGGCGATGCTGGGCCTCAAGCACAGTCCCGAGCAGATCAGCCGTCGGCTGCGTCGGGACTTCCCCGAGCGAAGCGAGTTCCACGTGTCCCACGAAACGATCTACCAGGCGCTCTACGTCCAGGGCCGGGGCGAGCTACGCCGGGAACTGACCGCGGCTCTGCGGACCGGACGGGCCGTGCGTCGACCTCACCGGCAGCCGGGGCAACGCCAACCCCGGTTCGTCGCTCCGATGCTCATGATCAGTGACCGGCCGGCCGAGGTCGAGGACCGGGCCGTGCCCGGACACTGGGAAGGCGACCTGATCATCGGTAAGGACAGCGCGTCCGCGATCGGCACCCTCGTCGAACGCACCACCCGTTACGTCCTGCTCGTGCACCTCGGACAGGGCCGGACCGCCGACCATGTCCGCGACGGTCTCCTCGCCACGATGGCCACCCTGCCCACCCACCTGAAACGGTCCCTGACCTGGGACCAGGGCGGTGAGATGGCACTACACCACGAGTTCAGCATGGCCACCGACATGCCGGTCTACTTCTGCGACCCGCACTCACCCTGGCAACGCGGCTCGAACGAGAACACCAACGGCCTACTCCGCCAGTACTTCCCCAAAGGCACCGACCTGTCCACCCACAGCCCGCACTACCTCGCCGCCGTCGCCGCCGAACTCAACGGCCGACCACGCAAAACGCTCGGCTGGGACACCCCAGCCGAGCGCCTCGCTAAACTCCTAACCGTCACCGACTAACCACCGTGTTGCAACGACCCCTGGAATCCGCC
>NZ_JBJDPS010000053.1:0-1102 GCF_044901685.1 Micromonospora sp. NPDC050397
ACGCCCGGTTACATTCCGAACCCGGAAGCTAAGCCCTCCAGCGCCGATGGTACTGCACTCGGGAGGGTGTGGGAGAGTAGGACGCCGCCGGACAATCTTTCAGTCGAGGGCCGCCCCATCCGGGTCGGCCCTTGACTGCGTTGCTCCGGCCCCCGTGCCATCAGGAAGGATGTACCCGTGAGTTCAGGACCCCAGGGCGACGACCGTCAGCGCCGAGGCGACGATCGCCCCAACCGCGACGGTGGTCGTGGCGGATCCCCACGTCGGGATGACCGCCCGACCTACCGGGGTGACCGCGATGCCCGTGGCGGATCAGGTGAGCGCGGCGGCTACTCCGGTGGTGGGCAGCGAGGCGGCTACGGCGGCGGTGGCGGCGGCTATCGCGGTGGTGGCCAGAGCGACGGAGGCTTCCGGTCCGGCCCTCGCGAGGGTGGCTTTGGTGGTGACCGGGATTCTCGTGGTGGTTCCCGTGAGGGTGGTTACCGTTCGGGACCTCGCGATGGTGGTTCCCGTGAGGGTGGTTTCCGTTCGGGTCCCCGTGAGGGTGGCTTTGGTGGTGACCGGGATTCTCGTGGTGGCTCCCGTGACGGTGGTTACCGTTCCGGTCCGCGTGACGGTGGCGGCCCCCGTGATGGCGGCTACCGGTCCGGGCCCCGCGAGGGCGGTTTCCGTTCGGGGCCTCGCGAGGGTGGTTTCGGTGGTGACCGGGATTCTCGTGGTGGTTCCCGCGACGGTGGTTACCGTTCGGGTCCCCGTGAGGGTGGTTTCGGTGGTGACCGGGATTCTCGTGGTGGTTCCCGCGACGGTGGTTTCCGCTCGGGACCTCGCGATGGTGGTTCCCGTGAGGGTGGTTTCCGTTCCGGGCCTCGCGATGGTGGTTCCCGTGAGGGTGGTTTCCGTTCCGGGCCTCGCGATGGTGGTTCCCGTGAGGGCGGCTTCCGTTCCGGACCTCGCGATGGTGGTTCCCGTGAGGGCGGCTTCCGTTCCGGGCCACGTGAGGGTGGTTTCCGTTCGGGTCCCCGTGAGGGTGGTTTCGGTGGTGACCGGGATTCTCGTGGTGGTTCCCGCGACGGTGGTTTCCGCTCGGGACCTCGCGATGGTG